>NZ_JAMQGR010000003.1:0-595237 GCF_023703445.1 Janthinobacterium kumbetense
AGCGGTTTTGTCAGCAGACAGGCGTAAAAAAAGCAGCGCTGCGCGCTGCCTTTGTCATGTAACGTCGCTTAACTTCCGCGATAGGTCGAATACGACCACGGCGACACTACCAGCGGCACGTGGTAGTTCTCGTCCGTATGCGCAATGCCGAAGGCCAGGGTGACCAGATCGATGAAACGGGGCGAAGGCAGTTCCACTCCCTGGGCGGCGAAATAGTCGCCTGCGTTGAACACCAGTTCATATTGACCCGCTTTCATGCTCTCGCCTTCCAGTAATGGCGTGCTGCAGCGGCCATCGCTATTGGTCATATCCATCTTCAATAGCACTTTTCCTTCCGGCGCAACTGAAAACAGGGCCACCTTGACGCCGGCTCCCGGCCTGCCGTGGGCGATATCGAGTACATGCGTGCTGAGTTTTCCCATTTGCTATCCTGTATATAGGGTGAGTGAATGTGCTTATCGTGCAAATCATATACCGGTGACTGCGCCTGGCTATATGATTGGGCATATAGCCAACATTGTCCTCCTATAGGCGCGCCTCCGCATGAACAATTACGAAGATTATCCACGCGACTTGATCGGCTATGGCCGCACGCCCCCGCATCCGCAATGGCCGGGCAAGGCCCGCATCGCCCTGCAATTCGTCCTCAATTACGAGGAAGGGGCGGAGAACAGCGTGCTGCATGGCGATCCTGCCTCGGAAACCTTTTTATCGGAAATGATCGGTGCGGCCGCTTTTCCCGCGCGCCACCTGAGCATGGAGTCGATCTACGAATACGGCTCGCGTGCCGGACTGTGGCGCTTGCTGCGCATGTTCGAGGACCGGCGCCTGCCGCTGACCGTATTTGGTGTATCGATGGCCTTGAAACGCAATCCGGAGGCGGTGGCCGCGTTCCAGCAACTGGGGCATGAAATCGCCTGTCATGGCTTGCGCTGGATTTCCTACCAAAACATGGATGAAGCGACGGAGCGCGAACACATGCGCGAAGCCGTGCAGATCATTCGCGAATTGACGGGTTCCGCCCCGCAAGGCTGGTACACGGGGCGCGATTCGCCCAATACGCGCAAACTGGTGGTCGAGCATGGTGGTTTCCGCTACGACGCCGATTATTACGGCGACGATCTGCCATTCTGGGAGAAAGTGGCGTACACGGATGCCGCCGGCATGCCGGCCGTGCAGCCGCAGCTGATCGTGCCTTACACCCTGGACACGAACGACATGCGCTTTGCCGCCATGCAAGGCTTTAATTCGGGCACGCAATTTTTCGATTATCTGAAGGATGCCTTCGATGTGCTGTATGCGGAAGGCGATCCGAACGGCTTGAATCAGCCGAAGATGTTGTCGGTGGGCTTGCATTGCCGCCTGGTGGGACGTCCGGGACGGGCCGCGGCGCTGGCGCGCTTCCTCGACTATGTACAGGGCCATGAGCAGGTGTGGATCACGCGCCGCATCGATATCGCTGAGCACTGGCATGCGACGCATCCCTATGCTGCTTGATGGGTATTGATATTGGATGATAAGTAAAATCAGTCTTTGCATATAGTTGTCCCATATGCCGGTGTTAATCTCCTATACTGGGACTATACCGAGGCCAGCATGTCAGAACCGATCCGCTTTTATTACCGTGGTGCCGTACAGGAAGTACGCAACGCCGCCCCTACGCAGACTGTGTTGCAGCACCTGCGCGAGGATTTGCATTGCACGGGCACCAAGGAAGGCTGCGCCGAAGGCGATTGCGGCGCCTGCACCGTCGTCATCGGCAGCTTGGTCGATGGCCAGGTCGAGATGAAGGCCGTCAACGCCTGCATCCAGCTCACGCCCACCCTCGATGGCAAGGCCCTGTTTTCCGTGGAAGACTTGCAGCAGCCCGACGGCGCCCTGCACCCGGTGCAGCAGGCGATGGTCGAGTGCCACGGATCCCAGTGCGGTTTTTGCACGCCCGGTTTTGTCATGTCCTTGTGGGGCATGTATCTGAAAAAAGACGGCGAGACGCCCACGCGCTGCGAAATCGACGACACCCTGTCGGGCAATCTATGCCGCTGCACCGGTTACCGGCCCATCATCGATGCCGCCAGGCGCATGGGGGAATTACCGCACGTCACGTTCGATCGCGATGCCTTGAGGGGGCAATTGCAGGCGCTGCAGCGCGGCAGCCTGCATACGTATGAACATGGCGGCCAGCACTTCCACGCGCCGCGCAGCATCAATGAACTGGTGGCGTTGCGCGCGGAAAAGCCGCAAGCCTGCCTGCTGGCCGGTTCCACGGACGTGGGCTTGTGGGTGACCAAGCAATTGCGCGACCTGGGCGACATCATTTATCTGGGCAACGTGACCGCGCTGAAGACGATTGCCCTCGTTGACGGCAAGCTGCACATCGGCGCCGGCGCCAGCCTGAACGATGCTTACGGGGCGCTGTGCCAGCATTACCCGGAGGAATTGTCGGAACTGTGGCAGCGCTTTGCTTCCTTGCCGATTCGTAACGCCGGTACCCTGGGCGGCAATGTGGCCAATGGTTCTCCCATCGGCGACTCGATGCCGTGGCTGATTGCGCTGGGCAGCGACATCGTGCTGCGCGGCCCTGCCGGCCAGCGCATCATGCCGCTGGAAAACTTCTATCTGGGGTACCAAAAGAAAGATTTGCAGCCAGGCGAATTCGTCGAAGCCGTGCGCGTGCCCTTGCCACGTGCCGACGTGCAATTTCGTACGTATAAACTGGCCAAGCGCTTCGACCAGGATATTTCGGCCGTGTGCGCCGCCTTCGCGTTCCAGCTCGATGGCGAATGCATCGTCGATGCGCGCATCGCCTTTGGCGGCATGGCGGCCACGCCGCAGCGCGCCGCGCAAACGGAAGCATTTTTGCGTGGACAGGCGTGGACGGAAGACAACCTGGTCATCGCCATGCGCTTGCTGGCCGACGATTACGCGCCCCTGTCCGACATGCGCGCGTCGACTACCTACCGCATGACGACGGCGCAAAACCTGCTGCGCCGCTTCTGGCTGGAAACACGTCCCGCTGCGCCCTTGTTGCGCACGGCCGTCAACGCCTACGCTTGCCGCGCCTGAAAGGACCAGCATGAACCATCCTGCCACGCCCGAACTGCAAGCGGCCGCCTGGGCCGCCGTGGGCAAGCCCAGCCCGCATGAATCGGCGCAATTGCATGTGCTGGGACAAGCCACGTACACGGACGACATCGCCGAACTGCAGGGTACCTTGCATGCGGCGCTGGGGCTGTCGCAAAAGCCGCACGCGCGCATTACGGCCATGGATTTGTCGGCCGTGCGCGCCGCTGGCGGTGTCGTCGCCGTCTATACGGCGCAGGACATTCCCGGCACGAATGATTGCGGTCCCATTATCCACGATGATCCCATCCTGGCTTTTGATCTGGTGCAATACGTGGGGCAGCCCATCTTCATCGTCGTGGCCGATACGCATGACCATGCGCGCCGCGCCGCCCGTCTGGCGCAAGTGTCATATGAGGAATTGCCCGCGATCATGACGCCGCAAGCGGCCAAGGCCGCGCAATCGTATGTGCTGCCGCCGATGCAGCTGACGCGCGGCAACTACCAGGCCGCGTTCGAAGGCGCGCCGCATGTGGTCAAGGGCCAGCTGTATGTGGGCGGCCAGGAACAGTTTTATCTGGAAGGACAGATTTCCTACGCCATCCCGAAGGAAGCGCAAGGCATGCTGGTGCTGTGTTCGACCCAGCATCCGAGCGAGATGCAGCACGTGGTGGCGCATGCGCTGGGCGTGCATTCGCACAACATCACGGTCGAGTGCCGGCGCATGGGTGGCGGTTTCGGTGGCAAGGAATCGCAGTCGGCCCTGTGGGCAGCGGCGTCATCGATTGCGGCGGCCAAACTGAAGCGTCCCGTGAAATTGCGCGCCGACCGCGACGACGACATGCTGGTGACGGGCAAGCGCCACTGTTTTTACTATGAGTACGAAGTGGGCTACGACGACGAAGGCCGCATCCTTGCCGCCAAGGTCGACATGACCACGCGCGCCGGCTATTCGGCCGACTTGTCCGGCCCCGTCGCCACGCGCGCCGTCTGTCACTTAGACAACACATATTACCTGTCCGACGTGGACATCCGCGCCACCTGCGGCAAGACGAATACCCAGTCGAACACGGCATTCCGGGGCTTTGGCGGGCCGCAGGGCGCCATTGCCATCGAGTACGTCATCGATGAAATCGCCCGCCACTTGCAACGCGATGCGCTCGATATCCGCCTGCTCAATTTCTATGGCCGCAACGATGCCGAGGGACGCAACATCACGCCATATGGCCAGAAGATCGTCGACAACGTGATCCATGAACTCGTTGCCGAACTGGAAGAGAGCAGCGATTACCGCGCGCGCCGCCGCGCCATCGATGCCTACAACGAGGCCAGCCCGGTCCTGAAGAAGGGCCTGGCCTTCACGCCATTGAAATTCGGCATCGCCTTCAACGTCACGCATCTGAACCAGGCCGGCGCCCTCGTGCACGTGTACGTGGATGGCTCCGTGCTGGTCAACCATGGCGGCACGGAAATGGGCCAGGGCATCAATACCAAGGTCATGCAGGTGGTGGCGCACGAGTTGGGCCTGGACCTGGACCGCGTGCGGGCCACGGCCACCGATACCAGCAAGGTGGCGAACACGTCGGCCACGGCGGCGTCCACCGGCGCCGACCTGAACGGCAAGGCGGCGCAGGATGCGGCGCGCCAGATCCGTGAACGCCTGGCCGATTACGCGGTCAAACTGTACGGCGGCGACGTTGCTGCTGTGCGCTTCTTCGATAACCATATTCACGTGCATGGCCATGTCGTCGCGTTTGCCGAACTGGTGCAGAAGGCTTACCTGGCCCGCGTACAACTGTGGTCGGACGGTTTCTATGCCACGCCCGGCTTGTCGTGGGATGCGAAGACGATGACGGGCCATCCGTTTTCGTATTACGCGTATGGTGCGGCTGTGGCGGAAGTGGTGGTCGACACCCTGACAGGCGAATGGAAATTGCTGCGTGCGGACGCCTTGTACGATGCGGGTCAGTCATTGAATCCCGCGATTGATCTGGGTCAAGTGGAGGGGGCATTTATCCAGGGCATGGGTTGGCTGACGACGGAGCAGCTGTGGTGGAATGCGGCGGGTAAGCTGATGACGCACGCGCCATCGACGTACAAAATTCCTGGCATTTCCGATTGTCCGGAAGATTTCCGTGTGAAACTGTTTCAGAATCGCAATGTGGAAGACAGCATCCACCGTTCCAAGGCCGTGGGCGAGCCGCCGCTGCTGTTGCCGTTTTCCGTGTTCTTCGCCATCCGCGACGCCATTTCCAGCGTGGGCCATCACGCCGTGCAGCCACCGCTCAACGCCCCCGCCACCAGCGAGGAAATCCTCAAGGCGGTCATGGCCGTGCAAGCGGCGCATGCCGGCGCCTAGGAGTACAGCATGAGCGACTGGCTGACAGCGATGGAGAACGACACGCAGGCATCCGTGCTGGTGACGGTTGCCCTGGTGGAAGGTTCCGGACCGCGCGAGGCGGGCGCGAAGATGCGCGTGACCCTCGATGGCCAAGTGGACACCATCGGTGGCGGCCACCTGGAATTGCGCGCCGTGGAAATCGCCAAGACCATGCTGGCCACGGGCGAGACCCATGCGCGGCTCGAGCGTTTTGCGCTGGGCCCCAGCCTGGGACAATGCTGCGGCGGCGTCGTCCATCTGGCATTCGAATATGTCGATGCCAGCCTGAACGAATTGCTGGCCGCCTTGCGCGAACGCCGCCAGCAAGACAGCTGGCGTTTGACGGCGCTCGACGGTGAAACCGCGTCGGCGCTGTTCGATGCTGCCGGTCGCCTGATCGCCGGCACAGGCGCACAGGCGCCCGACACGTTTTCGCGCGAACGCAGTACCCATGTCGCCCAGGATGGGAACGGTCGGCGCTGGCTGGTCGATCCCTGCCTGGCGCCGCGCGCCCATTTGACCCTGTTTGGCGCCGGCCATGTGGGTGCCGCCATCGTGCGCGCGCTGGCCCACTTGCCCTGCAATATCACCTGGGTCGATGAACGCGAAGACATGTTTCCTGCGCAACTACCGGATAATGTGCGCATCGCCGCCACCGATATGCCCGAGGAATTTGTCGCCATGGCGCCGCCGGGCGGCAGTTTTCTCGTCATGACGCATAGCCATGCGCTCGATCAGCGCTTGACGCAAGCCATCATGGAGCGCGAGGATGCGGGCTGGTTCGGCTTGATCGGTTCGCACACGAAACGCAAGCAGTTCGAGCACCGCCTGCAGGCGCGCGGCGTGCCCGACGCGCGCATTGCCGCCATGGTATGTCCGATCGGCATGCCCGGTATTCGCAACAAGGCGCCGGCCGTGATCGCCGCGTCCGTTGCCTGTCAACTACTCATGGTGTGGGAGGAAGCGGCCGCGGCCGCCCTGGCCGCACCGCTGCGGCTGGCCTCTGCCAGCGCGCCACCGCGACGCGAGAAACGCGCCGCCTTTCACCCGTTATAGAAAGAAGTCATGCCGATTGTTCCTGCTACATTGCAAGCTTACCGTGCCAGCTTGCTGCACTTCCACGCCGATCCCGCCTTCAGCGAGGAGGCGCACGCCTGGCATGCGGATGGCTTGCTGATCGTGGCCGATGGCAAGGTCGTGGCCGCCGGCGATTATGCGCAGTTGCAAGCGACTTTGCCGCCCGGCACCGAGACCGTCGATTACCGCGGCAAGCTGATCGTGCCGGGTTTCATCGATACCCATCTGCACTTCCCGCAGACGGAAATGATCGCCTCGCCCGCTCCCGGTTTGCTGCCGTGGCTGGAAACGTATACTTTCCCCACCGAGCGCGCGTTTGAGAATCCTCAACATGCGCGCGATGTGGCCGAGTTTTTCCTCGATGAACTGCTGCGCTGCGGCACCACGACGGCCATGGTGTATGGCAGCGTGCATCCGCAATCGGTCGATGCCTTCTTTGGCGCCAGCGAGGCGCGCGGCTTGCGCATGGTGGCGGGCAAGGTCATGATGGACCGCAATTGCCCCGAGTTCCTGCGCGACACGGCCGAGTCGGGCGCGCGCGAAAGCGAAGAGCTGATCCAGCGCTGGCACAAGCACGGCCGTTCGCTGTACGCGATCACGCCCCGTTTCGTGCCGACGTCCACCAATGAGCAGATGCACCTGGCGGGCGAGCTGGCGCGCGCCTATCCGGATACGTATTTGCAGACGCACGTGTCGGAAAACGCGGATGAATGCCGCTGGGTGCGCGAACTGCATCCGCAGGCGCGCAGCTACCTCGATGTGTATGACCAGTACGGCATGCTGCGTCCGCGCGCCATGTTCGGGCACTGCATCTGGCTCGACGAGCGCGACCGCGCGCGCATGGCGGAGACGTCGTCGGCGGCCGCTATTTGTCCTACATCAAACCTGTTTTTGGGCAGCGGCCTGTTCGATTTCGAGCGGGCCGATGCGGCGCGGGTGCTGTTGTCGCTGGCAACTGACGTGGGCGGAGGCACCTCGTTCTCGATGTTGCAAACAATGAACGAAGCCTATAAAGTAGCACGCTTGAAAGGCAGCTATCTGCCCGCCTTGCGCATGTTTTATCTGGCGACCCTGGGCGCTGCACGGGCCATGCAACTGGAAGGCACCCTGGGCAATTTCGCGGCAGGCACGGAAGCGGATTTTATTGTGCTCGACAAGCAATCGACGCCGCTGCTCGAGCGCCGCACGGCCGGCTGTCAAAGCCTGGAGGAATTGCTGTTTGTCTTTGCGCTGCTGGGCGACGACCGTGCCGTGGCCGCCACCTATTCAGGCGGCCGATGCGTGCATGTGCGGGGGCAGGGCTGACCTACCCGTTGTTCAACACGAATTATCCTGAGCGAGAACGCGAATGCACAAGAAACTCACTGGCCTGGCGCTTGGCGCCGCGCTGGCCTTGACCGGCACGGCGCAGGCCGCCCCGTCTTCCAATGAAGCGGCTACCGCGCGCCATTTTGCCGCGCTGGTTGCCGGTGCGCAGCCGAAGACGGCCGAGTTGAGCCTGTTCTTTTCCATGATGCCCAAGGGCGGTGACTTGCATCACCATTACTCGGGCGCCATTTACGCCGAGCAATTCCTCGACTGGGTCGACAAGGAAAACTATTGCGTCAACAAGACGACCTACCGCATCGAAAGCAACAAGGACGTCGTGGCGGCCGAGCGCGCCAAGCCGGCCGCGCAGCGTGGATGCCTGTCGTCCACGGAAGTGTTTGCCGATGCGGGCCTGTATGCGGAATTGCTGCAGCGCTGGTCGACCAAGGATTTCTATAATCACGGCGCCATCCAGACGCCGCCGGACCGTACCTTCTTCGATACCTTTGGCTATTTCGGCCCCGTGGCATCCACGAACACGGCCGATGGCCTGAAAACCCTGAAGCAGCGCGCCATCGCGGAAAACCTCAGCTACATCGAGACGATTTTTGAACTGTCGCCATTCGTGCAGAACGCGCAGTTCGACCAGCAGGTGCTGGCGCCGGGCTTGCAGCCGGCAGCATTGCAAGCCGTGCTGGCCAACTGGACAGGCAGCCTGGAGCAGGATGCCAGCTTCCAGAAAAGCATCACTGCCTACAACGACAACGTCAACGCCAGCAGCGCCGGTATCGACGATGCGAACTTCACCATGCGCTACCAGGCATATGTGCTGCGTTTCCTGTCGCCATCGCAAGTGTTCTCGTCCATGGTGGCCGCGTTCAAGGCAGCGAGCCTGAATCCGCTGCTGGTGGGCGTGAACATCGTGGGCCAGGAAAGCGTGAACGTGTCGATGCGCGATTACAGCCTGCACATGGAAATGTTCAAGTTCCTCAAGGCAAAGTATCCAAACGTCAAGATCGCACTGCACGCCGGCGAGCTGGCGCTGGGCATGGTGCCGCCGGAAGGCATGACGTTCCATATCGCCGAAGCCGTCGACGTGGCAGGCGCCGACCGTATCGGTCACGGCATGGATATCGCGTACGAAAACAATGCGCTGGCGACCATGCAAAAGATGCGCGAACGGGGCATTCCCGTGGAAGTGAACCTGACCAGCAACGATTACATTCTCGGCATCAAGGGCCAGGCCCATCCGATCACCCTGTACCGCAAATATGGCGTGCCCTTCGTCATCTCCACCGATGACGCGGGCGTCTCCCGCAATACCCTGTCGAATGAATACGTGCTGTTTGCCAGCCAGTACAAGACCGATTATGCGGAAGTCAAAAAGCTGTCGTATAACAGCCTGCGGTACTCGTTCCTGGCGGAAGCGGACAAGCAACGTTTGCTGAAAGCACTCGATGCCCGTTTCACCCGTTTCGAAGCCTTGATCGCAAATAGTGATCGTAAAGCAACTGTTGTAAAACCATAAAAGTATTTCACCTCTCCTGCCTGCCACGCGACCGCAACTAGCGGTCGCGTAACCTCCGCTTCTTCATAGTTACAAAACCCTCTTTTTAGCCTTTTTGTTGTGCCTTTACGACACAAAATGACGCGCTGGTAGTGCTTTCTTGCAATTATTTTCTGAAACAATTTCCAAGTCTTGCCGCTCATCTATAATTTCGCCCCGATGAGGTGAGCTTGCTCGGTTGATACAAAAAATGCGGCTTCCAGCGGTGATTTATATTTTTTATATATAAATCATTAAAAAAAAACGTATTTGTCAGCCTACAGACCTTAATGCATAGTTGGACGGCGAAGAATTGAATAAGTCATTTTTGATATCGCTTTTGTGACAATTCAGGATGTCTAGCGGCTCCTGTCACATTGCGGTCATATCCGTGTAACGGATTTGAAATATTCGATCTTTATACTGCCGTGTCTAGTTGGATAGTTTCCGTGTTTCACCACAATATAAGCAAGTCAAAATCTTGTAAGTTACAACACACTCTAGGGGGTTCAAATGCAGTTCATTCAACAACCAAAATTGCGACTAAGTATGATCGCAGTGGCATGCCAGCTGGCTTGCTTCGGCATCTCCACTGCGCATGCGCAAAGTGCTGAAGGCACGGTATCGCCATCGACGGTGACCGTTACCGGGAAAAAAGTTGGTATGGGCTTGATGGTGCAGGAAGATGCGCCAAAGGCACGCAGTACCGTGACGGCCGAGGAGTTGGCAAAACAGCGTCCAACCGGCAATGCATACGATGCCCTGACTCTGTTGCCATCGGTGAACACCTACGGCTACGATGCGACTGGTCTGTTTGGTGGCGGCTTGGCCATGCGCGGTTTCAACAGCGATCAGATCGGCGCGACGGTGAATGGCGTGCCAGTGAATGACTCCGGTAACTTCGCTGTATTTCCACAAGAATATGTAGACCAGGAAAACACCTGCTCGCAATTTGTGACCCAAGGCTCGACCGACGTTGATTCTCCACAAGTGGGTGCAACTGGCGGTAACTTTGGTATTACTACCTGCGATCCAGAAGATAAATTCCGTGTACGCGTCATGCAAACCCTGGGCCAGTTGAATCTGGCAAAGTCGTATGTGCGTGTCGATACCGGCCGTTTTGCCAATGACAAAGCGAAGGCATTCATGTCGGTGTCGAATGCGCAAGCGGATAAATGGAAAGGCAAGGGCAAAGCCGATCGTACGCACGTTGACGTTGGCTTCAATTACGACTGGAACCGTTTCAATTACATTCACGCTTCTATCGGTTATAACCGCGCGATTAATAACAACTTCCGCTCGCTTACGCTGAAAGAGCTGGCCACCGAAGGTTACGACGCTGATTACAGCTCCACTTATGCTGGCCAGGCTGCACTCAGCCCAGGCAAGGCAAGCGCTTCCGGTCCACAGGCAGGCACCGGCCAGCCAGCCGCTTACTACAAGCTGGCCTTGAACCCATTCGAGAACGTCATCGCGTCGGCGATCGGTAAATTCCGTCTGGCCGAAGATCTGGATCTGAAAGTCGTGCCTTACTACTGGTATGGTTTCGGCACCGGCGGCGTGCAGCAAAATACGCTGAAAGAAGCCGGCGGCTTCCTCAATCCTGTCACCGGCAAGATCGCCGCCAGCAAGGATGTGAACGGCGACGGCGACAGCCTCGACACCGTATCGATCTATCGCGGCAGTCTGACCCGTACTCATCGTCCTGGCGTCACGACTTCGATCACGTATAACGTGGGCGATCACCAGATTCTGGGTGGCATCTGGTACGAGCGTGCGAATCACCGTCAAACGGCACCTGGCCAACTGGTCAATGCAGATGGCTCCGCACCGGATATCTGGCTGCGCAACAACCTGATTACCCGTCCGGACGGCACCTTGTATCAAAACCGCGATTGGGAGACGATCAGCACGGCTTACCAAGCGTTCCTGCAAGATACCATCACTTTGATGGACAACAAACTGAACCTTAACATCGGTGTGCGCGCTCCATACATCAAGCGTGATTTCACCAATAACGCCAGCGAAGGCAGCAATTCGCAAACCACGTACAACGTGTCGAAGACGTACTCGGACGTGTTGCCACAATTGGGCGCGCGTTACCGTGTTACCAACGACGACCAGATCTTTGCCAGCCTGGCGAAGAACATGCGTGCGCCGAACAACTTCGTGCTGGCACCGAACAATCCGCCGTACGTGACTGTGACGAATGGTGTTGCCACCATCGTCAAGGACGTCAAGCCTGAAGTGTCGTGGAGCCTGGACGTTGGCTACCGTCATCAAACCAAGGATATTTCGACCTCGCTGACCGCTTTCTACACGGACTTCAAAGATCGCCAGGCAACCGCAATCGATCCAAACACACTGACCAGCCTGACGACCAACGTAGGCAAAGTGCGTAACAAAGGTATTGAGCTGGAAGTCGGCAACACGCCGATCAACGGCTGGTCGGTTTATGGTTCGCTCGGCTACCTGAAGACCAAGATGGAAGATGATCTGGCCGTGGTCGCCAAAACCGTCAATGGCAAAACCATTGTTGGTTATGCACCAACCGCTGGCAAGAATTTCTCCCTGTCGCCTAAGCTGAAAGCCGGCTTGAGCGCCTCTTATGAAACCAACGCCTGGTATGTTCGCGTAAAAGCCCGTTACACCGCCTCGCAATACGCTACGCTGGTGAACGACGAGGAAGTGCCAGCGTACACCCTGGTTGACCTGGATGCGGCATATCAGTTGCCAACTTTCGGCATGTTCAAGAATCCTAAGCTGACCCTGAACGTATCGAATTTGTTGAACCGCGAGTACCGCAACCCAAGTTCCGGTACGGGTATTGGCGCCAATGATATCGTTACGGCTGCCGGTACGTTCGCAGGTCGCGCACCAACCTACTACATGGGTGCACCGCGCTTCGCGTCGGTCACCTTGCGCGTCGACTTCTAAGCATGGCTGTCAACTCCGCGCTGCCCGTTAGGGCGGCGTCGAGTTGTATCAACCAGGCTGAGATAGCAAGAGTACAGGCCTTCGGGCCTGTTTTTTTTATGGGTAAGGATCTTTCACCGTCTTTGCCATTGGCGCCGCCCCGTCCAGGAGTCTCCGCATGATCCCATCCCTTTCCCTCCACCGGCCTTCATCGAGGTTGCCACGTCTGCTCATGCTTGCCCTGTTGATGACCGGTTGCGCCACGCATCCTGCGGCGCCCGTCGATATCAACCTGGTCGCCCTGAACGATTTTCACGGCAATCTCGACCGCAGCAAATTTAGCTACACGAGCGTCGCCGATGCCGAGCGCAAGACGGTGCAGGCCGGTGGCATCGATACCTTGTCCGGCGCATTGACGGCGTGGCGGCGCGAAGACGCGCAGCTGATTTTTGTCGGCAATGGCGACCTGGTCGGCGCCAGCCCCGCCATGTCGGCGCTGTGGGCCGACGAACCGAGCATCGTCGCCATGAACATGCTGGGCATGAAGGCCAGTTCCGTCGGCAACCATGAATTTGACCAGGGCAAGGCGGAATTGCTGCGCCAGCAGCGCGGCGGTTGCGACTCGTCGCGCGCCGACAAGGCGTGCAAGTTCACCCCCGATTTCAAGGGCGCCAGCTATACCTATATGGCGGCCAATGTCATCGACACGCAGACGGGCAAGTCCTTGCTGCCCGCCTACCGCATCGAAGAGGCGCATGGCGTCAAGGTGGGCTTGATCGGCGCCGTGCTGAAAGATACGCCGTCCGTGGTGACGGCCGCCGGCATTTCCGGTTTGCAATTCGGTGATGAAGCGGATGCCATCAACGCCACCTTGCCGCAACTGCGCGCGCAGGGCGTGGGCGTGTTCGTCGTGCTGCTGCACCAGGGCGGCGAGACCAAGGAAGCCGTCGACCAGCCAGATTGCAGCCAGCTGAAGGGCGAAGTGGTGGATGTCGTGAAACGTCTCGACCCGGCGATTCAGCTGGTTATCAGCGGCCATTCGCACCAGGGCTATCTGTGCCGTGTCGATGGCCGCCTGGTGACGCAAGCGCAGATGGGCGGACACATGTTGACGCGCATCAAGCTCAAGGTCGATCCCGTCAAGAATGCGGTGATCGATGTCAGCGCGCAAAACGTGGTCATGCTGCCAGGCATGTATGAGCCGGACCCGGCCGTGGCTGCCTACCTGGAATCGGTCAAGCAGCGCAGCGCGCAAGAATTGTCGCGTCCCGTGGCCGCCATCGCCGTGCCCACCGTGGGCCGCAGCACCAAGGGCGGCGGCGCTTCCGCGCTGGGCGACCTGGTGGCCGACAGCACCTTGTTCGGCGCGCGCGCAGCCGGCGCGCAAATTGGCCTGATGAACAATGGCGGCATCCGCAAGGACCTGGAAGCGGGCGCCGACCTGATGACGAACGTGGGCCAGAACCAGGCCGTGGTGCCGTTTGGCAATACCCTGATTGTCGTGAGTCTTTCCGGCGCGCAAATCCGTACCTTGCTCGAGCAGCAATGGCCGGGCGAAGAGGCCGGCGAGGGCAATCTGCTGCAAGTGTCCCAAGGTTTTAGCTACCGTTGGGATAGCACGCAGCCGCAAGGCCGGCGCGTGCTGCCTGGCAGCATCATGCTGAATGGCATTCCTCTTGAAGACAATCAACAATACCGAGTCGCCGCCAACAGTTTCCTGGCTGGTGGCGGCGACCGCTTCACCGTGCTGGCGGCCGGCACGCGCCGCCTGGACACGGGCGTGCGCGACATCGACGCCTTCAGCAATTACCTGATCGACCGCGCGCGCGCCGGCAAGCCGGCTGGCAGCGCCACGGCGGCCGGCCGCATCGTGCGTGTCAAATAACATTACAAGGAATAACCATGCGTCGCTTATTTGTTTCTGTCGTTCTCTCCAGTCTGTTCGCGGGCACGGCCCACGCCGATTTCACGATTCCCGGCTTTGAGCTGGTACACACCTCGCCCGTGGAAACGAGCTTGACGAATCCCGACCTGCGCGAGCCCGTCACCGTGTGGAGCGAGCTGTTTGATTCAGCCAAGAAAGAAATCGTCATCGCCCAGTTCTATGCCGTCAGCAAGCCGGGCACGGCCTTTGAAAAAGTGCTGGCGAGCCTGACGGCCGCGGGCCAGCGCGGCGTGAAAATCCGTTTCCTGCTGGACCAGAAGGGCGTGGGCCTGTCGGAAGCGGCCACCATCGACCGGATCAAGGCGATACCCAACCTTGATATGCGCCTCATCGACTTCAATAAAATCACGGGCAATGGCATCGTGCACGCGAAATACCTGGCCGTCGATGGCCAGGTGGCATACATCGGCAGCCAGAATTTCGACTGGCGCTCGTTCGAGCACATCCATGAGACGGGCTTGAAGATCACGGAGCCGGCCATGGTGAGCCAGGTGCAAGCGATTTTTGAGCAGGATTGGCAAGCCCAGGCATTGACGTCGCAAGGCAGCCGCGCCACGGTGCTCAACAGCAAGATCGTGCCGGCCAATTACGCGCAAAACGCCTTCCTGCTGGCCAGCCCGAATGCCTACAACCCAGCCGGCGTGGGTGACTCGGAAACGGGCTTGCCCGCCTTGCTGGCGGAAGCGAAAAGCGAAGTGCGCATCCAGCTGCTCGACTACGCGCCCCTGTCCTACGGCCCGAACCGCACGCGGCCGTATTACGCCGTGATCGACAACGCCGTGCGCGCGGCCGCCCAGCGCGGCGTGAAAATCAAGCTGATGGTTTCCGCCTGGAACACGGAGGCGCCTGCCATCGCTTACCTGAAAAGCCTGGCCCTGGTGCCGAACGTGGAAATCCGCATCGTGACGATACCCACGGCGTCGACGGGTTTCATCCCGTTCGCGCGCGTGATCCACAGCAAGACCATGAGCATCGACGGCAAGCTGGCCTGGGTCGGCACGAGCAACTGGGCGGGCGGCTATTTCGACCTGTCGCGCAACCTGGAAGTGGTGCTGCGCAACGACGCCATGGCGCAGCGTATTGCCGCGCTGCATGAGCAGACGTGGAGCTCGGCGTATGCGCAGCCCATCGATATCAACAAGCAATATCCGAAGCCGGCCAAGGCTGCGCCGCAAGGCAAGGAGTGAACATGAAAAAACTGTTGACGGTGCTGGCGCTGGGCGCGGTTTTCTCCTCCGGCAATGTGCTGGCCTGGGGCAACGACGGCCACCGCGCCGTGGGCGCCATCGCCGATCAGTTGCTCAAGGGTAGCGCGGCGCAGGCGTGGCTGGAGAAATTGCTGTTGCCCGGCGAAAGCCTGGAAAAGATCGCCAACTGGCCCGATTGCGTGAAGGGCACGTATTGCGGTCCGCAATCGCCCGAAATGTTGACCTATGTCGCGGCGAATCCCAAGCATGGCGAATACCATTACACGAACGTGCCTTTTCAAAACGCGCATTACCACGACCATGGCGTGGGCACGGCCGACGACGATATCGTGCAGACGCTCAAGCAGGCGATCCTGGTGTTGCAAGGCAAGGATGATGCGGCCAGCAATCCGCACGGCTTCAGCCAGCGCGAAGCTTTGATTTTGATCACACACCTGGTCGGCGATATCCACCAGCCATTGCATGTGGGCAATGCGTTTGTCGGCAAGGATGGCCAGTTTTTCGTGCCCGCCACGCAGGCGCAGATTGACGATGTCACCATTTTTAATGCGCGCGGCGGCAATGACTTACTGCTCGACGATGCGAAGATGACGGCGCTGTCCGATGCCGTGATTCCCGCGCCGCTGCCGGTTGAGGATGGCGCGGCCAAGCCCTCCAGCGCGTATCCGAAGTCGCCCACCAAGCCCCTGCATTCATATTGGGACACGACCGTCGTCGATTACGCCATGCGCCGCCTGAGCACGCGCACGCCGCAGCAGTTCGCGCGCACCGTGATCGCCAGCGCGCCCGTGGTCAGCGGCAATACTGGCGATCCCGCCACCTGGCCGTATCAATGGGCCGATGCCTCGCTGGCGGCGTCAAAGATTGCCTTCACGGACGTGGTGGCCGGCCCGGCCACGCAGCAGACCAGCCGCAAGGGCGATGTCTACAACGTGTGGAACTTGAACGTGCCGGACAATTATCCCGTGCCCAGTTCGGCGCTGGCGAAGCAGCAGCTGATCGAGGCGGGCTATCATCTGGCCGCCGTGCTGCAGGCGATCTGGCCGCAGTAAAGTGTCATGCGAAAGCGGCCTGCGGGCCGCTTTTTTCATGCCAGGGTGATGCTGATTCCCATCTCGCGGTAGGGCGCGACCAGGGCGTCTTCCACGTCGCGGTGCACGATGATGTCGTTGACCTGGCTCAAGGGGACGATTTGAAACGGCGAGGCCGTATTGAACTTTTCCGGTGAAGCCAGCACGATGGTGCGGCTGGACGCTTCGCTCAGCGCGCGTTTCACGCACGCTTCGTCATGATCCCCCGTAGTGATGCCCGCTTGTGGATGCAGGCTGGACACACCCATGAAATACAGGTCGGCGCGGATGCGGCCGATGGCTTCCACGGTGGCCGCGCCGACGCCCACGATCGAGTGCTTGTACAGGCGCCCGCCCAGCATCAGCACCTCGATCGATGGGTGGTTGACCAGCTCGACGGCAATCGATGGACTGTGCGTGACGATGGTGGCGTGCAATTCGCGCGGCAGCTGGCGCGCCAGTTGCACTGCCGTCGTGCCGCCATCGAGAAATACCACCTGCCCCGTTTGTATCATGGCGCCCGCCGCGCGGCCGATGGCGGGCTTGGCTTCCAGCGCAATCTGTTCGCGCCCCGCGAACGGCGCCAGCGCGGGCGAACGGGGCAGCAAGGGCAGGGCGCCGCCGTGTACGCGCTCCAATAAACCCTCTTTCGCCAGTTCGCGCAGGTCGCGGCGTATCGTGTCTTCCGACAAGCCCAGGCTATCGCTGACGGCCTTGGCGACGATCTGCCCTTCGCGTTGGAGCAAGTCCAGCAGGTATTGTTTGCGTTGATGTGTCAGCATGTATTTTCTTGTATTTTCTTGATATTGCACGAGTTTGCATGATAAAGTCGGCAAAGGCAAGCATATACAAGCACAAGGAGACACTATGCGCGAAGAAAATAGCAAGCAGGAACGGGTTCGCATCCACGGCGTGCAGACCCTGTCGCACGACTGGTATTTATTGCAGAAAACCACGTTCGACTATCTGCGCCGTGATGGGCAGTGGCAGACGCAGACGCGGGAAACCTATGACCGGGGCGATGGCGCCACCATCTTGCTCTACAACAAAGTCAAACGCACGGTGATTTTGATCCGCCAGTTCCGCTTTCCCACCTACCGCGAAGGCCACGATGGCTTCCTCATCGAATCGGCGGCCGGCTTGCTGGAAGAGGCCAGCGCGGAACAGCGCATCCGCGCCGAAGTGGAAGAAGAAACGGGCTATGCGGTGGGCGCCGTGCATAAAGTGTTCGAGGCTTTCATGAGCCCCGGTTCCGTGACGGAGCGCCTGCATTTCTTTGTGGCCGAATACGATCCGGCCAGCCGCATCGGCGATGGCGGTGGCCTGGCGCACGAGGGCGAGGATATCGAAGTGCTGGAACTGTCCCTGGCGCAAGCGCTGCAGATGGTGGCCGATGGCCGCATCTGCGACGGCAAGACCATCATGCTGCTGCAGCATGCGCAGTTGCACTTGATGCCGCCAGCGCAAGAGATGCGACGGGGCTTGCAGATTTTAGTAGCTGGCCCGTATCGGTCCGGCACGGGCGACGACCCCGTCTTGATGCAGCGCAATGTGGACGCCATGCAAGCCGTCTGCCTGCCGCTGTATGCCAAGGGACACATGCCCGTGCTCGGTGAATGGCTGGCCTTGCCCATGCTGGCGCTGGCCGGTTCTACCCGGGTGGGCGATGCCGTGTATGAGGAATTATTCCACGCGCATGCGACGCGTTTATTGAGCCATTGCGATGCCGTGCTGCGCATCGGTGGGCCATCACAGGGGGCGGAACAGATGGTCAGCATGGCCTGCCATTTGGACATACCCGTATATTTCTCATTGGAAAAACTTTTGGAAATGCACAGTTCTAGCTAAATAAGATTTTTGAATGCAGGGCAGTCGGACTTCCCGCAAGTACAGGATCCGATTCCACGCGACGGTGCGAGGAAAAAGTAATTTTTTCTATTTCGGGTTATTTCTTTGTAAATTCGTTCTTCGTTCCTTATTCTGAAGTAACGAATTTTTTTCTCGGCAAGGAAAACATCATCGCGTAAATCATTTAATATATACATTAAATTTCCAGACGGCGCCAGAAAATCCATGATCCATAATGAATTTCCACAATTCCACTCTTCCGCGCTGATATTGGCATTGTTTGTTTTCATGATGCGTAGTTCTGTTGAACTGTCCAGGTATGCCCATGCAATATACCCAACGGGAAATCCTTCAATATTGAAGTAAATTTTTATATTTTTCTGCAATATTGCATTGAGTAAGTTGTTTGATAAATAAGAAATTTCCCTATTAGCATAGGCAGGGTTGTTCTTCATGATGATAATGATGTGGCCCAGAATTTCAGCTGTTTCTTGTATCTTCTGTGCAGGTCTGTCATACACTCTCAAAAAACTGTTTCGCATAATTTTTTCATCAAATTTTTTTCATCGTCATTGGATGTGCGATTTTGAAAATAATTGATTAATTTATTTTCTTGATCGACATTTTTCACGAGTAAGGGAGCCATAGTCTCCGAGAAGATTGAACCCTCGCCAATCCATGCACTTAAGTCTATATTTCCGTCTATTGGGTCGGATAGAGAGATTTTGTTTTTATTGATGATGTTATTGATGAAATCTTTGCTATCCAGGCCAGATGCAACATGCATATCGATTGTTCTGTCGAGTGTATGCCTGTATAAATCAGGGGTTCCCTGATTTATCCTGAGTGAATTAATCTTGATAAAAAGGTGAGCGGAATTCCTTTCGGCAGGGTTTTTCTTGAATAGACAGGCATCACGCAGATTCCAATATGAATCTATGAATTCATGTAGCAGGCGGATGTCATTTAATTCTGGGAAAAGAGAAATTTCAGCTTGTTGTTTATTTTTGCATAGGCTGATCAATCGAATTAAAGAGTTCAGGCTGTAACTGCCCATTTTCTCTGGCATGAGAGCATCTTGCCCGGCGCAAGCAGGATACAGCTTGAACGGTTCGGAATTTCCCTTGAGTATTATTTTTTTAAAACAAGAAAAAGCAGATTTTGTTAGATGATTGTCAATGGATAGTAAATCCCATGCGGGTATGCCAGTTAGTTTTAAAAATTCCAGCTGAATGCTATCAGAAAGCTTTTTTGAGAAAATGGAGAGAATATCGTTTGGGGGAACCAAGAATCTCTTCTTCTCGTTAGGCAAATACCTTTGGATGGAAAGAACTATTTCATTTATGGTATTTTTAATTTGACTATCTTCGCCAAAAGGAACCCCATGTTTGGCGACTATGATCTTCCCATAATCTGAAACGCTTGATGCAGTGCCAAAATCAATCCAACGTCCATCCATGCACATGTTGGACGGAGATTGCAAGCCATGTGACAGGCGTTTTGCCGTTGCTGCCGCATGTTGATCGGCAAAACGTTCAACCATGGCGATTAGCAAGCTATTCAGCTGGTGGTTTGAATTGCTCAGGAAAGGGGCTGCGTCACTTGCTTGCGCCAAGGCCACTACTGCGGCCCGGGTTCTTTCTGCATCCGACACCATGCCATGTCTCGCCTCATCATGGCGCGAAAAGTAAAGTGATCGGACAAAATGGCCGGGTCTCAGTGCCGCCTCACGGATAGTAAGTCCTCGACGGGTTGTTTCTGAAGTCCCTTCCGCTGACGAAAAGGCTGGAACCCGGGTGCCGGTATCAATGAGGCCGTGTATCCTGACGGCGCCGTGAGGTAGCGCGCTGTGGCTTATCTCGCTCCAGATGGCTTCCCTGATCCCGCCGGCCAGAGATTCGCCACCATAGGAATGCCAGAAAGACGTGGCACTTCCCGCCAAGGGATTTTTGCCTATTCCTTTAATTTGAATGCTGTTTCTCAAGCCACATCGGGCTCCCCCCCCATTTGAAGTTACACCTACGCCGCCATATCTTTCGCCAAGAAATAGCTTGATGTCTTTCGCAGACGAGGCAGAGGGATGATCACCATCAATAGGAATATAAAAAGCATGTTCATCAAGGTCAGGTGGTGATATTCCGTAGGGATTGCTCCAGACTATTTTCGCCGAGGTGAGTTTTTGTGCGGAAAATTCAACAAAAGAAGATTTTGGTAGAATATTTTCTAAAAAATTATTTATCATGAAAATATTGAATTTAAAATTACATATCAAATAATGTTAATTTTATTGCTTGTTTTGTAAAACGGAAGGAGGGTATTTATCCCTTCCTTCCATTCCTGCATCTATAAATATTTACTTCTCAGATTGATGATGATAATTTAAAACTGCATATCCCACAAATCCCTGTAATAGCTGCCATCAGAGTAGCCGCCGCCGCCAGTGTCTCCAGCACCGCCACCTGCACCGGCTTGATAATCGGGCAGGCGATTTTGTGCAGCTTCTGCTGCTGCTTCATCGGCCAGGATGCGTTGGCGTTCATCTTCCGTCAAATCCCACCAGCCTTCGTCGCTAGAGCCGGCACCGGCAACGGCTTCTAATTCTTGAATATTTAAAATACGCATGAATACTGCCTTTCAAAGATGAATTGACATTCCAGGATGAACTGGAAAGTTTTCTCCAATATGGAGGGTATTCGTTAAGAAACATATCAAAACGAAATATTTGGATAGAATCATGGTGCACGTTAAAAATATGAATTATTTTCACGTTGCATCATGGCGTTGTTTCATCTGACGCTGATCTAATGTAAGTTGATTTTTTAGAAAAATCAATAGAATTCAATTGAAGTGGAAAAAATCGGCTACAATTATTTTCCGTTGATCCGTTGATAGTGTGAGGAAAACTGTGCCAAAACAGCCGTGGATAAGCTACTAAAAGTCGACAATTTTTATTGTCGAATTAACCATGTGAGATAGCTTGATGATCACATAACAATATGGTCATGTATCTCAGACACATACATGTCTTACTGCGCAGTATGAGTGAACAGAAATAATACCGTCAGGCTTTATGCATGTTTAACCTCATCAGAAATTCGCTTTATGTCCGGGAATGGACTTCAAGGTATAGGTATCAATGAACATACATGACATGCCTCTGGAAACGAAGATAGACGCCACAGTGCCACCCGCAAAAAATGAGGAATCGCAACCGCTTCCATTGTTCCGACCGGAAGTTCACCTATCGAGAAGCAGCCAGTGGGCCGGAGCCATCAGTCTGGCGCAGCCCGTTTCACGCTGGCTGGTGGCGGGGATTGCTTTTATCGTAGGCCTGTTGCTGATTCTGTTTATTTCTTTTGGTAGCTTTACAAAAAAAAATCGCGTCGTTGGTATTATTGTTCCTCAGGGTGGCAGCCTTGGAATTGCCGCACTTGCTGCAGGTGTTCTGACAAAAAATTTTGTGAAGGAAGGGCAGCATGTACAGATCGGCGATCCTCTGTTTGAATTGTCAACAGCCCGGCAGGCGGGTGATGGGGAAATCACAGGGTTGATCGCGCAACAGTTGGCGGTCCGACGGCAGACGCTGGATGCGGAACGACGCGTTCTTATTACGAGAATAAAGGAAAAAGGCCAGCAAATTGACGAACGGCAGCGAATTTTAGCCAGTGAAATTAGTCAATTGAACGTGGAATTGGAGCTGGCGGGACGACGTGAAGAGTTGGCGAAGTCAAGCGTTGCGAAGTACGAAACGTTGCAGCGTAGTGGCTATGTCTCCGACGCGCAAGTTCAGCAGAAGCAGGTAGAGTTGATTGATTACTCAAGTCGATTGAGCAGTCTGCAGCGAACAAAGGCTCAGCAGGCAGCCAGGAATTACGCTTTGGATGCAGAGCGTACGAATCTGGCGGGAGAGCTCACCGGTCAACTAGTGCAATTGGATCGTGCTGTTGCCAGTATTAGTCAGGAGGCGGCAGAGAATGAGAATCGAAAATTAAATTTCATCACCGCCCCCAGCAGCGGGACAATTACCACGATTACCTATCAGGCAGGACAGACCGTGAGTGGTGGGCAGGCACTTGCGACACTCGTACCCGATGCCACCGAACCACAGACAGATGCTGACGGACTTGAAGTCCACTTGTATGCTCCGAGCCGGACAACTGGTTTTGTTGCCGTCGGACAGGATGTATTAATGCGTCTGCAAGCGTACCCTTATCAAAAATTTGGCCTTCAGACTGGCGTCATTACAGGTGTCAGCAACACGCCGTTTGCTCCAACTGAATTACCAGTGAACCTGGCCAGCACAATTTTAAGTAACTCGGAAAGGAGCTTGCCAGGTTCTAACAGCAATGAAGCTCTTTACCGCATTAAGGTAAGGCTGGCACGTTCCTATATCCTGGTTAATGGGAAGAGGCAGTCCTTGCGACCAGGTATGGCGCTGGAAGCGGACATTATTCAGGACAAACGGCAGATATGGGAGTGGATCGCTGAACCATTGTTGACACGTTTGAATGGTTAATCATCATAAAGAAGCAGCCAAACGAAAATATAGACTTGATGAAAACTATACTCCAAACTGAAAAAAGCGAATGTGGCATTGCTAGTCTGGCCATGATTTGTAATTATTTTGGCTATCACGTCGGCTTGCCTGAGTTGCGCCGAAAGTTTTCGATAAGCCTGAAGGGGACAACCTTAGCGCAACTCGTACGATATGCGGGAGCGATGCACATGGCTGCGCGTCCCCTGCGCTTGGAGTTGGATCAGCTTGCAGAACTGAAATGTCCCGCCATTTTGCATTGGAATTTGAATCATTTTGTCGTTTTGAAAAGTGTCAAACGAAAATTTTTCGGTAAATTGCTTATAAAAATCATTGATCCTGCAATTGGGGAAAGAGTTGTTTCGATAGATGAGGTATCGAAGAATTTCACTGGCGTAGCCCTGGAATTGACGCCAAACGATGCGTTTGAAGTAAAGCAGGAAGAGAAAAAGATATCCATTCGTGCATTGACTGGAAGAATTTCCGGTTTGCGTCGGGCTTTGATACAAATTTTCTTACTCGCAATTACACTTGAATTATTTGCGATTGTAATGCCACTTTTCAACCAATTTGTGATTGACGAAGTGATAGTTGCTGGTGATAAAGATCTTTTGCAAATTCTGGTTCTTGGCTTTTCCTTACTACTGTTGACGCAGACTGCGATTGGACTGGCCCGCAGCTGGTTTCTGATGCGTTGGAGCATAGACATTGGTTTTCAATGGGGGAATAGAGTGTTCGCCCACCTGACACGGCTGCCCATTTCCTATTTTGAAAAAAGGCATGTCGGTGATGTAGTGTCGCGTTTTTCGAGCATGAGTGCGATTCAATCTACGTTGACCAATATTTTTGTTGAAAGTGTTATCGATGGGTTGATGGCCTCGTTTGCCCTGATCATCATGATCATGTATAGCCCACGTTTGACAGCGATCGTTGTCATCGCCGCATTATGTTACGCACTGTTGCGGTGGGTATTTTATCAACCCCTGCGCGAAGCTTCTTTGGAGCGGATTCTACTTTCTTCAAAAGAAAATACGCACTTTCTGGAAACCATACGTGCAATCACTCCGTTGAAGCTATTCGGACGTGAATCCGAACGTGGCGCATATTGGCGTAATTTAAAACTTGATGTTATCAATAGAGATATCAAGACCCAAAAACTTGGCATTGTATTCAAGGTTGGCAATGGTTTGATTTCTGGAGTACAAGGGTTGAGTCTGCTTTATTTGGGCGCAATGGCCGTCATGGGGGGGAGCATGACGGTGGGTATGCTCATGGCCTTCGTCAGTTATTCCAGCACATTTTCCAGTCGTGTCTTCAGCTTGATCGATGTCTTTGTCAACTTCAGAATGCTAGGTATGCATGCAGAGCGTCTGGCCGATATTGTGCTCGAACCGGTGGAGCCTGAAATGGATTTCGAGCTGGATACAACGGGCATTCAACCCGCCATTACATTGAAAAATGTGAGTTTCCGCTACGCAGAAGGTGAACCATGGGTCTTGAAGGACGTTAACTTGCACATACCGGCCGGCCAAAGTGTCGCCTTGGTTGGAGCAAGTGGCTGCGGGAAGACAACCATGTGCAAAATCATCACTGGTCTGCTGTTGCCGTCATCTGGTGAAGTGCTGATCGACAATATTCCAATTCAGAAGATCGGGCTGAGGGCCTATCGAACACTGGTGGGCACCGTGATGCAAGACGATGTGTTGCTTGCCGGATCCATCATGGAGAACATCAGTTTTTTTGATACGAGCATGTCGTATGCTGCGGTCGAAGAGTGCGCGAAACTTGCTGCCATACATGAAGAAATAGCGAGAATGCCCATGGGATATCAAACACTGGTCGGTGATATGGGCAGCAGTTTGTCAGGAGGGCAGAAACAGCGTATTTTGCTGGCCAGAGCATTGTATAAGCAACCCAAAATATTGGCGCTCGACGAAGCTACCAGTCATCTCGACATTGCAAATGAATACAAGGTCAATCTGGCGATAAACAAGATGAACCTGACACGTATCATGGTGGCGCACCGACCGGAAACCATCAAAATGGCGAGCCGTGTCGTCCACCTGGTTGCAGGGCAAGTTCATGAATCATTATTCGAGAAGGATGGTGCCCAGGTTTAAGGACCGCACGCCAGGTATGGAACGACACTTGTGTTCCTGAGCTCTCAGAACGAGGCAGGATGGAAAATGCACCGGAAAGCGTGATCGCTTTCCGGTGTTGTGGGCGATTAACGCGATTTGACGAACGGGATACCGATGGCCTTCGGCGCGATGGATTTCGCCATCAAGCCCGCCAGCACGATCACGGTGACCACGTACGGCACCATCTGGATCAGCGAGCCGGGGATGCGGCCCACGACGGGCAAGTCCACGCCTTCAATCTGGATCTGGATGGCGGCAAAGAAGCCGAACATCAGGCAGCCGAGGAAGGTGTAGACGGGGCGCCAGTTGCCGAACACCATGGCCGTCAGGGCCAGGTAGCCGGCGCCGGCCGACATGTCGCGCAGGAAGAAGCCGCTTTGCACGATGGCAAGGTATGCGCCCGAGAACGAGCACAGGATGCCAGCCACCAGCATGGCGAGGTAGCGCGTCGCTTCCACGCTGACGCCGGCCGAGTCGGCCGCGTGCGGATTTTCGCCGCAGGCACGCAGGCGCAGGCCGAAACGCGTGTGGTACAGCAGCCAGTGCACGAGCGGAATCAGCAGGAATGCCACGTAGACGAGGATGGAATGGCCGCCGATCAGGTGGGCGTACACCCAGCCGATGAAGGGGATATGTTCCACGTATTGCGTACCCGGCAAGACCACGTCGAACAGCCGCGCCGAACCGAGGTCGGGCGTGCGGCCGCCTTGCTGGAAGAAGAATTGCGCCAGAACAAACGTCAGTCCGCTCATGGCGATATTGATCGCCATGCCGGCTACCAGCTGATTGCCCTTTTGCGTGATGCTGACATAGGCTTGCAACAGGGCTAGGGCGACGCAGACGAGCATGCCGGCAGCCATGCCGTAATACGGGTTTTGCGTCGTGTAGGCCACGGCGGCGGACGCGAAGGCGCTGGCCAGGATCTTGCCTTCCAGGCCGATGTCGATCATGCCGCTGCGTTCGGCAAACAGGCCGGCCATGGCGGCAAAGATCAGGACGGGCGCATTGCGCACGGTCGATACCAGGATGCTGGCGAATTGAAAGTCGTCGAGTGTCATGGTGTTAGCCTTTGGTGCGCTTGAGCAGGGCGGAAATGGCCGGTGCGTAGAAGTTTTCCATGGCGCCGCAGAACAGGATGATCAAGCCCTGGATGAAAATGAAAGTTTCCGTCGGGATATTCGGTTTTTCCAGCGACAAATCGAAACCACCCTGTATCAGCGCGCCGAACAGCACGGCCGACAGGAAGATACCGACCGGATGCTGGCGGCCCATCAGGGCGATGGCGATGCCGATGAAGCCGGCGCCGCCGACGAAATTGAGCGACAGATAATGCGTCGAACCCATGATGGAATTGACGGAACCCAAGCCCGCCAGCGCGCCGGAGATCAGCATGACGATGATGATCATCTTGCTGATCGACACGCCCGCATAGTGGGCCGCGTGCTTGTTGAGACCCGTGGCGCGCAGTTTGAAGCCCCACGACGAGCGCCAGACCATCACGCCGTAAATCACCAGCGCGGCGATCGCCAAAATAAAGCTGATGTTCAGCGGGGTGTCGCCCAGCGACGGGAACCAGGTGGACAGGCGCGGCATTTCGCCGCTTTCCGCAAACACGCGGCTGGCCGTGTTCTGCTCGCCTGGCGGGATCAGGTATTTCACGATCACGAAGTTCATCAGGCTGGCGGCGATGAAGTTGAACATGATGGTGGTGACGACGATATGGCTGCCGCGCTTCGCCTGCAGGTAGCCGGGCAGGAAACCCCACAGCGCGCCGAACAGGGCCGCGCCGATCATGGCGGCCGGAATCAGCAGCCAGGCGGGCAGGGTCTGGTCGAAGGCCAGCATGGCGACAGTGAGGCCCAGGCCGCCGATATACATCTGGCCTTCGGAACCGATATTGAACAGGCCAGCCTGCATCGCCACGGAGACCGACAGGCCCGTGAAGATGAAGGTGCTGGCGTAGAACAGGGTATAGCTCAAGCCTTCCGGATTGAGGATGGCGCTGTGGACGAGGATCGACAGCGATTCGGCCGGGTCTTCGCCCAGCATATAAATCACCAGGGCTGCGACCAGCAAGGCCGACAGCAGGTTTAACATGGGCATGACAAAGGCTGTCGCCCAGCGTGGCAAGTCGTTATTCATGATTTATGCATTCCCCCCATCAACAGACCGATGCGGGTGGTATCGAATTCTTCAATTTTCAGTTCGCCGGTGATGCGTCCGCCGCACATGACGAGAATGCGGTCGGCCAGCGCCCGCACTTCTTCCAGTTCGACGGACACCAGCAGGATCGCCACGCCCGCGTCGCGCAGGGCCAGCAATTGCGTATGGATGCTTTCGATGGTGCCGATGTCGACGCCGCGCGTGGGCTGGCCCACCAGCATCAGTTTCGGCTTGGCCAGCACTTCGCGTGCGATCACCACCTTTTGCTGGTTACCGCCCGACAACAAGCCGATGCGCAAGTCCGGATTGGCCGGGCGCACGTCGAAAGTTTTCAGCAATTGCGCGCAGCGGGCGCCGATGGCCTTGAAGTTGAACAGGCCCCAGCGGTTTTTCAGGCGATCCTGGTAACCGAGGATGGTGTTTTGCATGACGGAAAAATTTTTCACCACGCCATCGCGCAAGCGGTCTTCCGGAATGTGGGCGATGCCAAGCTCGCGGAAGGCCAGCGGCAAGCCGTCGGCATCGTGACGCTTGGCAAACGGCAAGTCCTTGTCCAGGAAGCGCAGCTTGCCCGACGTCGGCAAACGCATGCCGGACAGGATTTCCAGCAGTTCGCTCTGGCCATTGCCCGACACGCCCGCGATGGCGACGATTTCGCCGGCGCGCAGATTAAAACCTATGTCGGCCAGCAATTTGACTTGCTGGTCGTCAGCCAGTTGCAAACCGTCAACTTCCAGCACCGTGGCGCCCGGATTGTAGGGCGCGCGCGGCAAGTGGCTCTGGATGGGGCGGCCGACCATCATGTTGGCCAGTTCCTCTTTCGAGGTGCCGGCGGTCGCCACGGCGCCCACCACCGTGCCGCCGCGCATGACGGTGACGTTGTCGGTGATTTCCAGGATCTCTTGCAGCTTGTGCGTGATCAAGATGATGGTCTTGCCTTGTTCCTTGAACAGGCGCAAGATTTCAAACAGCGAAGCCGTTTCCTGGGCCGTCAGCACGGCTGTCGGCTCGTCGAGGATCAGGATATTGGCGCTGCGGTAAATCTGCTTGAGGATTTCCACGCGCTGCTGCGCGCCGACGGAGAGGTCTTCGATCTTTGCCAGCGGGTCGACGTCGAGGCGGTAGCGGGCGCAAATCTCGCGCAACTTCGCTTCCGCTTCCGTCCGGTGGCTGGCCAGGCGAAAACCGCCTTCCGTGCCCAGCATGATATTGTCGAGGACGGTGAAGTTCTCGACCAGCATGAAGTGCTGGTGCACCATGCCGATGCCGAGGTTGATCGCTTCCTGGCTGTTGCGGATCGGCTGTACTTTTCCGTCGAGCAAGATTTCTCCGCCGTCGGCACGGTAATACCCGTACAGGATGCTCATCAAGGTCGATTTGCCGGCGCCATTCTCTCCCACCAGGCCATGGATACTGCCCTTGGCGATGGAGAAGCTGACGTCGGCGTTCGCCTTCACATGTCCAAATTGCTTGGAAATGCTGCGAAATTCTACTGCTGGCTGCATAGGTTCATAACTGGATAGTTTCATGGAAACGCGCCGCGCGGAGACTGGCCCCGGCGGCGCGCTAAAAGATACGGAGAAAAATTAAACCGGGCAGCTGCTGCCGACGCGGTAATCGATCACTTTGATCTTGCCATCGATAATGTCCTTACGCGCACCCAACACGCGCTTTTCGATTTCCGGCGTAATCAGCTTGCGGTTGTTCGCGTCGAGCGCCCAATCCACGCCGCCTTCTTTCAAGCCTTTATAGCTGACGCCGCCCTTCCAGGTGCCGTTCTTGACTTGCATGAAGCTGTCGTAGACGGTGTTGTCGACGCGCTTGACCATCGAGGTCAGGATGCTGCCTGGATACAGGTGGTTCTGGTTCGAATCGACGCCGATGGCCAGCTTGCCTTTTTCCTTGGCCATTTGCAGGGTACCCATGCCGCTGCCGCCAGCGACGGCGAAGACGACATCGACACCGCGCTCGAATTGCGAGCGGGCCAGTTCGCCGCCCTTGGCCGGGTCATTCCAGGCGCCGGACGTGGTGCCGACCATGTTTTGCGTGATTTCCGCCTTCGTATTGACGGCCTTGACGCCTTGCGCGTAGCCGCAGGCGAAGTTGCGGATCAGGGGAATATCGATGCCGCCGATGAAGCCGACCTTCTTGCTCTTGCTGGCCATGGCCGCAGCCACGCCCACCAGGTAGGAGCCTTCTTCTTCCTTGAAGACGACGGAATTGACGTTGCTGCCGGCGGCCTGGCCGTCGATCAGCACGAATTTCACGTTCGGGAATTCCTTGGCGACCTTTTGCACGGCTTGCGTTTGCGCAAAGCCGATGGCGGCGATCATGTCGAGTTTCTTGCGGGCCAGGCCGCGCATGACTTGCTCGGCTTGCGTATCGCTGGAGGCTTGCACTTCGATGAAGGAAATGCCCGTGTCTTTTTTGAAGCGCGAGGCGCCTTCGAAAGCGGATTGGTTGAACGACTTGTCGAACTTGCCGCCCGCGTCATACACGACACCCAGTTTTGGGGTAGCCGCGGACGCTTGAGCAGTCAGAAATACGGCTGCGATCGTCAAACTAAATTGTGTAAGTTTCATGAATTGGCTCCTGGAAGATCGATATTGTATATTTTTTATAGGTGAAACATATAATTTGGGGCCGATTTAGCCTGTTTTTGATGCACGAGGTGATAATTCCTTATCAACATTGCACTGTATTGCACAAGATCATTGCTGACCTCGTGTGCTTTTATGTCGACAATGTGATGCTCATGCAACAGTCGACCCCGTGTCTTTTATACGTACAACATCGAAGGGGGCTGCCGGAGCGGGCTGGGATGCGCCGTCAGTTGACGGGCAGGGCAAGCACGGGACCGGCGCCGCGATGGGCGTCCGAATCACTATGCATCATGCCAGATATGTATGACAAATACGTTTTTGTTTAGTTATTTATATGAAAGCCATATAAATTGCGGCTTCAGGCGGCGGGGGGATTCAGGATATTCAAGAAGGCCCGTACGACGGGCGCGTCGTCCAGCGTGGTGTAGCTGATATACAGGTTGGCCGACGGCGGATTGGTCTTGATCGGCAGAAACACCACGCCGGGCCAGCCGATGCGGCTTGTCGTTTCCGGCACCAGGGTCACGCCCAGGCCCGCGCCCACCATGGCCAGCAGGGTTTGCGGTTCGCTCGCTTCCTGAAAGATCACGGGTTCGAAGCCGGCATTGATGCAGCATTGCACTAGGTAGCGGGGAAACGCGGATTTGTCGAGGTTCAGGGTCAGCATCGGTTCGTGGGCGATGTCGATCAGTTCGATGGACGTGTTTTTTGCCAGCGGGTGGTGTTCATTGACGGCCACGCAGACGTTTTCGCGGAAACACAGTTCCTGGCGTAAATTGTCGTGACGCAAGTCGTCATCGTTGAGCTTGGGTTCGCGCCAGAAGCCCACGTCGATTTGCTTGGCGCGCAAGGCTTCGTATTGCACCGTGGGACCAAATTCATGGATGGTCCAGCTGACGCGGGGAAATTTGGTCTGGAATTCTTCCAGCAGGCTGGGGATGGGGCCCCACATGGCCGAGCCAACGATGCCCACGCGCAAGCGGCCCACTTCGCCGCGGTCGATCTGGCGGATGGTGTCGATGGTCATGCGCATCTTGGCCAGCAGGTCGGCAGCCTCGTTCATCAGCGCCTTGCCCGCCACGGTCAGCTCGAACGTGCGCGTGGTGCGCGCAAACAGGCGTACGCCCAGTTCGCTTTCCAGTTTCATGATCTGCTGGCTCAGGGGCGGCTGCGAGATATGCAGGCGCTCGGCGGCGCGGCTGAAGCTTTTCTCCTCGGCAACGGCAAGAAAATACTTTAACTGTTTCAGATCGATGGACATGCTTTCCTTGGCGTTGCGTGGTGCTAGGCGATGGAACGGCGCGCAGGCCTGGTTGCCGGCATGCGCGCTTTCTTTACAGCAGTCCTATTATCGTGCCACGACTGCCTGCATGGCAATGGCCAGCGCCGTGCCGACCTGGGCATTGTGCTTGACCAGGGCGATATTCGTCGCCAGGCTGCGGCCATCCGTCAGCTGCTTGATGCGCGACAAGAGGAATGGCGTGACTTGCTTGCCTTTCACGCCGCCCGCATCGGCTTCCTGCAGCGCCTGCGTGGTGATGGCATCGATCTCTTCCTTGGGCATCGCTTGCGCGGCCGGCACGGGGTTGCTGACGATCACGCCGCCTTTCAAGCCCAGTTGCCACTTGGTGCCGATGAAGGCAGCCTGTTCGGCGGCCGTATCGAGGCGGAAATCGGCCTTGAAACCGCTTTCGCGCGTGAAGAAGGCGGGGAAGCCTTCCTGGCCCACGCTGATGACGGGCACGCCATGGGTTTCCAGGTATTCCAGGGTCAGGCCGATGTCGAGGATGGATTTCACGCCTGCGCAGACGACGGCGACGGACGTGTGCGCCAGTTCCTGCAAGTCGGCGGAAATGTCGAAGCTCGTTTCGGCGCCGCGGTGCACGCCGCCGATGCCGCCCGTGACGAACACGGAAATACCCGCCAGTTCCGCGCAGATCATGGTGGCGGCCACGGTGGTGGCGCCCAATTTACCCTGCGACAGGACGAACGGCAGGTCGCGGCGGCTGACTTTCATGGCGTCGGGCGAAGTGCCCAGCAATTCCAGTTGCTCGGGCGACAAGCCCACGCAGATCTTGCCGCCGATGATGGCGATGGTGGCCGGCACGGCGCCGCCGTCACGGATGATCTGCTCCACTTCGCGCGCCATTTCCACGTTTTGCGGATACGGCATGCCGTGCGAAATGATGGTCGATTCCAGCGCCACGATGGCCTTGCCGGCGGCGCGCGCGTCGAGCACTTCTTGCGAGAACAAGAGGAAATTCTGTAATTGGGTCATGTCAGTCCTGTTGAAAGAGGGTAGGTGGGGGCGGCGCCAGGTCGGCGTCGTCAATGTTGTCGAGCGCGCCGGCGGAAATCTGGGGGGAGACGGTGGCCGCCGATTCCAGGGTCATGGCGGCCAGTTTCAGGCCGCGCCGGCATGCCAGTTTCAAATCGCTGCTGTCGTGGTAGAGCGACCAGCAGACGGCGGCGGAAAACGCGTCGCCGGCGCCCGTCACGTCGACGGCGTCCACTTCGCGCGCGGCCAGATGCACGACAGGCGCGTCCAGGCTGTCACCATCCGTGAAGTACACGCCTTCGCCGCCGCAGGTGACGATCACCTGGCGCGCGCCCTGGCGCTGCACTTCGCGGCAGGCGGCGCGCACCTCGAATGCCGTGGGCAAGGCCCGCGCCACGCGCGTTTCCAGTTCGCCACGGTTGAGTATCAGCAAATGCAAGCCCGTCAGGTCTTGCGGCAGGTGCGCCATCTTCGGCTGCGAGACGGCGACGATGACCAGCGGCGTCGCATGGGCGGCGTCCTGGCGCGCGTCGGCCAGCAGCGCCTGCACGCTGTCGTGGCCAAGGTTCAGGTCGCAGACGGTGAGGGCGGCGGCCGCGCGCTGCGGCTGGCGGCTGTGCAAAAAGGCGGGCGTCAGCTGTTCGTAGAGTTGCATATTGGCCATCGCCAGCAGCATTTCGCCATGTTCGTCGAGCACGGCCGTATAGGTGCCGCTGCTGGTGTTGCTCAAATGCAAGCTGCCGCGCATGTCGATGCCCGCGTCTTCCGCGTGCGTTTGCAGCGCGTGGCCGGCCGCATCGTCGCCCAGCGCCGTCAGCAGGGCGACGGGAATGGACAGGCGGGCCAGGTTTTCCGCGATGTTGCGGCCGACGCCGCCAAACACTTCTTCCGAGCGCACGGGATTCGAGGTGCCCATCTGCAAGGTCGCCAGCGTGCGCATCTTGCGGTCGAGGTTGGCGGCGCCTATGCACAGCACGGGACGGCTGTCGGGCAGCACGTAGGCGCGTCCCAGCAGGCGTCGCTCGCGGATCAACCCGGCGATGTGGCCGGCGACGGCCGAGCGCGACAAGCCCAGTTCGCTCGCCAGGTCTTGCTGCGAGATGAAGGGGTTGTTGCGGATCAGCGTGTACAGCTGGTCTTTTTTATTGGTGTCGGTCACAAGGTTTTCGCTAAAGGTTTAAACATTTGTCTTTTACTGTAAACATTTGTCTTTGATGTGTCAAGCCCATGTCAAGCCCGTGTCAGGCGTGCGCGAAAAGCGGTCGTATGGAGCTTGTATGCATGCATTTTCGGGGCATGGCAGGTCAGGGCTTGCCTGGACTATAATGTCGGCCATTTATATTTGAATTGTATAAATGGGCAAGAAAAATGGTATTTGCCATACATATTCCGTTTGATGCATAGTGGCGGCAAATAGTGGCAATACGCATTTCGATATACCTGTAACACCATACTTAGCCGATACCTGGGCCGCAGTCCTTCACCGGGCACGGCCGCGCAGGCAGCAACCCATCATCATTAGTCAATCAGAGGATAACCATGTCGAACAACAGCCCTTTCCACGCCGCCGAAATCATCCGTGCCCGCGCTCCTGCAAATTTCAAGCCGCGCGTGGCGATGATCCTCGGCTCCGGCCTGGGTGTGTTGGCCGAGCAGATGACGGACGCCGTCAGCATCAGCTTTGACGAATTGCCAGGCTTCCCGATCAGCACCGTGCACGGCCACGCCGGCGAACTGGTGGTCGGCACCCTGTCGGGCGTCGCCGTCGTCTGCATGAAGGGCCGTGGCCACTTCTATGAAGGCTATGGCATGGGCGTCATGACGAGCGCCATCCGCACCCTGAAACTGCTGGGCTGCGAAATGCTGTTCGTCACCAACGCCGCCGGTTCCCTGCGCCCAGAAGTGGACGCCGGCAGCCTGGTCGCCATCAGCGACCACATCAACCTGTTGCCAGGCACGCCGATGGTCGGCCCGAACGACGACCGCTTCGGCCCGCGCTTCTTCAGCATGGCCAACGCCTACGATGCGGACCTGCGCAACCTGGTCAAGGACACAGCCGCCACGAACGGCATCACCCTGCACGAAGGCGTGTTCGTCGCCTACCCTGGCCCGAACTTCGAGACGGCCGCGGAAATCCGCATGATGGCCCGCCTGGGCGCCGACACGGTCGGCATGTCGGTGGTGCCGGAAGTGGTGTCGGCCCGTCATTGCGACCTGAAAGTGGTGGGCGTGTCCGTCATCACCAACCTGGCCGAAGGCATGTCGCCATTCGCCCTGTCGCACGAACAGACCCTGAAATACGCGGCCATCGGCGCGAAAGACCTGGTCAAGCTGATCCTGGCTTTCCTCTCCAAAGTCGCTGAAAAACCGCAAGCCTAAGCACTTTTTTATGCAGTAGCGGCGCTCCGGCCACCGGCGCTGCCGCGCGGCAGGCCGGGAAAATCCGGCCTACACTGTCCGCATCATCCACAAAGCGAGCCTTATCATGTCACGCGCATTTATCCTCCTGCTTGATTCCTTCGGCCTTGGCGCGACGCCAGACGCCGCCAAGTATGGCGACGCAGGTGCCAATACCTTTGGCCATATTGCCAGCACTGTCGCCAAAAGCGGCAAGACCTTGAAACTCCCGAACATGGAACGCCTGGGCCTGGGCGCCGCGGCGCACCTGGCCAGCGGCGAATGGGCCACGGGCTTCGACCAGCGCGACGGTTTCACCGGCGCCTACGGCGCGGCGCGCGAGCGCTCCACCGGCAAGGACACGCAGAGCGGCCACTGGGAAATCGCCGGCGTGCCCGTCGAATTCGACTGGGGCTACTTCCCCCGCACGACGCCATCGTTCCCGGCCGACCTGACCGACAAGCTGAAAGCCATGTCCGGAGTGCCGGGCTTCCTCGGCGACTGCCATGCCTCGGGCACGGACATCATCAACAAGCATGGCGATGAGCACGTCGCCACCGGCAAGCTGATTATCTATACCTCGGGCGACTCGGTGATGCAGATCGCCGCGCACGAAGAATCGTTCGGCCTCGAACGCCTGTACCAGGTGTGCGAAATGGCCTTCAAGCTGGTCGAGCCGTACAACATCGGCCGCGTCATCGCCCGCCCGTTCACTGGCAGCAATGGCAACTACACGCGCACTTCCAACCGCCACGACTACGCCGTCGCGCCGCCAAGCAAGACCCTGCTCGACCACGTCAAGGATGCGGGCGGCGAGGTCGTCGGCCTGGGCAAGATCAGCGATATTTTCGCCACTCAGGGCATCTCGCGCGTCGTGAAGGGCGTCGACAACATGGCGCTGTTCGAAGCGCTGCTGAAGACGGCCGATGAAGTGCAGGACAAGTCGCTCACTTTTGTGAACTTCGTCGATTTCGACCAGGCTTTCGGCCACCGCCGCAACACTGAAGGCTATGCCGACGCGCTGCGCGAAATGGATGCGCGCCTGCCGGAATTCATGGCCAAGCTGAAGGAAGGCGACCTGGTCGTGATCACCGCCGACCATGGCTGCGACCCTACCTGGCACGGCTCCGACCACACCCGCGAACACATTCCGATGATCTTCTTCGGCCCCGGCGTCGCCCCGCGCGCACTGGGCATTTCCGAGACGTTCTCCGATATTGGCCAAACCCTCGCCAAGCACCTTGGCGTACCACCACTTGCTAATGGAACCAGCTTGTTATGACACTCATGCACCCCGAATTCAAGCGTAACGAGGCCGTTGGCCTCGATCTGGGCTGGATCAACCAGATCCGCGTCAACCGCGCCGCGACGGACCGCCGCGCGGCCAGCCTGGCGAACCGCCGTACGGTGAAAAAGGAATACCAGGCCGCCTGGCTGGTGAAAGCCATCCAGATGATCGACCTGACCACCCTGGGCGGCGACGATACGCCGGGCCGCGTGGAACGCCTGTGCATGAAGGCCATGCGCCCGCTGCGCGCTGACCTGATGGAGGCACTGGGCCTGACGGAACTGAGTACCGGCGCCGTGTGCGTGTACCACGAGATGATCCAGCCGGCCGTGAAAGTCATCCAGGGCCGCTTGCCCATCGCCGCCGTGTCGACGGGTTTCCCCGCCGGCTTGACGAGCATGGAAACGAAGCTGCGCGAGATCGAACTGTCGGTCGCCGCGGGCGCCTCGGAAATCGATATCGTCATCACGCGCCAGCACGTCCTGAACGGCAACTGGCAAGTGCTGTACGACGAAATGCTGGCCTACCGCAAGGCTTGCGGCGAAGCGCACGTGAAGGCGATTCTTGCCACGGGCGACTTGCTGACGATGGAAAACGTGGCCAAGGCATCGTGGGTCTGCATGATGGCCGGCGCCGATTTCATCAAGACTTCCACCGGCAAGGAAGGCGTGAACGCCACCATCCCCGTGGCCCTGACGATGGTGCGTACGATCCGCGAATACCACGAGCAGACGGGTTTCCAGGTGGGCTTCAAGCCGGCCGGCGGCGTCAGCTCGGCCAAGAGCGCGCTGCAATACCTGACCCTGATGAAGGAAGAGCTGGGCAACGAATGGCTGCAGCCGCACCTGTTCCGCATCGGCGCTTCCAGCCTGCTGACCGACATCGAGCGCCAGCTCGAGCACTACGTCACCGGCAGCTACTCGGCCAATCATCGTCACGCACAACCTTAAAGAACAATCGTCATGCCAACAATTAACGAGATTCTCAATACTATGGACTACGGCCCTGCTCCCGAAAGTCAAAAAGAAGCGCAGGCGTGGCTAGCTGGCCACCAGCGCAAATTCGGTCTGTTCATCGACAATGCCTGGAGCGAGCCGGCCGAGCTGTTCGCCTCGACCAACCCAGCCGACGGCACGCAACTGGCCGAGCTGACGCAAGCCACGGATGCTGACGTGGAACGCGCCGTGGAAGCGGCGCGCCGCGCGCTGCCCGTATGGCAAGGCATGGGTGGTCACGGCCGCGCCAAAGTCATGTACGCGCTGGCCCGCCTGCTGCAAAAGCATTCGCGCCTGTTCGCCGTGCTGGAAACCCTGGACAACGGCAAGACCATCCGCGAAACGCGCGATATCGACCTGCCGCTGGCCGCGCGCCATTTCTACCATCACGCCGGCTGGGCGCAGCTGCAGTCGGAAGAATTCGCCGACTACCGCGCCGTGGGCGTGGTGGGCCAGATCGTGCCGTGGAATTTCCCCCTGCTGATGCTGTCGTGGAAAATCGCCCCGGCCCTGGCCGCGGGTAACACGGTGGTCTTCAAACCGGCCGAATTCACCTCGCTGACCGCCATGCTGTTCGCCGAACTGTGCGTGCAGGCGGGCGTGCCGGCCGGCGTGGTCAACATCGTCACGGGCGATGGTCGCGTGGGCTCGGCCATCGTCAACCATCCTGGCGTCGACAAGATCGCGTTTACGGGTTCCACGGAAGTGGGCCGTTTGATTCGCGAGGCGACGGCCGGCAGCGGCAAGAAGCTGTCCCTCGAATTGGGCGGCAAGTCGCCGTTCATCGTCTTCGAAGACGCGGACCTGGACGGCGCCGTGGAAGGCCTGGTCGACTCGATCTGGTTCAACCAGGGACAAGTGTGCTGCGCCGGCTCGCGCCTGCTGGTGCAGGAATCGATCCAGGAGCGTTTCCTGAACAAGGTACGCGCCCGCATGGAAAACCTGCGTCTCGGCTCGCCCCTGGACAAATCGATGGACGTGGGCGCGCTGGTCGACCCCGTGCAGCGCCAGCGCATCGCTGCGCTGGTCGATTCGGCCCGTGCCGAAGGCTGCGACGTATGGCAGCCCGCGTGCGAATTGCCGGCGGACGGTTCGTGGTTCCCGCCGACCCTGATCACGGGCGCGTCCACTTCCGCCGCCGTGGCACAGGCTGAAATCTTCGGCCCCGTGCTGGTGGCGATGAGCTTCCGCACGCCGCCTGAAGCGGTGCAACTGGCGAACAACACGGTGTATGGCCTGGCCGCCAGCGTGTGGACCGAGTCGATCAGCCTGGCGCTGGACATCGCGCCTGCCATCAAGGCCGGCGTGGTGTGGATCAACAGCGCCAACCAGTTCGACGCTGCGTGCGGCTTCGGCGGCTACCGCGAATCGGGCTTCGGCCGTGAGGGCGGCCGCGAAGGCATGCTGGAATACATGACGGCCCTGGCCGAAGATGCGCGTCCGGCCTTGCCGGTGGTGGAAGCCAAGGCCAAGGCGGCGGCAAAGCCGGCGGCAGCCGATCCGTTCGCCATCGACCGCACGGCCAAGATGTACATCGGCGGCAAGCAGGCACGCCCTGACAGCGCCTACAGCGTGCCCGTATTCGGCGCGAATGGCGCCCTGCTGGCCGAAGTGGGCGTGGGCAGCCGCAAGGACATCCGCAATGCCGTCGAAGCTGCTCATAAAGCGTCCGGCTGGACCAGCGCCACGGCGCACAACCGCGCGCAAGTGCTGTACTACATCGCCGAAAACCTCGCTGCGCGCGCCGACGAATTCGCCGCCCGCATCGCTGCCATGACGGGCAGTAAAAATCCTGAGAAGGAAGTGCAGGCATCGATCGAACGCCTGTTCTACTACGCCGCCTGGGCCGACAAGTATGACGGCCTGGCGCACCAGCCGCCAACCAAGGGAATCACCGTGGCGCTCAATGAAGCGGTCGGCGTGATCGGCATCGTCTGCCCGAATGAAGCGCCTTTGCTGGGCTTCATTTCGCTGGTGGCGCCGGCCATCGCGCTGGGCAACCGCGTGGTGGTGGTGCCGTCGGAAGCGCATCCGCTCTCCGCGCTGGACCTGTACCAGGTGTTCGACACGTCCGACCTACCTGGCGGCGTCGTCAACATCATCAGCGGCAACGCCGATGAACTGGCCCGCACCCTGGCCACGCACGCCGATATCGACGCCGTCTGGCGCCATGACGGTTCCGCCGACGGTTGCGCGGAAGTCGAGCGCCTGTCGGCCGGCACCCTGAAGCGCACCTGGGTCGGCGGCGCGAAGGGCCGCGACTGGTACAGCGCCGCGCAAAGCGGCGGCCGCGCCGTGCTGGCGCATGCGTCGCAAGTGAAAAACGTGTGGATTCCTTACGGCGTCTGATAGGTCACTAGCGTTACAAAGCTGGGGTCAGATCCGCAGGGACTGACCCCAGATCTCATGATTGGAGTTATTCCATGTTGTTAACCCAGGAAATCATTCGCAAGAAACGCGACAAGGGCGTGCTGAGCGCCGAGGAAATCCAGTTTTTCGTGCGCGGCATCACTGACGGCAGCGTCAGCGAAGGCCAGATCGCGGCGCTGGGCATGGCCGTCTATTTCAATGACATGAACATGGACGAGCGCGTGGCGTTCACCCTGGCCATGCGCGATTCCGGCCAGGTGCTGGACTGGCGTTCGCTGAACTTGCCGGGCCCCATCGTCGACAAGCATTCGACGGGCGGCGTGGGCGATGTCGTCTCCCTGCTGCTGGGCCCCATGGTCGCCGCGTGCGGCGGCTACGTGCCGATGATCTCGGGCCGCGGCCTGGGGCACACGGGCGGCACGCTGGACAAGTTCGACGCCATTCCAGGCTATTGCACGGTGCCGGACAATGAATTGTTCCGCAAGGTGGTCAAGGAAGTGGGCGTGGCCATCATCGGCCAGACGGCGCAGCTGGCGCCGGCCGACAAGCGTTTCTACAGCATCCGCGACGTCACCGCCACGGTGGAATCGGTGGCCATGATTACCGGCTCCATCCTGTCGAAGAAACTGTCGGCCGGGCTGGACGCGCTGGTGATGGATGTCAAAGTGGGCACGGGCGCCTTCATGCCGACCTACGACAAATCGGTGGAACTGGCCGAAAGCATCGTCGCCGTCGGCAATGGCGCGGGCATGCAGACGTCGGCGATTTTGACGGACATGAACGAGTCGCTGGCGCCGTACGCCGGCAATGCGCTGGAAGTGCGCGGCGCCATGGATTACCTGACGGGCCGTTCGCGTCCCGCGCGCCTGCATGAAGTCACCCTGGCGCTGTGCGCCGAGATGCTGGTGCTGGGCGGCCTGGCCGCCACCGAAGAAGAGGCGCGCGTGAAATTGATGGCGGCCCTCGATTCGGGCGAAGCGGCCGAGCGCTTTGCGCGCATGGTGTCCGCACTGGGCGGCCCGGCCGACCTGGTCGAACATCCGGACAAGCACCTGGAACAGGCGCCGTTCATCGTGCCGGCGCCTGCGCTGTCGTCCGGTTACGCCAACGTGCGTGATTGCCGCGCCATCGGCCTGGCCGTGGTCGCCTTGGGCGGCGGCCGCCGCCGTCCGACCGACAGCATCGATTTCGCCGTCGGCCTGACGGACCTGGTCGGCCTGGGCGAGCAGGTTGCTGTCGGCCAGCCGCTGGCCATGGTGCACGCGCGCACGGAAGCGGCGGCGCAGCAAGCCGTCAAGGAAATCCAGGACGCGTATGCCATCGGCGCGGTGGCGCTGGCGGCCAATCCGGTGATTTACCGTACCATACGTCCGTAGTTGAAAACCGGGGGCAGACCCCCGCTTGCGATAGCGCTGAGCTATGTGCCGGCGGTGGTCTGACCCCGGTCTTATGAATTCAAGGGTATTGCAGAAAAAATGAACAACCAAGAACTGATCGCCGAAGCCAATGCGGGCCGTGAACTGGCCTACGCACCCTACTCGCGTTTCAAGGTGGGCGCGGCGCTGCTGTGCAAGGATGGCCGCGTCTTCCGTGGCTGTAACGTGGAAAACGCCGCCTATGGCCTGTGCAACTGCGCCGAGCGCACGGCGTTTTTCAGCGCCATCGCGCATGGCTGCAAACCGGGTGACTTCGCCAAGCTGGCCGTCACGGGCGACACGGCGGAACCGATTTCGCCATGTGGCGCCTGCCGCCAGGTGATGTTCGAGATGGGTGGCGCCGACCTGCCGGTGATCCTGACGAACCTGAAAAACGATGTCATGGAAGTGACGGCGGGCTGGCTGCTGCCGCATGGCTTCGGCAATTCCGACCTGGACATGAAGTAACAGGATCCGCTTGAACAAGACGATCGACATCCAGGCCGCCGTGGCGATTGCCGCGGCCGAAGCCATGGCCGCCAAGACGCAGGGCACCTTCGGCGTGGGCGGCGTGCTGCTCGATGGCGCCGGCAACGTGCTGCAATCGATGCACAACAACGTCGTGCGCCAGGGCCTGGTGTTCGACCCCACGGCGCATGGCGAACGCCAGCTGGTGGACTGGTATTTCGCCGAGCGGGCCAAGGGCACGCCCTTGCCGCCGCCAGGGGAACTGACCATCGTCACCTCGCTCGACCCCTGCTGCATGTGCACGGGGGCGATTCTGGCGGCCGGTTTCAACGTGGTGGTGGCCGCGCCCGATGTCAAGGCGGGCATCAATTACGATGGTAGCGCCACGTTTACGGCCTTGCCGGCGCCGTTGCAGGTGCAGGCCGGCCGCAGCTTTTGCTATCCGGCCGTGCGCGGCGCCACCGAGTATGCGCGCCTGCCTTCCGGCGCCACGCCCAAATCTTTTTTCATCGGCAAGAGCATCCACGAGGCGACGCAGGCATTGTGCTCGCTCGTGTTCGAGTCGACATCGGCGCAGGTGATGCAACTGCTGAACGCCGGCGACGACGTGTACTTGCGCGATCCCGCCACCTTGCCATCCGAGCATGCCGTGGTGCGCGCCCTGCGCCGCCGCTATCCCGATGCCCTCACTTACCGTTGCGACCCGCACGCGCCCGATGCGGGCCTGGCGCCATTCCTGCAGGCGGCCATGGAGCAGGATGTGCGCGATGGCGGCCAGGGCGACGCGGCCGCCTTGCTCGATTCCTTTGGCAACCTGCTGCTGTGCATGCCGGGAAACGTGGCGCAATCGGCCATCCGCACGCCGTTCATGGAATGCACGCGCCAGTACGCGCAGCTGCGCTTTGAATTGATGGCGAATGCGGCGCCGGCGCTTCAGGAAGAATTCAAAAGCTACCTGGGCCACCCCAAGCACGGCACCTTCGTACTGGCCATCGGCCCGGACGACAGCGCCGCCAGTTTCATGACCCTGGGCGCCTACGGCTCCACCATGGAGGGGGCACTGCCGGAGAATAATCCGGCGCAATTCCAGTACGTGCGACCCGCCATGGCGGAAGACGCGCTGCTGGCGCTGTGCGAGTCGATGCCGCCGCTGTACCGCAAGCTGATACGCATCCGGCCGCGCCAGGTGCTGGACCAGGCCCTGGTCCAGGCGCTAGGCTAGCCTAGGCATCATCGTCCGGCAGGTTTTTCAGTAAAAAGTCGCGCACGTTTTCGCCCGCCACGCGGTGGATCTGCGCTTCCGACAAGCCTGCGTCGAGCAGGGCCTGCGTCAGGTGCGGCAAGCCCGTCGCATCGATGGCCGTGGTGACGGCGCCGTCGAAGTCCGAACCATAGGCCACGTGTTCGGCACCGATCAGTTTTACCGTGTACTTGATGGCGCGCGCGATGGACGCCACGTCCTTGCCGCAGACGGCCGTATTCCAGAAACCGATGCCCACCAGGCCACCCTGGGCGGCGATGCGTTTCAGTTGTGCGTCGCTCAGGTTGCGCCCGTTGGCGCAAGTGCCGCGCACGCCCGTGTGCGACACCATTACGGGGCGTTTCGCCATCGTCAATACGTCGTCGATGGTGGCCGGCGAGGCGTGCGCCAGGTCGACGATCATCTTGCGTTGCTCCATGGCGCGCAGCCATTGCTTGCCCAGCGGCGTCAAGCCGCCTTTCTTCAAGCCGTGCTGGGAGCCGGACAGTTCCGTATCGAAGAAGTGCGTGGACGCGGCCATGCGGTAGCCGGCCCGGTACAGGGTATCGAGGTTGTCCAGCTTGCCTTCGAGCGCATGCGCGCCTTCCAGCGTCAGCCAGCCGGCCAGCAGGGAGGGATCTTGCTCGCGCGCGGCGATGAAGCTGCGCAGCTGGGCGCGGCTGCCGATGACCCTGACCTTGCCCTGGCTCTTGGCCGCTTGCTGGCGCAGCTCGTCGGCCTGGTAGGTGGCGCGCGCCAGCAGGCTGTTCCAGGTGGCAGGCGGCAAGCCTTGCGCCACCACTAGGGCCGTGATGTTGTCCGTGTCGCTGCCATTGCGCTCGATATTCATCTTGCGCGGCGTCTTGGTGACGACGGAAAAGGCTTGCAGCGCCACGTTGGCCCGCTGCAGGCGGGGGAAGTCGACATGGCCGCGCTGGCTGTCGCGGTTCAGGTTGCGTTGCCACAGCAGGCTGTCCGCGTGCAGGTCGGCGATCCACAGGCTCTGGTGCAGGGCCACAGTGGCTGCCGATGGCGCCTTGCCGGATGGAGGATGGACACGGTTGAGGTGCTCGTCGACGAGGACGGGAGCGGACAGGAAACCGCCGATCAGCGCAAGGCTGGCGGCGGCGAGGGTACTGATAATCATTGTTCTCCGTCTTACCATGGATCGTAGGTGCCCAGGCTCCAGATATGGCCTTCCGGGTCGCGGCAGGTAAAGCCCCGTCCGCCGTAATCTTCATCCTTGATGTCGAGCACGATTTCGGCGCCCGCTTCGCGCGCGCTGCGGTAGACGGCATCGGCATCGCTGACGACCAGATAGCAGTTTTGCGTGTTCGCGCCACCGACGTCGCCGGGCAGTTTCATCAGGCGACCATAGTCGCTGTCGATGGCCGGCGCCACCATGACCATGCCATTGCCAAAGCTCAGTTGCGCATGGGCGACGCCGCCGTTTCCGTCAGGCACAATCAATTGTTTTTCAAAGCCGAGCGCCTTGCACAGCCATTCGATGGCGGCGGGCGCGTCGCGGTAGCGCAGGCATGGAATGGTCGTGCCGGTTGTGGCTTTTGCAGTCGAGGTCATCAGAAAACTCCTATGGCTGTGGGGGAGTAGCTTCGATTGTTAATCTTGCGTAGCGTTCCGTCTCAATACCATCCATCGGGAGGGGTTTGATGCCCGTCAGTGCCGCGCCCATCCATAGTGCCATAGAATAATCATTGCACTCTTGCTACTACGAAAATTTTTATTGCGGCGACTGCGAAGAGTTCGCTGCCTTCGTGTCCGCGTCCATGTCATCGCTGTTGCTTGCCCATCTCAGCAGCATGACGAGGGCAAACAGCATGATGGCCAGCGGCAAGATGGTGATCACGAACGCCAGGCCCAGGCAGCATGCCAGCAGCCTGGGCCAGGACATGGCGCGCAGGGCTGCCATGCCCTGGCGCGTGTAAGCGCACAGCTCGTTCCAGAAAGCGCTGAAGGAAGTGCTGCCCGGTGCCGAATTGAGGTCTTTCATGCCATTCTCCTGTCGTGTGGGTGCCGCTGCGTATGCAAGCTGGCGATGAATCCACTATAGGCAAAACCCCGCTGCCAGGCATCGCGTATGCGACGAATGGCAGGAATGGCGGACCGAACGGCGACAAATCAGGACAAACGGTTATTCAAACACCTTGAGTTTCAGCTGGAAACTGAGGGCGCCATACAGGCGATCCTTGTAGGATGGCACGATGGCGATATTGACGCCCACGCGCTGGTATTCATAGCTGATGGTAGGCACCAGGGCCGGGAACCAGCCGCCATCGCGCATCTTCGGATAGCCGCTGAAGCCGCCAACGACGGCGCCGACGCGCAGCGGGCCCACCTTGATGGGCTGGTAGTACACGCCCAGATAGTTCGAATAGGCGCGGTCGCTATTGTAGAAGCGGCCGGCCGTGACCGAGGCGACGGTGGAAAAGCGGTATTCGGCGCCCAGGCCCGGATTGCTGTCGTTCAGGTTCTTGTCGCGCTGGAAATGATACGAATAAAAGCCCGCGTTGAGCCAGGTTTCGCTCAGCGGCTGGTTGTCTATCATGCCGACTGTCTGCGCCTGTGCCGTGGATGCCGCTGCCAGCAGCGCCGCGCAGGCAGCTTTGCCCAGCAATGACGCCGTGCGCGCCGATGACCATTGTTTCATGCCTGTTCCTTGTCCTGTCGATATTGCGCCGCCATTGCAAACGCTTCAGCGCGCCATGCTATCACTGTCAGATTGTTCATTGGAAATTTCATCACATGCCGGGCACAGTCCTGGGCAGGGCGATGGCCGCCTGCACCATGTGCGTAAGCAGGATTTCGGCATCCTCGTAATCCTTGCGCGTGAGCTGCTTGCGCTCCAGCACCAGGGCCATCTGCGCTGAAAAATCCGCATACGATTGCGTCATGGCCCAGATGGCGAACATCAGGTGCGTGGCGTTGACGGGCGCGATCCTGCCGGCGGCGATCCAGGCTTCGAAGACGGCGATATCCTTGCGCAGCAGGGGCACGACCCGGTCGCGTATCTGCGCGCCGTACAGGGGCGCGCCGTTGATCACTTCCAGCGCATACACGCGCGAAGCCCACGGCTGCTCGCGCGAAAAACGCAGTTTGGCGCCGATGTACGCGCGCAGCACGTCGCGCGGCTCGTCGTGTTCATTGGCCAGCGATTCCATGCGCGCCAGCCAGTCGTCGAGCACGTCGTCGAGCACGCGCTGGTACAGCAGCTGCTTGGATGGGAAGTAATACATCAGGTTTTGCTTCGACAGGCCGGCCCGCTCGGCGATGGTGGCGATCGACGCGCCCTCATAGCCGCTTTCCGCGAACACGCGCACGGCTTGCTCCAGGATGTCCGCTTCCAGGCGGTCGCGGTTTTGCAGGCGCCGGCCGCCGGCATTTTTCACGGAAAGGGCAGGGGATTTGTCGCTGGCCATGGCGGATTCTTTAGCGTGGGCGGATCGATTGCAGGAAGGCTTGCAGCACGGGGGTATCGGTGTAGGCCACGTTGAAGCGGAACCACACCGTTTCGGGCGCGCGCAGCATGAAAAATTCGTTTGGCGACAGCAGGATGCCGGCCTTCAAGGCCATGTCGGCGATGATCTTGCCATTCCACTCCGGTGTTTGCACATCGGGCCAGCCGGCGCTGACGAACATGCCGCCGCGCGGACGCGCCACGGGCGCCATGCCCGCCTGCGCCAGGCAATCGATGCTGCGCTCGCGGGCCGCATCGAGCTGCGCCACCAGCCGTTCCACCATGCGCTTGTAGGGTCGCGCGGAGATGGCGTGGTAGACGGCGCGCTCGTTGATTTCCGACGTCGTCAGTCCCGCCAGCATTTTTACGCGTACCAGTTCGGCCACCAGCGATGGCGAGGCGCAAATCGATCCCACGCGCAGCACGGGCGACAGCGTCTTGGAAAAGCTGCCCACGCGGATCACGCGGCGCAAGCCATCCATCGCCGCCAGCGACGCGTCGCCGCGCGCCGCCAGTTCGCGGTAGATATCGTCTTCCACCAGCCAGAAATCGAATTGCTCGGCCAGTGCCAGCAAGCGGTGCGCCTGCGCCTGGCTGAGCGAGGTGCCGAGCGGATTTTGCAGCACCGTGTTGACGAACATCAGCTTGGGCTGCGTGCGCGCAGCCTCGCTGGCCAGCGCATCGAGGTCCAGGCCCGCCTCGCCGCGCGCAATGCCCACGGGGATGCAGCCGTGGTGGCGGATCAGCGACTGCAGATTGCTGTAGCCTGGGTCTTCCACCAGCACCGTGTCACCCGGCTTGGTCAGGCTGCGCAGGACCAGGTCAAAAGCGTGCGTGGCGCCATGCGTCAGCAAAACCTGGTCCGGCTCCACCTGGAACAGCTCTTCCGACAGGCTTGTCGCCAGGTGCTGGCGCAGCGAAGGAAAGCCCAGCGGATGGCCATAGCCGCGCAGCCGGCTGGCGGGAATGCGCATGGCCTGGCGCACGGCGTCGAGCACGGTCGCTTCGCCATACATTTCGGGCGGCAGCCAGCCCGCGCCCACGGGCAGGGCGTCGGACACGCCCGAATACAGGTCCGGCGTGAGGGCGTCAATGGCGGTGGGACTCGCGTGTACGGCCGTCTGCGGCGAGGCGGCGATATCGTGGCGCGCGACGAAATAGCCGGAGCCGCGGCGCGACGACAGCAAGCCCAGGTTGACCAGGCGGTCATACGATTCGACGACGGTAAACGTCGACACGCCATTGCAGCGGGCGAACTGGCGCACGGACGGCATGCGCGTGCCGATGCGCAGGGTGCGACTGCCTACCATGACGCTGATGGCGATGACGATTTGCTCGACGAGGCCGCCCTTTTTCTGGCGGTCGATGTCCAGCACGGGCCAGCCGCTGGTCTGTTCGGGGGCATCGTCTGCGCTGTCGCTGTGCTTCACGGTGGCTCCTTATGCTGCCTTGCACAAAACTGTACTGATTTTCCGACCTGTACGGTTGGGATACTTTGCCGTTTGTGTATCTGTGCCATTGGGGATGGCCTGTCTATTATTACATCAGCTTTTTGCCAACTGGTAAATTATTTTACGCTTCGTCAAAAACGATCCTGGCCCCGCGCCAACCCATCCCAAGGAGAAGGTCATGAACGAAACAAGGCCGGAATCGATGTCGGCATTCTGGATGCCGTTTACGAACAACCGTGATTTCAAGGCCAATCCGCGCTTGCTCGTGTCGGCCGAAGGCATGTACTACAAGGACGTCGATGGCAATAGCATCCTCGATGGCACGGCCGGCCTGTGGTGCGTGCCCTGCGGCCATGCGCAGCCAAAAATCGTCGGCGCCATCCGCGACATGGTGGGCCAGCTCGACTTCGCGCCCACCTTCCAGATGGGCCATCCGGCCGCCTTCGACCTGGCGGAAAAACTGATGGACTACACGGGGCATAAATTTGGCCATGTCTTCTACACCAACTCCGGTTCCGAAGCCGTCGACACTGCCTTGAAGATCGCGCTGGCCTATCACCGGGCGCGCGGCGAGGGCGCACGCACCCGCTTGATCGGCCGCGAACGCGGTTACCACGGCGTGGGATTCGGCGGCATTTCCGTGGGCGGCATCGGCGGCAACCGCAAGACCTTTGGCCCGCTGTTGCCCGGCGTGGACCATTTGCCGCACACGCATAACCTGGACAAGAACGCCTACACGGTGGGAGAACCCGAATACGGCACCCACCTGGCCGATGAACTGGAACGCATCGTCGCTCTGCACGACGCCTCGACGATTGCCGCCGTCATCGTCGAACCGGTGGCCGGCTCCACGGGCGTGCTGATTCCGCCGAAAGGCTATCTGAAACGCTTGCGTGAGCTGTGCACCAAGCACGGCATCCTCTTGATTTTCGATGAAGTCATCACGGGTTTTGGCCGCATGACGACGCCGTTCGCAGCCGACTATTTCGACGTCGAACCGGACCTGATGACGACGGCCAAGGGCCTGACCAACGGCATGGTGCCGATGGGCGCCGTCTTCAGCAAAAAGTATATCCACGACGCCTTCATGGATGCGCCGGCCGGCATCGAACTGTTCCACGGTTACACGTATTCCGGCCACCCGCTCGCCTGCGCCGCCTCGCTGGCGACCCTGCAAGTGTTCGAGGAGCAGGACATCCTGGGCCACGCGAAAGCGCTGCAGGCATATTGGAGCGACGCCGTGCATTCCTTGAAAGGCTTGCCGCACGTGATCGACCTGCGCAGCATTGGCCTCATCGCCGGCATCGAGCTCGATCCCATCGCCGGTAAACCCGGTGCGCGCGCCTTCAACGCCTTCAAGCAGGCCTTCGCCGACGGCGTCCTGATACGCACGACGGGCGACATCATCGCCCTGTCGCCGCCGCTGGTGCTGGAAAAACAGCATGTCGACGAGCTGTTTGGCAAGCTGGCCAAGGTACTCAAAAATCTCGACTAAGGAACACCATGAACGATCTCGACACCATCACCCACTTCATCAACGGCGCCAAAGTCGACACGAATAGTGGCCGCTATGGCGACGTGTACAACCCGGCCCTGGGCGTACCCGTGGCCCGGGTAGCGCTGGGCACCGTGGAAGACGTGGATGCGGCCGTGCAGGCGGCCGCCGCCGCCTTTCCTTCCTGGTCTGCAACGCCGCCCTTGACGCGTGCGCGCGTGCTGTTCCGCTACCTGCAGTTGTGCCAGCAGCACACGGACGACTTTGCCGCCATGCTCACGCGCGAACATGGCAAGACTTTCGCGGATGCGCAGGGCGAGGTGGCGCGCGGCATCGAGATGGTGGAATTTGCCGTCGGTATTCCGCAACTGCTGAAAGGCGAATTCACGGACCAGATTTCGCGCGGCATCGATGCATGGTCCATGCGTCAGGCGCTGGGCGTGGTGGCTGGCATCACGCCATTCAATTTTCCCGTGATGGTGCCGATGTGGATGTTCCCCGTCGCCATCGCCTGCGGCAATACCTTCGTCCTGAAACCGTCGGAGCGCGATCCGTCGGCATCCCTGCTGCACGCCAAACTGCTGAAGGAGGCGGGCTTGCCCGACGGCGTCTTCAACGTGGTACAGGGCGACAAGGTGACGGTCGACGCCTTGCTCGATCATCCTGTCGTGCAGGCGATCAGCTTTGTCGGTTCCACGCCGATCGCCGAATACATCTATGCGCGCGGCAGTGCCAGCGGCAAGCGCGTGCAAGCGCTGGGCGGCGCGAAAAACCACATGGTGGTGATGCCCGATGCGGACATGGACATGACGGTCGACGCCTTGATCGGCGCCGCCTACGGTTCGGCGGGCGAGCGTTGCATGGCCATTTCCGTCGTCGTGGCCGTGGGCGACGCGGGCGACAAATTGATCGATGCACTGGCAACGCGCACGGCCGCACTGAAAGTGCGCGACGGCATGGCAGAGGGGGCGGAAATGGGACCCGTCGTGTCGCTGGCCGCCAAGCAGCGCATCGAAAAACTGATCGCCTCGGGCGTGGAGCAGGGCGCGACCCTGGTCGTCGATGGGCGCAACCATGTGGTGCCGGGCCGCGAGAACGGCTTTTTTGTGGGCGGCACTTTATTTGACCACGTCACGCGCGACATGAGCATCTACAAGGAAGAGATTTTTGGCCCCGTGCTGTGCGTGCTCCGCTGCCCAGACGTGGTGCATGCGGTGGAGCTGATCAACGCCAACGAGTATGGCAACGGCGTGGCCATCTACACGCGCGACGGCGGCGTGGCGCGCGAATTCGTGCGACAGATCCAGGTCGGCATGGTGGGCGTCAATATCCCCTTGCCCGTGCCGATGGCCTTCAACAGCTTTGGCGGCTGGAAGCGCAGCATGTTCGGCGACCACCACGCCTATGGTCCCGAAGGCGTGCGTTTCTACACGCGTCACAAGGCCGTGATGCAGCGCTGGCCGAATACGGCAAGCGCTGGTGTGGAATTTGCTTTTCCCCAGATGAAGTGACGGTTTCACACTGAAAATCCACCGCAGGATCAAAGAAGGAAAACGCGATGATCGAGTCCCTGAGCTATTTGCCGCATCCCGCCCTGCCCAACGAGGAACTGGCGGGCCATTTCACGGACCTGGCGCCTCCCTTGAGCGCGCGCCAGGCGGCCATCGAAAGCGCCCGCTGCCTGTACTGCTATGACGCGCCGTGCAGCCGCATCTGTCCGTCGGAAATCGACGTGGCCAGCTTCATCCGCAACATCCACGACAAGAACATCAACGGCGCCGCCGCCGGCATCCTGAAACAGAACATCCTGGGCGGCAGCTGCGCCCGCGTCTGCCCGACGGAAATCCTCTGCGAAGACGTCTGCGTGCGCAACCACGACGCGGAAGGCCAGCCCGTCAAGATCGGCCTCTTGCAGCGCTACGCCGTCGATCATATGCAGTTCGCGGCGCACCCGTTCAAACGGGCGGCAAGCACGGGCAAGACAATTGCCATCGTCGGTGCGGGCCCTGGCGGCCTGTCGTGCGCGCACCGCCTGGCCATGCTGGGACACGACGTGGTGATCTTTGAAAAGGAAGGCAAGGCGGGCGGCTTGAATGAATACGGCATCGCCAAGTACAAGCTGACGGACGATTTCGCGCAAAAGGAAATCGACTTTCTGCTGGACATCGGCGGCATCGAAATCCGATGTCGCCAGGTGCTGGGCGAGAACATGCAGCTGCGCGACTTGCACGCGCAATACGACGCCGTCTTCCTGGGCCTGGGCCTGGGCGCCAGCCGCAAGCTAGGCTTGACGGGCGAGGACGCTCCTGGCTTGCTGGCCGCCGTCGATTACATCAGCGCGCTGCGTCAGGCGGACGATCTGGCTGCGTTGCCCGTGCCGAAACGCGCGATTGTGATTGGCGCCGGCAATACGGCCATCGACATGGCCGTGCAGATTCAAAGGTTGGGCGCAGAGGAAGTCACCCTCGTCTACCGCCGCGGCTTCGATGCCATGACGGCCACGCATCATGAACAGGAAATCGCCAAGGCCAACCAGGTGCGCATGCTGACGTGGGCCCAGCCGCAGCAGGTGCTGCTTGACGCTGGCGGCCATGTGGCCGGCATGCGCTTCGAGAAAACCCGCATGCAGGGCACGCGTTTGACTGGTACGGGCGAAACGTTCGACGTGGCGGCCGACGCCATCTTCAAGGCCATCGGCCAGAGCCTCGACACCGACGTGCTGCATGACCCGATGGCGGCGCTGTTGCAACGCGAAGGCGACAAGATCGCCGTCGACGCAGGTTTTCGCACGGTGCTGCCGGGGATCTACGCGGGCGGCGACTGTGTGGCGCCGGGACAGGACTTGACGGTGCAAGCCGTCCAGCATGGCAAGCTGGCCGCACTGGCCATCCATTCCGATTTATTCAATAAAGTGGAGGCTGCATAATGGCTGATCTCAGCATCGAATTTTGCGGCATCAAGGCGCCGAATCCCTTCTGGCTGGCATCCGCGCCGCCCACCGACAAGGCCTACAACGTGGTGCGCGCCTTCGAAGCGGGATGGGGTGGCGTCGTGTGGAAAACGCTCGGTGAAGACCCTGCCGCCGTCAACGTCTCGTCGCGCTATTCCGCTCTGTACGGCAAGAACCGCGAAGTGGTCGGCTTCAATAACATCGAACTCATTACCGACCGCTCGCTGGAGATCAACCTGCGCGAAATCACGCAGGTGAAAAAGGACTGGCCCGACCGCGCCATGATCGTCTCCCTGATGCTGCCGTGCGAAGAGCACTACTGGGCCGACATCCTGCCCAAGGTGGAGGCGACAGGTGCGGACGGCATCGAGCTCAATTTCGGCTGCCCGCACGGCATGCCGGAGCGGGGCATGGGTGCGGCCGTGGGCCAGGTGCCCGAGTACGTGCAGATGGTCACCGCCTGGTGCAAGAAGCACAGCAAACTCCCCGTCATCGTCAAGCTCACACCCAACATCACGGACGTGCGCATGCCGGCGCGCGCGGCCAAGGCGGGCGGTGCGGACGCCGTCTCGCTGATAAACACCATCAACTCGATTACCTCGCTGGACCTGGACCGCATGGTGGCCTTGCCCATCGTGGGAGGCGCTAGCACGCACGGCGGCTATTGCGGAGCGGCCGTGAAACCCATCGCGCTGAACATGGTGGCGGAAATCGCCCGCGATCCGCAGACGCGGGGCTTGCCCATTTCCGGCATCGGCGGCATCGGCAACTGGCGCGACGCGGCCGAATTCATTGCCCTGGGCGCCGGCTGCGTGCAGGTGTGCACTGCAGCCATGCTGCATGGTTTCCGCATCGTCGAAGAGATGAAGGATGGCTTGTCGCGCTGGATGGACGAGAAGGGATATGAGCGCATCAGCGACTTTTCCGGCAAGGCCGTGGCCAATACGACGGACTGGAAATACCTGGACATGAATTACCAGGTCATCGCGCAGATCAATCAGGACGACTGCATCAAATGCGGCAAGTGCTACGTGGCTTGCGAAGACACCTCGCACCAGTCGATTGCGCAGCTGATCGACGCTGCCGGCACGCGCACGTATGAGGTGATCAAGGAGGAATGCGTGGGCTGCAACCTGTGCGAAATCACCTGCCCGGTGCAGGGCTGCATCACGATGGTGCCGCAGGTCACGGGCAAGCCATACATGAACTGGACGCAAGACCCCAGGAATCCACGGGCGTTGGTGACGGCCTAACATAAGCTACTGCGCGTTGCGCCTTGCGGCCTGTGATGCTCACCGTGCTCCAGCACGGTTGCGCTTCTCGGCCACAATTCGCTGCCGCTCGCTACGCTTCTGTTAGTCGTTGCGAGGCTGACGTCTGGCCAGGGAAATCCAAGGCACAGTTTTTGCGTACATTTATTTTGTAAACAGTTGCCCATCTTTGCAGTAAGCTAGGTTGCAGCCGTTTCCACTTTGCCGTATCCCTGGCGTCTTCGCGCGCCAGCGGTCTAACCGATGGAGCATACCTGTGAACCACGACTATTCAGGCAACACGCAACTCTGGAATGAAGACCTGGCGCCCACCACGGCGGCGCAGCGCACTTGGCGCTGGTATCACTTCGCCGCGCTGTGGGTGGGCATGGTGATGTGCATTCCCGCCTACACCCTGTCGGCCAGCCTGATCGACAGCGGCATGTCCGGTTATCAGGCCGTGCTCACGGTATTTCTCGCCAACGCTATCGTGCTCCTGCCCATGCTGCTGATCGGCCACGCGGGCACCAAGTACGGCATCCCGTATGCGGTGCTGGCGCGCGCCTCGTTCGGCACCATGGGCGCGCGTCTGCCGGCCTTGATGCGCGCCATCGTCGCCTGCGGCTGGTATGGCATCCAGACCTGGTTCGGCGGGCAGATGATCTACACCCTGATGGGCGTGCTGGTGGGTCATGAACTGGGCGGCGAGAAGATCGCGGGCCTGGGCATCAATGGCAGCCAGTTGCTGTGCTTCCTGGCTTTCTGGGCCATCCAGTTCTATTACATCCTGCATGGCATGGAGTCGATCCGCAAGCTGGAAACCTACACGGCGCCCTTGAAAATCCTCATCTGCTTCGTGCTGCTGTACTGGGTGCACAGCAAGGCCGGCGGCGTAGCCAGCTTGCTGGATCAGCCATCGCAATTCATTCCCGGCGGCAAAAAGGCGGGCCAGTTCTGGAGCGTCTTCTGGCCATCGTTGACGGCCATGGTGGGCTTCTGGGCCACCCTGGCCTTGAACATTCCCGACTTCACGCGCTTCGCCAAGACGCAGCGCGACCAGGTGATCGGCCAGTCGATCGGCCTGCCCGTGCCGATGGGATTGCTGGCCATGCTGGCCGTGATCGTCACGGCAGGCTCCGTCGTCATGTACGGCAAGGCCATCTGGGATCCCGTCGACCTGGCCAGCCGCATGACGGGCGCCGCCGTGCTGATCGCCCTGATCATCCTGCTGATCGACACGGTCAGCGTCAACCTGGCGGCCAACCTGGTTGGCCCCGCCTACGATTTTTCTTCGCTGGCACCGAAACAGATTTCGTACAAGATGGGCGGCTACATCACGGCCTTCATCGCCATCGTCATGATGCCGTGGAAGGTGCTCGAATCGACGCAGGGCTATATCTTCACGTGGCTGATCGGCTATTCGGCCCTGCTGGGCCCCATCGCCGGCATCCTCATCGTCGACTACTACTTTGTACGCAAGACGCAGCTCGACGTCAAACAGCTGTACCGCGACGACGGTGTCTACTCGTATGGCAATGGCTGGAACATGGCAGCGCTGATCGCCTTTGTCATTGCCGTGCTGCCGAACATCCCGGGCTTTTTGAACGCTGCCTTCCCCACGGCGTTTCCCGGCGTAGCCGAAGGTTTTAAAACCATCTACACCTACGCCTGGTTCGTGGGCGTGGCCATCGCCGCCGTCGTTTACGGCGCCATGATGAAGGGCAAGGCGGCGGAGAAAGTGCAGCAGGCGCCGCAGTCGTAATCACTCAAGGAGACAAGATGACTACACTGATACGTGGCGGTACCGTCGTCAACGCCGACCGCGCCTTCCGCGCCGACGTGCTGATCGAGGGCGGCACGATAGCCGCCGTCGGCGAGAACCTCGCCGTGCCATCCGGCGCCACGGTGATCGATGCGGGCGGCCTGTATGTGATGCCGGGTGGAATAGACACCCACACGCACATGAATCTGCCCTTCATGGGCACCGTGACGTCCGACGATTTTTTCACGGGCACGGCGGCGGGCCTGGCGGGCGGCACCACCACCATCATGGATTTCGTCATCCCCGCACCGAAGCAGTCACTGATCGAGGCGTATCACCAGTGGCGCGAGTGGTCGGCCAAGGCGGCCGGCGACTACACCTTCCACGTGGCGATCACCTGGTGGAGCGAGCAGGTACATGAAGAGATGGGAGTGCTGGTGCGCGAACATGGAGTGAACAGCTTCAAGCATTTCATGGCGTATAAAAACGCCATCATGGCGGACGATGAAACCCTGGTGAAAAGTTTTACACGTTCGCTTGAACTGGGAGCACTGCCCACCGTGCATGCGGAAAACGGCGAACTGGTTTTTCAATTGCAGCAAGCCCTGCTCAAGAAGGGGATTACCGGGCCGCAGGCGCACCCGCTGTCGCGCCCGCCTGCCGTGGAGGCGGAAGCGGCCAACCGCGCCATCGCCATCGCCAATGTCTTGAATACCCCCGTGTACATCGTGCATGTCTCGTGCGCCGAGTCCCTGGATGCCATCACGCGGGCGCGCGCGAATGGTCAGCGCGTGTATGGCGAAGCGTTGGCGGGCCACCTGGTGATCGACGACAGCGTCTACCAGGGCGACGATTTCGATTTCGTCGCGGGCCACGTCATGAGCCCGCCGTTCCGCGGCAAACACCATCAGGCGGCCCTGTGGCACGGCCTGCAAAGCGGTAACCTGCACACGACCGCCACGGACCACTGCACCTTTTGCGCCGAGCAGAAGGCGGCGGGCAAGGACGACTTCACGCGCATCCCGAACGGTTGCGGCGGCGTCGAGGAACGCATGGCCGTGGTCTGGGATGCGGGCGTCAATTCCGGCATGCTGACGCCGTCCGAGTTCGTCAAGGTGTCGTCGACCAATGCGGCGCAGATCTTCAATATGTATCCGCGCAAGGGCGTCATCGCCGTTGGCAGCGACGCCGACATCGTGCTGTGGGACCCGCAGGGCACGCGCACCATTTCCGCCGCCACGCAGTTCGCCAAGGGAGGCTTCAATGTCTTCGAAGGGCGCGCCGTGCGCGGCATCCCCAGCACCACGATTGCCGCCGGCAAGGTGGTCTTCCACCAGGGTGAACTGATGGCGGCGGAAGGGGCAGGGCGCTATGTTGAGCGGCCCGCGTTTTCCGCCACCACCGCATAAGGAGTTGACGATGGATGCATTGCGTATCAATGGCGAACGGCTGTGGGCTGCCCTGATGGAACTGGCGCAAATCGGCGCGACAGCGAAGGGTGGCGTCAAGCGCCTGGCCCTGACGGACCTGGACAAGCAGGGGCGCGACCTGGTGGTGGGATGGGGCCGCGAAGCGGGCATGAGCATCACCATCGACCAGATCGGCAATGTCTTCATGCGCCGCGACGGCACGGACAATACCTTGCCGCCCGTAATGACGGGCAGCCATATCGACACCCAGCCCACGGGCGGCAAGTTCGATGGCAATTACGGCGTGCTGGCGGGCCTGGAAGTGGTGCGCACCCTGAACGATCTGAAAATCAAGACGCAGGCCCCTATCGAAGTGGCCTTCTGGACCAACGAGGAAGGCTCGCGCTTCGTGCCCGTGATGATGGGCTCGGGCGTATTTTGCGGCGCCTTTTCGCTCGAAACCGCGTATGCGGCCAAGGATACGGAAGGCAAAACCGTGGGCGAGGAACTGGCGCGCATCGGTTATCGTGGCGACCAGGTGCCGGGCGACCACCCGATCGGCGCCTACTTTGAAACGCACATAGAGCAGGGGCCGGTGCTGGAAGACGCCGATAAGGTGATAGGTGTGGTGCCTGCCGTGATGGGCCTGTCGTGGTACGACTGCGTGGTGACTGGCATGGAAGCGCATGCGGGCCCCACGCCCATGGGCTTGCGCAAGGATGCGCTGCAGGTAGCCACCACCATCATGCAGGAAGTCGTCGCCATTGCCAACCGCTACCCGCCGTATGGGCGCGGCACGGTGGGCATGGTGCAGGTCTTCCCGAACAGCCGCAACGTGATCCCCGGCGAAGTCAAATTCAGCATCGACCTGCGTAACGTGAACGACGAACTGCTCAACACCATGCATGGCGAAATCACGGCCTTTATCGACGCCACGCGCACCGGTACGGGACTGGATATCTCTCTTGAGCGGGTTTCCTATTACCCGCCATGCCCATTTCACCCCGACTGCGTGGGCGCCGTGCGCAACGCCACTGAAAAGCTGGGCTACTCGGTGATGGACGTGGTGTCCGGCGCCGGCCACGATGCCATTTACGCGGCCCGGCTGGCGCCGGCCGGCATGATCTTTGTGCCGTGCAAGGATGGCATCAGCCACAATGAAATCGAAGACGCCAAGCCCGAGCACCTGGAAGCGGGCTGCAATGTCCTGCTGCACGCGATGCTGGAGCGGGCCGTGGCCGTGTAGTCTTACGGCTTGGGCTGGAAGCTGCGCAAAAACGCCAGCAGCGCGCGCGCCGCGATGTCGGCGTCGTCGGCCGTCATGGTTTCCAGCGGGTTGTGGCTGATGCCGCCATTGCCGCAACGGGTAAATAGCATGGCCACGTCGGTGATGGCAGCCATGGCCATGGCGTCGTGGCCGGCGCCCGACAGCAGCGCGTATGGTTCGACGCCAACCGATTCCACGGCTTGCGCCAGCTGCGCCATCAGCCACGGCGCGCACGGCGCGGCACGCGCCGACAGCAGCAGTTCCAGCTGGTAGTCGATCTGGCGCCGCGCGCAGATGGCGGCGATGCCATCGAGAATATCGTCGACGGCCGCCTGGCGTACCGCGTCGTCGGCCGCGCGGATGTCGAGCGACAGGGTGCAGGCGCCGGCGATCACGTTGACGGAGCCGTTTGGCACGTGCAGCTGCCCCACGGTGCCCACCAGCGCCTCGCCCTGGTTGCAGCGCCGTTCCACCAGCAGGATGATTTCGGCCGCTGCACTGGCTGCATCCTTGCGCATGGTCATGGGCGTGGTGCCTGCGTGGCTGGCCACGCCGCCAAGATTGACCAGGTAGCGCGAGCTGCCAGCGATCGCCGTGACGATCCCCAGCGGCAGGTCGCGTTCCAGCAGCACGGGACCCTGCTCGATATGCACTTCCACATAGCCGAGCAAGTCGGCTGGATCGCGCGCGAGGGCGCCGATGGCGCTCACTTCGTGGCCGGCGGCGGCCAGTGCGTCGCGCATGCTCACGCCATCCGCATCAAGCTGCTCCAGCAGCGATACGTCGAACTTGCCCGTGACGGCCGTACTGCCCAAAAACGTGCTCTTGAAGCGCACGCCTTCCTCCTCGGCGAAGCCGACAATCTCGAAGTGAAACGGCAGCCTTTCTCCCCGCTCATGCAGGTGGCGCACGACGGCGATCGGCAGCACGATGCCCAAGCGGCCATCGTACTTGCCGCCGTTGCGCACCGTGTCGTAATGCGATCCCGTCATCAGGGTTTTTGCGTCAGGTGCATCGGACAGATAGCGCCCGACCACGTTGCCGACGGCGTCGATGTGCACCTGCATGCCCGCGTCCCGCATCCAGTCGGCCAGCTGTGCTGCCGTTTTCTGGTGCGCCGGCGTCAGGTAGGCGCAGGTCAGGTTGTAATCGCTGTCGCTCCAGCCGGCCAGGGTTTCTGCCTGCTGCATGATGGTCGGACCGAAGTCCAGGCGCACGTCGAACAGGTCGTTCAGGCGCAGCTCGGCGATGCGCTTGATCTGCCGCAACGATTCGGCCAGTTCATCGGCGCGCCGGTTCTTCAGGCGCCGCGCAAACGTGGCGATGATGTCCTGGCGCGTCAAGCCTTCGCCCGTCGGGCCCTTGACGGCCAGGATGAAGGGAAAGCCGAACTTGGCGTTGTAGTCGTCGTTCAGGCGCTGCAGGGTGGCGAATTCGTCGGCGCTGCACAGGTTCAGGCCGGACTTGGCCTGCTCGCGCGTCGATTCCGCCGTCAATTGCCCTGCGATGGCGGCCTTGCCTGCCAGCTCAGGGTGGGCGCGTATCAGCCCCAGCTGCTCTTCCGGCGAAGCTTGCGCCAGCACGCGCTGCAGCTCTGTCTTGAGTGCCGTCAGGCTGGCAAATGGCCGGGCGGGCGCCGCGCGCTGGGCGATCCAGGGCGAATGTTCATAGATGCCGTGCAGCCGTGCGATAAAGTCTGCCGTGCTGCCGGCGTTCAGGTCTGAAAGGGTGGTCATGGTTTTCCGATCATGCAAGCGGTGATGATAGCGCCCCGTTCCTGTCTCCATTATATGCGCGTGCTGATAGCGGCTATCGCTGCACCAGCGCCTTGGCGGCCGCGCTGACCTGGTCGCGCAGCCATTTGTGTTCGGGCGCCTGGTGCACGCGCTGGTGCCACAGCTGGTAAAAACGCATGGGCGGGAATTTCAGGGGCACGGTATACGTTTTCAGCGGAAGCGTCTTTTCATAGAAGCGCATGAATTGCCGGCCCGTGGTCAGCACCAGATCCGTCTGCGTCAGCATGTAGGGGATCAGGCCGAAATACGCCGATTCCACCACCACGTTGCGCTGCAGGTTTTGCCGTTCGAGGAAGGAATCGATTACGCCATGGTAGCCGGGCATCATCTGCGACGGCGCCACGTGGGGCAGGCTCAGATAATCGTCCAGGGTCATGGCGTCGCTGGCCGTGCGCCGCGCATAGGCGTTTTCCGCATGCATGGCGCAGATGATGGGATCTTCGAACAGCTTCGAGATGTGCAGATGCGCGGGCGGCTCATCCCAGTTGGCGATCACCAGGTCCAGGCCCCCGTCGGACAGTTGGCGGATATGGTCGATGCCCGGCCCCAGGCTGTGCAGCACGACGCGACTTTTCGGTGAACCGCGGCGCAGCAGGGCCACCACGTTGGGCAGGAACTGGCTATCCAGGTAGTCGGGCGCGGCGATATGGAAGGTGCGTGCCTCTTCCTGCGCCACGAACGGCGTTTTCTTGACGAACAGGCTCTCTGTCTGGTCGAGGATGCGCTTGGCCGGATTGAGCAGGCTTTCGCCATGCTGGGTGGGCACCATGCCGCGCGCGCCGCGCACGAGCAGCGGGTCGCCCGTCAGTTCGCGCAGCTTGCGCAGGGAGGCGGAAATCGAAGGTTGCGGCTGATTGAGTTTGAGCGCCACGCGCGAGACATTCTTTTCCACCAGCAGCAGGTAGAGGATGCGGATCAAGTGCAGGTCGAGGTGTTGCGGCAGGCTGGACATGTGGCGGCGGCTCTGTTGTATATCGATTTGAATATGTCAAATATACGATATTTTTCATGTGATGGGCGGTAAATCCGTTTATCTTGTGTAGATTGGCACGAATATTGGTTCGGTCTGACTAGAGGAAATTTATGGAAGTATTTGCCTACCTGATTCCGTACGGCCTGGAGTGGCTGAACCTGATCGTCCGCTGGCTGCACGTCATCACGGGCATAGCCTGGATCGGTGCTTCCTTTTATTTTGTCTGGCTCGACAACTCGATCCGCCCGCCCGCGCCTGGCTCGGAGCTGGCAAAGAAAGGCGTGTCGGGAGAATTGTGGGCCGTGCACGGCGGCGGCTTCTATAACCCCCAAAAATACCTGGTGGCGCCCGCCGAACTGCCGAAGGAACTGCACTGGTTCAAGTGGGAAGCGTATTCGACCTGGCTGTCCGGCTTTGCGCTGCTGACGATTGCCTACTACTTCAATGCCCAGGCCATGATGATCGACAAATCCGTGGCCGACATCAGCAGCGGCCAGGCGATCGGCATCGGCATCGCCACCCTCGTCATCGGCTGGACCGTGTACGACCTGCTGTGCCGATCAAAGCTGGCGCAATACGAGCTGTGGTTCGGCGTGACGGTGTTCGCGCTGATCGTCGGCGCCGCATATGTGCTCACGCACTTGCTCAGCGGGCGCGCCGCCTACATCCACGTGGGCGCCATGATCGGCACCATCATGGTGGCCAATGTACTGATGCTGATCATTCCCGGCCAGCGCAAGATGGTCGAAGCCATGGCCGCCGGCAAGCTGCCCGATCCCAAGCACGGTTTGAAGGCCAAGCAGCGCAGCGTGCATAACAATTATTTTACGTTGCCGGTGCTGTTCATCATGATCAGCAACCACTACGCGATGACCTACCGCAACGATCACGCCTGGCTGGTGCTGGCGCTGATCATGGCGGCCGGCGTCTTCATCCGCCACTTCTTCAACCTGCGCCACAAGGGCCGCGTCGAGTGGCGCTATCCGGCCCTGGGCGTGGCCTTGCTGGTGGCCGTCGCAGTGGCCATCGCGCCCAAGGCGCCCGTGGCCGTGGCGGCCGCGCCGGCGGTGGACCCTGCCGCGCAGTTCAAGGCCGTGCATGCCATCATCGCCCAGCGCTGCGCCACCTGCCATTCGGCCCAGCCCACGCAACCGGGCTTTGCCACGGCGCCGGCCGGCATGATGCTGGATAATGAAGTCGAAATCCGCCAGCACGCGGCGCAGATCTACAAGCAGGCCATCGAACTGAAGGCCATGCCGATCGGGAACCTGACCAATATGACGGACGCCGAGCGCAGTGAGCTGGGCGCCTGGCTGCAACAGACCATGCAAGGAGCAAAATGACAACGCACGCAGAACAGATTACGGCCTGGATCGACAGCCATTTTGACGAGGAAGTCGCCTTTTTGCAAAAGGTGGTGCAGCAGCCGACGGATACGCCGCCCGGCAATAACGCGCCCCATGCGGACCTGGTGGCGCAGCTGCTGCAGGCGTATGGCTGGCAGGCGGAAAAGCACGCGGTGCCAGCGGCGCAGGTGGAAGCGTACGGCATGCAAAGCATCACCAACCTGATCGTGCGCCGGCCGTATGCCGCGGGCGGGCCGACGGTGGCCCTGAATGCGCATGGCGACGTGGTGCCGCCTGGCGACAACTGGACGTACCCGCCGTATGGCGGCCAGATCGACGACGGCTATATCTACGGCCGCGCGACGGCCGTGTCGAAGGGCGATTTCGCCACCTATGTGTTTGCCGCGCGCGCGCTCGAGGCGCTGGGCATTCCCTTGAAGGGCCAGCTTGAGCTGCATTTTACGTACGACGAGGAATTCGGCGGCTTGCTGGGGCCGGGCTGGCTGCTGGAGCAGCAGCTGACGAAGCCCGATTTCGTCATCGCCGCCGGTTTCAGCTACGGCATCGTCACGGCCCATAACGCCTGTCTGCAGCTGGAAATCACCGTGCACGGCAAGTCGGGCCACGGCTCCATGCCGGAGACGGGACACGACGCGCTGCAGGCGGCCAACAAGATCCTCAACGCTATCTACGGCCAGTTGCCGGAGCTGAAAAAAATCAAATCCGCAGTGGCGGGCATCGATTCGCCCACCATGCTGGTGGGGCGCATCGACGGCGGCACGAATACCAATGTGGTGCCGGGCAAGGTGGTCATGAAGATGGACCGCCGCATGATTCCGGAAGAAGACCCTGTGGCGGTGGAAGCGCAGGTGCGCGCGCTGATCGAGGACGCCGTACGGGGCGAGCCCGGCATCCGCCTCGAAATTCGCCGCCTGCTGCTCTCGCACGCGCTGCGCCCCTTGCCCGGTTCCGAACAGCTGGTGGGCAGCCTGCAAAAGAATGCGCAAGCCATCCTCGGCGAAACGATTCCCGCCGTCGGCACGCCCCTGTATGCAGATGCGCGTCTGTATGGCGAGCGGGGCATCCCCGCCGTGCTGTATGGCGCCGGTCCGCGCACGGTGCCCGAATCGAATGCGAAGAAGGCCGATGAGCGCCTGGCGCTCGACGATTTGCGCAAGGCCAGCAAGATCGTCGCCCTGACCCTGCTGGACTTCCTGGCGCAGAAATAAGGTCGCTGACTTTGGCTTACAATGGGGCGGACATTCAAACTGTGAAGAAGAGCCCCATTGAATACCCGTTTTCTCGAAGCGTTTGTCTGGGCCGCGCGGCTGGGCAGCTTCCGCACGGCGGCCGACAAGCTGCACATCACGCAGGCGGCCATCTCGAACCGCATCGCCTCGCTGGAGCAGGATTTCGGCACGCGTCTGTTCGACCGCGACGCGCGTGAAATCCGCCTGACCTTCGCCGGGCGCAACCTGCTCGTGTACGCCGAGCGCATGCTGGAACTGTGCCGCGACATGTATGCGGCCAATTCCTCGCCAGCGCTGATTACGGGCGAAGTGCGCATCGGCGTCATCGAAACCATCGTGCATACCTGGCTGATCCCGTTCCTGCAGCGGGTGCAGGAGCGCTATCCGGGTATCGAGATTCAATTGACGTCGGAATCGACGCGCCGCCTGCACGAGCAGCTGCAGCAGGGCGAGCTCGATATCGCGCTGCAGACGGACATGCTGACGGGCGACCATCTCCGCAGCACGGGTAGCGGCGCCATCGCCATGGGCTGGGCGGGCAGGGCCGCCGACTGGCCCGACACGGGAAAGCCGTTCACGGTGGCGGAACTGGCGCAGCATCCGATCATCACCATGAACCGGGGCTCGCAGCCCCATTCTGCATTAAAAGCGCTGTGCCAGGACGAGGGCGTGCAGCTGGGCAGGGTGCATTGCGTCAGTTCGATTTCCGCCATCGTGCGGCTGGTCAAAGCGGGTTTCGGCATCGCCGTGCTGCCGCTGGCGCCCCTGCGCGAGGAAATCGAGCAGGGCCACATCGCGCTGATTCCCTGTGCCAGCAGCCTGGCGCCGCAGCGCATCGTCATCAGTTACAGCGAAGACCTCACCACGGAAGCGATTCAATTGGTGGCCATGCTGGCATGCGAGGAGGCGGCCAGGTTCACCCTGGGGCTGGGCGAAGAGTATGGCGCCGGTGCGCGGATGTGAGAATTAAATTGCTGTTGTCACCGCGACCCATAAGAAAAACTTATCAGTCGCGTTCAGAATAACCCGTTTGCCAAGTGATGGCGTGCCACCTATTCTGGGCTGGCATACCACCCATCACGCAGAACGGAACCATCATGACGACCTCCCCCACCTTGCCCGGCATCCTGTTTGTCTGGACCAGCGCCGACCCGGAACACGAACGCGATTTCAACCGCTGGTATGACCGCGAACACGTGGAAGAGCGCGTGCGCATTCCCGGTTTTGTCAGCGGCACGCGCTACCAGAGCGTGCGCGGTCCCCGCAAATACCTGGGCCTGTACCGCACCGATTCGCTGGGCGCCTTCCAGACGCCCGACTACTTCAAGGCTTTCGGCCAGCAGACGCCATGGTCGGTGACGAATCTGCAGCGCATGGTGGACCCGATGCGCCGCGTCTGCGCCATCGAGGCGGAAACGGGCATGGGTACGGGCGCCTGGTTGGCCGTGTTGCGCCTGGGCGCGTCGGCGATCGGTCAGGATGCGCAAGCCGTGGCCGCCATGGCCGCGCTGGGGGCGACATTGCTGCAGATCGATGGCGTCATTGCCACGCGCTTGCTGACGCCCGACGCGAACCTGTCCGGCCCCCTGCCGGCGGAGCAGAAGGAGGGCCGCGTGCTCGACCCGATCTTCCTGATCGACGCATCGTCGGAAAGCGCCGCCATGGCCGCCGCCAATGCCGCCAGCGCGGCGCTGGGCCTCGACGGCGAACAGACGGCCATCCTGCAACTGTCCTGGCAGTTGCGCGAGGCCGACCTGCGCGCGGCCTGACACGGCCGCGCGTATCTTGCCGGCACTGATAACACGAGACACGGGCCACGGCGCAGGGCAAAGCATCCTGCGCCGGACCTGCAATAAAACTGACGAGAGAGGTAGGCAATGACCACATATACAACGGCAAACGCTGCGCATCCGGCGGCCCAGGCACCGGGCGACAAGCCAAAAACGGGACGGCTGGCCACGGCCAGCATGGTCGGCACGACCCTGGAATGGTATGACTTCACCGTCTACAACACCATGGCCGCGCTGATCTTCAACCATCTGTTTTTCCCTTCTTTCGATCCGCTGACGGGCACCATCCTGGCCTTTTCCACGTATGCCGTCGGCTATATCTCGCGCCCGATCGGCGGCGTGATCTTCGGCCACCTGGGCGACAAGCTGGGACGCCGCTGGGTGCTGGTCGTGACCCTGATGCTGATGGGTGTGACGACGGGTCTGATGGGGCTATTGCCCACGTATGCCACGGCCGGCATCTGGAGCCCGGTCCTGCTGGTGGCGCTGCGCTTCGTGCAGGGCATCGCGCTGGGCGGCGAATGGGCGGGCGCCGTGCTGATTTCCGTCGAACACGGGGCAGCGGACAAGCGGGGCCGCAACGCTTCGTGGACGCAGGTGGGGCCGTCGTTCGGCACCTTGCTGGCCACTGGCTGCATCGGTTTGATCACCTACCTGCTGCCGCATGAAGCGTTCATGGACTGGGGCTGGCGCATGCCGTTCATCGCCAGCCTGCTGCTGGTGGCCTTCGGCATGTGGATACGCAGCGGCATCGAGGAAACGCCGCTGTTCAAGGAACTTGACCAGAAGGATGCGAAGGCGGAAGCGCCGATCGGCGACGTGCTGCGCCTCTACTGGCGCCGTTTGCTGATCGCCGGCGGCGTGCGCATCGGATCGGACGTGCTGTATGCGCTGGTGGTGGTGTTCACCCTGACGTATGTGACGACGGTACTGCACCTGTCGTCGACACTGGCGCTGACCGCCATCATGATCGGCACGGCCTGCAATGCGCTGTCGGTGCCCGTATTTGGCGCGCTGTCGGACAAGATCGGCCGCCGACCCGTATATGCGCTGGGCGCCGTGCTGGGCCTCGTGTGGGCGTTTGCCTTCTTCACCCTGCTCGACACGGCCAGTCCGGCTGCCATCGTCACGGCCGTTGTCGTAGGCCTGGTCATCCACGCCATCATGTACGGCCCGCAAGCGGCTTTCGTTATCGAGCAATTCCCCACCAAGGTGCGCTATGCGGGTTCCTCGCTGGCCTATACCCTGGCCGGCGTCATCGGCGGCGGCTTTGCACCGCTCGTCATCGCCAGCCTGTACCGCTCGTACAACAGCACCATGGCCGTCTCGCTGTATGTAGCGGCGGCCCTGCTGATCACCGGTGCCGCCGTCTTCGCAGCCAGAGAAACGGGCCGCGGCCCTCTTGAGGAGTAAAGAGATACCATGACTACCCATACCTTCAACCTGGCGGGCCACGGCCCCGTCACCTTCGACATCGACAACCTGATCATCGCCGGCTGGACGGGCCGCGACCTGGCGATGGTCGAACACCATATCGCCGAACTGGAAGCCATCGGCGTGGCGCGCCCGAAAAGCGTGCCGACCTTTTACCGCGTGGCGGCGGCGCTGCTGTCCAGCGATGCCGCCATCGAAGTGCCGGGCCGCGATTCGTCCGGCGAGGCCGAATTCGTGCTGTTTTCCACCGAATACGGCCTGCTGGTGGGCATCGGCTCCGACCATACGGACCGCAAGGTGGAAAGCTATGGCGTGACGGTGTCGAAGCAGATGTGCGGCAAGCCCGTGGGCGACACCTTGTGGCGCTATGCCGATGTGGCGGACCACTGGGATCAGCTGCAGATGCGCTCCTGGCGCGAGCGCGCCGGCGTGCCGGCCCTGTATCAGGATGGCCCCGTGACGCGCATGCTGTCGCCGGAAGACCTGATCCTGCGCTACACGGGGCAGGCGACTCTGCCCGTGGGCAGCGCCATGTTCTGCGGCACGCAGCCGATCATTGGCGAGATGGGCCATGGCGACGCGTTCGAGTTGGAGCTGTATGATCCAGCCTTGCAGCGCCGCCTGCAGCATCGCTATGCCGTGCAAACCCTGCCTGTGGAAGGATAAATACAATGACCAAGACCATCCGTGAACTGGCGGCCGACCTGGCCGCCGGTCGCATCACCAGCGTGGAATTGACGCAGCGCATGCTGGCGCGCGCCGAGGCGCACAGGGCGCAGGGCGGCCATGCCTATGTCAGCCTCGATGGCGAACAGGCGCTGGCCGAGGCCCGTGCCAGCGATGCGGCGCGCGCGGCAGGCTGGATGCCTTCGCCGCTGGCAGGCATTCCCCTGTCCATCAAGGACCTGTTCGACGTCAGGGGGCAGGTCAACAGCGCCGCCTCGCTGGCGCTGGCTGACGCCCCGCCCGCCGTTGTGGATGCCGGCGCCGTGGCGCGCCTGCGCGCGGCTGGCGCCATCCTGCTGGGCCGCACCAACATGAGCGAATTCGCATTCTCCGGCCTGGGCTTGAATCCCCATTACGGCACGCCGCGCAATCCGCACGACCGCGCGCGCGTGGCGGGCGGCTCCACCTCGGGCGGCGCCGTGACGGTGGCGTTGGGGATGGCTGCGGGAGCGTTGGGCACGGACACGGGCGGCTCGATCCGCATCCCGTCCGCTTTTTGCGGTTTGACGGGTTTCAAGCCGACGGCCGCTTCCGTATCGCTGGCGGGGACGGTGCCTTTGTCGCGCTCTCTCGACTCGGCAGGGCCGATTGCCCACAGCGTCGATTGCTGCGCCATTCTGTACGCGGCGCTGTCGGGTCATGACATCGGCGTGCAGGCGCCAGCGCTGAAAGGCTTGCGCTTCGGCTTTACCCTTGATTATGTCGGTACGCACGTGGAGCCGCAGGTGCAGCGGGCTTTCGACGCCGCGCTGGACAAGCTGCGGCAAGCTGGCGCCCTGGTGGAACAGTTCGATTTCCCCGAGTTGCTGGAACTGCCGGAGATCAATGGTGGCGGCGGCCTGGTGGCGGCGGAAGCCTGGCACTGGCATAAGGTGCTGCTTGAAGAGAAGGGCGCGCAATATGACCAGCGCGTGGCGGCGCGCATCCGACGCGGCCAGCAGCAGGGAGCGGCCGATTACATCGATTTGCTCGATGCGCGCGCGCGCCTGATCGCCATCGCCCGGCGGCGCCTGGCGCCATTCGACGCCTGGCTGATGCCCAGCGTGGCGATTCTGGCGCCGCAGGTTGCGCCCCTGGAAGCGGATGACGCCACCTTCTTTGCCACGAATGGCCTGGTGCTGCGCAACGCCAGCGTGATCAACTTCCTCGACGGCTGCGCGCTGTCGCTGCCTTGCCACGCCGACGGCGAGCTGCCCGTGGGGCTGGGCATTTGCGGCCTGGCGGGCGCCGACGATACAGTGCTGCAAATCGGCCGCGCCGTGGAGGCGCTGCTGCGGGAGCGTGGAAAAGAATAATGCTGTAGTGCAGAAAAATGCCAACTCTGTCATGATGGCTGGCATTGACATGGGATAGTCGCGCTTCAGGCGCCGGCAAACTTCACACTGTGCACCGATACGACCTGATTAGTTGTCATGACTGCGGCGTGCTGTACCGCAAACGTCCGCTGCGTCCCCGCGAAAAGGCGCGCTGCATCCGTTGCCGCTCGGTGCTGTATCGCGGCGCGCATGCGCAGGGCGCATCGGCCGAATTGACCAAGGTGGTGGCGCTCACTCTGGGCGCCGCTTTTGTCTTCCTGATCGCCCAGTTTTTCCCTATCGTCGAACTCGACGTCAATGGCCTCACTTCCAGCGCCACCTTGCTCGGTTCCATCCGTGTGCTGTGGTCCGAGCAGATGCACATCGTGGCGACGATGGTCTTCCTGTTTACCATCCTCTTTCCCGCCATCGAACTCGGTTCCCTGCTGTACGTGGCGCTGGGCCTGCGCGGCGGCGTCAAGGTGCCCGGCTTTAACCGCGTGCTGCGCGCCGTGCAGACGGCGCGCGAATGGGGCATGACGGAGGTGCTGATGATCGGCATCCTGATCACCGTCGTCAAGATGACCAGCCTGGCCACGGTGCTGCCGCAACCGGGGCTGTTCGCGTTTGGCGCGCTGACCCTGATGCTGGCCATCGTCGTCTCGTTTGACCCCAAGGCCCTGTGGAACCTGGGCGACAACCTGACGCGGCAAGCGCTGCCCGGCATCCGCTACAAGGCCTTCGCACCGGGCGAGAAGGTGCTGCCCTGCCATGCCTGCGGCCTGGTGGCGCCGCCGCTGGGCAAGGGCAGGCACCTGGCTTGCGTGCGCTGCGGCACGGCCCTGCACGTGCGCAAACCGGACAGCATCAACCGCACCTGGGCCTTGCTGACCGCCGCCATGATCCTCTACATTCCTGCCAACCTGCTGCCCGTGATGGTGACGCAATCGCTGTTCGGCGCGCAGGACGACACCATCATGAGCGGCGTGGTGCTGTTCTGGACCAGCGGCTCGAAAGGTCTGGCCATCATCATTTTCATCGCCAGCGTGGTCGTGCCGATGCTGAAGCTGGGCGTGCTGGCGCTGCTGGCGTTCACTGCGCAGCGGCGTTCGCGCTGGCGGCCGCGCCAGCGCACCATCTTGTACCGCATGGTCGAATTCATCGGCCGCTGGTCCATGCTCGACATCTTTGTCGTCACCCTGACGGTGGCGCTGGTGCGCTTCAAGTCGCTGGCCGTGATCACGGCCGGTCCTGGCGCGCTGGCCTTTGGCGCCGTGGTGGTGCTGACCATGCTGGCGGCGATGCAGTTCGACCCGCGCCTGATCTGGGACCCCGTCGACGGGCAGGTGCCCGGCGAGGAAGAACCCGTGGTGGTGACAAATACCGGAAACAATACAGTGATTGGAGAACAGCATGTCTGACAAAGAAGCAGGCGACCATGCCGAAACGGGTGGCCGTCCATTGCCGGAGCCTGATGTAGAACAGGGCAGCCGCTGGCTGCCGTCGCTGGTATGGCTCATCCCGCTGCTGGCCGCGCTGATCGGCGCCGGCCTGGCCGCCAAGTCCATCCTCGACCAGGGGCCTACGGTGACGGTCAGCTTCAAGAGCGCCGAAGGACTCGAGCCTGGCAAGACCAAGGTCAAGTACAAGGATGTCGATATCGGCCAGGTGCGCGCCATCACACTGGGCGAGGACTTGAGCAAGGTGCTGGTGACGATCGACATGAGCAAGGAAGCGCGCCGCTTCGCTACCGCCGATTCGCGTTTCTGGGTGGTGCGCCCGCAGATCGGCGCCAGCGGCGTGACGGGGCTGGGCACCTTGCTGTCGGGCGCCTACATCGGCGTCGACACGGGCAAGTCGGAAGCGAAGAAAGACAACTTCATCGGCATGGAAAGTCCGCCCGCCGTGGCCGGCGACCAGAAGGGCAAGCTGTACACCCTGCATGCGGAAAGCCTCGGCTCCGTCGACGTGGGTTCACCCCTGTTCTTCCACCGCCTGCGCGTGGGCAAGGTGGTCAGCTTTGCGCTGGACAAGGATGGCAACGGCATCACCATGTCCGTCTTCGTGAACGCGCCGTACGACCAGTTCGTCGGCAAGAACGCGCGCTGGTGGCATGCCAGCGGCGTCGATGTGCGCCTCGATTCGAACGGCTTCAAGCTGAACACCCAGTCCCTGGCGGCCATGCTGGTGGGCGGCATCGCCTTCGAGGCGGAAAATGGCCGCAAGCCCGAAGAGCCGGCACCGGCCAATACCAATTTCCGCCTGGCGGCCGATGAGGCCAGCGCCATGCGCGAACCCGATGGCCAGGCCATCACCACCGTGTTCTATTTCGACCAGTCCCTGCGCGGCTTGCAGCCCGGCGCCACGGTGGACTTCCGCGGCATCGTGCTGGGCGAGGTGCGTTCGGTCGGCATCGAGTTCGATCCCGTGAAGAAGAACTTCCGCATGCCCGTCACCGTCAATCTGTACCCGGCCCGCCTGGGCATGCGCTTCAAGGCCGCTGTCGACGATGAGGAAGGTTCGGCCGGCCACCAGCTGCTCGAACGCATGGTCAGCCGTGGCTTGCGCGCCCAGCTACGCACGGGCAACCTGCTGACCAGCCAGCTGTACATCGCGCTGGACTTCTTCCCGAAAGCGCCGAAGGTGGTGCTCGACGCGAACAAGTATCCGCTGGAAGTGCCGACCGTGCCGAACACGCTCGACGAATTGCAGACGCAGATCGCCAGCATCGCCCGCAAGCTCGATCAGGTACCGTATGCGGAGATCGGCAATAATCTGAACGCCACCATCAAGCAGGCCAATACCCTGTTCAAGCAGCTCGATGGCCAGGTGGTGCCGGAAATGCGCGATACCTTGACGGCGGCGAAACAGACCTTCGGCACGGCCGAACAGGTGCTGCAAAAGGATTCGCCGCTGCAGTCGGACGTGCGCCAGGCCTTGCAGCAGCTGACGCAAACCCTGCAATCGCTCAATGCCCTGTCGGATTACCTGGAACGCCACCCAGAGTCCCTGATCCGCGGTAAAAAAGGAGATGAGAAAAAATGAAGCAGCCAATTTTTGCGCTTTTGATGACAGCCATCTTGCTGGGCGCCTGCTCCACGCCCCAGCCCGAGCATTTCTATACGCTCAGCGGCGGCGCCGACGCGCAGCCGGCCAAACCCGTCAAATACTATGTCGAGGTGCTGGCCGTCAGCGTGCCGCAGCAGGTGAGCCGTAACCAGTTTGTCGTGACGGCGCCATCGGGGCGCATCGAATTGCTGGAGCAGCAGCGCTGGGCGGGGCCGTTGGCCGGCGAGATCGGCCAGGCCCTGTCGACGGCCGTGACGAACGACCTGGGCGCCATCGACGTGTTCCGCACGCCGCATCCGGACAACTTGCCCGTGTACCGCATCAGCACCAATGTGCAGCGTTTCGAGTCCGTGATGGGCCAATATGCGCTGATCGACGCCGTGTGGAGCGTGCGCCAGCTGGCCACCAGCAAAGTAGTGACTTGCCGCACGATAGCCAATGAAAAGGTGGGCACCGGCTACGATGAACTGGTGCTCGGTCACCGCCGCGCCGTGAACCGCATCGCCGCCGATACGGCGAGCGTGGTGCGCGCTTTTGACAACGGCAACGCCGCCTGTCCGGCCGCCTGAGCCGCTTTCCGCTACCCAGTCCCGGCGGCCGCTGGTAAAATGCGGCCATGGGAATGACCTTGTTCACGCGCCGCTTTGCCGCCTGGATCGCCTGTTTCGCGATCCTGCTGGCGGCGCTCGCGCCATCGGTTTCCCAGGCCGTCGCCAATGCCAAGCAGGAGTCCGGCTCCGGCTGGGCGGAAATCTGCTCGGTGGCCGGCATCCGTTTCGTCCAGGTCGACGATGATGGCGGCGCCGACGGCAAGTCCGGCGGCAAGGCCATGCAGATGGAGCATTGCGCCTTCTGTTCCACGCATGCGGGTTCCGTGGGCTTGCCGCCCAGTCCCGTGCTGCCGCTGCCCGTCGCCGGCGGCACGGCCATTTTCCCGGCCCTGTACTACCAGTCGCCGTCTCCGCTGTTCATCTGGTCCACCGCGCAATCGCGCGCGCCGCCCGCACTCGTCTAAGTCCTTGCATTTTCAATGTTGGCGCTGTCCGCCTTGCGGTGGGGCACGCCGCATCCGCACACTTAAACGAGAATCACATGAACAAGAAACTGTTGGTGCTGGCCGCGGCCATCACCGTGGCTTACCCCTGCGCGCGGGCGCAGCAACTTGACCACGCCATCGACACCGTCGTCGTTTCCGGTTCGCGCGCGCAAGCGTGGCTGTCCGAGACGCCACAGGCCATCGGCGTCGTCAATGCCACAACCCTGGAACGCGACAAGCCCAAGACCATGGGCGATATCCTCAACCGCATCGCCGGCGTGTACTGGAATGACCTGGGCAACGAGCAGCACAGCATGAGCATCCGCCAGCCGATCGGCACGAATGCCGTCTACCAGTACCTGGAAGATGGCATTCCCATCCGCCCGCTGGGCGTCTTCAACCATAACTCGCTCAACGAGATGAACATGGCGGGCGCCAGCGGCGTGGAAGTGGTGAAGGGCGCCGCCTCCTCGCTGTACGGCAGCAATGCGGTGGGCGGCGCCGTCAATTTCTTGACGGCCAGCGCCAGCGCCACGCCGACGGCCAAGGTCGGCGTGCGACGCGATAATGTGGCTGGCTACACCCGCTACGACACTTCCGCCAGCGATACCTGGGGTCCGCTGGGACTGCGCTTTTCCCACTACAGTTCGCGCCGTTCGCGCGACAACTGGCAGGAGTACAGCTACGGCGACAAGGATTCGTTCTCGCTGCGCGCCGACTATGCGCTCAGTCCCACCTCGCAGCTGCGCGCCACCATCGTCCACACGGATCTCGACGCGGCCATGACGGGCAGCCTGTTCGAGAACGACTACCGCAATGACCCGGGCAAGAGCCTGAACACGTTCACCTACCGCAAGGACAAGACCACGCGCATGAATCTGGCGTGGGAGGGCGAGACGACGGCCAATGGCACGAGCACCGTCACCGTGTTTACGCGCAAGAACGACCATGGGCAGATTCCCGCGTATTCCATCGGCAGCTGCGCGGGCATGCTGTGCAAGGGCGTCATCAACAACAACCACGTCGATTCGCTGGGACTGGACGTGAAACACCAGCAGGAATTCGCGTGGCTGCGTTCGCGCCTGATCGCCGGCGTGTATGTGGACAAGAGCGACAATCCCTTTGTCAGCGATAACCTATCCATCGTGCGCGATGCCGCCACGGGCCGCTACCTGCGCTACTCCCTGGCCAATGCCAGCAATCCGCAGGGCGTGCGCGACTACCAGACGGATATCCTCAACACGGCCGTCTTCGCGCAATGGGAGTTTTCCCCCCTAGCGGGCACGCGCGTGGTGCTGGGCGGCCGCTCGGACGCCATACGCTACGACTACCATAACAAGCTGGCGCCCGGCGGCAGCGTCAATTACGGCGCGCCAGACGAGTCGCGCAGCTTTTCGCACGTGAGCCCGAAGCTGGGCGCCACCTACGCCCTCGGCCATGCGGGCAGCGCGTATGCGAACGTCAGCCAGGGCTTCACGCCGCCCGAGGTGAGCCAGCTGTATGGCAAGACGGGCATCGCCGACTTGCAGCCGTCCGTCTACAACAACTATGAACTGGGCTTGCGCTGGGCCTTCTTGCAGGGCCGTTTGAAACTCGATACGGCCCTGTACCGGCTCGACGGACGCGATACCATCGTCAGCTACACGCTCTCTCCCGGCAACAGCGAAAATCGCAATGCGGGGCGCACGCGCAGCGAAGGCTTGGAGCTTGGCCTGAACTACGACAGCGGCCCCTTCGACGCGCGCTTCGCCACGGCCATCGCGCGCCACCGCTACCTGCGCTACCAGGTGTCTTCCACTCTCGATTACAGCGGCCGCACCATGCCGCAGGCGCCGCGCGACATCACCTCGATCGAGATCGGCTACAAGCCCGTGGCCGGCGCGCGTATCGCGCTCGAAGCCGTGCATCAGGGCCGCTATTGGATGAACAATGCCAACACGGTGGAGTACAAGGGGCATGCCTTGCTGAACCTGCGCGCCAGTTACCAACTCGCGCGCGGGCTGGAAGCGTGGGCGCAGGTGCGCAACCTGGCAGATAAACGCTATGCCGATTCGGCCAGCAGCAGCTATGCGGGCACGGGCAGCTATGCGCCGAACAGCCAGAACCAGTACACGCCCGGCGCGCCGCGCAGCGTGATGCTCGGCCTGGCCTATACCTTCAACGCACTGTGAGGATGGCCATGGACGACGCAACTTTTCTCATCGCACGGCGCAAAAGCCTGTATTGGCGCATCCACTTCTGGGCCGCGCTGATCGCTTCACCGTTTGCCCTTGTGGCCACCCTGACGGGCATTTTGTACGTATTCACGCCGCAGATCGAGGCAAGGCTGTACCAGCACCTCGACCATGTGGCGCCGCAGGGCGCCATGCTGCCGCTGGATGCCGCCGTGGCAGCGGCCGAACGGGCGGCGCCGCGTGGCTGGGCGGTGCAGCACGTGGTGCCGCCGTTTCAGCAGGACGACGCGGTGCAGGTGGCGTTCGCGCCGCCCGGCGGCGCGCAGGATGAACATGCGGGCCATGGCGGACATGCCGCGCCGGCCACGCCCGTCAGGCCGAAGTTCGGCCTGCCCGCGCAAGCCGCCGTCGTATATGTGAACCCCTATGACGCGCGCGTGCTGGGCAGCCTGGCCAGCAGTGAGCGCTTCGGCAACTGGGCGAAAAAGCTGCATTCGCGCCTGCTGCAAAACGATGGCTGGCGCTGGATGATCGAGCTGGCGGCCAGCTGGTTGATGGTGATGCTGGTAACGGGCGTGGTGCTGTGGTGGCCGCGCGGCGGGCAATCGGGCTTGCCGAAGCGGGGTGCGCGCGGGCGCAATGGCTGGCGCCAGTGGCATGCTTTTCTCGGCGTGGCGCTCGCCATCGTCAGCGTCGTCATCCTGACAACCGGGCTGACATGGAGCCAGCAGGCGGGTGGGCGCATCCGCGCGCTGCGTGACGTCAGCGGCCAGGCGCCGCCGCCCGTGCCGCGCGGCCTGCACTCAACGGAGGAGGGCGCCCCGCTCGACTGGCAGGATGCGTGGCAGGTGGCGCGCAGCCATGCGCCCGCCATCGCCGTGCGGCTGACGGCGCCCGTCAGCCAGGACGATGTGTGGCGCGCCACCATGGCCGACCGCAGCCAGCCCACCTTGCGCTTCGACCTGCAATTCGACGCCTACAGCGGCAAGCCTTTGTACTATGCGGGGTGGGAGGCGCAGACGGCGTTCGGCAAGGCGACGGCCATCGGCATCCCGTTTCATCGCGGCGAATTCGGCTGGTGGAACCAGGCCTTGCTGCTGCTGTTCGGCGCCAGCGTGCTGTTCTCGCTCGTGTCGGGCTGGGTGATGTTTTTCAAGCGGCGCTTGCCGGGCTCGCTGGGTTTACCCAAGCTGCTGCCCGGCGCCTGGACCTCGCTTTCCACGCTGGCCTGGATGACGGCGGCGGGCATGTGTGCGCTGATGCCGCTGCTGCTCATCTCCGGCGGCCTGCTGATGCTGCTGGAGCTGGGCCTGGCAAAATGTGGGCCGCGTGTCGGCCGGATGTGGCTGCGCTAGAATAAGGGGCGCGGCCAGGCTCGTTGCCATGGGCCGCCCCTTGCATAGGCTGAACCATGGTATTCATCGATTTCCCCGCCTTGTCCGCACTGGCCGCCGCGTCGGCTGCGGTTACCCAGAAATGCAGCTGCTGCGCCGTTCCGTTGGACGCCTGGCAGCGCCTGCCCACCTCGCTGGAGCTGGACCGGTTTGAAGAAATCGGCACCCTGCGCGAAGATCCGTACGAAGAACCGACGTTTGACGAGTATCACCCGCAGGGCACGCGCTACGACAGCGTCGATGCGCCCATCGCGCCGCGCTACTATCCCGCTAATCTGAGCCAGGTGGCCCGCTGCCTCAATTGCGGCCGCCACTACCTGCGCTACAACGAGGCGGGCGGCTATTTCACGGAACTGCGCATCCGCGCGCTGCGTTCGGCATTGCTGGCCGACGCGCCGCTGTCTGCCTGAGGGCTACAGGCTTTCCTTGACGTGCGCGATGCCGTGTTCATCGTAGATCGAGTACACGGCGGCGAGGAGGTTGTCCAGCTCGGGCGAGCGGTCCATGTGCCGCATGCTGAATAAAATGGGCGAGAACGCATGCTTGTCGTCCAGCTTGCGGTACACGACGTTCCGGTGATGCATGGCCTGCACGCTTTCCGGCACGATGGAAATGCCCTGGCCGGCCGCGACCAGTCCCATGGAAATCTGCAGTTCGCGCACTTCCGTGACGGGGCCGGGCGTGACATTGCCTTCGCTGAACATGGCCAGCACCTGGTCGGCAAAGCTGGGGCGCGGCGCTTTCGGGTACACGAGCAGGGTTTCGTGCACCAGGTCCGTCAGGCGCAATCCGCCTTCCCCCTTGGCCAGCCGGTGGCCGGGTGGCAGGGCCACCACCAGGCGCTCCTCGCGCAGCAGGATGCGGCGGATGCTGGGGTCTTCGCTTTTCAGGCGCCCGAAACCCACGTCGATGCGGCCTTCCTTCAGGGCCTTGATTTGCTCCACCGTCGTCATTTCATGCAGGGTCACGTCGACCTCGGGATGGCGCTCGCAATAGCGGTGCACGACGTCGGGCAATTCCCCATACAGGGTCGAGGCGACGAAGCCGATCGACAGCGTGCGTTCCAGCTTGCCGATGCGCTGGGTCATCGCCTTCAGGTCGCGCACCTGGTCGAGCAGCGGGCGCGCGTGGGCGAGGAAAAATTCGCCCGCTTCCGTCAGCCGCAAGGGCCGCGAGCCTTTCTCGATCAGTGTCACGCCCAGGGTTTCTTCCAGCTGCTGCATCTGCCGGCTCAGTGGCGGCTGCGCGATATGCAGGCGCGCAGCGGCCCGCGTGAAGTTCCTTTCCTCTGCCACTGCCACGAAGTAGCGTAAGTGCCGTAATTCCATCTTCATACCTTTCAGGTATAGGTTTGATACCAACTCGGTGTTGGACGTGGGGGCATTCTGGGAATATCGTGTCTCCACTCTACAGAATTATACGGAATAAATATGATTCAAAATATCGAGACCTACCTGGTCGATGTGCCAACCATCCGTCCGCACAAGCTGTCCGTCGCCACCATGAATACGCAAACCCTGGTAATGGTACGGCTGCGCTGCGCCGATGGCATCACGGGCTGGGGCGAGGCGACCACCATCGGCGGCTTGAGCTACGGCGGCGAAAGCCCGGAAAGCATCAAGACGAATATCGATACCTACATCGCGCCGCTGCTGGTCGGCATGGAAGCGAGCGAAGTGGCCAAGGCCATGGCCAGGGTGCGCAAGGTCATCCAGGGCAACCGCTTCGCCAAGTGCGCGATCGAGACGGCCCTGCTGGACGCGCAGGCGCGCCGCCTGAATGTGCCGCTGTCGGAATTGCTGGGCGGCCGCGTGCGCGATGCGCTGCCCGTGGCCTGGGTGCTGGCCAGCGGCGATACCGCGCGCGATATCGCCGAAGGGGAAAAAATGCTGGAACTGCGCCGCCACCGCATCTTCAAGCTGAAGATCGGCTTGCGCGACGTGATGGACGACGTGGCCCACGTGCTGGAAATCAAGCGGGCGCTGGGCGAACGGGCCAGCGTGCGCGTCGACGTCAACCAGGCCTGGAGCGAGACGGACGCCGTGCGCGGCATCGCCGCGCTGGAAGCGGGCGGCATCGACTTGATCGAGCAACCAGTCAAGGCGGGCAACCGCGCCGCGCTGGCGCGGCTGACGCAGCGCTTCGACGTGGCCATCATGGCCGATGAAGCCTTGCACGGTCCCGCCGACGCGCTGGCGCTGGCCCAGGCCGATGCAGCTGACGTGTATGCGGTGAAAATCACGCAGTCGGGCGGCTTGCTGCCGGCGCTGGAAGTGGCCACCGTGGCACGCCTGGCCGGCGTCGGCCTGTACGGCGGCACCATGCTCGAAGGCGGCGTCGGCACGGCCGCGACGGCCCACGTCTGCTCGACCTTTGCCGAACTGGCCTGGGGCACGGAGCTGTTCGGGCCACTGCTGCTGACGCAGGAAGTCTTGCGCGAACCGCTCGTGTACCGCGACTTCATGCTGCAGGTGCCGACGGGGCCGGGCCTGGGCGTCGAGATCGATATGGACAAACTGCGCGCCATGCAGCGCGCCTGAAGACGCCTATCAAAACCTACTGCGCGTCGTGATTTACGGTCTGCGATGCTCACTGTACCTTCGTACAGCTGCGCTTCTCGACCGCAACTCTCTTCCGCTCGCTACGGTTTTGTTAGGCGTTGTAAGTGCCTATAAAAATCTTAAGGAGACACCATGTTATTCCATGTACGCATGAATGTGAACCTGCCATTGAGCATGCCCGCCGAGCAGGCGGCGCAACTGAAACAGACGGAAAAGGAACTGGCGCAGCGCCTGCAGCACGAGGGCAAGTGGCGCCACCTGTGGCGCATCGCCGGGCAGTACGCCAACATCAGCGTCTTCGACGTGGACAGCGTGGACGAGCTGCACAACTTGCTCACCTCCTTGCCGCTGTTCCCCTACATGCAGATCGACGTGATGCCGCTGTGCCGTCACCCGTCGTCGGTGCGCGACGGCGATGCCTGACCCGCGGAGCAAAGGATACATGCGATGAAACAGAGGGATACCGGAATTGTCGTGACCACCTGGAACGGGGAAGATACGCTGCTGCATTACCGCACCGACGGCGAGCGTGGCAAACCATGTCTGCTGCTGTCGAATTCCCTGGGCACGGACCTGTCCATGTGGGATACCCAGGCGGCGGACCTGGCCAGCGACTTTTATGTCGTGCGCTACGATACGCGCGGTCATGGCCGCTCGGCCAGCGGCGGCGCGCCGTTCGGCATCGAGCGCCTGGGCCTGGACGTGGTGGCGCTGCTCGACCACCTGGATATCGCCCGTGCCGCGTTCTGCGGCATTTCCATGGGCGGCTTGACGGGCCAGTGGCTGGGCATTCACCAGCCGCAGCGCTTGACGAAGCTCGTGCTGGCGAATACGGCGGCGCGCATCGGCACGGCCGACGCCTGGCTGGCGCGCGCGGCGCAGGTGCGCCGCGACGGCATTGCCACGGTGGCCGACGGCGCCGCCGCGCGCTGGTTTACGTCAGCCTTCATCGCGCGTGAAGCGGCCACGGTGGCGCGCATGATCGCCACCCTGCGCGGACAGGATGCCGAAGGCTACGCGGCCTGCTGCGCAGCGCTGGCACAGGCGGACTTGCGCGCGCAGGTGGCCACGATTGCGGTGCCGACCCTGGTCATCGCCGGCGAGCACGATCCCGTCACCACGGTGGACGATGCGCGCTGGCTGCAGCGGCAGGTGGCAGGTGCACAGCTGGCCCAGGTGCCCGCGTCGCATTTGTCGAATGTCGAGGCGGCGCAGGCCTTCACGGCGCAGCTGCACGCCTTTGTATCGTCGCCGGCAGGGTAAGATTTCGCTTTGCCCCTGAGCACCGCCACCGGCAAAGACCGGCACGCGGCAGGGGAAGCTTTTTTGAAAAAATAATAAGAAAAAAAGCAAACTTGGAGTAGACAGATGGAAAACAGATTGATCATTATCGCGGCAGTCACGGTGGGCTATTTCGCCCTCATGTCGTACATTACGTATAGCGTGCGCAAGCATGCCAACAGCGCCGAGGGCATGACGGCGGGCGGACGCAACTATCCCGCTTACCTGATCGGCGCGCTGCTATTGTCGGAATTCATCGGCAGTTCCGTGAGCATCGGCACGGCCCAGAAGGGTTATGAACTGGGTATTTCCGCCGCCTGGAACCTGGTGGCGCTGTCGCTGGGCTTTTTGCTGCTGGCCATCGTGCTGGTGAAAAAATACAAGGAAAGCGGGCAATCGACGATTTCCGGCATCCTGGCGCAGACGTACGGCGAACCTGTGCGCTATGCGGCATCCATCCTTACCATCGTCGCGCTGAGCATCGTTGCCGTGGCCCTGTATGCGAGCGGTGGCGCCGTGCTGGCGGCCGTGCTGCACATCAACAAGACGGTGGCCATCCTGCTGGTGGGTGCCATCACCGTGATTTATGTCAGTCTGGGCGGCATGCGCTCGGTGGTGTACACCAATTTCGCCCACTCCATCGTCAAATACCTGGGCGTGATCCTGGCGCTGGCGTATGCGCTGGAAGCAACCGGCGGCATCGGCGCGCTGCAGGCGCAGCTGCCGGCCAAGATGTTCAACTGGGTCGAGATCGGCTGGGGCCAGATCATCGCGTGGATGATCGGCGGTATCGGTTCCATCTTCGCCACGCAATACGTGATCCAGGCCCTCGTCAGCACGGACAACCCGGCCGTGGCCAAGCGCGCCTGCTATTACGTGTCGTCATTGATGATTCCGTTCGGCCTGATGGCCGCGCTGATCGGCATGTGCAGCGCCGTGTTGTATCCGGGCATGAAGTCGATCGACGCCTTCCCGACCCTGATCGCCCACATGCCGGCGTTTTCCGCCAGCATCATGATCGTCGGTCTGGCCGGCGCCCTGTTCGGCGGCATTTCCGCCACCACCCTGGCATCGGCCACCCTGGCCATGAAGGATTTTTATGACCCCTGGTACAACAAGGCAAAGAACGATGCGAAATCGCTGATGTTCCTGCGCATCGCCATCGTTGTGGCGGGCTTGCTGCCGCTGGTGCTGGCGCTGTATGCGGAAAAACTGCTGATGATCGCCTTCCTGGGCAAGGCCCTGCGCGCCACCCTGGCCGTGCTGGTGCTGATGGCCTTTTATGCGCCGAAATTCGGCACGCCGCGCGGCGCCTTTGTCGGCGTGATCGTCTCGGTGATCGCCACCATCGGCTGGTTTCTGGCAGGCAATCCGTATGGCGTGGACAGTTCCTACCTGGCGCTGGCCGGTCCGCTGCTGACCATGGGCATCAGCCATCTGTTCAAGCCGGCGCAAGCCGTGGCGAAGCCGGCATCGTCGTCACGGCTCTAGGTCAGACCAGCCCCGTCAGGTAATACAGGGCAATGACGAGGAACACGGCCACGGTCTTGATGACGGTGATGCCGAAAATGTCGCGGTAGGACTGGCGGTGCGTGAGGCCCGTGACGGCCAGCAGGGTGATCACGGCGCCATTGTGCGGCAAGGTATCCATGCCGCCGCTGGCCATGGCCACCACGCGGTGCATCACTTCCAGCGGAATATGCGCCTGCTGCGCGGCCTGGATGAAACTGTCCGACATGGCGGCCAGCGCGATGCTCATGCCGCCCGAGGCCGAACCCGTAATGCCGGCCAGGGTCGTGACGGACACGGCCGCGTTGACGAGGGGATCGGGTACGCTGCGCAAGGTGTTGCTGACGGAAAGAAAGCCGGGCAGGGCGGCAATGACGCCGCCAAAGCCATATTCGGACGCCGTATTCATGGCCGCCAGCAAGGCGCCGCCCACGGCCGCCTTGGTGCCTTCCGCAAAGGCGGCGCGGATGCGCCCGAAAGCCGTCACGCAGACCAGCAAGATACCCAGCAACAAGGCGCCTTCCACGGCCCAGATACCGGTCACGGAGGCGATCGACGTGGTTACGGGCGCATGCAGCCCTGGCAACGCCTCGGCGGTGAGCGAGTAGCTGGCGCCGTACCAGTGGGGAATCAGCCGGGTCAGCGCAAAGTTGGCCACCCCTACCAGCACCAGAGGCGCTACCGACAGCAGCGGATGGGGCAGGTCGCCCACGTCGGCCTTGGCCTTTTCGGCCTCGGCCCCATAGCCTTCGCCCGTCGCCATGACGGAACGGCGGCGCCATTCGAGGAAAGCCAGGCCCATGATTACCGTCAGCACGGCGCCGATGGTGCCCAGCCATGGCGCGGCCCAGCCCGTCGTATTGAAAAAGGTGGTGGGGATGATGTTCTGGATCTGCGGCGTGCCGGGCAAGGTATCCATGGTGAACGAGAACGCGCCCAGGGCGATGGCGCCCGGCATCAGCCGCTTGGGAATATTGCTCTGGCGATACAGCTCGGCCGCGAACGGATACACGGCGAACACCACCACGAACAGCGACACGCCGCCATAGGTCAGGGCCGCGCACACGGCAACGATGACGGCATTCGCGCGCGAGCTGCCGATATAGCGAATGGCCGCCACGACGATGGACTGGGAAAAGCCGGACAGCTCGATGAGTTTACCGAACACGGCGCCGAGCAAGAAGACGGGGAAATACAGCTTGATGAAGCCCACCATCTTTTCCATGAAGATGCCGCTGAAGACGGCCGGCACGGCCGACGGATCTGTCAGCAGCACGGCGCCCAGTGCGGCGACGGGCGCAAACAGGATTACGCTGTAGCCGCGGTAGGCGGCCAGCATGAGAAAGGCCAATGCGGCCAGAACTATCAGGAAAGACATCGGTCAAGCCCTTGCGCGGAAAGTGATCAGGATACCAATGATGTAATTAGTATCATACTTCTCGGCAAGACACCAACGCGCAGGTCAAGGTGCAAGCAGTTGATGCAGGCGCAGCAAGGAAGATAAGGCTGGTCGGGGTGAGAGGATTCGAACCTCCGGCCTCTGCGTCCCGAACGCAGCGCTCTACCAGGCTGAGCCACACCCCGCTTTTCTTTATTACAGCAGATGGCGGAAAGGGTTTCAAGCGGTTGCATCAAAGCTTATTTCTTTTCCTGCTGGGCCTTCCTGATGTCCGCTTCGCTCACTTTCTTGGCTGGCGCGTTCGTCGCCGGCGAGGCGGGGGCCTTGCGGGTGGCGTTTGCTTGCGCCATGACGGCGGCGCAGTCCGTGTCGGGCGCCTTGTCGACGTTGACCAGCGGCAGCAGGGCGGCCAGCGGCGTGACGACGGTGGCCAGGGCCACGGCGGCGCCGGCTTTCAGGGCCAGCGGGCCTTTTTGCGGACCCACGTCCGGGTTCTTGAACGTGCCTTTCGCGTACAACGGCGTGCGCAGGGTGATGATGCGCGCGCCCTTGGTGCGCGGGCGCACGTCGAGGTCCAGGGTTTCTCTTGCGAGGTTGACGTTGCCCGTGACATTCACGACGGCCGTGTCCGTATCGAGCACGAAGCGGCGCACGTCGGCCTGGCCATTCGTGACGGCGAAGTCGCTGGCCAGGCAGTTCAGGTGGACTTGCTTGTCGCCAAAGATTTTCACGAAGACGGCGTTGGCCAGGTTCAGGCCAGCCAGTTCCAGCATGAACTGGCTGACGGAGCCTTCGCTGACGGTGGCCGCCAGCTCGCCATTCGCGCTGGCCAGCATGGCCGAGACGGAATTGCCGTGGCCCGTCAGCGCCGCATCGCCATACACTTCGCCGAAGCTCGCTTGCATCGATTGCAGCTTGGGAAACAGTTCGCGAATTTTGAGGTGGCGCGCCGCCACCTTGGCTTGCGCGGCGATGGTCTTTTGACGGCCATCGAGCGTGATGTTCGAGGTGATGTCGCCGCCGGCCATGCCGAAGTTGAGCGGCGTCAGACTCAGCACCTTGTCTTTCATGTGGATGTTGGCGACGACATTGTTGAGCGGGATATCGTGCGTGCGCACCAGTTTCTTGCCCGTGAATTTCACGTCGGCGTCGAGCGCATTCCATTTGGCTGTATTGAACTGTTCCACGGGCAAGGCTTTGTTGTCGGGCTGCACAGGCGCCTTGCCGCGCGCCTGTTTCTGCGCATTGCTGTCGGCGCCGATGGTGGGGCCCAGGTCTTCCAGGCGCAATTGCTGTGACGTCACTTCGCCGCGCAGCAAGGGACGCGGCTGGCGCGGCAAATACTGCAGGGTGCCGGCCAGGTCGCTCTGGCCCACCGTGCCCTTGAAGTTTTGATAGGTCCAGTTCCAGGTGGCGCCGTCTTTCTTGCCCAGCAGGCGGCCTTTGGTGGCGTAGTCCGGGGTTTCCGGCAGCAGCACACCCGTCAGCGGATACAGGTCGGCCATGCTGGCGCCGGCCAGGCTCAGCTGCAAATCGATGCCCGACAGCGAGCGCGGGTCCGTCAAGGTGCCATCGATGCTGGCCTTGTTCTTGCCCAGCACGGCATGCGCCTGCACGGGATACACGGTGTTGTTATCGGTCAAGGACAGCACGGCACCGGCCTTGCCGCCGCCCGTCACGGGCGCTTTGCGATAGGTTCCGCCCAGGGTGAATGCGATGCCGTATTTCTGCACGGGCGCGCTGCCTGGCGCGTCGCCCGGCGTGGCATCGGGCGCCGTCGAGCTGACCTTGGCGCGCACGTCCAGCGCGATGCCCTCGTCCAGATAACGGATGGCGCCGTCGCCGAAGGCCATGCGCTGGATTTCCACGTCCCATGCCGAAGGGCCGTTATCCTTGAAGGTCCAGCTGTTGCTGCCGTCGGCGCGCCGCTGCAGGGCGATGTTCGGCGCGTCGAGCGCCAGGTCCGTCAGCACTACCTTGTGCTGCAGCAAGGGCAATGGATGGAGGGCCACGTCGATGCGTTTCGCGCTGGCCAGCTGCGGGCCGGCCGTGGCCCAGTCCGGGTTGCTCATGCGCACGTCCTGCGCGCTGATGATGGGCCGCGGCACGTAGCGGCGCCAGCCGGGCTCCGTTTTCAGCCCTTGTTTCCATTTCACCTGCAAATCGCCGCCGATGACGAAGGTACGGCCCGTGCTTTCCGACACCTTCTCGTTGATGTAGGGGCGCGCGCGGTTCCAGTCGAAGGTCAGCACAAAGATGACCACGATGGCGACCAGGGCCAGCAGGGCGGCCAGGCTCCAGCCGAGGATTTTCAGGGGTGTCGAGCGTGTCATGGGATGCCGATCGCAGTGATTTTTTCATCAAGGTAGACCGATAGGCCATGAAAGTCGGTGCGCTAGGTTACGTAAGATAGGTAGCCAAGGCGTGTGGCTTGAAAAGATTCAATAATTCGACTATTATTGAAATATGGAAAATACACAGCAAATAGCGAGCGGAGCGACACCGCTGACGAGCACTTCCGCCATCGTGGCCCTGGCCGCGCTGGCACAGGAATCGCGGCTGGCCGTGTTCCGCCTGCTGGTGCAAGCGGGGCCGCAAGGCATGGCGGCGACGAAAATCGCCGAAGCGCTGGCCATTGCGCCCTCGTCGCTGTCGTTTCACTTGAAAGAACTGGCGCACGCCAATCTGGTAACGGCAAGCAAGGCGGGCCGTTCCATCATCTATGCGACCAACTATGCGGGCATGAACGGCTTGCTGGCCTTTTTGACCGAGAACTGCTGCGCTGGCGCGTCTTGCTGCGTCAGCGAACCACATTTACTGAAGGACATCACGACATGACGATCACGATTTACCACAACACGGCGTGCGGCACCTCGCGCAATACCCTGGCCCTGATCCGCAACACGGGCGTCGAACCCGTCATCATCGATTACGTCAAGCATCCGCCTTCGCGCGAGGAATTGGTCGACCTGATCGGCCGCGCCGGCCTGTCCGTGCGCGCCGTCATGCGCGACAAGGGCGCCCTGTACGACGAGCTGGGCCTGGCCAATCCGGATTTGCCCGATGCGGCCCTGCTCGACGCGATGCAAGCCCATCCTATCTTGATCAACCGCCCCATCGTCGTCACGGAAATGGGCGTGCGCCTGTGCCGGCCGTCTGAAAAAGTGCTGGAAATCCTGCCGCTGCCGCAGCAGGGCGCATTTGCCAAGGAAGACGGCCAGGCCGTGGTGGGCGCCGACGGCAAGCCGGTGGCTTGAGATGACAGACCTTGCCAACGAGTTGCCGAACATCAGCGCCGCGCACCTGGACGTGCCGGACCTGGACAAGCTGGCGCCGGCCAGCGTGTCCACCCACGCGCCGCGTATCTTGCTGCTGTACGGCTCCTTGCGCGAGCGCTCGTACAGCAAGCTGATGACGCTTGAGGCGGAGCGTATCCTGCGCCACTTCGGCGCCGACACGCGCGTGTTCGACCCGCACGGCTTGCCCATGGTCGACAGCGTGTCGCCCGAGCATCCGAAAGTGCAAGAGTTGCGCGCGCTGTCGCTGTGGTCGGAAGGGCAGGTATGGTGCAGCCCCGAGCGGCACGGCGCCGTCACGGGTGTCTTTAAGTCGCAGATCGACTGGCTACCGCTGGAAACGGGCAGCGTGCGGCCCACGCAGGGGCGAACTCTTGCCGTGATGCAAGTGTCCGGTGGTTCGCAATCGTTCAACGCCGTCAACGGCTTGCGCGTGCTGGGACGCTGGATGCGCATGGTCACCATTCCGAACCAGTCTTCCGTTGCCAAGGCGTATCAGGAATTCGACGATGACGGCCGCATGAAGCCGTCGCCGTATTACGAGCGCCTGGTCGACGTGATGGAGGAATTGTACAAATTCACCCTGCTGGTGCGCGACCGCCGCGATTACCTGGGCAGCCGCTACAGCGAACGGCTGGAAGCGGAGCCGGCCATCGTGCAGGAGTTGGCGGGCGCGGCGATGGAGCACGAGCGCACCTAGCTTTTCGACAGTGCATAAAAAACGGCGCCATCGGCGCCGTTGTCTTTGCTGTAACGCAAATCGCGATCAGTGATTGCGGTCCACGGCAAACGAGCACAGTTGCAGCATGGATTGCTTATAGACGCTGTCCGGCCAGCCGGCGATGGCATCGGCGGCGCGCTGGCCGGCGATTTCCGCCTGCTTGCGCGTGTAGTCGAGGGCGCCGCTGCTGGTGATGGCCGTCAGGACGGCGTCGAAATGCTGTTCGTCGCCTTGCTCGATGCAGCTGCGCACCAGTTCGCGTTGCTCTGGCGTACCGTTTTCCATCAGCCAGATCAGCGGCATGGTCGGTTTGCCTTCGCGCAAGTCGTCGCCCACGTTCTTGCCGATTTCGGCAGCGTCGCCTGCATAGTCGAGCACGTCGTCGATCAGCTGGAAAGCCGTACCCAGCGAGCGGCCGTATTCGGCAGCCGCTTCGATATCGTCTTCGCTGGCGCCGGCGATCAGGGCGCCCAGTTGCGCCGACGCTTCGAACAGCTTGGCTGTCTTCGAGCGGATGACGTTCAGGTAGCTGTCTTGCGTCACGTCCGGATCGTGCATGTTCAGCAACTGCAGCACTTCGCCTTCGGCGATCACGTTGGTGGCGTCGGACAGGATTTGCATGACGCGCATATTATTCAGCGACACCATCAGCTGGAACGAGCGCGAGTGCAGGAAATCGCCCACCAGCACGGAGGCGGCATTGCCGAACAGGGCGTTGGCCGTCTGGCGTCCGCGGCGCATCGACGATTCGTCGACGACGTCGTCGTGCAGCAGGGTGGCGGTATGGATGAATTCGACCACGGCGGCCAGTTCATGGTGCGCCGTGCCGCGATAGGCGTGGGCATTGGCCACCAGCAAGATCAGCACGGGACGGATGCGTTTGCCGCCTGCGCTGATGATGTATTCAGCGATCTGGTTGATCAGAATCACATCGGAGTGCAACTTTTGGCGGATCACCGTATTGACTGCGTCCATATCGGCGGCAATCGTTTGCACGATGGTGTTTTGGTTAACGTGTTTGTTAGCGTCAGACAAGGCGAACCTGCATTAGATTGTGGGTGCCGCGATTATACGACAAGGCTTGCGCGTGCGTGACGTTTGCCTATGACTGTAGAGCAATTGATTGATCTGCTTGGCACTGGCGCGCGTTTTGCTGTCCGCCTGGCGCAAGCCTGACATGATGGTCAGGTTGTCGACATACCACGATCATCAAGCTTTGTGAATAGTTTTTGACGCAATTTCTCAGTCCGTGTATAATCGCTGGTTCCCCCTGTTGTGCACGGCTTGCTTTTCATGGCAGTGGGACAAATTCTTTCAACATTTGATGAGGTTTCAAATCATGTACGCGGTCATAAAAACCGGTGGCAAACAATACAAAGTTGTCGCTGGCGAAAAACTTAAAGTAGAACAGATACCGGCAGACATTGGTTCCGAAATCACCATCGATCAAGTGCTCGCAGTAGGCGCGGGCGACAGCATCAAGTTTGGTGCTCCATTGGTCGAAGGTGCAACGGTACTGGTTACGGTTGTGGCGCATGGTCGCCATGATAAGGTCAAAATTTTCAAGATGCGTCGTCGTAAGCACTACCAAAAGCATCAAGGCCATCGCCAGAATTTTACCGAAATCCAAATCGTTTCGATCAACGGCTAATCGCCGCTGTTTGAATTAATCAGCTATCAAGGAGTCTTAAATGGCACATAAAAAAGGCGGCGGCACAACGCGAAACGGCCGTGATTCAGAATCAAAACGTCTGGGCGTTAAAGTCTACGGCGGCCAAGCTATCAATGCTGGCGGCATCATCATTCGTCAACGCGGCACCCCAGTGCGCGCCGGCGAAGGCGTAGGCATGGGCAAGGACCACACGTTGTTCGCGCTGATCGCGGGCAAAGTGAAGTTCGTTGTCAAAGGTGCTGGCTCGAAGCAATTCGTGACCGTTGTACCAAACGAAGCAGTACCAGCGTAATTCATCGCGGAGCGCCAGTTCGCTCCGCCATGATCGCATGATGTAAGGCGCAAGCCTTCAATCGAAAGGCTCTGCCCAAGGTAGAGCCTTTTTAGTTTTATGGCGGCAAAATTATGAAGTTTATCGACGAAGCAAAAATCGAAGTCATCGCGGGCGATGGCGGCAACGGCTGCGCATCTTTCTGCCGTGAAAAATTCCGGCCTTTCGGCGGTCCCGATGGCGGCGATGGCGGCAAGGGCGGGTCCATCTGGGCTGTCGCCGACCGCAATATCAACACGCTCGTCGATTTCCGTTTCTCCAAAATGCACAAGGCTCGCAATGGCGAGCCTGGCCGTGGCGCAGATTGCTATGGCAAGGGCGCGGATGACATCCACCTGCGCATGCCTGTGGGCACCTTGATCATCGACAACGCGAGCGGCGAAATCCTGGCCGATTTGACCGAACACGGCCAGATCGAATTGCTGGCCAAGGGCGGCGAAGGCGGCTGGGGTAATATCCACTTCAAGTCCTCGACCAACCGCGCGCCACGCCAAAAAGGCGAGGGCAAGGAAGGCGAACGCCGCGAACTGCGCCTGGAATTGAAAGTCCTGGCCGACGTGGGCCTGCTGGGCATGCCGAACGCCGGCAAGTCGACCTTCATTTCGGCCGTCTCGAACGCGCGCCCGAAAATTGCCGATTATCCATTTACCACCCTGCACCCGAACCTGGGCGTGGTGCGCGTGTCGCACGAGAAGAGCTTTGTGATCGCCGACATTCCCGGCTTGATCGAAGGCGCTTCCGAAGGCGCGGGCCTGGGCCATCAATTCCTGCGCCACTTGCAGCGTACGGGCTTGCTGTTGCACATCGTCGATCTGGCGCCGTTCGAAACCAACGTCGATCCTGTCAAGGAAGCCAAGGCGCTGGTGAAGGAATTGAAGAAGTACGACGAGTCGCTGGTCGACAAGCCGCGCTGGCTGGTGTTGAACAAGCTCGACATGGTGCCGGAAGAAGAGCGCAAGAAGATCGTCAAGGACTTCCTCAAGCGTTTCGCCTGGAAAGGTCCCGTCTTCGAGATTTCCGCGCTGAACCATCAAGGTTGCCCGGAACTGGTGAATGCGATTTACCAGCATCTGGAAGCGAAGAAACACAGCGAAAGCCGTGCCGAAGAAACGCAGATGACCGAAGAAGCACGCGGTATCTCGTCGATCGACCCGGATGATCCGCGTTTCAAGATCCTCGACTAAGGCTTTACCCTGATGTCGGTACAGACGGCCGCTGCCGCGCCAGCGCGCAAGCAAGCGTGGCAGCGCCGTGTATTGCATCTGATCGCGTATGCTTACGGGCTGAGCGCGGTCGCCTGCCTGTTGTTCGCCGATGAAATGGCGGCCGGCATGGGCATCTTCCTCAATGGCGTCAATGGCTACAGCCAGTTCTACGCCACGCATGTCGGTGTCTGGGGCGCTACCGCGCTCCTGGCGCTGTTCGCGGCACGGCAGGGCGAACCGCCTGTCCTCGGCGATATCACAGCAATGTTGGTCCTGGCGCAGCCCGCCGGCCGTCTGTTCGCGGCCATCAGCTTCGGCTTGCCCCAGGGTTTTGTGTTGTTCATGTGCGCAATGGAGCTGACGGCGGGGCTGGCCTTGCTGCTGCTGCGTCCTGCGCGCTGACGTCTATTAAGTGAAGAGCGCCGCCCCATGGATTCCGTGATTCAAAAAGCTACCCGTATCATCATCAAAGTCGGCTCTTCGCTGGTCACCAACGATGGCCGCGGACTCGACCATGCCGCCATCGCGCGCTGGGCCGCGCAGATTTCCGGCTTGCGCGCCCTGGGCAAGGAAGTGGTGCTCGTCAGCTCCGGCGCCATCGCCGAAGGCATGCTGCGCCTCGGTTTCGAGCAGCGCCCCACCGATATCCACGAATTGCAGGCCTGCGCCGCCGTCGGCCAGATGGGCCTGGCGCAAATCTATGAAAGCAGCTTCCGCGCCCACAGCCTCGGCACGGCGCAAGTGCTGCTCACGCACGCCGACCTGGCCGACCGCGAACGCTACCTGAATGCCCGCTCCACCCTGACGACCCTGCTGCGCCTGGGCGTGGTGCCGATCATCAATGAAAACGACACCGTCGTTACCGACGAAATCAAGTTCGGCGACAACGATACCCTGGGCGCGCTGGTGGCCAACCTGATCGAGGCCGATGCGCTCGTCATCCTGACGGACCAGCACGGCCTGTTCTCGGCCGACCCGCGCAAGGACCCGACCGCCTACCTGATCACGCAAGGCATCGCCGGCGATCCGGCCCTGGAAGCGATGGCCGGCGGCGCCGGCAGCAGCTTGGGCCGTGGCGGCATGCTGACGAAAATCCTCGCCGCCAAGCGCGCCGCCAAGTCCGGCGCCCATACCATCATCGCCTGGGGCCGCGACAGCGACGTGCTCAGCCGCCTCGCCCAGGGCGAAGCGATCGGCACGGAGTTGCTGGCACAAACGGGGCAATTGACGGCGCGTAAGCAGTGGATGGCAGATCATCTGCACACGGCCGGCGCCGTCGTGCTGGATGCGGGCGCCGTGCAAAAGCTGCGCCAGGAAGGCAAGTCCCTGCTGCCGATCGGCGTGACGGGCGTGAACGGCGAATTCGGCCGCGGCGCCGTGATCACCTGCGTCGACGTGGATGGCGTGCCCGTGGCGCGCGGCCTGTCCAACTACACGAGCGGCGAAGCGCGCCGCATCATGCGCAAGCCGTCCACCGAAATCGAAGCCATTCTCGGTTACATGGAAGGCCATGAGCTGATCCACCGCGACAATATGGTGTTGCTGTAAGCGATAACGGGGCCGATGCCTGCATCGGTCCCGGCCTACAGTTGCCCGTAACGAAATCCCATTCCCAGCGCCAGCGGCCATTTCAGCCACAGCAGCAGCAGCAGTCCCCCATACCATAGCGTGAAGAGCCCGTGCACGAGCGGCGCTGGCAGGTAGCGCAAGAGAAATTGGTACACCTTAACTCCCAGGTAACAGTGGTGCGAACAGCACCGTCAGGCAAGACCAGGCCGTTTGCAGGTCCGGCGTCGACGTCAGCGCGAAGCTCAGTATGACAAATTGCAAGGTCAAAAACCAGCTGGAGAATCGCCACAGGGTGTAGCGGCGCAACAGCTCCGCCCATGGCATGTGCTTGCCCCACAGGTGGACGATGGCCAGGCCGGCACCGTGGAACAGGCCCCAGGCCAAGTAGCGCGGCGACAGCTCATGCCACAAGCCCAGCACGATCATGCTGCCCAGGCTGGCAAACAGGTATTGCCGCGTGCGCGTCAGGATGGGCCGGAAAACGAAATCGCGGCACCATTCCGACACCGTGATGTGCCAGCGGCGCCAGAAATCGGGCAGATTACGGGCAGCAAAAGGAAAGTTGAAATTTTCCGGCACGCGTATGCCCAGCAGCGCGGCGAAGCCGATGGCGATATCGCAATAGCCCGAGAATTGCCAATACAGGTTCAAGCCATAACCGAGCAAGGGCAGATAGGCATCGAGCCAGGCGTAACCGGTGGACAAATTCAGAGTGTTGAATTTGAAATTGAGAATATACCCTGCGAGTAAAACCACCTTGCAATAACCGTACAGCATGCGCTGCAGTGCTGGCGAAGCGAGTTGCCTGTCCCAGCGCGCGCGCAGTAGTTCCATGCGGAAGGCATCGTAACGCTGGACCGGACCGACGGCCAGGGTGGGCGGGAAGAGCAGATAGCCCAGGGTCGTGCCGGTGCGGCCATCGCGCGCGATGCCACCGCCGCCATGCTCGGCGATCAGGTGCCAGGCTTTCAGCGAGACGAAGGCGTAGCCCAGGTAGGCGGCGATGCCATGGCCGGCTTTCGCGTACTGGTAAGCCAGAAAGGCAAGCAAGACACCCGTCAGGCCCAGCGTCTGCATCAGGGCCGGGCGCCGCCATCGGGGGCCGCAGATGAAGGCCAGCCATGCCAGCAATGCACCCCAGGCCGCCATGCTGGCCCAGCCATCATGCCATAGCAGCGCGCCGCCTGTGGCCACCAGCAGCCAGGGGCGCCAGGCCACTGGCAAACGCCAGTAAAGCACGACCAGAACAAGCATGCACAGCATGCCAAAAATTGTCAGCCACACCATGTCAACCCCTGTCCCGCAACTGCCGTAACTGGGTTTGCCACCAGGGAGCGAACTGACGCGCGCCCTGCGTGTTCAGATGGCTGGCGTCGCAATAAAGGTTTTGTTCGGTGAGTGCGGGCGAGGCTAGATAGATGATGTTTTGGCTCGCAGGCAGCAATGCTTGCAAGCGCCGCTGCCAGTCTGTCTTTTGTTGCGCCGTCTGTTGTTCAATCAGCAATGATCGCCTCACATCGAGCAGTATCACCCGCACGCCCCGTTGCGCCAGCGTGGCAATGTTGTTGATCAGTGCAGCATCGAAGGTGCTCTGTCGATACAGATTTTGTAGTTCGGCAGCATGCTGCCGTATTTGTGACGCGCTTAATTTCTTCAGCTCCGGGCCGCAGGTAAATGCAAGTTCCTGATCATTGCGCTCCCAGTATCGCGGTGGCGAGGCAAGTTTGCCAGCGGTGAGCAATGAAGCAGCTTGCTTGCCCCAGTGCCAGACATCTTCGCGTAGTTGATCCATTGTCGCGTTGCCATCATCTGGCAAGAACAGGTTCTGTTCGAGGACCAGCACCTCCGGTGGGCGGCTGCCAAGGGTGGCGAGGCTCGATTGCAAATAGCCGATACCTGCGCCGCCTTTCGTCATCCGCATCCAGGCGATGTCCGGCAGCTCGGCACGCTGCACGCTGGCTATTTGCGGGGTGGCGGCATGGAGCAGGGACGAACCCAGCGCCAGCACGCGCCATTTCCCTTCTGGCCTGGGCGCGTCGAGAAACGTTTTCGTCTGGCCTGCAATCGTATTGTCGTAGCGTGGGCCGGGCACATGACGCAGCAGCATGCATAGTCCGACCACGCCAGCTGCCAGCGCCGCACTGTATGGCCAGATGCGCAGAGGAAGTGCGTTCGCCATCTCAGCGCGTCAGCCGCTTGATCAGTTGCACGGTGGCGTCCATGGTTTCCATATGCACCACATCCGATGGACTCAGACGCACCTTGAACAGCGTTTCCAGGCCGATCACGAAGTTGATATGTGCCAGCGAATCCCAGCCTGGCGTATTGGCGGGGCCTGAATCCCCCTTCAGCGCACTTGCCGGTAAATTGAACAGGTCCGCGGCCAGCGCAAAAATGTCTGCCTGCTGATCGCCGTGGGCGCTTGTTTCCTTGGGCGCAAGCGATAGCGCGTGCTGCAACTGTGCCGTGATGACCTTGCCTGACGGCGTGCGCGGCAATTGGCCGGTAAAACTAATGCGTTTCGGCAATTCGTGTGCACCCAGATGTTGGGCGCAATGCAGCAGCAGTTGCTGGTTGTCCGCCTCCATGCCAGGGCGCAATACTACGCAGGCGACGGGGATTTCGCCCCACGTCGGGTCAGGCAAGGCGACGGTCGCCACTTCCAGGACGGCCGGGTGTTGCATCAGTACGCCATTGATGGCTTCCGGCGACAGATTGTAGCCGCCACAAATGATCACGTCCTTGATACGCCCCGTGATCCAGTACACGCCATCGCTGTCGCGCCGTGCCAGGTCACCCGTATGCAGCCAGCCATTGCGCAGGACGGCAGCGGTCGCTTGCGGATTGTCCAGGTAGCCCTGCATCAGGTTGGCACCTTGCAGGCACAGTTCTCCGGCCTCGTCGCAGCCGGCCTCGCTGCCATCGTCTCGCAAGATTTTTGCCAGCATGTCGCGCGGCATGCCCACGCTGCCGATCTTGTGGCTGGCCGCGTCCGGTCCGGCATATAGTCCGCAGGTTCCCGTTTCACTCAAGCCGTAGGTATTGATGAGCTTTACATTGAAACATTGGCTGAAGCTGGTCCAGGTAGCCGCGCTCAAGGGGGCGCTGCAGGAAACGGCGAAGCGGAAATGGCCATTCTCGAAGTTTTCCGCCAGGTGGGCGCCATATTGCTGCATCAGGGCCAATGCCGTGGGCGCGGCGATCAGGTGCGTGACTTGTTCGCGGTAGATCGCAATCAGGATGCTCTCGATGGCGACAATGCTGAATGGCGCAGGACGCACCAGGGTACAGCCGCGTTGATAAGCCAGCAGCACGCCTTGCACCAGGCCATCGGCATGCGATAGCGGCATCAGGTTCAGCAGGCGTGATGCGGGCGTCAGCGCGTAATGTTCGCCGATCGTCTGCAAATGCGCGAGCAGGGCGGGCCAGTGCATTTCCACGCCTTTCGGACGGGCCGTACTGCCGGAGGTGAACACGACATAGGCAGGCCCCTCCTGTCTTGCCGGCGGCAACGGTGCCGGTGCGGGAGCGGACAGCAGGCCAGGCCAGTTGTCCAGGTCGGCTGGCGCCCGCCGTCCCAGCAGCTTGTTCAGCAGCAAACCCTTGGCCTGGACAGTGCCGACGCGTATCTGCTGCGCCGGCAGAGGGACACCCTCGGCGCGCCACAGGTCGATGGCGTCCGCATCGGCAATGACGCCATCGATATGCGTATGCTGCAGTAAATCCCTGACTTGCCGCACCGAGGTTCCCGGATCGAGCAGCAGGGGAATCGCGCCGGCCCGCATGCAGCCGAGCAACAAGGGCGCATAGGCCAGATCGTCGCGCACCATCAGCAGCACGCGTTTATTGTGCAGTTCGCTGCTGATCAGCCGGGCAGCCACTTGCAGGATTTGTTCCTCCAGATGGCTATGCGACAAAGACTTGGGGCCGATCAGGAATGGCGTATTCGCAGGTGTGGGACGAGTCTGAAACATGGTGAGCGTATTTGTTATGGTGTGATTGAATGGGCCAGCGCGCGGCGGTCGAGTTTTCCTGCGGCCGTGTACGGTAACGCTGCCTGGATGCGCAGGTCACGGGGGAATGCCTCGATTTGCGCGTGCTGGCGGCAATAGGCGACAAAAGCGGGTAATTCGAAGCCGCCGTCGACCACCAGCATGCCGATCAGTCCCTGTGGTCCTGCGGTGATGGCGGCTTCCCTGACGTGTGGATAGCTGCACATCGCCCGTTCCAGCGGGGCAGGGTGGACGATGTCGCCATATTCGTTCTTGAGCTGGTCGTCGTGCCGGCCCAGCAAGGTAATGTTGCCGAGGCCATCGTGGCTGGCGATATCGCCAGTGAAGATCCAGCCATCGCGGGCGATGGACGCCGTTTGCGCCGGATCGCGCCAGTATTCCAGCATGAGCTGGTTGCTGTGCACGCGCAATTCCCCTGTTTGTCCTTTCCCGAGCGGCATGCCCCTGTCATCGCAGATTTGCACGATGGCGCCGACGGCGCGGCCGCAAGCTTGCGTGGCACCGGGCGCGTGCTGGAACAGCATGCACAGCCCCCCCGTTTCCGTCAGTCCGTAATAATCGATGATGGCGAGCCGCATGCGCTCGCTCAAGGCCGCGTGCAGCGACGTTTGCAGGGGCGCGCCCGTGGAAATGATTTGCCGCAAGCTGGCCGGGTGCAGGGTCAGGTGGGCCGGCAGCAACTGCAGCATGGCTAGCCAGGCGGGACCTGTCGCCAGGACGGTCACGCCATGGCGCTGGGCCGCTTGCAAGGTCTTGCCGACATTGCCCCGTTCGTTTTCATCGGCCAGATACACGCTGGCACCGGCAAACAGGGCGGCGACCATGGGGTTGCGTAAGCCGCTCATGGTGTGGCAGTCGCCCAGCGACAGCAGGATGTCGCCATCATGCCAGCCAAATTCCGTCGCCGCCAGCTGGCCGCTCTGCATGAGGGCGCGCTGGCTGTGGACGACGCCCTTGGGGATGCCAGTACTGCCAGAAGTAAACAGGATCACGGCAGGATCGTCGGGGTGGACGGCCTGTCCGGGCAGCTCCGGCGTCGGCGGCAGCTCCATCCAGCCTTCCAGCAAGGCTGATAATTCAGGCAATGCGCAATCTGGCGGCAAGACCGCCGCCGCTTCCTGGCCGATATCGTCGAGCAGCAGCGCCGGGCAGCTTGCCAAAGCGGCGGCGCTGTGACGGGGATGATCCAGTACCAGCAGGGCGGGAGCAATGCGTTCCAGCAAGGGTTGCAGCAAGGCGGGCGTGTCCGTCAATTCCTTGCGCAAGGGAACCACGACAGCGCCGATGCGCCAGCAGGCCCAGCTGAGCAGTACCGCTTCAGGGTGGTGGGCACACAGCATGGCGACGCGGTCACCTGCCCGCACGCCCATCGCCAGCAAGCCCCGTTGCAACGCCGGCACGAGTAGCGCGACTTCGGCCCAGCCAAAGGCGCTGTCGTCCATGCCGCACAGCAGGAGCGGGCGCTGCTGGTACAGCGTGGGCAGTAATTGCCACAGATACTCAAAGGTTTCTTCCTGTGGCAGCGGACGCACGATCTGGCTGGCATAGTACGATTGCAAGCGTGCCATGGCGCCGCTGATGGGGGCCATCTGCAGCAGTTCCATATCGACCATGTTCCTGGCTTGCTGGCAAACGTATTCCACTGGCAGGCGCAGGCGCTGCGCCACTTGTTCCAGAGTACGCAACTGGCCCAGCTGGAACAGGATCTGCAATTGCTCACCACTCAGTTTGTGTTGCCCCAGGCGCACCAGGCGTTGCGCATAACAAGGATGGCGCACCAGCAAATCTTGCATCAAGCCACCCAGCGCATCGGTATCGGGCACACACCAGCCGTTCAAGCTGTCGAGCCGCAGCACGGCATTGACGACGGCGCGCGATGCGGGCAATGCCAGGTCGAGATCGGCCTGGCGCAGGGGCGCCCCTTCCCATGCGGGAGGCACCAGCGCCACGACGCCGTTGTAGTGTGCAGTGGCCGGCTCGCCATGCAACTGTCCGATGGCGTCGAACAGGGTTACCTCCGACATCACCAGCGTCTTGCGTTCGCCGCGTGCTTGCGCAGCATCAAAGCGCTGCTGATAGCAACGGCCGTGAATAATGTTGCCGCCGCGCTCGAAGTACGGCGTGGGCTGGCTATTGGCCATGTGTACATGCGGGAAGATGATCGGCGCATCGCTGCGGGCGATGCGCAGCATGTCGCCGGCGAAGGTCAGTGGCGCATAACGATGTAGTGAATCAAGGCCATGAATCAGCGCGAAGGTGCCGTCGCGAAAAGGCATGGGACTACCCGGCGGCAAGAAAATAATGTCATGGTTGGGCGCGCGCTGTCCAGCGGGCAACCAGTGCGCATATCCCATGTAGCCGAGCACATCGAAGTTGCCTTCCCATACAGAAATGACATGTTGCTGGGGAAACGCCGCAGCCAGCATTTCGCCACTCCAGCCCGTTCGGCCCCAGGTGTCGAGAATGAGGTCGCCAGGTTGCAAATGCTCCCTGATCAGGTCCAGCAAGGCATAAAAGGCGCGGGTGGATTCATTGAAGGGTTGAAAGGCGGCGTAGCGGTCGGGAATGCGGCGCACATGGCGGCGGTGCATGAAGGACAGATAGTCGGCGCTGGGCGTCAGCTGGGCACGCATCGCCGGCAGCATATGGGCATCGCCGCCTTGCCGTGCTTCCGTAAAGAGCACAAAGCCTTGCACGACGGGAACGGTAATCGCGCACGCCGGACAGCTCAATATCGCTTCCAGCAACGGTGCCGACGCCTCGGCTGGCGTGTTGCTTTGCAGGGGCTGTCGGCAGGCGGGGCAAGCCAGGGTATCTAGTGTCGTTTGCAACATGGTGTCGCCGTTCGTAAAGGTGTGTTGTCAGACCACGGCCGGCATCGGCGACTTGTCCTTGTAATCGCACAGGTCGGCAATCATGCAGTTCCAGCATTGTGGCTTGCGCGCCGTGCACGTGTAGCGGCCGTGCAGGATGAGCCAGTGGTGGGCGTCGTGCAGGAATTCCTTGGGGATGAATTTCAGCAGTTTTTGCTCGACGATATCGACATTCTTGCCTGGCGCGATGCCGGTGCGGTTCGAGACGCGGAAGATATGCGTGTCCACGGCCATCGTCGGTTCGCCAAACGCCGTGTTCATGACCACGTTCGCCGTCTTGCGGCCCACGCCGGGCAAGGCTTCCAGCGAGGCGCGGTCGCGCGGCACTTCGCCGCCGTGCTGCTCGAGCAGGATCTGGCAGGTGGCGATGACGTTCTTCGCCTTGGTGCGGAACAGGCCGATGGTGCGGATGTAGCTGGCCAGCTCGTCCACGCCCAGGGCCAGTATCGTGGCTGGCGTATTGGCGACCGGATACAGCAAGCGGGTCGCCTTGTTGACGGACACGTCCGTCGCCTGTGCCGACAGCAGCACGGCGATCAGCAGCTCGAACGGCGTCGTGTAGTCGAGTTCCGTTTTCGGGGAGGGATTGGCGGCGCGAAAGCGCGTAAAGATTTCCAGGCGTTTGGCGGCGTTCATGCGTCTTTTTTCGGGGTGGTGGGGGCTGGCTGGGGGGTATCCGTGCTGGCGGCAGCGGCCTTGGCGCGCGCGCGCTCCATGGCCGCGGCGATGATGGCGCGCTTGCGTTCCTTTTCCGCCTGTTCGTCGGGCGTGACGGGCACTTCCTGCGTCACTTCGCGCATCTTGGCGACGGCCTTGGCGGCCAGGCGCGCTTCGTTTTCCTCCGTTTCGCGGCGCAGGCGCTGCGTGCGGAAATCGTGGCGCGCGCGCGCGTCGTCTGCTTCTGCCTGGCTCCAGGCATCCCAGCCCGTGGCGTCGCCGCTGACCGGGTACATGACGATGCAGTCGACGGGGCAGGGCGCCACGCACAAGTCGCAGCCCGTGCACAGGCTTGTCACCACCGTGTGCATCTGCTTGGCGGCGCCGACGATGGCGTCCACCGGGCAAGCCTGAATGCACAGGGTACAGCCGATACACAGCGATTCGTCGATATAGGCGACAGATCGCGGACGTTCGAGGCCGTTGACGGGATTGAGCGGGATGACTTTTTTGCCCAGCAAGCCGGCCAGGCGCACGATGCCTTGCGCGCCGCCCGGTGGGCACTGGTTGATGTCGGCGCTGCCGGCGGCAATCGCTTCCGCATACGGGCGGCAACCGTTGTAGCCGCATTTGGTGCATTGCGTTTGCGGCAGCAAGTCTTCGATCTGGTCGGCAAGTGAGGGAGGGGCAGGGTGCGGCACGGTCATCTTCCACGGTAAAACGCCATTATCGGCCATCCGGCGCGCGCACAAGTAAAAACCTGTTGCGCAAGAGGGGATAGCCGGCGGCATGACAGCCTGTTGCAGGCGCGCCGCAATCGTATTTTATTTCCCCTGGGAATGTCAAAGTGCAAATAAACAACTTTGCAATTTCTTTTTTTTGTGGGAGCATGATTTTTATCAAGCCAGTGATCAAAAAAGCCGACCGCCAGTCCTGTTGCCGCGCCTGCATTGCAAGGTGCGCCAGGCCATAGGAGCCAAACATGCGTTTCCTCCGGACAGTTGGTTTGCCCTTCTGTTTGTTCATGCACTCTGCACTTGCCCTTGCACACGGGCAGGCTAGTTCCCCCATGGCGGCGCCGGGCGCTGCCAGCTCGCGCATCGTCCGCTTCGCGGCGGAAGACTGGCCGCCTTTTATTTCCCGCAGCCTACCGGCCGATGGCATGTCGGGCGCCATGGTCAGCGCCGTTTTCGAGCGTCTCGGCTATACGGTCAAGTATGACTATTTTCCCTGGAAGCGCGCCATGCAGTTTGGCCTGGCCAGTTCCCGCTATGCCGGGTTTCTGGCCGTGTGGCGCACGCCGGAACGGGAAAAACTCTGCCACTTTTCTGTTCCGGTTGGTAACACGCAGGGTGTGCTGGCCTACCTGAAAGAGGACGGCGTGCCTGGCGCCAGCCTGGCCGACCTGGGCAAGCTGCGCATCGGCACCGTGGCCGGCTACTCGAATGGGGAACAGTTCGACGGCATGGTGGCGCGTGGCGAGCTGAAGACGGAAGAGGGTTTGAACGACGCGACGAATCTGAAGAAACTGTTCATCAAGCGTTACCGCGTGATCGTCATCGAGCGCCATGTCCTGCAGCACTTGTTGATGGGGCGCAACTTCAGCAAGGCCGAGCGCGAACGCATCGCCGTCATCGATACCGTCTTCAAGGAGCGTCCCGTGCATGTGTGCTTCCAGCGCGATGCCGGGGGGGCGGCGTGGCAAAAACGCTTCAACGAGGCGGCGCGCGATATCGATACGGCCCGGCTGGAACGCGATTACTGGAAGCGGCTCGACCAGAGCCTGGCGACCGCCCCGGCGACTCCCTGACACGGCGCGCCGCCGCTGTTGTTAGTTGCCAAAACGAAATATCTAAATACGAAACCATTCGTTCTTGTTTGTTTGTCCATCCTTTAGTCTGCAGCCACTGTGTTGACGACTTTGAAAGGATGTTTTCGTATGCTGGAACCGATTCACAAGCATGACCCCGCCCCGCGTTTGCGGCAACTGGCGCACGCCGTCTCCGTGGCCGTACTGCTGCTGGGGGCGCCTGGCGTGGTCCACGCGCAGGCCGCGCCGGATGGCGCTGGCGCACTGGCCGCCGCGCCGTATGACACCGTCATCGTCACGGGGGCGCGCGGCACGGGCCGCACGGTGGCCAACAGCGCCGCCCCCATCGACGTGATCAGCGCGCAGCAATTGCAAGCCACGGGCAAGCTGAACTTGCTCGATGCGCTGGACACGGCCTTGCCGTCGTTCAACTTGCCAGCCCGCGTGCAGCCGGACCTGGGCAGCATCGTGCGTGCCGGTCAATTGCGCAACCTCGACCCGTCGCATACCCTGGTATTGGTCAATGGCAAGCGCCGGCATACGACGGCCATCGTCAACGAGGATGGTTTTCCCGGTTCCGTCGCCACCGACCTGGCCCTGATACCCACGGGCGCCATTGCCCGTGTGGAAATCCTGCGCGACGGCGCCTCGGCCATCTACGGTTCCGACGCCATTGCCGGCGTCATCAACATCATCCTGAAGGCGGATGACAAGGGCAGCTTCAGCACGCAACTCGGCTCCACCTACGACGGCGACGGCACGAACGGTTCCGTGCGCATCGATGGCGGCACGCGCCTGGGCGAACACGGCTTTGCGCACTTCGGTGCCGAAGTCCAGCGCCAGGGCATCGCCGTGCGCAATTTCGGCCTGAATCCCGGCTACCTGTCGTATCCGGCCGTGCGCAACAGCGATGGCCAGCTGGTGAAATTGGGACCGAACAACAGCTTGCCGGCCGGCGCCTCGCCGAACCCGGCAGAAGCAAGCCGCAACAGCAATCCATGGCGCAATACGGGCGTGCCGCAAAGCACGACCGCCTCGCTCAGCGCCAACTTCGGTTATGACGTGTCGAACGAGGTGCAACTGTATGGCTTCGGCACGTACGCGCACCGCAATGCCCGCTCGGCGCAGAATTTCCGTCTGCCCAATACCATTTTTAATAACAACAAAGGCTTGCTGTCCGTGTATCCCGACGGCTTCACGCCGTATGAAACGACGAGCGAAAGCGATTTTTCCCTGACGGGCGGAGTCAAGGGCGAGACGGCGGGCTGGAACTGGGATATCAGCAGTACTTACGGACGCGACGATATCGACGTGGGCGTGGAAAATTCGGCCAATTATTCGCTGAGCTATCCAGGTGGCAAGACGGATTTCACCATCGGCAATCAGCGCTACAGCCGCTCGACCACCAACGCCGACGCGCGCCGTCCCGTGCCGCTGGGATTGAGCGAGCCGGCCGACCTGAGCGTCGGTCTCGAGTATTCGCATGAAACGCAGCAACGCAGCCCGGGCGAACCCGCTTCCTGGCAGGGCAGCGGCTCATCGGCGCTGGCCGGCTACCTGCCCGTCGACGCTTCGGATACGGCGCGCCACAGCTATGCGGCGTATGTCGGCCTGGGCGCGAAACTGACGCCGCAATTGCTGCTCGACACGGCACTGCGTGCCGAGAAATATTCCGATTTCGGCAGCAAGACGACGGGCCGTTTGTCCGCCCGCTATGACGTCACGCCCACGGTGGCCGTACGCGGCACCGTCAGCAATGGATTCCATGCGCCGAGCCTGGTGACGCAATCGTATTCGAACACCTCCGACCATGCGGGCGTGCCGTATACCCTGGCGCAGCCGAACTCGGCCGCCGCGCGGGCACTGGGTGCGCAAGCGCTGAAACCGGAAAAATCGACGAATCTGTCGGCCGGGCTGACCTTCAATCCTACGCCCACCCTGCGCCTGGCCGTTGACGCGTATCAAATCAAGGTCAGCGACCGACTGGGCGTGTCGTCGAACATCGGTATCGACCGCAGCTCGGGCGTGGCGCTCGACGGCAGTGGCCGGCCGCTGACGGCCGCGCAAGCAAGCGTGATCGAAAACCTGCTGCGCTCGGCGGGGCTGACGGTGGGCAATGGCCTCGTCGCGCATTACTTTGCCAACGTGGGCGACACGCGCACGCGCGGCATCGATTTGACGGCCGAGGATGTCTTGCGCGTGGCCGACGGCAAGCTGCGCTGGACGGCGGCCGCGAATATCAACCACACGAGCCTGGTCGGCAAGGCGGCCTTGCCGACGGTGCTGCAAGGCTTGCCGAATATCGGCACCCTGAGCAAATCGGCCGAGTACGACTTGCTGTACCGGGCGCCGCGCGACAAGGAAATCCTCACCCTGGCGTATGAAAAGGCGGGCTGGACGTTCAACGTGCGCGAGACGCGCTACGGCAAGCTCAAGCGCCTGAACGCCATCACGGGCGGCGATTACCAACTGAAGGCCGCCTTCGTGACGGATGTCAGCGTCGGCTACGACATCAGCAAGCGCATCAACGTGACGGTGGGCGCCAACAATGTCTTCGACCAGAAACCGGGCCAGGTGCCGCGCGACGCGCGCAGCGCCGCGAATCTGGCGCAGTACACGGGCGCTTACGACAACTCGGGACCGTTGGGCGTACTGGGCGGTTATTACTACGCCCGCGCCACCGTTCACTTTTGATCTGCCTTCTCTCCATATTTATCATCAAGAACAGGAAATCCTATGTCTGACAACAATCAACACGCGGCCATCGACCTGGAATGGGCCAATCTCCTCTCGCCGCAACGCCGCACGGTCTTGCGCGGCGGGGGACTCGTGGCGGCATTGGCCGCTTCGGGCCTGGCCGGCACGGCCCTGGCGCAGGATGGCGCCGTCAAACGCGCCAAACCAGCACCCGGCAAGAGCCCGTGGGGCGAGCATACGGACACGGCGCCCACGCCGCGCCCCGTCAGCGTGCGGCCCGGCGAGGAAACCTTGCCGGCAAAGCCGCGCGCCTACACGGATATCGAGAGCTATCACGCGCATATCTATTTTGACGAAGACAGTTACCAGAAGGCGGCGCTGATACGCAAGTGGGCGGCCGAGCGTTTCCAGATCGAACTGGGCGACTGGAACCTGGAGCCGCGCGGCCCGCACGTGACGCCGTCGTTTTACTTTGGCTTCACGAATGACTTGCTGCCCGTCATCGTGCCGTGGCTGCAACTCAATAGCCTGGGCCTGACGATACTGATCCACCCGAACACGGAAGATCCCCGCGCCGACCATTTGTATTACGCGCTGTGGGTGAACCGCTCGCAGCCCGTGAATGGCTATGCGATGAAGAAACCGGGGCCGGGCGAGCCGCGAGTCGAGCAAATCTTTGTCAATACGCGCCCGACGGTGAAGGTCGAAACGTCACGCGCATGAGCCGGGCATAAAAAAAACGGCACGCCAGGGTAGCCTGGCGTGCCGTTTTGCCTGAAATACTGCGGATCAGGAATGTTTCTGGATGAATTCGCCGATTTTCGGGCAAATGATTTCGCGCCAGCGGCGGCCCGAGAAAATGCCATAATGGCCACATTTTGGCGCCACGAAATCCTGCTGCATCTCGGCAGGAATGCCGGAACACAGGTCATGCGCCGCCTGCGTCTGGCCGGCGCCGGAAATGTCGTCCAGCTCGCCTTCTACGGTGAACAGCGCCACATTCGTGATGTCTTGCGGACGCACCAGCTGGCCGCCCACTTTCCACGTGCCCATCGGCAGGCTGAATTCCTGGAAAACCGTTTTAATGGTTTCCAGGTAGTACTCGGCCGGCATGTCCAGCACGGCGTTGTACTCGTTGTAGAACTGGCGATGGCCTTCCGCCGGCTCGTCGTCGCCCGTCACCAGGTGCATGTAGAACTCGCGATGGCTTTGCGCGTGACGGCCCGGGTTCATGGCGATGAAACCGGCGTGCTGCAGGAAGCCCGGATACACCTTGCGGCCAAAACCCGGGTAGTTCGGCGGCACCGCGTAGATCACGGTGTTTTCAAACCACGAGAATTTCTTTTCCGTCGCCAGGTTGTTCACTTGCGTGGGTGAACGGCGCGGGTCGATCGGGCCGCCCATCATCGTCATGGTTTTCGGCATGTGCGGATCTTTGGCCGTCGCCATCAGCGAGATGGCAGCCAGCACGGGCACGGTCGGTTGACAGACGGAAATGACGTGCAAGTCAGGCGCCAGCAGGCGGATGAATTCCTGCACATAATAAATGTAGTCGTCCAGGTGGAACGGCCCTTCCGTCAGCGGTACCATGCGCGCGTCCGTCCAGTCGGTGATGTAGACATCGTGCTCGGCCAGCAAGCCGCGCACGGTATCGCGCAGCAGGGTCGAGTGGTGACCGGACAGGGGGGCAACCAGCAAAACTTTGGGCTGTTGCAAGCCAGTGGCTTCTTTCTTGAAGTGAATCAGGCGGCAAAACGGTTTTGTTACGACAACGTGTTCGCGGATGTCGACGTTCTCGCCTTGGACGAGAACGGATTTGATGTCAAATTGTGGTTTTTCGTAGTCTTTGCCAAGGCGGTACATCAGCTCGTAGCCGGCTGCGATGCGTTGCGAAAACGGGGTGTGGGCCAGTGGAGAAACCGGGTTGGTAAATAACTTGGAGGACATGTCTGCCCATTGCATCACCGGAGTGAGGAAGGAGCGTTGCAGTTCGTGCAGTTGGTAAAGCATATATAGTCCTTGTTTAATTCCAAGCGCCAATATCGGCTCAAATATCATAATCCAATTTTACGATATTTGTTGAGGACAAAATGTGCATTACCGCGCATAGGTCCACAGTTTGCGCTTTGGTGTGACAGCGCGCCACACTTGCGTGGATAGACCTGCAACGATGCTCTAAAAGCAAAAAAAGCAGCGTTTCCGCTGCTTTTTGTACATTTTTTCACCGCCACGCCCCTGCGGAGAACAGTGTCTCCGCCGGAAACGCCGCGGCAAGTGCCGTGCGCTTAGCGCACCAGCATGTCGAGCTTGTCCTTGACGTCCTTGTATTGCTCGGCTTCCGGCAAGGCAGCCTTCGTCTTGGTGATCGAAGGCCAGTTACGGGCCAGGTCGACGTTGATCTTGATGAAGGCTTGCTGGTCGCCCGGCACGTCTTCTTCCGCGAAAATCGCGTTCACCGGGCACTCTGCCACGCAGACTGCGCAGTCAATACATTCGTCCGGATCGATTGCCAGGAAGTTCGGGCCTTCCCGGAAACAATCTACCGGGCAGACATCGACGCAGTCGGTATAGCGACAGGCGATGCAGGATTCGGTGACAACGTGGGTCATAACAGTCCTATCAATTTGGGGGGAGGTGCTGTAGCGCCTGCAGGAACCTCGGCGGCGCATACTAAAGCAAAGCATTGTATTTTAAGGCAATTCGCTATTTCTCACAAATCCCGCTTATATACAATACATATAAGCAAATTCATTTTTTGGCAGCGCCGTTGCCGCGCAGAGCGTGCAATTCAGCGACTATCCGGGACGTTACCATGAAGAACGCGGCAAGAAAGCGACAGTCGCCCGATGCTGCAGGGAACAGGACGGGCGAGGCGGGCGCTCGCCGTGTGGTGTTTTTGTTTTACCCAAATCAAGATCGGTAAAAATAAGTGCCAGAACAATCAGGCGCTGGCGCGTATTTGCGTCAGCAACTGTTGCCAACGTGCATTTTCAGCACTGCCATCTTCGGCAAACGTGATGGTGCGGCGCGCGGCCGGTGCCTCGACGGTGATCTGCCAATGGGGGATATCGGCGCCCACCTGTTCGCCCGTGCCCTGCGGGTGCGTGAAAAAACCGCTGCTGGCCAGTGTCGCTTCCAGCCCAGGGCCGGCCGGGTGGGCTTGCGTATCGATGTCGTACTGTTCGCTCAGGCCGGCAAAGCCGCCGCTGCTGCGGGCTGAAATTTTCATGCTGCTCCTTCTTGGGGACGGTGGTGGGGAAATGATGCGGCATGCCTTCGCCTGCGGCTGACCGCTGGCGGGCTTGCGGCGCGGGGCGCTTACCGGGGGGCGTAACTGCGGCACCAGGCCGCCAGTGCTTCGCGCTCCGCTTCCAGCAATTGATCCGATTCGCTGTATTCCGCATGGTTCATGGTACCGCAGCAGGCGCGCCTGTCTTGCACGGCGCCCGCTTCGTCGATGACATCGGGGGCAAAGGTCATTTGTCCATCCTCCGTCATGGCATTGTCCTTGAGCACTTCGCGCACGGTAAAGCTGTTGCGGATGAAATCGAGGTAGCTGGTAAAGCCGTCGGCTTGCGCCAGGGTCAGCATATGACCGGCCACGTCGGCGTACGTGGCCGCCTGGTCGGGGGACGCCACCAGGGCGCGCAAGACCAGGCTGCGCAGGTAGTCGCCGCAACGGTGCAGCACGGCCGCGTCATCTTCCAGCTGGGGCTGGCGTTCGTGGGCAAAGATGTCGGCCAGGATGTCGTAGATAGCGCCTGTAAACACTTGCGAGATGGCGTGCACTTCCGTGCCGGCCTCCGACAATTTGATGTCGTTATCGGCATTGCGCAAGCCGTTCGGCCGGCCCAGCGCCAGGCCGAACTGTTCCGCCAGGTCGGCCAGGAAGGTTTTGTCGTGCAGGTCGGACTTGGTTTGCGCGATCACGGCCTCGACCTGGTCCAGCTGCGACAGGGCCAGGAAGATGGCCGTCAGGTCGCCGAACGATTCGTGCAAGCCGCCCGTCTGCGGTGGATTATTGTTGAGCAGCCAATTCGGCTTGAGGCCATCGAGGATGGCGTGCCCGGTTTCATGCGAGACGATGTCGAGCGAACGGCAAGTGTAGACGCGCTCGGTGGCGCCGCTGGGAATGAAGTCGCCGAACTTGAGGGCCTTGTCGCTGCGGCTGTAATAGGCATTCATGACATTGGGCAAGCCGTGCGGGAACACGCGCAGCGGTGCCGTATTGCTGGCGCTATTCCATTGCCAGGGCAGGGGCGGCGCCGTGTTGTTGCTTGCCATCGCGCGCTGGTACATGGTCAGTGTCATGCGCACGATGGCAAAGGTGTGTACGGCGTCGAATTGGTCGGTGTTGGGCGAGACGATGAAGTCGCCAAAGGCGTTCGGGCTGACCTGGGCGATGCCCGGCTCGCCAAAGGTGATGCGCGCGTCGCGCGGACCTTGCAGTATCAGGCCGGGCAGGAAGGACTTGCGCGTGCCCAGCTCGCTCACGGACGGGTCTTGCTTCCAGATCAGCACGCGCGAACCGACGGGCACGGCGGCCAGGTTGCGGACCGTGGCGTCCGTCAGGCGGGGCGGACCCGGCTGCAGGGTCAGTTGCGCATTCTTGCGGTGCAGGCGGTAGGGCGCAGAGGGGGTAGGGACATAGCCGACAGGCAAGGACACGCATTGGGTCAGCACGGCTTCGACCGGCACGATGACTTTCTGGTCCATGGTAGCTCTCCAAGACACTCGCAACTGGAATGGAGATAGTCGGCCTGCTTCGGTGGTTGCGGTTTGATGCGGCGCAAGTGCGGCGCAAGAAAGCGCGGTTTTTTCCGTGTGCCGGCGTTCCCCATGGCTGCGGCTGCCGCGTGGCGGCTGGTATGATGCTGGCCGTATGGCACCCGTTTTTATAATAAAAGGATCGTTTGATGGCGGATATAAATATAGTTCAGCAACATAAGCTGACAGCAGCAAAGGCGCGCGAAGCGGCGCAGCAAGTGGCCGACAAGCTGGCCCAGGAATATGACCTGGCCTGCGCCTGGGATGGCGATGTGCTGCGCTTCGAGCGTAGCGGCGTCGATGGTTCGCTGACCCTGGAAAAAGAGCAGGCGCAACTGCAAATCAAGCTGGGCTTCATGCTCAGCGCCTTCGCTTCCACGATTGAAGGCAAGATCGCCGAAAAGATGCGCAAGGTGTTTGCCGAGCCAGTTTGATCCGCTTGTCTGGCGCCATGTTTGGTGCTAGAAAACGTGTCGCAGCGATGGGCGAAAAGACGATGAAAACACGTCGCTTTTCGCCTTTTTCACGTCTGACTGTACGCTGGCGAACATTGCTAGCACATTTCTATTTGGAAAGCCATTGGACTTTGGCGGCTTTTTGCGTTATACTTGAGTCATATTTACAACAGCTACACCGCGTTTCACCTTCTGCTTCGCAGTACTCCCCACTCGCTGAGTGGTGAATAATTCATTGGGTTTTACACCCGCATCCAGTTAAAAGTAGCTTGGTCGATTTTTTTTCGGTCAAATACATTTGGTGCCATGTATTTGCATGGCGCTAGCGTTGTTAAAAGTCCTGAACCACAGCCTCTTTTAGCACGCACACGGCACCCCGGCACCGGCTTTGGCCATCCGCTGGTCACATGCGTGTCACCCCCTGTTTCCTGTCGCTCCCGTGCGCTTTTTTGCGCCGTGGCGTAGCCGACGCAACAGGGTTTGCTGATTCCCGCCGCAAGCTGGCAGCTTGCTGGGTTTCATTCCATTCGTCAAATCGAGGGAGAACCACATCGTGGCAAAACAAATCATTATCGACCATGTGTTCAAAGTGTTCGGCGACAAGCCAGAAGAAGCACTTGAACTCGTCCATCAGGGCGCCAGCAAGCAGGATATCCTGGCCCAGACTGACTGCACCATCGGCGTTTTCGACGCCACCTTTACCATTGAAGCGGGCGAGATCTTCGTCATCATGGGCCTGTCCGGTTCGGGCAAGTCGACCCTGGTGCGCATGCTGAACCGCCTGATCGAGCCGACCGCCGGCCGCATCCTGATCGACGGCAACGACATCAATACCTTGCCGGACGCCCAGCTGCGCGCCCTGCGCCGCAAGGACATCAGCATGGTGTTCCAGTCGTTCGCGCTGCTGCCGCAAATTACCGTGCTCGACAACACTGCCTTCGGCATGGAACTGGCCGGCATGCCCAAGGCCGAGCGCCATGCGCTGGCCCAGCAAGCGCTGGAACAAGTGGGCCTGGACGGCTACGGCGCCAGCTATCCCGACGAATTGTCGGGCGGCATGCAGCAGCGCGTGGGCCTGGCCCGTGCGCTGGCCTGCGATCCATCGATTCTGTTGATGGATGAAGCGTTTTCCGCGCTCGATCCGATTATCCGTACGGAAATGCAATCGGAACTGCTGCGCTTGCAGCAAATCAAGCGCCGCACCATCGTCTTCATTTCGCATGACCTCGACGAAGCCATGCGCATCGGCGACCGCGTTGCCATCATGAAAGACGGCCACGTGGTGCAAGTGGGCACGCCGGAAGAAATCCTGCGTAAACCTGCCAACGATTACGTGCGCAACTTCGTGCGCGGCGTCGATGCGGCGGCCGTCTTCAAGGCCAGCGATATCGCCCGCAAGAGCCAGATCGTCGTGTCCGAGTCGCCGAGCCGCGGCTCGCGCGCCGCGCTGTCGATGCTGGAAGAGCAGGATCGCGCGTTTGCCTACGTCGTCAATCCGCAGCGCAAGTTCCTCGGCGTCGTCTCGGCCGATTCGCTGCGCAGTGCGCTCGACGGCCATGTCGGACCGCTGGGCCTGGCGCATGCCTATCTGCCCGACGTGCAGACCATCAATGCAGATGAGCCAGTCGCCGGCCTGTTCGGCCAGGTGGCGCAACTGCCATACGCCGTCCCTGTGGTGGCCAATGACGGCAGCTTCCGCGGCGCCATCAGCAAGACAACCTTGCTGAAGTTCCTCGACCGCGACACGCCAGCCATAGCCGAACAACAACAGAAAGGACAAGCATGAACCCAAGCACCGTTTCCGCAGTAGAACCTGTTGTTGAACAGGCCGCTCAAATCAATCCTTGGGCGCTGACGCCGCCTACCGACGCCAGCACCGCCTGGCTGGACGCCGCCGCGCCTGCCGTGCAGCCGGAACATGCGTCCGGCTTTCACCTGACGCAGATTTTCGACGGCTCGCTGCCGCTGGAAAGCTGGATCAACCAGGGCCTGGGCTGGGTCGTCGCGCATTTCCGTCCCTTCTTCCAGGCCGTGCGCGCACCGATCGACAGCGTATTGTCCGGCGTGGAAGGCGTGCTGCTGGCCGCCCCGTCGCTGACGGTGATCGCCATCATCGGCTTGCTGGCTTGGCAATTTACCAGCCGCACCCTGGCCATCGGCACCGTGCTGGCGCTGCTGCTGGTGTCGATGCTGGGCATCTGGCCGGAAGCCATGACGACCTTGTCGCTGGTCTTGACGTCGCTGGCGTTCTGCCTGGCCATCGGCTTGCCGTTGGGCATCTTCCTTGCCAGCAGCGACCGCGCGCAGAATATCCTGCGCCCCCTGCTGGATGCCATGCAGACGACGCCGGCCTTCGTCTACCTGGTGCCCGTGGTGATGCTGTTTGGTATCGGTAATGCGCCTGGCGTGATCGTGACGATCATCTTTGCCCTGCCGCCGCTGGTGCGTTTGACCAACCTCGGCATCCGCCAGGTGCGTCCCGACCTGATCGAAGCGGCCCGCGCCTATGGCGCCTCGCCGTGGCAGTTGCTGACCCGCGTGCAATTTCCGCTGGCCATGCCATCGATCATGGCCGGTATCAACCAGTCGCTGATGCTGTCGTTGTCGATGGTCGTGATCGCCTCGATGATCGCCGTCGGCGGCCTGGGCCAGATGGTATTGCGCGGCATCGGCCGCCTGGACATGGGCCTGGCCACCGTGGGCGGCCTGGGCATCGTGCTGCTGGCCATCACCCTGGACCGCTTGACGCAAGCGATGGGCCAGCCACGCCGCGGCGTGCGCCACTGGTACCAGACGGGTCCTGCCGGTTTCGTGCTGCGCCTGGTGCGCGGCAATGCGGAGAAAAATAATGTTGAACAGCAAGTAACGCTGGCCAACGCACAATAAAGGATACACATGCATCAAATCGACAATTTCAAAGTGACGCAAAAATCGCAACGCAAGTTCCAGCTGTTTTCCGCCCTGGCGATCGCCGCCATGGCCCTGACCACCAGCCTGGCCATGGCGCAGACGCCGGCCGCCGCTGCAGATGCGCTGCCCGGCAAGGGCGTCAAGGTGCAACCGCTGCAAAGTTCTATCGCGGAAGAAACCTTCCAGACCATGCTGGTCGACAAGGCCTTGGAAAAGCTGGGCTACGACGTGCAGCCGATCAAGGAAGTGGAATACCCGACGGCGCATATCGCGATTGCCAACGGTGACGCCACCTTCATGGCCGTGCACTGGGACCCGATGCACAAGGATTTCTATAACAATGCGGGCGGCGACGCCAAGCTGTCGCGCACGGGCCAGTATGCGGGGCCTGCCGCGCAAGGTTATCTGATCGACAAGGCGACGGCGGAAAAGTACAACATCACGAATATCGACCAGTTGCGCGACCCCACCCTGGCCAAGCTGTTCGACCACGATGGCGACGGCAAGGCCGACTTGACGGGCTGCAACCCCGGCTGGGGCTGCGAAGCGCTGATCGAGAACCACATGGATGCGTATAAATTGCGCGAGACGGTGACGCATGTGCAGGGCAGCTATGCGGCCCTGATCGCCGATACCCTGGGCCGCTACAAGCGTGGCGAGTCCATCCTGTATTACACGTGGACGCCGTACTGGGTCAGCGGCGTGCTGGTGCCGGGCAAGGACGTGGTCTGGCTGAAAGTGCCGTTCTCGGCCAATCCGGACAAGGTGAATACCCGCCTCGACGATGGCAGCGACTACGGCTTTGCCGTCAACACGGCGCGCATCGTGTCGAACAAGGCCTGGGCGGAGAAGAATCCGGCCGCAGCCAGGCTGTTCGAAGTGATGCAATTGCCGGTAGCGGACATCAATGCGCAGAACGAGCGCATGCGCCGCGGCGAAAACACGCAAGCCGATATCGCGCGCCATACGGCTGGCTGGATCAAGTTCCACCAGCAGACGTTTGACGGCTGGATCGCGCAAGCGCTGGCGGCGGCGAAAAAGTAAGTTTGCGGCTGAGACAGGCGTAAAAAAAGTGGCTACCGATTTGGTAGCCACTTTTGCTTTTTTAGCCTGTTTTTTGTGGTTTTTGGTGAGTTTTCAGCCGTTTTCGGCCTGTTTCTCTGCAAAACAGGCGTTTTCAGGTTTAATCCTTCAAGTCTTCGATCAGGTCGATGTATTGCTGTTGCGCCTCTTCCTTCGAGGTGCCGGCCAGGGCCGCCCAGGCGTCGAACTTGGCGCGGTTGACGAAATCGGTCATGCCAGGACGCTCGCCCGTGGCGTCGCCGCTCGACGCTTGCTTGAACAAGGCGTAGATTTTCAACAAGGTCATATTGTCCGGACGCTCGGACAGGGTCTTGGAATCGAGCTGCGCTTGTTCGAATTGCTCTTGTAAACTCATGATGGCTCCTGTGTGCTGATGGAATCGCTGGAAAAGTGCGGCAGGCCCGGCGGAGTGGCCACCGTGCGTGCTGCAGTGCCTGACATCATAGTGAAAAAAGCGCGCCGTGCATTAGAGGACACACTCAAAACAAAAACGCCGCCGCTGCGTGAACAGGGGCGGCGTCGGTACAGTCGCTTGAGCGCTGCGGAGTCGGTGCTTATACGCCCAGCAGTTCGACGTCGAAAATCAGGGTGGCGTTCGGAGGAATCACGCCGCCGGCGCCGCGTGCGCCATAGCCCAGTGCTGCCGGGATGATCAGCTGGCGCTTGCCGCCCACTTTCATGCCTTGCACGCCTTCGTCCCAGCCTTGAATGACGCGGCCGGCACCCAGCGGGAATTCGAATGGATCGTTGCGGTCCTTGCTCGAGTCAAATTTCGCGCCGGCGCTGCCGTCGTCGTTTTGCAGCCAGCCCGTGTAATGCACGACAACATTGTTGCCGGCTTGCGCTTCAGCGCCTTCGCCAACGGTGGTGTCGATGTATTGCAGGCCGGAAGCGGTAGTGGTGGTGGTCATGATTATCCTTGTGTAGGCGATGAAAGCTTCAGATTGTAGAGCAATGAGTTGCAAAGCGCCATTCCAGGCCTGGCACGGGGAAAAAACGGAAATTACGGCGATGTGTGGCTGCCGGCAGCATTTAAGGGGGGATTTCACACAATAAATACAGTGTTCCACGTAAAATGCATGTTTTGTATTTAACAGTGATTTTTGCCATGTTCCGCAGTCTACGCCGCCTTGTTTTTTCCTCGCTGTGCCTGGTTTCCGCAATATCGACGGCGCAAGCCGAAGTGGTGGTGGTGCTCAATTCCCGTGATGCTACGGTGCAACTGCTGGACCAGAAAACCTATGCTCCCCTGTCCACCTTTGCCGTCGGCAAGGAACCGCACCATCTGATGGAAACGCCGGATGGCAAGTCGCTGATCGTCGCCAGTTCCGTCGGCAACGAGCTGATTTTCCTCGACCCCGTGTCGGGCCAGATCCAGCGCCGCATCAGCAACATCCTCGACCCGTACCAGATCGGCTTTTCGCCGGACCAGAAATGGTTCATCTCGAACTCCCTGCGCCTGGACCGCATCGACCTGTACCGCTACGACGGCAAGAACCTGACCCTGGCCAAGCGCATCCCGCTGCCAAAATTGCCCAGCCATATGGCGTTCACGGCCGACAGCACCATGGCTTTCATTACGCAGCAGGGCAGCAATCAGGTCAGCGCCATCGACCTGGCCACGCAAACGGTGAAATGGACCATGCCTGTCGGCCCGGCGCCGGCCGGCATCACGATGACGCCCGATGGCAAGCATTTGCTGGTGGGCATCATGGGCAGCGATTACGTGGAAGTGATCGACTGGCGCACGCAAAAGACCGTCAAGCGCATCAAGGCGGGCGCCGGCACGCACAATTTCCGCGCGCTGGGCGACAACCGCATGACGTTTGTCTCGAACCGCGTGTCGAACACCATCAACATCATCGACCAGCAAACCCTGGAAAACGTGGGCACCATCAATGTGCCGGGCGGCCCCGATTGCATGGAAATCACGCCGGACGGCAAGACCATGTGGGTAACGTTGCGCTGGATCAAGAAAGTGGCCGTGATCGACTTGACCACGCGCAAGGTGATCAAGACCATACCGGTGGGCCGCTCGCCCCATGGCGTGTATTTCGCCACCCACTCGCCGCGTATGTGATGAGCAGGTGATGATGAAACGCTTCATTTTCGCGGGCCACGCGCCCGCCATGCTGCTGTGCGTCAGCGCCATGCTGTCGCCCGCGCATGCCGCCGCACCTGCTGCCGTACCTGTTGCCCGAGCCGCATCTGCAGCTGCATCTTTAGCGCCAGCCGCCTGCAAGGGCACCATCTACATGACCTTCGACACGGGTAGCCAGTCGCAAGCTCAGCTGATCGCCGACGTGCTCAACAAACGTCATGTGAAGGCAACCTTCTTCCTGGCCAATGAAAAGACCACGCGGGGCGACTATTCGCTCGATGCCTCGTGGGCGCCGTACTGGAAAGCCCGCGTGGCCGAAGGCCATGCATTTGGCACGCATACGTTTGACCACGTGTACTGGAAGAAGGATCTGGCCAACGGCTTGATCCAGGTCAAGCCCCAGTTCGGCAAGGATGGCGGCAAGCTGGCGTCGTTCACGGATCAGCAGTTCTGCGAGGAATTGCGCCGCGTCGATACGCGCTTCCAGGAGCTGACCGGCCGCAAGCTCGACCCGTTCTGGCGCGCGCCGGGCGGCTACACGTCGCCGCGCACCCTGGCGGCCGGCAGCTCCTGCGGCTACCAGCACGCGGGCTGGGCGCCGGCCGGCTATTCGGGCGATGAATTACCCAGCGATAAGTATCCGAATGCCACGCTGCTGAAAAAAGCCCTGGCGAACTTGCGTAGCGGCGATATTTTCATTGCGCATATGGGCATCTGGTCGCGCAAGGATGCATGGGCACCGGCCAACCTGGACGCCTTGATTTCCGGCCTGCAAGACAAAGGTTTCTGCTTTGCCACCCTGCGCGAGCACCCTGCCTATGCGCAGAAGAAGGGCCAGCCATGATCGCCGCCGACATCGTCAGCTTCGTCACGCCCGTCATCGATGCCGTGGTCGACGCCTTTGGCGCGGCGCAAGGCTGGCTGTTCCAGACCATCGTGAACCCGCTCGTGTATCACCTGGGTTTTGGCGAATTCACGGAAGAAGCGTTCGAGGGCACGGAGTGGCTGCTGATCGGCCTGTGCGAACTGGTGCTGCTGTTTCTCGTGCTGCGTCCGCTCGAAGCCTTGATTCCCGCGCAAAAGATGACGGACCCGCGCGCCCGCTGGAACGATTTCATCTACACCGTGCTGCACCGCATCGGCCTGTTTTCCGTCGTGGTGTTCTTCACGCTCGATCCGCTGATGGATGCATTGGCGGGCGCCTTGCGCTTCGACAATATTCATCCATTGAACCTGGAATCGCTGTTGCCCGGCATCAGCCCCTTGCTCAGTTTTATCATTTATTTTGTGATACTGGACTTCGTCGATTATTGCTACCACCGGGCCTCGCACCATTTCGGCTGGTGGTGGGGCTTGCACAGCCTGCATCACAGCCAGCAAAACATGAATTTGTGGAGCGATGACCGCAACCACTTGCTCGATGACTTCCTGCGCGACGTGGTGATGGCCCTGGTGGCGCTCGGCATTGGCGTGCCGCCTGGCCAGTATGTGCTGCTGGTGTCGATTTCGCGCATTTTGCAAAGCTTGCAGCATGCGAATGTGAGGATACACTTCGGCCGCATCGGCGAGCGGCTCTTGATCTCGCCCCGTTTCCACCGCATGCATCACGCGATCGGCGTGGGGCACGAGTCGAAAGGCAAGGGCAGCATGGGTGGTTGCAACTTCGGCGTGGTCTTGCCGATTTGGGATATGCTGCTGGGCACCGCGAATTTCTCGGCGGGCTATGCGCGCACGGGCGTGCGCGACCAGCTGGCCCGCATCGACAGCAACGGTGTCGGCCGGCCGGGGCGCAACTATGGCCGCGGTTTCTGGCAGCAGCAATGGCTGGGCCTGCGTCGCATGGTGGAATTTGCAAGAATTAAACGAAAAGGACGCCGTTGATGCGTAATGTGTTGAATTCGTATGGCCGTGCTTTCCTGTCGCAATTGCATGGCAGGATACTGCTGCTGAGCGTAGCGCCGTTCATCCTGTCGCTGGTGCTGTGGGGCGGCTTGCTGTATGTGGGCTTGCAGCCGCTGATCGACAGCCTGCACGCGCTGTTCACGCAGTACGATTTCTTCCGCACCAGCGGCCAGGTGCTGACCACCTTCGGCCTGGGCGTGCTGAAAGCCGTGATCGTGCCGCTGATCGCCATGTTCATGCTGCTGCCGCTGATGATCCTGACGGCGCTGATCTTCATGGGCCTGTTCGCCATGCCGGCCATCGGCCGCCATATCGGCGGGCGGCACTTTCCTCAGCTGGAAAAGAAACATGGCGGCAGCCTGCTCGGCAGCGTGGGGACGTCCCTGGCCACCTTTTTGCTGTTCATCGTCGCCTGGGTCATCCTGCTGCCCCTGTACGCGTTTCCGCCGGCCGCCCTGGCGGGGCAAGCCGTGCTGTGGGGCTGGCTGACCTACCGCGTGATGGCGTATGACGCCATGGCCGATTACGCCAGCGTGGACGAGCGCCACGCCATCATGCGCACGCAGCGCTGGCCCCTGCTGGCCATCGGCATGGTGTCCGGCGCGGCCGGCGCCGTGCCGGGCTTGCTGTGGATGGGCGGCGCGATGTCGGTGGTGTTCTTCCCCTTCCTGGCGGCGTTCGCCATCTGGCTGTACGTGCTGATCTTCATCTTTACGGGGCTGTGGTTCCAGTATTACTGCCTGGAAGCACTGTCGCGTTTGCGGGGCGTACGCGGCATGACCGACGTGGCGCCGGCGGACGCTTGAGTATTTTTATCGAATTCTACGAGGAAGCTTCATGGCTATCGGATTGATCATCATCGGCGACGAAATCCTGTCGGGCAAGCGCACGGACCAGCATTTCCCGAAAGTGGTGCAAATGCTCAAGGCGCGGGGATTGCAGCTGAGCTGGGCGGAATACGTGGGCGACGAGCCTGCCCGCCTGGTCGCCTTGCTCAAGCGCAGCTTTGCCAGCGGCGACATCGTCTTCAGCTTCGGCGGCATCGGCGCCACCCCGGACGACCATACGCGCCAGGCGGCGGCCGATGCGCTGGGCTTGCCGCTGGTGCTGCATTCGCAGGGCAAGATCAATATCCAGCAGCGCATCACGGAAATGGGCGTAGAGGCGGGCGTGCCGGCCGATCTGAACTCGCCGGAAAACCTGCACCGCCTGAAAATGGCGGAATTTGTCGAAGGCGCCGAGCTGATTCCGAACCCGTACAACAAGATTGCCGGCTTTGCCGTGCGCGAGCATTACTTCGTGCCCGGCTTTCCCATCATGTCCTGGCCCATGATCGAATGGGTGCTGGACACGCATTACCCCCATTTGTTCAACCAGGTGCCGCATGCGGAACACGCCTTGCTCGTGTACGAAACGGCCGAATCCCTGCTGACGCCGCTGATGGTGCGGCTGGAAGCGGAGTTTCCGTTGATCAAGGTTTTCAGCTTGCCCAGCGTGGGCGACGCGCAGACGCGCCGGCACATCGAACTGGGCGTCAAGGGCGAGCCGGCGCAAGCGGCGGCGGCCTTCGCGCAGATGTGCGCCGCACTCGATACCTTGCAGGCGGAATACACCACCATCTGACATGCAGCCAGCCCGGCGCCGGCGGCTTTTCCGCTGGCGTGCCGCCCGCCTTGCATCTTAGAGCCTATCCCAGCAGGGGATGTATTCATCTACTGGGATAGGCTCTTAGTACGCAAGCGTACATTCCAAGACGTTGTTTTTTTGCGAAAATCTTCAATGAAGCAAGATTTTTGTGCGCGCTCGTCAGTCGTTTTCATGCCGATGTGGTGGAATGGTGAACAGGGGCCTTGCGTGTCAAACGCGGGGTCGCCTGCCTGTGCAGTAGCGTGTTTTTTCGATTTACCGGTATGGACATCATGTTAAGCAAGCTTTGTTGTGACCGGCCCTGGCTGGCTCTCGTCTTACCCTGCGCGGAGCGGTATCGCTGCCGCATTTCCCGCGCCGTCCAAACCCAACCTTACCCCAGCATCCCATGAAAGACACAGGCGTCAATCTGGCCGCGCAAGAGCGGCCCCCCTCTGATCCAGCTGCCGAGGCGCCGCCGCCGGCGAGCCCGCCGAAGAAGCGCCGTTCGCGCATCTGGCCCATCTTTGCCATCATCCTGCTGGCGCTGATTGCCGGCGTGGCCTGGTTCGTCATGCGCGAAGTGCGCACGTCGGCCCTGCAGGCGGAATTTTTCACGCGCCTGGACCGCCAGCTGACGTTCAAGGTCGAGCCCGGCCCCGCACCGGCGGGCGCCATCCGCTATCCGCAGCACGGCCCGTATGACGAGCGCCTCGGCTATGCCAGCTTGCCGGATTTTATTAGCAAGCTCAATGCGCGCGACTATGAGGTGACGGCGCAGGCGCGCATGTCGCCGAAGATGGTGCAACTGGTCGACCGGGGCATCTTTGCCACGTATCACGAGAAAAACCGCGCGGGCCTGAGCATCCTCGATTGCCGCGCCGCCCCCCTGTTCGCGGCCAGCTATCCCGAGCGCATGTTCGACGGCTTCGCCGAAGCGCCACCCGCGCTCGTGCAAAGCCTGCTGTTCATTGAAAACCGCGAATTGCTCGATCCGGGCACGCCCGAGCGCAATCCGGCCGTGGAATGGGACCGCCTGAGCAAGGCGATTCTGGACAAGGCGCTGAACCTGTTCGGCGGCCACCGCGGCGGCGGCGGCAGCACGCTGGCCACGCAAATTGAAAAATACCGCCATTCGGAAGACGGCCGCACCAGTTCCATGCAGGACAAGCTGCTGCAGATGCTGTCGGCCAGCCTGCGCTCGTACCAGGATGGCGAAAACACCATGGAAGCGCGGCGCAAGATCGTCGTCAATTACCTCAATACCGTGCCGCTGTCGGCAAAGAGCGGCTTTGGCGAGGTCAACGGCATCGGCGACGGCATGTGGGTCTGGTATGGCCGTCCATTTGCCGAAGTGAAAACTTTGCTCAAAGGTAATATGGACCAGCCGGGCAGTGCGCTCGCCTACAAGCAGGCGTTGAGCTTGCTGATCGCGCAGCGCCGTCCCTCACATTACCTGGTGGCAGGCGGCGCCGACCTGGAAGAGCTGACCAACAGCCATCTGCGCCTGCTGGCGCAAGCGGGCGTGATCTCGCCGCAGCTGCGCAATGCGGCCATCGCCGAGAAGCTGCGCCCGTCGACGGCCTCGGGCGTGCAATCGGAAGCGTCGACCTCGTTCGTCACGCGCAAGGCGTCGAATGCCGTGCGCAACCACCTGGCCAGCATGCTGGGCGATCCGCGTTTGTACAACCTCGACCGCCTCGACCTGAAAGTGGTCAGCACGCTCGATGCGCAGGCGCAAAACGCCGTCACCAAGGTCTTGCGCGAGCTGCGCGACCCGGAAGTGGCGAAAGCGGCCGGCTTGACGGGCAAGGGCATGCTGGGCAATGGCGACCCCGCCAATGTGGTCTACAGTTTTACTTTGCTGCAAAAGGGCGAACAAGCCAACTTGCTGCGCGTGCAGACGGATAACTACGACCAGCCGCTCGACATCAACGAAGGCGCCAAGCTGGACCTCGGTTCCACGGCCAAGCTGCGCACTCTGGTGACGTACATGGACATCATTGACCAGTTGCACCAGCGCTACAGCGGCATGGGCGCCGCCGAACTGGGCAAGATTGCCGTCGATCCGAAGGACATGCTGTCGCAGTGGGCAATTGCTTATTTGAAACCTTTGCCGCTGGGCGAAGCGCGCAATTTACCCGCCATGCTGGCGGCCGCCATGGAGCGCAAATATTCGGGCAACCCGGGCGAAGGCTTCTTCACGGGCGGCGGCTTGCACCATTTCGGCAACTTCTCCAAGCTCGACGACAGCCGCATCATGACGGTGCAGCAGGCGCTGCGCCAGTCGACCAACCTGGTGTTCGTGCGCCTGATGCGCGACGTGGCCCGCTACTACATGTTTTCGCGTCCCGATTCCTCGGCCTCGCTGCTGGCGGACGCGGACGATCCGCGCCGAGCCCAGTACCTGAGCCGTTTTGCCGACAAGGAAGGGCGCGAATTCCTGCACCGCTTCTACCAGAAGTACCGCGGCAAGAGCGTCGACGAGCAGGAAAAGATTTTATTGGCCAGTATTCGCCCGACCCCCGTGCGCCTGGCGAATATCTTCCGCACCATCAATCCGAAGGGCACGGTGGCCGAATTTGGCGACTTCCTCAACGCCAATCTACCGTCGCAAAACGAAGTGCCGCCCGAGCGCGTGGCCAAGATGTACCAGCAGTATGCGATGGAAAACTGGTCGCTGGCCGACCGGGGCTACCTTGCCAATGTGCATCCGCTGGAACTGTGGATGGTGGCGTATCTGCGCCAGCACGAAGGTTCCACCCTGTCGCAGATGGTGGCGGCCAGCGAAAAGGAACGCCAGGAAGTGTATAAATGGCTGTTCAATACGCACCGCAAGCACGCGCAGGACCGCCGCATCGCCAACTTGCTGGAAGTGGAAGGGTTCCTGGAAATCCACCGCCAGTGGAAGAAGATGGGTTACCCGTTCGACTCGCTCGTGCCGTCGTATGCGACCACCCTGGGCGCGTCGGCCGACCGTCCCGCCGCGCTGGCCGAGCTGATGGGCATCATCATCAACGATGGCGTGCGCAAACCCAGCGTGCGCATCGATTCCATGCATTTCGCCGCCAATACGCCGTACGACACCATGGTCAAGCGGGGCACGAAGGTGGAAGCGGAGCAAGTGCTGTCGCCGGACGTGGCCAAGGCAGTCGCCAAGGCCATCCGCGAAGTGGTGTCGGACGGCACGGCGAAACGGGCGAAGACGGCGTTTGTCGGCGCCGACGGCGTGCCGATCCCGATGGGCGGCAAGACGGGCACGGGCGACCAGCGCTTCGACGTGTATGGCGCCGGCGGCCGCCTGATCGAGTCGCGCTACGTGAACCGTTCGGCCACGTTCGTCTTCAATATCGGCGAGCGCTTCTATGGCAGCATGACGGCGTATGTGCGGGGGCCGGAATCGAAGAACTACGATTTCACCAGCGCCTTGCCCGTGCAACTGCTGGTGTCCCTGGCGCCGAGCCTGATGCCGCTGATCGAGCCGCCTGCGCCAGCCGAAGGTGTGGCCAAGCAGTGCACGAATTAAATCGTTGCTGCATTAAAAAGCCGGCCTGAATGGGCCGGTTTTTTTATGGAGGAGAAAGAATCCATGGAAAGAACACAGCAGATCTTTGCGCAATATCACCGCTTTGACGATGGCGCGCTCGTATCATTCGAGCAAGCATATGGACCCCGAGGCGTGCAGAGCGTGCGCATCGTGTTGTACGCGAGGAATCATGAACTGGAGGGCAACATCTGGCGCAAAGTCGCCATCACGGTGGGGGATGTGCGGGAATTGATGATAAAAACGCCGGGCAACTTCATCAACCGCATCTGCTGCGGCGTGAAGCTGCTGCGCTTTGGCGATGTCTGGTGCGTGGATGTCGACGGCACGTATGCGCACGACGACCCGGCGACCCTGGAGGAGGTGCGTCGCGATGGCGATTGCTACGTTATCGGCGGCACGGTCGAGGCAATCGAACTGGACTAACCGGCAAACACGGCGGTTTTACCTTCCAGGCGCGCGTGATACGCGGCGATGGCCGGATACTCGGGGCGCTGCATGGGCGCCATCAGCCAGCGCTTGACGGACAGGCCCAGCACGATATCCGCCAGGGTGAACGTTTCGCCGCACACATACGCGCCCGTGCGCTGCAACTGCTGTTCCAGCACGCCCATCATCTTGTTCCATCCGGCAATACCTGCGGCCAGCTGGGCTGCATCCTGGTGTGCGGGGCTGTGGCGCACCAGCGACATGAAGGCGTAGCGCCAGCTGTTGTTGAGGTCGCCCATTTGCCAGTCCATCCATTTTTCCACTTCCGCGCGGGCACGCGGATTACTCGGCAGCAAGTCGTCGCGGCCCGCCTGCGCGCACAGGTAGCGGCATATCGTATTCGATTCCCACAGCACCAGGTCGCCATCGAGCAGCACGGGCACCATGGCGTTCGGGTTCAGGGCCAGGAAGGCCGGGTCGTCCGTGGCGCGAAAGCCGCTGCCCCAGTCTTCGCGTTCGTACGGCAGGTCGAGTTCCTCGCACGTCCACAAGACTTTGCGGACATTGATCGAGGCGGCTTTTCCAAGAATTTTCAGCATGCAGGGCTCCGAAGGGCGAATGAGTGATCTGCCACTGTAGCGGAAATGACCACGCCGCGCATGTGAAAGTGCCTTGCATAGTTGCGCTTTTCTTGGCATCGTAGCCACCCATGAAACCTATGCGCCACCACATGTCCAAAATCCTCGCGTTCAGCCGCTTTTCCGTGCGCGATTTCCTCGCCACCGCCGGTCCCACCTTGCTGCTGGTCGGCGCGTTTTGCGCGCTCGCTTACTGGCTGGTCGACCCGGCGCCGCCACGCAAGGTAACCCTGTCGACAGGGCAGGACAATAGCGCTTACGAAGAGTTCGGCAAGAAGTACGCGGCCACCCTGGCCAGGCACGGCATCAAGGTAACCTTGCAGCCGTCGCTGGGTTCGCAGGAAAACCTGCAGCGCTTGAATGCGGGCAAGACCGATATCGCCTTCGTGCAAAGTGGCTCGACGGAACACGACGATGCCGAGCGCCACGGCCTCATTTCCCTGGGCAGCTTGTTTACGGAACCCGTCTGGCTGTTCATGCGCGAAGACAAGGCCGTGACGGAGCTGACGCAATTGAAGGGCATGAAGATCAACCTGGGGCCGGAAGGCACGGGCGTGCCCGGCCTGTTTCGGCAGTTGCTGTCCGTCAATGGCGTGGAAGCCAAGGAGTTGACGGTGAGCGACTTGCAGAACACGCCCGCCACGGTGGAACTGCTGGAAGGGCGCATCGACGGTCTCGTGTTCAGCTCGGCGCCGGAAGCGCCGCTGATCCAGATGCTGCTGCAAACGCCGGGCATCAAGCTGTTTGATTTTTCGCAAGCGGAGGCGTACACGCGGCGCCTGCCGTTCCTGACCCACGTCGTCTTGCCACGTGGCATCGTCGACCTGGGGCAAAACATTCCCGCGCAGGATTATCACCTGATCGCGCCGACGGCCACCCTGGTCGCGCGCGAAGACTTGCATCCGGCCCTGATCGACCTGTTCGTGCAGGCGGCGGCCGGCATCCATGGCGGCACGGGCTGGTTCCAGCAGCAGGGGCAGTTCCCGTCCGCGCGCTACACGGAAATTCCCGTGGCGCCGGAAGCGTTGAAATTCTACAAGGATGGCGCGCCCGTGTTGCAGCGTTACATGAGTTTCTGGCTGGCCAATTTCTTCGACCGCATGTGGGTGCTGGTGGTGGCGCTGGGCGCCCTGATCCTGCCCCTGTCGCGCGTCGTGCCGCCCCTGTACGTGTGGCGCATCCGTTCGCGCGTGTACCGCTGGTATGGCCAGCTGCGCACGGTGGAGCAGGCGCTGGAAGACGTGCCGGAAGACCGGCGCGCGCACGTGTATGCGGAACAATTGAAACGGCTCGACCAGATCGAGGAAATGGTCAACCAGATCTCGATTCCCCTGTCGTTTGCCGATGGCCTGTATGGCTTGCGCAGCCACATCAATTTCGTGCGCAAGCGCATCCTGACCCTGATGGGCGAGCATCCGGCCGCGGAGGCGGCCGAGCCGGCCTGAGCGCTTAACCCGCTTAAACGAGGGTGATCGACAGCTTGCGCCCGAGTAGCGCGGCGGCCCGTTCCAGGGTGGAGAGGGTTACGTCGCTGCTGGGGTCAAGCAGGCGATCGAGTTGCGAACGGCTCGTCTGCAGCAGCGCCGCCATGCGCGTCTTCGACAGCGATTGTTCCTGCATGGCCTGCGTCAGTTGCCACGCGATCACTTCCTTGATGGCGCGGGTTTGCGTTTGCTCAAAGATGCCTTCTTCCTTGAGGAAGTCGTCGAGACTGCTGCCGAGGTGGGGAGCGGTGGCGTTCATGTCAATTCCTTGTGGCGTTTGCGGGCCAGCGCCAGGTCGTCGTCCGGCGTGGCGCGGGTTTTCTTGATAAAGCCGTGCAGCGCCACCAGGCAATCGCCGTGATGGCAGATCAGCACGCGCGCAATGCGGTTGCCGGGCAAGCTGCTGCGCACTTCCGACACACCGTGCCCCAAGTGCCGGCACAAGGGCATGCCCACGGGCCAGCGCCATTGCGCATGCATCAAGTCTTGCCCGATCGCATGACGTTCTTCGACGGGCAAGGATCTGAGCCAGTCGCGCACGGGTTCGCCACCATTGCCGTTCGCATAGAACAGCAGGGTAATCTGCCGCAAGCCGGAAGCATCCATGACGCACCTCTACGTTGTACTATATAAGGTACATACTCGCAAGGTAAATCTGCGCCGCTCTTGAGAAAAGCGGGCGCGCATGGATGGTTGTAGCCGATGGCGGGCCGCATGGTGGCTCGCCAGATCAAACACTGTTCAGATAATTCGGCAGCCAGCGTCAGGCGCCCAGCCACGGCAAGCCCGCCTTGCACCAGCCCCCGATCTGCTTGCGGTGGCCGTCGGCGTCCTTGTCGCCCTCGAAGCCTTCGAGGATGTCGAAGCAGTTGATATAGCCGTGCTCGGTGGCCAGCTTGGCCGCATGGCGCGAACGCACGCCGGAGCGGCACAGGAACAGCAGTACCTCGTCCTTGCCGGCCTGGGCCGCCAGCTGCGCGAGGAAGTCGGGATTCGGCACGCCGCCCGGGTAGGTGGCCCACTGCACCGCACCATGCTGGGTATCGGCGATGTCGACGCGGCCCACCCAGTCGCGCTCGGCAGTCGTGCGCACATCGATGAGCTTGACGGCGGCATCGCCTTGCAGCAAGTCATACGCTTCCTGCGGCGTGACGGCGCCGGCATACGGCGTACCTTCATTGGCCCGGCTGCGGGCGGTGGTCAGGATGTCGGCGGCGGTGGTCATGGCGTCCTCGATGAAAGTGGGCAGGTGTGTGTACGATTATAGTGCGCCGTCCGCGCCCCGCAAACGGGAATCCATGGTGCACGGCGCATGCACCACAAGGAGGCATTTTTCGGTAATTCGCACAAAATGCACGATAATGGTGCGTTATTCGTTTTTTGCACTTGCTTAGTGCATTCTTGATTTGACGCAAACGCGTGTCAAAATCGCGGGCATGAAAACTTTCACTGGGATGGCAGTAATTTTGTCTCCGGCACCGGGGGGCTCCGGGAGCTGGCATGGAATCTGCTATGATCCTTATGAGTTTTGGTGGCACGCAATGTTTGCTTCGCTTCATCAGCCCAGACGCACTAAGGTCGGCTCACCCCACATTCATTTAGGAGATACGCATGGCAATGACAGCCGCAGAAGTCTTGAAGATGGTAGAAGAAAACGAAGTCAAATTCGTTGATTTCCGCTTTGCCGATACCCGTGGTAAAGAGCAGCACGTGACGGTTCCCGTGTCGCACTTCGACATGGACAAATTCGAGTCGGGCCACGCCTTTGACGGTTCTTCGATCGCTGGCTGGAAAGGCATTGAAGCGTCCGACATGATCTTGCTGCCGGATCCAAACACGGCCAATATCGACCCGTTCATGGAAGAAACGACCCTGTTCATGCAGTGCGACGTGATCGAACCGTCGGACGGCAAGGGCTACGACCGCGACCCGCGCTCGATCGCGAAACGCGCCGAAGCCTACCTGAAATCGTCGGGCATGGGCGACACCGCCTACTTCGGCCCTGAGCCGGAATTCTTCATCTTCGACAGCGTGCGCTGGAAGATCGACATGTCGGGCTGCTTCGTCAAGATCGGTTCGGACGAAGGTTCGTGGTCGACCGGCAAGGACATCGAAGGCGGCAACAGCGGCCACCGTCCTACCGTCAAGGGCGGCTATTTCCCAGTGCCACCAGTGGACAGCTTCCAGGACATGCGTTCGGAAATGTGCCTGATCCTGGAATCGCTGGGCATCCCGGTTGAGGTACATCATCACGAAGTGGCCGGCGCCGGTCAAAATGAAATCGGCACCAAGTTCTCGACCCTGGTCGAGCGCGCCGACTGGACGCAAAACCTGAAATACGTGGTGTGGAACGTGGCGCACAGCTATGGCAAGACCGCCACCTTCATGCCGAAACCTATCGTTGGCGACAACGGTTCGGGCATGCACGTGCATCAATCCGTATGGAAAGATGGCAAAAACCTGTTCGCCGGCGACGGCTATGCCGGCCTGTCCGATTTCGCCCTGTACTACATCGGCGGCATCATCAAGCACGCCAAGGCACTGAACGCGATCACGAATCCGGGCACCAACTCGTACAAGCGTCTGGTACCAGGCTACGAAGCTCCAGTGAAACTGGCGTACTCGGCGAAAAACCGTTCCGCCTCGATCCGTATCCCGCACGTGGCCAATCCAAAAGGCCGCCGCGTCGAAGCGCGCTTCCCGGATCCACTGGCGAACCCGTACCTGTGCTTCGCCGCACTGCTGATGGCCGGTCTGGACGGCGTTGCTAACAAGATCCATCCGGGTGAAGCCGCCTCGAAAGATCTGTACCATCTGCCGCCGGAAGAAGATGCACTGATCCCGACCGTGTGCGCTTCGCTGGAAGAAGCACTGGAAGCCCTGGACAAGGACCGCGAGTTCCTGACCCGTGGCGGCGTGTTCAGCGATTCCATGATCGACGCTTACCTGGAACTGAAAATGCAGGACGTACAGCGCATGCGCATGACCACGCATCCTGCCGAGTTCGACATGTACTACTCGCTGTAATGGCGCCACGCCGGCAATGTGCCGGTAGTGAATAAAAAACGCGGGTGAGGCGATGGTCTTGCCCGCGTTTTTTTATGCAAGGCGCCAAGGCGGTGACAGTGCGGTGTTGTATAGTCGGCCCAGGAACGATGCGGCACGAGCCGACAGGAGTGAAGATTGACCAAGCATTACAGAATGGCGCTGATGGCAGGATTGCTGGGCGCGGCGGCACAGGCGCACGGGCAGCTGTATGTGTGCGCCGATGCGCAAGGACACAAGACATACACGGACAGGAGTGCTGGCAAACATTGCCAGTTGCTCGATTTGCCGGGCGCCATGACGGAGCCGCCACGCAGGACGGCCCCGCTGGCCGGTGCGCCGGTACGGCCCGCCCTGCAGGCGGCGGCCACGGCGGCGCCTGCCGCCGGCGCGTTTCCCAAGGTCGATGGCGCCGAGCAGCGCGCGCGCGACCTGGACCGGCGCCAGATCCTGCAGGACGAATTGCGCAGCGAAGAGCAGAAACTGGCGGCGCAGCGCCTGGAATTTAACGGCGGCCAACCCGAGCGCCAGGGCAATGAGCGCAACTACGCGAAATACCAGGAAAGAGTGGCGCAGCTGAAGGACAACATTAGCCGGACACAGCAAAACGTCGAGGCCCTGAAACGCGAGATCGCGAATATCCGGTAAAGCACATGACACTAGACAACCATTCCAGCCGTCCCGCCCACCTGGCCGGCCTTGATTTGCTGGCCTCGGCCGTGATCCTGCTCGATGGCGACGGCCGCATCAGCTACGCCAACGCGGCGGCGGAAAACCTGCTGGAAAGCTCCTTGAAGGCTCTGTCGCGGCAAAAGCTGACGGCGCTGTTCCTCAATCCCGAGGAGCTGGCCGGCATCTGCGCGCAGGCGCTCGAACACAAGTTTTCCGACCTGCGCCAGGACCTGAGCCTGGAGCGCCTGGGGCGCGAGCCGCTGCGCGTGCACAGCATCGTCAGCGCGCTCGACGCGCCGCGCGACGGCGTGCTGATCGAGCTGCGCGAAAACGTGCAGCAGTTAAAGCTCGACCGCGAGGAGCGCATCCTCGACCAGAGCCAGGTCAACAAGGAGCTGATCCGCAACCTGGCGCATGAAATCAAGAACCCGCTGGGCGGTATCCGCGGCGCGGCCCAGTTGCTGGAGCTGGAATTGCCGGCCCTGCACCTGAGCGAACTGCGCGAATACACGCAAGTCATCATCAAGGAAGCGGACCGCCTGCAAACCCTGGTCGACCGCCTGCTGGCGCCGCACCGCCGTCCGCACATCGTGGGCGACGTGAATATCCACGAAGTGTGCGAAAGGGTCCGCAGCCTGATCCTGGCCGAATTCCCCAGCGGCCTGACCATTGCGCGCGATTACGACGCCTCGATCCCCGAGTTTCGCGGCGACAAGGAGCAATTGATACAAACCGTGCTCAATATCGCGCACAACGCGGCGCAGGCCCTGGCCGAGCGCATCGAGGCGGGCGATGCGGAGCTGATTTTCAAGACGCGCGTGGCGCGCCAGGTGACCCTGGCCAAGGTCCGTTACGGCCTGGCATTAGACTTGCATATCATTGACAATGGACCGGGCATCGCACCCCAGATCCGCGACCGGATTTTCTACCCGCTGGTGTCGGGCAGGGAAGGCGGCAGCGGGCTGGGACTGACCTTGGCGCAAACCTTCGTGCAACAGCACCTGGGCGTGATCGAGTGCGAAAGCCGGCCTGGATACACCGATTTCAGGATCGTTCTACCCTTGCCATAAGCGAGGAGGTATCCCACCCATGAAATCCATTGCGGGACGCACACACTAATGAAGCCAATCTGGATAGTTGACGACGACGAATCAATCCGCTGGGTGCTGGAAAAAGCCCTGGCGCGGGAAAATCTCGCCACCAAGAGTTTTGCCAATGCGCGCGACGCCATCGCCGCACTGGAATTTGACACGCCGCAAGTGCTCGTGTCCGATATCCGCATGCCGGGCGCCTCCGGCCTGGAATTGTTGCAGACGGTCAAGTCGCGCTTTCCCGGCTTGCCAGTCATCATCATCACGGCCTTTTCCGACCTCGATTCGGCCGTCGCAGCCTTCCAGGGCGGCGCCTTCGAATACCTGGCCAAGCCTTTCGATATCGACAAGGCTGTCGAGCTGATCCGCCGCGCGCTGGAAGAAAGCCTGCGCGAGACCAGCGTCGAGTCTGGGCCGTCGGAAACGCCGGAAATCCTCGGCCAGGCGCCGGCCATGCAGGAAGTCTTCCGCGCCATCGGCCGCCTGTCGCAATCGAACGTGACGGTGCTCATTACGGGCGAATCCGGCTCCGGCAAGGAACTCGTGGCGCGCGCGCTGCACAAGCACAGCCCGCGCGCGGCGCAGCCTTTCATCGCCCTCAACACGGCGGCAATACCCAAGGATTTGCTGGAATCGGAACTGTTCGGGCATGAACGGGGGGCGTTTACGGGCGCCCAGACGACGCGCCGGGGCCGCTTCGAGCAAGCGGAGAACGGCACCCTGTTCCTCGACGAAATCGGCGACATGCCGTTCGACCTGCAGACGCGCCTCTTGCGCGTGCTGTCCGACGGCCATTTCTATCGCGTCGGCGGCCATCAGCCCATGAAGGCGAACGTGCGCGTCATTACGGCCACGCACCAGAACCTGGAACAGCGCGTGCGCGACGGCCTGTTCCGCGAAGACTTGTATCACCGCCTGAACGTGATCCGTTTGCGCCTGCCCAGTTTGCGGGAGCGGCGCGAGGATATCCCCATCCTGGTGCGCCACTTCCTGGTGCAAAGCGCACGCCAGCTGGGCGTGGAAGCCAAACGCATGAGCGAGCCGACGATGCAGTTCCTCAGCAGCCTCGATTTGCCCGGCAATGTGCGCCAGCTGGAAAACCTGTGCAACTGGATCACCGTGATGGCGCCGGGCCAGACGGTGGAAATCAAGGACTTGCCGCTGGAATTGACGCAGGGGCAGGGGGATGGCGCCGCCACGGCGGCGGGCGAGCCTGCGCCGGCGGCCGTTGCCCATGTGCATGGCGGCCAGGTCTTCGAGGCGGCCGCGCCCGCCAACGGCGCGCCGCCGGGCTGGATTGGTTTACTGGAATTGCAGGCGGCCGGCATGCTGGGCGCGGGACAGCAGGAAGTCATGGCCGTGCTGGGACGCCAGTTCGAGTCGGCTCTGATCAAGACGGCGCTCAAGCATACGCACGGGCGCAAGAACGACGCCGCCGTGCGCCTGGGCATTGGCCGCAACACCATCACCCGCAAGATATCGGAACTGGGCATCGACGGCGCCAAGGACGATTGATGCAGGTCAGGACGGGGGCTCCCCCGTCCGCTTTTCCCCACGGCGTCCCTCGCACGCCACAACACGCACTGCAGGCGATAAGGTAAGCTGGCGCCTGCCGGACTGTTTCGTCCGGTGTTAACTTGAACTGTGGAATAGCATGCTCATAAACTGCGTGGCCTACCAGGATGGCAAAAAACTGGCCGACTTGCCGATCGACGACATCAGCGATTACGTCGAGCGCCCCGATTGTTTCGTCTGGGTCGCCCTGCTCGACGCCACGCCGGACGAGCTGAAACAGATGCAGCACGAGTTTTGCCTGCACGAACTGGCGGTGGAAGACGCGCAGCGGGGCCACCAGCGCCCGAAGATCGAGGAATATGGCGATTCCCTGTTTGCCGTCGTGAAAACCGTGGAAATGGTCGAGAATGAACTGGTGCTGGGCGAAGTCGACATTTTCGTGGGCGCCAATTACGTGCTTTCGTCGCGCAGCAACAGTTCGCAAGGTTTCCTCGGCGTGCGCGCGCGCGCCGAGCGCGAACCGCATCTGCTGCGCCAGGGCTCGGCCTTCGTGCTGTACGCGCTGATGGACGCCGTCGTCGACCGCTACTTTCCCGTGCTCGACGCGCTGGAATCGGAGCTGGAACTGATCGAAGACCGCATCTTCGACCGTGGCACCGAGCGCGACAATATCGAACGGCTATATCAATTGAAACGCAAGGTCATGGTCTTGCGCCATGTGGTGGCGCCCCTGATGGAAGCGGTGGGCAAGCTGCACGGCGGGCGCGTGCCGCCCCTGTGCCACGATACCCAGGAGTATTTCCGCGACGTGCACGACCACCTGGCGCGCATCAATGGCACGCTCGACACCATCCGCGACACCATCAGCACGGCGATCCAGGTGAATCTGTCGATGGTGGCCATCGACGAGAGCGAAGTGAACAAGCAGCTGGCGGCCTGGGCGGCCATCTTCGCCGTGTTTACGGCATTTGCCGGCATCTGGGGCATGAACTTCAAGTTCATGCCGGAGCTGGACTGGCATTATGGCTATCCGGCCGCCGTGGCAGTGATGAGCTGTGTCTGCGGTTATATGTATTACTTGTTCAAGCGTTCCGGCTGGCTGTAAAAAATTCCTGTGTATCTGTATTATTAAGCAATAGCCAGGGGTACAATCGCGGCAGGTCCGCTGGGGCGGGCCATGGCTGAGAGTCGCCGCGCCGGCAGGTGTGCCTGCGCTTCCGGTGCCGTGCAGGAGCATTCATGAGTATTCCGTTGTTTGATGTGAATTCGCAAGAACCCCTGTTCGATGCCGAGCAGCGGCGCACCCTGGCGGAAGCGGCCCTGCGCTCGATTACCGCCTCGACGGCGCACGCCCGGGGCGACGACTTCCTGCGCATCCTCGTCAAGGACCTGGCCGAAGCGCTCGACGTGCACTATGTGATCGCCGGACGCCTGGTGCGCCTGGAAGATGGCAGCGAAGGTATCCGCACCCTCGCCCTGTGGGGCGGCGACGGTTACCAGCCGAATATCGAATACAGCCTGCAGCACACGCCATGCCAGGATGTGACGTGCCAGAGCATGTGTTTTCATGGCAGCGATATCCAGCGTCGCTTTCCATTCGATACCCTCCTCGTCGACATGCAGGCGGAAAGCTATGTCGGCATGCCGCTGATCGATACCGATGGCAAGACCCTGGGCATCCTGTCGGCCATCGACACGCGGCCCATCGATGAAAACAAGCGTTTGCTGGCCTTGCTGCTGCTGTCGATCTTCTCGGCCCGCGGCGCGGCCGAGCTGCAGCACCAGGAGCGCACCCAGCAGCTGGAAGAAATCGTGCGCGTGCGCACCGAATCGCTGCTGGCGGCGCAGGCCAACCTGATCGAGCAAGAGCAGATGGCGGCCCTCGGCTCGCTGGTGGCCGGTGTCTCGCATGAAGTCAACACGCCCATCGGCGTGGCGCTGACGGCCGCGTCGAGCATGGGCAGCTATGCCGACCAGCTGGTGCAGCTGCTGGGTGGCGCCAAGGTCAGCCGTGCCGAACTGATCGACATTGCCGAGTCGCTCAAGGGAGCGGCCGCCTTGATCGAGCGCAACCTGGCGCGCGCCGCCGACCTGATCGGCAATTTCAAGCAACTGGCCGTGGACCAGGTCAGCGAATACGTGGCCGACCTGGCGCTGCACGACTATGTGCACGGCCTGGTGTCGGCCCACAGTCCGGAATTGCGCAAGGCGGCGCTGGGCGTGGAACTCGATATCGCCCCCGATTGCCAGGTGCGCCTGGCGGCCGGCAAGCTGTCGCAAATCCTCTCGAACCTGCTGATGAACAGCGCCCGCCATGGCTATCCGCAGGGCGGGCCGGGGCGCATCACGATACGCGCGCGCATCGAGGAGGACGACACCGACGCGGCTGCGCGCTGGCTGCTGCTCGATTTTTCCGACGACGGCATCGGCCTGGCGCCGGCCGTGCGCGAGCATATGTTCGAACCGTTCTTCACCACCAAGCGGGGCCAGGGCGGCTCCGGTCTGGGCATGCACATCGTCTACACCATCGTGCAGCAACTGGGCGGCCAGGTGTGCGCCATCGACAGCACGCCCGGCTGTCATATACAGATCAGGCTGCCGCTGGCCAGCTGACCACGGCTGCTCTGTACGCTATCTTTGGGTGGCATGCCTGCCTGACTTCTATTTTTTTCACAATGTTGTTTGTATGCCATACGCGACGTGAGTTCTGTTGACACCAAGAATATCCCCGTGATTCTATGTAGTTGTCTAGCTAACTTTCAGTTGGCTGGCCTCGGCTGTTGTACCGACATCGTGGTTCGCCTTCCCTCATGCGGGAGCGGGGCTGGCACACTGTCGAACGTGCGGTGCAGGAAGAGTGCCTTTAGGAGAGTGGATGCAGTCCGGATAGCAGCTTTGTTGCTTACATAATGCAAAAATGAAAAGGGTTCGTCATGCTTAAAGAAACCGTCATCTCCCGTGCCGTTCGCATTGTCTGTGCCGGTGGCATGGCAGCGGCTTTGTCCGTTGCCTCGCAATCTGCGGTGGCGCAAGATACGCAGATACAGCGCGTGGAAGTCACCGGCTCGTCGATCAAGCGCATCGCCGCCGAAGGTGCCTTGCCCGTCACCGTGTTGACCGCCGAAGCCATCCGTACCTCGGGCGCCACTTCGGTCACCGACCTGGTCAAGAAACTCTCTTCCGCCCAGGGGGCGACGACGGAAAGTTCTTCGGTCGGGGGCAGCACCTTCGGTTTCTCCGGCATTTCCGTGCATAACGTGGGTGAGACGCGTACGCTCGTCTTGCTGAATGGCAAGCGCCTGGCCCAGTTCGGCGGCCAGACCCTGACTGGCTTCGCCGCCGGTTTCGACTTGAATTCGATCCCGATTTCCGCCATTCAGCGGGTTGAACTGCTGACCGACGGCGCGTCCGCGCTGTATGGCGCCGACGCCATTGCCGGCGTGGTCAACTTCATTACCAAGCACGACACGACGGAAGGCGATGTGAGCATCGGCTATTCGGCGCCAAAGAACGGTGCGCGTGAGAAACGTATCAGTGCCACCAAGGGCTTCGGCAACCTGGAAGACGATGGCTACAACGTGGTGCTGACCTTTGGCCACGATGAACGCGACAAGTTGACCTCGGTCGACCGCTCGTTCGCCAACACGGGCAAGGTGCAATTCTCGGCCAACGGCAAACGCTATCAGAAGCAGCAGTTTTCGGTCAGCCCCATTCCCGCCAACGCCGTTGATGACAATGGCCAGCTGATCAGTCCCTATCAAAAGCTCAACGGCTCCTGCCCCGCCAAGACTTTCCGCGTGCTTGAACCGTATGCAGACCCGGATGGCACCCCGCGCTTGAATGACTACTGCGGTTATGATTTTGTTAAGGACCTGGAGATCTATCCGGAACGCAAACGCGACAATTTCATGGCGTCCGGTACCTTCAAAGTCGCCGGTCACGAAGTGTATGCCGACGTACTCTTGTCGCGCACCAAGCAGACCTCGCGTATCGCCCCCGTGCCGGGCGAGATTTCCATCGATAAGGGAACGCCGCTGCATGACAAGTATTTGTTGCCAATCGGTATTACCGGTGACAGCGTGGCGGCATATCGCCTGTTCGACATGGGACAGCGCACCTCGAAGGATACGGCCGACTTCGCCAGTGTGGTGGTGGGTACGCGCGGCGTGGCCGCCGGCTGGGATTACAATGCCTCCTACAACTTCTCGGAAAGCCGCGTAAAAGGCAGTATTTCCGGTTATCCTGGCGCGATTGCCGTCGGCAACCTGACATCGAGCGGTTTACTCGATCCCTTCGTCGGTCCGGGCAAGCAATCGGCTGCGGCGCAGGAAGCCATCAAGGCGGCCGCCTTCACCGGCTACTGGGATGGCGGCACGTCGCGCCTGCAAACCATCAATTTGAATGGTTCGACGGAAATACGACGCTTGCCGGGCGGCGCCATGATGCTGGGCGTGGGCGCCAACATCAATCGCGAGGAATTCTCTTCCAAACCGAGCCCGTTTGCACAGGGCATCCTGGCCGACCCAGTGAAGGGCACCTTGTGCGGCGGCGCGGCGGGACTGGAGTGCGACCAGCGTTTCGGCGATGCCGCCAGCAGCAAGCCGTATAGCGCCAGTCGCACGTCGAAGGGCGTGTTCAGCGAAATTATCGCGCCGGTGCTGAAGGAACTGGAACTGGGCGCGGCCCTGCGTTTCGATGAATTCTCGGACTTCGGCGGCGCCACCACGGCCAAGGCCAGCTTCAAGTGGACGCCGGCGCCCACCTTGCTGATCCGCGGCTCCGTTGGCAATGGTTTCCATGCGCCGACAGTGCCACAAGTCAACGCCTTGCAGCGCGGCTATGGCGTTACCAGCGACAAGTACACGTGTACGCCGGCCCTGCAAGCGATTGCCACGCGCCTCAATGCCCAATGCCAGCCAGGCAACCACCAGTACGATCAGTTGGCCGGCGGCAACCGCAACTTGCAGCCAGAGAAGTCGAAACAGGCCACCCTGGGCTTCCGCTACGAGCCGATCAGCGCCATTACCCTGGGCGCCGACCTGTGGCATGTACAGATCCGCGATTCCTTCGGCCAGTTGACCGAGCAGCTGGTGTTCGCCAATCCCGCGGCATATCCGAAATCGTGGGGCGTGAATACGGACGTCGGTACGGGCAAGACCTACCTGGCCTTCCTGGCCGATAACCAGAACTTGGGCAAATCGTTCGCCACCGGCGTCGATATCGATATCAGCGCCCGTTACCGCTCGGGTATCGGCCTGTTTACCTCGCAGCTGAACGCGACGCAGATGTTGCGCGAAGATATACAGCTGGAACGCGGTGGTCAGTATTATTCTGCGCTGGGTAACTATGCCGAACTGGGCACCGTGACTTTCCGCACGCGCGGCCAGTGGACGAACACCCTGAAAACGGGCAACTGGGCCAATTCGCTGACGGTCAACTTCCTGTCCGGCTACAAGGACCAGAAAACGACGGTCGACGTGATCGACGCTTCCGGCGCCGTGACGGGCCAGGAAGATATCCGGATGCGGGTCGGGTTCTATTCGACGCTTGACTGGCAGACGGTCTGGACTCCCAGCAAGAGCTGGGTTTTCACCGCAGGCGTGCTGAACCTGACCGACAAGAGCCCCCCGTTCGTGCCATCGACGTCCGGCGCGAACCGCGGCCAGCAATTCGGCTATGACGACCGCTACTATGATCCGCGCGGCCGTACCGGCTACCTGAATGCCTCGTACAAGTTTTAAAAAGCGGGCGCAGGCATAAAAAAACCGGCACATGGTGCCGGTTTTTTTTCGTCCCGCCGCAGGGCGGAGGCAGCGTGGCCTAGCCGCGCGCCGCCATCGACAGCGCCACCGCTTCGGCCACCTTGATGCCGTCGACGGCGGCCGACAGGATACCACCCGCATAGCCGGCGCCTTCGCCGGCGGGGAACAGGCCCCGCGTGTTCAGGCTTTGCAGGTCGTCGTCGCGGCGCTTGATGCGGATCGGCGACGAGGTGCGCGTTTCCACGCCCGTCAGCACGGCGTCGGCCTTGTAATAGCCCTTGATTTGCTTGTTGAACGCCGGAAACGCTTCACGCAGCGCCGTGATCGCGTATTCGGGCAGCGAAGGCGCCAGGTCCGTCAGGTGCACGGCCGGCTTGTACGACGGCACCACGCTGCCAAATTCCGTCGAGGCGCGGCCAGCGACGAAGTCGCCGACCAATTGCCCTGGAGCATCGTAGTTGCCGCCACCCAGGGCAAATGCGCGCTCTTCCAGTTCGCGCTGCAGGGCGATGCCGGCCAGCGGGTCGCCCGGATAGTCGGCCGGCGTGATGCCGACCACGATGGCGCTGTTGGCGTTGCGCTCGTTGCGCGAATACTGGCTCATGCCGTTCGTCACCAGGCGGCCCGGTTCTGAGGCGGCCGCCACCACCGTGCCGCCCGGGCACATGCAGAAGCTGTAGACGGAACGGCCATTGCTGGCGTGGTGCACGAGCTTGTAGTCGGCCGCGCCCAGGATCGGGTGGCCGGCGCTGGGGCCGAAGCGGCAGCTGTCGATCAGGGATTGCGGGTGTTCCACGCGGAAGCCGATCGAGAACGGTTTCGCTTCGATGTACACGCCGCGCTTGTGCAGCATTTCAAAGGTGTCGCGCGCGCTGTGGCCGATGGCCAGCACGACGTGGTTGCTGGCGATGGTTTCGCCATTGTCCAGCACTACGCCGCGCACCTGGCCGCCGTCGGCGCCTGGCACGATGTCGAGATCGACCACCTTGCTGCTGAAACGGTATTCGCCGCCCAGCCGCTCGATATTGGCGCGCATTTCTTCCACCATCTTGACCAGGCGGAAGGTGCCGATGTGCGGCTTGCTCACATACATGATTTCCTCGGGCGCCCCCGCCTTGACGAATTCCGTCAAGACCTTGCGTCCGTAGTGCTTGGGATCCTTGATCTGGCTGTACAGCTTGCCGTCCGAGAAGGTGCCGGCGCCGCCTTCGCCGAACTGCACGTTCGATTCGGGATTGAGCTCGCGCTTGCGCCAGAAGCCGAAGGTGTCGACCGTGCGCTCGCGCACCTGCTTGCCCCGTTCCAGGATGAGGGGACGCAAGCCCATCTGCGCCAGGATCAGCGCCACGAACAGGCCGCACGGGCCCGTGCCGATGACGATGGGACGCGGTTCATTGCTGTGGCCAGCCAGCTGTTCGCCGCCGGCGACGAATTTGTAGTCGGTGTCGGGCGCGGGCATCAGGTGCACATCGTGCTGCAGGCGCGCCAGCACGGCCGCTTCATTCTTGACGTCCACATGCAGCGAGTAAATCAACACCACGGCGCTGCGCTTGCGCGCGTCATAGCTGCGTTTGAAGACGGTAAAGCCGAGCAAATCGGCCGCAGCGATGCCCAGGCGCGCCAGGATGGCGGCGGGCAGGGCCGCTTCGTCGTGTTCGAGAGGGAGTTTTACTTCGTTGAGTCGCAACATGGTGTCTATCCGAAAAGTGCAGGGCTCCGTATCTAGCGGAGAGTGGGCAGCCGCGTGGCGCGGCGCAAGGCGGCATTTTACTCCTTCTTGCAGGCAATGCATGGCGGCCTGGGCGGATGTCGGGCCATTTTCCTGTCGCATGGGCGTTGTCGGCGGCCGGGTGCCGCACGGGAAGCGGCGCGTCTCCTGACGCCGCGTTCGCGCCGATGCCTGACGCGATGGCGCGGCACGACAGCGCGCTTCCGCAGCGCACCATTCTGGTGCACCAGCCTGTCGTTTCGCCGCCACGGCAGGCATGGGCAATGCGACAGGCTGACTTTGTCCGAAGGCTTGATGGCCGGGGCCGTTGCCTGTTTTTAGATATTGCCCATTTTGTGCACGGTGCGCTGTTGTTGCGATATCAAATTACATGCTTGTTGATCAGACGATTTTTGAAGCTGGGATAAGAAGTTGAATATCAATATGTATAGGCAAATTATGAATTTTCTTGCCAAGTTGAATGGACAAGAGGTGCTGCAGCGATGCGGGGAGAGGAGATGTTCCGCAGCCGCGGGAAGGCTGCCATCGTGGCATGGCGGGTCAGCGTGCTGCTGGCGTTGCCACATTTAACCATGCGCGCATGGGAGGGAAGCTGCGAGCCGGCGCCGGCCATCAAAACCTGTTTTTAATTCCAGATTATTGTATGCAATAACTGCAGATGTTATTCCATGCGATTCTCATCGAGAAATAAGGGCATTGCGTTATTGCGTTATATGTTCTGATTTTCCAGATATGGATTTTTTGATGGCGCTGATTTTTTATTTCTCGGAGGGGAGAATGCAGGGTGTGTTTCTATTTGTTTTTTTATTCTGATGATGAATATGGAAATTATATTTCCGGATACTGATAATCGTTGGTGCGTCTAATAACTTATATTCAAACGCAAATAACTCCGTGAGAAGTATTCATACAATGTAATTGAAAACTTCAGGTTTGAATAGTTCAATTCCATCGGGTGTTGTCAATCTGCAACAGGTCTGCTGCCATCCCGCATGCTTCGCATGCTCGGAAGGCGGCGCTTCAAGGGCTGCAGGAGCGCCATGGCAGGTATTCCACGTTCTGGCCATGGGCGCGAGGCGAGCGCAACGTCGTGTGTTTTCAAACAATAATTTTTCGCATATTAATATGCGTTTTTTTGCAGTGCATCAAATTGGTGCATTGCCGCACAATCTTGGACGCATTTGCCATTGTCCGGCGCCATTCATTTTTGTTGTATCTTTGCATCATATTTTCCTACTATGTTGACAGTGAACAATCGCATATGGTTTTATGTATCGCTTAGGCAAGTAGGTTTTTCCTGTTTTGTCTGAAGCCTGCCATATCAGTGGTGGGAGAGTGTCAAATCATCAAAAACTAAAACCGGAAATAAAAACGTATTAAACATGATTTAGTGCTTAAAATTTACCAAGCAACTCTACCAGAGACGCTTAATCTAATAATTAGGAAACCACATGTTGAGAAAAACAGTTTTAGTTCGTGCGCTGGCGCTGGCCTTCAGCGCCGGCGCCATGTCCGCCATGGTCGTTGCTCCCGTCATGGCGCAGTCGAACGCAGCAGGTAGTATTTTTGGTAAGGTCGGCAGCGGCGCTGGCGACACCGTCGTGTTGCAAAACAATGGTACCAACCAGACGCGTTCCACGGCAGTTGATGCAAACGGTGCATTCCGTGCCACGAGTCTGCCTATCGGCACCTATACCGTGACGCTGAAGAAGGGCGAATCGGTTGTTGGCACCACGTCGCTGGAAGTGCTGGCCGGTCAAGGCGTCGAGGCGATTTTCCCTGTTGCTGGCGGCGTTCAGGCCGTGCAAGTGACGGGTCGTCGCAACCGCATCGATATCTCGAGCTCGACCAATGGCGCGACCTTTACCGCGCGCGAGCTGGACAAGTTGCCGATCGCACGTAACGTCGAGGCAATCGTTCAACTCTCCCCGAATACCACCCGTGGCGATCCGACCTATCCAGCCGGAGCCAGCTTCGGTGGTGGCGGCGCTTCGGAAAATGCCTACTACATCAACGGTTTCCCGGTAACCAACCCGCTGTCCCAATTGGGCGCGATGGAACTCCCATTTGGCGCGATCGCTCAAGCTCAGGTTTTGACGGGCGGTTACGGCGTTGAATTTGGCCGTTCGGTTGGCGGCGTGGTCAACGTCACGACCAAATCCGGTACCAACACCTGGGAAGCCGGTGCACTGGTCTCGATCGCACCGAAGTCGTTGCGCGCCAAGTCGCGTGACATGTACTACGGCAATACCGGTGTTTTCCCGCAAACAGACGGGACTCTGCGTATTCGCCGCGAAGACAATGAATTCGAGCAAAAACAGTACTCCGCCTATGTTGGTGGTCCGCTGATCAAGGATACCTTGTTCGGTTTCGTTGCACTGGAACAAACTCGCGCCGAAAGCAATGGCGTCTTTGGCGGCCGCACCGCACTGACCAACAGTGATAACGGCTGGCGCGATTACAAGACCACCACGCAGCGCTACTTCGGTAAGCTGGACTGGAATATTTCCGATAATCATCGCATCGAGTTCACCACGATCGGTGACTTGCCAGAGACCGATACGCAATTCCGCTCGTATGATTACGCGACCCGCGCCGTCGGCAGCAAGGTCAACTCGTCTACCCACGAAGAATACGGCCCATTCAACCCGAACGGCGGCGAAGCCAACATTGCGCGCTACGTTGGTAACATTTCCGATAACCTGACCGTCACGGCCCTGTATGGCCAGTCGCGCGCCAAGCATATCTATGAGCCTACGGGCTACGATCCAACGCTGGCACAAGTGAGTGCGGCAAAGGCGGATCAGGCGCCAGGCTTGAACTACACGGGCGGCCAGCCGTTCTCGACCAATCAACCAGTCAATGGTTCCATCGACCGCGTAACGTCCAAGCGTCTGGATTTGGAATATAAGATTGGCAACCACACCCTGCGTGCTGGTCTGGACAATAACAAGATGTCCTCGGCAGATGCTGGCGACGCTCTGGCCGGTGGCGCACTGTGGTTGTACGGCAAGACACCGGATGCTAGCAAGCCATTTGACGTTCCTGGCGGCCAAGTTGGCGCGCTGGCAGGCAAGGGCCCGCTCGCATCGCAAGGTTATTATGTGTCGCGTGTCCTGTCCTCGACCGTATCGAATGCTTTCGCTGGTCAGGATGCTCAGTACATTGAAGATCGCTGGCAAGTGACGAAGGACGTGTTGCTGACCGCAGGTCTGCGTCGCGAAGGCTTCTACAATGCCAACCAGGACGGCACCAAGTATATTGAGATGAAGAACCAATACGCTCCACGCGTAGCAGCAGTGTGGGACGTGAATGGCGATGCATCGTTCAAAGTATTCGGTAGCGCTGGCCGTTACACCCTGCAAATGCCAACCGTGATCGCTCTGCGCGGTGCAAACGGTTCGCTGAACACCAACCAGTACTACGCTTACACGGGTACGGATGCACATGGTGCGCCAACGGGCTTGACCCAGTTGACGGGTGTCTTGTCTGCAAACAACGAATTCGGCCAAGCAAAAGATCCGAAAACCGTTGCTGCACTGGACATGAAGCCATCGTTCCAGGATGAGTTGACCCTGGGCTTTGAAAAGGCTTACAACCCTAGCCTGAATTTCGGTGCCAAGGTTACTTACCGTACCCTGAAATCGACGATCGATGACTTCTGCGATGGCCGCGTGTTCGCAAAATACGCCAAGCGTAATGGTATCGATACTTCGAACTACGGCGGCTTCAACTGCGCATCGTTCAACCCGGGCGAAGCAAATGATTTCCTGGTTGACTTCGCAGGTACGCAGTCCAACTACACCCGCGTCCACCTGACGAAGGAAGACCTGGGCTTCGACAAGGCCAAGCGTACTTACGCTGCACTTGATGTGTTTGCTGAGCATCCATACCGTAACGGCTGGTATGGTAAGGTCAACTACACCCTGTCGCGCAGCAGCGGCAATACCGAGGGTCAGACGCTGTCCGATACCACGACTGGCCAGGCAGACGTTGCCGCTACCCAGACCTGGGATTACGCAGCACTGATGCGCTATGCGGATGGCCGCCTGCCAAATGATCGTAAGCATCAGATCAAGGCTTACGGCTTCTACGACCTGACCCCAGAGTGGACCCTGGGTGCAGCCGCCTTGCTCGCTTCGGGCCGCCCACGTTCGTGTGTCGGTACCAATCCGAACACGCAGTCGGCAGACGACATCGGCTTTAACTATCAGTCCGCTTCGCACTACTGCTTCGGTGCAACTGGCAACCAGAACGTTCCTTCGCCACGTGGCGCCGTGGGCAATCTGCCATGGGACAAAAACCTGGACTTGAACGTTTCGTACAAACCAGCTTATGTGCCAGGCCTGTCGGTTAAACTGGACATCTTCAATGTGTTCGACACGCAAACCACGCAAAAAGTGGTTGAGCGCTACAACACCAACCAGGCACGCTATGCTCTGTATGAATCGGTACTGAGCTACACCGCACCTCGTTCGATGAAGTTCACCGCTGAGTTCAACAAGAAGTTCTAATTGTGTGATGGCCGCCGGCTTGCCGGCGGCTTGCAAAAGACACGATTTCAGTAAAAATGCCGCGCCCTGTCAGACAGGGTGCGGCATTTTTTTTGGCTATGTCCACGGCAGGCGTGGGAACGCCCCCGGCATTGCCTTCAATATGGTTTCTGGCCTCTTACATCCCGCCCCACAATGCCGCCAGGGTGGTCAGCGCCGTCAGGCCCGCCGTTTCCGTGCGCAGGATGCGCGGGCCCATGGCCAGGCCGATGGCGCCGGCGGCCAGCGCAGCCTTTTCTTCCGCTTCCGAAAAGCCGCCTTCCGGGCCCACCATCACGGTGATCGCCTGCGGCGGCTGGTGGCGGGCCCAGTCGGCCAGCGACTGCTCCGCGCGCGGCGTCAAAATGATGCGCTTATGCAAATCTTGCTGGCGGCTCCAGTGATTGAAATCCTGCAATGGCGCCAGCTGCGCCAGGCGGTTGCGCCCGCATTGTTCCGAAGCGGAAACGATAATGCCTTGCCAATGTGCAAGTTTTTTCTCGGCCCGCTCGGCGGACAGGCGCACGACGCAACGTTGCGCCGACAGCGGCACGATGCCCGCCGCGCCCAGTTCGATGGCTTTTTCGATGATCCAGTCCATTTTGGACGCTTCCGGCAAGGCCTGCGCCAGGGTCACGGCATACGGCAGCTCCGCTTCGCGCGCCACGTGCGTCTGGATTTCAGCCGTCACGCTGCGCTTGGCGACCGTCACCAGGCTAGCCTGCACTTCGCCCCCTTCGCCATTGAACAGGGTGATCAGGTCGCCCGGCGCCAGGCGCACGACCTGGATATGGTGGGCGACAGCCTCCGGCAGGGCGATGGTGGTGCCGGCAACGAGCGGCTGGGGACAGAAAAAACGCGGCATGCAAATCCTCAACGGGGGTGTAAGTGGGGTGGAAAGACGTCAAAGTATAGCCATTTGGCGGGCCAGTACGCCGCAATTCTAATTTGCGGCCCCCCAGTCTGGTAAAATACTTGACCACAGAAAGCAGCCGGCTTCCCTGTCCGTGCTGTTGCAAACGAATTCCAAACTCGCGACTGACCCATACCATCATGACAACTACGCTCCCGACTACCAAAATGGCCAATGCGATCCGCGCACTGGCAATGGACGCTGTACAAAAGGCCAACTCCGGCCATCCAGGCATGCCGATGGGCATGGCCGAGATTGCAGTTGCCCTGTGGAGCGGTCACTATCGCCACAATCCCGCGAATCCAAAATGGCAGAACCGCGACCGTTTCCTGTTGTCGAACGGCCACGGCTCGATGCTGCACTACGCGCTGCTGCACCTGACCGGTTACGAGCTGTCGATGGATGACATCAAGGCGTTCCGCCAGATGCATTCGAAAACCCCGGGCCACCCGGAAGTCGATGTCACGCCAGGCGTGGAAACGACCACCGGCCCGCTGGGCCAGGGCATCGCCAACGCCGTCGGCATGGCCCTGTCGGAGCAATTGCTGGCCGCTGAATTCAACAAGCCTGGCTACGATATCGTCAACCACTACACCTACGCGTTCGTCGGCGATGGTTGCCTGATGGAAGGTATTTCGCACGAAGTGTGTGCGCTGGCCGGCACCCTGGGCTTGAACAAACTGATCGCCCTGTACGATGACAACGGCATTTCCATCGACGGCAAAGTCGAAGGCTGGTTTACGGACGACACCCCGGCCCGCTTCGAAGCGTACGGCTGGAACGTCATCCGCGCCGTCGACGGCCACGATGTTGCCGCCGTGGCTGCCGCCATCGCCGCCGCCAAGAAGGCCAGCAAGCCAACCTTGATCTGCTGCAAGACCATCATCGGCAAGGGTTCGCCGAACCTGCAAGGCGGCGACAAGGTCCACGGCGCCGCGCTGGGCGACAAGGAAATCGCCGCCGTGCGCGAATACATCGGCTGGGATGCCGCCCCGTTCGAGATGCCGGCCGACGTGTACGCAGCCTGGGATGCCAAGAAGCAAGGCGCCCTGCTGGAAGCGGACTGGAACGAGCGTTTCGTCGCCTATGGCCGCGAATTCCCGCAGCAAGCCGCTGAACTGAGCCGCCGCATGCAGGGCGACTTGCCCGCCGCGTTTGAAACGGCGCTGTCGGCCGCCATCGCTTCCTGCGTCGAGAAGAAAGAAAACATCGCCACCCGCAAGGCCAGCCAGAACGCCATCCAGGCACTGGCGTCGTCCCTGCCGGAATTCCTGGGCGGCTCGGCCGACCTGACCGGTTCGAACCTGACCAACTGGAAAGAGTGCGTAGCCGTGCGTTCGGGCCAGCCTGGCAACCACATCAACTATGGCGTGCGCGAATTCGGCATGAGCGCCATCATGAACGGCATCACCTTGCACGGCGGCTACATCCCGTTCGGCGCCACGTTCCTGACGTTCTCCGACTACAGCCGCAATGCGCTGCGCATGGCCGCGCTGATGAAACTGCGTTCGATCTTCGTGTTCACCCACGATTCGATCGGCCTGGGCGAAGACGGCCCGACGCACCAATCGGTCGAGCACGTTTCGTCGATGCGTTTGATCCCGAACCTGGACAACTGGCGTCCATGCGACACCGTCGAGTCGGCCGCTGCCTGGGGCGCCGCTGTGCGCCGCAAGGATGGCCCGTCGACCCTGATCTTCTCGCGCCAGAACCTGCCGTACCAGGAGCGTAGCGCCGAACAGATAGAGAACATCTACCGCGGCGGCTATGTGCTGAACGACGTGGCCGATGCCAAGGCGATCCTGATCGCCACCGGTTCCGAAGTGGAACTGGCCGTCGCCGCCGCCAGCGCGCTGGCTGCCGAAGGCATCGCCGTGCGCGTGGTGTCGATGCCGTCGACCGACGTGTACGACCGCCAGGACGCCGCCTACAAGGCCAGCGTGCTGACGAAAGGCGTGCCGCGCGTGGCCATCGAAGCGGGCGTGACCAGCTTCTGGTACAAATACGTGGGCCTGCAAGGCGCCGTGGTCGGTATCGACACGTTTGGCGAATCGGCTCCGGCCGGCGTGCTGTTCAAGCACTTCGGCTTCACGGTCGAGAATGTCGTAGCCAAGGTTAAAGCCGTTATCGCTGGCTAATATTGATTTTGAGCAGACCCTGGCCATGTGCTGGCCGGGGTGCTGTGCTGATACCTTTTTTTTTAATCAGGAGCAGAGTATGACGATCAAAGTTGCAATCAACGGCTACGGCCGCATCGGCCGCAATGTATTGCGCGCTTTCTACGAAGGCGGCAAGAAACAGGATATCCAGATCGTTGCCATCAACGACCTGGGCGATGCCAAATCGAACGCCCACCTGACCCGCTACGACACCGCGCACGGCAAGTTCCCGGGCACGGTTACCGTCGAAGGCGACAACATGATCGTCAATGGCGATCCGATCCGCGTATTCGCACAGCGCAACCCGGCTGAAATCCCATGGGGCGAACTGGGCGTGGACGTCGTGCTGGAATGCACGGGCTTCTTCACCACCAAAGAGAAAGCTTCGGCTCACTTGAAGGGCGGCGCGAAAAAAGTCATCATTTCGGCACCAGGCGGCAAGGACGTCGATGCGACCGTCGTGTTCGGCGTGAACCACTCCGTGCTGAAATCGACGGACACCGTCATCTCGAACGCTTCGTGCACCACCAACTGCCTGGCACCGCTGGTCAAGCCGCTGAACGACGCCATCGGCATCGAAACGGGCCTGATGACCACCGTGCATGCCTACACCAACGACCAGGTGCTGTCCGACGTGATGCATGAAGACCTGCGCCGCGCCCGTTCGGCCACCATGAGCATGATCCCGACCAAGACGGGAGCCGCCGCCGCCGTGGGCCTGGTGCTGCCTGAGCTGAATGGCAAGCTGGACGGTTTCGCCATCCGCGTGCCGACCATCAACGTGTCGCTGGTCGACCTGTCCTTCATCGCCAAGCGCGACACCACCGTGGAAGAAGTCAACGCGCTGATGAAGGCCGCTTCGGAAGGCGCCCTGGAAGGCATCCTGACGTACCAGACCGAACCGCTGGTATCGATCGACTTCAACCACAACCCGGCGTCGTCGAACTTCGACTCGACCCTGACCAAAGTGTCGGGCCGCCTGGTAAAAGTGTCGTCGTGGTACGACAACGAGTGGGGTTTCTCGAACCGCATGCTCGACACCACCGTTGCATTGATGTCGGCCAAGTAATCTTTTGACCGCATAAAAAAACGCCCTTCGGGGCGTTTTTTTTCGTCTGTTGCTTTAGTCCGCTTACTCAGGGTCGACGTTGGCGCACTGTGCGTACCAGAGTTCGCAGTCATTGTTATTGCCCTGATAGCAGCTGTTCAAGAGATAGGTGCACGTATCCGGCGGTCTGCGTGCATGTTCGGTCGCGTTACTGGCAAACGAGGCAGCGATGCCGACGGCAGTGGCAAAGACAAACAGGGCTTTTTTGATGGAAATCATTTTTCTCGCTTTCACAATTGGACAACGATAGGGTGTCAAATCAAAACGCCGTCCTGCCAAGCCTGATCGGCTCGCTGGACGCAGAAAAATATTAGCATTAAAACCAGTATTTTATTGCTTTAAAGAAAAATATTTTTGCTAACGGAGGATGTGCAGGCGGCGCCGGTAAAAGCGCCACAGCAGGCGCAAATCGCGCAGCACGGGCACGCCCGACAGCAGGGTCAGCACGCCGGCGAGCAGGATGGTGGCGGCAGGAAAGCCGATGTGCTTGAAGGCCAGGGCGCCGCTGACGCCGCCGATGAAGAAGCAGGCGATCAGCAGGCTGTGGGTTCTCAGCTTGCCGCGGTTGACCTTGACCATCCGGTCCGGCAGGTGGCGCCGGTTGTAATACGCCATCTTGCCCAGTTCGATGCCGATGTCGGTGGACAGTCCCGTCACGTGCGTGGTGCGGATGACGGCGCCCGAAATCTTGGTGATGATGGCGTTTTGCAAACCCATGACAAAGCACAGCAGCAAGATGGTGACGGGGCCCAGCACGTCGGGCATGGTGGCCAGGTAATTGCCCGTCAAGCCGAACAGCAATAACAGGGCCGCTTCCAGCAGCAGGCTGGCGGCAAACTGGCTGTGCAGGCGCCGCCGCTTGCCCCAGTTCACCATGATGGCCGTCACGGCCGCGCCGCTGACAAAGGCCAGCCACGCGCCCAGCGCCGCCAGGGCCAGCGTGATATTGCCCAGCGCCAAGTCATCCGCCATGCCCGAGACGATGCCCGTCATGTGCGAGGTATAGCCGCCGATGGCGAGAAAGCCGCCCGCATTCACGGCGCCGGCCACCAGCGCCAGCACGCAGCCCAGCTGCAGATTGGCTTGCGTATCGCGCGCCGATCCGCTCAGGCGGGACAGGTAATGAAGCGGCATGCCCGGGCCGGCCTCAGGCGGTGGCGCCGAAGATGGCTTGCCACAGGCGCATGACGTTGTCCGCATGCACGCGCACTCTTTCCGGTTCCACGCGGGCCAGGTCCTGTCCTTGCAGGCGCAGCTGGTGCTGCAGCTTGCGCAGCGCGCGGTAGGCGTCGGCCACCAGGGCGGCCAGCTGGGCATCGATCAACCCCAGTTCGCCGCACAGGCGCAGCAGGGCGATATTGCCCGAGTTGGCCGTCAGCTGCGGGTACTGCGCCGCATGCTGGAGCACCAGGTATTGCACCATGAACTCGATGTCGATCATGCCGCCCGGATCTTGTTTCAGATCAAAGTTACCGGGGCGGGGCGGGTGGGCGTCCAGCATCTTCTTGCGCATGGCCACCACTTCGCCCTTGAGGGGGCCGTTTTCCGGCCTTTCCTTGCGCAGGATCGTGTCGCGGATGCGCTCGAAATGCTTGCCGATGCCGACATCGCCGGCGCAGAAGCGCGCGCGCGTGAGCGCCTGGTGTTCCCACACCCAGGCCGCGCTGCCCTGGTAGCGCTCGAAGGCTTGCACGCTGGAAACCAGCATGCCCGAGGCGCCGTCGGGACGCAGGGCGATGTCGATATCGAACAAAATGCCGGCCGAGGTGTGCGAGGTCATCCAGGTAATGAAGCGCTGCGCCAGCTTGGCGTACAGGCCGGGCGCTTCCTGGTCGTCGTCGTCGAAGAGGAAGATGACGTCGAGGTCCGAGACATAGCCCAGCTCCTTGCCGCCCAGCTTGCCGTACGCGATGACGGCGAATTTCGGCACCTCGCGGTGGCGCGTGGGCAAGGTTTGCCAGACGGCTTGCACGGTGGCGGCGACGATGATGTCGGCCAGCTGGGACAGGTAATCGGCCAGCTTCTCCACGCTCAGGTCGCCCGCCAGGTCTTGCGCCAGGCACTGGAACAGCTGCGCGTGGTGTGTTTCGCGCAGGATATCCATCTGCCGCTCCGTGTCGCCGGGCGCGTCGTCGAGTTGGCGTTGCAAGTCCAGCGCCAGCGCGGCCGGGTCAGGCACCGTATTGCGGATGCGCTCGTCCAGCAGCTCGTCGAGCAGTATCGGATGCTGTGTGAGGAAGGTGGCGGCCCAGCCGCTGGCGCACACCATGCGCACGACGCGCTCGAGCGTATGCGGGTATTCCGTCAGCAGCGACAGATAGGCCGAACGGCGCGCGATGGCCTCCAGGAAATCGAGCAGGCGGCCCAGGGTGGCCAGCTGGCTGGCGTTGCCGTTGGACACGGAGCAATCGGTGATCAGGGGCAGGGCGGAATTGACGAGGGCCACTAAACGCGTGCGGCTCGCCTCGGGCAGGGATTGCAGCCGCGGCGCCTGCCACGTGGCCAGCAGGCGGCGCGCGCAGGCGGCCGGTTCATGGAAGTCGAGGGCGGCGAAGCGCGCCTCGATGGCTTCCTGCTGGTCCGAGGCGGCGCAGTCGTTCGACGTTTGCGGGTCGATGCCCGTGTCGGCCGGCGGCGTGCCGCTGCTCTTGTCGCTGAACATTTCGTCAAATTGACCGGCGACAAACACGCGGTGCGCTTCCAGCTGGGCCAGCAGGGTGGGCGTGTCGGGCAATCCCATCATCTGCGCCACGGTGAGGCGGTCGGCCTCGTTCGCGGGCAAGGTATGGGTTTGCGCATCGTCAAGATACTGCAGCCGGTGTTCCAGGTTGCGCAGGAAAGTGTAGGAACCCAGCAATTGTTCCACGATGGCCGGCTCCAATAGCCCCTTGTCCGCCACCGTGCGCAGGGTGGCGCGCGTGGAACGTTCGCGCAGCTCGGCGTCGCGCCCGCCCCGTATCAATTGAAACACTTGCGCGAGGAACTCGATTTCGCGGATGCCGCCACGGCCCAGCTTGACGTTATTGCTGCGGTCCGGGTGCAGCCGCTCCTGGCGGTTGACCTCGGCGCGGATCTGGCCGTGCATGGTGCGGATGGCATCGATGACGCCGAAATCGAGATAGCGACGGAAGACGAAGGGGCGCACGATGGCGTCGAGCGCGGCGATGTCTTCCGGCTTGCCCGTCACGGCGCGCGCCTTGACCCAGGCGTAGCGCTCCCATTCGCGCCCTTGCACGATCAGGTACTGTTCCACCATGCCCAGACTGGCGGCCAGCGGGCCGGAATTGCCGTTCGGACGCAGGGCCATATCCACACGGAAAGTAAAACCGTCTTGCGTGATCTCCGCCAGGGCGGCGATCAGTTTCTTGCCCATGCGAATGAAAAACTCGTGGTTGGACAGGCTGCGCTGGCCCGGCAAGGTGACTTGCGTATCGCCATCTTCCGGGTAGACAAAGATCAGGTCGATGTCCGACGAGACGTTCAGCTCGCCGCCGCCCTGCTTGCCCATCGCCAGTACCATCAAGGCTTGTTCCTCGCCCGATTCCTCGCCGACGGGCATGCCGTGCAGGGCCACCATCTCGGCCATGATGGCGTCCACATGCGTGCGGATGGCGAAATCGGCAAAACCCGTCATTGCGGTGACGACTTCGTTCAAGTCGGCCTGGCCGCCAAGATCGCGCGCGATCAGGCCGCAGACGAGCAGGTTGCGCAGGCGGCGCATGGCCCGTTCGGGCGGCAGCGGCGGCGTGGCGGCGTTCGCCTGAGCGGCCAGCTCGGCGGCAAAGTCGAGCCCGTCCAGCGGCGCGCGCACCAGTTGCGCCACCTGCGCGGCGCGCTCGGGGGCGGCGTCCAGCCAGCGCTGGTAGAAACGGGAGGCGGAAATCAAAGGCTGTGTGCTCATGGTATCGGTAAGGGTCTCGTGGATGCTGCGTGCATGTTCTTGTTTAACTTGGCTGCGAACGGCGGGGGATGCGGTAAAATTGTGCCGCTGGCCGTATACCGCCGGTAGTGCGTGCTCTTCCGGACGATGGTAAGGGAGGCTTTGCTCAGACGCAAGCGCAAGGATGCAGGCGCGCACCACGAATGCAGACGATTTTTGCCATTATTTGACGCCGGGCCAGTTTATTAGCTTATTGATGCAAAAACCGCCAGAAGCAAGCGTGACAGAACATGTGCCATTGGCCCTGCGCTGGCAGAGGCTGCGTGCCGCCTATCGCATGGCCAACCTGGCCACCCACCATGTATTGGGTTTTACCATCAAACTGGTGCTGCTGGCGTATTTCGCCTTCGCCGTGCTGTTTTTATTCCTGCGCTACGCTATCTTGCCGAATATCGATTATTACAAAGGCGATATCGAGCGGGCGGCCAGCCGCGCACTGGGCAACCCTGTCAGTATCGCGCGCATTTATGCTTCCTGGCATGGCGTGCGGCCGAATCTCTTCCTCGGCGACGTGACCCTGCGCGACCAGGCGGGGCGCCAGGCGCTGAGCCTGCCGAGCATTTCGGCGACCGTGTCGTGGTGGAGCGTGCTCGGTTCCGTGCGCTTCACTACCCTGGAAATCACGCGGCCCGACCTGGACGTGCGGCGCAGCATGGATGGCAAGCTGTATGTGGCCGGCGTGCTCGTCGACAGCAGCCAGGGCAGCGACGGCAAGGGCGCCGACTGGCTGCTGTCGCAGCATGACATCATCATTCGCGACGGCAAGGTGCGCTGGACGGACGAAGCGCGCGGCACGCCGGAGCTGGCTTTAACCCAGGTCAACTTGCTGCTGCGCAACCGCTGGCGCAGCCACCGGCTGGGCTTGCAGGCCACGCCGCCCGGCAGCCTGGCAGCGCCCATCGATGTGCGCGCTCACTTCACGCATCCGCCTTTCAGCACGCGCATCTCGGATGTGTCGATGTGGAAGGGCGAGCTGTATGCGGACCTGAAAAACGCCGACCTGGCCGCCTGGCGCCGCTACCTCGATTACCCGTTCGAGCTGAGCCAGGGCAAGGGCGCCTTGCGCGCCTGGTTGAGCCTGGATCACGCGCGCCTGGCCGGCTTCACGGCCGACGTGGGCTTGACGGATGTGCAGGCACAGCTGGGCGAGCATATCGCCCCGCTCGACTTGCTGTCGGTCAGCGGGCGCATTTCGGCAAAAGAAGAGCTGTCGGCGCAGGTGCCGGACGGCAAGCCCACCTTTGGCGCGAATGGCCATCAGGTGGAGTTGACGAATTTCGCGGTGGAAACACGCGACGGCCTCAGCCTGCCACCCACGACCCTGTCCGAGCGTTTCATTGCCGCCACCAAGCGCAAGCCGGCGCGCACGGAAATCACGGCCAAGTCGCTCGATTTGCAAACCCTGGCCGCGCTGGCCGACAAGCTGCCGCTGGGCGAACAGCAGCGCCAGCGCCTCGACGCCCTGGCGCCACGCGGGCGTTTGCAGGATTTTTCGGCGCAATGGGAAGGCGAGATGGCGACTCCTGCCAGCTACCGGCTGCGCGGCAAGCTCATCGACCTGGGCCTGAATGCGCAGCCGGCGCGCCTGGCCGTGGCGAAGACGGCCAGCAGCCCCGCGCAGGCAGCCGCACCGGCCATTCCCGGCTTCGACAAACTCAGCGGCACCATCGACGCCAGCGACAAGGGCGGCAGCATCGCTATCGATGCGCAAGACCTGATGCTGCAGTTTCCATCGTACCTGAGCGAACCGGCCATGCCGTTCGAACAATTCGCCATGCAGGCGCGCTGGACGTTTGAAGCGGAGAATATGCTGCAAGTCGAGCTGGACAAGCTTGACTTCAATCAGCAAGGCTTGCGCGTCGCCTTGCAAGGCACGCACCGCATGCCGCTCGACGGCAAGAACCTGGGCCAGGTCGACTTGACGGGCACGATAGACAATTTCCAGATCAACACCATCGGCCGCTACCTGCCGCTGCAAACGCCCGAGCACCTGCGCCACTGGCTGACGGGGGCACTGGAAGGCGGCGTGGCGCGCGATGTCAGCCTGCGCCTGCGCGGCGAACTCGAGCATTTCCCCTTCAAGGCCGACACGCCGGCCCAGCGCAATCGGGGCGAATTCCGCGTGGCCGGCAAGCTCGAAAATGGCACCCTGAACTACGCGCCCGGCGAATTTGCGGAAAGCGGCCCGCTGGCAGGCAAGGCGCCCCTGTGGCCGCAGGCGGACAAGATCAAGGGCAGTTTCGTGTTTGAACGGGCGCGCATGGAAATCCGCGGCGACACGGCCATCACGGGCGGCGTGGCTTTGACGAATGTCAAAGCCGTGATCCCCGACCTGACCGTGTTCGACACCTTGCTCGACATTGAAGGCAACGCGGCCGGCCCCATGCAGGAATTCCTCAAGTACGTGACGGCCAGTCCCGTGCTGGGCTGGATCGAGCATTTCACGGATGAAACGACGGCGACGGGCAACGCCAGGCTGGCCCTCAAATTGCACTTGCCGATAGAGCGCATGCTCGAATCGACCGTGCAGGGCAGCTTGCAGCTGGCGGGCAACGACGTGGTGCTGTTCCACGACATGCCGCCCGTATTGGGTACGCAGGGCAAGATCGAATTCAATGAAAAGGGCGTCAACCTGAACGGCTTGAACGGCAGCCTGCTGGGCGGGCCGCTGGCCATCTCGGGCGGCACGCAGGCGGACAGTTCCATCCAGGTCAAGATTGCCGGCAACATGACCATCGACGGCTTGCGCAAGACGTATCCGGCGCCCGTGCTGCAGCGCCTGGCGAAACATTTGAACGGCGGCGCGCGCTACAGCGGCTTGATCACGGCGCGCGACCACCAGGTGGTGGTCAATGTCGAATCGCCGTTGACGGGCCTGGGCCTGGATTTCCCCGCCCCCCTGAAAAAGCCGGCCGGCGACAGCCTGCCCGTGAAATTCACCTTGACGGGCAATGCGGCCAACGGCGCGGGCCTGCGCACGGACGATATCCGCATCGCGCTGGGATCCGGCATTGCCGCGCGTTACCAGCGCCAGAAGCAGGGCAAGGACGCCTGGCGCCTGGTGCGCGGCGGCATCGGCGTGAACGTGCCGGCGCCGGAACCGGACAGCGGCATGATGTTCAACGTCAACATGAAAACCCTGGACGTGGACAGCTGGATTGCCGCCGGCAGCGAGATCGCCGGCAGCGGCTCGGCATCCGCCGACAGCGGCGCCGCCGACGATGCCCCCGATATCGCGCAATACGTGGTGCCGGACATGATGGCCGCCCGTGCCAGCGAACTGATGCTGGGCGAGCGCAAGCTGGAAAACGTGGTCGTGGGCGCCACGCACCAGAAGGATGTGTGGCAAGCTAATATTGATGCAAAACAAGTGTCAGGCTATGTGACCTGGCTGGAAACGCCGTCCGGCCTGGGCAAGATGACGGCGCGCCTGTCGTCGCTGATCATTCCGGAGTCGGCCGCCAACGACGTGAAGAATTTGCTGGAGGGAAAGAACGGCGCCCAGTCGATTCCCTCGCTCGATATCGTCGCCGAGCAATTTGAACTGTTCAACAAGAAGATCGGCCGGCTGGAGTTGCAGGCCTATAACACCATGGCGGCGGGCGGGCGCGAGTGGCGCGTGGGCAAGCTGCAACTGTCGAATCCCGATGGCGCCCTGAGCGGCAATGGCAAATGGGTGATCAAGGATGGGCAAAGCACGACCAGCCTGCGTTTCGGCCTCGATATCGTCGATGCGGGCAAGTTGCTCGACCGCTTCGGCTTTGCCGACACGGTGCGTCGCGGCAAGGGCCGCCTGAGCGGCGACATCGCCTGGAACGGCTTGCCGTATTCGCTCGACATCCCCACCTTGTCGGGGCAGATCGAGATGAACGTGGAATCGGGCCAGTTCCTCAAGCAGGATCCGGGCGCGGCCAAGCTGTTGGGCGTGCTCAGCCTGCAAGCCTTGCCCCGCTTGCTGAAACTCGATTTCCACGACGTGTTTTCCGAAGGCCTGGCCTTCGACGGCATCACGGCCAACGCCAGCATCAAGCGCGGCGTGGTGAGCACCGATAACCTCAAGATGCATGGCGTGGCGGCAACCGTACTGATGGATGGCACGGCCGATATCGCCAATGAAACGACGAATTTGCACGTGGTGGTGATCCCGGAATTCAACCTGGGCACGGGGCCGCTCGTGTACGCGCTGGCCGTCAACCCCGTCATCGGCCTGGGCAGTTTCCTGGCGCAATTGTTCCTGCGTGCGCCCGTGATGAAGGCGCTCACTTACCATATGCAGATCGCCGGGCCGTGGAAAGCGCCCGTCGTGACCAAGCTCGATGGTGGTAAATTGGACCCTGTCGCCGTGCCTGCCGCCGCAGCGGCGGAGGCCGTGGCGAAATAGGCGCGGCGTTCGAATGGAGAAGAGGTGGCAATGATGCATACAGTCGCAGCAGTACAAATGATTTCCTCGCCTTCCGTGGAAGACAACCTGGCCACGGCGCGCCGCCTGGTGGCGCAGGCCGCCGCCGGTGGCGCGCAGCTGGTGGTCCTGCCCGAGTACTGGGCCATCATGGGCAAGCAGGAAACGGACAAGCTGGCCCATGCGGAACAGCCCGGCAGCGGACCCATCCAGGATGGCATGGCGCAGATGGCGCGCCAGCACGGCATCTGGCTGATCGGCGGCACCTTGCCCCTGATTTCCGGCGAGGAGGGCAAGGTCCTCAACACCACGCTGGTGTATGACCCGCAAGGCGAACCGGCCGGCCGCTACGACAAGATCCACCTGTTCGGTTTTACGCGCGGCGCCGAGTCGTACAACGAATCGCGCACCATCGTGCCGGGTGCGCAGGTGCGCTCGATCGAGACGCCGTTCGGCCGGGTCGGCCTGTCCATCTGCTATGACTTGCGCTTTCCCGAACTCTACCGCGCCATGGGCGATTGCGCGCTGATCGTCGTGCCGGCCGCGTTTACCCATACGACGGGCAGCGCCCACTGGGAAGTGCTGCTGCGCGCGCGCGCCATCGAAAACCAGTGCTATGTGCTGGCCTCGGCGCAGGGCGGCTTGCATCCGAACGGCCGCCGCACCTGGGGCCACAGCATGCTGATCGACCCGTGGGGCGAAGTGAAAGCCGTGTTGCCCGAAGGCGAGGGCGTGGTGAGCGGCGAGATCGACCTGGTGTTTTTGGCCGGCGTGCGCGAATCCTTGCCAGCCCTGGCGCACCGCACTATGTGAGGGTACCTGACATAAGCTACTGCGCGTCGCGCTTTGCGGCCTGCGATGCTCACCGTGCTCAAGCACGGCTGCGCTTCTCGGCCACAAATCACTGCCGCTCGCTACGCTTCTGTCAGGTACTGAGAATGAGTTGAATATAATTAGCGAGTGCAAAGTTATGAAGCCATTTGAACCCAATCTGTCCAGCCTGACCGTGGCGCGCGAGATTCTGCTCACGCCGTTCGGCCTGGACGAGGACAAGCTGTTGAAAGCCCTGGGCACGATGTTTACGCACAAGGTCGACTATGCCGACCTGTATTTCCAGTCGACCAAGAGCGAAGGCTGGAGCCTGGAAGAGGGCATCGTCAAGACGGGCAGTTTTTCCATCGACCAGGGCGTGGGCGTGCGCGCCGTGTCCGGCGACAAGACGGCGTTTGCGTATTCCGACGACATTTCCGAGCGTGCCCTGCTGGAAGCGGCGGCGGCCACGCGCACGATTGCGCGCGCCGGCGCCGGCAGGATCAAGATCGCGGGCCAGATGCAGCCGCAGGGCGGACGATCCTTGTACCTGCCCAACGATCCGCTCGCCTCGCTGGACGCCACGGCCAAGGTGCAATTGCTCGAACGCGTGGAAAAGATGGCGCGGGCGAAAGATCCCAGGGTCGTGCAAGTGATGGCGGGCCTGGCCGGCGAATATGACGTGGTGCTGGTGCTGCGCAGCGACGGCGTGCTGGCGGCCGACATCCGCCCGCTGGTGCGCGTCTCGCTGACGGTGATCGCGGAACAGAATGGCCGCCGCGAAACGGGCTCGGCAGGTGGCGGCGGGCGTTACAGCTATGACTATTTCAGCGATGCCGTACTGGAACAATACGCGGCGGACGCCGTCAATTCGGCCCTGGTGAACCTGGAAGCGCGTCCCGCGCCCGCCGGCCCCATGACCATCGTGCTGGGTCCGGGCTGGCCCGGCATCCTGCTGCACGAAGCCATCGGCCATGGCCTGGAAGGCGATTTCAACCGCAAGGGCTCGTCCGCGTTTTCCGGGTGCATCGGCGAGCGTGTGGCCGCCAAGGGCGTCACCGTGGTCGACGACGGCACCCTGGCTGGCCGGCGCGGTTCCCTGAATATCGATGACGAGGGCAACCCCACGCAGTGCACGACCCTGATCGAGGATGGCATCCTGAAGGGTTACATCCAGGACACCATGAATGCGCGCCTGATGAAGATGCCCGTGACGGGCAATGCGCGCCGCGAATCGTTCGCCCACCTGCCCATGCCGCGCATGACGAATACGTACATGCTGGGCGGCGACAAGGACCCGGGCGAGATCCTCGCCTCCGTCAAAAACGGCTTATATGCCGTCAACTTCGGCGGCGGCCAGGTCGACATCACGAATGGCAAGTTCGTCTTTTCGGCCAGCGAAGCGTACATGATTGAAAATGGCAAACTCAGCTACCCGGTGAAGGGGGCGACCCTGATCGGCAATGGCCCGGACGTGCTCAACCGCGTCTCCATGATCGGCAACGACATGCGCCTGGACTCGGGCGTGGGCGTGTGCGGCAAGGAAGGGCAGAGCGTGCCCGTGGGCGTGGGGCAGCCGACCTTGCGCCTGGACGGTATTACCGTCGGCGGCACGGCTTAGATCGCCATTTCAGGAACCTACTGCGCAGCCCACTCTTGAGTTTGCGTTGCTCGCTGTACCTGAAGTACAGCTGCGCTACTCAACCCAATATTGGGCTTGCTCGCTACGGTTCCTGAAACGCCTGATACGTTGAAAATATGACGAAATTCAGAACTTGTACTTCACCCCCGCACTGATGAAGCGTCCCGCCGCGCCCGCGTAGTCGAGCGGGTTGTAGCCCGTGGCGCCATACGTGAGCGGATCGAGCGGGGCGATCTTGTCGAACAGGTTTTGTATTGTGGCAAACACTTCCAGCTTGGGCGTGGCCAGCCAGCGGGCCGTCAGATCCACCGTGGTGAACGAGGCGATGCGGCAGCCGCGCGGCGCGTCCGTGCCGTCGGCGAAGTGCGTGGCGCAGCCGTCCGGGTCATTCTTGAACAGCAGGTTATCGAGCGGCGCGCGGTAGTTGACGTTGGCCGTGACGCGCCAGTTCTGGCGTTCCCAGGTGGCGCCCAGGTTGATGCGGTCGTCCGGCGTGCCCATGCAGTTGGACACGTCGCAATTGCCATGCGTGCCGGCAAAATCGCGCTGCGTGCCGTCCTGTTCCGTGCGCAGCCATTTGTACAGATGCGTCCACTTCAAGTCGAACACCAGGTTGCCATAGTCGCTGCCCAGGCTGAAGCGCTGGCGCGCGTCGATATCGATGCCGCGCACCGTCGTTTGCGCCGAATTCACATAATTGGCCAGCACGGCCGTGATGGCGCCCGGATCGCCGGCGATGCCGGTGGCCGTCGACGGGTCGCGCGCCACATGGCCTTCGGCGATGGCCGTATCCGTTTGCTCCTGGTTGATTTCATTCTTGCGGCGGATTTGCCACAGGTCGACGGAAATGCTGGTGCGCGGCAGCGGGTCCCACACGGCGCCCACGGAATAGCTGCGTGAACGTTCGGGCGACAGCTTCGGATTGGGCGAGGTGATGACGGCGATGGAAGCCGGATCGCAGGCCGCTTCCACGCCCAGTGCGCAGCGCAGCGGATCGCTGGCGGTGGAGAACGCGGCCAGGCCGCCGACGCCGTTTTCCGCCGCGCTGGGGGCGCGGAAGCCTTTGGCGAAGGTGCCGCGCAGGGCCAGTTCGCGCACGGGCGTCCATTTCACGCCCACTTTCGGCGTATAGGAGTTGCCCACGTCGGTGAAATGGTCGGCGCGCAGGGCGCCCGACAGTTCCACGCTCTTCAGCACGGGCGCCAGCACCTCGGCATAGATGGCCGAGGCGTTGCGGCTGCCCTTGTAGGCGGAATAGCCGAGACCAATGATGTTGCCCCGTTCCGTGCCCGTGGTGGGCTTGAGTTCCGTCGATTCGTGGCGGAATTCCGCGCCCACGGCCATGCCCAGGGCGCCGCCGTCGAGCTTGGCCACCTCGCGGCTGGCCTTGAAGTCGATCTGCGCGATATGCGTCTTGGCGTCGTTCGAGATGCGCGGCGACAGGGCCGCGTACAGCTCGCGCGAATTGAGGCCCGCGTTTTCCGCGATGCGCCACAGGCTGCCGGACGGCAGGGCCGCATACGCGGGGTTCAGGCTGGCCCGCTCCACATTGGTGGCGCTCGGGTTGAGCAGGGCGAAGGCGACGTCGCGCTGCAGGTAGCCGTCCAGGTCGTTCGACACCTTGTTCTGCGAGTACAGCAGGGCGCTGTCGATATCCCAGCCCGCCACGCTACCCTTGATGCCGGCGACAAAGCGCATGAAGGTGGATGTGACTTCCGACAGGCGCGGCCCCACGTCGGCCGCCAGGTAGCGCAGCCGCGCCGCCGTGCCGAAATACGGATTGTCCGGGTGGGCGGCGCCCAGCGACACGCCCGCATTGCTGACGGGGCCGCCCGGATAGCCGACCGAGCCGCTGACCGTCGAGGGCGTGGTGGCCGAGTGCGATTCGCTGTGATACAGATTCAGCTCGGCATACGTCTGCAGCTCCGGCGTCAGTTGCCAGGCGCCGCGGCCGAAGAAATTGATGTTCTTTTGCTTGGGCTGGATCTGGCCATATTGCTGCGCGGCATCGGTCAGGCAGCCGCCGCCCGGATCTCCCTGCGGGTGAGTCGTGAAATTGCCGCAGGCGGCGCCGGGGAAGGTGCGCGTAAAGCCCGCGCCAGCGAGGTTGCCGCGGTTGTAGTAGTCGAGCGTGTCGGGATTGCGCACATTGCCGTTGACGGCGCTGCCGGCCGCATTGTTGGTGGTGATGGCGCCCGCTCCGCTGAGGGTTTCCTGCGCGCTGAAGCCCAGGTCGCGCAAGTCGCTGCGCCCGACGGCGCCCCGACCGGCCCGGTCGCGGTTCCAGATGGCGGCCTTTTCGCTATACTCGAGGTTCAGCAACACGTTGTAGCGGTCCGTGTCGATGTCGCCGAAGCCGTGCGTGATGGCGGCGCGCGCGTCGCGCCCATCCCACTCCTTCGTCTTGCCGTAATTGCCCTTGATGGCCGTGCCCTGGTAGTCGCGCCGCAGGATCACGTTGACGACGCCGGCGATGGCGTCCGAACCATAGATGGCCGAGGCGCCATCCTTGAGGATTTCCACCCGTTCCACGGCTTCCAGGGGAATGATGTTCAGGTCGGAAAACACTTTCTGCCCGTCGTCGGCCAGGCCATATGGCGCGACGCGGCGGCCATTCAGCAGCACCAGGGTCGAGGCCGTGCCCAGGCCCCGCAGCGACACGCCGGAGGCGCCGGCGGCAAAGCCGTTGCCGAAAGTGGTGGGGACGGAGCCCTGGTTGTCGACGGCCAGGGTCTGCAGCAGTTCGGCCACGCTGGACTTGCCCGATTTTTCAATGTCGGCCGCGCTCAGGGTTTGCACGGCCGACGCCGTTTCCGCCTGCGCGCGGCGGATGTTCGAGCCGGTGATTTCCACGCGCGCAATCGGCGCGGCGTCCTGCGCCAGGACGGGTAGGCTCAGCAGTGCACTGGCCAGTGCCAGGCCCAGTCTGGGTGGTGAAAAGGCAGCGGAATGCAAGGATGGTGTAGGGATCATGCGGTTCTCCGGAAAGGTCAGGCAGTCAAAGGTCGTCGATACGTCCTTGAGTTTTGTCCGTGCGGCGACGCCGGGACTAGACCTGGATCAAGGAGTGTCCCGCTTGTCGTCGATAGAATGGCTGGCGTGGCGTGGTTGCCACGACGGGCACAACGGTGGCGCGGGGATGCAGAGTCGCGGCGAGATTCACAGCGCGCAACTTTTTATGCTTTTTTGCGGGTTATGCAGTGTAAAACGGCAGCGGCATGCGGCTTTGCCGACAAATATGCTTGCCAACCCTTGCAATTTAGGTTTATAGTCGTTCATCACTTACGGATGACTCGCATGTTCGCTCGCCACTTTTTTACCGCTTATTTTTACTTTAGCAATTCCAACCCAAAGGCGGTGGAGTAGCGGTCGGTTCACGTAGCAGCAAAACGAGATCCCAGCAAATTCTAAAAAACCGCCACTGATGGCGGTTTTTTTTTACCCAGATGTTTTACCCTTCCTTAAATTTTGGAGAAAATGATGCCCCGCACCGATGATTTGCGCATTCGCGAAATGAAGGAACTGACCCCGCCGTCCCACCTGATCCGCGAATTTGCCTGCTCGGAGCAAGCCGAACAGACTGCCGCCAGCGCCCGCATTGCCCTGCACCGTATCCTGCATGGCCAGGACGACCGCCTGATGGTGGTGATCGGGCCTTGCTCCATCCACGACACCAAGGCGGCGATGGAATATGCGCGCCTGCTGGTCAAGGAACGCACGCGTTTCGCGGGCGAACTGGAAATCGTCATGCGCGTCTACTTCGAGAAACCGCGCACCACGGTGGGCTGGAAGGGCCTGATCAACGACCCGTACATGGACAACAGCTTCCGCATCAACGACGGCTTGCGCATGGCGCGCGAACTGTTGCGCGATATCAATGAGCTGGGCTTGCCGGCCGGCACGGAGTTCCTTGACGTGATCAGCCCGCAATACATCGCCGACCTGATCAGCTGGGGCGCCATCGGCGCACGCACGACGGAGTCGCAGGTGCACCGCGAGCTGGCGTCGGGACTGTCCTGTCCGGTCGGCTTCAAGAATGGCACGGATGGCAATGTGAAAATCGCCGTGGAAGCCATCAAGGCCGCCTCGCAGCCGCACCATTTCCTGTCCGTCACGAAAGGCGGTCACTCGGCCATCGTTTCGACCAACGGCAACGAGGATTGCCACATCATCTTGCGCGGCGGAAAAACCCCGAACTATGACGCGGCCAGCGTGGACGAGGCGTGCAAGGCGATCGCCGCGCAAGGCCTGGCGGCGCGCCTGATGATCGACGCCTCGCATGCGAACAGCTCGAAAAAACCGGAAAACCAGATTCCCGTGTGTGCCGATATCGCCAGCCAGGTGGCCGGTGGCGATGGCCGCATCGTCGGCGTGATGGTGGAGTCGCACCTGGTGGCGGGCCGCCAGGATTTGATTCCGGGCAAGGAACTGATCTATGGCCAGTCCGTCACGGATGGCTGCATCGACTGGAGCGCCAGCGTGGCCGTGCTGGAAAACCTGGCGGCGGCCGTCAGGCAGCGCCGCCTGCAGGGCGACGCGGAATAAGGTGGCGCGCAGCATGAAAAAAAGCCCGGAAAGCTAAGCTTTCCGGGCTTTTTCAGTTTTCAGCCGATGCAATCAGCTTAGAACTTGTAGGAACCGCTCAGGTAGAACTGGCGGCCCAGGGCGCTCGAGTACGATGGGTTGTAGCCAATTTGATGCGAACCCGTGTTGCGCAGGGTGAACGGCGGATTGCGGTCGAACAGGTTCAGGATGCCGCCCGTGATTTCCACGTTCTTCATAGGACGGTAAGCCGTCTGGAAGTCGAAGGTGGTGTAGCTCGGCACTTCCAGCTGGATGCCATAGCATTCGCCAGGGCTGCCTGCGACGATCACGGCGCAATCGTCGACCGTCTGTTCCTTGTCCGTGTAGCCATTGCGGTAGCTGGCGCTCAGCGTATGCGTGAACTTGGCCGTCTCATACGAGGTGGTGGCGCGGATGATGTTGCGGAAGCTGACCTTGTCGTTCGAACCGTAGCGATTCAGGCTGGTTTCCCACTGATCATCGGTGCCCGGCGTCGTGTAGCGCGAACGCAGCAGGTAGGTACCCATCAGGCGGCTCGTCAGACGGCCGTCCAGCAACTTCATCTTGTGGGTGAAGTCGTAGTCGATACCGCGGTTTTCCACCTTGCCGATGTTAATCGGCAGCAGCTTGATGGCCAGCACGTCGAGGCCTGTCGAGGTGATGTGCTTGGTGGTGAACAGGTTGGCATACTTGGCTGGATTGTTGAAGATCAAGCCTTCGGAGACGGCCGTGACCTGGTCGCGGATTTCCACGTTCCACAGGTCGAACGACATCGACAGGCTGTCGATCGGCTCGAACACGGTACCGATGCTCCATTGCTTCGACGTTTCCGGCTTCAGTTCAGGATTGCCGCCCTGGAAGGCTTCGAATTGCTGGCGTCCAACGCCACTGCAATAGCTGGCCAGCGGGTGACCGCCCATGCCGTTTGCCGCCGTCAATGGGCATTGGTAGTTACCGCCCGTGACGCCCCAGTCTTCCAGCGGTCCGGCGATTTCCTGCATGCTGGCGGCGCGGAAGCCGGTGCCGGCAGCGGCGCGGAACATCAGGCTCTTGGTCGCGGAATACTTGCCGCTGATTTTCCAGGTGGTGGCGTTTTCTTTCTTGCCTACCGTCTTGCCCGTCAGCTTGTCGTCGATGGCGCCGATCTGGTCATAACGCACCGAACCGGTTACTTCCAGTTTTTTCGAAATCGGCAGCATCAGCTCGGCATAGGCGCCAGCGTTGTCGCGTGCGTATTCGCTGTCGACTTGCGCATTGTCAAACAGGATTTGCGCCTGCTTGGCGACATCCGCCTGTTGCATCTTGAACGAGGTGTTGCGGTAGTCGGCGCCCACGCCCAGCATGGCGGTGCCGCCCGGCAGCGAGAACACAGGGCGCGAAGCGCGGCCGTCGACGCCCTTCATTTCCACGGTTTGCGTGTTGTAGGTGCCGCTGAAGCCAGTACCGAGCAGGGCTTGACGCATGGTGTCCGGCATGGCGCCCACGGGGTAGGCGAACGGGTCGATAGTGCCGGCGTCGAGCAGGGCGTTGAACTTGTCGGACAGCGGGAAGCCGCTGACGTAGTCCTGCGTCTGCTTGTTTTTCGAGTACGTCACGGCCGTGTTGATATCCCAGCCGAATGCACTGCCTTCCACGCCACCGACGAGGTGGGTTGCCTTGTTGCCGTAGTCGTACACGCGGTTACCCATTTCGGACAGGCGGTACTTGGCGACGCCGCTCACAGCATTGGCCAGCTGCGACGGGCTCAACTGCGAGGCAATGTATTTGCTGAACAGGGGCGAATTCGGGGAAATGGAGAAATCGGCTGGGTACGGCGCGATGCTGGCCTTGATGCTCGCTTCGGTGTAGGCGAAGTCGTAGAAACCTTGCCAGCCGGTCTTGCCCAGCTTGACGGTACCCGAACTGAACAGCGAGTCGCGCTTCGATTCGGGATTGATTTCAATGGTCGACGGCGAGTCGAAATAGCAGTTGCCATCGCCGTAGAAGTCCATATTGCCAGGCGCGCACTTGCCGCCATGGGCCAGTGCATACGGATTGGCCAGGTTGACGGTATCGACGAATGGTTTTTTGGTTTCCGGGTTGATCACCACATTGCCGTTTGCATCGGTACGGTTGTAGGTGGCTGCGGCATTGGCTGCCGACGAACGCGAGGAACCGTTGATGAATTGCAGCGCCTTGCCGGTCTTCGGATCGTTGAAATTGATGATGCCGCTTTTCGCGAAGCTGCGCTGCGATGCTTTCAGCGATTTTTGTTCGTCGTGGCTGGCCGACACGAAGATGCTGTAGCCGTCTTCGTCGATATCGCCGAAGCCCTTGCTGATCGAAATCGAATTGCTGGCGCCGCCTTTTTCTTCAGGGCGCGAGTACTTGGCATTGATTTCCAGCGGCGATGTGCCTTTTTTCAGGATGAAGTTGACCACGCCGGCGATGGCGTCGGCGCCATACAGGGCCGAGGCGCCGTCCGTCAGCACTTCCACGCGCTCGATGGCCGACAGTGGGATCGAATTCAGGTCGATGGTGGTGCCGGAATTCGATGGCGCTAAGCGGCGGCCGTTCAGCAGCACCAGCGTGTAGGCTGCGCCGATATCGTGGATCGAGGCCGTGGTGACGCCACCGCCGCCGCCGCCCACCGAATCGGCGGCCACGGAGAAGCCCTGCATTGCAGGAATTTGCTGGATGAAATCGGTAACCGTGGTAACGCCGGTTTTCTTGATGTCTTTCTGGTTGAACGACTGCACCGGCAGCGACGCTTCGGAAGCGATGCGCTTGATGCTCGAACCCGTGACTTCCACGCGTTGCATGGTGCCATCTGTTGTTTCTTGCGCATACGCGGCGTGCATGCTCAGGGCCATGCCGCCTGCAAACATCAGGCGCAGCGACCGCGATATTACATTTTCTATCATCATCTGAAATTCCTTGTTATTGTGATAAAGATGGCATTTATTTTGAAATAACATGTTGCTTGCTGACAATTTATTTGCTTATTTCAAAATTGACCAACGAAAATTCTGTAAATTTTCTTGGGCCTCATCAAAACATTCACGATTCAGATTGTCAATTTCGTGCGGACTTTTTGGACGAAATGCAACATTTTCCTGTTTTTTTTATAATCCTTCAGCAATAAAATATCGTGAACCCTTGTCAGACTTGCTCAGATGCGTAAAATAAAACGGCGCACATCATCGCTGATGGCGCCGTCTTTGCTTCCGCTGGCAAATGCCTGCCAGCGCTGCCCGTCTGATCTCGTTTCCCGCAATTCCCCCTTAAAACGTATAGCTGCCGCGCAAGTACCAGGCGCGCCCGATCGGGTCCGTGTAGCGCGGGTCATAGCCTTTCTGGAACAAGGTGCCCTGGTTCGAGAACGGCGGTTCCTTGTCGAACAGGTTTTTCACGCCGGCCGTCAGCAGCAAGCCCTTCCACGCATAGCTGCCGGAGACGTTCAGCAGGCTGTAGGACGGCACATCGTGGCGGTACTGCGGATCCACCTGGTTCTGATCCGTGTAGCCGGACTTGAACGATTGCGACACGGTGGCGCCCCAGTTGCCCATGCGCCAGTTCAGCGCCGCCGTATGCTTCCAGCGGAAGACGGGATTGTTATCCGCGTAGCGGCCCACGTTGGCGATGAATTCGCCGCCGCGCTCGTTCTGGTAGTCATACTTGTGGGTCCAGGTGCCGTCGACCGACACGCTGAAATCGCCATACGCGCCGCGTCCCAGGCGCGCATTCAGGCTGACGTCGATGCCGTCGGTCTTCACTTCACCGAGGTTGTCGTTCAGGTCGAGGATGGCGTAGGGCGAACCGTCGGGATTGCGCAGGAACAAGGCCTTGTATTTTTCATAGTTGCCGTAGATCGATTGTTCGGGCAGGGACGAAATCTTGTCCTTCAAATGGATGTTCCAGTAATCGACGGCGACGGTGACTTCCTTGATGGGTTCGAGCACCAGGCCAAAGGCGAAGGTGGTGGATTTTTCCGGTTTCAGCTTTTCATTGCCGCCTTGCAGCTTGAATTGCTGCAAGTCGCAATCGCGCAGGGGATTGGCGCCCGGTTGCGGTACGCCTCCGGGGCACAGGATCGGGTCGTCGTAGCTATCGTTGGTATCGTTCTTCGACGGCGGCGCATTCTTTTCAAACAGCGTGGGCGCGCGGAAACCCGTGCTGGCCGAGCCGCGCAGCACCAGCGCGCTGCTGGCCTGGTAGCGCAGGGCCAGCTTCGGATTGGTGGTGCTGCCCACGTCGCTGTAATGGTCGAAGCGCGCGGCCAGCTGCACTTCCAGGTCCTTGATCAGCGGCAAGTTAACTTCGCCGAAGACGGCCTGGATCGTGCGTGAACCGCTCTTCGACAGCGAGCCGGACAGGCCTGAACTGGTGGCCTGGCCGGCGATGTCGCGGTTCACGTTGAAGTCGGCCTTTTCGCGCCGTACTTCGCCGCCGAGCGCAATCGCCAGCGGGCCGCCGGCCAGTTGCATCAGGTCGCGGCTGCCTTTGAGGTCGAAGCCCGTGGTGGTGACCTTGGCGTTCTGCACTTCGCCGCGCAGGGCGGTGCTGTCCAGATAAGTCTTGCCGGCCGCATCCTGCACGCCAAACGGGTTCAGGATGCCATTGAGCACGCCGGCGGCGAACGAGGCATCCTGCACATAGCCACCCGTAAATTTCTCCGACGATTTGCTGATCGCGTGGCTCAGCCCCGTCTTGTAATCCCAGCCCGCCAGTTCGCCTTCGAGAGCCAGCACCAGGCGGTCCGCCTTGCCGTCCGAATCGATCTGCCGCTGGCCCGCTTCCACGGGGCGCCAGTTGACGCTCAGGGGCTGGCCCGACAAGCCCGGCTGCGCCGGCACGCCGCCCGCCTTGCCCGGATAATATTTGCTGCTAATGGGCAAGATCAAGCCCGTTTGCGGCGGCGGCGCCGTGCGTGCTTTCACCTTGTTTTCCGAATGCAGATATTCCACCGTGGCCAGGTGGCCGCCACCGAGCTTGACGGCGCCCTTGCCGAAGAAGGCCACTTGCTCTTGCGCGGGCAGATCGTCGATCTGGCGCGTGTAATCCTGGCGGCAAGTGCCGTTGGCGGCCGCCACCGACAGCGGTGGCAGACAGCCGTTGGCCGCGTACGGATTGCCGGCCAGGCCCTTGCCGCCATTGGCCGCCGCATCGAAGTAGTTGCCAGGGAAGGTGGTGCCGCTGGTAAGCGACAGGCCCCGCTCGGGAATGATGCCGGTCTTGGAAAAATCGCGGTCCTGCGACGTGAGCACATTTTGCTTGTGGTAGTCGACCACGCCGAAAATATTGTAGCCGTCCGTGTCGAGCTTGCCGAAACCCGTCGACAGGTTGATGCGGTGCTCGCCGCCGCCCTTGTGTTCAGGCGCGACGACCTCGGCGGTGATATTCGTGACGTTGACGGAGCGCTTCGTGATGAAGTTGATGACGCCGCCGATGGCGTCCGTGCCGTAGATGGCCGAGGCGCCGTCGCGCAGCACTTCGACCCGTTCCAGGGCGGCGATGGGGATGATGTTCAGGTCGACGCTGGCGCCGTCATACGGATGGTTGGCGATGCGCCGGCCGTTGAGCAGGACCAGGGTCTTGTCGCCGCCCAGGCCGCGCAAGTCGGCGCTGGCCTGGCCGCCCGTGGGCAAGCCGCTGGTATTGCCGCCGACGGCATTGCCGCTGCCCATGCTGGACGCATTCGAGGGGATCTTGCTGAGCACTTCCTGGGCCGTCGTCAAGCCCTGTTTGGCAAAATCCTCGGCCTTGAAGATGGACAAGGGTGTCGCCGTTTCCGAGACGAGGCGCTTGATGGAGGAACCGGTGACTTCGACGCGTTGCATGCTGCTGGTATCGCTGACTTCTTGCGCCAGCACCTGCTGGCTGAGCAGGCCGGCGGCAAGGCCGCTGGCGCAGATCAAACGGATGGAACGGGACAAGCGTGTTTCTCTGATCATGTTCAAGACTCCTGGAAAAGCGGTTGGCTAGAAGGGCAAGAACGGCCGCGCTGGTTGGCGCACCGAGAACATTGAAAAGTATTTATATCTTTTCAAGAGATTCACTGTAATGAGCTGCAAAAGTCCTTGTCAACGTGGCAAACAGGTTTGTGTGCCTAAACAACGCAGTGCATCAGAGGTACTGATTTAGAACAAAGAAGGTGCATTTTGTGCCGCATTTTTGACGAGGCTGCCATCCCCCCTCGTGCGCAAAATAAAAAAACGCTCGCTGCAGTGCAGCTGGCGTTGGTGTGGATGGCATGGCGATAGTGACTTGTGCCTGCCGGATGTTCAGGCTGTGCGTGGCAGCCTGAGCGGACGCTGGAAGAAATTGTCGCTGGCGCCCAGTTTCGGCGTGGTCGACGAGAAACGGTCGTATTTGTCGTCACGCAAGGCGCCGGACAATTCCACCATCTTGATCACGGGCGCCAGCACTTCCAGGAACACGGCCGACACCTTGCTGTCGCCCCTGGCGGCTACATAGGTGGAATGGATGGAGCCGTCTTCCGTGCCCGACAACGATGGATTGTCGAGCTTGTCGCGGCAGTGTTCCGCGCCCACGGCCAGGCCCAGGGCGCCGACTTGTTTTAATATTTGCAATTATTTTAATGTTGCACCGCGCCGTATATTTTCCGTACTGCCATAAAAACTGTCGTCATTCGGTGCGGTAATGGTTACTGCCAAGTCGTTTTTTCATGGTGGCGACCGGTCTTTGTTGCGCTGCGGAAGATTTCCCCTGCACGGCAGGCAGCCGTGGCTGCCCGTCACGCCAGCACTGCGGCTTTTTGCCCGGGAACAAAATATGCGTTATCGTTACGCCTTTTTCCAGCGCGCCTGCATGCGGACGGGGCTGGCGATGAACAAGGCATAGATCTTGCGAGGATGGACTGGTTTTGGCGGTGGAATCCTGTATCCCAGGGGGAAGCCAGTACAAGCGCACCAATACGGTGCGACAGATAATCGAGATGAAGGGTATTACATGAAGTCACCATGGATGCGGCGCGTGGCGCTGCTCGCCTGCCTGGCCACCCTGCCGCTGGCGGCCGTTGCCGCCGATGCCCCCAGCGCCGCGGCCGCGCCGGTCAAAACCTTGCGCTATATCTTGCCGGCCGCCGAGACGGGCTTCGATCCGGCCACCGCGCGCGACCTGTATTCGAACCACATCACGCAGGCCGTCTTCGACACCCTGTACACCTATGATTACCTGGCGCGCCCCGTCAAGGTGGTGCCCGGCGCGGCCGCCGCCATGCCGGAAGTGTCCGCCGACGGCAAGACCTACACCATCCGCCTGAAAAAAGGCATCCTGTTCACGCCCGATGCGGCGTTCGGCGGCAAGGGCCGCGAACTGACGATGGCCGATTATGTGTATTCGTGGAAACGATTGTTCGACCCGCGCCTCGCTTCGCCGCACAGCTGGCTGTTCGAAGGCAAGGTAGTGGGGCTGGACGACCTGGCCAAGGAAGCGGCCAAGGCGAACAAGCTGGACTTCAACAAGAAGGTGGCCGGCCTGGAAATTCTCGACCCGTACACCTTGCGCATCACGCTGACCAAGACGGATTTCAACTTCCCCATGATCCTCGCCTACGTGCCGACGGCCGCCGTGGCGCGCGAAGTGGTGGACAAGTACGGCGACGTGAAGGGCGAAGTGGGTTCGAATCCCGTCGGCACCGGCTACTACACGCTCGGTGAATGGACGCGCGGCAACCGCATCGTCCTCAACCGCAACCCGCAGCACTTGCCGGAAACGTGGAATTTCATGGCCGGCGACGACCCGGACGACCAGCGCATCGTGCGCCAGATGCAGGGCAAGCGCATTCCTGCCATCGACCGCATCGAAATTTCCGTGATGATTGAAGACCAGTCGCGCTGGCTGTCCTTCCAGAGCGGCGGCACGGACGTGTTCTGGCTCGACGGCCCGCTGGCGCCGAAAGCATTGCTGAACGGCAAGCTGCGTCCCGAACTGGCGGAGAAGGGCGTGCAACTGTCGCGCTTGCTGGACCCGGAGATCAGCTATTACTACTGGAACATGGAAGACCCCACCCTCGGCGGCTTCAGCAAGGAAAAGATCGCGCTGCGCCGTGCCATTGCCATGGCGCACAATATCGATGAAGAAATCCGCATCATCTGGAATGGCCAGGCCAAGCGCCTCGACTATCCGATACCGCCCGGCGTCGTCGGCTACGATCCGCACTACAAGAGCCTGCTGCAATACGATCCCGTGCTGGCCAATAAATTGCTGGATAAATTCGGCTACAAGAAGGGCGCCGATGGCTGGCGCACTTTGCCTGACGGCAAGCCGCTCCTGATCCGCTACGCTTCGCGCAACGAAGCCAATGGCGTGCTGCAGGCGGAAATGTGGCGCAAGACGTACAACTCGCTGGGCATCCGCATGGAAAACGACCGCATGATCTTCTCCGACATCCTCAAGACGGAAAAGCAGTGCAAGATGCAGACGCGCACGGCGCCGTGGCTGGCCGATTATCCGGACGGCGACAACTTCATGCAGCTGTTCTACGGCCCGAACACGCACCAGAACAACAATGGCTGCTACCAGGACCCCGAGTACGATAAATGGTACGCGGCCAGCCAGGCCATGCCGGCCAGCCCCGAGCGCGACGAGCTGTTCCACAAGATGGCGCGCCGCCTGGAAGTCAATGCGGGCGCCTTGATCGGCTACGCGCGCTACCGCAACATGCTGGCGCAAAAGTCGGTGCAGGGCTACAAGAAGCACCCGATCCTGTTCCAGGAATGGGCGTACATGGATATCGACAGCACGGGCACGCCTGTGGCGCCTGTTGCCGATTCTGCTAAAAAATAAGCGCGGCTTATAACAACAAGGAATCATTATGTTTGCTTATATCCTGCGCCGCTTGTGGCAGATGCTGCCCACCATGCTGGGCGTCGTCCTGCTGGTGTTTATCCTGTTCAACTGGGTGGGCGGCGACCCCGCCTACATCCTGGCCGGCAAGATGTCGAGTGCGGAAAGCATCGCCAACATCCGCCGCCAGCTGGGCGTCGACCAGCCGTACTACGTGCAACTGTGGATCTTCATCAAGCAGATCGTCACGTTTGACTTCGGCCAGAGCTGGGCGACGGGGGAATCCGTGTCGCACATCATCACGTCGCGCCTGGGGCCGTCGATGATGGTGCTGATCCCGCTGACCGTGCTGGAAACGTTCTTTGGCGTGGCGCTGGCGCTGGCCATCGCTTTCGTGCGCGGCTCGCTGACGGACCGCGCCGTCATGATCGCCTGCACGGTAGGCATGTCGATTTCCATCCTCGTCTACATCATCGTCTTCCAGTACGGCTTCGCCTATAAACTGGGCCTGTTCCCCGTGCAGGGCTGGGGCGACAGCTTCTGGGAAAACCTGCTGCGCTATTCCACCTTGCCTATCCTGATCGGCCTGGCCGTGTCGATTGCGCCGACCCTGCGCCTGTTCCGCACCTTCGTGCTGGACGAGGCCAACCAGGATTACGTGCGCACGGCGCGCGCCAAGGGCTTGAAGGAAGGCCGCATCATGTGGGTGCACGTGCTGCGCAATGCCGGCATCCCCATCATTACCTATGTGATGTCGAACTTGCCGGCCCTGCTGATCGGCGCTTTCCTGCTCGAGCGCTTCTTCGGCATCCCCGGCATCGGGCGTGAAGTGATTCTGGCCGTCGAGCGCAGCGACTTTCCGGTGATCAAGGCGATCACCGTGTATGTCGCCGCCGCCACCATGCTCTTCAACCTGCTCACCGACCTGCTGTACCAGGCGGTCGATCCTCGCGTACAACTGAAGTAGAAAGAGACGATGTCGAAACCTCATACATCGCCCGGCCTGTGGGCCCTGGCGTGGCGCCGTTTGCGCGGCGACAAGATTGCAATGGTATCGCTGGCCGTGGTCGGCGCCTTTTTCCTGCTGGTGCTGGCTTCCGCCAGCGGCCTGGTTGCTTCGAACTGGGAAGACGAAGTGGCCGTCAGCTATGCGCCGCCCACCTTTGTCGGCGCCGACAAGGACGTCACCGCCGATGGCGCCATGCCCGTGACGGACGAGCGCAGCGCGCCGACACCCGTCAACGTGCTCGACCCGCTGGCCGACGATATCGCCGAACTGCGCGCCCAGATGGGCAGCAATCCATCGGCTGGCGTGGAAATGTACGGCGTCACGGACCCGCTGGCCGACGACTTGACGGCCTTGCGCGCCGGCATGGGCAAGGCCAAGAAACTCGTCACGCACAAGGCGGCAACCTTGCCGTTCGGCGCCGACAAGTGGGGCCACGACATCCTGCAGAAAACCGTCAAGGGCGGCGAGACGTCGATCGTCGTGGGCCTGGTGGCCGCCTTGCTGGCCGTCGTGCTGGGCACCATCTTTGGCGCCGTGTCCGGTTACTTCGGCGGCATCGTCGATGACTTCTTCAACTGGTTCTACAGCATCTTCACGTCGATTCCTTCGATCCTGATGATCTTGACGGTGGCGGCGGTGCTGCAACAGAAGGGCGTGCTGACCATCGTGCTGATCCTGGGGTTGACGGGCTGGACGGGGCCGTACCGCTTGATCCGCGCCGAATACATCAAGCACAAGGCGCGCGAGTACGTGATGGCGGCCGACGCCATCGGCGCCTCGCACTGGCGCAAGATGTTTTCCCACATCTTCCCGAACGTCAGTCACGTTGCCTTGGTACAAATGTCGATTCTGGTCGTGGGCTTCATCAAGGCGGAAGTGATCCTGAGTTTCCTCGGCTTTGGCGTGCCGGTGGGTACCGTCTCGTGGGGCAGCATGCTCAACGAGGCACAAAATGAACTGATCCTGGGCAAATGGTGGCAGTTGACAGCCGCCGCCACGGCGATGGCCGTGCTGGTGACGGCGTTCTCGCTGTTTACCGATGCCTTGCGCGATGCGCTCGACCCCAAAGTGAAATAGGAGTTGCTCATGGACCAGAATAACCTGTTGGAAGTGCGCGACCTGCGCGTCACTTTCCGCCTGGACAAGAAGACCACGTTCGAAGCCGTCAAGGGCATCTCGTTCAACGTGCCGCGCAACAGCACCGTCGCGCTGGTGGGCGAATCGGGCAGCGGCAAGTCCGTCAGCTCCCTGGCCGTGATGGGCTTGTTGCCGCCGGATAGCACCATCATCGATCCCGCTTCCAGCATCCACTTCGGCGGGCGCGACTTGCTGCAACTGTCGATCGCCGAGCGGCGCACCATGTGCGGCAAGGATATCTCGATGATCTTCCAGGAGCCGATGTCGTCCCTGAACCCCGTGTTCACGGTGGGTTTCCAGATCGCCGAAGTGTTGCGCCAGCACATGGGCATGAACCGCAAGCAGGCGCGCGCGCGCACCCTGGAATTGCTCGAGGAAGTGGGCATACCCGATCCTGCCACCAAGATCGACGCCTACCCGAGCCAGATGTCGGGCGGCCAGCAGCAGCGCGTGATGATCGCCATGGCGATCGCCTGCGAACCGAAGCTCCTGATCGCGGACGAGCCGACGACGGCGCTGGACGTGACGATCCAGAAGCAGATCATGGACTTGATCGCGGCGCTGCAAAAGAAACACCAGATGTCCGTGCTCTTCATTACCCACGACCTGGGCCTGGTGGGAGAAATCGCCGACCAGGTGATCGTCATGCGCCACGGCGAAGTGCGCGAGACGGGGGACGTGCAGCAAGTGTTTGAAGCGCCGCAAGACAGTTATACCAAGGCGCTGCTGCATTGCCGTCCGTCCCTGGACGAGCGTCCATGGCGTTTGCCCGTCATCGCCGATTATATGGATGGCAAGGCGGGTCCCGGCATCGAGGTGAAGCAGCGCACGCGCGGCTACACGCCGGGCGACGAGCCCGTGCTGGTGGTCAATAACTTGAGCAAAAGCTTTTATACGCGTACAGGCCTGTTCGGCAAGCGCGAATTCCAGGCCGTCAAGGATGTGTCGTTCACTTTGCCCCGCGGAAAAACGCTGGGCGTGGTGGGCGAGTCCGGTTCCGGCAAGACGACGGTGGGCTTGACCCTGCTGCGCCTGCACCAGGCGACGGGCGGCACGGCCATGTTCCACGGCAAGGATCTGATCGCCATGCCGAACAAGGAGTATTTGCCGTATAAACGCCGCATCCAGATCATCTTCCAGAATCCATATGCCTCGCTGAACCCGCGCTTCACGGTGGGACAGATCCTGCTGGAACCCATGCGCATCCACAAGATCGGCGCGACGGACCAGGAACGCATCGCCAAGGCCTACTGGCTGCTCGATAAAGTGGGCTTGCCGGAACAGGCTTTCCACCGCTATCCGCACGAGTTTTCCGGTGGGCAACGCCAGCGCATTGCCATTGCCCGCTGCCTGACGATGCAGCCGGAAATTCTCGTCTGCGACGAATCCGTGTCGGCGCTGGACGTGTCGGTGCAGGCGCAGGTATTGAACTTGCTGCAGGATTTGCAGGATGAATTCGGATTGTCGTACATCTTCATCTCGCACGATTTGTCCGTCGTCAAATACATCGCCGACCAGGTGATGGTGATGCACAAGGGGCAGGTGGTGGAACTGGCCGATTCGGATGAGCTGTACCGCAATCCCGTGCATCCGTACACGCGCACGTTATTAAGCGCCATACCGAAGGGCGTGCAAATATAACGTCTGTCAAAACCTGCTGCGCGTCGCGCTTTGCGGCCTGCGATGCTCGCCGTGCTCAAGCACGGTTGCGCTTCTTAGCCACAAATCACTGCCGCTCGCTACGGTTATGTCCGACGTTTAGGTCGGGCTTTTTACGGTAAGATAGCGGCCATGCCCAACCTCATTTACCTGCTCGAACATTACGGTGTCCTGATTGTCTTTGGCATCGTGCTGGTGGAGCAGCTCGGCCTGCCGATTCCCGCCTTTCCCATCCTCGTGGTGGCGGGGGCGCTGGCCGTCGATGGCGACATGAATGGGGGACTGGTGCTGGCCGCCGCGCTCAGCGCCTGCCTGATCAGCGACTTCACGTGGTTCCGCGCGGGCCGCCATTTCGGCAAGCGCATCCTGCGGCTGCTGTGCCGCATCTCGCTGTCGCCCGATTACTGCGTCAGCCAGACGGAAGACAAATTCAAGCGCTGGGGCCCGAAAGCCCTGATCGTCTCCAAGTTCGTGCCGGGATTCAATACCGTGGCCGCGCCCATGTCGGGCGCGCTGGGCACGCCGCCGGGCCTGTTCTTCCTGTACGCGGGCCTGGGCGCCTTGCTGTGGACCGGCACGGGCATCGTCGTCGGCGTGATTTTCCATGCCAGCGTGCAGCAGGTGCTCGACTTGCTCAGCACCATGGGCAGCACGGCCTTGCTGATGCTGGCCACCTTGCTGGGCTTGTTCCTGCTGTACAAATTCCTCGAACGCCGGCGTTTCCGCCAGGCCTTGCAGATCGAGCGCATCGGCATCGATGAATTGCTCGAACTCATAGAGCAGGGCGAAGAGCCGCTGATGGTCGACGCGCGCAGCGCCACGGCGCAGGCACTGGAGCCGGCCGTGCCGGGCGCCTTGTTCTTCAACGGCAAGGAACCGGTGCCCGCCATGATCGCCATGGACAAGGACCGCCACATCATTGTGTATTGCAGCTGCCCCAACGACGTGACGGCCGCGCAAGTGGCCAAGCTGCTGCACCAGCACGGCTTCCACCGGGCCAAGCCCCTGCATGGCGGCCTCGATGCGTGGAACGCCGCCTACCGCTCGGACCAGCCGGCGCCCGCCAGCCTGCTGGGCGAAGGCTTGCCCTCCTGATCCGGGTTGCCGCCGGCACGCCAGGCCGGCAATAAAACCCGCAGTAAAAACCGGTAGTAATAATACGAAAACACCTTTGCGGCGCGCCCAGGACGGCAGCGCCGCACCAGCGCCGCCGCGTACCAAGCGGCTTTGCGCAAACTCCGGCATACTCTGTTTTCAAGGTGATTCCTGCTGCTGTGCAGCATGCTTTTCGCGTGCCTGACGAGTGCAAGTACTTACTATAAATCATTGTTTCTAAGCAATTTTGACGCTGCCTGTTGCATTTGGAGTGGAACTACCAATAAAGGCTTGTTTTGATGTACTTAAACTACAAACTTTGCTTGCCTCCGGGCGCATTCATCCTTTAAGCTTGGCGTCCCATGCGTCCCACTTCATCATTTAAAATCATGAGCGCTTCGTCTTCTCCCGTACTGCCGACTTCCGCCTTCGCCGATGGACCGCGCCTGCTGGCCGACGTGGGCGGCACCAATGCCCGTTTCGCCCTGGAAGTGGCCGCCGGCCACATCACCCTGGTGGAAGTGTTGCCCTGTGCCGATTACCCGAGCCTGTCCGCCGCCCTGCAAGCCTACCTGGCCCTGCCGCATATCGCCGCGGCCGGCGGGCAAGCCGTGCGCCATGCCGTGATTGCCATCGCCAATCCCGTCGACGGCGATTTCCTCAGCATGACGAACCACCACTGGTCGTTCTCGATCCGCGCCATGCGCGAAGAGTGCGGTTTCACGACCCTGGACGTGGTCAACGATTTCACGGCCCTGGCGCGCGCCTTGCCGCAGCTGTCCAACGAGCAAAAGCACCAGGTGGGCGCGGGCACGGCCCGTCCGAACACGGCCATCGGCCTGATCGGCGCCGGCACGGGCCTGGGCGTATCGGGCCTGATTCCTTCGCATGGCGGCTGGATCGCCCTGCAAAGCGAAGGCGGCCACGTCAGCTTCGCGCCGTTCAACGAAGTGGAAGTGAGCATTCTGCAGTTTGCCTGGCGCGAATACGAGCATGTCTCGGCCGAGCGCCTGATTTCCGGCGATGGCCTGGAATTGATCTACCGCGCCCTGGCCGACCGCGCGGGCGTGCCGGCGGAAGACTTGCCGGCGGCGGAAATCACGCGCCGCGCGCTGGCTGGCGAGTCCCAGCTGTGCGACGACGTCATCGAAGCATTCTGCTGCATGCTGGGCACGGTGGCGGGCAACGTCGCCGTCACCCTGGGCGCGCTGGGCGGCATCTATATCGGCGGCGGCATCGTGCCGCGCCTGGGGGCGCGTTTCGACCGCTCCGGCTTCCGCGCCCGCTTCGAGCGCAAGGGCCGTTTCGCCAATTATGTCTCGCAAGTGCCGACCTTCGTCATCACGGCGCAGTACCCAGCTTTCCTGGGTGCATCGGCTATTCTCTCGGAGAAACTCGCCTCCCTGTGATATGCAGGGTGCGGGCGATGTGTCGCGCCAGGGCCGGGTAAAACGCGTGTTTTACCCGGTTTTGCGCTTTTCCGCTTTTTATCAGGTACAATTGGCATCGTTGGATGAAACGACGACTGTCGCTCTCCCGTCTGGCTGGTTCGCCGCCACGGGAAAAGCAGCTGCTCCGGAGTTCGTTTCATTGCTGGTTATTTAAGGCCAGCACCATGGATGGCAGGACTTTCACTGCATCCGCTTTAGTCCCGCTTTGCGCGCATCGGCCAAGGCGTCGGAAAAACAGCCTCAACTAGTAACCCAGCACGGCGTCATCATCGATGTCTGCCCTCTGTTACGTTGAAATGAACGTTTTTGATTTCTTTCTCTGCATACGAATTGCAACACACATCCGCACAGAATTGCTATGAATACAATTGAGGCTAAAAAAGTCCTCGAAACCGCGTTGCTGTGCGCTCGTGAATCGCTGACGATCCACAGCTTGAAGAAGCTGTTCGTCGATGCGGACGAGAATGGTCGCGTGCGTGGCGTCGGCGTCGGCGCCGACACGATCAAGCAATTGCTGGAAGAGTTGCGCGATGAGTGGGAAGGGCGCGGCATCGAGATCGTCAGTCTCGCTTCGGGCTGGCGCTTTCAAAGCCGTCCGGAAATGAAGATGTATCTGGACCGTTTGACGCCCGAGCGGCCGCCCAAGTATTCGCGGGCGACCCTGGAAACCCTGGCCATCATCGCCTACCGCCAGCCGGTGACGCGCGGCGATATCGAGGAGATTCGCGGCGTTGCCGTTAATTCGCAGACGATCAAGATGCTGGAAGACCGTGGCTGGGTCGATGCCATCGGTTACCGCGATGTGGTGGGACGGCCGGCCTTGCTGGCCACCACCAAGCAGTTTTTGGATGACCTGGGTTTGCATTCGCTGTCCCAGCTGCCGCCGTTGCAGCAAATCAGCGAAATGCAGGGCAATGGGCTGGAAGCCCTGGAAGCGGCCCTGCAAGAGAATTTTGACAAGGCAAGCAATGAGCTTGTCCCCCAGCTTGGTGCAGGTAGCAATACGGCTGTGACAGATGTAGATGTGACAGCAAGCCTTGATGCCGGCCCCGATGCTTCGCCCACGGACGAAGCCTACACTCACGACCCTGCGCCAGAACTAACGGTTGACGCTGCGCCAGGTCAGCACAGCCAAGAAACGAAGAATGAATAATCCGAACACACCCGAGACAGTAACCGCCAGCGACGAAGCCATCGTTGCCAAGCCCAAGCGCCGCACCAAGGCCCAGATCGAAGCCGATACGGCCGCTGCCGCCGCTGCAGGCGACACCGCCGCTGCCGCCGCTGCAGGCGACACCGCCGCTGCCAAGCCGAAGCGCCGCACGAAAGCCGACGTGGCTGCCGATGCGCCCGTCGTCGCCGCCGCTGCTGAAACTGAAGCGGCGCCAGCCGCCAAGAAAACCCGCGCCAAGCCAGCCCTGAAGGCCGTGGCCGACGCCGCCGAAGCGGCTGCCGAGGCGGTTGCCGCTCCGGCACCGCGTCCGCCGCGCGCCCGCGCCGCCGCCAAGGCCGCTGCCGCCGTCGCTGAAACGGCGCCGGAAGTCGTCGCCGACAAGCCGGCCGAAGCGCGCCCGACGCGCGGTCCGCGCCAGATGCGTGGCGTGCAGGCGGAGCGCGCGCTGCGCCAGCCGCCGCGCGCCGAAGCGCCGCAGGCAGCGGAAGCCGCCCCTGCCGCCGAGCAAGCTGCCGCGCCTGTCGCCGATGTGTTCGATGCCGAAGGCAACCTCGTGTCCGGCCCGCGCCTGCCGCGCGGTCCGCGCAACGACGTGCCGGGCGCCGGCAAGAATGCCGGCAAGAGCCGCAAGAAGGGCAAGGGCCGCCAGGCTGCGCCGGGCAAGCTCAGCGACGCTGATGCTGTCTTCTCGTTCGTCACTTCCGACGCGTTCGACAGCGAAGAAGGCGGCACGGGCCGCGTACAGAAAGCCGTCGTGCGCCGCGACCTGACGTCCGACGACGATGCGCCGAAGCTGCACAAGGTGCTGGCCGAAGCCGGTCTCGGTTCGCGCCGCGACATGGAAGACCTGATCATTTCGGGCCGCGTATCCGTCAATGGCGAACCAGCCCACATCGGCCAGCGCATCTTGCCGAGCGATCACGTGCGCATCAATGGCAAGTTGATCCAGCGTCGCGTCAGCAAGAAGCCGCCACGCGTATTGGTCTACCACAAGCCGGCCGGCGAAATCGTCAGCCATAATGACCCGGACGGCCGTCCATCCGTATTCGACCGCTTGCCGACCATGAAAGCCGGCAAGTGGCTGGCCGTTGGCCGCCTCGACTTCAATACGGAAGGCTTGCTGCTGTTTACCACCTCCGGTGACCTGGCCAACCGCCTGATGCACCCGCGCTACGGCATCGACCGCGAGTACGCCGTGCGTACCCTGGGCGAGCTGGAAGAGGGCATGCGCCAGAAACTGCTGGCCGGCGTCGAGCTGGAAGACGGCCTGGCGCAGTTCTCGAAGATCGCCGATGGCGGCGGCGAAGGCATCAACAAGTGGTACCGCGTGGTGATCGGCGAAGGCCGTAACCGCGAAGTGCGCCGCATGTTCGAAGCCATCGGCCTGACCGTTTCGCGCCTGATCCGTACCCGCTACGGCGCCATGACCTTGCCGAGCGGCCTGAAACGCGGCCGCTGGGAAGAGATGGATGAAAACACCGTGCGCGACCTGTTGACGGCCTACGGCATCGAAAAGAAAATGCCGGCATCGGGCGACCCCCGTGCCGCTGGCGCCGCCAAGGGCCGCGAAGCGCGCAAGGCCAGCCGCGATGACGAGCCGAATGGCAACCGCATCGATGTGAGCAACCGCAACGCCGATCCTTTCCCGGTCGCGCCGCGCCGTGGCCAGCCGCAAGGCCAGTTTGCCCGTCCGCAAGGCCAGGGTCGCCCAGGCGGCGCCGGCCGTCCAGGCGACGCGCGTGGTCCTGGCCGTGGTCAGCCGCAAGGTCCGTTCCAGGGTGGTCAGCCCCGCTCGTCGGCATCGTTCGAAGGCGCGCCGCAAGGCCAGGGCCGTCCGCCGCGTGCGGCAGGCCAGGGTCAAGGTCGTCCGGGTGGCGAAGGCCGCGCGCCGCAGCGCGGTCCGCGCCAGCCCGATCCGCTGCAAACGGCCTTCGGCTTCGCCAACACGGGTCCGCGCCGCAATACGGGTGGTGGTGCCGGTGGGCAACGTTCCGGTGGCCAGCCGCGTGGCGGCATGGATCGTGGCGGCATGGATGGCATGCCGCGCCGCCGCAGCAAAGGTTAATCGGGAAGAGTTTCTTCTTGCGCGCCCGCCGATCTGCCGCGGGTGCGCGCTCTTGTAACTGTTGTAAGCCGGGCCGCTCCGCGTGTGCGGCATTGCGGCGAAGTTAATAAGAGGTTATAATCTGCAGCCTAATAAAAGTTCTCCGCAGGGTTGTTTGGTGGGGAGTGCTTTCATCTGGTTGGGGAAATACAAGAAGATGGGCAGATGCCCATTTTTTTTTTGTTGAACCGTTTGTAATGGCTCCGCAAGGGGCCATATATGACTTGAATGCGTGTTTTTGCATGTTGTAGGCGCCCGATGTGGCGCTGTCATGCCGAAAACGGGCCTTATTTCTGGAGAATTTCTTGCAGCAGTTGGGATTAATTGAAAAGACAGTTACAGGTCTGGGCTATGAGCTCGTTGATGTCGAACGTGCCGAGCGCGGACTGCTGCGCGTCTTTATTGATTTCAGCGCCGCCGATGCCGCTGAAAAAGGTCCGATCACGGTCGAAGACTGTGCCACGGTGAGTCACCAGTTATCGCATGTGTTGACGGTAGAGAACGTTCCTTACGAGCGCCTCGAGATTTCTTCCCCGGGTCTGGATCGTCCGGTGCGCAAGCTGGAAGACTTTGTCCGTTTCGCAGGTCAGGAAATCATCGTCAAGCTGATGGTGGCGATGCCGGGTACGAACAACCGGAAATCGTTCCAGGGGATCTTGCAAGAACCCGTGGGCGATAAATTGTCGTTGGAATTTGAAGGTAAGGATGGTCCGGCGATGTTGGAGTTTACGCTCGCGGATGTGGATAAGGCACGCTTGGTGCCGCAGGTGGTTTTTAAGGGACGCAAAGCATGAGCCGCGAAGTTTTATTATTGGTTGACGCGCTGGCGCGCGAAAAAAACGTCGATAAAGATGTCGTCTTCGGCGCCCTCGAATTCGCGTTGGCGCAAGCCACGAAGAAACGGTATGAGGGTGAGGTAGACATCCGCGTTTCGATCGACCGCGAAACGGGCGAATTCGAATCGTTCCGCCGCTGGCACGTGGTGCCCGATGAAGCGGGCCTGCAATTGCCGGATCAGGAGATCCTGCATTTCGAGGCAAAAGAACAGATTCCGGATATCGAAGTCGATGACCACATCGAAGAACCGATCGAATCCGTCGAATTCGGCCGCCGTTTCGCCCAGGATACCAAACAGGTTGTCCTGCAGCGCGTGCGTGACGCCGAGCGCGAACAGATCCTGGTCGACTTCCTGGAGCGCGGCGACTCGCTCGTCACCGGCACCATCAAGCGCATGGAACGCGGCGACGCCATCGTCGAATCGGGCAAGATCGAAGCGCGTCTGCCACGCGACCAGATGATCCCGAAAGAGAATCTGCGTATCGGCGACCGCGTGCGTGCTTTCATCTTGCGCATCGACCGCAATATGCGCGGCCCGCAAGTGATTTTGTCGCGTACCGCGCCAGACTTCATCATGAAGCTGTTTGAACTGGAAGTGCCGGAAATCGAGCAAGGCATGCTGGAAATCAAATCCGCAGCCCGCGATGCCGGCGTCCGCGCCAAGATCGCCGTCTACACGGCCGACAAGCGCATCGACCCGATCGGTACTTGCGTCGGCATGCGCGGTTCGCGCGTGCAGGCCGTGACCGGCGAACTCGGCGGCGAACGTGTCGATATCGTGCTGTGGTCGGAAGATCCGGCGCAGTTCGTCATCGGCGCCCTGGCGCCGGCGAACGTGTCGTCGATCATGGTCGATGAAGAAAAACACGCGATGGATGTCGTCGTGGATGAAGAAAACCTGGCAATCGCGATCGGCCGTTCCGGCCAGAACGTGCGCCTGGCCTCGGACCTGACCGGCTGGAAGATCAACATCATGACGGCCGAAGAATCGGCTGACAAAGCTGCCCAGGAAACGGCTGCCGTGCGCATCCTGTTCATGGAAAAGCTCGATGTCGACCAGGAAGTGGCCGATATTCTGGTGGAAGAAGGTTTCGCCAGTCTGGAAGAAATCGCTTACGTGCCAATTTCCGAAATGCTGGAAATCGAATCGTTTGACGAAGATACCGTCAATGAACTCCGTACCCGTGCGCGTGATGCGCTCGTGACCGAAGCGATTGCTTCGGAAGAGGGTCTGGAAGGCATGGACGAGGCGTTGGTCGGTCTGGAAGGCATGGACCGCATTACCGCCGGCAAGCTGGGTCTGGCTGGTATCAAGACCGTTGAAGCATTTGCAGCACTGGCATACGACGAATTTGGCGCAATCCTGGCCTTGTCTGCGGACCGTGCGCGTGAACTGATTACAAGTGAATTTAAAGATGTGACCGACGATGAGATGAAGTTGGTTGACTCGAAATACGACGATCGTGCCAAGGCGTTGCAAGCCAAGGCATGGAGTCTGGCCGAATCCGCAAAGGCTTAATTTGAGTATCTTTATCATCTCCGCGACACATAGAAAAGAGGACTGAATGGCGAGTAACAACGTAGCCCAATTTGCCACCGAACTGAAGATGCCTGCAGATTTGCTGCTGACGCAGCTGCGTTCTGCCGGCGTCGAGAAAAGTTCGACGTCAGATCCATTGTCGAAAGATGATAAGGACAAGCTTTTGGATCATCTGCGCCGCACACACGGCGCAGCGGCTGACACAGAAAAGAAGAAAATCACCGTGACCCGCAAGGAAACGACTGAAATCAAGCAAGCTGACGCCACCGGCAAATCGCGCACCATCCAGGTGGAAGTGCGCAAGAAACGCACTTTCGTCCAGCGTGACGAAGCTGCGCCGGTCGCAGCTGAACCGGTCGCGCCTGCCGCACCGGTGATCGATCCCGCCGACGTGGCGCGCCGTGAAGAAGAAGCCCGTAAACAGGCTGAACTGATCGCCCGTCAGGAAGCCGATCTGCGCGAAAAGCAAGAACGTCTGGCCAAGCTCGACGCGGAAAAAGAAGCCCAGGCGAAAGCCACGCAACAGGCTGAATTGGCTGCGAAGAAAGAAGCTGAAGCGGAAGCGAAGAAAGCGGCCGCCAAGGCTGCCGCTGCTCCTGCCGCCAGCGCCGCTGCGCCTGTCGTTGACGATGCCGCCGCCGAAGCGAAAAAAGCTGCTGCCGCTGAAGAAGCGAAGAAGAAAGCCGCCGCCGCTGCTGTTGCCGCCAAGGAAGCCGCTGACAAAGCGGAAGCCACCGAGCGTGCACGCAAGGCCGTAGCCGACGAAGTCGCCCAGATCAAGGCCATGATGAACGCGCCACGTCGCGCCATCAAGGCTCCTGAGCCTGCACCGGTACCGGTCAAGCCGAAGGCGCCGGAAGGCACGCTGCACAAGCCTGCTGACAAGAAACCTGGCGACAAGCCGGGCGACAAGAAGCCTGCTGTTGCAGATAAGAAATCCATCAAGTCGGCGAATGTGTCGTCCACCTGGTCCGATGACGCGAAAAAACGCGGCACCACCGGTGGTCCTAAACCACGCGGCAACAGCGGCCCAGGCGGCCGTGACAGCTGGCGCGGTGGCGCGAAGGGCCGTCGCCCGACGCACCATGACGACCGTGAATCGAACTTCCAGGCGCCTACGGAAGCCGTCGTCAAGGACGTGCACGTACCGGAAACGATCACCGTGGCCGAATTGGCGCACAAAATGTCCGTCAAGGCATCCGAAGTCATCAAGCATTTGATGAAATTGGGCCAGATGTGCACGATCAACCAGGTGCTGGACCAGGAAACCGCCATGATTTTGGTGGAAGAAATGGGCCACAAGGCGTTCGCCGCCGAACTGGACGATCCGGAAGCGCTGCTGGCCGATGTGGGCGAACACGCGCACTTCGAAACCAAGCCACGCGCACCGGTGGTCACCGTCATGGGTCACGTCGACCACGGCAAGACCTCGCTGCTGGACTATATTCGTCGCGCCAAGGTTGCTTCCGGCGAAGCGGGTGGCATTACGCAGCATATCGGCGCTTACCACGTCGATACGCCACGCGGCATGATCACCTTCCTCGACACCCCGGGTCACGAAGCGTTTACCGCAATGCGTGCCCGTGGCGCCAAGGCAACCGACATCGTCATTCTGGTGGTTGCCGCCGACGATGGCGTGATGCCGCAAACGAAAGAAGCGATTGCCCATGCGAAAGCAGCCGGCGTACCGCTGGTCGTGGCGATCAACAAGGTCGACAAACCAGGCGGCAACGTTGACCGCGTGACGCAGGAACTGGTCGCCGAACAAGTCGTGCCGGAAGAATACGGTGGCGAATCGCCATTCGTGCCGGTGTCGGCAAAAACGGGTCAGGGTATCGACGACCTGCTGGAACAAGTGCTGTTGCAAGCCGAAGTGCTGGAATTGACGGCACCGGTCGAAGCGCCTGCGCGCGGCCTGGTAGTCGAGGCGCGTCTGGACAAGGGCCGTGGTCCTGTCGCGACGATCCTGGTGCAGTCCGGTACCTTGCGCCGCGGCGACGTGATCCTGGCTGGCTCTTCGTATGGCCGTGTTCGCGCCATGCTGGACGAGAACGGCAAAGCCATCGCTGAAGCGGGTCCTTCGATTCCGGTCGAAATCCAGGGCCTGACGGAAGTGCCGGTTGCCGGTGAAGAAGTCGTCGTCATGGCTGACGAGCGCAAGGCGCGTGAAATCGGTCTGTTCCGTCAAGGTAAGTTCCGCGACGTGAAACTGGCGAAACAGCAAGCTGCGAAACTGGAAAACATGTTCGACCAGATGGCCGAAGGCGAAGTGAAAAACTTGCCATTGATCATCAAAACCGACGTGCAAGGTTCGCAAGAAGCGCTGGTCGGTTCGCTGCAGAAGCTGTCGACCTCCGAAGTGCGCGTACAAGTGGTACACGCTGCCGTCGGCGGCATCACGGAATCGGACGTCAACCTGGCAGTCGCCTCGAAAGCGGTCATCATCGGCTTCAACGCCCGTGCTGATGCCCAGGCACGCAAGCTGGCCGAGTCGAATGGCGTGGACATTCGCTACTACAACATCATTTACGATGCGATCGACGAGATCAAATCGGCGTTGTCGGGCATGTTGGCACCAGAGAAACGCGAAACGGTCATCGGCCAGGTCGAGATCCGCCAGGTTATCCTGGTCTCGAAAGTGGGCGCGATTGCCGGTTGCCTGGTCACCGATGGCGTGGTCAAGCGTGCTTCTTCCGTCCGCCTGTTGCGCAACAACATCGTGGTGTGGAGCGGCGAGATCGACTCCCTGAAACGCTTCAAGGACGATGCGAAAGAAGTTCGCTCCGGTCTGGAGTGCGGCCTGTCGCTGAAGAACTACAACGACATTCAGGTTGGCGACACGCTGGAAGTGTTCGAAGTCCAGGAAATCGCTCGTACCCTGTAATCACAGCAGTAATGGCGCGGACATATCTTTGTCCGCGCAAACACGTGGGGCGCATTGGTCAACGGGCAACCGTTTGACCCATGCGCCCTGCGGCACTTAGGACAGCATAAAATCATGGCTAAACATAGCAAAACCATGCCAGCGCGCGGCTTGCGCGTGGCCGACCAGATCCAGCGCGATCTGGCAGAAATCGTCGCCTACGAATTGAAAGACCCGCGCGTCGGCACGATGATCACCATCACCGAAGTGCAGATCACGCCCGATTACGCGCACGCCAAGGTGTTTTTCACGATGTTGAAAGACAGCAAGGAAGCCATCAAGAACACCACCGAAGGCTTGATGGCCGCGGCCGGCTTCATCCGTGGCTTGCTGGGCAAGCGCCTGCACATCCACACCTTGCCGATGTTGCATTTCGTGCACGACAGCTCGACCTCGCGCGGCATGGAAATGTCCTTGCTGATCGACAAGGCCAACGCCACGCGCGCGGCCGACGCCGAGCCGGACGCGAAACCCGAGACGGACGAGCAATAACAGTGGCGGGTCCGAAGAAACCACCGGGCATCAAGCGGGTGCGCGACCTGGTCGATGGCGTCTTGCTGCTGGATAAGCCTGTCGGCTGGTCCAGCAACGACGCCCTGATCAAGGCCAAGCGCGTGCTGAACGCGAAGAAGGCGGGCCATACGGGCACGCTGGATCCGTTCGCCACGGGCCTGTTGCCGCTATGCTTTGGCGAGGCGACGAAGTTCTCGCAGGACTTGCTGGAAGCCGATAAGACCTACGAAACCCTGGTGCACCTGGGGCAGACGACGGATACGGGCGATACCGAGGGCGAAGTGCTGGAAACGCGCGACGTCAACGTCACCGAAGAGCAGATCGAAGCCGTGCTGGCGCAGTTCCGCGGGCCGATCCTGCAGACGCCGCCCATGTACTCGGCCTTGAAAAGGGACGGCAAGCCCTTATATGAGTATGCAAGGGCCGGCATCACCCTGGAGCGCGAAGCGCGCCCGGTGACCATCCACAAGCTCGAGTTCCTCGGCTACGAAGCCCCGTTCCTGAAATTGTCCGTGATGTGCAGCAAGGGCACGTATATCCGCGTGCTGGGCGAAGACATCGGCCATGCCTTGGGTTGCGGCGGCCATTTGAACGCCTTGCGCCGCACGCAGGTGGGCAACCTGACCCTTGACGGCGTCGTCACGCTCGATGAATTGACGGCGCATGCCGAACCGTTGAGCTTGCTGGCGCCCGTCGATGCATTATTGTCGAGCTTTCCCGCCGTCCAGCTGACGGAAGAATTGGCCAAGCGTTTCCTGCATGGCCAGCGCATCGCGCTGGGCAAGGAAGACGTCGCCGTGCCGGCCGAGCCGGGCAGGGTGCGCGTGTATCACGACAGCAAGCTGCTGGGCACGGGCCAGTTGCAGGAATACAGCATCCTGGCGCCGGAGCGCTTGATTGCCACGGCGCATCAATAAGTCACAGCAACGTCATATTACCCAGCGACACTCGTTAAACAGTGTCGCTTTTTTAAACAAACCGTCCCCGACTGCGGGAGCCGCCAGCATTTTTAGATAGCGTTGCAACGCAACATGCTATACTACGCGGTTCCGGAAATAGATTAGCATTCGGGTATCTCGTACATCTTGTACGCACTCCGCAGTTTTTCAGTAACTACTACGACCATGTCAAATACAAAACGCGCAATTCGTAATATCGCCATTATCGCCCACGTTGACCACGGCAAAACCACGCTGGTGGATCAGCTGCTGCGCCAGTCCGGCACCTTCCGTGAAAACCAAGCGGTCGACACCCGAGTCATGGACTCGAACGACCTGGAAAAGGAGCGCGGCATTACGATTCTGTCGAAGAACTGCGCCGTTGAGTACGAAGGCACCCACATCAACATCGTCGACACCCCAGGCCACGCCGACTTCGGCGGCGAAGTGGAACGTGTTCTGTCGATGGTGGACTCGGTTCTGCTGCTGATCGATGCACAAGAAGGCCCGATGCCGCAAACCCGTTTCGTCACGCGCAAGGCGCTGGCACTGGGTCTGAAGCCTATCGTTATCGTCAACAAGATCGACCGTCCAGGCGCACGTCCGGACTGGGCCATCAACCAGACGTTCGAACTGTTCGACAAGCTGGGCGCTACCGACGAACAACTGGACTTCCCTATCGTTTACGCTTCGGGCTTGAACGGCTATGCCGGCCTGACCGAAGACGTGCGCGGCGGCGACATGAAGCCGATGTTCGACGCCATCCTGGAACACGTTCCAGTACGTGACGACAATCCGGAAGGCCCGCTGCAAATGCAGATCACCTCGCTGGACTACTCGTCGTACGTCGGCAAGATCGGCATTGGCCGCGTCAACCGCGGTACCGTCAAAGTCGGTCAAGACGTGCTGGTCATCAATGGCCCAGGCGCTACCCCGATCAAGGGCCGCATCAACCAGGTGCTGAACTTCAAGGGCCTGGAGCGCGTGCTGGTGGACGAAGCCGTCGCCGGCGACATCTGCCTGATCAACGGTATCGACGAAATCGGCATCGGTTCGACCCTGTGCGCAGTGGACACCCCAGAAGCGCTGCCTATGCTGACCGTCGACGAGCCGACCCTGACCATGAACTTCATGGTCAACAACTCGCCACTGGCTGGCCGCGAAGGCAAGTTCGTTACCTCGCGTCAACTGCGTGACCGTCTGGAAAAAGAATTGAAAGCCAACGTTGCTCTGCGCGTGGCACCAACCGACGACGACACGATCTTTGAAGTATCGGGCCGCGGCGAGCTGCACCTGACGATTCTGATCGAAAACATGCGTCGCGAAGGCTTCGAGCTGGCCGTTTCGCGTCCACGCGTGGTCTTCAAAATGGTCGATGGCGTGCGCCACGAGCCGTTTGAAAACCTGTCGGTCGACGTGGAAGAAGCCAACCAGGGCGGCGTCATGGAAGAACTGGGCCGTCGTCGTGGCGACCTGCAAAACATGGAATCGGATGGCAAGGGCCGCGTGCGTCTCGAGTACCTGATCCCGGCGCGTGGCCTGATCGGCTTCCAGGGCGAATTCATGACCCTGACCCGCGGCACCGGCCTGATGAGCCACGTATTCCATGAATACGCGCCAGTCGACAACACCCGTGGCGAAATGGCTGGCCGTCGTAACGGCGTGCTGATCTCGCAAGACGACGGCGCCGCTGTTGCTTACGCCATCTGGAAACTGCAAGACCGCGGCCGCATGTTCGTGTCGCACAATGACCCGGTCTACGAAGGCATGGTCATCGGTATCCACTCGCGCGACAACGATCTGGTCGTCAACCCGATCAAGGGCAAGCAGCTGACCAACGTGCGTTCGTCGGGTACCGACGAAGCGGTGCGCCTGGTACCACCTATTCAGATGTCGCTGGAATACGCAGTCGAATTCATCGAGGACGACGAACTGGTGGAAATCACCCCTAAATCGATCCGTCTGCGCAAGCGCTTCCTGAAAGAGCACGAGCGTAAAAAAGCGTCGCGTGATTCGTAATTTGTTGTAGAGCATGGCCTGCGGGCCATGCCGCTCCGGCCCGCTGCGCCGCGTCACCGTCACTGGTGAGGCGCGCAGCGGGTTTGTCATTTGCAGCTCCTGTTTTTTGTAGACACCATGACTTCCTCTTCTTTGCCTTCCCGCCGCCTGTCCGTTGCCCCGATGATGGACTGGACCGACCGCCATTGCCGCAAGTTCCACCGCGAAATCACGCGCCACACCTGGCTCTATACCGAGATGGTGACGACGGGCGCGCTCGTGTACGGCGACGTGGAGCGCCATCTGCGCTTCAACGAAGAAGAGCATCCGGTGGCGCTGCAGCTGGGCGGCAGCGACCCGACGGATCTGGCAACCAGCGCCAAGCTGGGCCAGCAGTGGGGCTACGATGAAGTCAACCTGAACTGCGGCTGCCCGTCCGAGCGCGTGCAAAAGGGCGCGTTCGGCGCCTGCCTGATGGCCGAGCCGCAACTGGTGGCTGATTGCGTGAAAGCCATGCGCGACGTGGTCGATATCGACGTCACGGTGAAGCACCGCATCGGCATCGACGACAGCGAATCGTACGACTTCGTGCGCGACTTCGTCGGCACCGTGGCCGACGCCGGCTGCAAGACGTTTATCGTGCATGCGCGTAACGCCATCCTGAAAGGGCTGAGTCCGAAGGAAAACCGTGAAGTGCCGCCCCTTAAGTATGACTATGCCTACCGTTTGAAGCGTGATTTTCCGCAATTCGAGTTCATTATCAACGGCGGCATCAAGACGCTCGAGGAAATCGACCTGCACCTGCAGCACCTCGACGGCGTGATGCTGGGCCGCGAGGCGTATCACAACCCGTACGTGATGGCGCAGTTCGACCAGCGCTATTACGGCGACGACGCTCCCGTCAAAACGCGCGAACAGGTGCTCGAAGCGATGATTCCTTATATTAGTGCGCAGCTGGAGAAAGAAGCGGGGCGCTTGAAGCTGAACAGCGTCACGCGCCACATGCTGGGCCTGATGCAAAACCTGCCCGGTGCGCGCGGCTTCCGCCAGACCTTGTCCGATTCGAAGAAGCTGGCTTCGGGCGACCCCCGTTTGCTGCTGGAAGCGGCGGCGCGCCTGTCGTTGCCTGCCTGATGAGCGGCGATTGCCATGGTCTTGCGCGCCAGATTGACGGCTACCTGCAAGCCGTCAGCGCGCTGAAGGACGATGGCAGCCTTTTCGCATGCTCCTGTCTGGGCCCCGTGGCACCGCAGGCGGCGTTCGACGCGCTGTGCCGCGCGCTGGAGATCGCACCGGACGGCATGCGCCTGCAGCCCATCGAGAGCGTGGTGTGCAGCGGCGTCCTGTGCACGCCGCGCCAGTGGCTGCTCGAGCGCTTGCACCCGGCGAGCGAGGCCGACCGCCAGCCGCTCGATGCGCGCCTGTTCGATGGTTTCGAGAGCGAACTGGCCGTACTGCTGGGCAGTGCGCCCCGCTGGTATCAACTGGTATCGTCCGGTCAGCGCAGCCTGACCGCTCAATTGGGCGCCATCTGGAGCGTCTTTGTCTTTGGTACAGAGCGTCACGCCTATGTGATGCATTGCAGCTGGGACCGCTGAGCAAACTTGTCTATACCGGTGCCCCGGCGCACTGGTATTGTCCGCACCACCCCCTCCTCTGAATACCACTTCCGAAACGATGTCATATGGCTATGCCATGTGTTGTAAATGCGCTGTTTCGGCGCACGGCCGCACTGTCGTGGGGCATTTCTATGGGGCAAGAAACGGCGTTGTTGCCATTTCCCCGAAGAAAGTTAATCAGCCATTTATTCAGGTACTTATTGCTTGCTTTGAGGCAAAATTTACACCTATAATTGATTATAGACAAATATTTCTCATATGAATGTTTGATGTTGATCTCACATCATCTGCGTCAAAAATTCAGTTTGTGGAACAAATTTGCATTCGCAGTCACTGGGGGTTTTCAGGGCTGTTGTAGATCAGGAAGTACCCCAGGCTGCGTGCGGCCGGATACCGCCAGCATACCAATGGGTAAGGGCGGATGCCGGTGTTGCGCAGCCTTCGTCTTGTCGTGCCGGGCAAAAATCCTTATCAATAGTTTCATTTACGAAGAGCCGAAATGAATTTAGCAAAAATGAAGGTTGGTACCCGCCTGGGCCTGGGTTTCGCCCTGGTACTGGTTCTGCTGGTGGCCGTGACCGTCCTCGGCATCGCGCGCATGGCGCAAATCCAGGAACGTCTCGATCACGTGATCAATGTCAACAACGTCGTCACCCGCCTGGTGATCGACATGCGTGGCAACGTCAGCGACCGCATCACCTCGCTGCGCATCCTGACCCTGATGACCGACGCGAGCGATATGGAGCCGGAAATGGCGCGTATCAAGACGCAAACGACCACCTATCAGGAAACGCAGAAGAAGCTCGAAGAGAAATTCGCCGTCGAGTCGACTTCTGAAGAAAAAGCCCTGCTGACCTCGATCAAGGAATACGAAGCCGCCGCCATGCCGGCCATCGCCAAGGCGTCCGCGCTGTGGATGGCCAACGATGCGGAAGGCGCCACGCGCGTGATGATCAAGGAAATCCGCCCGGTACAGAAAAAATGGATGGAAGCGCTGGAGCAACTGGCCGTGCTGGAAGACAAGCTCAATGAGCAGATGCAATCGGACGCCCGCAAGGCCTTCGACAGCGCGCGCCTGTTCATGATCATCCTCGGCGTGCTGGCCGTGGCGATGGGCGTGGCGGCGGCACTGGTGATCACCCGCGGCTTGCTGAAACAGCTGGGCGGCGAACCTGACTACACGGCATCGATCGCCGGCAGCATCGCCAATGGCGACCTGTCGATCGGCATCCACACGCAGCCATCGGACAATTCCAGCCTGCTGGCGGAAATGAAGGAAATGCGCAACAGCCTGGTGGGCATCGTCGGCCAGGTACGTGTCGGCACGGAAACCATCGGCACGGCGTCGCGTGAAATTGCCGACGGCAATATCGACCTGTCGTCGCGCACGGAAATGCAGGCCAGCGCGCTGGAGAAAACGGCGTCGGCCATGGAAGAGCTGACCTCGACCGTGAAACAGAATGCGGACAATGCGCGGGAAGCCAACAAGCTGGCTGCCACCGCCTCGGACGTGGCCCTGAAGGGCGGCTCCGTGGTGTCGCAAGTGGTTGACACCATGAGTTCGATCAATGAATCGGCGAAGAAAATTGTCGACATCATCGGCGTGATCGATGGCATCGCCTTCCAGACCAACATCCTGGCGCTGAACGCGGCCGTGGAAGCGGCACGCGCCGGCGAACAAGGCCGCGGCTTTGCCGTGGTGGCGTCGGAAGTGCGCAACCTGGCCCAGCGCTCCGCTGGCGCCGCGAAAGAAATCAAGATCCTCATCGACGATTCGGCCGAGAAGACGGAACGCGGTACGCGTCTGGTGGGTCAGGCTGGCGTGACGATGGGCGAAGTGGTCGACAGCGTGCGCCGCGTCACCGACATCATGAGCGAGATCGCCAGTGCCAGCCAGGAACAAAGCGCCGGCATCGAACAGGTCAACCTGTCGATCATCGAGATGGATGGCATGACGCAGCAAAATGCGGCCCTGGTGGAGCAGGCCGCCGCCGCGGCGCAAAGCTTGCAAGACCAGGCGGCCGAACTGGCCCACGTGGTCAGCATCTTCAAACTGGTCGAAGGCGAAGAAAAGCCGGCAGCGTATGTGCCGGCCCCCGTGGCGGCTGTGGCTGCGCCCGTTGCCGCGCGCAAGCCGGCGCCCGCATTGCGTCCGGTGAAATCGCTGGCACGCAAGGCGGAAGCGGCAGCTCCCGTGGCTGCTCCGGCACCGCGCAAGGCGGCAAGCGCCGGCAGCAATGACGAGTGGGAAGAGTTTTAAGCGCGGCCAACAGCGCACAGGAAGTTGTAATTACCGTATCTGATAATCATGGGGAAGCACATGTTTGAGAATAAGCGTTTGATGAGTGTTGCAGCAGCCTTGCTGGTGTCCGTTTCTTCCGTAGCTTTCGCTGCCGAGGTGCCGGCGTCGTTCGATGCCAAGAACTGCAAGGCCGACTATCCGAAAGCTTCGTTGATGAACGAAGAGCAGGGCACCGTGACGATGTCCTTCCTGGTCAATGCCGATGGTAGCGTTGCCGATTCGAAAGTCGAGAAGAGCAGCGGCTTCAAGAACCTGGACAAGGCCGCCATCAAGGCCCTGTCCGCGTGCAAGTTCAAGCCGGGCACCAAGGATGGCGCCGCAGCGCAGACCTGGACCAAGGTCGACTACGCCTGGAAGCTGGACTGATCCACCTATTGCCGGGAGCCTGGCTCCCGGCATGAGTTTTCCGCTACGGGCGGCGCCTGCAAGGGTGCCGCCCGTAGTGTTATGTGCGCCAGCCAACGGCACTGTCGCCGCCGATTCTGTTACCCTCGAAACATACCTTCGGGATCTCCCACCACAAGAGGCCTACCATGCAGCGCATCCTGACACTTTCCCTTCTCGCCGCCAGCGGCATGCTGCTTTCCGCCTGCGCCTCGCTGGGTACGCCCGTGGGCTTGCAGGCGGGGCAGACCGTGGCCGTCGTCAATAGCCTGAGCTGGGACAATCCCCTGACGGGCAAGCGCGACGGCGTGCGTACCAGCTGGCCCATCAAGGACGGCAAGATTGCCCCTGAGTATTTTCCGCTGGCGCAGCTGAAGCAATGCGAGGCGGGCGGCAAGCCTTGCGCCTGGGGCGTGATGCGGGCGCAGCGCGGCGCGCCCGCTTTGCAGTATGCGGACGGCGGCGTCGACCTGGCCGTGAACGTGGCTATCGACGTGGCGCGGCGCCAGGATGCGCGCCAGGGCGAAACGCAGACGGCGATGGCGATTCCGCAGGATGTGGCAGCGCTGGCTGGCCGGCAACAGGTGCAGCCTAGCTGGAAATTGAAGTATGGAAAGGTCGAGCAGGTGGAGCTCGATTACGGCGTGCGCTACCAAGTGTGCGTGCAGCGCTACGATGCGGCCGGCAAGGCCATCGATACTTGCGCGATACCGTTTATTTGAGGAAACATGCCGCGCGCGCTGTTTGTGGCGGCTTTGCGACACTTCATGTTGCGGCGTGCGTCGGGGTGTAACAATCGGTAAAAGCACAGCAAAGCGCGGCGTAATTTCTTATAGTACTTAATTAAGGTAGTACACCAGTATTGGTACCCGAGGAGAATTGCAATGAAAACCCTGTTGGCAGTAATTTCGCTGGCCGCCCTGGGGGGCTGCGTCGTGGCGCCGCCTGGTCCCGCGTATTACGGTTCGCGCGCGCCACAGGGGGCTTACAATCCCTATGAATGGCATACGGTCTCGTCCGAGCCGGTGCAGTCATCGCGCGTGGTGAGCGCGCCGCGCGTGGAATACACGAATGAACCCGTGTATGTGCAGCAGCAACCGGTGTACGTGCAACAGCCCGTGTATGTGCCGGCGCCCGTGTACGCGCCGCAACCGTATTATTACAATCCCCCCGTATCGATCGGGCTGGACTTCGTGTTTGGCTTTGGGCGCTACGGTGGACACCGCGGTGGCTGGGGCGGGCACGGACGTTATTACGGCCGCCGCTAGTCAACATCCCACCAAATTTACTGCGCGTCGCGATTCGCGGGCTGCGATGCTCGCTGTACTAAAGTACAGCTGCGCTTCTCCCCCACGACTCACTGCCGCTCGCTACAATTTGGTGAGAGTTGTGACGTAATATGAGCTCAGTGGAAATACACGGAACTCTGGTGCAGCACGTCCGCCGAGCACAGGATGTACATCGCCGCCGCTGCCAGACCTATTTGCAAGGCGCCAAAGCTGATCGGGATGAGGCGGGACATGTCGTACTCCTGAGTAGTGTGAGGTGTGGTCAGGCTTTCATCATAGGATGACTCGATGCCTTTGGGCATCGGATGAACGTCCGCCACGATGTAGGACAACACCTCGTCCCTGGCGCCCCGTCTCGCTCTCCGGCCGTTTAGCGGTTTTTCCAGCGCACTACAGGCTCTTCCGGCGCCGTGTCCGGCACGTTCGAGATCGCCAGCCAGTGCGTCAGGCGTTCCGGATGCTTGAGATTGATGCCCATGCCATCGATGATGCCGACCTGTTCCAGCATGCGCGCATCGATTTTCGCCTTCGACACCGTGGGCGCGCCCATGACCATGCGGTCATACGCCTTGCGCGCCTTGTGTTCCCATTTGTGCAGATTGCTTTCGTCGAAGCGGTTCGCTTCGAAATACACGGTCAGGGTGCCATCGAGGTTGCCGAAGCCGACAATGCCCGCGCCCTTGCGGATGGTGGTGGTGTTGTCGATGTCAAATTCCGCCGTGGGCACGAAAATGCCGGCGCGGCCATCGATGTCGGGACGTCCCACGGGCGTTTCCTTGCCGTAGGAACTCGTTTCGGTAATGGTTTTTTCTGCAGACATGGTGCGTGTGGTGGCCGTGCCGGGAGCGCGATCGGGCCCGGCAGCGCCAGTCATCCTGTTCAAAAAATGCGTGCTGATGATCAGGGCGGGGTAGTGGCCCTGGCGGAGCGATGCTTGGCATTGCTTGATACCCCGCTATTGTAGCGTCAATTTAATTCTTTTTGGCAACATTTCCTGGGAATTATGCTTCCGTTTGGGCCATAAAAAAAGCCGCCCGGCCTGGTGGCGGAGCGGCTGTTGCACGACGACTTCAGACTCAGGCGGCAGTCTTGCGGCGTGCCATGAAACCCAGCAAGCCCAGGCCCAGCAGCATCATGGCGTAGCTTTCCGGTTCCGGCACGGCCGTCGTCACCGAGACGTTGTCCAGGTAGGAACCATAGGTTGGCGCGGAGGCCGGGCCGATCGATTCGAAACGCAGCAAGGTGGACGAACCGAGCGCGGTGACGTTCTGGCTGTAGGTTTGCCACACGCCGGTGGTATTGCCGACCAGGGCCGTTGGCGTCAGCAGGGTCGAACCCCAGTAGACGTTCATCAGGCTGCTTGCGCCGCCTGGCGTATTCGGGCGGCCCGAGTAGGCAAACGACAGCGCATACGTGCCGCCGGCCGTGGTGGCGAGCGATTGCGACACGGACGTCAGGCGCTCGGCGTTGAGTTCCAGGTATTGCGTGCCGGCGGCAGCGACGGGGTTGAAGCCGCTCTGGCCGCCTTGCGTGGCGCCCTTCTGGATTTCAAAGGCCGTATTGCCGCTGACGGATGAGGTCCAGCCCGTCACGGCGCTCAATTGTGCGAATGGGGTGGTGATGGCATTGCTTTCGAAGCTGCCGTTGACGACCAGTTCGGTCGCGGCGTTGGCGCCGCCGGCAGTGATCAGGGAGGCCAGTGCGGCGATCTTGAAGAGGGTAGCAGGCATTTTCATGTGGGTCCGTTCTATTATTTAAAAGTTAATTTAATTTCCTAAATGACATTTAAAGAATATCACTAAAACTCACGAAAAAAACTGCTGCACGATAAAAATATTTGTAATTGTGAAATCATTTGTGTTCAAAATTGCATTAATTTCCATGGTGAACCAATTGCAGTGCTGCCGCAGGGTGAGCGCGGCCCTGAGGCTGCTTGCCCCGGAGTATTTTTGTGACATCGGGACGTAAAAAAACCTGCATCGAAACAACAACGATGCAGGTTTTTTGCGTGCCGCCCGCGTGCGGGTCCGGCTATTGATGCCATAGCCGCGACGTGCGCGGGACTAGAACGCCAGCCGTCCTTGCAGGTAAACCATGCGCGGCGCGCCCACCAGCTTGCCCAGGTTGCCGTCCGAGGTGCGCGTGAAATAGCGCTTGTCGGCGAGGTTGTTGACGCCGGCAACCAGTTCCAGGCCGTTCTGGCCCGGTACTTTCCATTTCACTTGCGTGTTCCACGTGCGGAAGCCGGGAATGACGCCCACGCTGCCGGCCGGGTTTTCCGCCACGGTGTTGGCCTCGTCGGAGAACTGGCGGCTCTGGTGGCTGCTCGACAGGTCGAAGCCCCAGGCGCCCAGCTGGTAGTGGGCGCCGACGGTGTCCGTAGTGCGCGAATAGAAGGGCACGTCATTGCCCGCGTTCACGCCATCCTGCAAGGTGGCCTTGGTATAGGTGTAGGTGGCGTAGGCGTTCAAGCCGGCCAGCGGGCCGGATTGGTCGAAGTGGTAGTCGACGGCCGATTCCAGGCCCCGGTGATGCGTGGCGCCCACGTTGTAGAAGACGACGTTCTCGCCGCTGCCGACGGACTGGATCTGGTTGTCGAACTTGATGTTGAACAAGGTCGCTTCGGCAGATAGCTGGCCGCTCTTCCAGCGCGCGCCCAGCTCGGCGGTTTTCGCCAGTTCCGGCTGCAGCGGGTTCTTGCTCGACTGTGCATTGAGCTGCGTATTTTGCACGGCGCCAAACGAGCTGTTGTAGTTGCCGAACAGGGTGACGTTGTTGTTGAGCAAGTAGGCCACGTTCAGCGAGGGCAGGGCTTTGTTGTTGAGCAACTCGATCTTCTGGTCGGTCGGCAAGTGGTTGAAGCGCACCGTCTTGATGTGCTCGTAGCGTACGCCCGGCGTGATGCGCCAGGCGTCGATGGCGATCTTGTCGTCGATATACACGGCTTGCGCATCGGTGGAGTTGTCGGCGAAGCGCGTCGGCGCCTGCTGCACGCCGCTGGCGATGACGACGTTGTAGATGCTTTCATCGGCCCGTTCGACCAGATAGCGGTAGCCGACGGTGACGTCCTGCGACACCTTGCCGGTCGTGAAGCGCTGCGTGTAGCGCGGTTCGATGGCCGTCGTTTCATAGTTGCGCGGCTGGTGGCCCAGGTTTTTTCCGCTGATCAGCGTGCTTTCGCGCGAGCTCTTGTTGTAATAGGCGCGCACCTCGAATTCTTGCGTGCCGGAAATGGCATTCAGGTAGCCGATGTCGAAGGCCTTGCGCTCGCCGCTCCAGAAGTCGGTGGGGCGCGTGTTCTGGAACGGGTCCTGCTTGTATTGCGCGGCAGTCAGGCCGCCCGGCGTGCGCGACGTCACGTCATAGTAGGACAGCTTGCCGTACACCTCGGCCGTCGGGCTCAGGTCGTAGCGGAATTTGAGGGCGAAGTCGTTGACCTTCTCATCGCTGCCCACGCGCCAGTCGCTGCCGCGGATGCCGGAATACAGCACGGCCAGGCCCAGGCCGCTGTCGAGCTGGGTGCCGGCAAACACGCTGGCCTGGGTGTTGTGGCCCACTTCGCTGTACGAGTTGTAGCGTACGGTGGCGTCGCCCGTGATGCCTGGCGTGGTAGGCACGCGGCGCGTCTTGAAGTTGATGATGCCGCCTACGTTCTGCGGGCCGAAGCGCACGGCGCCGCCGCCGCGTACCACGTCGACCGTTTCCACATTGGCCAGGCTGACGGGCGCGAACGACAGTTGCGGCTGGCCATACGGCGCGACCGACATCGGGATGCCATCGAGCAAGACCGTGCTGCGCGGCGAATAGCGTCCAGCCAGGCCGCGCACGCCGATATTCAGGGAAATGGCGCTGCCGGCGCTGCCCGAGTTGTCGCTGATCTGCACGCCGGGAATGCGGCGCATCACGTCGCTGAGGCTGGTCGCGCCCGAGTTTTCGATGTCATCCTTTTGCACCACCGTGCGGGCGCCCGCGAAATTCTTCGTGCTGGCGGCCATGCTCGTGCCCAGCAGGTTGCTGCTGACCTGGATGGATTCCAGGATGGGGCCGGCGTCATTGGCGGCACTGGCCGTATTGGCGTCCTGTGCCTGCGCGGCAAGGGACGTGCCCAGGCAAGCGAGGGCGATGGCCAGCGCGCACGGGCGCAGCGAAAAAGGCAGTGGGGAAAGTGTGGCGGCCATGCATGGATCTCCGTAGGGACAATGGTTGCGCGGGCATTTTGGGCGGCGCGACAACATCGTGGCGTGGGCATCCTGCGCAAGGGGATAAGAATGATAATGATTCTCATTTTATCCGTCAATTGCGAATATTGCGTAGTGGCGGTATGCCCGCCCGCAGGGTGGGGAAGTGTTGCTGGCGCGGTACAGCGGGTGGTCTTGATTGCCGCTTGGCACCAGTGCTCGGGTGCGGCGGCATTGTGCGCGCTTCTTGTATACTCCCGTTTTTGCAGCCGTCAGACGTGAACGTACAATGAGCCAGACAACTGAAACGACACCAGGCAATCCCCCCGTGGAACGCCGCCAGGGCGACCAGCCGGCAAGTGCTGCGCGCAAATTGAATCTGCTGGTGGTCGACGACAACCAGGAAGTGGGCGAATCGCTGGCCATGCTGCTCGAAGCGCTGGGCCACCACGCGGTGGTGGTGCGCAACTGGCAGATGGCCGTCGAGCAAGTCAAGCTGTGCGTGCCCGACGCCGTCTACCTCGACATCGAAATGCCCGGCATCAGCGGCATCGAAATCGGCCGCCGCCTGCACCACAACCCCGAAACGGCCAACGCCGTGCTGATCGCCGTCACCGGCCACAGCCTGCCCATGTACATGGACGACGCGCTGGCCGTGGGCTTTCGCCACTTCCTCGTGAAACCCGTGCGCCTGGAAGACCTGGCGACGACGGTGCAGTCGGTGCTGGCGGGCTGAAATGTGTGCTATGGTTTGCGGCCCATCCCCGGGCATCCGGACACAGGCACGCAATGACCATGCATTCCCCGCAGCAAGCTGCAAGCACCGACCTGGCCAGCCGCTATCTGGGCGTACTGGCCGATTTTGATACGGCCTTGCTGCATCGCCATGCGCCGCATGCCGATGCGGAAAAGCTCTCGGGTCTCTTTCTCCCCAGTATTCCGCCCAACTGGCTGGAGGCCCGGCAGCGCATCATGATCGTGGGCTGCGAAACGCGGCAATGGAATGTGTTGCCGCTAGGGGAGCGTTTTAGTTCGCTGGAGTACTATGTCGAGCGGTCGATGGCCGTGCATCAGGCTTATTTTGCGCAGCAATTGTCACGCGCGGATATCAAGGGCCGTGCCTTTCATAATTTCACGCGCGCGGTGGCCCGGCGTTCGGGCAGTGATGGCTTGATCTATGCCAATCTGCTGTGCATGGCGTGGAATAAAGGTAGTCCCGTCAAATGTCGGCATTTTGAGGTCATCAAGAAGTACTCCAAACTGCTGCTGGATGTACAAATCGCTTTCTTTCAGCCCGAGATCATCATCTTTGCCAATGGCAGCGCCACGGCCGGACATCGGCGCGATTTCTTTCCGCTGGCCCGCGATGCGCAGGGCAAGGCGCTGGGCTGCGATTACGTCGAGGATGGCATACCGAATGCGCAATTGTGGCAGTTCCCGCTGGACCACAGGGATTGCTATCGCATCCAGCATCCTTCGTCGCGCTCGCCAAGTTCAGCGCGGGCGCGCGAGTTTTTGCTGGGCCTGCTCCCCGCCCGCTGAGAGGACGCCCCGGCAGTGCCATGCTGCCGGGATACTGTTCGTCTGTTAGGGCCGGCTCAGCGACCACTGCTGATTATTCGCATTGGTCAGGTTCCACTGGATGATTTGCGCGTTTTCCAACGTGCTCAGGTTCAGGACGTCCAGGGTCAGGTTGCTGTAGCGGTTGGTAATTGTCTGGTAGCCGGACGCGGGGCTGGCGAAGCGCCATTGCTGGCCCAGTCCGCCCCAGTAGCTCCATTGGGCGATATTCGTGCCGGCCATGGTCGAATTGTTGTAGTCGTCCAGGCCCAGCAGGCTGTTCGCATTGATCAGGCTATAGTAGCCATCGCCGTGTCCTACCACATACCATTGCTGGTGTTTTGCTCCCGTATAGGTTTGCTGCTGCACCAGTGCGCCATTCGCCGTGCCGGCACCCGCCACGGCCAGCGCCTTGCCGCTCAGGCGCGAGCGTAGCACCGTGGGGCCGTCCGAGATGCCGCCGCAGCTGGCGACAGAGAAATTGCGCGTCAGGCTGGGCCAGCCGCTGTCATATGTCATCTTCAAAATATCGAGCTTGGCCGCGCCATTGTCATTGACGTCGTAGTAGTGGATCGAGGTGTAGTTGCAGCCATCCTGCTTGAGCATGCCGATATGGCCCGGTCCCTTGTATTTGCCATCGAGGTTAGGCAGCAGCGTGCGCGTGCCGCTGTACGGCCCCGTCACGCTGCTGGCGCGCTGCACTTCCACGTAATACGTGCTGGCCGCGCCCTGGCAGCATTTGCCGCGGTTGACGAACAGATAGTAATACTCGCCGTCGTGCGTGATGTAGGGCGCTTCGATATCCTTGCCGCCGCCACCGAGGATGGTGGTGACGTTGCCGCTCGTCTTGCCCGTGGCCTGGTTGATTTCCGTCACGCCGATGCCGCCAAAGAACGAGCCGTACGACATGTAGACCTTGCCGTCATGATCGCGGAACAGGGCCGGGTCGATGGCATTGATTTCCGCGCCGCCCCCATACGATTGCACGACGATGCCCAGGTCCGTCCAGTTGGGGTTTTTCAGCGAGGCCGAGCGGGCCACGCCGATGGCCGACACGGAGGTGCCGAAGGTGGATACCGAGTAGTACAGATAATAGTAGCCATTCATGTGGATCACGTCGGGCGCCCAGTACGAGCCGCTGAAGTTGGGGATCTTATTGGCGATCCAGGCCGGCGGCGTGCTGAACACGGGCCCGGGGCCGGCCGACCATTTCAGCAGATCCGTCGAGGTGGAATACCAGATGCCGTCGCCCGTGGTGAAATTGAAATACGTGTCGCCGTCGCGCGTGAGGGTGCCGGGGTCGTGCGCGTTCGGCACCCCCGTCAGGTTGATCGCGTGCGCATGGGCGCAGAACATCAGGCACAGTGCTGTCAGGATTTGCTTCATCGTTGTCTCCGTACTGTTTTTATGGGGCGGTCCAGGCCGCACCCCAGAGTAGGGCGATGGTCAAATTTGCACTAATGAATTTTTTGCAGGAAGCGATACCGGGGCCGGTATCGGAGAATGAAGAAAAGCGGCGCCGGAATAGAAAAAGCCCGGTTCGAAAACCGGGCTCTTCATTATTCTGTGGGGTGGCTGATGGGGCTCGAACCCACGACAACAGGAATCACAATCCTGGACTCTACCAACTGAGCTACAGCCACCACTGTCTTACTTACCTGTTTAGCTGTTTTGCTGAACAGGTGCCGAATTATACAAAGAACTCGGCAAAGTGGCAAATCTAAATGCAGTCTTTTTTAAAGAATCGAAAGATTGCATGAAAACGGTCGCTTTTGCTCACCCAGCTCACACGGACAGGTGTTCGACGGGCGGCTGCAAGTCCAGCAAACCGGCGAAGGCTTTCGCCAGGGACTCGACCTTGGCCGTCGTGTAGCCTTGCAGTCGTGGCGCGTCGTTGTTGATGCGGCGCAAGCTTGCTGCATCGAGCAGGCGGGCCAGCTGGCGCGCCACCGCGTCGCCCGTGTCCACCAGGGTGATCGTTTCCCGCGTGTGGGCGCGCACCGTGCGTTCGATGGCGTCCTGCACGAACAGGTAGTGCGTGCAGCCCAGCACCAAGGTGTCGACGCCTTGTTCCAGCATGGGGGCGATGTAGCGCTCGAGCATGGCGCTGGTGGCGTCCAGCGGATCGGTGCCCAGCTCGCATTGCTCGATGCGGTCGGCCAGGCCGATGCACGGCTGCAAGATGAACGTGGCGCCCGTGGCGGCGCTCACCTGCTCGCGCAAGGCCAGCAGTTTGTCGCCGCGCAAGGCGCGTTCCGTGGCCAGCACGGCGATCTTGCCGTTGCGGCTGATGCCTGCCGCCGGTTTCAAGCCCGGTTCGACGCCGACGATGGGCAGGTCGGGGTAGCGCGCGCGTAGCGCCTTGATGGCGGCGATGGTGGCCGTGTTGCAGGCCACGACCAGCGCCTTCGCGCCTTGCTGCAATAAAAAGGCGGTGATCGCCAGCGAACGGTCGATCACTTGCTGTTCCGTCTTGTCGCCATACGGGGCATAGCCGGAATCGGCAAAGTAGATCAGGTCTTCCTGCGGCAGCTGCGCGCGGATATGGCGCAGTACCGACAGGCCGCCCACGCCGGAGTCAAAAATGCCGATGGGGGCGTCCGGGCGGGCATTGCTTGCAATAGAAGTCATATAAAGCCGAAGAAGATAAAAAAAAACGCCGCGCTGTGTTGCCGCGCGGCGTTAATGGTAGTGCTTGTTTAAGCGACCGTCACGGGAATCTTGCTGACGCTATTGAGTTGCTCGATCTTCGCCTGCCACTCTTTCGGGCCCGTGTTGTGCACGGAGGTGCCTTTCGAGTCCACGGCCACCGTCACCGGCATGTCGACGACGTCGAATTCGTAGATGGCTTCCATGCCCATGTCGGCAAAGCCCAGCACTTTCGCACCCTTGATGGCTTTCGACACCAGGTAGGCGGAACCGCCCACGGCCATCAGGTAGGCCGATTGGTGTTTCTGGATCGATTCGATGGCGATGGGACCGCGTTCGGCCTTGCCGATCATGGCGATCAAGCCCGTCTGTTCCAGCATCATGTCGGTGAACTTGTCCATGCGGGTGGCGGTCGTCGGGCCGGCCGGGCCGACCACTTCGTCGCGCACAGGGTCGACGGGGCCGACGTAGTAAATTACGCGGTTCTTGAAGTCGACCGGCAACTCTTCGCCCTTGGCCAGCATGTCCTGGATGCGCTTGTGTGCGGCGTCGCGGCCCGTCAGCATCTTGCCGTTCAACAGCAAGGTCTGGCCCGGCGTCCACGAAGCGACTTCTTCCTTCGTCAGGGTGTTCAGGTCGACGCGCTTGGATTTTTCCGTGTCCGGCGTCCAGTGCACTTCCGGCCACGACGACAGCGATGGCGGTTCCATGTAGGCAGGGCCCGAGCCGTCCAGCACGAAGTGGCCGTGGCGCGTGGCGGCGCAGTTCGGGATCATGGCGACGGGCTTCGACGCGGCATGCGTCGGGTGCATCATGATCTTGACGTCGAGCACGGTCGTCAGGCCGCCCAGGCCTTGCGCGCCGATGCCCAGCGAGTTGATCTTGTCGCACAGCTCGATACGCAATTCTTCCAGTTTATTTTGTGGGCCGCGTTGTTTCAGCTCAAACATGTCGATGTCTTCCATCAACACCTCTTTTGCCATCAGCATGGCTTTTTCGGCCGTGCCGCCGATGCCGATGCCCAGCATGCCAGGCGGGCACCAGCCGGCGCCCATGGTCGGCACGGTCTTCATGACCCAGTCCACCAGCGAGTCGGACGGGTTCATCATGATCATCTTCGACTTGTTTTCCGAACCGCCGCCCTTGGCAGCCACTTTCACGTCGACGGTATTGCCTTCAACCAATTCCATGTGCACGACGGCTGGCGTGTTGTCCTTGGTGTTCTTGCGGTCGAAATGCGGGTCGGCCACGATGGAGGCGCGTAGCTTGTTGTCGTCGAAGTTGTACGCGCGGCGCACGCCTTCGTTGACGGCGTCGGTAACCGTGCCGCTGAAACCTTCGAAGCGCACACCCATGCCGATTTTCAGGAAGACGTTGACGATACCCGTGTCCTGGCAAATAGGACGCTTGCCTTCCGCGCACATGCGCGAGTTGGTCAGGATTTGCGCGATCGCATCTTTTGCCGCCGGGCTTTGCTCGGCCGCATAGGCGCGCGCCAGGTGTTCGATGTAATCAGCAGGGTGGTAGTAGCTAATGTACTGCAACGCTGCGGCGACGGATTCGATCAGGTCTTCTTGCTTTATGACAGTCATGGTGTTCTCGCGGTAGATAAGAAGGGTAAGACTCTTTACTAATACTAGTTACTGCATTGGAGTGACAAAGCCCATGGCCGCTGCTGGCAGTCATGGGCTTTGGGTTTAATGCGGTCGTGCTTGATTCTGTGTCACCGTCATGATGCGGTCGGTGTACGCGATCGCCATGGCGGAAATAATGAAGACCATGTGGATCACCGTCTGCGCGATGATCACTTCCATCTTGTAGGAGTTGGCATTGATGAAAGTCTTCAGCAGGTGGATGGACGAGATGCCGATGATGGCCATCGCCAATTTCGTCTTCAGCACGGAAGCATTTACATGCGACAACCATTCCGGCTGGTCTGGGTGGTCATCGAGGTGCATGCGCGAAACGAAGGTTTCGTAGCCGCCAATAATGACCATGATCAACAGGTTCGAAATCATGACCACGTCGATCAGGCCTAATACCACCAGCATGATGGTCGCTTCGTTCAGCTTGGTCGGCAGGGCGCTGCCGGGCACGGCGACGGCCGTCAGTACGTGCTGCAGGGCTGCATCATTGCCGAACACGGCGCCGATCAGGTCAGATAATTCCACCCAGAAATGGAAGACATACACGCATTGTGCGAGGATCAGGCCCAGGTACAGCGGCAACTGCAGCCAGCGCGACATGAAGATGAAGGCGGACAATGGATGCAGCTTGGTATGTTTGGCAGACGGTGGTAGGTGGTCGATCATGTAGGGGTTCCTGGGGGAGTAAATACCAATTTTTGGCATGCCCGACATTTTACACTTGCTGTCGATTACTGCGCATGGCCTTGCTCTGTATTATTGGGTTTGATGAAACACAAAGTGGTATTGAAGCTTCGGCGCGCCAGGCATTTTCCCAGTGAAAATACTGTACGGCGTCCCCTTGACGCCCATCGCCGAAGGCGCTTATGGTTAGCCTTGACGGAGGAAAACGCTGCAGAAAATGCGCAATGTAAGGCGTCCGTAAGACATGGCGCTTATCGTGTTAGCAAACAATTACTACACTGGAGACAAGCATGGCCGCTACAGAAAACCAAGGACAGGGCACGCAGCAGCAAGGACCAGAAGAGTCGCGCGTATTTGAACCATCGGCGGCCTTTGCCGCACAAGCCACCATTTCCGGTATGGCCGCGTACCACGCCATGGTGAAAGAGGCGGAAACCGACTACGAAGGCTTCTGGGCCAGACTGGCGCGCGAAAACCTGAGCTGGAAAAAGCCGTTCACCCGCACCCTGAACGAAGACAATGCCCCGTTCTACAAATGGTTCGAAGACGGCCAGCTGAACGTGTCGTACAACTGCCTGGACCGCAACATCGAAAATGGCCGGGGCGACAAGACGGCCATCATCTTCGAAGCGGACGACGGCACCGTTACCAAGGCAACCTATAAAGAACTGCACGAAAAAGTCTGCAAGTTCGCCAACGGCCTGAAATCCAAGGGCATCGCCAAGGGCGACCGCGTCATCATCTATATGTCGATGTCCGTCGAAGGGGTTGCCGCCATGCAAGCCTGCGCGCGCATCGGCGCCACCCACTCCGTCGTGTTCGGCGGCTTTTCCGCAAAATCCTTGCAGGAACGCATCATCGACGCGGGCGCCGTGGCCGTCATCACGGGCGACGAGCAATTGCGCGGCGGCAAGAAGTTGCCATTGAAATCCATCGTCGACGAAGCGCTGGCGCTGGGCGGCTGCGATACCGTGAAAAACGTCATCGTGTATAAACGCACGGGCAGCGACTTGCCGATGGTGGCTGGCCGCGACACATGGCTGCACGACCTGGTCGCAGGCCAGAGCGCGCAATGCGAACCGGAATGGGTCGATGCCGAGCATCCATTGTTCATCTTGTACACCTCCGGCTCGACGGGCACGCCGAAGGGCGTGCAGCATTCGAGCGGCGGCTACCTGCTGTGGGCCGCGCTGACGATGAAGTGGAGTTTCGACATCAAGCCTGACGACGTGTTCTGGTGCACGGCCGACATCGGCTGGGTGACGGGCCACAGCTACATCGCGTATGGCCCGATGGCCGTGGGCGCCACGCAAGTGGTGTTCGAAGGCATCCCGACTTACCCGAACGCGGGCCGTTTCTGGGAAACCATCAAAAAACACAACGTCAGCATTTTCTACACAGCGCCAACGGCCATCCGTTCGCTGATCAAGGCAGCCGACGTGGACCCGAAAGTCCATCCAGGCAACTACGACCTGACCAGCCTGCGTTTGCTGGGCACGGTCGGCGAGCCGATCAATCCGGAAGCGTGGATGTGGTACTACAAGCATATCGGCGGCGAGAAATGCCCGATCGTCGATACCTTCTGGCAAACGGAGACGGGTGGCCACATGATCACCCCGTTGCCGGGCGCGACGCCGATGGTCCCCGGTTCCTGCACCCTGCCATTGCCGGGCATCATGGCCGCCATCGTCGACGAAGCGGGCCAGGACGTGCCGAACGGCCAGGGCGGCATCCTGGTGGTGAAGCGCCCATGGCCATCGATGATCCGCACGATCTGGAACAACCCCGAGCGTTTCAAGTCCAGCTACTTCCCGGAAGAACTGGGCGGCAAGATGTACCTGGCAGGCGACGGCGCCATCCGCAACAAGGACACGGGCTACTTCACCATCACGGGCCGCATCGATGACGTGCTGAACGTGTCGGGCCACCGCATGGGCACGATGGAAATCGAATCGGCCCTGGTGGCCAACCCGCTGGTGGCCGAGGCAGCCGTGGTAGGCCGTCCGGACGACACGACAGGCGAATCGATCTGCGCCTTCGTTGTGCTCAAGCAAGCGCGTCCGACAGGCGAGGAAGCGAAGAAGCTGGCCCTGGAGCTACGCAACTGGGTCGGCAAGGAAATCGGCCCGATCGCGAAGCCGAAGGAAATCCGTTTCGGCGACAACCTGCCGAAAACCCGCTCCGGCAAAATCATGCGCCGCCTGCTGCGCGTGCTGGCCAAGGGCGAGACGATCACGCAAGACGTCTCGACCCTGGAAAACCCGGCCATCCTGGAGCAGTTGAAGGAAGCGTCGTAATGAAAGGTCGGTCCCTGCGGGGGCCGACCACTGCCTGTATTGGGCCGCGGCTTGTCGTTGTGTGATTTAACTTTTACCCCACGGTAAATAACTTTGGCAGTCCGTAGAATCTTTGCTATAATCTGCGGCTTCGCGACAAGCGAGAAATAGTACGCAATGCGAGCAAGTCGACGCATTGCCTGCAGGAGAGGTGGATGAGTGGTTGAAGTCGCACGCCTGGAAAGCGTGTATAGGTTCATAGCCTATCGGGGGTTCGAATCCCCCTCTCTCCGCCACGGATAGTAATTAAGTAAGATCAGGACGTCTCAGGAAGTCCCTCAAAAACCGCTTAGGGCTTGATTCTAAGCGGTTTTTTCGTTTTTCGGCGTCTCAGGCCGTGTCAGCCCATTTCAATGCATTGCGCTTTTTTTAGGGTAGGTGATGCGGGATCGGCACCATACCTTTGATCGTCTACTCTTTTAATTTGCGCCATCTTGTCTATAGTGTTCTTTCAACACGTTGACGTGGAGGTGCATCATGCCCAAGATCATTGCTCCGCTGACTGACGCTCGTATCAGGAACGCCAAGCCACGCGAGAAGTTGTACAAACTGTTTGATGGCGACGGCTTGTATATCGAGGTGACGCCAAGCGGTTCGCGCATCTGGCGCTTCAAGTTCCGACAGGCCAACGGCAAGGACAACTTGCTGACCTTCGGCCCATATCCGGAAATCACGCTGCAGCATGCTCGCGAAAAGCGCCTGGAGACCCGCCGCCTGATGCTGCAAGGGATCGATCCCGGAAAGCACCGCGATGATGCCAAGCGGCTGTTGAAAGAGCGCGCCGCCAACACATTTGAAAAGATTGCCCGCGAGTGGCACGCCAACAAGGTGCCGACCTGGAGCGAGCGCACCGCCAAGAACGTCCTGCAACGGCTGGAGGCAGATATCTTCCCGGCCATCGGCCGCAGGCCCATCGATGAACTCAAGCACCTCGATGTAATCGCTGCACTGCGCAAGATCGAGGAGCGCGGCGCAAGCGAAATCGCCCATCGCCAGAAAGCGGTATGTGCGTCAATTTTCAGCTACGCGATTCAATGCGGATTCACAGAGAGTAATCTGGTCACCGATATGAAGGATGTGTTGAAGACCGTCCGTGCCGGACACTTCGCCGCCATTGAAACCGATGAACTGCCGAAGTTTCTGGCCATTCTGGACCGCAACGAAGCACGCATGTTCGCGCCGACGCGCATTGCGCTGCGGCTGATGCTGCTGTGCTTTGTGCGTACCAGCGAGTTGATCGAGACGCCTTGGAGTGAAATCGACCTGGAACGCGGCGAGTGGATCATTCCATGGCAGCGCATGAAGCGCGGCAAGCTGACCGTCAATCCGGATATGACCAACCATCACGTCTGCCTGTCGCGCCAGGCGCTGGAGCTGCTGCGCGAACTGCACGCGATCACGGGCCGCAGCAAGTACCTGTTCCCGAATCAGCGCGACCACGAAAAGCCGATCAGCAATAACACGATACTGGTGGCGCTTGGACGCATGGGATACAAGGGAAAGATGACCGGCCACGGCTTCCGGGCGCTGGCCATGAGCACCATCAAGGAACGCCTGGGCTACCGGCATGAAGTCGTGGACCGGCAACTGGCGCATGCACCGAAGGATAAGGTGGCCAGTGCCTATGACCGGGCGCAGTTCCTGGCGGAACGGCGCAAGATGATGCAGGATTGGGCCGACTACATCGATGCCGTCAGCGGCAAGGGAGAGCCGCCGCAGACGCCAAGATTAACGCTGGTCAGCGGGGAATTCAGCCGGGATGGCGGAACAGGAGGGCACCATGTCTAAGTATATACTGCGCCTCACGGATGCGCTTATCAAGCAAGCGGCCCCCAAAGACAAATTATATTGACTAGCTATCGGAGCCTTTGTCCGGGCTGCAACGCTGCCGGTCAATGCCAGTAGCACCAGCCCAGTCCGCGCCGGTCGCAATCTGTGTACTACGAAAAGCGCACTTGACGAAACGAACCACTTGCAAACGTCGATATCAGGCATAGAATGAAGCTCTCTTATGTGGGAATCGCTCCCACGAGGGCATGCATCGAGCATGTCCCTGTGCTTAGCGGCATAGGCGTTGCGGTCGTTACCCGCCACCATGATACATAGCAGTTTCTGCTAGATATATCGCCGGGCCATGCAGAAGCATGCACATCTCGGCACGATAAAGCGCTGCCTTCAGCGTCTTCATATCCCACAGTCCGCAAGACGGATTGTCTGGATGATTGCGCCCGGTGGGCGCTTCCTCAAACAGGAGCAAGACTCCTGCCCCGATTGGTTCGCATGCCCCGCGAGGTAGCGCACCGTATGAAGCACAGCATGGCTTTGCCGCAAGCCGCACCGTTAGCAGAAATGCCAGCGATGCGATGCCATCGCGGCTGCCGCCAGCGCATGTGCTTCAGAGTCGCCAGTATCGTCACCGCGAGTGCGATGCTGGCATGTATGCCGTCACATGCCATGGCTGCGTGCGCGCGTCGTTACTGGCGGCGTGCTGCCAGTGACGATGCGCCGCCGACGGCATAGGCCCAGGTGGCAAGCGGCATTCCACCGCGTGATGGTGTTCAGTGACGGGGCCAGGCGCCCCGCATCGCAGGCAAGCCCTGCGATGTCCTTTGCCCGCTATGGGCTGATTAATAGAAGTTGATCCGTGCACGATGTGCACTCCATGGACCCTGGGTGATTGGTCCCCGCTGCGGCAGCTTCCTCCGGGAGCGCGCAGCGGTGCCACACGCGCATGCGGCGCGGGCAGGCAGCAACAGCAACCGTATACACGGGAGTGGTGTCCCGAGGCCCTTGATTCAACCTTTTCTGCCGAGGCAGTGAGGGTGGCCAGAAACACTTACCAGACAGCATTACACCACGCAACATTGATTTGGAAACCCAAGATCGAAGGGATGACTTTGCCATGCGCGACCTGAACTACCAGCTCAAGCAACTGTGTCACCGCAACCGGGATGGCAGCTTTGCGACGCAGGCCGACCGCGAGCGCTTATTAAACCTGTGCGCCAACGACCTGGCGGAGCGGGGCTTCCAGCAGATGAGCGTGGACAGTCTGAAGCCGAAGCATGTGGCGGCGCTGCTCGACAAGTGGAAGCAGGATGGCGTCAGTACCGGAACGATCAAGAATCGCATGAGCGCTTTGCGCTGGTGGGCCGAGAAGATCGGCAAGGAGAACATCATCGCGCGCACCAACGGCGAATATGGCATCGCGGAGCGGGTGTTTGTCACCAACGTCTCGAAGGCGAAGGTGCTCGACGCCGACACGCTGGCCCGCGTGAATGATCCGTATACGCGCATGTCCCTGCAGTTGCAGGCGGCGTTTGGTTTGCGGCGCGAGGAAAGCATCAAAATCAAGCCGGGATGGGCCGATGGCGGGAACATCCTGCGGCTGCAGGATAGCTGGACTAAGGGTAGCAAATACCGGGAGGTGCCGATTACCACCATGCAGCAGCGCGCCGTGCTGGAAGCGGCCAAGTCGCTGGCGGGAAAAGGCAGCCTGATTCCGGCGCAGTTGCGTTATCGGGATCAGTTGAACCGCTTTCGTGCGCAGTGCGACAAGGCGGGTATCCATGGCGTGCATGGGCTGCGCCATGAGTACGCGCAGCGGCGCTATGCCGAACTGACTGGCCGACCTAGTCCAGCATGTGGCGGCGCGACGTCCAGACAGCTGGATACTTCACAAAAACTCGCAGATCACGCTGCGCGGATGAAGATTTCGGTGGAGATGGGGCATGGTCGTGAACAGGTCACGTCTATCTACCTGGGGAGATGACCGCCCACTTGTATCAGGGCAGCAGCGCATGGAGCGGAAGATATGTAAAGGGTGCAGCCCTGGCGCTGCTGGAACCATCGCGGAGAGTCGGCATGACTCTCCATTGTTTGCTGTTCATCAATCGAAGGAGAATCTTATGACCACGACTAAAAAATTCCTCCGCTTGCCTGCGGTCATCGAGGCCACCGGCTGGTCCCGCGCCACAATCTGGCGCAAGGTGAAGGCGGGCGTGTTGCCAGCGCCGATTCCCATCGGCCCCAAGTCTGTTGCCTGGGACGCAGAGGAAATCGCTCAGTGGCAGCAGCGCTGTATAGATGCAAGCCGTGGAGTCGCTTGAGACGACGATTGAATTCTGCTTGATCAGTAGCGCCTCATCAACTTATAGCTAACCAGAGGGCGTTATTGATGTGATAAGTGCTTGTTGTATTTGCCTTGGATGGGATGCATCAAAGCAATCCTAAGCTCAATGTCATCCTTTCGCTGTGCTCAGTTTGATAGAACAGGTATAAAATCGAGCTTTAGCACAACTGAGGTGGTTTTATGTCTAAGGACGAAGAAGGCACGACTGTACCTAGTCAAACGGCTAAAGCTGCGCTCGAAAACATTCGCCGCATGCTGAAGGGGGAGATAGAGTTTCCCACGCCAGGAGACGCTACAGCAGAGATGATTAAAGCTGCCGTTCCAGTCGTGCAGTCTATTACGGAAGAACCGCCGTTTCATGGCACATCAGAGGAAGTAATCGCAGGATTCGAAAATGCAGCGAAGATGACTGCTGAGAATGTCGAATATTGGAGTGCGCTTGAATTAATGGGACTGTTCGGCTACGGAGCTTGGAAAAGCTTCGAGGGCGTCATACAGCGCGCATACATAGCTTGCAACCAAAGTGGACTCACCATTAATGAGCATTTCGCGGAAATAAGCGAAAAAGTTGAAACGCAAGCAGGAATAGAGTCGCGTATTTACGATATCCATGTCACCAGATACGGCGCTTACTTAATCGCACAAAACGCCGACTCCAAGAAAAAACAGGTAGCTTTTGCTCAAACATATTTTGCGGTACAGACTCGCCGTCAAGAACTAAAAAATAAATACGATGAGCAACTTGTCGAACAGCAGCGCCGCCTATCGCTGCGCAATGACATTTCTGTGCACAATAAGGACTTGGCAGATGCGGCAAAAGACGCTGGAGTAATTCAGCCAATGGAATATGCAGAGTTTCAAAATTCTGGCTATCGTGGCCTTTACAATGGACTAAATGCCATGGGCATCAAAAACGCAAAGCGACTCACGGGGAACGCAAAGATTCTAGATCACATGGGTAGCACAGAGTTAGCGGCCAATCTCTTCCGTCTTACTCAAGCTGAAGAAAAACTGCGCCGTGAGGGTATAAGGGGCAAGTTCAACGCGAATGCCGCACACTTTGAGGTTGGACAGAAAGTGCGCAAAGCGATCGCTGATATCGGAGGTACTATGCCGGAAAAGCTCGAACCTGCAGAAGATATCAATAAAATTAGGCATCGTTTGCGAAAAGAGGATCCACCTAAGATTGCGTAGGAAAGCTAGTCTGCTTACTCTAGTGCTGGGCGAAGGTAGTGACAATCACTCTCGATGTTGAGAATTGATACCATCATGTCATGACTCAATTCACCACGAAGCCCAATTTTAAAGGATGATCCTTGCGAGTAGTACAGATCTAGATGATGTTCTGGGTGTCGGTGTCCATCAATGCGCTCCAAGTCCCAATCATACCGAATATAGGCATCCTCAGCTAACATTAACTCTCTAAATAAACTCCATAACAGCGGATCGACATCGACTGCTTCTATTATCGGATCAATGAAGTGGGAAAAATCAGCCGCTTGCAGAGTTCCGCTTTCTACCAAGGCAATAATTTGTGAGCTAACCCGATTGTCAATTTGCACACCTTCTCTAGAAGTGAATGTATACTCTCCACGCTCGAAGCGGACAGCAAAGGGAAACGATATTGAAAATATCTTGCCACCCCCATTCAATTCGCAAAATAGCCGACTCATCGACATAATGACAATAGATAAGCGTGCTTCAGATTGAGCCTCAGTGGTCGGCTGATTTACAAGAAATGATTTTATTGCAGTCATCCATAAAACGATAATATCGCGTTTCGCTCGCACTGCCTTCAAGAAATGCAAAGCTTGATATCTATCGATCATCAAGTCAAAGCGCTTCACCAGCGCCTCCCCGACCAAGCATTTTCGGATACAGGAAAGTTACTGTCTCCCTAATATTGTCGATATCCACATCTTCGCCAACAAGCTTAATTGCATCGAAAAGCGGCTGACGCAAGATAGGGAGTACTCCCATTTCATCAAATACTCTTTCCACCACATCAAAGAAAGGCATTGAACTAGCAGTTACTCGAATCGTAGTCTTAATCCTAGCCTTCTCCGACTCACCTGGTGGGGAAACCTCGATACATCCTTCGTTATTAATCCGTTGCAGTCCATCCAATATTCGAGGCAAGACTGCTGCGTTGTAGGCAGCAGATACAATAAGGCGTGATTGGATAAATGATCGGGTTAAAGTCATGTAAAGAGCATTTCGATACTTGTAACTTGGTGATATTTGTTCGCTGACGCAGATCACAAAAGGAAACTCAAGGCCCTTAACATTGTTACGATTGCTAACGAAGAGTTGACCTTTCCGACGCCGCTTGGTTTCATAAGCTTTATTTACTGTCCAACCTAACTCCCTACGAATCGACACCTCTAGATGGTCAGCTAATGAGTAAACGACGTTCCCAGAATCAAGCAAAATAATCCCGACATCATCCGGTGTTAATGTCGGATGCTCCAACGCTAGTTGCTTAATTGCATCGATAATCCCACTTCCGATAGCATCCCAGAAAGGTCCCGCTACGGAATCTACAATCACGCTTGGAATGTTGTTATCTATGTCCTCAAAGCGCCGCAATGGTTCTCTGGTTAATCGATATAACGAGCCATGCGCAGCTTGCTGAACTACATATCCGCAAGCCTGCCATTCATTATCTTCAAGCCAGCGGAGCTTAGATTCCTCAAACAATCCCATACCAATAGCATGAGCGAACATTAATGTTCTCGGATCAGTTCTATAACATTTGCTCAATAAATAGTCTGGTGCAATAGATGGGGCGATATTTTCGTCGAAAATACTTTGGAAGATATCACCTGCAACGTAAACAGTTGTTCGAGTTACTAGTTCACATAATTCTATAAATGAGTCCGGAAAATCCTGACTCTCGTCAATTAAGATATAGTCCAAGACAGGCTCGACTGCGCCACGTGTCCTTAGTTCTACTAGCGCTTCCTTACAAGCTCGATCAAAAGTCATGTAATGACTGTATCGATGAAATTGAAGACCGTATTTCTCACAAATCAGACGATAGGCTCCCGAATTTGGAGCGTTAGTTGAGCCCCATGCGTGAAAGCACCAAAGCCTCTCTTCCCATGCGATTTGTTCTTCAACTTTCATGAAGTTGAAGAAATCAGGGATTCGTTTGGCTAAATTATCGGCCAATATTCGGTTATGACAGGTAAAAAGAATCGTAGACTTAGGAGTGTTTACATAAAGATCACGAAGCTTATGCATTAACAACTCAGTCTTGCCAGTCCCGGATAACCCCTGAATTCTAACTATTTTGTTATCACGTTTTTCATAAATAAAACGAGTCTGATCTCCATCAAAAAGCAAAATCTTTCTTTTTACGCGGTCTAGTAAACTCGCGGGCAGATCGGCTCTTACTCGTTCAATATCATTAATGCTGCCAGTTAGTAAAGAAACGAGCAACTCAGCAATTCTTTGCTTAGCTGGGTCTTCAATTTTCGAATTCTGTTCCCACTCATCAAAAGCATTTAGATCAGTAGCTTGAATTTCTAAAACCAGATCATTTTTCCAAGAACGTGGTCGACCGATAGCTTCCTTATATCGATACTTGTCCGAGATTGAAGCTAAATCCTCAAGGAAGTCTTCAACAAAATCGCCAAAGGAATCACTATTTCCAGAAAAATCAACAAAACTAAGTTTGCGTCGCGGCGTAAGCACCACCAATGCGGCTTCATGTGAATATGTATAGCGATTATCACCCAATGGGCGATCAATTATATAGGTCTGCTCTTTTCGAGAGATGGCATCAGCCTCAACTTTATCAATAAATTCTTGATTTAACTGACTTTTATCGGCTTTGAGAAAAAAGAAGCTACTTGACATTTTATTAATACCGGAGTGATTGCGTTGAGCTTAACGCCTTCGCTGGCAGCGACAGGGTTTCCGTGGCACGCTAACCGTTGTGCCTGCCTCGAATGATACCCAACTTGTGCCATTTGCCCATAGCCATTTCACCTCTTACTTGGAGAAAAATCAATCTTACTTCGCCGCCGCAACTTCCGAGACGAATTGCACCGGCAGGGACGAGGGTCACGGCAGGGACCAGGGGCCGGTCTGCCATTTGGACACGGGCTGATGCATTGAGCACTGCAGAAGCCCAGTCAATTCGAGCAACGAACACACGTCCTCGGCACGCGATGCTGCCGACAAAGACCTAAGGTCTTCTACTCCAACCACTGCACCAATCCGTGTCCAAATGGTGGATCTGAACTCGCGCGTACGAGGCCCAGCGCTGCAAGTACGTGCATCCAACCTACGCCGGTACGCCCTAGCGCCCGCCCGCTGGGTGTGCCGAACGCGTGGATGTGGGCGCGCACGTTGAAGAATGAGAACGGTCAGCGCGGCTGGCCCAAAGGAACGCCTGCGCTGGATCGAGTGCTACGAGCGCATTACCGAGATGGCCACCGCGCTTGCCGACACGCGTCTAGTGTACGTGGACGACCGCGAAGTCGATCTGATGCCGTTGATGGCCCGCCTGTGCCCAACAACTTGGCACGCCGACCGACTGGCCGACAAGGAAAAAGTGCCCTCCTGTCCTACTTTTACGTGCCGCCACTCAAGGTTAGCTTTGTTTCGAGAGCGTTTACTAACGCATCAATTGAAGCTCGTTTGTGCGAATTTAGGGCGGTAGAAGGAGACTTAGCAACAGCACGAGCGACTGTATCTTTTAATTGAGATTTAATTCGGTCACCCCAAGGTTTTGCTGATTTTTCAAACGATTTTTTCGCCCGATCAGACCATTTTTCATTCCCACGGAAACTGGTCGATCTGAAATCCACGCCGAATTTACTCATGATTTCATCAGCATATACATCAACATTGAAGCAGTCTTCGAGCTCTGAATTTTGCATACCTTTGCATATAACCAAAGTAAGATCAGCAATTTTCAGAAGACCGTCTCTTTCAGCCTTTTCATAACCAAGCCGCCCAGCAGCGTCATGGTCTAATAATACATGGCCGGAACATAGTGCATTACTTAACATGTTAAGCTTGTATGATAGGTTTCCCGCGCCAGCCAAACCTTCTATTACCAAAAGATTTTGCTTCATTGCGCTCCCAATGATACTGCTCAGTGTTGGTAATAGCGCTTTCAATGCTATTACATCTTCACTTCCTTCAACTACTAAGACGTGGCTTGCATTTACAAGATTGTCAGAAGATCGAATACCAAGCAATTCTCTTATGCTTGCGATTGTCTTCGCCGGTTTTGCACTATTTGCGTCAACTAGAATATTTCGCGAGATTTGATCACGGTCGGCAAATAGCGGGCAATGAGTCGTCAGAACAACTTGATTTTCCGGCACCAAATTCAGAATCGCTTCACGAAGACTATGAATTGCCCCTGGATGTAAATGAGATTCCGGCTCTTCAATTGCAATAATTGAGGCAGCGCCAAGCGATCTGCGTTTCGCCCTTAAAAGGCCCAGTACAGCAAGGCTCTTTACACCATCGCCCTTAAACTCAAGTAATGTTCGCGTGCCATCGTCAATCTCTACTCTACATTGACTTCGCAGTGCACTACGTCGTGCAGCAGGCGGCACTTGAACGTATACATTACTAATACTTGGCAAAAATTCATTCAATGATTCTTTTATTGATTTTCCAATCCGCTTCAGAATTGGCTCCTGAAGGTCTGCAATAGCTTGTAATGCTGCAATATAGTTTGGCTCTGATTCAAGTTTCGCCAATTCGTCGGCGAGCATTTCTTGTACCACTTCTTCGGCATGTTCCTCCGTTCGCACGGCCGGAATGTAATTAAATTCGATCTTTGCAGCAATATATTGAGAAATTTTTGCGGACTTTGAAGATAGTGTGTTTCCGCCTGGCCCTTTCTTTGGTACATGGATATCATGCTCGTTCGTTTTTCCAATTTTTATTTCAATCGGAAGAATTCCATTAAGATTGCTTTTGATGGCATTTCGAAATTCATTGACTTCATGTTCATCTAAGGAAAACTCAAGTCTAAATTTCGATTCCAAGCCACTCTTTCGACCTTGTAGCGAAATGGGGAAATCCCGGTTCCATATAAATCTCTCACGGTCACTCAATGTTCCAATACGAATAGATCTCGGTCTTGTTCCATGGTTCGTCAACATCTTCATAGAAATGGCTAGCGCTCTTAATATGTTTGATTTTCCTTCGTTGTTTTTTCCTAGGAGAACAGCAATATCGCCAATAGGGATTCGGTGTGTTCCAATGATGCTTCGATAGTTGGTAACTGAGAAAAAAGCGAGGCGCATGTATGTCCAATTGGGTGAAATTTATAAAAATTACCTTAAATACCTAACTTTACTTTAGAAGTAATTCTATAAAGTATGATAGCGCGTCTGATTTGGCACGGTACGATACATCATTTCAATCATTATTTTATTTCAGAGCCAAAGGGCAAATCTAATTCGCGGAAAATGGAAGTGCCGAATTGTCGAACTAACGACAAAATATAGCTAGGTTCAATAGACCAAGCAAACGCGAGCTCGCCACGTAATCGTGGATGATCAATTTCATTCAACAACCCTTTTGAAAATCGATATAGCTCCGATCGAAGCCTTCGCTTCTTATCTCTTCCTAATGAAACGTCTCCAGTAGGAGTTAAAATTAGCCCCACCAAGGACTGACGACAAGCGCGGGATGTTGAAACCGTCTTAGAATGGTTTATTCTCAATCGAGGGTATGAAAGTTGATCGGCGATTTCTTGAATTTGTTTGGGAATTGTTGATAGTACGTCAACCCTGTTCGTGGAAAAAGCGAGATCATCAGCATACCTGCTGTAAGTTATCTTTTTCCCTCGTAATAATTGAGAAATTTTCCTGTCAAAATCGTATAGAATTGAATTGGATAATAAAGGTGAACTAGGTGCTCCAATAGAAAGGCATAATTTTTTGTTTAGTCTATCGTACCAGCATACAGCGCGAGTTATAAATTGAGCATCATTTTCTGGAATTTTTCCAACTTGTGTTAGGTGTTTTTGTACATCATTTGCAGAAATAGACGGGAAAAAATCAGAAAAGTCGAGTTTTAGGAGGAACCGCTTTCCAGCATGCGTAGTTGCATGGTCACCGATAGACAGGCCTTGGCGATACGCCGTTGCACTTTGATGAATAGGTAACGATGAAAGAATATTTTTCATCAACCAGCACTGTATGATTTTTATTTCCGCTGACGGTTGAGCTATCGTGCGAAATTTATTTGGTTGTCTTTTCGGGATCTGAAACACTTTGTAACGATAGCGGGCAGTAGATATCAACTGAATTAGTTCATCACTGGAAAATGGAAGATCAATCATCATTTTATCAATGATGCTCATGATTTTTTACTCCCATCATTCTCCAATTCAAATATGCTTTTCCTGAAGGCGTCGCTTTGTATTTCTTTCCAAATAATTGTTTTGAATCTTTCTCGTTTGAAATTAATGCCAGGTTTGGATGTGGTATAGTCAACGTAAATTTTACGGAATTTCTTTGGAATATAGTAATGATTGTTGCCGTACTGACGGTAAGAAATTAGTTCTGTCTTTTGTAGAAGGAATAATATTTGGTCAAGTCTGGCTGTTTTGATCTCTATGCCAAAATGTAGTAATATTTTCTGTAACTCTGTAATTTGACAAACGAGGAAAAGGTTAACTAAATCGAGGACTAAAATAATTTCATGCTGAGCATCTGCGGCGTTGAACGTTGAACTTGGTTTGGTCTGAGCTCGTTTTTGATCCAATGTAGCGATAACAACCGAAATGTGTTTTGGGAGGTCTTCAGGTTTTACATTTGGAATCACACAAACACTATTTTCATGTTTTTGTGTTTTCTCAAGACTTCTAATTGGTCCTAGGCTAATGAATGATTTTGCTGGGTGATGAATGTCTCTTACGACAACAACCAACCTTTCACTCAGAGAATTAATTTGTGAAAAAGCCCCAAGCTCTGCAATTGCACCTGGCGCTTCAAGAAAAACTAGAACGGCGCTAGTTAAATATCCTAGATCCTTTTCAAACAACAATAGGTCTGAGTATGTATTGAATTCATTCCAGTCACTGTAATTTTCGGGAAGTAATAATAATTCGACCTGTTCCTGTCGATTTTCCGTCCACCACCGAACGAATGCGTCTCTTTGAGATTTTGCTTTATTTTTTTTCTTAGGCGATATTGCACCGCCGAATATCGCAATGAACTCGGGAAAAGAAACGACAGTCGCCCTTTTAGGGTCGACTGTCGCAATAAAAGATTCAATTGCTTTTAGCGTCATAGGCAGACTCAGCTACCATAAATTACAGGCACGAAACAGGCCACGCGCCCAAGGAGTGACGACGGAGCGAGTTGGGCGCGTGGCCTGTTTCGTGCCGCCGATGTATATCAATTATTTCCCGTCTGGCGATACGCCCGACGATGGTATGTTTCCTAAGTAACAACCACTATGCGCGTAACTGAGTTAGTCGATTATGGATGTTGCGAGAAGGAAAAGCAAATGCTTAACGCATATATTCTTTGAAATGTACAACTTGGATTGTTGTTTTTAACTACTCGCAGTTTTGCAGGTAGGCTTTTCACACAAGCCATCACACCTCGGTGAAATCAGCCATCGTATTTTCGATCACAGCAACCATGCTGCAATGTTGCCAACAGCGATGAAAGCTGCGTAAAATGCAGGTTCGGGCGTGTAGCTCAATGGCAGAGCAGAAGCTTCCCAAGTAGCTGATGCATATGTCAGAAGGGGGATGTTTTGGGATACATGGAAATTTCAAATTGCCATAATCTAGGATATATGCGGCTTATGGTATAGGATTCGAATCCCCCTCTCCCATTTTTGAGCGGAACTCGGCCCTTCAGCTCAATATCCCAGCCTGCCGCCCCGAGTACCCAAACTCCCCCACAAACCTTGTCACCCCTCAAGCCCCTCCCAGTTCTCCAATATATCGTAAGACTCTCCCTCTAGCCATTGGAGAATCCCATGCCCTACACCTACACCAAAGTCGACGACCTGGAAAAAACCACCATGGTCGGCAACCACCAATGCGTTGCGCTGGTTCGCCACTACGCGGGTGCGCCTGCCACATTGGCCTGGAAGCAGGGGGAAGCCGTGCTGGGGAATCGTTTGCTGCGCAAGGGCACGGCCATTGCCACATTTATCAACGGGAAGTATGCGAATCATCAACAAGGCAATCACGCCGCCCTGTATATGGGGCAGACGCTGGACGGCATCATTGTCATGGATCAGTGGACGGGGAAGCGCCTGGGCATCGTGACTTCGCGAACCTTGCGTTCCAAAGGCCAGTACAAGAATGGCCTGCATATCGATCCCAGCAACAATGCCGATGCTTTTTTTGTCATCGAATAGAGGAGCATCCATGCGACATAAACGTTTGTTGATTTGCGCCGCCGGCTGCATTTTCCCTGTGTTCACGCATGCTGCCGTGACCGCCTCATTTGCCTGCCCGCAGAGCGTGCCTGCGACTTCGATCAGCCTGAACGCCGTGCCGGCTGGCTGGACGCCATATATCGGCAGCCCGCTCTACCTCAGTGCCGCAGCGCCGATTGACGGCGCACCGGAGCGCAGGGGGCAGCTCGTGCCCGGCGGGGAGCGCACGAAGAAAGGGCGTACGATACTCAGCTACCGCCTGGAAGGCCCCTATCCAGACGGCAAGTGGCTGCAATGCAGTTACGGCGCGCATGGCGAAGTCACGCTGTCTCGGAGAATGGACGACAGCGTCAGCCTTTGCGAATTCACCTACAGGAAGGGCCGCAAGGCCGGGCAGAACGAGATCGATATCGATTGCCGTTAAGTCATTGGCATCACCGCACTCCGCCTCCCTTGGCTTCGGCCTCGATCAAGCTGAGCGCCGCACGCGACAGCAGGCCGCTGCGCGTCTCGTGCCGCGCTGCCGCATAGCGGTCGATCTTGCTCAGCACAAAGCGCGGCAGGCTGATGTTGATGCGTTCGGGCTTGCTATCGAGTTTTTCTAGGTCGAGGTGGACCAGTGCCCAGATGCCACCCGCATGCTCAGGATTGGCCTGTAGAGCTTCGATCTTGCTTTGCGTTATTTCCACTGGCTCGCCCAGCTCCAGCAGTGTCTCGATGTGACTGGTGATGGCTGCCCGGACGTTGTTGAGCGCGTCTTCCACGCTATCGCCCCACGAGTGGACGCCTTTGATGTCGGGGACGTTCACACCGTACACACTATCGGCATCTTTAAAAATGACAGCGGGGATATTCATGGCTGTTCCCTCATGCACTATCTGTTGAACTCGGCAACGCGGAGGAGAAATGTTGCTCTCTGCAAGCATACGCATAATGTGTATCAGTGTGTACTCCAGGTCTGACGCTACGCAACGTTCAGACGCAAAAAAGCCCGCCAAAGCGGGCTTTCTCACTCTACAGCCAAACCAACAACTCAGAACTGGTTCATCGTGTTGTCTTTACCAGCTGCTTTGAGCGCCGCTTCGCCGCTGAAGTAATCCTTGTGATCGTCGCCGATGTCCGAGCCGGACATGTTTTGATGTTTCACGCAGGCGATGCCCTGGCGGATTTCCTTGCGCTGCACGCCGGCCACGTAGCCCAGCATGCCCTGGTCGCCGAAGTATTCCTTGGCCAGGTTGTCCGTCGACAAGGCTGCCGTGTGGTAGGTCGGCAGGGTGATCAGGTGGTGGAAGATGCCGGCTTCGCGGGCCGAGTCGGCCTGGAAGGTGCGGATCTTCTCGTCGGCGGCGATCGCCAGTTCCGTCTGGTCGTATTCCACGCTCATCAGCTGGGCGCGGTCGTAGGCGGACACGTCCTTGCCTGCCGCTTTCATGCCGTCGAAGATTTGCTGGCGGAAGTTCAGGGTCCAGTTGAACGATGGGCTGTTGTTGTACACCAGCTTGGCGTTCGGGATGACCTTGCGGATTTCGCTGACCATGCCGCCGATTTGCGCGATATGCGGTTTTTCCGTTTCGATCCACAGCAGGTCGGCGCCGTTTTGCAAGGAGGTGATGCAGTCGAGCACGCAACGCTCTTCGCCGGAACCGGCGCGGAACTGGAACAGGTTGCTCGGCAGGCGTTTCGGACGCAGCAGCTTGCCTTCGCGCTTGATGATGACGTCGCCATTGCCCAGCGCGTCAGCCGACACTTCTTCGCAGTCGAGGAAGGAATTGTATTGGTCGCCCAGGTCGCCTGGTTCGTTGGTGACGGCGATCTGCTTGGTCAGGCCGGCGCCCAGCGAGTCCGTGCGGGCGACGATGATGCCGTCGTCCACGCCCAGTTCCAGGAAGGCGTAGCGGATGGCGCGGATCTTGGCCAGGAAATCTTCGTGCGGCACCGTGACTTTACCGTCCTGGTGGCCGCATTGTTTCTCGTCGGATACCTGGTTTTCGATCTGGATGCAGCAGGCGCCCGCTTCGATGAACTGCTTCGCCAGCAGGTAAGTCGCTTCCGCATTGCCGAAACCGGCGTCGATGTCGGCGATGATGGGCACGACGTGGGTCACGTGGCCGTCGATCTTGGCCTGGATGGCTTGCTTGGCATCGCCCTGGGCCGCGTCCAATTGGCGGAACAGGCCGCCCAGTTCGCGTGCATCGGCCTGGCGCAGGAAGGTGTACAGTTCCTTGATCAGGGCGGAGACGGCGGTTTTTTCATGCATCGACTGGTCCGGCAGCGGGCCGAACTCGGAGCGCAGGGCGGCGACCATCCAGCCGGACAGGTAGAGGTAGCGGCGGTCGGTGCTGTTGAAGTGTTTCTTGATCGAGATCATCTTCTGTTGACCGATGAAACCATGCCAGCAACCGAGCGACTGGGTGTACTTGGATGGGTCCGCATCGTAGGCGGCCATGTCGTTGCGCATGATCTTCGCCGTGTACTTGGCGATGTCCAGGCCAGTCTTGAACTTGTTCTGGGCGCGCATGCGGGCGGCGGACTCGGGATTGATGGCGTTCCAGGCGCTACCTTGTTGGTCTTTCAAACCAGCAACAGCCTTGATGTCGTCTTGATATTGGGACATGTGAATCTCCTAAAAAGAAAAGCTATGTTTGAGAAAATCGCCGAGTGCGCCACAACGTCTTGTCGAAGCAAACTGCATGACTAAATAGTAGGCCGATTCGCGCCGATCTTCAAGTCTTATATAAGACATATAACTTAAATTTAATCGTTCTTTTTCAACGACTTAATTATGATTTTTCAGGATGTGAAATGAATTTTCAAAAAGTGAGAGCATTAATGGATGAGTCTGCCGTTTGAAATCCCGCGATGTGAAACGCCTTTTCAGATTTTGGTGCAGCGCGACAAATCGGGGCGAAAGGAGCCACCCGAAGGTGGCGTAGCGGTACATTTGTTTTAATATCATGCTCCGCTTGTGAAAGGTAACGTCAGCGATGCAGATTAACGGTATGGATTTACCCGCCGAGTATATTGCTTTTGCGGCAAGATATCGGGATGCGGCAGGATTCTGCAATTTGAGGCTGAAGGAGGAGCTCGATTCTTTCGGTCGCGTCCTGCAGACGGAATTGGCGCACATCTATACGGATGCCGTCGAATTGACTGCCCGGACAGCGCAGCTTGGGGCGTATTTCGTCGGCGATGGCTGCTATGGGGAGCCTGGAAGCGGCAGTGCTGGCCCGGGAGCCATGCCGGACATCGTTGATTTTACAGAAATCATTTGTTTCGGCATGGCCGGTGACGGCAGTCCATTCTGTCTCGATTTCAGGGGTGCCCGGGGCGCACCATCCGTCATCTTGTGGGACGATGATTACTGGCGGAAGATTTCAAACTCCTTTGAAGACTTTCTATTGCTATTTTCCTGATCGCTTGCCGGGACAGTTGCTGCAGCGCACGAGGCAAGCCCGCGCGCTGCCCAAATCTAGCGTCCCACCGTCTGCCGCTGGTCCTTGATGAACAGGGCCGTCAGCATGCCCACCACGCACACGCCGATCACGTAATAGGCGGGGCCCAGTACGTTGTTCTTCAGCATCAGGGTCACCACCACGGGTGTCAGGCCGCCGAAAATCGCATACGACAAGTTGTAGGAAAACGACAGTCCCGAGAAGCGTACCTGGGCCGGAAACGCTTGCACCAGCACGTAGGGCACGGCGCCGACGACGCCGACGAACAGGCCCGTCATGGCGTACAGGGGCAGCAGCAGGTCGGGGCGGGTGCCGACGGTGGTGTAGAAGAGGTACGTGGAAATGGCCAGCAGCACGGAACCGACGAAGATCACGCGCTTGCCGCCCAGGCGGTCGGCCAGCATGCCGGCGATGATGCAGCCGAAGGCCAGACACAGGGTCGCCACGGTATTGGCCACCAGCGTGGTGCGCGGCGCGATGTGGTGGATCTTTTGCAGCAGGGCAGGCGTCATCAGGATGACGACGACGATGCCGGCCGACAACATCCACGTCAGCAGCATCGAGACGACGACGGCGCCGCGGTGGCTGCGCAGCACGGATTTCAAGGGCATTTCCGTCGCCAGCGCCTTGCGCTGCTGCATTTCCGCAAACACGGGCGTTTCATGCAGCCAGCGGCGCAGATACATGGCGCCGAAGCCGAAGATGCCCCCCAGCAAGAACGGATAGCGCCAGGCGCCATCGGTGATTTCCGCCGGCGTGTAGACGGTGTTCAAGCCCGTCGCCACGAGCGAACCCAACAAAATACCGACAGTCAGGCCCGCCGTCAGCACGCCGCAGGCAAAGCCCGTGAAACGGCTGGGCACGTGTTCGGACACGAACACCCAGGCGCCCGGCACTTCGCCGCCCACGGCCGCGCCCTGGAAGATGCGCATCAACAGCAGCAGCAGCGGGGCGGCCAGGCCGATGGTGGCATACGTGGGCAGCAGGCCGATCAGCAAGGTCGGCACGGCCATCATCAGGATGGACAGGGTGAACATGCGCTTGCGGCCGAGCAAGTCGCCGAAGTGGGCCATGACGATGCCGCCCAGCGGACGCACGACGTAGCCGGCGGCGAAGATGCCGAAGGTTTGCAGCAGGCGCAGCCATTCCGGCATTTCCGGCGGGAAGAACAACTGGCCGATGGCGTTGGCAAAGAAGACGAAGATGATGAAGTCGTAGAATTCCAGCGCGCCGCCCAGGGCGGCCAGCGACAGGGTCTTGTAGTCTTGCTGGGTGAGGGGACGGCTTGCGGCGTTGCTTGCGGCGGTGTCGGAGGTAGGCATGTGTCTCGTTCTTGTGTGTTATGGGAGATTGCCAGACCTAGCATACGCATTTCCGCCGCGTGAGTAAATGCGGGGGGAGGGGGAGCCGCCTCAGCTGTGCTTAATACAACGCCGCTATCATCGGCGTTGACTTCATTGCAAAGGACACAGTATGCACATCATGATCGTGGGCGCCAGCCGGGGCCTGGGACGCGCGCTGGTGGACGGTTTGCTCGCTGACGGGCACGCCGTCATCGGCGTATCGCGCCAGCAACCTGCCGACTTGCCCGCCGGCCAGGGCACGCAGCTGCAATGGATCGCGGCGGACCTGGCCGCGCCCGCCGAGGCCGTCGAACGCATCGCGCGTGCAGCGCCGGCCGCGCTGGACGCGGTGATCTACAACCTGGGCGTGTGGGAAGAAAAGGCCTTCAGCGATGACTACGCTTTTCTCGGCGATGCGGACGACGCCATCGTCGACATGGTCAATACGAATATCACGGCGACGATATTGCTGCTCAAGCGCCTGGTGCCCCGCTTGCTGGCCAGCAACAAGCCGCAGCTGATACTCACGGGGTCGACGTCCGGCCTGCGCCAGAGCGGCCGCCCGGAAGTGACGTTCAGCGCGTCGAAATTCGCCTTGAACGGCATCGCCGACGCCTTGCGCGAAGGTTTCCGCGAACAGGGGCTGGCCGTGACGGCGCTGCAACTCGGTTACCTGAATACCTACGATGGCTTGTCCGTGCCGCTGGCGGACGCTAGCGCGCGCGGCGAAGGCGAGCTGATACCCGTGCATGACGTCGTTGCCGTCGTGCGCATGCTGCTGAACCTGTCGAACGCCTCGTTCGTGCGCGAACTGGTGATGCCCGCGCTGCGCGACGAGCGTTTCTGACTCTTACGCGTCCTTGCCGTAGACCTCGGACCAGCCGAGACGCTCTTCCAGCCACTCGTCCGCTTCGGATGAGTCCATCTGCAGCAGCAGGGCGCCCAGGCGCAAGTTGCCCTTGGCCAGGGCCAGCACGGCGAACACGGATTCCAGCATGACGGGGTCGAGCTGGCCCTGCAAGTCGCGCGCGGCGATGGCGGGCAGTTGCGCCCAGGCATCGCGGTAGCTGTCGGCCAGCCAGTCCGGCAGAGGCGGATTGTGTTTGCGGTGGCGCTCGATTTCAATCAGGGCGATGAGCGCATAGAAATCTTCTTCGCGCGCTTGCGCGCCGCCCAGCATGGCGACGAGCTGGGGTACGGCCGCATACGAGGCGACGCCCACGTCGCCCTGGTGGTGCAGCTCTTCCCACAGCTCATGCCAGACGTCTTCGCCCGCCTGCATGACCTTGAGCGCCTCGGCCACGTCGTAAGGTACGCGGTAGCCGCCTTCTAGGGTGGGCCAGAGGGGATCGTCGAGTGATAACAGCATGGTTTTCCTTGATGGGACAGCTCGGCTGAGCAAACGCGCACTATACAAGCACCCGGCGCACGCAGAGCGCGTAGCCGTCGAACTCGCGCAAAGTCTGATAGGCGACGCCCGTGTCAAAGTCCTTGCACCAGGCTTCGTCTTCGATGTCGCCCGGCTCGCTCGACCAGTGCCAGTTTGGCCGGAATGCCTCTTTCAATGTCGCATACAGCAAGGTCTGCTCGCGTCGATCCGGCAAGCTGTGGCCGAGGCTGGCGGCCCAGTCCGACGTGGCTTGCCACGAGTCGTACTCCGGCTCGAGCTTGTCCGGCTGCAATAGCAGATGGTAGTCGGGCGCGCCATCCTTGCCGAGAATCAGGCCGGCATAGCGCTCGCCCTGCCGCAAGGGGACGGGGGCGGCCGCCGCTGGCGCCAATTCGACCCGGCGCACGGCGCAGGCGCGGCCGCTGTAGGTCTTGCGAAAGTTGTATTGGGTGCCGTTATCGAAATCGTGGCTCCAGGCCAGGCGGGGCAGGATGGCGTCCGCTTCCGACGACCAGTACCAGGCATCCGGAAAGGCGTCGCGCAAGTTGGCGTGCAGCAAGGCCAGTTCGCTGCGCGTGGGCAGGCAGGCGCCGCGCGCCGCGGCCCAGTCGAGCGCGGCTTGCCAGGGCAGGGCGCCGGCCTCGCCGGGCAGCAGGAACAGCTGGTAGCCGGGGGCGCCAGCGTGGCCAGGCATGATGCCCGCGTAGCGCTCGCCGGCAATGACGCCCAGCACGCCAGGGCAATGCCCGAACCAGCCATCGTCTTCTTCCTCGGCAATAAAGGCCGCGATCAGCGCCTGAGGCGCGGGCGGCGCGCCGGCCAGCAGGGAGTTGAAGCAGTTGATGGCCGAGGCGTGGGGCGTACCGGCGCGATTGGCGATACCGACGAGAAACTCGCCCGCCCAGTCGGGCAAGGTGGCGATCAGGCGCGGCAGTTCATGCAGCAGTGCCATGCAATACGCCGTCTCGCCGTAGCGCCAGGCGGCGCGGTTGGCTATCTGATAGGCGCCGTAATCGTGTTCGGCTTGCACGGATTGAAAGATGGCCAGTGCGTATTGCGCGCCTTCCTTGCCCGTCAGCGCATCGAGCATGGCGCAGTAGCGCTGGAAGCGCTGCTGGGCTTCATCGGGCGGCATGGCGGTGTCGTCGTCCTGGATGATGTTGCCCACAATTAAAAGTTCGGCTTTCCAGTGTTCGAATGAGGGTGGCATGGCATGAATGAAATGATCGCGATGAGCTGCCATTATGACCTGTGCCGCCCGTGATTTTATTGATGGTGGCAGATTTCTTTTCGATCAAAATGCATCGTCCTTGTTTTCGTGTTTATTAATTCGGCTTCCTGTGGTGACTCATCGTTACAAATGAATTTTATTAGATGGTTGTGGCGCGATATTTTTCTCTGCTTGAAATGGATAATAAGAAGGCGGCGCTGGAATTAATATATTTTTATGCCGTTCAATTCAGCGGTTGCCTATCATATTTTTTACTTATCGTGAATAATTCGGGTCGAGTGAAATATCATTAACCTGATCGGAATATCACGTGAATAGTAGAATTTTATTTTGTGCGCTGGCTTTTGCTGCCTTGTCGGCCTGTGGCGGCGGAAGTAATAACTCGGCGGACAATGGCGGCGCAGTCGTGCCACCCGTTACCCCTTCCATTCCGGTGGCGAATACGGCGCCCGTCGCGCAGGCCGGGCCCGCCCAAAGCGTGGTGGTCGGCAGCGTCGTGACCTTGGACGCGAGCACCAGCTCCGATGCGAATGGCGATGCCTTGACCTACAAATGGGTGATCAGCTCCAAACCTGCATCCAGCGCCGCTGTCCTGGATTCCTTATCTGCCGTGAAACCGACTTTTACCGCTGATGTGGAGGGCGTGTACGTGGCCACGCTGATGGTCAATGATGGCAAGATCAGCAGCGAGCTGTCGTCGGTGACGGTTGCCGCGTCGGTAGCCAATGCCCCGCCTGTCGCCAACGCGGGGCAGTCAATGACCATTGTTGCGGGTATGGGTATCATGTTGGATGGTAGCGCAAGCAGCGATGCGAATGGCGATATCCTCACCTATAAATGGAGCCTGGTATCGAAACCTGCCGGCAGTACTGTACGGATCGTGGATGCAAACTCCGTGCGTCCGTATGTCGGCGTGGATTTGCCGGGTGCCTATGAACTGAGCCTGGTTGTCAACGATGGCAAGGTCGATAGTGCGCCGGCTTTCGTGACGACGACGGCGGTTGTCGGCAATGCCCGGCCATTGGCCAATGCGGGCGTGGCGCAGAACGTGCTCAAGGGGAACACCGTCATTCTTGATGGCAGCGCAAGTTCCGATGCGAATGGCGATGCCCTGACGTATTACTGGACCCTGACTTACCGTCCTGCGGGGAGTACTGCCACGTTGTCGTCCGCAACGCTGGTGAAACCCTCTTTTATCGCCGACAAGGCTGGCACGTACGTCGCCACGTTGCGTGTGTGGGACGCAACGACATCGAGCGATTCAATGAGCGTCACGATTACGGCGACGTCCACGAATGCCGCTCCGGTGGCGAATGCCGGGGTGGATCAGCGTGTGCTGGCAGGTGCGTATGGTGTGACCCTCGATGGCAGGGGCAGTTCGGATGCGGACGGCGACAATCTCAGCTATAAATGGACGTTCATCTCCGTGCCGCCAAATAGCATGCTGCAACCGTTTCCCGGCGAATTGTACCGCAGCCAGGCAGTCAGCAGATTTTGGGCGAATGTGCCGGGAACCTATGTCGTCAGCCTTGTCGTCAATGACGGTACGGTCGACAGTGCACCATCAACCGCCACCATTATTGCCGCTGCAAGCTCGACCAATGCGGAGCCGATGGCCAATGCGGGCATAGATCAGGTTGTCGCACCAGGAACGACCGTGCGTTTGACGGGACTTGGCAGTACGGATGCGGACCGCGATGTCTTGACATACCGCTGGCAGTTGAAGAGCAAGCCTGCTGGCAGTGCGGCCGTGCTGTCGTCGCTGACTGCCGCGCAGCCGACATTTGTCGCAGATATGGCCGGTGATTATGTCGCGACATTAATCGTCAACGATGGCTCGGTGAATAGTGGCGAAGATAATGTCACGGTAACGGCGACGCCGAATCTGCTCAATTTATACCAGGTGCAGGACAATGGGGCCGGTCCGGTCGAGACGAAGGCCGGCTTGCCTTACCTCGCCAATGCGACGGTACAGAAGTCGTGCTCGGGATCGTGCGCGGCCAACTTTACGGTCGATACCTTCAAGGTGGCCGCCGCCGGGACGAGCTTCATGATTACCAATGTGACGGCCGTCGACAGTACCGGCAAGGTCGTTCCGGCCATCGTCGGTCTGGTGTCGGGCCAGGTCATTCCTGCCGGCAGCAGCGCCACCTTCTCGCTGGTGTCGCCCAAGACGAATGGCGCAACGGTTAAACTGAGCTACAAGTTCTTTGTGGCGGAAACGGGCCAGTCTTTCGTTTATAACGCCGACTTCACGTCAAACTAAGTGATGTAACTCAGTGATGTAACTAAATGATGTAACTCAGTGATGTAATATGGCGAACGCCGGGCTTCGGTTCCGCGTTCGCCAGCCCCACTTGCCCACTTGCCCCATGCCCACCTGGACTTCCCCGCCACAACTCGTCGCCCTGGCCGGCTTTTATGCGCAGGCGCAAGCCCATCCGGGTGCCATCGGCGACGCGGCCTTTCTCGACGCCGTCAAAGCCGCCCACTGGCCCACCAACTGCTGGAGTTACGTGGAAGCATCGTTCGCCATCATCGCGCCCGCCTGCCTGCTGCGTCCGCATCTGACCGCCGAGCTGATCGCCTTGCCGATCGACGCCATGATCGCGGGCGGCCTGGACGATGCGGGGCAAGTCATCGCCATCGGCCTGGCCTGCGCCACGCGCGATGCGCCGTATGTGGCGGTGAGTGCAGAGGGCAAGCGCTGGCTGACGCAGGTGTGGCCGACTCTGGAAGAGCTGGTCGAGACCGTGTTTCAGGCCAGGCTGCAGGAGGCGCTGGCGGAAGATGAGGACTAGGCAAGCCTGCCCTTGACTTGGAAAGCCCGTTTACGTTAGGGTATACGTAACTACTTACATATATCCCGCCCAACATGTCTTCCAACTTGCAAACCTACGGCTCCCTGATGCTGGCCAGCCGCCTGCGCCGTCTTTCCGATCAACTGTATGCGGGCGTCGATACCAGCTATCTGGCCGCTGGCGTCGAGCTGACGTCGCGTTGTTTCCCCCTGTTATTGCTGCTGCGCGACAACGGCCCGACGGCGATCACGGCCCTGGCCGCGCAGATCGGGCAGACGCACCCGGTGGTGGTGCAGCTGGGGCGCAAGCTGCTCGATGCCGGCGTGGTGGCGGAGATGCCGGACGCCAAGGATGAGCGGCGCCGGCTGCTGGCGCTGTCCGACGCCGGGCAAGCGTTGCTGCGCAACATGGCACCCCTGTGGGACGACGTGCGTGCGGCCGTCGATACGGTGTTCGAGCAGGGGACGCCGCAGCTGATGGCCAGCCTGGACCGGGCCGAAGCGCGCCTGCAGGCGCAAGGTTTCGGCGAAACGATCGCCGCCTGCCGGCGCCAGCGCGAGCGGGCGGCCGTGGAAATCATCGATTACGAGCCGCAATACGCGGCAGACTTCAAGCGGCTGAATATCGCCTGGCTGGAGCGGTATTTCTATGTCGAGGCGCTGGACGACAAGGTGCTGTCCGACCCGCAGCGCTCGATCCTGGACGACGGCGGACAGATTTTTCTTGCGCGTTTGGACGGCAAGATCGTCGGCACCTGCGCCCTGATCCGCGCCGGCGACGCCAGTATCGAGCTGTCGAAGATGGCCGTCACCCCCGAGTGCCAGGGCCTGGGCATCGCGCGCCGCCTGATCGAACGGGCCTTCGGCGCCTTCGAGGCCAGCGGCGCGCAATTGCTGTTCCTGGAATCGAACAGCAAGCTGGCGCCCGCCATCCGCCTGTATGAAAGCAGCGGTTTTACGCACGTGGCGAGGCCCGTCGGCGAGGCCCATTACCAGCGCGCCGACGTCTACATGGAGTGGCAGGGCCGCTAGTGCACGCCAGGGCGCCACGCGGCGCTCCCCATCGGCCGTCTCCCGCGTTACAATACGCGCATCCATAACGGAACTTAGGTTCCACTATTCCGAGACGCCGACGCCGCATGCCTTCCTTCCCGATGCCCTTCCCGCAGTTGATCGTTCCACCCGAGCCCACCCAGGCGCGCAGCAAGCTGGCCTTCGAGCGCTTGCTGCTGGTAGGGGAACAGTTGCTGGCGGAAAACCGTTTCGATGAAATCGGCGTGGCCGACCTGGCAAAACTGGCGGAAACCTCGGTGGGCACGTTTTACCGTTTATTGGGCGACAAGGACACCTTGAGCCGCTTGCTGCTGCAGCGCTTTTTTTCCGACATGGTGGAAAAGGTCGAAACCCTGACGGAGCTGCGCCAGTGGGAAGGGCGCAGCCTGGAAGACTTCATCCGCGCCATGGTGGCCATGTTCGTGGCCGTCAACATGGGCCGGCGCGGCGTGCTGCGCGCCCTGATCACGCGCTGCTCGCAGGATGCGCAGTTCCGCGACAAGGTGCACCAGATCAACCATCTGATCTCGCAGCGCACGGTTGCCGTGCTGGCCAGCAAGTCGGCCAGCATCCGCCATCCGAATCCCACGCAGGCGATGATGGTGGTGCCGCCCGTGCTGCTGGGCATCCTGAACCAGCACGTGTTGTCGGGTTCGCTGTCCTTCCTGTCGGCGGCCGCGCTGGAAGATGAGCTGGTCCGTGTTGCTTTAAATTACCTGACTTGAGATATTTACCGATTTAACTTGAAATCGGAATTCGGATTCCGTATTATGTTTTCCAACAGCAGGAAAATATATTCCTGCACCTGAACACAAAGCATGTTCAACAGCAAGGAGACAGAATGCGGCGTCACACGACATCCGATGTTCCATTGCATTATCTCGACCTCGGTCCCGGCACACAGGCAGGGCAGGGCGATCCCGTGTTTTTGTTGCACGGCCTCGGTTCCTGCGCCGAAGACTGGCGCCCGCAAATCGACGCCCTCGGCAGCAGCCATCGCTTGATCGTGCCCGACCTGCGCGGCCATGGCGCCAGTCCGGCGCCCAACGGCGACTGGCAGATCGGCGACTTCGCCAACGACCTCTTCAACCTGATGGACCAGCTCGACGTGGCGCGCGCGCACATCGTCGGCTTTTCGCTGGGCGGCATGGTGGGCCTGGAAATGGCCAACCGCGCCCCCGGCCGGGTCGCCAGTTTGTGCCTGATCAATTCCCAGCCGTTCCAGGGCAGCAAACCGGCCGCGCTGCTGTTTGCCTACTGGCTGCGCCGCACGGTGATCGCCACCTTCGGCTTGAAAGCCATGGGCAAGATCATCGGCAAGAAACTGTTTCCCGATCCTGCCCAGCAAGCCCTCGTCGAGCGCTTCGCCACGCAGATGGCGGGCATGGACAAGCGCGCCTACCTGGCCGCGCTGGATGCCATTTTCCATTGGGATATCGACATCCATTTCCAGGCCCTGGCCATGCCCGTCCTGATCATGGCGGCGGACCAGGATTACACGCCCGTCGCCAGCAAGCGGGCCTTTGCCGCACAGTTTCAGCAGTGCGAGATCGAGATCATCGCGAACTCGCGCCACGCCACGCCCCTGGACCAGGCGCAGCGTGTGAATACCTTGTTGCAGTCCTTCCTTACCATAAATTCAAAATAAACAGGCCACTCGCCGCACGGGCCGGGGGCCGGAACACAGTCATCGCAGGGCAGGTGCACGCTTTTTGCGCGCGGGTACCGTTACGTCTTGCGATTCTGGAATCCGGCCGTTTTCCCTGGCGGTAAGCAAGCCTGACATTGGAGACGCTATGAAACTTGCTTTGAAATTGATGCCCGCCGCCCTCGCCGTTGCCGGCGCGTTTGCCACCCAGGCCCAGGCGCAGGAAGCCAACCCGGCAACTGCCGTCAGCGCCCAGGAAGCCAGCGATGCGAAAGAACGCATGGAAACCGTGACGGTCTCTGCCCGCCGCCGCGAAGAGCGGCTGCAGGACGTGCCGCTGGCCGTCACGGCGTTTTCCGCCAAGGCCCTGGAACGGGCGAATATCCAGAACCTGGCCGATTTGCAGGAGCGCGTGCCGAACCTGACCGTGTACGCTTCGCGCGGCACGAATACCACCCTGACGGCATTTATCCGCGGCGTCGGCCAGGCCGACCCCGTCTGGGGCGTGGACCCGGGCGTGGGCATTTACTTTGACGACGTCTACATGGCCCGTCCGCAAGGCGCCCTGCTCGACGTGTTCGATGTGCAACGCATCGAAGTGCTGCGCGGCCCGCAAGGCACCCTGTACGGCAAGAACACCATCGGCGGCGCCATCAAATACATTTCGCGCCCCTTGGCGAAGGAAAACGGCGCTTCGGCGGAAGTGGGCATCGGCAACTACAACCAGCGCAACTTCAAGGCTGCCTTCAACGTGGCCAATGAGAACGGCACGTGGCGCGCGCGCCTGGCGGCTGCCAAGCTGGACCGCGACGGTTTCGGCCGCAACACGTTTAACGGCGAACAGGTCAGCGACCAGGACAGCACGGCCGCGCGCCTGTCCGTCGGTTACTTCCCGCAGGACATCCCCTTGACCGTCGTGCTGAGCCTGGACGCCACGGACGACAAATCGGGCGTGCGCGGCTTCCAGCGCATGGGCGTGAGCGCCTTCGATCCGCTCAAGCGGCTACCGAGCACTAGCGCCTACGATATCCAGAGCGGCATGCGGGGCAACAACTTCACGCACAACCGGGGCGGCTCGCTGGTGGCCAACTACACCTTGTCGAACGACTGGTCCGTGAAAGTGATCGGCGCCAAGCGGCGCAGCACGTCCGAACAAACCATCGACTTCGACGGCTTGCCGCAGCCCATCGCCGACGTGTTCGGCGACTCGCGCGACGAGCAGAAAAGCCTGGAATTGCAGGCGTCCTACAGCGGCGACTATGGCGCCGGCGTGATCGGCTTGTACCGCTTCGAAGGCACGGCCGGCGGTGGCATCTACAACAATTTCCTGGGGCGCCAGTTCCAGGCCGCCGTCAGCACGGTGGAGACGGACAGCACGGCGCTGTACACGGACTGGACCTGGCCTGTGGGCAAGGCGTGGAGCATCAATGCGGGCTTGCGCCACACGCGCGAGGAAAAGCGCGCCATCGTGCTCAACCGTGCTTTTGCCGACGTGGGCTTCACGCGGCCGATCCAGACGGCGGCCGATTTCGACAAGTCTTTGTCGGTCAGCAATACCTCGCCGAAATTGTCCGTGCGCTATGAAGCGTCGAAGACGACGAATTTCTACAGCAACTTGTCGCGCGGCTTCAAGTCGGGCGGCTACAACGTGCGCGCCAACAATCTGGTGGTGCCCGATTCCGCGCGCCCGTACAAGGATGAAAAACTCGATGCGCTGGAAGTGGGCATGAAGTACGCGGCGCCGGACGATACCTTCGACGCCAACGTGGCCCTGTTCTACAACCGCTACAAGGATATCCAGTTGTCCGTCTTCACCAGCTACGTGCAGCCGGGCGGCTTGCCCGGCTTCTATGGCGACTTCACGAATGCGGGCAAGGCCACCGTGAAAGGCGCGGAGTTCGAATTCTCGTGGCGGCCGAACCGTCAGTGGGAAGTCAACGGCTTCCTCGCCTTGCTGAACGCCAGCTATGACGAGTTCATGAGCGGCGGCAAGAACATTGCGGATACGCAAAAGTTCAGCAATACGCCGCGCCGGCAAGTGGGCTTGAACCTGACGCGCACGGACCGCGACGTGTTCGGCGGCGCCCTGCGCAGCATGGTCGGCTATGGCTACCGCAGCAAGGTGTATCCGACCACGGACTTGAGCGAAGTGCTGGCGCAGGGCGGCTACAGCATGTGGACGGCTGGCGTCGTATGGGAAGCGCCGAAGAACTGGACCTTCAGCTTGCATGGCAGCAACCTGGGCAATAAACGCTACCGCACGGATGGCTACAACATTCCTGCGTTGTTCATCCTCGACGGTTTCTATGGCCCGCCGCGCCAGATCATCGCCAAGGCAGGCTACAAATTTTAAGGTTCTCAACTATCGGGGCTGGACCCGCCGGGTCCGGCCTCGCTGGTCGTAAGTGCCGGCTTGATATGCATCAAGCCGGTTTGTTGTCGCTGTTTTCGTCCTTAATAATAATCAGGAGACTGGCATGGCACATCTGAATCAGCAACTGCGTCACTTGTTATCTGCACTCATCGCCGCCTGCGGCTTGCTGGCCGCGCTGCCGGCCGCAGCAGGCCAGTGGGACTTCGGCCTGTACGCGAGCCTGTGGGGTTCGCGCGAATACCAGGTCTGGCTACCGAGCAACTACAATCCGAATACGCCGCTGCCCGTCGTGCTGATGCTGCACGGCTGCGGCTCCGAGCCCAACAGCATGGCCGCCGTCAGCCGCTACAACCAGCTGGCCGACAGCGAAAACTTCATCGTCGTCTATCCGCGCCAGAACGTCACGGCCAACCCGATGCGCTGCTGGAATTTCATGTTGCCGCTGAACCAGGAGCGGGGCACGGGCGAACCGGCCGTGCTGATGGGCATCTTGAACAAGGTCAAGAGCAAGTATGCGGTGCAGGACAGCCGCGTGTATGTGACGGGCATCTCGGCCGGCGGCGCCATGGCGTCCATCATGGCCGCCTGCTACTCGGACGTGTTCGCCGCCGTGATGGTGCATTCGGGCGGCATGTACAAGGGCGCCACGGGCATGGTCACGGCCGCCGATTCCCTGTTCAACGGCAGCTCCTTCGACCCGAAAGTGCGCGGCAAGGATGCCTGGCGCTGCTCGGGGTCGCCGCGCCGATTGATGCCGACGATGGTGTTCCACGGCACTTCCGACATCGTCGTCAACCCGATCAATGGCGAGCAAACCATCGAGCAATTCCTGCAAACGAGCGATTACGGCGACGATGGCCTCGACAATGACAGCGTGCGCTACCGTGCCGACAGCATCGTGCGCCAGACGGTGCCGTACGGCCGCAGCTATTCCATCGACACGTATTTGCACAACGGCGCCGTCATCGCGCAAAAGTACACGGTCGAGGGCATGAACCACGCGTGGAGCGGCGGCCCTCCCGGCTGGCCATTCAGCGACGAGCTGGGCCCGGACGCCACCGTGATCAGCTGGAATTTCTTCAAGAATTACCAGCGCTGATGGCGTAGGGAAATTTCCATCTTGTAGAATGGGGCGCCGCGATTGCGCCCCACTTTATGCCAGTGAAAAATCCCATGCCCGCTTGCCGCCTGCTGTCCTGCCTTGCCGTCGCCTTGCTGTCCGCTTGCGCCAGTGGCGGTCCGCCCGCGCCATCGGCCGCCGAGGCGCAAGCGTTCGAGCGTGCTGCCCAGCAAGACAGCATGCGCAGCGAATGCGACTGGAACGCGCGCTACGCGCCCGTCGCGCCCAGGGACGCCAGCGTGGCGCAGCTGCAGGCGATCGCCACGGCGCGCCTGGCGGCCTTGCAACTGGCGCCCGCCTGGACCTTGTCCATGCCCGGCAGCGAAGCGCACGCCTTTACGGAGTCGGAGCAGGACCGTGCCGGGCTGCAATTGCTTCTCAGCATCGTCTTGCCGGCCATGGAGCGCTATCCGGCCGGCGTCTTCGCGCGCACGGGCTTGCGCCACGTCGTCCTGGTCAAGGATTTGAGCGTGGACGGCCAGCGCCGCCTGGCCATGCCGGCGCCGGAAATCGACAGCGTCGTCTACGCCGATAACCTGCTGGCCGCGATGTGTCCATCCGGCATGGAGCTGCGCGTGCACCACGAGTACTACCACTTCATCGAATACCGGCTGTTCAACGATTTCTATTACCGCGACCCAGCCTGGCTGGCCCTGAACCCGCCCGGCACAGCCTACGGCCAGGGCGGCGCCACGGCCTATGGCAAGGGTTTCCAGAACCTGGGCCACCCGCAGCCGGGCCTCGTCAGCCTGTACGCGGCCTACGGCCCCGAGGAAGACAAGGCGGAAGTGTTCGGCTGGATGATGACGCCCGCGTATGCGTTGCGGCTGGAGCAATGGAGCCTGGCGGATGCGGCGCTGGCGGCCAAGCGGCACGTCTTGCGGCAAGTACTGGACAGCAAGTCAACTGCTGACTGAAGATCGAGCCGGTTTCGCCAGCTTCGGCACCTCCCGATCCCGCACGCTCCTGGTATTTCCTGGTAACTATATAATCTGCGCTTGGGCGATACCCGCCCTTGAACGTCGATGAAGGAATGCCATGCTTGGATCCATGCCTAGATATATCGTGCGCCCCTTGGCGCTGTGCGTAGTGTCGGCTGTGTGCCTCTCTGCCAGTGCCGCCGAGGCGGTGGCGGTGGATGCGCAGCAGCGCGCGTCCTTGCTGGAATTTTATGCGCAGCAATATCCGGGCGAGCCGGCTGCGCGCACCGTGTTCGAGAGCGTGCCCGTGGTGGGCGGACGCGGCAGCGAAGTGGTGGGCAGCGTGGAAACGGCGCCGTATCGCGGTCATGGCGCGCTGTGCCGCACGCAGCGCACCAAGTTCGTGCTGCACGGCGAGGGCAAGCTGGCGCGCTGGCAAGAGGCGGGCATGGAGTATTACGCCTGGCTCGACCGTGGCACTTGCCGCGCCGTGGCCGAACCCGTGCGCATGCTGCAGCGCGTCCCCGATGCGGAACTGGAAGGTGTGTTGCTGTACCAGAAGCCGCTGCTGGAGCGGGCGCGCTTATTGATGGCGGGCAATACGGCCTGCGCCCCGTTGCGGGCGCTGAAGTTTTCGCTGGCGGCCGTCGACGTGGGCGCCGCCGCACCGCGCGCCGAAGAGCGCTATGCGCTTGTGTTCAAGAGCGACCGCGACAGCTACGCCCGCGTCTGGCTGCGCAAGAGCGGTGCCCAGTATGACGCGTGGAATGTGACTTGCCCGCCAGTGCTGTAAGCTGCGCCCCCTCGATTGTTTTTTTGACTGTTGCAACCATGAACGAAAATTCCACTTCCGCCCGCAGCTGGGGCACCATCGTCACGCATAGCGACGAGATGGCCATCATCTACCGCTATGTCGACACTTTCCATGACGATTGGGACCTGTCGTCGCAGCCGGACCGCATCATCATCGCCTGGCGTTATGAGGACGAGACGGGCATGCCCGCGCCGAACGAGCGCGAGCACATGGAAGAGCTGGAAGCGGCGCTGGCGCCCGTGGTGGAAGAGGAAGGTTTTGCCACGCTGGCGCTGGTGTCGACGGGCGAGAACTTGCGCGAATGGATTTATTACACGCAGTCGGGCGAAGAATTCTTCAATCGCCTGAACACGGCGCTGGCGCCGCGTCCAAAGTTCCCGATTGAAATCCGCAGCGCGGCCGACCCCGCCTGGTCCACGTATGCAGGCTTCATGGCTGCGCTGCCGAAGTAATTACGTCAACGCGGCCGTCACGATGCGCGTGGCGGCCGTGATGATGTCCTGATTCGTGTCGGCTTTTTTCTGTTCGCGCGTGTAGTACACGGCGATGATCAGCGGCGCGCCGCTGGCCGGGTAGGCGACGCCGATGTCGTTGACGCTGCCATACGCGCCCGAGCCCGTTTTATCCGCCACCTGCCAGCCGGCAGGCACGCCGGCGCGGATGCGCTTGTCGCCCGTCGTGTTGCCGCGCATCCACGCGTCCAGTTGCTGGCGCTGCGTTGCTGGCAAGCTATTTCCCAATAATAATTGCTGCAAGCTGTGCGCCATGGACGCGGGGCTGGCCGTGTCACGCACTTCGCCGGGGATGGCGCTATTCAATTCCGTTTCCCAACGCTCCAGCTGGAACACCGTATTGCCGATGCTGCGCGCAAACGCCGTCACGGCTTGCGGTCCGCCCAATATTGTCATCAAGAAATTGGCCGCGCTATTGTCGCTGTACTGCAAGGTGGCGGCGCACAGGTCGGCCACGTTCATGCCGTCGGCCAGATGCTTTTCCGTGATGGGCGAATACGTGACCAGTTCTTTTTTCTCGTAGCGCACGTGCTGGTCCAGCAAGCCCGGCTGGCTGACGCTGCGGGCCAGCACGGCGCCCGCCAGCATCGCCTTGAAGGTGCTGGCCAGGGGGAAGCGTTCGTCGGCGCGATAGGCAACGCGCTGTTCGCTGCCGTGGCGCCAGGCGGCAACGCCGAGGCGTCCGCCTGCGGCCTGTTCCAGCGCGGCCAGCTGCGTTTGGGCGGCGGCGATGCCGGTGGCGGGCGCGGCAAACAGCAGCGGTGTCGGGCACAGCAGGGCGGTGCCGCCGGCCAGCAGGAGGTGGCGGCGGACGTGGTTCAGGGATTCAGTCATGGTCGGTCAGTGTTGTTGGAGTGGAAAGGGTGGCCAGCAGTTCGCCGATGGCAAGCAGGTTGGCCGGTTTGGTCAGATGGTGGTCGAAGCCGGCCGCGCTCGACTGGCTGCGGTCGTTTTCGGCGCCCCAGCCCGTCAAGGCAACGAGCACGACGTTGGCGCCGGCCGGTATCCGGCGCAGCGCGCGCGCCACTTCGTAGCCGTTCATGCCGGGCAAGCCGATGTCGAGGAAGATGACGTCCGGCAAAAATTGCGGCGCCACGGCCAGGGCTTGCGCGCCGTCGTGGGCCACTTGCGTGGCATGGCCCATCATGTCGAGCACGGCGGCAAGGGTATCGGCCGCATCGACATTGTCGTCGACCACCAGCACGCGGAAATGCGGGCCGCCGGCGGTGCTGGCGGGCGTGGCTGGTGCGGAAGGCGCTATCGCTGCCTCCGTCAGCAGGGGCAGGCGCACGCTGAAGGTGCTGCCCAGGCCGGCGCCGGGACTGGCCGCCGTGGCGCTGCCCCCATGCAACTCGGCCAGGCGCCGCACCAGCGACAGGCCGATTCCCAGCCCGCCCTGCGCGCGGCCCATGTTCTGTCCCACCTGGGTGAACATGTCAAACACGGTCGTGATCGACTCGGCGGGGATGCCGACGCCGCTGTCCGTGACCTCGATCAATGCCTCATTGCCATCGCGCCGCGCGCGCAAGCTGATCTGGCCGCCGGCCGGCGTGTACTTGGCGGCATTGTTGAGCAAATTGCCCAGCACTTGCGCCAGGCGCGTAGGGTCGGCCTCGAGCGGCAGCGCTTGTTCATCGACTTGCACCTGCAATTGATGGCGGCTGGCCTCGATCAGCGGCATGCTCGTTTCCACGGCGCTGGCGATGATGGTTTTCAAGTCCGCGCGTTCCAGCTTGAGTTCGATCTGGCCCCGCGTGATGCGTGCCACGTCCAGCAAATCATTGACCAGATGCACCATCTGATTGACTTGCCGCTCCATCACGTCGCGCACTCTCGCCACGGTGGCGGGCTTGTCGGCGGCCAGGCGCATGATTTGCAAGCCGTTGCGGATGGGCGCCAGCGGGTTGCGCAGTTCGTGCGCCAGCGTGGCCAGGAATTCCGTCTTGCGCCGGTCCATTTCGGACAGGTTGTCGGCCAGCTGGCGCAATTGCTGCTCAGAACGCTTGCGCTCGCTGATGTCGCTGAACAATACCGTCAGCAGGCGGCTGCCGGGGCCGCCCAGGCGCGCGGCGAAGACTTCGAACCAGCGCTCCATGGCCACGGCTTCGTTTTCGTAGCGTACGGGCTCGCCGGTCTTGACGACCTGGTCATACATGTCGAACCAGTGCTGGTCATGGTCGGGCACGAAGCTGCGGATGGTCTTGCCGATGGCATTGTCCAGTCCCGATTGCTTGACGAAGGCGGGGTTGCCTTCCAGGTAGCGGAAATCGACGGGGCGGCCTTGCTCGTCGTACAGCATTTCGATGACGCAAAAAGCCTGGTCCATCAGCTCGATCAGGGTGCGATAGCGTTCCTCGCTGCGGCGCAGCGCATCTTCCACCTGTTTCTGGCGCGTAATGTCGAGCAAGACGCCGGGCAATTGCAGGGGCGTGCCATCGGGCGCGTATTCCGCGCGGCCCCGCGCGATGACCGAGCGGTACTGGCCATCGCCGGCGCCGACGCGGTAGCTTGCCTCGAACGGCGTGTGCGCCTGCAGCGCCTGGGCAATCTGCGCGCTGACTTGCTCGCGGTCATCGGGATGGATGATGTCCAGGTAGCGCGCCAGCGGCGCCGCCGTGGCCGCATCGGCATTGACGGGGAACAAGCGCGCCATATTGCTGTCGGCCGTGACCCGGTCGGCAACGATGTCCCAGTTCCAGGTGGCCACTTCGCCGGCCGCCAGGGTCAGGCGCAGGGTTTCCTCGTTCTGCTTGCTGGTCGTCAAGTCGAGCGAAATGCCGGACAGGGCGATCACGTTGCCGGCGCCATCGCTGGCGCAGGTGCCGCGCATGTGCGCCCAGTGCAGTGAACCGTCGGGCCAGCGCACGCGGATGTCGATTTCGAAATCGCTGGCGCTGGCGATGGCCGCGTGCACCACCGTCTGCCAGTGCTGCAGGTCGCCGTCGAGCATGGCGCCCGTCAGCTGCGCGTAATCGATGCGGCTGTCAGGTGGCAGGCCCAGATTCGCCTTGAAGGCGTCGGAGCCGGCCATGCTGCCGCTGCCCAGGTCGATCTCCCACGTACCCATGCGGCCGCCCTGCATGGCCAGGCGCAGCCGCTGTTCCGTCTGCCGTTGCCGCGTCACGTCGCTATGCGAGCCCAGCCATTCAACGATGCTGCCGTCGGGCGCCAGCACGGGCAGCATGCGCACGAGCATGTTGCGGTAGGCGCCGCTGACGTGGCGCAGCCGGTATTCCGCTTCGAACACGCTGGTCAAATGCGATGGCATGACGTAAGGCAAGTTGCGGTCGTCCGGATGCAGGGCATTGACCCAGCCGCGGCCCAGCAGTTCGGCTTCGGTCTGGCCCGTGAAGGCGCGCCAGGACGGCTGGTCGGCATCGAACTGGCCGAAGGTTTTCGTGCTCCAGACGATGTCGCAATGGGCGCTCAGCAGCAGATGCGCCGCCTGGGCGGCGACGGTGGAGGACGGGACGGCGTTGCTGGGCTGGCTGGGTTCGGACATGGAGGCTATCGATGATGGTGCAGGGGGCCGCCGCCGCACTGGAATGGGGCGGCCTGGCAACTTCATTCTGGCGATATTACAACTATTTTTACCCTCGGGGCTGTCTCGCAGGGCAGCAATTCCGCTTTCGGCTGGCCTGGCGAAAAGGTGCGTCACGTGGCATGGCATCGGAGGAAATAGCAAGGCGAGCACGCTATTGTGGCTGAATAACCACTAGTCTGGCCTTTATGTTGATGAATGAATATTTTACATAACAATATTCTTGCAGCGCATAAGGCGCTTGAATTAAATTGGCGCCTTACTTAAAAGTTGGTGTTCATCAGACATCCCGGAGATGCGGCCAGAACCGCTGTCAGCTTGGACGACAGCCAGGGCAGAGCCAGTGACGCCGAGAGCGGAGAGACATCCGCTCGCGCTGTTGCACCGAAATGGTGCAAACGATCATCCAGCGCCGTACATAACCCGGAGACAGGTTTCGCAATTCTTTTTTAAACTTCTGGGAAACAACATGATCAAGATGTCCAAGATGCACAAGCGTTTGTGCGCCAAAAGCGCTGCTATGCTGGCACTGTCCGCTGCCTTGCCTATCGGCTCGGCTTATGCTGATGAAGTCGCTGCTGATACGACCCCTGCCGCCAGCCAGCTGGAAACCGTGACCGTGACGGCGCAGCGCCGCAAGGAAAATATCCGCGACGTGCCCGTCTCCGTGTCGCTGCTGCGTGATGAAAAGCTCGACGTGCTGGTGTCCGGTGGACAAGACATTCGCGTGCTGGCCGGCAAAGTGCCGAGCCTGAACGTGGAATCGTCGAATGGCCGCACCTTCCCCCGCTTCTACATCCGCGGCTACGGCAATACCGACTTCAACATCTTTGCATCGCAACCTGTTTCCCTGATTTACGACGATGTCGTGCAAGAAAATCCTATCCTCAAGGGCTATCCGATTTTCGACGTGGCTGGCGTGGAAGTGCTGCGCGGCCCGCAAGGCACCTTGTTCGGCCGCAATACGCCTGCCGGCGTGGTCAAGTTCGAATCCGTCAAGCCGAACCTGGACAAGGTTGAAGGCTATTACAACGTTTCCGCCGCCACGCACAACACCACCAATTTCGACGGCGCCGTCAACGTGCCGCTGAGCAAAGAATGGGCCATGCGTGTCTCGACCTTGCGCCAGCACCGCGACGATTACGTCGACAACACGTTTACGGGCCAGAAAAACGCGCTGGACGGCTACAACGAACACGCGGAACGCGTGCAACTGATGTATGCGCCGAACGGCACGTTCAACGCCCTGTTCAATGTGCATCAGCGCAGCACCACGGGCAGCGCGCGCGTGTTCTTCGCCAACGCCATCAAGCTGGGCACGAATGACCTGGTCGACGGTTTCAATCCGACCAAATCCTACACCGATGCCTTGAACTTCCAGGAGCTGCGCACCAATGGCGCCAGCGCCCGCCTGAGCTGGGAACTCGATGGCGTCAAACTGTACTCGATCACCGGTTTCGAACGCGTAGGCAAGTATGTGTCGCATGGCGACATCGACGGTGGCGCGCCGGGCATGGTGCCAGCGATTCCATTCCCGGTTGAAACGGCTGGCGGCATCAGCAGCGTGAAACAGTACTCGCAAGAATTCCGCGCCGAATCGAAAAATGCCGGTCCGCTCAATTGGCAGGCTGGCGTGTACTACTTCAACGAAGATGCCAACGGCTACACGGATAATTTCGGCGGTAGCGACCATGCGCTCGTTTCGCACCTGGCCAGCCGCCAGAAAAACAGTGCCTGGGCCACCTTCGGTTCCGTCAACTATGCCGTCAACGATGACTTCATGCTGCGTGCAGGCTTGCGTTACACCAAGGACAAGAAGGATTTCAACACCGTTGAAGCGGACCGTATCGTCCAGATTTCTCCGACCAGCGCCGATGTCAGCAAAGCCAAGGTCAACTGGGACCTGAGCGGTACCTACAAGTACAACAAGGACGTGAACTTCTACGGCCGTGTCGCTACCGGTTTCCGCGCGCCAAGTATTGCGCCAGCCAGCGACAAGGTGTCCGTAACGGTTGCCGACGCGGAAACCATCACCTCGGTCGAAGCGGGCATCAAGGCCGACCTGTTCGAGCGCCGTGCCCGCGTTGCTTTCAGCCTGTACAACTACCAGGTCAAAAACCAGCAACTGACGGTCGTGGGCGGCACCTCGAACGTGACGCGTTTGATCAACGCAGCCAAGACGAATGGCCGCGGCGCGGAACTGGAACTGGAAGGTTTTGTTACGCCTAGCCTGAAGATGTCCCTGGGCGGCAGCTACAACTTCACGGAAATCAAGGATCCGAGCCTGTCGGTGGCCACGTGCCGCAGCTGCACCGTGACCGATCCGAAAAACGCCGCCGGCTTCGCCATCATCAATGGCAATCCGTTGCCGCAAGCGCCGAAGTGGACGGTTACCGCCACGGGCCGTTATTCGATCCCGATGGAAAACGGCGAATTCTTCGTCTTCACGGACTGGGCTTACCGCAGCAAGATCAACTTCTTCCTGTACGAGTCCACCGAGTTCACCGGCAAGCCGATGGTCGAAGGTGGCTTGCGCGTGGGCTACACCTGGGATGCCGGCAAGTATGAAATGGCCGTTTTTGGCCGCAACATCACCGACACCCAGCGTATCACGGGTGCCATCGACTTCAACAACCGCACGGGCTTCATCAATGAGCCACGTCAGTTTGGCGTTCAATTTAAAGGCAACTTCTAATTGCCAGACTTCAGGTGCCGGCCATGTGCTGGCGCCTGCATTGCTACCCGCCCGGTTCGCCGTGGCGGGTTTTTTTATGGGTGCTCGGGAAGCTGCGCCAGCCGCCGCGCCCACGCGGGAATGGCTTGCCGCCAGAAGTCTTCCACCTTGTCGGCGCGCACCTCGAGGCCGAGGAAGCGGGCCGCCGGCAGCAGCGCCGACGCCAGCAGGTCGGCGGCATTGCTTGCCGTATCGAAGGCGAGGGCGCCAGTCTGCTTGGATAGCTTTTCGCCGCTGTCGTTCGTGACGACAGGCACGTGCAGGAAACCGGGGTGGGGCAAGCCCAGCACATCCTGCAGATACAGCTGGCGCGGTGTGGAATCGAGTAAGTCCGCCCCGCGCACCACCTGCGTGATGCCTTGTGCGCCATCGTCGACGACGACGGCCAGCTGATACGCCCAATAGCCATCGCCGCGCAGCACGATGAAGTCACCCACTTCGCTGGTCAAGTCCTGCCGCTGCGGGCCGGCCCAGCGGTCGGCAAAAGCGTACACCGCATCGGCCCCTTGCGGCACCCGCAGCCGCAAGGCCCGTGCCGCCTTGCCTGGCGCCAAGCCGTGGCGGCAAGTGCCCGGATACACGGTAGCTGCGCCCTTGGGCCCGCCCGCCTGCAGCACCGAATCCTGGATCTCCTTGCGCGAACAGCCGCACGCATACACAAGGCCATCATCCTGCAACTGTTTCAGCGCCGCCTCGTATAGCGGCAAGCGCCGGCTCTGCCACGTCGCCTCGCCATCCCACTGCATGCCGCAGCGCTGCAGGCTGGCCAGGATGCCCCGATCGGCACCCTCGACATTGCGGTCATAGTCCAGGTCCTCGATGCGCAGCAGCCACGTTCCATGATGCACCTTCGCATCGAGATAACTGGCCATGGCGGCAACGAGCGAACCCATGTGCAGTGGGCCGGAGGGCGAGGGGGCGAAGCGGCCGATGTAGGGGACGGGCGTTGAGGTCATGCAAAAATTTTTATGAAAATCTGATGTGCTGGTGTCGCAGAGTTGATTGGCATATTGTAAGTCTGCAATGGAAAGTATCGTTCAGAGTGAAAAGTAAGTCAAATTCGAACTTGATTTTTTAATTTTTTGCTCTTAAAAATAGTTTTTTAAATTGTCTTCCATGCATACTAATATAGATAGTGGCAAATAATTGATGTCGTAAGATTGTGAGGGTCATAAAATGCATCTACCTCGCCCCATGATCCAGATTGTGGAAGAGTAAGTTGGAAGTTTTCAAAAAACCATCCCCTCATTTTTTTCGTGTATTTCCCTTCCGATTTTGATTGAATTTCATTAGTATTTTTTTCTGGTCCAATATCCCAGAATTTTATATGGCCATTATTTTTTTCAAAAAAAACAATTGCAATTATGGTTTCTTTCGGTTTATTTTCGTTTTTTAATGTTGTCTTGTAAGATATTATCTCGCCATCTCTTTTTATCCAATCCTTCCATATTTGTTTTTTTGATTGTGATAGTAAATCATTTCGTTTCATACCTCTGAATAAGGTAATGAATTTTCCGATATTGATGGATCCGTCAGTAGTATTTATTTTCATAATTTATCTCATTTTAATTTTATTTTTGGACCAATTTTTACAACCTTGGTTTTGAAATCGGATAGGAAAAATTGTTTGCCTCCACCATTGCCAAAAATAGTGGCATCTTGAGCCATTGCAATGCTAGTTGCTACACACGTATCTTTTTTAACTTTATAAGCCTGTACGTCTGGACGATAACCAAATTTTCTATGCGGTAATACTTGCAGTAATTCACCTAGCTTTGACTTGCTTTCAGATGCTTTTGTCAATGTATCATCGTCAAAATAAAATCCTGATTGTCCTGGAACTCCTCCGTAAATAATGGTATTTGCTTTCAAGATCGTATTTTTCCAGTTGTCTCTACCTTTGTATATACCATGTCCTTGCCATTGGCTTGCCCAAGCTGCTGGATTTTTGCCAATACATGGATCGCAATTTGTATTTTTATTGCATTTTTTTGATAACCCTAGTGGGTCGACCCAACCAGTTGGATTTGTTGCATATCTATAGCTATTTAATCCTCCCAGTAATTTGATGGGATCTTGCGTCAGGTAACGTCCTGGCTCAGGGGCATAATACCTATAGCGATTGTAAAACAGCCAAGTCTCTTGATCTTCATACTGCCCCTGAAACCGCAGCGGCTGCTCGATTTCCCCTTCCACATGCAGCAAGCGCCCCCAGGCTTTGTAGCGCCCGCTCCAGACTACCTTCCCTTGCGCATCCGTCAGCTCGCGCGGTGTGCCCAGGTGATCGCAGTGGTAGTGGGTGATGCTATCGTGTGCCGCCGCGCCGCCGCCTGCCGCCTGGATACCTTGCCATGCCGATACATGCAGCGCTTCGGTGTCCGCCTGTTCTTGCGCAATGAGCGCCTGCAGTTCGGCGTCGTTCCGGGTGGCGGGTAAATCCCATTGCGCGATGCGCGGCAGGTGGACCACGCTTGCCTGTCGGCAGGCGGGCGACGCGATCCTGGCCAGTGGCACGAAGCTGTCCGGCTCGTATAAATATGTGACCGTCCCGTCGTGCCGAAGTTCCTGCGCCAGCGTGTCACCGTCCCAGACGAAGAAGGTGGTGGCGGCGCTAGTGCGTGCGGGCTGCTCTTTGGTGATGTCCTGCCGATTGCTCCAGTGTGCTTCTTCTACCCGCTTGGCGATGCGGCGGCTGAAGGCGTCATAAAAATAGCGGGCGCGGTGGCGCGACTGGCGTTCTGTCCTGGTGGCGTGGCTGAGGCGGTTTTCGGCGTCGTATTCAAGCGCCAGGTCGCTCCACGTCGATTCCCTGCCCGGTGAATGGAAGCGCTTGCCGGTGGCATTGCCTTGCTCGTCGTAGTCGTATTCTGTATCGCCGTAGCGTTGCAGGACGTTGCCGGTAGCGGGCGCAGTGTCGAGCAGATTGCCTGCCGGGTCGAAGGCGAAGCGTTCGGTCAGGCCCGCTTGCACGGCGGACAGCAATTGTCCGACGGGGTCATAGGCGTAGCGCAGATTGCCAAGCGGGCCGGTGGCCGTGGAACCCGTTTGTAAAATAGTGGTCAGGTTGCCTTGCGCATCGTAGTCGAAGCGGCGTTCGCGCACAGGGGCGGGCGCGTCGGCGCCGCGTGCCAGGGTCAGCTGGGTGAGCCGCGATTGCGGGTCGTACTGGCGCGTGGCCAGCAAGCCGCTGCTGCCCAGCTGCCGCTGCTTTTCCCGGTGCAGCTTGTCGCGCTCCACGTCGACCACGGCCTTGCCTTGCCACAGCACGCCATGCCAGTGGCCGGAGCCGTAGCGTAGGGTATCGATGCGGCGTCCGTTCGGCAAGACCGTCTGGATGCGGTTGCCCAGTTCGTCATAGGCATGCGTCATGACAAAGCTGGCGTCCGGTACGCGCGGGGCGTTCGGCAACCGTGCCGTCTCTGGCAAGTCTTGCAGGAAGCAGGCGCTGCGCTCCTCGATCAGCTGGCCCAGCGCATCGTGGACAAAGCGCTGTTCGGCTTGTGGCGCGGACACGGCCGTCAGGCGGCCCAGCGCATCGTAGGCGTAGCGCACCACGCCATCCGCCGTGGCCTTGACTTGCAACAAACCGAGCGCGTCGCGCAGCAGCTGCGTGCGCTGGCTGCCGCACTCGGTAGCCGTCAGGTTGCCGGCCTGGTCGTAACTGTATTCGGTGCGCTTGCCGTCGAAGCCTGTTTCCGACGTCAGCCAGCCTTCCGCGTGATACGCGAGCCGGTAGCTTTCGCCCTTGGCATTGATCAATTCCGTCAGTTGCAGCGCGCCATCGTAGCGATACTGCAAAGTCTGGCCGATGGCGTCCGTGCGTTCGACGGGCAAGCCCTGGCCGTTGTAGCGGTAGCGCGTTTGCTGACCGGCCGCATCCACGTGCAGGAGCAGATTGCCGTCCCCATCGTAGGCGTATTGCTCCCAGGTTTGACTGGGCGCCGTGAGACGGATCAGCCGGCCCAGCGCGTCATATTCATAGCGGGTGGCATGGCCCAGCGCATCGCGGGCCGCTACCAGCCGTCCCAGCGCATCGTAGCGGTATTCGCTGGTATGGCCGGAGCAATCCGTGTAGCTGGTCAGCGAACCCTGGCGGTTGTACTGAAAATGCTTGCTGCCGCCCCTGGCGTCGATCAGTTCCACCAGTTGGCCGCGCTCGTCGTAGCGGTAGCGCGTGACGTGGCCCAGTGCATCCGTGATGCTGACGGGACGGCCTGCCGCGTCGTATGCGCGCAAGGTGGTGTTGCCCAGCGCATCCGTGAAGGCGATAGGTTGATTTCCGGCATCGTAGTCGATGCTGCTGCTGTGTCCCTTGGCATCGGTGCTGCGGGTCAGGTTGCCGGCTGCATCGTAGGCATAGCGCATGGCGGTGCCGTTGGCGTCGATATCGGCCAGCAGCATGCCGTCGCGGTCCCATTCGCGCCGGCCCAGCGAGGCGGTTTTGCCATTGATGACGCGGCGCACTTCGGTGACCAGCCAGTTGGCGTCGAAGGTGTATTCGAGGACGCCGCCGTTTTCCGTGACGCGGCTGGTGTCGTTGTCCACGTAATCGATGCGCGTGTGCTCGCTGCCATCTTGGGCGCGCGTGGCGATGGCGCGCGCCTGGTAGCTGTTGGCCAGGGTGATGGGGAAACGTTCGTCCAGTTGCGGTTCGCTCAATGGAGAACCGCGCCAGCGGGCGCGCAGCGCATCCAGGCTGATCCAATCGAGTTCGTAGGCAAAGCCTGTGTAGCTGCTGCACGACGTGAGCAAATGGTGACGGTAGGCATAGTTGCGCGTGTCGCCCAGCGCATTTGACTGGCTGATCAGGTTGTGGCGTGGCGGGACGGGCGGCAGCGCATCGTTCGTCTCGATGGCATAGGCGTAGCGGACGTGGCAGAGGCGGCTGCCGTCGGGCAATATCTCGTCGATGCTGCCGATATGGATGGCCTGTTCCGCTTCTCCGCGCATGGCTTCGAGCACGCCGCCATCGTCGCTGCGCAGGCGCAGCAGCACTTCGCCCGCCTTGGCATCGATCAAGCGGTCGATGCTGATGCCGCGTCCGTCGCGCCCTTCGCTACGCACGAGTGCAAAGCGCTGCGTGGCGATGGGTGCGGACGGGGCCAGCATGGCGTTGACGCCGTCGTAGCCATGCGGCAGCCAGCCGCCTTCAGCGCGCGCATAACGGTCGATGCTGCCGTCGCGCCATAGCACGGTAAAGGTGTCGGCGCCGTCGCGCATGAGCGTAAAACCTTCCTTGCGGCTGTCGTGCCGCTTGCCCGGTTCCAAACCAGGCAGGCGCAGGGCGCGGCCGCTGTCGTCGTGGTAGACGATGCCGGCCTCGCACAGCGACAGGCTGGTGGTGTAGGGCGTGGACCAGCGCGCGCCCAGCAAGCCCCCGTCTTCGCATTCGGCGCCGGAACGGTAGCAGCGCGTCCAGGCGATGGGGATGCTGCGTTCGAGCGCGAAATCCGTCTGGTACAGGATTTCCTGGCCCGTGCCGAAATGCACGGGCTTGCGGCCCTTGACGGGTTTTTTCGCGGGACCGCTATCCTTGGGGCAGCAGTCGGACGGCGGCTCCGATTTCGGTTCTTTCCTGCCACGGCTCTTGCCGTCGTCGCCGCCGTTTTTCGGGGGCGGTTTGTCGAGTTTTGGCGGTGGCTTGTCCGGCTTTTTTCCGACCAGCTTTTCCTTCACCTTGTTGATGGTCGGTGCCGCTTTTTTGCCGAGAAACTTGCTCAGTATTTTTCCGCCGGGAATCTTGCTGAAGAGCGCCGTTTGCAGTAATGTGCCTGCCGCATTCGTGACGATGTCCGAGGCCGTACTGAGTAAATCAGGGGTCTTGCCTGTCAATATGTAGTCGGCCGCCTGGTCGAGCACCGTGGCCGACGCTTCCATGGCCGTGCCTGTCACAACGGTCACCGTGCCGGTAACCGCGCCAGTTGCTGCCGCTGTTTCCATCGCGGCAGCTGCCGGCAGGCCAACGCCGGTTGCCGCAGCGCCCAGTCCGGCGACACCCAGCACGGCACTGCCTGTCAGCACGGTGCCCCCCACGTCTACCAGATCTTCGGCGGTGCCATGCATTTTCTTGGAGCCATGATCCTTGTAATCTTGTGCCGCTTCCCGTGTCGCCGCCTTCAGTTCCTTGAGCATGGGCTTGGCCGCTTCCGCGCCCCGTTCATAAATCTTGCCCATCGTATTGCGCGAATTCATCCATACTTCGCGCCCCATCTGCACCAGGCCGGCGCCGTTGGCGCGGTGGATGGGGCTGGCGACCTTGGTGTCGACCTGTTTGCCGACGGTGCCGCTCTTGACGCCGCCCGCCTTGCCGGCCGCGTCACCCTTGACGGTGGGAATGGTGCTGCGCTGGTGCAGGATGACGGGCTCGCTGTGCGACTTGACGTTGGGCGAGGCGTTTTGCGCCTCTGAAAATTCGCCGATGATGTTGTAGGGAATAGGGGGCGTGCTGGAGCCGACGGGCGTCTTGCAAATGTCAGGGCTGAGGCTGACGCAATAGAAGCGCGAGGCCTTGGTGACGGTTTCATTCGTCATGGTTTCTTGCCTTGCCCGGCGGCTTCGCTTAGCGCTTCCTGCGCCTGTTCCAGCAGTTCGATGCGGGCGATCTGCGCCGCCTCCATCACGTGCAGCAGGCGCGACGCGACCTGGCCCGCGTCGGCCGGTACGATGGCGCGCCACACCAGTTCCACGGTGCCTGCCTCGGGATCGACCAGCACCGTATCGATGGCCAGGCGCCGGACGAGCAACTGGTCGTTCTTGTCCGCCAGCAGCAAACACAGCACCTGCCGAGGCAGGGAAAAGCGCAGCACCGTGTTGCCGCGCGGGTTGATGCGGGCCGAGCGATGGTCGTGACGGCACAGATTGGTCAAGGTGAATTGTTCCCGTCCCGCCAGATGCGGGCATTGCTGGTCGGGCGGCGTGCTGTTCCAGTACGCGAAATCGAAGTCTTCCGGCAGGGCGGGGATGTCGTCGGCATCCCATTGATCCTTGACGACGATGTTGCCGGCCAGCGCGCGGCGCGGCAGCCAGCCACGGCCGATAACGGCCAGCCCCGCTGGTGGCGGCAGCTCCTTGCCGCCGGCGCCTTGCCAGAACTGGGCGGCCGTGCACGGCAGCGACGGCTGCGTGATACGGGGCGCCGGCACCTCGTCGATCTGTTTCGCATCCAGGTACCAGTGCCGCACGAAACCGCGTCCCAGCGGGTTGGCCTGGCAGGAATCGTGCGCCGCCGCGTTGCAGTCATCGGCCTCGATGCGGAATTGCCCGCCGTACGCGTAGCTGTAGTGCAGCGGCAATTGCAGGAACGCTAACGGTGCAGATAGCTGCCACGGATTGGGCCGCAGCAAGCCCACGGTGGCGATGCGGGCGCAGCCTTGCACCAGGCGCGTGAGGACGGCTTTCTTGCGGAAGGCGCGTTCGCCGCACACTTGCAGGGTCTTGTCGATCAGGGTCTTCTTTTCCGATTGCACCTTCAGGTTGACGAGAAATTGCGGCATCGCCTGGCCGCGCGGCGCGTGCGCCACGCCATTGACGATCACGTCGCAACCCGGCTTGTATGGCGCGAAGTCGCTTTCCTGCACGGTGCCCGCCTGCGTGTCGTCGTCCAGGTGCAGGTCTTGCGTGGCCAGCGGCGACTGGCGCGCCATGGGCAGCAGGCTGGCCAGGCCATCCGCGCCGCAGGGGCCAAGCATGTAGCCCATGCGCGCCACCACCACATGGAAGGCCTCGCCAAACTGGTCGAGCATGTCGAACTGGCTGGCCGCGTGCGGCGTGCGGTTGTCGAACAGCAGGTTGGGGATGTTGAAATGGGCTGTGCCGGCGTCGTTCATCGTCAGCCCGGATTGTTGTCGATGTCGTCGCCATGGATCTGCACCTTCGATCTGCCGCGGATGATGATTTCATCGGCAACGAGTTCGATGCGACCCGGCGTGATGGTGATGCTGGATGTGCCCACCGTCATCGTGTGCGAGTCGGCGGCCGTGAGTGTGCTGTCGGCGCCGACGATGACGCTTTTCGCCAGGCCGATCTGCTCGGCCTGCGCCAGCACCACGGTGGTGTTCATGGCGCCGATGACGGTGGTCTGGTAGGCGGCGCCGATGGTCAGCACCTTGGCCAGGCCGATGGTTTCGTCCTTGGCCAGGGTCACCCGTTCCGAGCGGTGGCCGTCGATCTGCACCTGCTCGTTGCCGCCCACGTGTTCGCGGCGGTTGTCGCCAATGTCGATGTGTTCGTCATGGTCGACGCGCTCACGGCGGTTGTTGTGCACGGTGATGTCTTCATCGTGGTCCACCGTTTCCGTGCGGTCGCGCTTGACGTGCACGGTTTCATCGCGGTCGACGGTTTTGCGCCGGTCATTGCCCACCCAGTGCGATTCGTCATGCTCGACCTCGATGCGCTGGTCTTTTTCCGCATGCAGCCACAGTTCTTCCGCATCCTTGCGGTCTTCGAAGCGCAAGGCGTTGGCGTGCGCGGTCGAACCTTTCTTTGAGGAACGGCTCAGCATGCCGCTCTGCGTCTTGTTCGCCGGTAGCTCCCACGGCGGCATGTTGCGCGCGTTGTAGACGCAGCCGATGATGAGGGGCATGGCGACGTTACCGTCGAGAAATTGCACGGCCACTTCCATGCCCACCCTGGGCAGGCTGATGTGGCCGAAATTCGGGCCGGCCCAGTTCGATATCACGCGTATCCACGGCGAACTCTTGTCGTCGAAGGTACCCAGGCGGTCCCAGTGGAATTGCACCTTTACGCGCCCGTAACCGTCCGTGTGGATTTCCTCGCCGGGCGGCCCGACGACGGTGGCCGTCTGCACGCCGTAGATCTTCGGTTCGCGGCTGTGGAAATTGCGGCCGGGGCGCCAGGGGATGGCGCGGGCGATGCAGGTAAAGGTGTTGCTGTAGTGCGAAGTGGCGCCGTGTCCTTGCTGATAGTTGTTGCTGGCGTAGTGGTGTACGGACAGGATCAGGTATTCGCTGGCTGCGCTGTCGAAATGCCCGCCCAGGGTGAACCAGCGCCCTGGTTGCGCCGTGCGATCGTTGCCTTGCGCCTCGAACAGCTGTCCCTGGGCGTCAACCTCTTCCATGCGGCGCCGGGCCAGCTGTTCGCCATCGTCGATGTTTTTAAAACCGTAGCTGCCCGTGTTTTCATACACTTCCAGCGATGGCACGGCGCCCTGCCGGTTCAGCGAGTCGCGGCTGGCGCGGGCGCTGCGCGGATTCTTGAAATTGAAGCTGGCCACCGTCATCTGGCTTGGCGCCATGCGCCGCACGGTGCTCCATTGATGTACGCCATCGTCTTCCAGGGAGCCGGCCTGATGCTGGAAGGGGATTTCACTCAGCTCACCATCGATGGGCTTGCCGGATGTGCTGTCGTCCGACAGCCACAAGGTGTGGCCGTCAAGGCGGTGTTCGTAGCGGTAGTGCCAGCCCAGTTGTTCCCAGTGGCGGTGCAGCAGGTTGTGGTCGCTCTCGTTGTGCTGGCACGTGTAGGTGATGGCGGGATCCGGGCCGCCGGCGGCCAGCTTGTAGTCGCGCATCAGGTAATCATCGAAGACCTTGTCCGTCAGCGCCGCCACCGTCAAGCCGTGGAAGGCGACATTGTTTTGGCGCAAGTGCAGGTGCGACAGCCACGGTTCCAGCACCATCTCGTAAAACGCAAAACCGCCGTCCGTGCGCAGGAAGCGAAATTCAAATACGTAGCCATTGAAGTGGCGCAAGGTGCCGTCTTCGCGCACCAGGTCGACGGTCACCATCTTGCCCATCACTTTGTCGAGCGCAACGCTGGCGTCGTCGGACAGCACTTCTACCACGTAGGAAAAGTCGCGCGACAGGCTTTCGCTCGCGGCCAGGCTGTTGGCCAGGAACTGGATACCGGCGGGGCCATCGCCCTGCGGAAAGTGCAGGCGCAGCAGGCGCTGGCCCTGCATGTCGCCCGTTATTGCCGTCCATGCCGCCGTCGTATCGGGGAACTGGCTCATCGTGCATCGCTTCACGGTAGGGATCGTTGGCCGACTGTAGCAATAGCGAACACAAGCGTTTTGCGCGGCCGCAAGGTTCAATCGTTGAATGAGGGCATCAATTGCATTTCGTAGTGCATGTCATCGCGGTGGCGTGGCGCTGCCGTATCGCCGAGGAAACTGTTGCAACCGAGGCCGCCTTGTGGCGCGGCCGTCAGCGCCATTCCCCGCACCTCGCTGGCGCGCAGAACCAGCACGATGTCGTAGCGCACGAGCGGCTGGCCGAACAGCATCAGCATGTGGCGCAGCGCCTGGCTGGCCGGGGCACGGGGCAGGAAGCTGGCGTGCTGCTGCGCCGTGAGCGGGCCGAGGCGCAGGCGCACGGCCAGGTCGGGACGGCGGCAGCGCTCGCCGACGAGGGCGCGCTGGCCCAGCACGGCGTTTTCCCTGCCCAGCGCCGTTTGTTCGCGCGGCGCCAGTACATCCATGGCGCCCGTCGCCTCGTTGATGTGGCAGGGCACGCCGAAATGGTCGCCGAGGATGCGCGCCATGACGATGGACGAGACGTCGTGCTGCTGGAGCAAGCCGCTGTACAGGCCGGCCGCCGCCTCGTCCTGGCCCGGGCGGCAAGCAGCCAGGGCCAGCAGGCGCGACAGGAAGTCGCCCGCATGGCCGGCTTGTTCGATGCGGTATTTTTGCCAGGCCTGGTAAAACAGGGCGACGGCGCGGCTGGAAAACAGGTCGAGAAAAGCGCGCGGGCCATTCTCGCGTTCGCTATGCTGGTGCGCGGCGATGCGCTCCGAATAGTGGCTGGGCAAGCTGCCCTGGCAACCCAGCAGGCCCATGAAGGCGGGCGTGAGGTGGATGGGCTGGCCGTGACCGGACAGCAGCGCTTGCAGCAGGGTATCGGCATCGGCTATGCCGCTGGTCGTGAGCGCCTCGACCTGGCTGGCGGGAAAGCGCAGCGAGACGCTATTGTCGAAGCGCACGAACTTTGCCAGCGCCGTGTGCTCGTCGACGCCGTGTGCGGCCAGCCACGCCAGCAGCAGGCGCAGTGCCTGGAAGCACTCGAAGCGCTGCGGCGCGTCGAGCAATTGCTGGATCACGCTGGCGTGGCGTCGGCGCTGCGTTCCGGGCATCGCAGGATTTCCTCGCCGCTGCGTTGGGACCGCAGCGTCAGTTGGCTAAAGCAGTTGAGCTGGCTGTTCAGGGCGAAATAGCGCTGCAGCACCTGGGCAAAAATATAGATGCTGCTGCCGACGAACGCTTGCTTGTCGATGCCCAGGCGGATGGCGATGCCGGGCATCAGCGTGGGAAACGGTACGGTGGGCATCCACGCGCGCGTGCTGCCGTGCTCAAGCGTGACGATGCCCTGGATCAAGCGCTGCGTGGCGGGCGAGCGGGGCAGGTCGTACAGACTGAGCATTTTCTGGAATTCTCCCAGGCCCGCTTGCGTCAGGCTCGAGTAATTGAGCGACAGGTGCGCAATCAGGCGCCAGTGCGTGTCCGCCTGAAAGCGCATGCTCGGTGACGGTTTGCGCAGGAAGCGCGCGGGGATGCCGTCGGGTACGTCTTCGGCCAGCAGGTCGCCGCCGGGCAAGCCGTAATGCAACTGCGTGGGCAAGTCGCAGTTGCTGCACAGCAGCTGCGTCGAGACGGTGGCGCTGGCCGCGCAGTCCGGGGAGAATTGCGGGTCGATCAGGCTCAGGCGCATTTCATGGCCGGGGCTGATGGCGGCCACGGCTTCGTCGCGGCGCGCCAGCCAGTATTGACCATATTCCTGGCCACGCTCCTGGTCATATTCGCCCTGGGTGCCTTGCAGCGAGGCATACAGCGGCAAGAAGGCGCTCAGGCGATCGCCGGCCTGATCCTTGCGCACCACGGTGACGGCTTCGATGCTGTGGATGTCGTAGGCAAACGCATGCGTGGCATCGGCCACCAGGGCGTAGTCGGGCTCGGTATGCGTGAGGCGGATCGGCACGCCGGACTTGGCAAACAGGTTGACGACGGGCGTGCAGCCGAACAGCAGGTTGTCGCGGCTGGCGCCGGACAAGAGCCGCGCTTCGTGGCTGTCGCTGCGCACGCCCTTGAGCGGCAGGTGCAAGGTGAATTGGCGGCACTGTTTCGGCAGCAGGGGCGCCAGCAGCGACCATCCGATATCGATGAAGTGAAATTTTTCCGGAAAGGCAAAGTATTCGGTCAGCAGGCGCAGGGCCGGGTGCGAACGGGCGGAAATGGGAATCAGCGCCTCGTCGTCCGCATAGCCGGCCGGCGCCAGCAAGGTGCCGGCGACGGCATGCCACGGCCCGTGTTCGTCCAGCGCCACGTAGGCGCCCGCGCCGTGCAGGAACAGGGCGTCGAGCAGGGCCGCGCGCACGGACGGTTCGCCATCGGCAAACAGGCGCAGGCTGGAAAAGCCGGCCTGATCCAGGTGGTACTGCTCGCTGCTGCTGGTGAACTGAATGCTCAGCAAGGCGCTTGCGCCGGCGGGCAGGCGCAGGCCGGGCGGCGCGTCGAGGAGCGGTGAGAAATGCAGGCGAGAAATGGTCAGCGGCGCCAGGGTCACGTCATACGCGCTGGTGAACTTGCAAGCCACGCCCTGCACCGGCTGCGAGCGCAGCACCGTGCCGCGCGCCACATGCGCAAGCTGGGCCAGCTGGCCGCCGCCCGGCGCTTCGTCGGCGGCGATGCGCACGATGGAGCACGAGGGAAACGGCCGCAGGTAGTGCGGATACAGGGTTTCGAGCAGGGAATGGGTAAATTGCGGATAGGCGTCGTCGAGTCGCTTGGCGACCCTGGCCGTGAGCAGGGCGACGGACTGGATCAGGCGCTCGATGTGCGGGTCCTCGCACGTCTCCCCGGCGATCAGCAGGCGCCCGGCCGCCTTCGGATAGCGGCTGGAAAACTCGCGCGTGTACTGGCGGAACAGGCCCAGTTCACGCTCGTAATACGGCAATAGTTGTTCCACGGTCGCGCTCTCCGCCAGCAGGAAAGCTCCATGCTGGCATCAGGCGCGACCGTGTGTGTTGATGCGTAACAATGAATTTTAGAAATGGTACTCCGCGCGTATCATCGGCGTCTTCGCCGTCTGGCCCACGTTGCCCGTGGTGGCGGGCGAGTTGCCGAACTTGTTCTTCCAGTACTGGTATTCCAGGCCCACGCGGAAGGTGTTCTTGGCGCTGCCCAGGGCTGCGCCCACGTCGAACATCACTTGCATGTCGATATTCGTTTCCACCGCCGTCTTGCGCCCCACTTCATCGTTGCCTTTTGAATCGATGAGATTGAAGAATCCCTCGAACGAGAACAGCGGCGACAGGGGGATGCCCCAGGCGCCCGTCAGCATGGCGTGCGTTTTGTACGTGTAGCGGCCCGTCACTTGCGAGATGGGCGGGAAGGCGCCGCTGGGGGCGTTGCTTTCGCGCAGCAACAGCAGGCTGGTGTTGAAGAAGCCGGGCACGTCCCACATCAGGGTGGGGCCGGCCACCAGCATGCGCTTGCGCGAGTTGTAGCCGACGTCATTTTTCGTGTTGACGTCGAAGCCCAGGGTGACGCCGACGCCGCGCACGGGGCCGAACTTGATGTCGCTGCCGCGCACCTTGCCGATGTCGATGGTGTTGCGGTAGACCAGGTACGCCTCTTGCGCGCCGGAGGTTTTACCCAGCGCGCCAGGGTCCTTGCTGTCGGACATGAGGAAATCGAGGTTGACGAAGTTGCTGCCGTATTTGTAGCCGCTGGCGTGCGTGATGGCAAAGATGTTTTTCTTGATGTCGTCCGGATTGAACGGCTCGCGGTAGTCATTGCCGGCGCGCCAGCTCAGCGCGGTATCGCTCCATTCGGCAGCCTGGGCGGTCGCGCCCATGCCCAGGGTGGTAGTGAGGCAGAGCAACAGACACGGTATGGTTTTTGGCACTTTCGGCTCCTGATGGCGGTGTTGGAAAACGGGAAATGAAATAGCAGGGGGCGTAGCCCGCATGAAGCGCTGCGATGGGGCATATTGCGCGCCGTTCAATCCATGATGCGAGAAGCGCCGTGTTGGGCGATATGTCTTGGCTGCATACTTACTATCAGTTCTTGCATATAATCATCGCACCTTCTCGCCCTTGCGGGGCAAGGCGGCCGCTGTAAAGCTGATAATTTTTTTCAAAATTGTATACAGGTGTTGTTTTTTTGTGGAAATAGAAATGCGCGCCGCCGCGCCATCCCCCAAGCGCCGCGGATGCCGATACGATAGAGACAACAGCTTGAATTTCTCCACCGGCGACGATGCCGGCGACCTTGCAGCGAGGCACGAAAAAAACAATGACGGCACGCCTGGAATTACTCGATATCAGCAAGCGCTATCCGGCCGTGGTGGCCAATGACGGCATCTGCCTCACCGTCGCGCCCGGACAGATCCACGCCGTGCTCGGCGAAAACGGCGCCGGCAAATCGACCTTGATGAAAATCATCTACGGCGCCGTGCAACCAGACGGCGGCCGGATCCTGTGGAATGGCCGTGAAGTGGAAATCGCCAACCCGTCGGCCGCGCGCGCGCTCGGTATCGCCATGGTGTTCCAGCACTTTTCCCTGTTCGACACTTTGACGGTGGCGGAAAACATCGCCCTCGGCTTGCCGGCTGGTACCAACATGGCGGAGCTGGCGCAGCGCATCGAAGCGACGGCGCGCCAGTACGGCCTGGACCTGGAACCGCAGCGCCACGTGCACACGCTTTCCGTCGGCGAATGCCAGCGCGTGGAAATCGTGCGCGCCTTGCTGGCCAAGCCGCAACTGCTGATCCTCGATGAACCGACTTCCGTGCTGACGCCGGGCGCCGTGGAAAAACTGTTTACCACCTTGCGCCAGCTGGCGGCCGAAGGCTGCAGCATCCTGTACATCAGCCACAAGCTCGACGAGATCCGCGCCTTGTGCCACACGTGCACGGTGGTGCGCGCCGGCAAGAACGCGGGCGTGTGCGACCCGTCGCAAGAGTCGGCGGCCAGCCTGTCGCGCATGATGATCGGCGCCGAGCCGCCCGCCGTCACGCGCGTGGCGCGCACGCCGGGCGCCGCCATGCTGAGCGTGCGGCAGCTGGACCTGCCGAAGAGCCACCCGTTCGCCACGCAATTGACGGATATCAATTTCGACGTGCGCGCAGGCGAGATCGTCGGCATCGCGGGCGTGTCCGGCAATGGGCAGCAGGAATTGCTGGCGGCCCTGTCGGGCGAGGACATGCGCGCGGCCGCCGGCAGCATCGTGCTGAACGGCACGCCGGCGGGCCGCTTGCCGCCGGGACGCCGGCGCGCCCTGGGCTTCGGCTTCGTGCCGGAGGAAAGGCTGGGACGGGGCGCCGTGCCCGACATGGGACTGGCCGACAACGTGCTGTTGAGCCTGCAGACACCCGCCACCATCCGCCACGGCTTCCTGCGCCGTGACGCGATCGCGCAGCGGGCGGCCGCCATCATCGCCCGCTTCCAGGTGAAGGCGGGCGGGCCGCAGGCGCTGGCGCGCAGCCTGTCGGGCGGCAACTTGCAGAAATACATAGTCGGACGCGAAGTCATGCGCGAGCCCACCGTGCTGGTGGTGGCGCAGCCGACCTGGGGCGTGGACGTGGGCGCGGCCGCGCAAATCCGCGCGGAATTGCTGGCGCTGCGCGACTCTGGTTGCGCGCTGCTGGTCGTGTCGGAAGAACTCGATGAATTGTTCGACATCAGCGACCGCTTGCTGGTGATGGCAAAGGGCAAAATTTCACCGTCCCTCGACGTGGGCGAAGCCAGCGTGGCGCAGGTGGGACAATGGATGAGCGGGCTGTGGCCGCAGGAGGCAGCCCATGGCTAAGTTTGCCTTGCGCCTGGAAGCCCGTCCCACACCGTCGCGGTTGATGTCGTGGCTGTCGCCCGTGCTGGCCGTGTTGCTCACGGTGCTGTGCGGCGCGCTGTTGTTTCTTGCGCTGGGACACGATCCGCTGGCCGGTCTGGCCGTCTTTTTCGTGGAACCCTTGCGCGACGCGCATGGCTGGTCCGAGCTGGGCATCAAGGTGGCGCCCCTGCTCTTGATCGCCGTGGGTCTGGCCATCTGCTTTCGCGCCAACATCTATAACATCGGTGCGGAAGGGCAGCTGACCCTGGGCGCCATCTGCGGCGGCGCGGCCGCCCTGTACCTCGACGACGGCGTGGGCGGCGCGGCCATCATCGGCGTGTCCTTGCTGGCCGGCATGGCCGGCGGCATGGTGTGGGCTGGCCTGGTGGCGTGGCTGCGCGACCGCTACAACGCCAGCGAAATCCTCGTCTCGCTGATGCTGGTCTACATCGCCCAATTGCTGCTCAGTTATCTCGTATATGGCGCGCTGCGCGACCCGGAAGGGTTTAATTTTCCCCAGTCGAAACTGCTGTCCGACGGCTTGCTGTTGCCGATGGTGATCAGCGATACGCGCTTGCACATCGGCATCGTGTTCGCCTTGCTGGCCTCCTTGGGCGGCTGGCTGTATCTGTCGCGCAGCATTTCGGGTTTCCGCCTGCGCGTGGGCGGCATGGCGCCGGCCGCCGCCCGCTATGCGGGCTTTTCCTCGCGCAAGACCTTGTGGTCGTCGCTGCTGATTTGCGGCGCCCTGTCGGGCCTGGCGGGCGCCTGCGAAGTGCTGGGGCCGATGGGACAGTTGACGCCCACGGTGTCGCCCGGCTACGGCTTTGCCGCCATCATCGTCGCCTTCGTGGGGCGGCTGCATCCCGTGGGCGTGATTTTTTCCAGCTTCGTCATGGCCCTGTTTTATATCGGCGGCGAACTGGCGCAATCGCGCCTCGGCTTGCCCAGCGCCATCACGGGCGTGTTCCAGGGTATCTTGCTGTTCGCCTTGCTCGCTTGCGACGTGCTGATCCAATACAAACTGCGCTGGAGGAAACATGGATAACCTGGCTTTCACCATCGCGCCCCTGATCGCCGCCAGCATCAATGCGGGCACGCCGCTGATGTTGGCCGCCCTCGGTTTATTGGTGAATGAAAAGGCGGGCGTGGTGAACCTGGGCGCGGAAGGCATGATGCTGGTCTCCGCCATCACGGGCTTTGCCGTGGCCGTCAACACAGGCAGTCCCACCCTGGGCTTTCTCGCGGGGGCGGGCGCCAGCATGCTGCTGTCCGGCTTCTTTGCCTGGCTGACCGTATGGCTGGGCACGAACCAGTACGCGACGGGCCTGGCCTTGTCTCTATTCGGCGCGGGCGCATCCACGTATATCGGCTTGAAGTATGTGGGCAACAGCTTGCAGAATGGCCGCTTCGGCATCCCTTACCTGGAAGACATTCCTGTGCTGGGGCCGGCCCTGTTCCGCCAGCATGCGATGGTGTATCTGTCCTTGCTGCTGTGCCTGGCCATCGCCTGGTTTCTGTACCGCACGCGGGCGGGCCTCGTGCTGCGCGCCGTGGGCGAGTCGCCCGCTTCCGCGCATGCGCTCGGCTATCCCGTGCGCCGTATCCGCCTGGCGGCCGTGCTGTTCGGCGGCGCCTGCTGCGGCCTGGCCGGCGCCTTTTTGTCGCTCGTCTACACGCCCCTGTGGGTCGAGGGCATGGTGGCGGGGCGGGGCTGGATCGCGCTGGCGCTGACCACCTTTGCCACCTGGCGCCCGGCGCGCGTGGTGGGCGGCGCCTACCTGTTCGGCGGCATCACGATATTGACTTTCCACGCGCAGGCGCTGGGCGTGCCCATCGCGTCGCAACTGCTGTCGATGCTGCCCTACCTGGCGGCCATCGTCGTGCTCGTGCTTATTTCCAGCAATGCCAATTACATCAAGCTCAACATGCCCGCTTCGTTGGGGAAAAATTTCAATCCCGGAAATTAATCACTCACCACAAGGAAAACCATGTCCAAGAAACTAGTATGCGCCGCCGTTTGCAGTGCTGTTTTGATGCCCGTCATGGCCGCCGCTCCCGCGACGGCGCCGCTGAATGTCGGCTTCGTGTATATCAGCCCCATCGGCGACGCGGGCTGGACCACCCAGCATGACCTGGCCCGCAAGGAAATGGAAAAGGCGTTGGGCAGCAAGATCACCACCAAGTATGTGGAAAACGTGCCGGAGAGCGCCGATGCGGAACGGGTGATCCGCGACCTGGCGCAAACGGGCAGCAAGCTCGTCATCACGACTTCGTTCGGCTACATGAATCCCACCTTGAAAGTGGCGAAGCAATTTCCTAATGTGAAGTTCATCCACCTGACTGGCTACAAGACCGCCGTCAACGTGGCCAACACCAATGCGCGTTTTTATGAAGGCCGCTACCTGGCAGGCGTGTTGGCGGGCAAGATGAGCAAGACCCATGTGGCTGGTTATGTGGCGGCGTTCCCGATCCCCGAAGTGTTGCAGGGAGTTAACGCTTTCACGCGCGGCATGCGCAGCGTCGACCCCAAGGCGGAAGTGAAAGTGGTGTGGGTGAATAGCTGGTTCGACCCGGGCAAGGAGCGCGACGCGGCCATCACCCTGATCGGCCAGGGTGCCGACGTGGTCACCCACCACACGGACTCGACCGCCGTGGTGCAGGCGGCAGAAGAGAAGGGCAAGTATGCGATCGCCTACCATTCGGACATGAAAAAGTACGGTTCGAAGGCGCAGCTGGCCGCCGTCACCCACCATTGGGGCGACTACTATACGAAGCAGGCGCAAGCCGTGCTGGACGGCACGTGGAAGTCCAGCAGCACCTGGGGCGGCATCAAGGATGGCATGGTCAAGCTGGAAGGCATCAACGCCGCCGTGCCCGCCGACGTGAAACAGTTTGTATTGGCGCGCGAGAAAGACTTGGTAGCTGGCAAGCTCAATCCTTTCAGCGCGCCGATCAAGGATAACGATGGCAAAGTGCGCCTGGACAAAGGCGTGCTGGACGATGCGGCGCTGACGAAGATGGATTATTTTGTCGAAGGCGTGGCAGGGAAAGTTTCCGGAAAGTAATAGGTTTGAGTATAAACTTGCTGTAATATTGCCGGAAACGGGAGCAGGGCCGGGGATACATGCGCGTTCCCGGCCCACCCACAGAGCAGAGCTTGAACAAGCCCGTACCGGAGATTGACCCATGGATAGACTGGAAGTATTCAAGATTATCGCGCTGCAAGCGAGCAAGGGCGAGCTGACGTTCCCCGCCAACGTCAAGGCCACCTTGAAGCTGCAGGAAGCGCTGGACGACCCCGATTGCCATATCGAAGCGGCCGCCCGCATGGTCATGGCCGAGCCGCTGCTGTCGGCCAGGGTCGTGGCCTTGGCCAACTCGGCCGCCTACAACCGTTCCGGCAATGAAATCGCCAACGTGCGCGCGGCCGTCTCGCGCCTGGGCTTTGCCACGTTAAAGTCGATGGTGGCGTCCGTCATCGTGCGCCAGCTGGGCAGCCAGATCACGGACCCGCAATTGCGCGCCAAGGCGGCCAAGCTGTGGGAACACACGGCCCACGTGGCCGCGCTGAGCCAGGTGATCGCGCGGAAAGTCACGCACGTGGACGTGGAAACGGCCATGTTCGCCGCCATCGTGCATGAAGTGGGCGGCTTTTATCTGCTGTCGCGCGCCGAGGAATATCCTGGTTTGCTGGACGATAATACCGAAGACTGGATCGAATACGGCGAAAAGCTGATCGGCCGCGGCGTGCTGCGCCAGCTGCAGGTACCCGACATGGTCTTGCAGGCCGTGGAAGGCATGTGGCATGGCGGCAGCCCGTTCCCGCCCCGCACCCTGGGCGCGACCCTGGTGCTGGCCAACGATCTGTCGCCTGTCGGCTCGCCCCTGCATCCGCCGGAAAGCGCCGCGCGGCGCCAGGCGGCCGCGAAGATCGACTTCGGCATCGGCGGCAGCACCTTGCACACCATCCTCGACGAATCGGCGGAAGAGATCGAATCGCTGGCGGCCGCCTTGTTGGTCTGACGCGGCTTCCATCGCCCATCCCCGCCCTTGCCGCGGGGATTTTTTTCGTCCGCATTTTGATCCATCTTTCCCCATGGCATACAATCGCCGGCTCGGCCATCCGCCGGACCGCTTTCCTCCTCTTACCCAAAGGATATTATGCAGAAGCTGTTTTCTTCCCTCGCCTTGACCGCGCTGGCGTTTTCCGCCCAAGCCGCCAGCGGTTTGCCCATCGTGCAGGAAGCGCCCCTGCGCGCCCACCTGGCCTTCCTGTCCAACGATTTATTGGAAGGCCGGGGCACGGGCCAGCGCGGCGCCGACCTGACGGTGGCTTACCTGGAAACCCAGGCGCAGATGGCCGGGCTGCAACCCGTGCGCGGCAACAGCTACCGTCAGAGCGTGCAAATTGCTGGCGTGAAATCTTTGCCGCAAGAGAGCAGCCTGCAAGCCGTGGCGGGCGGCAAGGCCGTGCCGCTGGCGTTCGGCCCGGACTGGGTCTGGGCCACGGGCGACTCCGTTGCCGCGCATACCTTCGATGCGCCGCTCGTGTTCGTCGGCTACGGCATCACGGCGCCGGAAGAAGGCTGGAACGATTTCAAGGGTGTCGATGTCAAAAACAAGATCGTCGTCATGATGGTCAACGACCCGCAGCCGACCGCGCTTGATCCGAACCGTTTCGCCGGCAAGGCGCTGACCTATTACGGCCGCTGGACCTACAAATTCGAGGAAGCCAGGCGCCAGGGCGCCGCTGGCGTGTTGCTGATTCACACGAAACCGTCCGCATCGTATGACTGGAGCGTGGTGCAGAACAGCTGGAGCGGCAGCGAGCGCTTCCAATTGGCGGACCGCACTGCCGGCACGCCGCTGCAGGGCTGGATCGCGGAAGAGGCGGCGCGCCGTCTGTTTGCGGCTGGCGGGCAGGACTTGGACGCCTTGCGCGCGCAGGCGGAAAACAAGGACTTCAAGGCCGTCGCGCTGAACGCCAAACTGTCGGGCGAAATGAAGTCGGCCGTGCGCAAGGTGGAGCAATTCAATATCGCCGGCATGGTGCCGGGCACCGATCCGGTATTGAAAGATGAAGCCGTCATCTACAGCGGCCACTGGGACCACCTGGGCAAGCAGGGCAAGGATGACGAAAAAGCGGGCGACACCATCTACAACGGCGCCGTCGACAATGCCTCCGGCACGGCCGGCTTGCTGGCCATGGCGCAGGAAGCCGTCAAGCAACCCGCGAAGCGCACGCAGATCTTCTTGTGGGTGGCGGCCGAGGAGCAAGGGTTATTGGGCAGCGCCGCCTACGCGGCCGACCCGCTGTGGCCTTTGAGCAAGACGGCGGCCGCGCTGAACCTCGACAGCTTGAATTTCGTGGGCGCCACGCGCGACATCGGCGCACAGGGCAACGAGCGCACGGAATTGGGCGCGATCGCCGCCACGGTGGCCAAAGCCATGGGCATGCATATCGCGGCAGCCCGTCCCGACCTGGCCGGCGGTTATTTCCGTAGCGACCATTTCAGTTTTGCCAAGGCGGGCGTGCCCGCGTTTTCCATCAATGGCGGACGCGAGTACATCAAGGATGTCGAGGCATCGAAAGCCAAGGCGGCCGCCTACGGCCCCCGCTACCATCAAGTCACGGATGAGTACGATGCCAGTTGGGATTTGTCCGGCATGACGCAGCAGGCGCAGTTCACCCTGAACCTGGGGCAAGCCGTGGCAAATGGCGCGAAGATGCCGGCCTGGAAGGCGGGCGATGCATTCGGCAAGGCGCGCGCGCCGGCGAAATAGGGACGTAAAAAAACCGCTCGGCCGAGCGGTTTTTTTTTGCGCTGGTTCAGGTGGCGCTTGCCCGTTCCAGCCTGCGCTGCGTGTGGCGATACTTGCTCCACACCAGCAGCATCAGCAGCGGCATGGCGCCGCCCACCATGCACAGGGCGGGCCAGCCGCCGGCGGCAAAGCTGGCGCTGGCCAGGGCCGAACCTGCCGAGGCGCCGATGAAGCCGCCCGCGATGAAGACGGTGGTGACCCTTGCCCGAGCATGCGGCGCCAGTTTATAGATGATGGATTGGTGCGTTACTTGCAGGCCCATCACGCCCATGTCCAGCAGGACGATGCCGATCAACAACAGCACCAGCGAATGGGCGCCAAAGCCGATCAAGGCCCAGCCCGCGATCGAGGCGACGGCCAGCAGCCAGGTGGCCTGGCGCGCGTAGCCGCGGTCGGCCATGCGGCCCGCCGTGTTGGCCGCAAAGGCGCCCGTGGCGCCGGCCAGGCCGAACAGGCCGATCTGCATTTCCGAGTAGTGATACGGCGCGCCGCTCAGCAAGAAGGTCAGCCCTGTCCAGAATACGCTGAAGGTGCCCAGGCCCAGACCCGAGAACAGGGCGCGCTGGCGCAGCAGCGGTTCCTGGCGGATGATGTCGGCCAAGGAGGCCATCAGCTTGCCGTATTGCAGCTTGCCGCGTGGCGCCTCGTTTGGCAGGATGCGGCGCAGCATGACGAGCAGGGCGGCCACGACGATGGCGGCCAGCACGTAGACGGTGCGCCAGCCGCCGCTGATCTGCGACACCGTGCCGGACACGGTACGCGCCAGCAAGATGCCCAGCAACAAGCCCGTCATGACGGTGCCCACCATGCGGCCCCGGCTGTGATCCGGCGCATACGACGCCACCATGGCCGTGACCACCATCAATGCGCTGGACGTGATCCCCATCAAGACGCTGGCGATGGCAAAGACGATAATATTCTGGCTGGTAGCGGCCAACAGCAAGGCGCCGATCTTGGCGATCAGCATCCACGTCAGCAACTGGCGGCGGTTCAGTACGTCGCTGAGGGGCACGAGGAACACGATGCCCAGCACGTAGCCGATCTGCGTGGCCGTGACCAGGTAACCGGCTTGCGGCACGCTGACGCCGAACGAGGCGGCCAGCATGGACGTGAGCGGCTGCACGTAATACAGGCTGGCGACGAGCACGCCGGCGGACAGGGCGAACAACAGGATGCGGGTGGAGCTCAGCAGGGTGCTGGCATCGACGGAAGAGCTTGCAGATTTCATGCGGTACAGCTTTCTTGGAATAATGCTTTTGGATGAGCATGATAGCGGGGCTGCACATTTCCTGCCGGGCCGGGCCGATTTTGCGGCAGGGGGCAGGCAAGACGGCAGGCAAGACGGCAGGAAAAACGGCGGGTAAACACGCCAGGCAAAAAAATCCCGGCGATCGTTGCCGATGGCCGGGAAAAGGGTATAGGGGGATATACCGAGGGAGAGTTAAAACTTAACGAGCGCCCGCCAGTTCCGCATGCACTTGCGCCGTGATTTCATACGAGCGCAGCCGGTGCTTATGGTCGAAGATCTGCGAAGTGATCATCAGCTCGTCGGCGCCCGTTTCGGCGATGAAGGCGGCCATCTTCGCCTTGACGGTGTCCGGTGCGCCGATGGCCGTGCACGACAGGACGGAATCGAGCATGGCGCGTTCCTGCGGACCCAATTGCTCCAGGTAACCGGGCACGGGCGGCTGCAAGCGCGACGGGCGGCCCGTGCGCAGGTTGACGAACGCTTGCTGCATCGACGTGGCGCGCAAGTGCGCTTGCTCATCCGTGTCGGCGGCAAACACGTTAAAGCCCAGCATCACGTATGGTTTCGCCAATTGTTTTGACGGCTTGAAGTGTTCGCGGTAATACGCCACGGCTTGCATCATCATCTGCGGCGCGAAGTGCGAGGCGAATGCATACGGCAAGCCCAGGTGGGCGGCCAGCTGGGCGCCGAACAGGCTGGACCCGAGTATCCACACGGGTACTTTCGCGCCCTTGCCGGGCACGGCCAGCACGCGCTGGCGCGGCTCGTCGGACATGTAGTCGATCAATTCCAGCACGTCTTGCGGGAACTGTTCCGCATCGGATTGCAGGTCGCGGCGCAGGGCGCGCGCCGTCGTCTGGTCGGAACCGGGCGCGCGGCCCAGGCCCAGGTCGATGCGGCCCGGATGCAGCGCTTCCAGGGTGCCGAACTGTTCCGCGATGACCAGCGGCGAGTGGTTCGGCAGCATCACGCCGCCCGCGCCCACGCGGATGGTCTTGGTACCGGCCGCCACATGGGCGATCACGACGGCTGTGGCGGCGCTGGCGATGCCGGGCATGCCGTGGTGTTCGGCCAGCCAGTAGCGGTTGTAGCCCCAGCGTTCGCCGTGCTGCGCCAGGTCGAGCGTGTTCTTGAACGACTGGCTGGCGTCGCTGCCTTCGGCGATGGGGGCCAGGTCGAGTATGGAAAATGGAATCATGGTAGCGATATCGGGACGTGGTGGAAAATCACAATGGACGATTTGTCTATCCCCTGACCCCAGTAGGGTCGGCCTTGGAAGCGGCAGGGATGACAGGCTGTGCACATGATAATGCGAATCGGGAATTTGCGTACTGATCGGTAAAAAACTCGTATCGATTGGAAATCGGTGCGGGCGATGCTAGAGTTGGCCTCCCCACTTTATGCGCCCCGCCATGTTCAAGAAACCCATCCTGCTGACTTTGATGAGCCTGCTGCTGCAGCCCTCCGTTCATGCCGCGCCCGTCAGCCAGCAGGCGCAGGACACGGCCCGCTACGCGCTGGCCACCTATCCGGAACCGCTAATCGCCAGCCTGGCGAAGATGATCAGCTACAACACGGTGGCCGACCCGGCCGTGCCCTTCGCCGACAATCCACAGCACACGGGCTTCAAGCGCTACCTGGCGGCCGAGGCGCAGCGTCTGGGATTCGATTTCCAGGATCACGGCCACGTGCTCATCATCGGCATGGGCAGCGGCAGCGAACGGGTGGGCGTGATCACGCATGGCGACGTGCAGCCGGTGAACCCCGCGAAATGGGCCCGTTCGCCGTTCGAGCTGGACCGCAGCAGCGAACCGGGCAAGCTGCTGGGACGGGGCACGGAAGACGACAAGGGGCCCATCGCCACGGCCCTGTACGCGATGAAAGCCATCCAGGACAAGCAGGTGCCGTTGAGCAAGCGCATCGAGCTGTACGTGTACATGGCCGAGGAATCGGACTGGGAACCGTTGAAACAATTCCTGAAAACCCATACGCCGCCGCAGGTCAACATCACCATCGATGCGGAATACCCGGTGGTGACGGCCGAGAAGGGCTACGGTTCCATCAAGCTGACCCTGCCGCCGCGCACGGCCTTGCCGGCCAAGGGCGGCCCCGTGCTGACGCGCCTGGCGGGCGGCTTTTTCGGCAGCCAGATCCCGGAAGACGCACAAGCCGTGATCGACCACGCGCCAGCCGCGCTGGAAGCGGCCATCCGCGCCCGCGCGCAGGGCCAGCAGGGCGTGCGCTACAGCTACGCGCGCACTGGCGATACCTTGACGGTAACGGCGCTGGGCGTGTCGGCCCACTCGTCGAAGCCGGAAGACGGCGTCAACGCCATCAGCATGCTGGCCGACGCGCTGGCCGTGCAGCCGTGGCAGGGCACGCAGGCGGCCGACATGCTGTCGTTCCTGAATGAACTGGTGGGCACCGACATTTACGGCGAGCGCTTTGGCCAGATCGCTTACCGCGACGGCTTCATGGGACCGATGACGGTGGCGCCTACCGTGCTCAAGCAAGCTGGCGGCGCGCTGGAACTGAACATCAACCTGCGTCGTCCGCAAGGCAAGACGGCGGCCTTGCTGCAGCAGCAGGTGACGGCCGCCTTCGATGGCTGGAAGGCGCGGCGCCAGGTGCCCGCTACCCTGCAGGTGCAGATCGGCGAACCGTGGCTGCAGACGGACGCGCCGCAGATTCCCACCCTGCTGTCCGTGTTCGGGCACTACACGGGCATCGCGCATCCGCAACCGGTCGCCATCGGCGGCGGCACCAATTCGCGCCTGTTCCCGAACGCCGTCAGCTTCGGCCCGGCCATGCCGCACACCGTGTACACGGGGCATTCCGAACACGAGTTCATCACGGAAAAACAGCTGTTGCTGAATCTGCAGATGTACACGGCTGTCCTGATCGAGCTGGCGAAATAGCGGCTTGCAAAAACAGAGGGAAGTCATAGACTGCAAGCCTGAGACGCATCCGGGCACTGAACTTTTGATGGGGGCGCCGGTCTTACGTTTCCATGTAGGAAGGGAGCAGCTATGCATGCACAACAGGAGACCCGGCTGGCGCCAGGCAGGGCAGGCGGCGTGGCGCCGCGCCGGAGCCCGCACGAGGGGCGGTCATGAACTGGCCGCTGGAACTGGAAGTGGCGCACAAGCTGGCGCAGATGCGGGGCTGGCTGGAAGACCAGCGTGCCGGCGCCGTGCGCCTGCGCGGCGGGGACTGGTTTGCGTGGGCCACGGCGGGCGCGTCGAACAGCCACTACCATACCGCCGAGTGCGGCTGCGCGGAAGTACTGGTGACGCGCGACGCCGCCTATATCTTGACGGACGAAGCCGAAGCCATGCGCATGCGCGAGGAAGAAGTGCGCGGGCCATGGACGTGGCAAGTGTCACCCTGGATGCAGCCGCAGCTGTATGAATTGCGCGAGCATTTCGTGCAGCATGCGGCCGGTGGCGCGCCGGTCCTGTCCGACCGGCCGGGCTTGCACGAACGCAGCCTGCCCGTGGCCTTGCGCGAAGAGCGGCTGGTGCTGCTGGAATCGGAACAGCTGCGCTACCGGCAGGTGGGGCAGCTGGCTGCCCGCGCGGCCGCGGATGCGCTGCGCCAGGCCCGCCCCGACTGGAGCGAGCTGGAACTGGCTGCCGCCTGCGCGCGCGCGCTGTGGCTGCGGGGCTTGCAGGCCGTGCACGTGCTGGTCAGCGGGGCGGAGCGTCAACAGCGGTATCGTCGCGCACCGCCAGCCCAGGTGGAGTTGGGCCCGCAAGCCGTGCTGGCCCTGTGCGCGCGGCGTTTCGGCCTGTGCGCTAGCCTCAGCCGTCAACGGCGCTTCGGCCCGGCGCAGCATCGCGCTGATGGCGCGGCGGTGGTCATGGACGATGCCGATGCGGCCATGCTGGCGCTGGAAGCGGTGGCGCTCGACGCTTGCGAAACGGGCCATGCGCTGAGCATGGTGTATCACGCGCTCGACAGCGCCTACGCGTATGCAGGCCAGCCCGACACGGTACGCACCAGCCGGCAGGGCGGCATCCACGGCTACCTGGCGCCCGAAGTGGCTGCCGGCGCGCACACGGAAATCATCCTCAAGCGGGGCATGGCGCTGGCCTTCCACCCCAGCCTGCCCGGCAGCACGGTGGAAGACACGTTTTTGCTCGACGGCAGCCAATTGCACAACCTGACGCATGACCCGGCCTGGCCCTCGGCCCTGGTGCAGGGGCGCAGCCGGCCGCTGACCCTGGCCTTGGCTTGAAAATGATAACTGCGTGCCAAATACGTGCCAAGTGCGGTCAGGCGTGGAGGAAATCGGCCAACGCCGGCCAGCGTTGATATCGATCAATATACCGATCAATAGCGCTGCATCACGCCTTTTTGCACGCTGACCCGGTCGCCGATCTGGAAGGCGGGCTGGGTGTTTTGCACAAAGGTGCGCGTCGTGCCGTCGTCCAGGCGCAAGGTGACGCGGTACAGCATGTTGCCCGCCGCCCCCGAAGTGCTGCCGGCCGTGCCCGACGTGCCCGCCTGCATGTCGCCACTGCCTTGGTCCATGCTGCGCGGCACGGTTTCTATCGACTGCACCGTGGCCGAGCTGATGTTCATGGTGGATGGGTTCGCGTCGTTGCGCATGTCGCTGCTCATGCTGCTCTGGGCGTTGCTCGTATCGGCGGCCGTGCTGCTGGCGGTGCTGGCCGTGCTGCTTTGCGGCGTCGTGCCGGCCGGCGCGGCATAGGTTTCGCCGCTATTGCTGCGCGCCAGACTGGTTTTGTCCGTGGAATGGCAGGCTGCCAGCAAGGCGCATGTCAGGCCGGTCAGCAGCAGGGTGGTTTTTGATCTCATCTTGGTCTCCTCATGGTCGCACACTCAGGATCGGCACCCGCGGTGATGCGGATGGCGGCGATTGCTGCATGTAAGAGCATGGCGGAACAGGGATGTTCGGCGGCCGTCATTGTCGATTGAGCTAGATCAAGTGTCTAATTGCCGTGCTTGGTATAAACGATGCTGGCAATTACCACTTCGTGCGGCTGCACGTTTCCTCACTGTTCAATCGGGAGAAAAAATGTCATCTGGCCCTACAGCAAAACTGATCGATGAATTGGTGCTGGCCATCGGCGGCACTGCGCACGATGTCCGTGCGCGCCATGTGCTGGCCCAGGCCTTGCATGGTCTGGTGCGGCTGGCGCGCTCGGAACAGTTGCTGGAGATGCAGCGCGATACGGCACGCGCCATGGGGGCCGGCAGCCGGCGCGAGACGCGCGCCCTGATGCGGCGCCTGGGCAAGCGGGGCCAGGGACAGTTGCGGCTGGCACTGCAGGATAGCGAAGCGGACCGCGCCTGACGGGCGCGAGCCATCCCCCGTTCAGGCTTCGGGCAGCGGCGCGTCCTTGCCAAGGGCAGCGGCGACCATTTTCGGCCACAGGAAATACAGCGGCAGGCAGACCGCCGCGGCAGCCGTGACATCGACCACCCAGTCGCTGACGGCGCCATGGCGGTAGGGCAGGAAACTCTGGATGAATTCGTCCAGCGCGCCCATGGCCGCCACCATCAGCACCGACAGCAGCGCCCGGCGCGCCATGCCGCCGCCCGTGCCGCTGAACAGGATCAGGGCCAGCACGCCATAACCGAAGGAGTGCAGCACGCCGCCCGACGCATACTGGCCCACGTCCGCGCGCACGCCGGGAATGTCGCCGATCAGGATCACCAGCACATATAGCACCAGCGCGGTGCGGTAGCGCAGGCGTTCGTAGCGGTCGGCAAAACACAGTTCGGGCAAGGGTGCGGGCATGAGGCGTCAGGACAGGTGGAAAGGACGCCACAATATCATGCGCGTGGCGGGCCACCGTGTTTTTGCGCAAGAGCTTGCTGGACAGGCAAAAAAAGGCCCGCGGGGGCGCGGGCCAAAAACCCAAATGAAATGGGTCAAGAGTTGAGAGTTGCTCGGTACTTACCATGTCGCGCGCCTTGCGGGCGCCCGCCACGGTCATGAAAGGGGAGTGGTGTGCCATCGCGGCACACCTGTCTGTAGTCAGGCATATCGGTTGCCTGTACAGCAGATGAAGCAAGTATAGGGGGCGAAGATGACGGCCTGATGACACGCCGCAACATTTTTTTGCGGCAGCGCAAATTGTCGGAAAGAGTGTGGGGAATGGCAAGAATAGCCATGTTTCAAGACTGATAGCGAAAAAAAAGCCCGCTGGTGAAAGCGGGCTTAAAACTATTTTCTTGGAGGAGAATAGTGGAGACAGGTGCATTATGCTGCGTTGCACGATATGTGTCTAATGATCTTTTCGGATAACCATTATTCTTTTTTTGTATAACTTGCCGCGCCTGCCTTCATTCCTTCACGGCCACCGTGTAATTGAGCGCCATGCGCCCGCCATCGACATAGATGGTCTGGCCCGTCATGTAGGTGGCGTCGTCGCTGGCCAGGAAGGCGGCGATGCCGGCCACTTCTTCCGGTTCGCCGCAGCGGCCCAGCGGCGTGCGCGACAAAATCGTGTGGCGCGCTTCCGGGCTCGACAGCACCGCCTGCTTGGCCAGTTCCGTCAGGATGGTGCCTGGCCCGATGCCGTTGACGCGCACGCCGTGCGAGGCCAGGTTCAGGGCCATGACCTTGGTCAGCTGGTTGATGGCGCCCTTCGACACCACGTACGGCACCTGGTTCGGAATGGCCAGTTCCGCATTCACGCTGGACATGTTGATGATGCAGCCGCTGTTGCGCTTGACCATTTCGCGCGCCACGGCCTGGCCGCACAGGAACATCGATTTCAGGTTGATGCGCATGACCCGGTCGAAATCGTCTTCGCAGACGTCGAGGAAATCGGCCGCGTGCGTGACGCCCGCATTGTTGACGAGGATATCGATGTGGCCGAACTGCGCCAGGGTTTCCTTCAGCATGGCGTCCACGTCCGCCTTCTGGCTGACGTCGGCGCAAAAGAAGCGCGCCTGCGGGCCGAGGGCGGCGGCCGCCTGTGCGCCTTCTTCCTTGATGTCGACCAGCATCACTTGCGCCCCTTCGGCGATCAGGCGGGTGGCGCAAGCCAGGCCGATGCCTTGCGTGGCGCCCGTGACGATGGCGGTTTTATTGACTAATTTCATGTGTGCTCCTCGGCGGGGTATGGGGGCCGCGCTGCCAGGAACACCAGCCTGCGCGGCAATGGGCAGATTTTAATCCCTGGGCAGGAATCAGAGGAGGATGGGCTCGTTCGGCAACTGGTTGCCGCGCGTGCCGTTGGCGGGGAAGTGGCTTTGCAGCAGGGTATTGAGCTGCGCCAGCGCTTCCAGGGTGCTGTCGTGGTAATTGCCATCCTTGAACCCTTTGGTCATGGTGCGGCACACGGCTTGCCACTGCTCCGGCGTGACGCGGCGGCCCACGTTGCGGTCGGCCACGATATCGACCTGGTGTTCGGCCAGGTTGATGTAGATCAGCACGCCGACGTTGTCTTCCGTATCCCACACGCCATACTGGGCGAACAGTTCGCGCGCCCGCTCGCGGTTGCTCACGCCCTGGTACGCCATGCCCGGCGTCAGGGCCGCTTCGACGATCAGGCGCACTTCCGCCTGGTGCATCGCTTCACCGCCGGCGATGGCTGTCTCGATGGCTTTCAGGGTGCGTTCCGGAAAGGCGTGGCGCGCCGTCGCCGGCGTGCCCCGCAAATGTTTCAAGGCCCGTCCGCAGCGTTGTCCGAATGTCAGTTGTTTCGTCATTACCAATCTCCCGAGGCGCCGCCGCCGTCAAAACCGCCGCCGCCGCCACCGAAACCACCGCCGCCACTGCTGCCACCGCCAAAACCACCTCCGCCGCCGCCGAAGCCGCCACCGCCGCGGTTGTTCAGCGCCTGGCTGAGGATGCTACCCAGCACGACGCCCGTGGCGCCGCTGGACCAGTTGCTGCCGCGCTGCAGGCGCGTCGGCCCGCCGCGCGAGCGGAACAGGGTCAGCACGACGAGGAAGCCGAAGAACAGCAGCGGCAGCCAAAAGGTCATGCCGCCCGCTTCCACGGTGGCTGGCGCCTTCTGCTGTGCCGCAGCGGGGAATTGCTCCTGGTTCAGCAGGGTGGCAATCGACCCCACGCCGGCCACCAGGCCGCCGTAGTAATCGTTTTGCTTGAAATGGGGGGCGATCACGTCTTGCAGGATGCGTTTCGATTGCGCATCCGTCAGCACGCCCTGCACGCCGCGGCCCGCCTCGATGCGCAGGCGGCGCAGGGACGAGGGGTTGTCCTTCGCCACCATCAGCAGCACGCCGTCATCGACGCCCTTGCGGCCCAGCTTCCAGGCATCCGTCACGCGGATGCTGTATTGCTCGATGGCTTCCGGTTCCGTGCTCTTGACCAGCAGCACGGCGATCTGGCTGCCCGTCTTGGCTTCGTAATCGGCCAGCACGCCTTCCAGCGCCGCCTTTTGCTTGGCGTCCAGCATGCCGGCGTTGTCCGTCACGCGCGCGGCCAGCGGTGGCACGGGCTGCAAGCCCTGTGCGCCGGCTGGCGGCATCGTCCACAGCAGCAGCGCCGTCGCCAGCGCCGCGAGATAGGACCAGGCTTTCATGTTATTTGCCAAAGTTGACGGTCGGTGCGGTCGAGATGGCTTTTTCATTTTCCACCGTGAACGATGGCTTGACCTTGTAGCCGAAGACCATGGCCGTCAGGTTGTTCGGGAAGCTGCGCGCATGCACGTTGTAATCCTGCACGGCAACGATGTAACGCTGGCGCGCCACGGTGATGCGGTTTTCCGTGCCTTCCAGCTGCGACTGCAAGTCGCGGAAGCTGGTGTCGGCCTTCAAGTCCGGGTACTTCTCGGATACCACCATCAGGCGCGACAGGGCCGACGACAGCTGCCCCTGCACTTGCTGGAATTTTTCGAACGCGGCCGGGTCGTTCAGCACTTCTGGCGTGATCTGGAAACTGGTGGCGGCGGCGCGCGCCTTGGTCACCGCTTCCAGCGTTTCGCGCTCGTGCGTGGCGTAGCCCTTGACGGTGTTCACCAGGTTGGGGATCAGGTCGGCGCGGCGCTGGTACTGGTTGACCACTTCGCCCCAGGCGGCCTTGGTGGCCTCGTCCTTGCTCTGGAAGTCGTTGTAGCCGCAGCCCGTCAGGACGCCGGCCAGGACGGTGACGCTCAGCGCCAGGCGCAGCCATTTGGTGAATTGATTGGTGATTTGCATGATGGGTTCCGTGCAGAGTAAGGGAGGTGAGGCAAATATACCTGAAACGGCCCGTAATGTCGGTTTAATAAGCGCCAGCGGCCGGCCCCGACCGCCTTGTGACGCCTTGGCAAGCCTGCGCCGCGTTACAATACGGGGTTTGCAACTGAATATAGAGAAGGTGTGCCGTGAATTTCATCAATAAATTATCCGCCGCGTGGACGGCCAATAATTCCCTGCTGTGCGTGGGCCTGGACCCCGACCTGGCGAAACTGCCGGCCGAACTGCGCGACCTGCCTGATGGAATCACCACCTTTTGCACGCGCATCATCGATGCCACGGCCGACCTGGCTTGCGCCTTCAAGCCGCAGATCGCGTATTTTTCCGCGCTGGGCGCGGAAAAGCAGCTGGAAGACATCTGCCGCTACGTGCGCGAGAATTATCCGCACATCCCGCTGATCCTCGACGCGAAACGGGGCGACATCGGCGCGACGGCCACGCAATACGCGCGCGAAGCGTTCGAGCGCTACGGCGCCGATGCCGTCACCGTGAACCCGTACATGGGCGAAGATTCGCTCGATCCCTACCTGGCGTGGAAAGACCGCGGCGTGATTATCCTGTGCCGCACGTCGAACCCGGGCGGCTCGGACCTGCAATTCCTGAATACGGATGGCGAACCGCTGTACCAGCGCGTGGCGCGCCTGGTGGCCGAGAAGTGGAATAAAAACGGCCAGTGCGCGCTCGTCGTCGGCGCCACCTTCCCTGAAGAACTGGCGCAGGTGCGCGCCATCGTCGGCGACATGCCGCTGCTGGTGCCCGGTATCGGCGCCCAGGGCGGCGACATCGCCGCCACCGTCGGCGCGGGCCAGACGGCGAACGGCATGGGCATGATGATCAGCTCGTCGCGCGCCATCATCTACGCCACGCCGCAGACGGGCGAAGACTTCGCCGACGCCGCGCGCCGCGTGGCCATTGAAACGCGCGATGCGATCAACGCGCACCGCGCGTCTGATGGTGGCTGACATAAGCTACTGCGCGTCGAGATTTGCGGCCGGCGATGCTCACTGTGCCATAGCACAGTTGCGCTTCTCGGCCGCAACTCCCATCCGCTCGCTACGCTTCTGTCAGGCACCGTGATGACTGTTGTTTGTCATCCATAAAAAATGCCGGGCTAGCCCGGCATTTTGCATTTAGTCACGCTGTGGTGCGACGATCTCCGCGTAATCGTAGAGTTCTCCCAGAATTTCCTCGCCCCGCTCATCGACGGATTCCGACAGCACGTCGATTTCCGTAAACAGCATTTCGATGGTGCGGGCGCCGGCGTCGCCGTCGAACAGGCGGGCGGCGCGGTGCTGTTCCCAGCGCAGACTTTCCGCTTCGCTCAGGGTTTGCGGGAAATTGCGGGCGCGGTAGCGGAACAGCAGTTCCTGCAGGCGTTCGTCGGCAAACGAGGGGCGGGCCGTGGCCAGCTTGGCCGGCGTGTCGCGGCGCAAGGATTCGAGCAGGCGGCGGTCATCGTTGCTGACGAAACCATTGTACAAATCCTCATCCACGTCCAGCGCGGCATTCGCGCCCGGGCGCTGGAATACTTCAGCCCAGACGGCATCCATGTTCGGCGCCGCGGCGGCGAATTGCGCGTTGACCTTCGCCGCGTCCAGATCGATGCCCCATTGCGCGGCCATGGCCGGCGACAGCGTTTTTAAATTGCCGACCAGCATGGGCGACTTGTTCAGGTGCACGCTTTTCACGGGCAGGCGCGTCATGCCTTCCGGCATGGCGTCCTTGCGCGTGAACAGGCGCGTGCGGATGGTGTCGGCGTCCAGCTGGAACAGCTCGCGCGGGTCGTAGGCGCAATCCCAGACGAGGATTTCATTCTTATTGCTCGGATGCGTGGCCAGCGGCCAGACGATGCCCAGGCAACCCCGTTCGGCGGGGAACATGCCCGACACGTGCAGGAAAGGCTGGCGCTCGCCGGCGGCCAGGTGCATGCCCATTTCGCTGGCGACCCGGTCCTTCTTGTGCAGGGCCAGGCAGAATTCGAACAATTTCGGCTGTTTCTGCTTGATCAGGCGTGCCAGGGCGATGGTGGCGCGCACGTCGGACAGTGCATCATGCGCCGCTTCGTGGACCAGGCCATTGGCCTTGCTCAAGTGTTCCAGTTTAAAACTGGTCTGGCCATCGTCACGCTTTGGCCATGCGATGCCTTCCGGGCGCAGCGCGTGCGTCATGCGCACCACGTCGAGGATGTCCCAGCGGCCGCAATGGTTCTTCCATTCGCGCGCATACGGGTCGATCAGGTTGCGCCAGAACAGGAAACGCGTGACTTCATCGTCGAAACGGATGGTGTTGTAGCCCACGCCGATGGTGCCCGGCTCCGAAAAGGCCGCTTCGATGGTGGCGGCGAACTGGTGTTCGGGCACGCCCAGCTGCAGACACTGCTGCGGCGTGATGCCCGTGATCAGGCACGATTGCGGGTCGGGCAGGAAATCATTGGCAGGCTGACAATACAGCATGATGGGTTCGCCGATCTCGTTGAGGTCGGCATCCGTGCGGATGGCGGCGAACTGGGCCGGGCGGTCGCGGCGCGGCTGGGCGCCAAAAGTTTCGTAGTCGTGCCAAAGAAAGGTCTGGTTAGTCATTGATGGTCGTTGCTTGATTGGTTATCCGGGCCGCCAAAAGCGGCCGCTGCTACAGTTTTCTGAAAACCTGCCGATACTACACGAGAGGATGGTCATCATCGCGTTTCCCGCATGGTGGCATACATTGCCCGTTCAAGGAGGTCTATCGTGTCAATTCCCATCGCCGCAAGCGGCAATTCCACCCCTTCCGTGACTTCCGTCAGTACGGGCGTTGCCGGCAAGGACGATAAAGTCCAGCAAAAGGACGGCGTCAACGCTGAAATGAGCGTGAATGACCGCACCAAGCTGCAATTGAACGCTTCCATCATGCAGGCGTCGCTGAACGTGTCGATCGGTTCCGAGAACGAACCGCTGGCGCTGCTGTACAAGGCGGCCATCACCAACATCAATGAAGCGCTGAAGGGTCAGTACGGCGAGGATGCGATCCAGAACGCGGCTTCGCAGGATAACAGCGCCGAAGCGACGGCGAACCGCATTGTATCGCTCTCGACGGGATTTTTTGATGCTTTCAAGAAACAGAATCCCGGCCTGGACGACGATACGGCCCTGACCAAGTTCATGGACACCATCAGCGGCGGCATGGAAAAAGGCTTCAAGGAAGCGCGCGACATCCTGGGCGGCTTGAAAGTGCTGAATGGCGACATCGCCGGCAATATCGACAAGACGTACGAGCTGGTGCAAAAGGGCTATGCCGACTTCATCGCCGCGCACAGCAGTAAGAAGGATGACGCCGCCAAGCCGGCCGACAGCAAGGCCGCCTGAACTACAGCATGACCCTGTTGCGGCCCGATGCTTTGGCGCGATAGAGCGCCGCGTCGGCCGCGGCGATCAGCGCATGGTCGTCCTGTTCGGCCGCCAGGCTGGCCACGCCGAAGGAACCCGTGATGTGCGGCAAGGCGCTGCGCATGTCGGCGAAGATGACGGCGAGCTGCATGCGCTCGCACAAGCGCTCGGCCACCCGCAAGGCCACGTGTTCGTTGGTATCGGGCAAGATCACCATCATTTCCTCGCCACCGTAGCGCACGGCGAAATCCGTGGGCCGCAGGGCCGCGCCCAGCACTTGCGCGGCGATGCGCAGTGCCTGGTCGCCCGCCTGGTGGCCGTGCGTGTCGTTGAAGCGCTTGAAATGGTCGAGGTCTATCATCACCAGCGACAGCGGCGAGCCGCTGGCGTGGGCCGTGACGATCATGTTGGGCAGTAAATCCGTCAGCCAGGCGCGGTTGTACAAGCCCGTCAGGCTGTCGACCATCGACAGCTGGCGGTAGAATTCGCCCAGTTTCTGGCGCCGGCGCAGCAAGGCATTGGCGGCGCGGATGCGGAAGGACAGCAGCCGCAGCAGGTTGCGCGCCAAGCCGTTCGACTGCTCGATCAATTCCCATACGATGGCCGCGTCGATCACCAGCAAGTCGGTTTCTTCCAGGGCGGAAATGGCGGCCAGGTTGCTCGCTTCATCGAGCACCGATTGTTCGCCCACGCTTTCGCCGGGCAAGACCTTGCTGACGGTGCCGTCATCCATGCCCGTGTGGGTGTCGGCGGCCACGGCCAGCGAGCCGCGCAGGACGATGTACAGGCTGGCGCCTTGCGTGTCGGCAATGGCTTCGCCCGCTTCCAGGCGCATCACGGGGCAGGGCGCCAGCATGGCGGCCGTCTGGCTATCCGCCCCATCGCGAAATAGCTGTAAATCGCCGATGTTGCAGCCTGAAGCGCCGAAGTTGCCGATCTGTTCCACAATCACACTTTCAAAAAGCCGGCGCGCGAGCAGGGGGCCGGTAGCTTCATGATAGCGTAAAGCGGCCTTGGCTGTAACGCCAAAGGCTTGCTTGAGGTCACTTACTGTGAGAAATACGACAATTATTTCATTGCCGCGTCAATACGCAGGAATGCTTGCGGTTTTGTTATGGATGTTGCCGCGCGCGAAAGGCGGGCCGGATGTGCAAAGGCAGCCTTGAACGGCTGCCTCAGTCTCTGAAAATCCTGCGGGTGGGGATTACTCGGCGGTTTCTTCCGCTTCGGCCGTATCGATCACGGCATTCTTGCCGGTGGCGTGGCGCTTGCTGTCTTGCAGGCGGCCCAGGGCGCTATCGATGGCGCGTTTCAGTTTATCGGTGGCGCCGGCAACGGATTGATGCACGGTGGCGTTCTGTTCGGTCACGGCGATCGGTTGATAGCCAGCAACGCGTGCTTCCATGACGCAGCGGATATCGTCGGCGCCGCCTTTCGGGCCATTCGTGTCGCTGATGTGGACTTCGATGCGGGTCAGGTTGTCGCGGAAGCGGTTCAGTGCGCTTTCAAGTACGGATTGCACATGTTCGTTCAGTCCAGCGGTGTTGGCGATGGTGCTGTCGGTATGAATATTGATTTGCATATGCTTACTCCTGTCAATTCAAAAAAAACCCATCTCAGGCGCCTTGCATGGCAGTGGTCAAACCCGCTGCCGGGGCGCGTCGGCGCCTGGTTCTTGCCTCATGCACTTGATCCCTGTGCATGACTTATCTTACTCCTCTTTCCAGTATTTCAAGAGGGTGCGCACGATTAAGATGAGCTTAACCCTTCAGCCAGGTCAAGTTTCCACTACGAAATTATTTACCCTCAGCCATTGATGAGACCGGCCGCGATATTGATCGACAGCCCCAGCACGACCAGGTTGAAGAAAAAGCTCAGTACGGATTGTCCCAGCACGATTTGCCGCATCATGCGCGTCTGCACGGAAACGTCCGACGTTTGCACGGCGACGGCGATGGTGAAGGCGAAATACAGGAAATCCCAGTAATCGGGGCTTTGCTCGTCGTCGGGAAACTTCAGGGGGCGCAACGCGGGATCGGCCTGGTAGTACAGGTGGGCGTAATGAAAGCAGAACAGGGTGCCGACGAGGAACCAGGAACCGACCAGGGTGAGGATCGTCAGGCCGTAATGCATCGCGCGCTCGTCCGGCGCCATGTCTTTCATCGAGGACAACTGCGAGACGATGGCCACCAGGCTCATCACGGATGCGACGGACAGGGCCGACAGGACGGTTGCCGCCCGCTCATCCTGGCGCGCCGCCATGGCTTTGACCTTGTGGTGGTTGGCGCGCATCATCATCCAGGCCATCGTTGCCAGGTAGAACCAGACGGCGACATTCCACGCCGTCAGCAAACGCGTCATCTGTTGCCAGGATGCGGGCAGCAGCAGGCCGGCCGCCACGCCGATGGCCGTGGCCATGCTCAGGTGGGGGCGGCTGCGGATGAAGCCGTGGAATGGAAGCGTGATTTTCATGGTGCAGGTTCTTCAGTGGGGATAGCGCATCTTAGACCTTATGCGCTCGCCGCGGTGGCCGTCCTGGCGGCCGCTTCCTTCTCGTGGTGGGGGAAGCGGTCCATGCGCGACAGTACGGGGAACAGCACGGCCCAGATACCCGTCACGGCCAGGGTGGCGGCGCCGCCGAAGAGCACGGCACGCACGAGGCCGAACCAGCCGGCCGTCAAGCCCGATTCGAATTCGCCCAGCTCGTTCGAGGCGCCGATGAAGACGGCGTTCACGGCGCTGACCCGGCCGCGGATTTCGTCCGGCGTCTCGAACTGCACCAGCAGGTGGCGGATGTAGACGCTGACCATGTCGCCGGCGCCCATCAGGAACAGCGCCGCCAGGGCCAGCGGGAAATAGCTGGTGCTGCCCAGCACCAGGGTGCCCAGGCCGAAGACGGCCACGCCGCCGAACATCCACGCGCCCACGCGGCGCGTGATGGGAAACATGGCCAGCGCGATCGAGCACAGGGCGGCGCCCGCGCCCGGCGCCGTGCGCAGCAAGCCCAGGCCGCTGGGTCCGGCATGCAGCACGTCATGCGCCAGCGCCGGCAGCAGGGCCGTGGCGCCGCCGAACAGCACGGCAAACAGGTCGAGCGAAATGGCGCCCAGCACGATGGGCTTCGACCAGACGAAGCGCAAGCCTTCGAGCAGGGTATGCCAGCTGACGGGTTCGCGCTTGACCACTTGCGGCGCCGGGGTGGTGGCGCGCATCAGCAGGACGGACACGACCAGCAGCGCGGACGAGATCAGATACACGACCTTGGGGCCGAAGTAATACAGCAAGCCGCCCAGGGTGGGCCCGAGGATGATGGCCACGTGGGAACTGGATGAGCTGAGCGCGACGGCGCGGCTGAAGTGTTGCGTGGGCACCATGTTGACCAGCACGGCTTGCGTGGCCGGCATCATGAAGGCGCGCGCGCTGCCGAACAGCACCAGCACGGCAAACACGGGCCAGACGATGGAAACATTGCTTAACGTAAACGCCAGCAGGGCCAGCGCGCACGCCAGTTGCGCCGCCAGGCACCACGCGATGATGTTGCGGCGGTTGTAGCGGTCGGCCACGTGGCCGGCCGGCAATATGAGCACGAGGAAGGGGGCGAATTGCGCCAGGCCGATCAGGCCCAGGTCGAACAGGCTGCCCGTGATCTGGTACACCTGCCAGCCGATGGCCACGCTCTGCATCTGCACGGCCACCGTGCCCAGCACGCGGGCGGAAAGATAACAGGCGAAGTTGCGGTGACGCAGGATACTGAAGCCGTTGCCGGCAGAGGCGAGAGACATGAAATTTCCAGGAAACAGCGGGGTGGAGCGGCAGCGGATGCCGCGCCAGCAGCACCCCGCTGTCTGGATGCTTACTTGGCCAGGTCGGCTTCCGTGGTGAAGGCGTCTGCGTAAAACTCGTCGGCCGGCAATTGACACAATTGCACGAAATCGCGATTGGCCGACTCGACGACGATCGGTGCGCCGCAGGCATACACTTGATACGCGGACATGTCGGGCAAGTCGGCGATGACGGCCTGGTGCACGAAGCCCGTGCGGCCTTGCCACGCGTCTTCCGGCAGCGCGTCCGACACGACGGGCACATAGGTGAACTGCGGCAAGTCGGCGGCCCACTGGCGGCACAGGGCGTCCATGTACAGATCGTGCGGACGGCGGCCGCCCCAGTACAGGGTGATCGGACGCGGCGATTGCTCGTTGATCATGTGCTCGACGATGGCTTTCAAGGGGGCAAAGCCCGTGCCCGAGGCCAGCAGCACGACGGGCTTGTCGGAATCTTCGCGCAGGAAGAAGGTGCCCATCGGGCCTTCGAAGCGCAGGATGTCGCGCTCCTTCATGCTGCCGAACACCTGGTCGGTGAACAGGCCGCCTGGCATGTGGCGGACGTGCAGGCTCACGGGGCCGCCTTCGACGGGCGCGCTGGCCATGCTGTAGCTGCGGCGTTTGTTGTCGCGCAGCATGATTTCGATATACTGTCCGGCGCGGTAGTGCAGGCGCTCGCTGGCTGGCAATTGCAGGGTCAGCACGACGACGTCGGGCGCGACTTTTTCGATGGTGGTCACGCGCGACGGCATTTTCTTGATCGGGTAGTCGCTGCTGCCCGCCACTTCGCGCGCCTGCACCACCAGGTCGCCCTGGGGCACGGCGCAGCACAGCAGCGAGTAGCCGGCCGCCGCTTCATCTTCCGTCAGGGAGCGGGCCTGGTATGGCTTATGCTGTACGCTGCCGGACACGATCTTGCCCTTGCAGGAACTGCAGGCGCCGCTTTTGCAGCTGTACGGCAGGCCGACGCCGGCGCGTATCGCCGCCGACAGGACGGTTTCGTCCGCTTCGCAGCTGAATTGGTGGCCGCTGGGCTGAACAGTAATTTGAAAAGTCATACAATCCTTGAGATGAAAAATATGTTAATGCACTCTTTGCGCAAGCCTTCAGGCTTGCCGCGCTTGCTGATCCTGGGCTGCGGCGACGTCGGCATGCGGCTGCTGCCCCTGCTGCGCGCGCGCTTTCGCGTCTTTGCCGTCACCAGCCAGCCGGCGCGCTGCGCGCAGTTGCGGGCGGCCGGCGCCGTGCCCATCGTGGCCAACCTCGACGAGCGCGCCAGCCTGAAACGGCTGGCGGGACTGGCGACGATGGTCGTGCACCTGGCGCCGCCCATGTCATCGGGCTTGCTGGACCGGCGCACGCGCAATCTGGTCGCCATTTTACCCGAGCATGCACGCATGGTGTATGTGAGTACCAGCGGCGTGTATGGCGATTGCGGCGGCGCCTGGGTCGATGAGACGCGGCCGACGGCGCCGGCGAATGCGCGCGCGAAGCGGCGCGTGGACGCCGAACAGGTCTTGCGCGGCTGGGGCGCGCGCCGCGGCGCCAGCGTGGCCATCCTGCGCGTGCCGGGCATTTATGCGCAAGACCGCCTGCCGCTGAAGCGCTTGCGCGAAGGCACGCCGGCCCTGGAAGCCAGCGACGATGTGTACACCAACCATATCCATGCCGATGACCTGGCGCGCGTCATCGAGCGGGCCCTGTGGCGGGGCAAGCCGGGACGCGTGTATCACGCCAGCGATGACAGCGAACTCAGGATGGCCGAGTATTTCGATGCCGTGGCCGATACGTTCGGCTTGCCGCGCCCGCCGCGCCTGCCGCGGGCCGAGCTGCGGCAAGTGGTCACGCCGATGCTGCTGTCGTTCATGTCCGAATCGCGCCGCCTGCACAATACGCGCCTCAAGCGCGAGCTGGGCGTGCGCCTGCGCTACGCGCGCGTGGCCGATGCCTTGCAGGCGATGGCAGCCGATGGCGCCGGCATCGGGTAAAATGGCCGGTTATCTGCGCACTTTGCTGGGCCGGCGCGCAGCGCGCCGTTCCCGCGTTGCGCCACTCACTTAAGGACTACAGCATGAGCACCCTCACTTACGAAGAATACCTGGACGAGGTCACCACCGTCCTGACGGAACTGTACGACCTCGACGACGAGGCCGCCATCAAGCTCGTCGTGGCCGCGCAGGACGCCGAATTTTTTGTCCCGCACGATGCGCATGAGGAAATGCGTACCGTCGAACAAGCCAAGAAAGATGCGGTCACCTTGTTCGAGCGCAAGCAGAATCGCCAGCAAACGCAGGAAAAGCAGCAGCAGCGCGTGCGCCAGCAAAAGAAATAAGAATGTGGGCCTGGCCGCTGGGGCCATGGCGCAGTACGGGTCTCGGCGCAACACCGGGGCTGTGACCTTTGACGCAGCGCAAACGCGTCATGGCGCGCTGGCGATATGGTGAGCAATGTCGTCACGCGTCTGGGCTCTTGTGGCGGGCTCTGCATAGCGTGACGCTGTTTCCCGTCAGCAGGAGCGAGCCATGCGAGCTACGAGTCACCCCAGCAAGGAACAGGTACGCGCTTACATGCGCCGTCGCGAACGTGCGCTGCAGCCGCCGCCGCCGCCCGATGAAATCCGCCGGCAACTGGCCTGGTGCCGCGTGGATGCCGTTTCGGGCACGTGCCCGCTTGCCACCCCGGCCGGCGTGGCCGCGCAAGGCTGGCATCTATCTGCCGAAATGGCGCGCCTGAGCGCCCTCATGGCCATAGCTTGGCTCATGCATAGCGGTGTTGCTCATCGTAAAAATTGATGACTTGCAGCAAATTTTTCCAATTTGAGTTATCCTCTAGCACATTCCAAGTGCGTCAATTCTCTTCAATTATCACAATTTTGCGTTAAGTTACGCAAAAATCAACAATAGCGTGTATTATATTGTTTGCGGCGTAAAAGCCGCATAAGTGATGGCGCTTTTTAGTGTGTTTACCCTGAATTATTGCAGAAGAGACATTCGGTTTCTTTTTGCTCTAATACAACAAGTACGGATTTTCGATCATGTCTCTCAAACAAATTACCTCTTTGCCTACCTACAACCCGAATCGCGTCCTCGATGCGATCATCGACAAGCTGCAACTGAAAAACGATGCCGCCTTGTCGCGAGCCCTGGAAGTGGCGCCACCGGTCATCAGCAAGATTCGTCACAATACCTTGCCGATCGGCGCCACGATCCTCATCCGCATGCATGAAATCAGCGATTTCAGCATTCGTGAACTGCGCGAGTTGATGGCTGCCTAAGAGCGCCTGACAGACGGCAAACTGAGAGGTGCCGTCTGGGTACGTCAGGCTTGCCGCGTGCGGCAGCCACATCTGTTTTCCGCTTTTCTATTGCGGGTCGCGGTTCAGCACCGGACGATCGACATAGAAGCGCCCCATTTCCAGGCCAGTCGAGGACGACTTGACCACCGCTGCGGCCAGTGAGGCAGGGGCGCTGGAAAATGCGGTGTTGGCAGCCCCGGTCGCGCGGCCCGAATACGCCGTCGCCTGTACCGCCGCACTGGAAAACGCCGTTTGCACGGCCCGGCCCGAGTAAGCAGTCGCTTGCACTGCCGCACTGGAAAACGCCGTTTGCACGGCGCGGCCCGAGTAAGCCGTCTCCTGCACCGCACGTCCCGAATACGCCGCCTGTACGGCGCGCCCCGAATACGCGGTTTCAGCGCGGATATAATCTTCCCCGAACGTTTGTTCATACAACTGCTTCATGCGCTCGCCCACGCGATGGTGCGCCGCTTCGTCGTCCTCGCCGCGCAAGCCGATGTAGGGGAAGTGATGGAGGAAGTAGCCGAACACCTGTTCGCAGTCGGCCGCATATTTCAGGGTGTCGAGGATGTGGTAGTGCCAGAAGGTATCGACATCCATCAGGGGCGCCGTCTCTTCTTGCGGAAACTGTTTCATCAGGATCAGGAAGCGGCGGTACTCGAATTCCACCGCGTTGGCCTTCTCCAAACTCCATCCTTCGCCTGACTCCCGGTGCATCAGTTTGACCTTGATCGCGTCCAAATTCAAATCGGCAATAGCCTTGAAACTGTCGTTCGTATCCATGAATGTCCTTTGGTAAAGAGCGTTGTGGGAAATACGGTGAAACAAGGGAAAGCGGCGGGTGTGTACTCCTGGCAAGTAGTCGAGGAATGCCTTGCCCATGGCAGGCAGGCGCTAAGTTGTTCTACATCAATATTGCATCTTATTACGAAATATGCAAGCTGAGCTTGATTCATGCGGGGGCGCGCCTGTCAGCCGCTGGCCCGGCTTTCTTCCTCGTAGGGAAACGCGGTGGCGTCCGCGCCCAGCGGCACGCTGACGTGCACGCTCATGCCGGCGCCGGGGCTGCTTTCGATGTAAAAAGTGCCACCTAGCAACTTGATGCGTTCCTCTATCCCCACCAGGCCAAACGAACCGAGCTTGTTGCGCCCGTCGATGGCCGCGCCCACGCCGTTGTCGCTGACGCTCATCGACACCGTATCGCGGCATTTTTCCAGCTTGACCTGCACGCGGCTGGCATTCGCATGCTGGGAAATATTGCTGAGCGACTCTTGCAGGATGCGGAACAGGGCCGTCGCGCATTGGTCGCTGAGGCAAATGTCGTCATGGCTTTCGCTCACTTCGCAGGCGATGCCCGTGCGCTGGCGAAATTGCGCCACCTGCCATTCGACGGCCGCATTCACGCCCAGGTCCAGCACGGTAGGGCGCAAGTCGTTGATGATCTGCCGCACACTCTTGATGGTGGCGTCGATCTGTTCCAGGGTCGAACGGGCGCGGGCGTTCAGGCGCGGGTGGCGGCGCTGCGTGCGCGAGGCCAGCATGTCGGCGTCGATGCGCAGGACCAGCAGATTCTGTCCCAGGTCGTCGTGAATTTCGCGCGCGATGCGCTTGCGCTCTTCTTCCTTGATCTGGTCGGCGTGCGCGGCCAGGCGGCGCAGTTTCTGGTGCGACAGTTGCAATCGGATCTGGCTGGCGCGCAATTCCTCCGTCATGCCCGTCGCCATCTGGATGGCGCGCCGGCGCGACGACGCCAGGGTATGGAACAGTACATACAGCAGCATGGTGCTGGCAAAGCCGATCAGCAGGGCCAGCCACGGCAGGAAGGCGTCGAAGCGCGAATACAGGTCGCTCTTGCGCACGCTGAACAGCGCTTGCCAGGCGCGGCCATTGTGCTCGATCAGCAGCGTGCTGCTCAGGTAGCGGCCCGAACTGCCGGGCTGCCACCATGGCGCATGCATGCCCGCCGCCGTACTGTCGAAGATGGGGCGCATGTCGTGCGGCAATTGCAGCGGCACGTCCCGCTGTTGCAGCGCCTGCGGACCGATATCGAACAGGGTCAGGCGGACGTTGCGTACCGGCATGTCGGCCAGCGCGCTGCGCATCATCGTCACCAGGTCGTAGCCGATGCCGACGGAACCCTGGTATGCCGCGCGCCTCTGCTCCACCGTATCGACGGGCATGCCGAAGCGGTACACGGGCAGGCGCATGGCCATGCCCGTCAACTGGGGACGGCCGTCCATCGGCACGGGCACGCCGGAATTGCTGATGTGGCCGGAATCGCGCGACTGCGCCAGCGCTTCGGCGATCTGCGGGCGCGAGGCGATGTCGTAGCCATACTTTTCCGGGGCGCTGGCGATCGGCTCGATGTATACGAGCACGGAATACTGGGCGCGCGGGCCGGGCGGGTGGATGGCAAACGCCGGATAGCCGTCGCGCCCGGGCGGATAGTCGCGCCGCATGGCCGCTTCATAAGCGGGGCGCTGCGTCTCGTCGAGTTCCTGGCTGTAATTGAGATTCATCACGCCCGGATAGTTCTGTTGCAGGGCGATGTTGGCCACGTAGCGGTGGAATTGCTCGCGGCTCACGTGTTCGTTGGCCTGGAACAGGCTGGCCGTGCCGCGCAGCAGGTTGGCATACGACTTGGTGCGCGATTCGATGTTTTTCTGGGTGTTGCGCGCCAGATTGTTGAATTGTTCGCTGGCATCGCTTTCGATCGACAGCGAAGCGGCCATGTAGAACAGCAGGCCCACCATCGTCGACACGACAAAGCCGAACAGCCACAGCGGTCTTTTTTCAGCAGCTAAGGGGTGTTCGCCGGCAGTAGAAGACATCGCCATCCGCATCAGGAAGAGGAATCGGGTGCCGCCTGTGTGGTGGTGGCTGTACTCAGTTGCACAAGGACTATCGAAATTGCAAATTGCTCAATAGCTGCCTAATATACAAAACTATCGTGAATATAGTCAACAGGCAATATTTCTCTTTGAAACGAAAAAAAACCGCCGCAGCGGTTTTTTTCGTGTGCCGTCCAGCCCTTATTTGGCGGGCTGCCAGCTGTCTTTCAGGGTGACGATGCGGTTGAAGACGGGCTTGCCCGGCTGGCTGTCGACCCGGTCGGCCGCAAAATAGCCGTGGCGCTCGAACTGGAAGCGCTGTTCTGGCTGGGCCAGTTCCGCGCCCGGTTCCAGCCACGCTTGCACCACTTCCTTGGCCAGCGGGTTCAGGGCCAGCTTGAAGTCCTTGCCGCCCGCGTCCGGCTGCGGGTCCGTAAACAGGCGGTCGTACAGGCGCACTTCGGCGGGAATGGCCGTCGGCGCGCTGACCCAGTGCATATTGCCCTTGACCTTGTAGTTGGCGCTGCCTTCCGTGCCCGACTTGCTGTCCGGGAAGTAGGTGCAATGCACGGCGATGACCTTGCCGTTTTCATCCTTGTCAAAGCCCGTGCACTCGATGACGTAGCCGTAGCGCAGGCGCACCTTGCTGCCCGGCTTGTCGTCGATCGGCGGATACAGGCGGAAATAGCCCTTGTTCGGCACTTCCATGAAGTCGTCTTCCTCGATCCACAGCTCGCGCGAGATGGGGAAGGTGCGCAAGCCGCGCTCCGGGAAGTGCGGGTGCACGGGCGCCGTGCATTCCACGCTGTCGTTTTCAGGGAAATTGTCGATGATCAGTTTCAACGGACGCAGCACGGCTACCGAGCGGGGCGCCTTCGGGTCCAGGTCTTCGCGCAAACAGCCTTCGAGCACGCTGTAGTCGATCCAGCCGTCGGATTTCGTCACGCCCGTGCGTTCGCACATCAGTTGAATCGCTTCCGGCGTGTAGCCGCGGCGGCGCATGCCCACCAGGGTCGGCATGCGCGGGTCGTCCCAGCCGTCGACGATTTTTTCTTCCACCAGTTGGCGCAGCTTGCGCTTGCTGGTGACGATGTAGGTCAGGTTCAGGCGCGAGAATTCGAACTGGTGCGGCACCGGTTGCTGGAAGAAGCCGCCGGCGGCCAGGGTTTCCAGCAGCCAGTCGTAGAATGGGCGGTGGTCCTGGAATTCCAGGGTGCAGATCGAATGCGTGATGTTTTCCAGCGCGTCCGAGATCGGGTGCGTGTAGTCGTACATCGGATAGATGCACCAGGCGTCGCCCGTGCGGTGGTGGTGCGCATGGCGGATGCGGTAGATGGCCGGGTCGCGCAAGTTCATGTTCGGCGAACTCATGGCATCTTCGCTCATCTTCGCGCGCAGAATGTGTTCGCCATCCTTGAATTGGCCCGCCTTCATGGCGCGGAACAGGGCCAGCGATTCGTCGCGCGGACGGTCGCGGAAGGGCGAATTCTTGCCCGCCTGGCCGAAATTGCCCCGGTTGGCGGCCATGTCTTCGGCGCTCTGGCTGTCGACATAGGCAAAGCCGGCTGTGATCAGGTACTCGGCCATCGCGTACAGCTGGTCGAAATAGTCGCTCGCATAGTGCAGGTGGCTCTGGCCATCGGCCTGCTTCGGTTCCCAGTCAAAGCCCAGCCATTTCACGCTGTCCATGATGGTGTCGACGTATTCCTGCTCTTCCTTCGCCGGATTGGTGTCGTCGAAACGCAGGTTGCACTGGCCGGCGTAATCGCGCGCCAGGCCGAAGTTGACGCAGATCGACTTGGCGTGGCCCACGTGCAGGTAGCCGTTCGGCTCCGGCGGGAAACGCGTGATCACCTGGGGCAGGCCGGGACGCACATGGGCGCCGGCAGCCAGGTCGGCTTCGATGATGTTACGCAAGAAATTGGGCGCCAGCGCCGGCGCGGCGTTATTCGGTTTATCGTTGCTCATTGATCAATGCGGAAGAGTGACAGTAAAAAGCATTTTACCGTACCGCAAGCGCTTTATAAGCACGTATTTGCCCCCATTTCCCGGCATGCAAGCGACGCGGACGCCGTTCTATAGGATAATTCGCCTTTAATTAGTAGAAAAACGTGACCCCGGAGCCTTTTATGGAAAATTTATATAACGTCCTCGGTGTCGCGCCCAATGCCAGCGACGATGAAATCAAGAAGGTTTACCGTTCGCTGGCCATGCGCTTCCACCCCGACCGCAACCAGGCCCCCGGCGCCGAGGCGCGCTTCAAGAGCGTCACCAAGGCGTATGAGATCCTGGCCGACCCGGCCAAGCGCGCCGAATACGACCAGAGCGTGAACCACCGCATCATCATCGATCCGGAAGCGGAAGCCTATGCCCTGTGGTGCGGCGTGTTCCGCCTCCACGGTACAGTATTACCTGCCGATTAAATCGATGCGGCCCGCATCAGCCGGCCAGAATTACTTGAAAAACAACAACAACGGCGCTGTTCATCCAGCGCCGCGCATCACATTGGAAAGCACAGCATGAGAAGAGTACACCCTGAATTCGCGTACCAGTCGCGCGAGCTGGAAGGCCAGATCGAAGGCATCCTCGGCGACCCGCCGAACCGCAAGAACTATAAAAGCATGGTCGACGCGCTGGTGGGCGAATACGCGAGCGGCGGCGGCATCGAAGACGTGAACATGCTGGCCTTCGCGCTGGTCGACCACATCACCTTCAGCGACCCGAAGGGCTTGCTGGCCGAAAGCGAAGACTACGAATTCGGCGATACGGCCCGCGTGTTTTCCATGGCCGCGTGCGCCGCGCCGGAAGCGGCCAAGATGTACGCCGCCATCGAGGAAAGCTTCCCCGACCTGGCGCGCCAGGCCATCATCACGGCCTTCCTGCACAAGAATCCCCGCCTGTGGGACGACGACGACCAGTCGCTGGACCAGCTGGCCGCCAATGACGACGGCGACGATGAGCACGATGAAGACGAAGCGACCGACGATTTCGCCCAGATGTTTGACCAGGATGGAGATGACCATGGCCGATAATGACAAGCAAAATGCGGATCAAAAGAGCAATCTTCCCGCGCTGACGAAACAAGTCACGGAATTGGTGCTGTCCGGTTCGCTGGGCCACGCCGAGCAGGCGTTTGCCGACGCGGCCGACCAGTACGGCGATCTTGCCGTGGTGGAAGTGTTGAATGCCATCCCGCCGCAAGTGACGGCCCTGCACCTGGCCGGTTTCGACGGCGGCAAGATGTCGCTGGCGACCTTGCTGGTGCCGCCGAAAGCTTGGGCCGACAGCCTGGCCTTCATCGCCGCTACCTGGAGCGACGACCAGATCGAGGATGATCCGGAACGCATCGCCGAAGCCCTGTTCGCGCACATCCACGGCGTCGTGTTTTCCACCGACGACGCCGAGCGCCGCCGCGAGCTGCTGCTCGAAGCGTCCGCCACCGACTGGGGCGCCACGGCGTTTGCCATCCTGTTCTCGATGGCGCCGAAGGAAATCCTCGAAGTGGCGGGCGAGATCGTCATCAAGGGTCCGTACGTGACGGGCGTGACCTCGTCCGACAACGACGTCGTACCGCTGGCCATCGAGCTGGCGCAAGCGAATGAAGACGGCTGGGACCGCTCGTTGTTCGAACTGTTCCCCGACTTCCGCCACAGCGCCGACCTGGCCGACGCGGAATACTCGGACGACCCGGACGAAGAGCCGACCATGTTGCAGCGCAGTACCAAGGAATTGCTGTACCGCCTGCGCAAGCAAGTGCCGAGCACGCGCAGCGCGCCGCGTTCCAGCACGCGCCGCAGCCTGGGCACGGGCATTTTCTCTTGATGAAAGCAGGGAACGTCTAATGCTGCCAGCAATTGTAGTAGAGAATCTTCCGCGCCTGGTGCGCGCCATCAAACTGTTGCCGGGCGACCCGCGCGAAGACGCGGCCCTGAACCTGGCCGATGAATTGACGGGCATCACGGCCATGGTGGCCGAGAAGTTCACGAATGAACGCACGGCCGACGGCATCCAGAAAGCGCTGTACCTGACGGTGGGCGGCGTGTCCTTGGGCCTGGAGCAGGCCGTCACGCATGAAGGCGACCAGGCCGCGCTCGATTTCCTCGTCGAGCACGGCGCCGAGCACGCGTTCCAGGTGGGCTTTCGCCTGATCAAGGAATTGTCGCAGCTGCCGGAAGACGCCCTCGTGGGTGAATACGACCAGGACCCCGTCTACCTGCAGCGGCGCCTGCGCGAGCTGTTCATCGATATTTGCCAGGCCGACCCGAACCAGAACTGGGCCGGCTATGAAAAGTATGCGTTGCAGTTGCAACAGCGCAAGGAAGTGCAAGCCGTGGTGCGTCTGGCCAGCTGGCTGCGCCGCCACCACGACAATGGCCCCGTCAGCGACAGCGACTTGAATGCCGAGGGCGTCATCGCCCTGGCCATCATCTTCGCCATCGAAGGCGGCGGGCGCGTCATCGCGCGCACGGGGCAGAAGGAGTTTGAACGCTTCGTGCGTTCCGTGCGCAAGAACAAGCCCGACTTCGAGGAAGGCTGGGCCGCCCTGGTGGCCAAGGTGCCCGTGCAGCATCACCCGGTGTTGCTCGACCGCATAGCTTCGTACCGCCGCAGCTGCACCGTCGTGCATAAGATCCTCACGCGGGCCAGCATGAAGAGCCTGTTCGAGGATCTGGAAAACTATGCAGGTTCGGAGCTGGACGCCGACTACTCGTAATGCAGTACGTGGGCCGGCGCCTGCCGGCCTACGCTCCCCCTTCCAGCGCCGCTTCCTCGGCCAGTTTCACGAATGCCGCCACCAGCGGCGACGTTTCTTCTTCCCTTTGCGCCAATAACAGACTGGTCGTCGCCTGCGGGTCGTCGATGGGGCGGTAGCACACGCCATCCATGCGGATGCGGTCGAACGAGGCGGGCAGCACGGAAATGCCGCAGCCGGCCGCCACCAGACCGATGATGGTCGACGCCTCGCCCGCTTCCTGCGCCACTTGGGGCACGAAGCCGGCCGCCTTGCACAGGCGAAAGATCTGCGGATAAATCCCCGTGCCCGCATCCTTGGGATACATGACAAAACCTTCGCCCGCCATGTCGGCAATCGCGATGGCCTCCTTGGCCGCCAGCGCGTGGGCGACGGGCAGCACGAGGAACAGCGGGTCCTGGCGCAGTTGCGTCAGCTTGATATCGGAGGGATACGTCGTTTCCGGCGGGCGCACGAAGCCCAGGTCCATGGTCCGCCCCGAGATCGCTTCCAGTTGATGCAATGTCGCCATCTCGTGCAGGGTCAATGTGACGTGCGGAAAGAGCTGGCGGTAGCGGTTGATGACGGTGGCGAAATACGGCGTGAATGGCGTGGAAAAGGTAAAACCGATGCGCAATTCGCCCGCTTCGCCCCGCTGCGCCCGGCGTGCCGTCACGGCCGCCTGCTCCGACAGGGCCAGGATGCGCCGCGCATCGTCGAGGAACAGCGTGCCCGCCTGCGTCAGCCGTACGGAGCGCTTGTTGCGCTCGAACAACTGCGCGCCCAATTCCGCTTCCAGCGCCTGGATTTGCTGGCTCAGCGGCGGCTGGCCGATGTGCAGGCGCTCGGCCGCGCGCGTGAAGTGCAACTCCTCGGCGACGGCGACAAAATAACGCAGGTGACGCAGTTCCATATTCGTCCAGTAATCGTTTTAAAGTATGAGTTGGGCCTTAAATATATATTGGACGATATGAGTTGGCAATCCTAAGATGAAGACTCGCTTCTTTCACGAACACGGCCATGTCTGATTCATCGCTTGCCTTTGCCTCCGCCGCCACTCCGGCGCTTTCGCCTGCCGCTCCCGCTCCCCGCACGGCCATCGCCAAGGGTTCCATCGAATTCAAGCGCAGCAACCGCGCGCTGTTCTTCGGCGGCTTTTCCACTTTCAGCTTGCTGTACTGCATCCAGCCCCTGTTCCCGCTGCTGTCGCACCAGTTTCATCTGACGCCGGCGCAAAGCAGCTGGTCCCTGTCCGTGTCGAGCGGCTTGCTGGCCATCTCGCTGGTGCTGCTGAGCGCCGTGTCGGACCGGGTGGGCCGCAAGCCGCTGATGGTGGCGTCGATGTTTTCCGCCGCAATATTGACCATTTTGTCTGCGTTCGCGCAGGATTATGCGCAGTTGCTGGCGATCCGCGCCGCGCTGGGCGTGGCCCTGGGCGGCATGCCGGCCGTGGCCATGGCTTACCTGGGCGAGGAAATCGAAGGGCCGTCGCTGGGCCTGTCGATGGGACTGTATATCGCCGGCAGCGCGTTTGGCGGCATGTCGGGGCGGCTGGTGGCGTCCATGCTCAGCGATTTCCTGTCGTGGCGCTGGGCCCTGGGCGTGCTGGGCGTGGCCGGCGTGCTGGCGGCGGCGGAATTCTGGCGCAGCCTGCCCGCGTCGAAGAACTTCGTGCCCAGCACCAAGGGCTGGAATGCCTTGCCGCATGCCATCAAGCAGCATTTTTCGGATAAGGGCTTGCCGTGGCTGTTCTGCCTGGCCTTCGTGCTGATGGGCTGTTTCGTCAGCCTGTATAACTACATCGGCTACCGCCTGCTGGCCGCGCCCTTCGGCTTGCGCCAGAGCACGGTCGGCTTGCTGGCCTTTTTGTACCTGATCGGCATCTTCAGTTCCGTCTGGGCGGGCCGCCTGGTGGACCGCCTGGGGCGCCGGGGCGTGCTGTGGATCATGCTGTCGGTGATGCTGTCCGGCATTGTATTGACCCTGTTCGACTCGCTGCCGCTGATCGTCATCGGCATGGCGCTGGCCACCTTCGGCTTCTTTGCCTCGCACTCGATCGCCAGCAGCTGGGTCAGCCGCCGCGCCCGCGCGCCGCAGGCGCTGGCCTCGGCCTTTTATTTGCTGTTCTATTACCTGGGTTCCAGCCTGATCGGGTCCGCCTCGGGCATGATGTGGGGCTTCGACGGCTGGACGGGCGTGGTCGTCATGCTGGGCCTGTGCCTGGGCGGCGGCGTGCTGATCGCCTTGCGCCTGCGCCATTTGCAACCATTGGGGGCGCGCGAAGCGGTGGGCTGATCCGGCTATTTGGGGCAGTTGCCGATCATCGTTTCCCCCTGCTTGCCCGCGCGCGTGGTCACGCACAAGGTGCCCAGCGCGCTGGTGATTTTATAGGTGCGGCTGCCTTTGGCCTCGTTTGCGCCGATCTCCTCGATCCTTGATGCTTCATACCATTTCGGCGGCACGGCCGCGTAGGCCTCGGCAAATCCCTGTTGCATGCGCTTGAAGCCCGTGTCGTCGAATTTCTCCCCACCCCGTTGCGGGAATTCCTTGCGCAGCTCCTTGTCGATCTTGCCCACGTCGCGCTTGGCTTGCGCCAGGATGTCGGCCGCGCTGGGCGGCGCGGCGAGCGTGATCGCTTCCGGCATTGCCGGCGCCGGCGCCTGTTCGGCGGCGGGAACGGGCAAGGGGCGGCTGACGGGCGCCGGCATGGGCTGGCGCGGCGGGCGTGCGGCGGCCGGTTTTGCGTCGGGCAACGGTACGGGGACCGGCTTGGGCGGCGCCGGGAGCGTGTGGCGCAGCCAGGCGATGGCCGGACCCTGCGGCAAGTGTTCGTCCATGACGGCGCGGGGCCGCGACTGCAAGACGATATACGCAAAGCCAAGGTGCAACAGGACGATCAGCAGCAGGCTGGGAGCGCGGCGGCGCAGGGTAGTTGGCGAGGTCATGGAGGGCATGGTGGTTCAGGTACGCCAATGTATCTGAAGGATTTGATAATTATCTAAAATGTCACCAGTGCTTACAAAAAAGTGCCATATGGAAATTTCAACGCCATGGCGGCTGGCGGGGAACCCTGCGCCAGTCTGGTGATCCAACCCCGGACACCACGCGAACAGGAGATCATCATGATGCAAGTAAAGGAAGTGGCACGGCGCTTTGGCGCCATTGAACATGCGATCGGCCAGGCGGCCCAGCTGTGCGGCAAGCAGCAGGGCATGCCGATGGACTTGAAGGATTGCATCAATCAGCTGGATCAGCAAAAGAACGCCGTGCGGCAAGCCATCGACACGCAAGACGATGCGCGCATCCGGCAAGCCGTCGACCAGATGGAATCGCTGGGCGACCGCGCCAAGCGGGCATGCGGCACGGCGGCCAGCGTGACGCCGGAAATGAAGAGCGCTGTGCTCAAGGTGCATGATGAATTGTCGGACTTGAAGCACCAGCTGCATTAACGGTTTTACATCTGGCGGAACAAATGGGCATATAGAGGGCTGACGCGCAGCTGCGCCGGATGCTGGCGCAGGGTCAGCGACAGCTTGCCGGCCTCGTCGCGCACGGCCGTGGCGATGGCGCTGGCGTTGACGATGGTGCCCCGGTGGATTTGCCAGAATTGTTGCGGGTCCAGCTGGGGCAGCAACTCTTTCAGGCTCGTGCGTATCAGCGCTTCGCTGTCCTGGCACACGACGTTGATGTATTTGTCCAGCGCTTCGAAATACACGACATCGGCCAGGGCGATCATGCGCACGCTGTTGCCGACGGCGGCACGTATCATTTGCAGGCGCGGCGCGGGCGGCAGCATGGCTTGCAACTGGCTCAGCAGGCGGGCCATGTTGCCGTCGCTGGCGGATTCGGCTGTCGACGCTGCCGTGGCGGCTGGCGCGGTCGCTGGCGTTGGGCTTGCCGTAGCTGTAGCGTTGCCGTTGCCGCCAGCGCTGTCGCGCAAGCGTTGCTGCAGGCGTTCCACCGTCTTGCCCAGGCGCGCATCGTTGACGGGTTTTAAGACGTAATCGGCGGCCGCGTGTTCGAAGGCGGCCAGCGCATATTCGTCGTAGGCGGTGACAAACACGATGTGGGGGAAAGGCACGCCGTCCGGCCACTGTTCCGCCAGTTCCTCGGCCGCTTCCAGGCCCGTCTTGCCCGGCATCTTGATGTCGAGAAAGAGTATGTCGGGTTGCAGCGCCAGGCCTTGCCGCAAGGCTTCCACGCCGTTGGGGCAAGTGGCAACGATGTCGAGCTCCGGCCACAGCCGTTGCAAGGCGTGCGCGAGGGCGGCGGCGAGGATGGGTTCGTCTTCGGCGATCAGGGCGCGCGGCGCGCGTGGGGTATGTGGACTCATGCGAGGTGGCTCGTGATGGTGGGTGGAAGGGGAAGTGTCAGGCGGGCGGTCGCGCCTGCCGGATGGTTGGCGGTCAGCGACAGGCTGGCGGCGTCGCCGTGCATGCCGCGCAGGCGTTCGCGGATATTCGCCACGCCCAGGTGGGTACCCTTGGTCTGGCTCGGATGGTCGAGGCCCAGGCCATCGTCGCTGACGGTGAGCAGCAGCACGCCAGCGTCCGTGGATGCCTGCACGTGGATGTGTCCGCCTTCTATCTTCGGCTCCAGGCCGTGCTGGATGGCGTTTTCCACCAGCGGTTGCAGCAGCATGGGGGGCACCTTGATCTGGCGCAAAGTGTCGGGCAAGTCCAGCGTAAAGCGCAGGCGCGCACCCATGCGTATCGACATCAGGCCCAGGTAGGCTTGCATCAGGGAAAATTCCTGCTCCAGGGTGGTGGACCCGGCACGCGAGGAAGAGAGGGTGGCGCGCAGATACTGGATCAGCTGGTCGAGCAGCAACTGGGCGCGCTCCGGGTCAAAGCTGATCAGGCCTTGCAGGTTGGCCAGGGTGTTGAACAGCATGTGCGGCTCGATCTGCGCCTGCAGCAGCTGCAGCTGGGCTTGCATAGCCTGGCGCGCCACGGATTCGGCGCGGGCCTTTTCCTGGGCGGCTTCCATTTGCAGGCGGGCAATTTTTTCGCGGCTGGAGAAAAACAGCACGGCGCCGCCCGTGGCCAGCAGGGTGAATACGAGCGTGCCCATCATCTGCGTGGGCAGCAGGTTTTCGAAGCCGCCCACGTCCACGCCCGTCAGCCAGCTGAACAGGGTCAGGCCCAGCATTTGCGCCACGGGCACGGAAATCAGGATGATGAGCATGAAGGGCAGGAATTTGGGCCGCTGGCCTTCGCCCCACAGGGTCAGGCGCATGCCGTCGATGAGCAGGAAGGCAATCGTGCCGATGCACATCGAGGCGATCAGGTTTTGCCCGAAATGGCTGCCCGGATTGAGGATGAAGGTAATGACCAGCGCGCAAATCACGTTCAGCGCCAGCGCATAGCGCGCGTCGGGCAGCATGCGGTAGTACGGAGACCTGGCCTTGGCTGCTGGCGCAGCGGCGGATGGAGCGTCGGTTTTCATGGTGGTGTCTGCTGGTAGCGATGGGGCATTGTGTGCCAGCGCAAGCCTGGGCGCAACCGTGCTGCGACGAAACGGGGCTGGCGCGCCGCCATTCGCGGCGGAGGATCGCCAAACGGGGCCGCTTTACTTTTCAGGGCAGGCACGCAATAGTATGGCAAGACAGTCTGTATCCATGGAATTGCTATAAAGGAAGCATCATGTGGCCTTATCCACGCACCCTGGCGCACCGCGGCGGCGGCACCCTGGCGCCTGAAAATACCTTGGCCGCCCTGCGCTGCGGCCTGGCCTACGGCTACCGCGCCGTGGAATTCGACGTCATGCTGGCGTCCGACGGCGTGCCCGTCGTCGTGCACGACCCCGAGCTGGGCCGCACCGTGGCCGGTCGCGGGCATATCAACGATTACACGGCCGCGCAGCTGGGCGCGATGGAGGCGGGCGCCTGGTTCGGCCCCGCTTTCGCGGGCGAAGGCGTGCCCACCTTCGATGCCGTCGTGAACTATTGCAAGGCGCAGCGCATCTGGATGAATATCGAAATCAAGCCGGCGCCCGGCTTCGACGTACCCACGGGCAAGACCGTGGCGCTGGCCACGCGCGATCATTTTTCGCAGGAAATTGCTGCAGGGGAATTATTGCCGCTGTTGTCGTCGTTCAGCATTGCGGTGCTGGAGGCGGCGCGCCAGGCGGCCCCGGAACTGGCGCGCGGCTGGCTGGTCGAACAGATACCGGATGGCTGGGCGCGGACGACCCGCAAACTGGGCGTGGTGGCGCTGCATTGCGACCACCAGCAGCTGACGCGCGCGCAGGCGCTGGCAGTCAAGGAAGAGGGATTGGGATTGTTTTGCTACACCGTCAACACCCCGGAACGGGCCAGCGAGCTGCTGGCCTGGGGTGTGGACGGGTTTTGTACGGACAGGATCGATCTGATCGGAGCGACGGAATAATGCGATGCATACTCAGCGGAAATCCGGGGTCAGTCCCTTCGGGAGTGGAATTTTCCCCATTGGAAAAAATTCCCCCGGACGGGTCTGACCCCAGCAGTTGCTGTCTAGTCAAACATTAAAAGGTGATACGCATGCCGACCATCAAGTTGCGCCCCGTCAACGGCGCCGCATTCTTGATGAACGAGGTGTGGCTGTACGCCAGTTCATTCGTCAGGTTGTTCGCCTTGATGTAGAACTGGGCCGGCGTCGTGCCGATGCGCGTGTCGTAGTTGGCGGACAGGTTCAGCATGTTGTAGCCCGGCGTGGCCGTTTCGAACGCTGCCACTTTATCCTGCTTGCCCACGCGGTAGAACTCGGCCACGCCGCTCCATGCCTGCCAGTTGGCGTCGACCTTCACGCCGACGCGCTGGGCCGGGATGCGTGGCAAGTTGCCGCCGCCGTCGGCCAGCTTGGCCCGCACGTAGTCGCCGAACACGCTGGCGCCGAACATGGGGTTCAATTGCTGGCGGATCTGGCCTTCCACGCCCGTGAAGGTTGCGTCGCGCTGCGCGTACTGGATCAGCTGGAAGCCTTCGTGGCTGTCCAGGGTGGAGCCGAAGATGTAATTATCCACCTTGTTGCGGTAGGCGCTGGCCGAGAAGGTCGTGGCGCCCGCATATTTGCGCAAGGTCAAATCGATATTGTTCGACGTTTCCTTGCCCAGGTTTTGATTGCCCAGCTCATACGTGGCCGTGGCCATGTGCACGCCGTGCGCATACAGTTCCTCGGCGCTGGGCAGGCGGTGCGTGCGGGAAATGGTCGAACCGAGCGAATACTGCGGCGCGAATTTCCACACGGCACCCAGCGAGATCGACGTGCCCTTGGCGCTGCGGTCTTGCAGGGTGGCGCTGTCGACGGTGATGTCTTGCCATTCGTGGCGCAAGCCCGCTTCGAAGCGCCATTGGTCGAGCTTGTATTCCTCGACCAGGAAGGCCGCGTGCTTCTTCGTTACCGTCGGCGCCACGTACGCTTCCTCGCCCAGGGCGGAGAAATCGCGCTTCGACGTTTGCAGGCCGACCACGCCGCGCCAGCCGAAGACGGGATGGTGTTCCATTTCCAGGCGTGCGTCGTGGCCCTTGTTCTTGAAGGTGGTGGCGATTTCCGTGCCTTCGATTTCATCATGCTTGTAATCGGTGAACGAAGCGCGCAGGCGCAGCTTGGCGAAGCCGGGCACGGGATCGCGCAATTCGCCGCGCACGTCCCAGCGCTCGCTCTTCAGCTTCACGTACGGCACGCTTTCATGCTCGTGATCGTGATCGTGGTCGTGTTCCTCTTCATCGCCATGGCCGTGGCCTTCGTGGCCGCCGCAGTGCAGATGCGTGCCGTGCGGGTGGCAGCTTTCGAATTCGTGGTTGTGGCCAGGCAAGCCGTATTCCGCATGCTGGCTCGTGAAGGCCAGGCCCAGGAAGCCGCGCTGTCCCACCCACGACACGCCCACGCTGCCCGTGTCCGTCTTGTTGTAGCTGCCGCCTACTTTCGAGCCGCCTTCCCAGCCGCTGCCGACCTTGTATTCCTTCGCGTCGCGCTTGACGCCTTCCGCGTGGAAGGCGATGTTGCCGGAGCCGCCAGTCACTTCAAAGGCGCCCGCCTTTTCGCGCGCGGCCGAGTTGGCGCGCACTTCCGCGCTGCCTTCAAAACCTTTCGCCGGCACGCGCGTGGGGATTTTCTTGTCGATCACGTTGACCACGCCGCCGACGGCGCCGCCGCCGTAGGCCAGCGCGGACGGGCCGCGCAAGACTTCGATCTGTTCCGACAGCATCGGTTCGGCCGCGACGGCATGATCGGGGCTGATGGTCGACGCGTCCTGCACTTCCGCGCCATCGGACAGCACTTTCACGCGCGGGCCATCCATGCCGCGGATGATGGGACGGCTGGCGCCGGCGCCGAAATGGCTGGACGTGATGCCGGGCTGGCCGGCCAGGGTTTCGCCCAGGGTCGCTTCGCGGGCGCGCACCAGTTCCTCGCCTTCGAGCACGGTGACGGGCGTGCTCATGTCGTCGCTGCCCAGGGCCAGGGCACTGGCCGAGACGGTCACGGCGGGCAAGGTTGTCGCTTGCTGCGCCACGGCGCTGGCAGGGGCGGCAAAGGCCAGCATGATGGCCAGCGCGAGGGGAGTGGGTTGGTGAGGACGGACGGACATGGGCAAGAATTCCTTTATCGGCGATCGGTTTGACGGGTCGGGGCAGGCCATTGCCGGATGGGGTGGCTGCCAGAAGATGATAATGATAACCCATTATCATTACTGTGTGACAGTTTTTCCGGGCAGGGGAGTCAGGCGGATGGTGTATTCTGTCGGCTATGGAACGCACAACACGTCAAAAAACCGCTATTCAAGCCGCCATCGAGTCGGCCCAGCGCCCCTTGTCGGCGCAGGAAATCCTCGAACAGGCCAGCTTGCAGGTGACGCAGCTGGGCATCGCCACCGTTTACCGCAACTTGAAATCGCTGGTGCTGGAAGAAAAGGTGCACGTGGTGACTTTGCCGGGTGAAAATCCGCGCTATGAGTCGAACACGGCCGCCAATCACCACCACCACCATTTCCAGTGCACCACGTGCCAGCGCGTGTTCGACGTGCATGATTGCCCGGGCGACTTGAAGCGCATGGCGCCGCAAGGCTTTGTCGTCGAGCGCCACGAACTGACCCTGTACGGCCGCTGCGCCGACTGCAATGCGGCCGCCGGCGCCACAGGCTCCGCGGTCAAGGCCACACCTGCACCGCACGCCTGCGCCAGCCACCACGACCCGGCCTGAGCGGGCAGGTTGTCGATGTTGGCACGGGCGCAACAATGCCCTGGCCCGCCGTCATTGCCGCACCCCATATCACGTATAATCTTCCCTTTAAAGCTGCCGCCACTCTTTGCCAAAAAAACATGAAATCAACTGAAATCCGCGACAAGTTCCTCAAATTTTTCGAGTCCAAGGGCCATTCCATCGTCCGTTCCAGCTCCCTGGTGCCAGGCAACGATCCGACCTTGCTGTTGACGAACAGCGGCATGGTGCAATTCAAGGATGTGTTTACGGGCACGGACAGCCGTCCGTACACGCGTGCCACTTCCGTGCAGCGCTGCGTGCGCGCCGGCGGCAAGCACAACGACCTGGAAAACGTCGGCTACACGGCGCGCCACCACACCTTCTTTGAAATGCTGGGCAACTTCAGCTTCGGCGACTATTTCAAGCGCGACGCGATTCAATACGCGTGGGAATTGCTGACCAAGGTATATGGCTTGCCGGCCGATAAGCTGACCGTCACCGTGTACATCGAAGATGACGAAGCGTACGATATCTGGGCGAAAGAAATTGGCGTGCCAACCGAGCGCATCATCCGCATCGGCGACAACAAGGGCTCGCGCTACGCGTCGGACAATTTCTGGCAGATGGCGGACACGGGCCCATGCGGCCCATGCACGGAAATCTTCTACGACCACGGCGCCGACATTCCTGGCGGCCCGCCGGGCTCGCCTGACGAAGACGGCGACCGCTTCATTGAAATCTGGAACCTGGTGTTCATGCAGTTCAACCGCGATGAAGCGGGCGTCATGCACAAGTTGCCGAAGCCATGCGTCGACACGGGCATGGGCATGGAGCGCCTGGCTGCCGTGCTGCAGCACGTGCATTCGAACTATGAAATCGACCTGTTCCAGCACCTGATCAAGGCTGCCGCGCGCGAAACGGGCGCCACGGACCTGGAAAACAAGTCGCTGCGCGTGATCGCCGACCACATCCGCGCCGCCGCCTTCATGATCGTCGACGGCATCATCCCGGGCAGCGAAGGCCGCGCGTATGTGTTGCGCCGCATCATCCGCCGCGCCTTGCGCCATGGCCACAAGCTGGGCCAGACGAAACCATTCTTCTACAAGCTGGTGGCCGACCTCGCCATCGAGATGGGCGGTGCCTATCCGGAGCTGGAAGAAGCGAAGGACAACGTCGCCAACATGCTGAAAGCCGAGGAAGAGCGTTTCGGCGAGACCCTGGAAACGGGCATGAAAGTGCTGGAAGCGCAGCTGGCCAAGGATGCCACGGGCATCGACGGCGCCACCGCCTTCACCCTGTATGAAACCTACGGCTTCCCGCCGGACTTGACGGCGGACATCTGCCGCGAACGCGACATCACGTTCGACCAGGCCGGCTACGACGCGGCCCTGAAGGAAAGCCAGGAACTGTCGCGCAAGGGCGGCAAGACGCACAAGGACAGCAAGGTTGAGTACACGGGCGAGAAAAACACCTTCGTCGGCTACGATCAATTGACGTTCAGCAGCAAAGTCGTCGCGCTGTATGCAGCCGGCACGCAGGTAGCTGAACTGAAAGCCGGTGAAGCGGGCATCGTCGTGCTCGACACCACGCCGTTCTACGCGGAATCGGGTGGCCAGGTGGGCGACCAGGGCGTGATTTCCTCGGGCGCGGGCAGCTTTGCCGTCAGCGACACCCTGAAAATCCAGGCTGACGTCTTCGGCCACCACGGCGTGCTGGAATCGGGCGCGCTGAAGGTGGGCGACGCCGTCTCGGCGCAAGTCGACACGGCCAAGCGCGCGCGCACCATCCGCAACCACTCGGCCACGCACTTGATGCACAAGGCCTTGCGCGAAGTGCTGGGCAGCCACGTGGCGCAAAAGGGTTCGCTGGTCGACCCCGATAAAACCCGTTTCGACTTCAGCCACAATGCGCCGATGACGGCGGAGCAAATCGCCGCCGTGGAAACCATTGTCAATAAAGAGATCCTGGAAAACCGCGCCACGCAAGCGCACCTGATGTCGTTTGACGATGCCGTCAAGCATGGCGCGATGGCCCTGTTCGGCGAGAAATACGGCGACGAAGTGCGCGTGCTCGACATCGGCAGCTCGAAAGAGCTGTGCGGCGGTGTCCACGTGCAGCGCACGGGCGACATCGGCTTGTTCAAGATCATCGCCGAAAGCGGCGTGGCCGCCGGCATCCGCCGCGTGGAAGCCGTGACGGGCGAAGGCGCGCTGGCGCTGGTGCAAACCATCAACCGCCGCCTGGTCGAGGCAGCCAATGCCCTGAAGGCGCAGCCGGAAGAGCTGACTGCCCGCATCGGCCAGGTGCAGGACCACGTGAAGGCGCTGGAGAAGGAACTGGCCGCGCTGAAATCGAAACTGGCGTCGGGCCAGGGCGATGAACTGGTCACGCAAGCCGTCGATGTCAACGGCATCAAGGTGCTCGCAGCCGTGCTGGACGGCGCCGACGTGGCCCGCTTGCGCGAAACCATGGACAAGCTGAAGGACAAGCTGAAAACGGCCGCCATCGTGCTGGCCAGCGTGGCCGACGGCAAGGTCAGCCTGATCGCCGGCGTCACGGCCGACGCGACTGGCAAGGTCAAAGCGGGCGAGCTGGTGAACTTCGTTGCACAGCAAGTGGGCGGAAAAGGCGGCGGACGCCCCGATATGGCGCAAGCGGGCGGCACCGATCCGAGCGGCCTGGCGAACGCCCTGGCCGGCGTGCCGGCCTGGGTCGGCGAACGCGCGAAATAAGGCGTAAGCTAGGCTCCATGCGGGGTTTTCGCCCCACAGCCCCTTGAAAACGGCCCGCAGACGGTGTTTGCGGGCCGTTTTGCCGTGTGGAATCTCGTTGTGACACCACAACAGCCGATGAACTATTTTGGTGCAGCGCGTCAATGCCCCTGATTTAGAGTAGTATGTCGAAAATCAGTACAACAAAAATGGCGGGATATTGATGATGAGCGACACACTACTTGATACCGAGATTATGGAATTTCATAAAGAACTCGACGCGCGGGGCTTGAATTGCCCCTTGCCGATTCTGAAGGCGAAAAAGGCTTTGTCAGAGCTGCAGAGCGGGGAAGTGCTGCGCATCATGGCAACCGATCCCGGTTCCGTGCGCGACTTCCAGGCTTTTGCCAAGCAAACGGGCAATGCCCTGCTGTCGCATGTGCAGACGGGTACCGAATTCGTCTTCCTGATGCAACGCAAATAATTCTGCCAGCCGGGGCCGCCGTGGCGCGGCCTGGTGAATACCCTGCCGTGTGCGTCACTTTCATGCCCTTTTGCTGCCTTGCAGCGTAGCGGCGGACTCCCCTGAAATCGTCAAAGCTGGACAGTTTAGATGGATTGCTCTAACAAAAAATCGCACGATCGTGCTTAAATTCGGTTCAAGATTCAAATTTCTCTTATAATCGAACGCACAATCAGCACTTGATCCGTCATTTTTATAATTTCCCAAAGGCATAGCTATGAAAGTCTTGGTACCCGTCAAACGCGTGGTCGACTATAACGTCAAAGTCCGCGTCAAGAGTGACGGCACTGGCGTCGATACCGCCAACGTCAAAATGTCGATGAACCCTTTCGATGAGATCGCGCTGGAAGAAGCGATGCGCCTGAAAGAAGCCGGCAAGGTCACTGAAGTGGTCGCCATCTCCTGCGGCGTGACGCAGTGCCAGGAAACCCTGCGCACGGCCATGGCCATCGGCGCCGACCGCGGCATCCTGGTGGAAACGACGACTGAACTGGAACCGCTGGCCGTGGCCAAGCTGGTCAAGTCCCTGGCCGAGAAAGAGCAGCCGCAACTGATCATCCTGGGCAAGCAAGCCATCGACGACGACAGCAACCAGACCGGCCAGATGCTGGCAGCCCTGCTGGGTTGGCCGCAAGCCACGTTCGCCTCGAAAGTCGTGCTGGAAGACGGTAAAGTCACCGTCACGCGCGAAGTCGACGGCGGCCTGGAAACCCTGGCATTGACCTTGCCAGCGATCATCACCACCGACCTGCGCCTGAACGAGCCACGCTATGTGACCTTGCCGAACATCATGAAGGCAAAGAAAAAGCCGCTCGAGACCGTCAAGCCGGAAGACCTGGGCGTCGATGTTGCGCCACGCCTGAAGACCCTGAAAGTCGTCGAGCCAGCCAAGCGCTCGGCCGGCATCAAGGTCCCGGACGTTGCTACCCTGGTCGCCAAGCTGCGTACCGAAGCCAAAGTCATCTAAGCGGCTTTGCCGTCTACCCAGAACAATTACAGGACATATCATGGTCGCATTAGTTATTGCTGAACACGACAACGCTACCTTAAAGGGCAGCACCCACCACACCGTGACCGCGGCTGCCCAGTGCGGCGGCGACGTGCACGTGCTCGTCGCAGGCTCGAACGCATCGGCCGCCGCCGCTGCCGCCGCGCAAATCGCCGGCGTGACGAAAGTCATCGTCGCCGACGCGCCATATTTTGCCGACGGCCTGGCCGAAAACGTGGCCGAGCAAGTGCTGGCCATCGCCGGCAACTACAGCCACATCCTGGCGCCAGCCACCGCCTACGGCAAGAACATCCTGCCGCGCGTGGCCGCCAAGCTGGACGTGGCGCAAATCTCGGAAATCACCAAGGTCGATTCGCCGGACACCTTCGAGCGCCCGATCTACGCCGGTAACGCCATTGCCACCGTGCAATCTGGCGACAAGGTCAAGGTCATCACCGTGCGCACCACCGGTTTCGACGCCGCTGCCGCCACCGGCGGTTCGGCTGCCACGGAAACCGTTGCCGCCGTCGCCGACGCGGGCAAGTCCGCCTTCGTGGGCCGCGAACTGGCCAAGTCCGACCGTCCTGAACTGACCGCCGCGAAAATCATCGTGTCGGGCGGCCGTGGCATGGGTTCGGCGGAAAACTTCCACATCCTGGAACCGCTGGCCGACAAGCTGGGCGCCGCCATGGGTGCTTCGCGCGCCGCCGTCGACGCCGGCTTCGTGCCGAACGACTGGCAAGTGGGCCAGACAGGCAAGATCGTCGCGCCATCGCTGTACATCGCCGTCGGTATCTCGGGCGCGATCCAGCATCTGGCCGGCATGAAAGATTCGAAGACCATCGTCGCCATCAACAAGGATCCGGAAGCGCCGATCTTTGCCGTGGCCGACTACGGCATCGTGGGCGATCTGTTCGAGATCGTGCCGCAACTGGTCAAAGAACTGGGTTAAGTCACACCCCTTCCGGTTTTGTTACTGACAAAGCCACGCCGGCCCGCCCCACACGGCGAGCCGCGCGTGGCTTTTTTCTTGGAGAAAAGAAGATGAGCTATCAAGCCCCGCTGAAAGACATGTTGTTCGTGATGAACGAACTGGCCGGCCTGGCCGAAATCCACACTTTACCCGGCTGCGAAGACGCCACGCCCGACACGGCCGAAGCCGTGCTGGAAGAGAATGCCAAGTTCTGCGGCGGCGTGGTGGCCCCCTTGAACGGCCCCAGCGACAAGGAACCGAGCTTTTGGCACGACGGGCAGGTCACGACGTCGAAAGGCTTCAAGGAAGCGTTCAAGGCGTATGGCGAAGCGGGCTGGCAGGGCGTGCAGCATCCGACGGAATTCGGCGGCCAGGGCTTGCCCAAGCTGCTGGCCACGCCCTGCATCGAAATGCTCAACTCGGCCAGCATCTCGTTCGCCCTGGTGGCCCTGCTGTCGGACGGCGCCATCGAAGCGCTGCTGACGGCCGGCAGCGACGAGCAAAAAGCGGTGTATCTGGAAAACCTGGTGTCGGGCAAGTGGACGGGCACGATGAACCTGACGGAGCCGCAAGCCGGGTCCGACCTGGCCGCCGTGCGCACGCGCGCCGTGCCGCAGGACGATGGCACGTATAAAGTCTTCGGCACGAAGATTTTCATCACGTACGGCGAGCACGACATGGCGGAAAACATCGTCCACCTGGTGCTGGCCCGCACGCCGGACGCGCCCGCCGGCGTGAAAGGTATTTCGCTGTTCATCGTGCCGAAATTCCTCGTCAATCTTGACGGCAGCCTGGGCGCGCGCAACGACGCCCATTGCGTGTCCATCGAGCACAAGCTGGGCATCAAGGCCAGCCCGACGGCCGTATTGCAATTCGGCGACCACGGCGGCGCCATCGGCACCCTGGTGGGCGAGGAAAACCGCGGCCTCGAATACATGTTCATCATGATGAACGCGGCCCGCTTCGGCGTGGGCTTGCAAGGCATCGGCCTGGCCGAGCGCGCCTACCAGCAAGCCGTGGCGTTCGCCAAGGACCGCGTGCAGTCGCGCGACCTGGCCGGTTCGCCTGGTCCCGTCTCCATCATCCACCACCCGGACGTGCGCCGCATGCTGATGTCGATGCGCTCGCAAACGGAGGCGGCGCGCGCGCTGGCCTACGTGGGCGCGGCCATCAGCGACGTGGCGCACCACCATCCGGACGCGGAAGTGCGCGCGGAAAGCCTGGCGACGTATGAATACCTGGTGCCCGTCATTAAGGGTTGGGCGACGGAAATGTCGCAAGACGTCACGCGCGACGGCGTGCAAGTGCATGGCGGCATGGGTTTCATTGAAGAAACAGGCGCCGCCCAGCATTACCGCGACGCCAAGATTCTCACCATTTACGAAGGCACGACGGCCATCCAGGCGAACGACCTCGTGGGCCGCAAGACGGTGCGCGATGGCGGCGCCGTGGCGAAAGCCATCATCGCCCAGGTGCGCGCCACGGAAGCCCAGCTGGGCGAACTGTCCGGCGCCGACTTCCAGGCCATGCAGCGCCACCTGGCCGAAGGCAGCGCGGCCCTCGAAGCGGTAGTCGAGTATGTGGTGGCGAACATGAAGACGGACATCAAGGCCGTGTTCGCGGGCAGCGTGCCGTATTTGAAACTGGCCGGCATCGTGCTGGGCGGCTGGCAAATGGCGCGCGCGGCCGTGGTGGCGCAGCAAAAGCTGGGAGAGGGCAGCGGCGACGCTTCGTTCTACAAGGCAAAGATCGCCACGGCACGCTTCTTTGCCGACCACATCCTGTCGCAAGCGCCAGGCTTGCGCGCCACCATCATCGATGGCAGCGCCGGCGTGATGGCCTTGTCGGAAGAGCAGTTTTAAGTTGAAACTTGGCCGGCGCAAGCTGGCTGAATGCAAAAAAGCGCTGGAGATCACTCTCCAGCGCTTTTTTTAACCCCAAAGACAAATGCCGGGGTCAGACCCGCCGGGTCTGACCCCAGATTTATTCTGCGTTCTTAACGTCGGGCAATGCCGTTGCCCGAGTTGCGTACGAGGTCGCCAGCGGCCAGGCCAGGGTCCTGGTCGAATGCGAAGTCAGCCTTGGCGCCCGTTTCGTACTGCACGGTAACGGTCCACACCTTGCTGTTTTTCATGTGGCCTTCGACTTGCTTGCCCGCGAAAGCGCCGCCGGCGGCGCCGGCCAGGGTGGCCAGGTCCTTGCCGCGTCCGCCACCGACCTGGCGGCCCAGCAGGGCGCCGGCCACGCCGCCGCCGATCATGCCCAGCGCGCCGCCTTCGCCCGCTTTTTCAGCGACGTTGACTGCCAGCACCTTGCCGCACTCGGCGCAGATCTGTTGCTGGGCTGGTTTGCTGTTCTGGCCCGCATACGAGTTGCCCGCCTTTTGCGCGGCCTTGGCGTTGATGATGGCCTGGTCGTATTCGCCCTTGGCGTCGCGCAGGCATTGCATGCGGGCTTTCGAGCTGGTTTCTTCTGCGCACAGTTTCTTGTCGTCCGCATAGCGCGTGTTGGCTTGCTTGGTGTCGTACGCGTATTGCGCTTTCGGCGACAGGTTTTGCGCGAAGGCGGAGGTGCTGAACAGGGCCGTGACGGCGACTGCGAGGATGAGTGGGCGACGAATCATGATCTTCTCCTAGGGGGTGTTGAATGTGCCAGTAATGTCGGCATTGTGAATGCAGTATAGAGGAAAATCATGATTGCTTACCAACACTTACATGTGCGTGCGGCAGGCGCGATCCGATGCTATTTCCGGGTGGAAATTAACCGTAGGCGCCGCCTGTATACAGCAAGTCGAACAGGCGCGCCATGGTGGCGATCAGCACGCCCGCGCCTAGCATCAAGGTAGCGACCAGCACCACGGCCAGGGGCCAGCCCGTGTCCGACTGGCGGCTGGAGGAGGCGTTGTAGCGCGCGTCCCACTTGTCGTCCGGCATCAGACCCAGAACCAGCGCTTCCAGGAAGCCGCCCAGGGCGGACAGGGTCAGCGGCAATATCTGGTAAAACCAGTCCGCTTCGGGAAACAGTTGGCGCAGCAGCAGCGAGGCGGGCAGGGCGGCCAGGTGCAGCCAGCCCCAGCGGTCCTTGGCGCCGTGCAGGTAGAAGCGGTGGGCGCCCAGCATGCCCAGCAGGAAGGCCAGCAGTGTCGTGAAGGCCTTGTTCTTGTGCGACTGTTGCAAAATGGTAGCGGTGGTCATGGGACTCCAGAGTTGCTCATCGGTAAAGATTGCCAGTATCGGTCATTGCTTGCCGCAACGATAGCACTTTCAGGCGGCGTTCAGGCGATGCTGTCGCGCAATATCAACGCCTGGACGTGGCATGGCAGGCACGATAGACGCACGCGCCTATTGCGTCTTCGGCCATGACTGGTCATAATGTTTGATTAGCCCAAATTACACGCCCGTCATCATAACGCTTGCTGCCTGGCGGTAAAGCGCGCTATAATTTGCGGCTTTTTCCGCCTCAGCACACTTTTTGGAAATATTATGGTCGTTATTCGTTTAGCTCGTGGAGGCGCCAAGAAGCGCCCGTTCTTCAACATCGTCGCTACTGATTCGCGCAATCGCCGCGATGGTCGCTTCATTGAGCGTATCGGTTTTTACAACCCGATGGCGCAAGGTGGCGAAGTTCCACTGCGTATCACCGCAGACCGTCTGGCCTACTGGCAAGGCGTTGGCGCACAATTGTCGCCAACCGTTGCTCGCTTGGTAGCTAGCAACAACAAAGCAGCAGCTTAATTAGATCACTGGTTTGACGGTCAAGACTGCATCCGGGGTGAAAGTCCCCGATGACCTGGTACAGGTAGGCTATGTCTCCGGTGCTTATGGCATTGCTGGCGGGGTCAGGATTACTCCTTTCTCCGACGACGCGGATGCATTATTAAGCGTCAAAACCTGGTGGTTTGATAAACCGACCTTGCATGATGTTCAAGTCAGGCAAGCGAAGTTACACGGCGGCGACGTCGTGGCCCAGCTGGTGGGTGTGGTCGGGCGGGATGCCGCAGAAGCGCTGAAAGGCGTCTCTGTGCAAATTCCGCGTAGCCATTTCCCGACGCTGTCGGCCGATGAATTTTATTGGTCCGATCTGATCGGACTGACAGTCGAGAATTTGCAAGGCGAGTGCCTCGGCACAGTGCACGACATGATGAGCAATGGTCCGCAGTCGATCTTGCGCGTTACGCCCGTCGCCACTGCCGATGAGACCGTTGAAAAGGCGCCTGAGCGCCTGATCCCGTTTGTTGGCCAGTTTGTCATTAACGTTGACAAGGCTGCCAGCAAGATCACGGTCGACTGGGGCCTCGATTATTAAACCGCCTGCGCTTAACTTTGCGCCGGGCAAACTTTGCAGGATGGTGAGCGATGCAATTTGATGTCGTGACCCTGTTCCCGGAAATGTTTGCCGCGCTGACGCAGTCGGGTGTGACCCGGCGCGCCTTCGAGCAGGGGAAATGTGGCTTGTCGCTGTGGAATCCCCGCGATTTCACCACCGACAATCACCGTACCGTGGATGACCGCCCGTATGGCGGCGGCCCTGGCATGGTGATGATGGCCCGTCCCCTCGAAGCGACAATTAATGCCGCGAAGCAACGTCAGTCCGATCTCGGCCTGGCGGCGCCCCGCGTGGTGTTCATGTCGCCGCAAGGCCGTCCGCTGACGCACGAGCGCGTCACGCAGTTGAAAGCCGAACCCGGTTTGGTGATCCTGTGCGGCCGCTATGAAGCCGTGGACCAGCGTTTGCTGGACCGTTGCGTCGACGAAGAAATCAGCGTCGGCGACTTCGTCCTGTCGGGCGGCGAGCTGCCCGCCATGGCGCTGATGGATGCGGTGATCCGCCTGTTGCCGGGTGTCTTGAACACCGAGGCATCGGCCATCGAGGACAGCTTCGTCAATGGCTTGCTCGATTCGCCGCACTACACGCGGCCGGAAAGCTATGAAGGCATGGCCGTGCCGCCCGTCTTGATGGGTGGCAATCATGCCGAGATCGTCAAGTGGCGCCGCCAGCGCATGCTGGAAGCGACCGCGACAAAGCGGCCTGACCTGCTGGTCAGTGCGCGCGCCGCCGGCTTGCTCAGCAAGACCGACGAAAAATTCCTGGCCAGCCTGTAAACCGTCCTCGGACGGCCAGCAGGGTGGCTTTGCAGTGCCGGGCATGTTGCCCAAATTGGTAATACCCATCCTCTACCGGGCGGATAGCACGCTATCCACAGTGCGCCGGCATGATGGTTTTCGGAGTTATAAAAATGGACTTGATTCAACAATTAGAGCAAGAAGAGATCGCCCGTCTGGGTAAATCGATTCCTGACTTCGCACCAGGCGATACCGTTATCGTCAGCGTCAACGTAGTCGAAGGCACGCGCAAGCGCGCCCAGGCTTACGAAGGCGTCGTTATCTCCCGTCGTAACCGTGGCCTGAACTCGAACTTCATCGTTCGCAAGATCTCGTCCGGCGAAGGCGTTGAGCGTACGTTCCAACTGTACTCGCCGCTGATCGCTTCGATCGAAGTGAAACGCCGTGGTGATGTTCGCCGCGCCAAGCTGTACTATCTGCGTGAGCGTTCGGGTAAATCGGCGCGTATCAAAGAAAAATTGCCAAATCGCCGCGTTGTGGCGAAAGCAAGCGCGTAATATCAGCGTCTGCGTTGGGAAAAGGGGTGCCTCTCGGCGCCCCTTTTTTATTCTGAATTGCTATTGAGGCAAGCTGCCATGGCCACCGTCGCATTTGATCCCAAACAACTCGCCATCGATTCGATCGCCGGCGAGGCGGCGCTGGACGCCGAACGCCTGACGCCGGACTGGCTGCGCCGGCGCCTGGCCGAACAGCCCGACTGGCAACCCGAGATTACCCAGGATTTCCTGTCCGTCCGCGCCGTGCCCGTGCGCGCCGCCGTGCTCATTCCGCTGGTGCAACGGCCACAGGGCTTGACCATCTTGCTGACCATGCGCACGGGCCACCTGAGCAGCCATGCGGGCCAGGTCAGCTTTCCTGGCGGGCGCAGCGAACCGTTTGACGGTTCGCCCGTGGCCACGGCCCTGCGCGAAACGGAAGAAGAAGTGGGCCTGGCGCGCGAACACATTGAAGTGCTGGGCTGCCTGCCCGACTACCTGACGGGCACCGGCTACCAGGTCACGCCCGTGGTGGGCCTGGTGATGCCGCCGTTCGAGTTGCGCGCCGACCCGTCGGAAGTGGCGGAAATCTTTGAAGTGCCGCTGGCCTTCCTCATGGATGGCCTCAACCACCAGCGCCTGTCGGTGGAATTGCCCGGCGGACGGCGCTCGTTCTACGCCATGCCCTACGAGCGCTTCTACATTTGGGGCGCCACCGCCGGCATGCTGCGCAATCTGTTTCACCTCTTGCGCGCGTAAAATGGCACCCCGCACGTAATAAGTTTGATTCCAGCACTGCACTGCGCTATCGTAGCGGGCATTGCGGTATTGCTGAAAAAGACAAAAAGGACCATTGATGACATTTCTCTCCATACTTTGCGCATTGCTGATCGAGCAGCTCAAACCTTTGCGCGCGGACAATCCGATCTACGCCGAAATCAAGAGCCTGGCAATGCGCATGGAGACCTGGTTCAATGCCGGCCATGCCAACCACGGCCGCATGGGCTGGTTCCTCATGATCGGCGTGCTGATGGTGCCGACGGCCGGCGTGTACTGGCTCTTGCGGCATTACCAGCTGACCCCCCTGGCCTTCGTCTGGAATGTCCTCATCGTCTACCTGACCCTGGGTTTTCGTCATTACAGCCATTACTTCACGTCGATCCAGCTGGCCCTGAGCGCCGGCGACGAGGCGTCCGCGCGGACCTTGCTGGCCGAGTGGACCAAGCTCGACACGGTAGGCATGGAAGCGAGCGAAATCGCCCGCATCGCCGTGGAAAAAGCCCTGATCACCACGCATCGCAATGTGTTTGGCGTGTTCTTCTGGTTCCTCATGCCGCTGGGCCCTGCCTGCGCCGTGATGTACCGCGTGGCCGAGTACCTGGCGCGCGCCTGGAACGAGCCCGAGCACATGCGCAATGAAGCGTTCGGCCAGTTCGCCGCGCGCGCCTTTTACCTGATCGACTGGATTCCCGTGCGCCTGACGGCCGTGGCGTTTGCCGTGGTCGGCAATTTCGAGGATGCCATCTACGCCTGGCGCAATTTCGCCCAGCGCTGGCAGGACGAGGCCATCGGCATCATCCTGACGGCCGGCGGCGGCGCCATGGGCGTGCGCCTGGGCACGCCGGCGGAAACGGCGGCCCGCGTGGTCGTCACGCCGGACATGGCCGTCGACGACAGCGACAGCGAAAGCGATATCCTGCCGGGCGAAGAGCCGGGCGCACGCGCCTTGCAGAGCACGGTGGGCCTCGTCTGGCGCGCCTTGCTGTTGTGGATGCTGTTGCTGCTGTTGATGTCGGGCGCTGTTTTCCTCGGCTGACGCGGGCGCACACGCGCCATCCATGCGCCTGGCGCGTGGAACAAGGTTAAAATAGGGGCTGGCGCGTTACGCGTGCCGGCCCCTGTTTGCATCGTCAGGGCAGATCGAGGTAGAACCCAAGTCTTCTATAAGATATAATACTGGCTTACCGCAGCAAACGTAGTTGAATTACCAGCCCGGCTTACCCGCCGGGGCCATTCACGCAATCCAGTCCCGACAAGCCACATGGCCGAGTTATCTCAAAAAACAGGGGAACTCTCAGACGAGTTCTTCATCCTTGGTCTCACCAGCAATGGCAAGCAATTCCGACCCAGCGATTGGGCCGAGCGCCTTTGCGGAGTGATGTCCTGTTTCAATCCCGAAGGCGGCGGGCGCAATGCGCACCTCCAGTATTCGCCCTACGTGCGCCCGACCGTCGTCAATGGCGTCAAGTCGGTGGTCGTCAACACGAAGTTGCGCGAGATCGAGCCGATGGCGTTTCACTTCGTGCGCGAATTTGCCAAGGATAACGACCTGCAAATCGTCGAAGCCTGCTTCCTGCCGCCCCCCGAAGAAAAGTAAGTACCGCTCCATTGATTTGCCTCAAGCCCGCCACGGTGGGCTGGCGTAGCGTGGACACTCTGCCTCAAACGGAGTGGCGACATGCGCATCGGCGACATCTGTACCCTGCACACCATCCATTGCCAGCGTGACACCAGCGTGCAAGATGCGGCGCTGCTGATGCGCCAGCACCACGTGGGCGACCTGATCGTGGCCGAACAGCCGAACGGCGAGCGCGTCCCCATCGGCATCCTCACCGACCGCGACATCGTCATTTCCGTCATCGCCCTGGGCCTCGACCCCGCCAGCCTGCTGGTGGGCGACATCATGAGCGCGCAACTGCTCACGGCCAGCGAAGACGAAGACGTCTACGACATCATCGAACGCATGCGCGTCAACGGCATCCGCCGCCTGCCCGTGGTCAACAGCCTGGGCGCGCTTTCCGGCGTCGTCAGCATCGACGACCTGCTCGCCTTCCTGGCCCAGGAAATGGCCGAGCTGGCGCGCATCAGCAGCGGCCAGCTGGTTTACGAAAAGCGCACGCGAAAATAAGCCCCTATTGCGCAATTTCAGTCAAATCCTCGTGATCTGAAAATGCTACAGTCGCAGCTCGTTCAACGGGAAGCGTCCATGCACTATCTGGCCAAGGCACTCTGGTATATCGAATCGCATTATGCGGAGAATATCTCGCTCGGCGACATCGCCCACGTGGGCGGCGCCTCGCCGTGTCACCTGACGCGCGCGTTTGGCCTGGCCACGGGCCATTCCGTGATGCGCTATGTGCGGGCGCGCCGGCTCAGCGAGGCGGCCCGCGCGCTGGCGCAGGGCGCGCAAGACATCCTCGCCGTCGCCCTGCAGGCTGGCTACAGTTCCCACGAGGCATTTACGCGGGCCTTCCGCGAGCAGTTCCAGCGCACGCCGGAAATGGTGCGGACCCAGCGCCATGTCGCCAACCTCGCGCTGGTGGAGGCCATCAAACTGGATGTGGCGCCGGGCGTGGCCCTGGAAGCACCCCGTTTCGAGCAGGGCCCCGCCTTGCTGCTGGCGGGCCTCGTCGAACGTTATCGCGCAGAAACGGTTGCCGGTATCCCCGCCCTGTGGCAGCGTTTCCTGCCCCATGCGGCGCCCGGCCAACTCGTGTATGGCGTGTGCTGCAACAATGACGATGCGGGCAATTTCGATTACCTGTGCGCCATGCCCGTGAATGACTTTTCGCAGGCCCCCGACGGCTGGACGCGGCTGCGCATCGCCCCGCGGCGCTATGCCGTGTTTCATCACCGCGGTCACATTTCCACCATCCGCGCCACCTGGCACACGGTGTGGAACGAGTGGCTGCCCCGATCCGGCCTGGAAGTGGCCGACGCGCCCGATTTTGAACGCTACGACCAGCATTTCGATCCCGCCAGCGGCAGCGGCGGCGTGGAAATCTGGCTTCCCTTGAAAGCATGACCATGTTCCCGACCTTGACTACGCCGGCTGCCGGCGGCACCGCGCTGCGCCAGCGCCTGTTGCAAACGGCCGCCGCGCTGGCGGCGGGCCTGCCCCTGTACTGGGTGCTGGGGCCGCAGCCGCTGGGCTGGTTGGCCTGGTGCTCGCCGCTGCCCGTGCTGTGGCTGGCCCTGCGTTCGTCGCGCCGCGATGCGGCCTGGATGACGTTTTTGGCCGCCTTGCTGGGTCTGTCATCGAACGTTGCCTATTTTCGCCTGCTCATGCCCTTGCCGGCCGTGCTGGCCGTGATGTTCGTCAAGGCACTGCTGTGGCTGCTGGTGGTGCTGGCCACGCGGCGTCTCGTGCTGCGCTACCGCTCCGGCTGGACGGTGCTGGCCTATCCCGTGCTGTGGGTGGCCATCGATACGGCGATGGCGGCCTTGCTGCCCGATGGTAACTGGGGCAGCCTCGCGTATTCGCAGGCGGATAATCTTGCCATCCTGCAGGTGGCGGCCCTGGCGGGCGTGCCTGGCCTGTTGTTCTTGCTGTGCCTGGCGCCATCCGCGCTGGCCTTGCTGCTGGCGGGCGGCCGCGCATATGCGCCAGCGGCGGGCGCGGCCGCGCTGCTGCTGGCGGCCGCGTTCGCCGGCGGCGCCTGGCGCGTGCAGGGAATGTCTGGCGCGCCGGCGCCTGGCGGGCCGCTGGCGGGGCTGGTGGCCATCGATGACTTTATCGGCCCGGCCACGCCGCCCGCGCGCGCGCAAGCCGTCTGGGACCAGTACGCGCGCCATGTCGGGCAACTGGCCGGGCAGGGCGCCACGCTGGTGCTGTTGCCGGAAAAGATAGCCGTGCTGGCCCCTGCGCAGGCGGACGCCGTGCGGCAGCGTTTCCAGGCGCTGGCGCGCAGCACGGGCGCGTGGATTATCCTGGGTATCGGCGTGCAGGACGCTGCCGGCCGGCGCAACCTGGCCTGGCTGTTCGCGCCCGATGGCGCCGCGCCTGTCAGCTATCAAAAACATCATCTGGCGCCGCCCGAGCGCGAGTTTCTTGCTGGCAGCGCGTATGCCGTGCAGCCGGTGGCGGGGTTCGCCATGGGGCTGGCCATTTGCAAGGACATGCATTTTGCGCCCCTGGGGCGGGCATACGGTGTGGCCGGCGCGCAAACGATGCTGGTGCCGGCCTGGGATTTCCAGGTCGATGCCTGGATGGGGGCGCGCATGACCGCGGTGCGCGGCGTGGAAAACGGTTATGCGGTGCTGCGCGCGGCGCGCGAGGGCGTGCTGACGGTCAGCGATGCGTATGGGAAGTTGCTGGCGGAGCGGGCCAGCAGCGCCATGCCGGGCAGCACCTTGCTGGCGCCGCTGCCGGCAGCGCGGCCCGTGGCCACCTGGGCCGGTTGGCTGGGGCCGCTGTTCGGCTGGCTGTGCGTGGCGCTAAGCGTGATCCTGCTGGGCGTGGGCCGCCGCTCCACGCCCGCCGTTTGACGCATAACGCCCCGTTTTGTTGCAATGCGCAAAACCGTATTGCACGGCCTTCTTTTATATTCTGCGCGGGCGGCCACATAATCGCCGTTGATTACTGCACCATTGCCGTGCATATTATAGCCGCGATACCGGCATATATATTGCACTGCAATAAGTGGTGTTATCTGGTATTGAGAAATTCGGCTATCTGGTATTAATTGGTACTTAATTCGGCCACGAAGTCATACATATCGCCGCGGAAGTAGGAGCGGCAAAATTCCACGGCGCGGCCATCGCGCAAAAAGCCCAGCCTTTCCACCGACAAGCCCGCGTCGCCTTCCTCCGCCTGCAGCAGGCTGGCCTGCTCCCCCGTCAATAAAAGCGCGCTGAGGCGCTGCAAGGCGCGCACGGGCCGGTTGCCCGCCTGTTCCAGCGCGTCATACATGGACACGTCGACGGCGTCGAGGTTCGGCAGGCAACTGGCGACGATGGTCGCGTACTCCAGGCACATCGGCACCTCGTCCGCATAGCGGATGCGGTGGAAGCGGTACACGGGCGCGCCCGGCGACAGCCGCAGGCGCAAGGCTTCTTCCGGCGTGACGGTGCCTTCTGCGCGCTTGAGCCACACGCTGCGGGGCGTGCGTCCGCGCGCGCGCATGTCCTCGGAAAACGAGGTCAGCTTGGCGAAGTTTTTCTCGATGCGCGTATTGATGAAATTGCCCGAGCCGGGGCGCCGCACCAGCAAGCCCTCGTTGACGAGGCCATCGATGGCCTTGCGCACGGTGATGCGCGAAACGGACAGGTCGCTGGCCAGCTGGCGTTCGGCCGGCAAGGCTTCCTCGGGGCCGAGGATGCGCTTGTCGATCGCTTCGCGCAGCGCGCGCTGCAGTTGCTGGTACAGGGGCAGGCTACTCGTCTGCCCCAGGCCTTGCATGATGTGAGCGAGGGTTGTCATACGCTGAGGGTCTCCGTTACGGCGCGTTGCAGACGCGCTCTGTATCTGTTTTGTGTCGCTGGATAATACCAAAAAAGGCCGTTATAAAACCAATTTGAATTATCAGGCCAACAATTTATGCCTGGCTTCCCCCGTATTTAAGCCGCGCATACGGGCTACGGATTGATTTAGATAAAGTGGTCTGTGTGATTCAAACAACGTTATAAAAAAAAAGTTGCAACTGGTAGTGTTCTGGTATTGGATAGTAGTATATTGGCGTTGAATTGGTTTTGTAAGTGGTTGTGCCGAAGGGTCTGCAGCATGCCGGCGTGAGTGGGCGGGCTGGAAAGAAGACCTACGTTAAAAATGAAAAGGTTCCAATCCTGGAGCCTAAATCAAGGGGGAGTACATGAAACGCAATTTGACACCTGCAGCTGCCGTCGTGAAATCCGGATCGCGTAGCCGTACGCCGATCGCCGCGGCCGTTGCCGTGATGGTCGCTGGTCTGGCTTTTTCGGCGCAGGCGCAAGAAGCACCCGCCGACGACGTGACGACCGTCACCGTGACCGGCGTGCGTGCCTCGCTGGAAAAGTCGCTGAAGCAAAAACGCAATGCGGATTCCGTGGTGGAAGTGGTGACGGCCGAAGATATCGGCAAGATGCCTGACCGTAACGTGGCTGACGCGATCCAGCGCCTGCCAGGTGTGAATACCCAATCGTCGGCCGGTGGTGAAGGCGGCTTCGGCGAAAACGACCGCGTCAGCCTGCGCGGCACCAGCCCCAGTTTCCAGCAAACCCTGTTCAACGGCCACGCCATCAGCACGGGCGACTGGTTCGTGCTGAACCAATTCGGCGGCAACGTCGGCCGCAGCAGCAGCTTCTCCCTGCTGCCATCGGAACTGGTGAGTTCCGTTGTCGTGCACAAGAGCGCCACGGCCGACCTGCCTGAAGGCGGCGTGTCGGGCGTGATCGACGTGATCACCCGCCGTCCGCTGGAATTCAAGAACCAGATCACGGCTGAAGGTTCGATCCAGGCTTTCCACAATGACTTGGCCGGCAAGACCGACCCGCAGTTCTCCGGCCTGGTAAACTGGAAGAACGACACCAATACCCTGGGCATCATGGTGCAGGGCTTTTCGCAAAAATCGACCGTGCGCCGCGATGGCCAGGAAATCCTCGGCTACACGCCGATCGCCGCAGACAGCGTTGCGGCCAAGGCCCGTCCTGAACTGGCCGGCGTGAAAGTGCCGACCTTTATCGGCGCCACCCTGTTCGAGCAAAAGAAAACCCGCGAAGGCGGCGCATTCGATATCGAATTCAAGCCCAGCAAGGACTTGACCCTGGACGTGAACGGCTTCTATTCGCAACTGAAGGCGCCGCATCAAAACACGAACTGGCTGGCCGCGCCCGCCAACTCGATCAACAGTACGAAAGACGGCGTGCCGAACGGCCAGATACCGACCAACTACACGGTCAAGAACGGCACCATGACAGGCGCGACCTTCGCCAAGAACGCGGGCGAAGTCGACAATATCTACCGTCCTGATGCTGGCGGTGAATCGTACTACCTCGATTTCAACTTCAAGTACCGCGCCACCAAGGACCTGACCCTGACCGGCAAGCTGGGCAAGACCCATGGCCTAGGCTATGACCGCAACGATGTCTACTACCAGAACAACGTCGATGGCGGCATGGTGTATCAATTGAACGGCATGAGCCCGGCCAGCGTTTCCTATCCGGGCGGCACCACCACCAAGCCAGGTTCGACGGCATGGATCGGCGGTGGTGAATCGCGTTCCGTCGATCAGGAAAAATATGCCCAGATCGACGCGGAACTGCGCCTGTCGTCCGGCATCTGGGATTCGATCAAGTTCGGCGGCCGCCTGACCGATCACAAGCGTTCTGCCGAGCATCCGATTGATGCCAAACCGGGTCCTCTGGGTATCTCCAATCCGGGCCCTGTCTGGAATGGTACCCAGTATCCTGGCGATTTCGGCAAGGATCTGGGTGGCAACCTGTCGAGCAATTACTTCAAGTATGACGGTGCAGCACTGGCCGCCTGGGCCGCGATCCCTGGTAACCGCAATCTCGATCCAGTGCAACGCCATAACTGGACAGACGAATTCAAACTGCAGGAAAAAACCTCGGCCATCTATGCCATGGCCAATTTGACGGGCGATAACTGGAGCGGTAACTTCGGCCTGCGTGCCGTGCAGACCAAGCAGTCGACCCTGGTCAACAAGCTCGGCGGCCCGATCGTCGGTTCCGACTGGAAACCGTACTCGCAGAACTTGTTTGAGCGTACCTATAATGACTACTTGCCTAGCGCCAACATCAAATTCGATGTGCGCAACGATCTGGTCATCCGCGGCGCCGTTGCCCGTACCATCGCCCGTCCTGATTACAGCGCGCTCGGTGGTTCGGTATCGCTGAACGACGATGCATTGAGCGGTGTCGGCGGAAACGTCAAGCTTGACCCTGTCAAGTCGGACAACGCTGAGATTAGCGCAGAATGGTACTTTGCGCCAAAATCGGCATTCTCGGTGGGCCTGTTCTACATGGATTTGAAGTCCGTCGTATCCAATGGAACTGTTAGCGGGACTTATTACAATAGCAAGCGCGGTACCGACGCCGTGTACCAGATCACGTCGCCATTCAATACCAGCGGCAAGAACAAGGGCGCGGAGTTCAGCTACCAGCAACCGCTGTTCGGCGACTTCGGTATTTTGGCCAACTACACCTATGCCGACGGCAAGCTGGATAACGGTGATGAACTGGTCAACGCATCGCGCAGCACGTATAACCTGACGGCCTTCTACGAAGCCAATGCCCTCAGCGCTCGCCTGGCCTACAACTACCGTTCGTCCTACAAGGCGGGCGTGGATCGTGGCGCCAGCCAGCACGTCGAAGGCGCTGGCGGCCTGGCCGGTTCGCTCAACTACAAGATCAACGAACACTTCACGGTCACGTTCGATGCGCTTAACCTGACGAACACGACCATCAAGATGTACGCTGAAAACCGCGATCAGCCACGCGCGTTCTACAGCAATGGCCGCACCTTCTACCTGGGCCTGCGCGCCAAGCTGTAAGCAAGACGACCCGGCCTGGCGCACACGTGCTGGGCCTGGCCTTCCTCGGTCTTTTCAAGGCAAGTCCCTGCATCAGGGCCTTGCCTTTTTTGCTGAGTGGGTGAGTTGTTTCTGTTATTGCCACTCAGTAACAGTCACCGTGTGGCAGGCTACGCCATCGGTGGTTGCCAGTACGTCGTACCCAGCCTTCAGCGGTACAGCCCTTCTGCCAGCAGCGGGCGAATATTTATCTTTTTATATGGCATCATTATGACTATTGCACCTCAACGCTACCTCGCTCTCGATGTCTTGCGCGGCCTGACCGTGGCCCTGATGATCGTCGTCAATACGCCTGGCGACTGGGGCAGCGTGTATGCCCCGTTCCTGCATGCCGAATGGCATGGTTTTACCCTGACGGACCTGGTCTTTCCCAGCTTTTTGTTTGTCGTCGGCAATGCCTTGGCCTTTGCGCTGGGCAAGTATGAAAACCTGGGCCATGGCGCCGTGCTGGCCAAGCTGTGCAAGCGCAGCGCGCTGATCTTTTTACTGGGCTTCCTGCTGTACTGGTTCCCCTTCTTCAAGATCGACGACGCGGGCCAGTTCGCCTGGTCGCCCCTGTCGCACACGCGCATCCCCGGCGTGCTGCAGCGCATCGCCGTATGCTACCTGGCCGCCGCGCTGATCCTGCATTACTGGAAGACGCGGGGCGCGCTGGCCTTCAGCGCCTGCGCCTTGCTCGGCTACTGGGCCATCCTGGCATGCTTTGGCGACTACAGCTTGCACGGCAACGCGCCGGCCAGGCTGGACCTGATCCTGCTGGGCGACAGCCATTTGTACCACGGCGAAGGCATCGCCTTCGATCCGGAAGGCATCCTCGGCACCTTGCCGGCTATCGTCAATGTGATTGCCGGTTACCTGGCGGGTAGTTTCCTGCGCCAGGCGACGCCGGCGCGGCTGCGCTCCAGCTTGTATCAGCTGGCCGTGGCCGGCGCCATTTGCGTGGCGGTGGCTTTGTGCTGGAATGAAGTGTTTCCGATTAACAAGAAGCTGTGGACCAGCTCTTACGTGATGCTGGGCATCGGCCTGGACTTGCTGCTGCTGGCGCTGCTGATGTTCATCATTGACGTGCGTCAAATGACGGGCTGGACCTACTTCTTTGAAGTCTTCGGCAAGAACACCCTGTTCATCTACCTGGTGTCGGAAGTGCTGGTGATTGTCGCGTTTACCGTGCGCATCGGCAGCGTCAACCTGTACCAGTGGCTGTACCAGCAGTGGTTTACGGGCTGGGCGCCGGCGCGCGTGGGATCCATGCTGTTTGCCGTCAGCTTCATGTTGCTGTGCTGGCTGATCGCCTACGCGATGGACAAGCGCAAGATCTATATCAAGGTCTGAAACTTGACGTCAGCCCATGCCGCGTGGCCAGGGCGGCGATACCCATTCTTGGGTGGATGGTCGAAAAAAAAGCAGCCCCGGCCTGAGCCGGGAACTGCCTTGCGTCTGCTTGAGGGCGCAGGAATTACTGTGCCGCTGCTGCCGGTGCCGCCGCCGCTGCCGTGGCAGGACGGTTCAGCCACAGGATCCAGTAGCGGGCCAGGTCGCCCACGCCGTCGCCGCCCTTGACCGTTTCCAGGACCTTGATGGCGTCGTCTTTCTTGCCGGCCATTGCGTAGGAGTAGCCAAGGCGCAGCTTGGCGTCTTCAGCACGTTTCAGGCCGCCCTTGGCGATGCCTTTCTGGATCAGGTCGATACCTTTGTCGAATTGGTCCATCGTCACGAAGGCGTAGCCCAGGTTGATCAAGCCCGTGCCATCCTTGCTCTTCATGGCCGACGCTTCGCCGCTGGCGATGTTTTTCGCATCGTCGGCGGCAGCCTTGTTGGCCTGGTCGCGCAGTTTCTTGTGCTTGGCAGCATTCGCGCCCGTGCCCAGCACGCCTTTGGCAAAGCCGGCGTCGATGACTTTTTTCGCTTCCGTCGGGAAGGCGTTTTGCAAGGCGATTTCAGCCATGTCGCTGTAGTCCTGTGGCGGCATGGTGTCGACGGCCTTGAATTGCAGGCGCAGCACGTCCAGCGCGAAGCGGTCGGAGTAACCGGCCTTGCCTTGCAGGCGGCCCAGCAGGTCGCTCCAGTAGTCATCCGACGGGTAGTAGCGCACCAGGTTTTCCATGGCGATCAGGTAGGTGGCCGGATCCTTGCTCTTCGAACCCGTGTTGGCCAGCAATTGCAGTTCTTCGATGGTCGGCGTCTTGCCCGCTTGCTGCTTGGCCGTCACGTCGGCCATCAGTTCCTGCTTGGCGCGCGCGAAATCATTGCTGAAGTAATACGCGCGGATGATGTAGGGACGCACGGAGGCTACGTCGCCCGTTGCCGTCTGGTAACGGGTAAACCATTTGATGGCGTTCGGGTAATCCTTGGCGTTGTAGTGATAGTTCGCCAGCGCCTGGATGAAGTCGCCTTCCGATTTCTTGTCCAGCTTGCCCGATTCGATCACCGCTTCCAGTGCCGTCATGGCCATAGGCGCATTGTTGGTGGTCGAGGCCAGCGCCACGCGCAGGCGGTTCAGCACGAACGTTTCATACGGCGTCAGGGCCGGCATGGCGGCAGCCTGGTCGATGCGGCTTTGCACGTCGGCGTAATTCTTGGCATCCATCGATGCCTTCACGGCGGTCGGATCGAGCAGCTTGAACACTTCAGGGCGCACCGAGTCGGCCGGAGCGGCAGCGGCAGCGGCTGGCTTGGCATCCTGCGCGTGCGACAGGGATGGCAGGATATTCAGGCCGATGGCGGCCAGGAGCAGGCTAAGACGGGCAAGACGGAATTGGGACATGGGTTATCCTTCAATCAATAACAAAAATACGCACCTGCACTGGCAGCCGCAACATCGTGCAGTGGCATTGCCAGAGGGGCAAGGAAGCTCGAAAAAACACACATTCTGCCAGTCTGCCTGCATAAGTCAAACAGAAGCGGCATGATACGAAGCGGCTATTGTCACATAAACGGCTGAGCGGGTGCGGCAAACGTGCGCGCCAGGGCTTGCCCTGCGGCATCGAACAGCAGGCAGCGCTGCGCCGGCAGATGCAGGCGCATGGCGTCGCCCGCCTGGCGCAAGCCTTCCTCGGCCGGCAGCTTGACGGCCAGCATCTCGGTCACGCCCGGCATGCTGGCGTAAACGATGGCCACGTCGCCCAGGTATTCGACATGGCTGACGGCCGCGTCGATGACGTTCTCGCCTGCAGCGTCCCCGTCCTGCAGGACGACGTGCTCGGCGCGCACGCCCAGGGTCAGCTGGTCGCCCGGCGCCACGCTCCCGCCCTGCGCTTCGACGTCGATCACGGCGCCGCCGGGCAGGCGCACGGCCACCGAACCGGGGCCGCTGGCGACGGCTGTGCAGGCGATGAAGTTCATCTTCGGCGCGCCGAGGAAGCCGGCCACGAACAGGTTGCCGGGATTGTTATACAGCGCGTGCGGACTGCCCACCTGCTCGATGCGCCCGCCGTTGAAGACGACGATGCGCTCGCCCAGGGTCATCGCCTCGACCTGGTCGTGCGTGACGTAGATCATGGTCGTTTTCAATTCCTGGTGCAGGCGCGAGATTTCCACGCGCATCTGCACGCGCAGCGAGGCGTCGAGGTTCGACAGCGGTTCGTCGAACAGGAATACCTGCGGCTTGCGCACGATGGCGCGGCCGATGGCCACGCGCTGGCGCTGGCCGCCCGACAGATCCTTCGGCTTGCGTTTCAACAGCGGCGTGATCTGCAGGATCTCGGCCGCGCGCTCGACGGCGGCGCGCACCTCGGCCTTCTTGTGCCCCGCCAGCGAGAGGGCGAAGGCCATGTTTTCGAATACCGTCATGTGCGGGTACAGGGCGTAGCTCTGGAAAACCATGGCCAGGCCCCGCTCGGCCGGCGCGATATCGTTGGCCAGCTTGCCGCCGATATGCAGCTCGCCGTCCGTGATGTCTTCCAGCCCCGCGATCATGCGCAACAGGGTTGATTTACCGCAACCGGACGGCCCCACGAAGACGACGAATTCGCCGTCGCGGATATCGAGGTCGATGCCGTGGATGACCGGGTGCTTGTCGTCGTACAGCTTGACGATGTTCTTTAACGCGATATGTGCCATGAAGTGGTTCTATCCTAGCTGGCGCTGGCCGGCGCCCGTGTCAGTCTGGCCGGAGGCATCCTTCGGTCCGATGCGCATGAAGCGCGACAGGATCAATACGGGCACGGCCGACACCAGCACCCACAGGAAAAAGGTCTTGTAGCCGAGCGCCGTCTGGATGTCGCCGCTGATCATCTTGAACAGCACGAAACCCAGCTGCATCACGCCGGTGGCGAACGCATAGTGGGCCGTCTGGTACTTGCCGACGGAGACCACCTGCATCATGAACAGGATCAGGCCGACGAAGCCGAAGCCATAGCCGAACATCTCCACGCTGAGCGCGGCCGTGATCAGGGTCAAATCGGTGGGCATGCTGTGGCTCAGGTAATAGAACACCAGGTTCGGCAAATTCATGGCCAGGATCAGGAAGAACATGGCGCGCTTGAGGCCCAGCCACGACGTGAAGTAGCCGCCGCCGATGCTGCCCAGCAGGAATGCGACGGTGCCGGCCGTGCCGTACACGGCGCCCACTTCCGTCGTCGACAGGCCCAGTCCCCCCAGTTCGCGCGCTTCGCGCAGGAACAGCGGGCCGATGGTCTGCACTTGCGCCTCGCCCGCGCGGAACAGGATGATGAAGGCGATCATGCCCCAGATGCCAGGCTTTTTCAGGAAGTCCACCAGCACGTCCCACAGGGTGCGGCTGATGCCGGCCACGCTCTTGTCGGCCACGGCCGCATTGCGCACCTGCGGCAGCGCCCACAGGTGGTACGCGGCCAGCGACAGCATCATGGCGCCGATGATCAGGAAGATCACCGACCATGCGGGCTTGATGCCGATTTTTTTCTCCAGGTAGCCGGCCAGGATCACCAGGCCGCCCAGCGAGATGAATTTGCCCGCGTTGAAGAAGGCGCCTTGCCAGCCCGCGTAAGCCGCCTGCTGCTTGTCCGACAGGCTGGCGATATACAGGCCGTCGCAGACGATGTCGTGCGTCGACGAGGCCAGCGCGGCGACGAACAGCACGGCGATGCAGGCGGCAAACCACAGCGGCGTTTGCAGGGCCAGCGCGATCAGGCCCAGGCTCAGGCCACCGGCGAACTGGAACAGCACCACCATGGTCTTCTTGCTCGACGCCAGTTCCAGGAAGGGACTCCACAGCGACTTGAAGACCCAGGCAAAGCCGATCAGGCCCGTCCAGCGGGCGATCTGGTCGTTCGGCACGCCCATGCTCTTGAACATCAGGCCGGCCACCAGGGCCACGGCGTAGAACGGCAGGCCCTGGGCGAAGTACAAGGTCGGCACCCAGGAAATCGGGCTGCGTTTGCCAATGTTGGTGCGCTTGTCGTGCATGGAGGCTTCCTTATCGAGAGACGTTTTCATTTGACTGCGCCGTCCATGCCGCGCATGAAGAAGCGTTGGGTAAACAGGAAGGCGAGCAGGGTCGGCACGATGGTGATCAGGGTGCCGGCCGCGATCACGCGCGTGCTGCTGCCGAAGGTGCCGCGCAAGTACAGCACGCCGACCGACAGGGGGAATTCATCGGGCTTGCTCATGACGATCGACGGCCAGATGTATTCATTCCACGATTCGACGGCCGTCAGGATGCCGACGGTGGCCAGCCATGGCGTAATCAGCGGCAGCATGATGCGGCTGAAGATCACCCATTCGGAGGCGCCATCGACCCTGGCCGCGTCGATCAGGTCTTGCGGCACTTCCTCGAACGCCTGCTTGAGCAGCAGGATGGCCACGGCCGTCACCACGTTGGGCAGGATCACGCCCGTGTAGGTGTCGACCAGGCTCATTTGCGTGATGGTGATGAAGTTGACGAGGAAGTTCACTTCCGACGGCAGCACCAGCGTGGCCAGGATCAGGCCGAATACCAGTTTGCGGCCGCGGAATTTCAGGCGCGCCAGCGGATACGCGGCCAGTGAGCACAGCAGCAGTTTCCAGAACACGGTGAACACGGCGATCAGCACGGAGTTCTTGAAGAACGACCAGATCGGGATCGCATTGAACACTTCGATGAAGTTGTCGAAGGACGGCGCCTTCGGCCAGAAGGTGGGCGGGAAGGCGAAGATATTGCCCTCCGTGGAAATGGCCGTCACCAGGGTCCACCAGAACGGGAAGACGCAGACGACGGCGATCGCGCACAGCACGGCATAGTGGCCCAGTATTTGCAGGCGGGTTTTCAGGGGGCGGGAACGTTTTTGCATGGTCATTCCCGATCAACGGTGCTTGGGTTTGAGGTAGCGCAGGCACAGCAGGGCGATGCCGATGCAAAATAGGGACACGACGAAGCTGGCGGCCAGCGCGCGCGGCAGTTTCAAGTGCTTGAGGCCCTGGTCGTACGCGTAGTACAGCGCCGTGAAGGTGGAATTCATCGGGCCGCCCTGAGTCAGCACGTCGACTTCCTGGTACGCCTTCAGGGCCGCCAGCACGGACAGGATGGAGCACAGCATGATGGTGGGGCGCAGCATGGGCACGGTGATCTTCCAGAAGCGCTGCCAGCGGTTGGCGCCATCGAGCATGGCCGCTTCCTGCATGTCCGACGGAATCGATTGCAGCGCCGCCAGGTACATCACCATGTACCAGCCCAGGCCGCGCCAAAGGGTGACGAACATGACGGCAAACAGGGCCAGGCTGTCGTTCGACAGCCAGCCCACGGGTGCGTTCACCAGTTTCAGGGTCAGCATCACGTAGTTCAGCGCGCCCTGCTCGTGGAACATGAAGCCCCACATGATGCCGACCACGGATACGGTCGTTACCACTGGCACGTAGAAGGCGGCGCGGAACAGACGGATGCCGGGCAGGCGGTTGTTCACCAAGACCGCCAGGGTGATGGCGCCCACCTGCACGAAGGGCACCATCAGCAGGAACATCAGCGAATTCTTCAGGCCCGAGACGAACATCTCGTTATTGAAGATGTAGCGGAAGTTATCCAGGCCGACGAAGCGCGTCTCGCGTATCAGGCTGTAGTCGGTGAAGGCCAGCACGGAGCCGTAGCCGACGGGCCAGAAGGAAAAGGCGGCCAGCAGCAGCAGGGCGGGGGTCAGGAACAGCCAGGCTTGCAGAGTGTGGCGGTGGGAGAATGTCATGGTGTCCTCAGTGGCGCGGCAGGGTGGCCAGCTTGCGGTTCCAGATGGCGACGGCCTGGTTCAGCGCCTGCTTCACGTCCTGCTTGCCCGTCACGCCCGCCTCGACGGCTTTCACCAGCGAGCGGCGCAGCTCGTCGTAGTCGTCGATGCCGGCCACGTACAGGGTGCGCGAGTGGCCCATCGACAGGGCGCCGGCGGCGACCGCCTTTTCGGCCGCGCCCGCGTTGGTCGGCGTGGCGAGGAAAAACGGATCGGCCGCCGCTTTCACCGTGGTGGGGAAGACGCTGGCCTGGCGCGCGAACGCCAGCTGGTTTTCGTCGTTCGTCAGGAAGCGCGCGAACTTGCCGACCGATGGCAACTGGCGCGCCGGCACGCCTTTCGGAATGGCGAAGTGCACCAGCCAGCCGCCGTCGGCGATGCCGGTGGGGCCCAGCGGCGCGGGCGCCACGTCTGTGATGGCGTAGATGTCTTTCGCGTCGCCGCGAATGCGCTGCATGGCCGTCGGCGGCGCCAGCAGCATGCCCAGGCGGCCGCCCTTGTAGGCGTCGATCACGGCGGGAAAATTATCTTCGGCGAACAGGCTTTCCTTCAGCAGGCCGCCGACTTTATAGGTGTCGGCCAGCTTCTGCACCAGCGCCACGTGCTGCGGCGAATTGAAGACGGCCCGGTTGTCGGTGATCACGGCCAGGCCCTGCTGCATGAACAGGCCATCGATTTTCGACAGCGCGGGGGCGATGCCGGCCTTGCCCGTGCGTTGCGCGATCTGGCGCGCGAACGCCAGCTGTTCATCGAGGCTGGCGGGGCCGCGCGCGAGGCCCGCCTGCTTGAAAATGGCGGTATTGAAGGCGATCACCGCGACATTGCTGTACATGGGAAAACCGTAGGTGCCGCCCTTGAAGCGCAAGTCCGCCAGGGCGCTGGGGATGTAGCTGGCGCGCGCCTCTGCGATCAGGCCATCGACGGGTGTGAGCAAGCCGTCGCGCGCGAATTCGTCGGCCCAGGGCACGTTCAGGCTGACCAGCGCGGGCGGCGTGCCGGCCACGATGCGCGTGACCAGCTTGGTCTGGATGACGTCCCACGGGAAGTCGATCCATTCGATCTTGACGCCGGGATTCTGCGCCTCATAGCGCGCCACCACCGCATTGAAATACGGCGTGAACTTGGGCTTCATGCTGAAGGTCCAGAATTCGATTTTCTCGGCAGCCCATGCCTGCGGCGCGAGCAGGCCCGCGCAGGCAACAACCGCCAACAGTCTCTTGATCGTCATTTTTATCCTGGAGCGCGAGGCTCCAATGTCCATGAGTCCGCGGCGCGGGTACATGCCCTTGCCGTCGCTTATATTCGGGTGCTACGGACGGCAGCCGCGCCCCGTGCCGGGGGCGCAGCTGCCGCTTGCTGCTTAATTGGTTTTGGTGACCTTGCTCAGGTGACGCGGCGCATCCGGGTCCATGCCGCGCGCGGCCGACAGTTTGGCCGCCATCACGTAGAAGGACTGGATGGCGACGATCGGATCGAGATCCGGCGTGGCCGCCACGGGCAGGGTCAGGTCGCGCTCGGCCACGTCGGCGGGGGCCGCCAGCAAGACCTTGGCGCCGCGGCCGCGCATCTCGGTTGCCAGCTGCAGCAGGCCGGCTTGCGTCGGGCCGCGCGTGGCGAAAATCAGCAGCGGGTAGCCGTCTTCGATCAGGGCCATCGGGCCGTGCTTGATTTCGGCGCCGCTGAAGGCTTCCGCCTGCAGGGCCGAGGTTTCCTTGAATTTCAGCGCCGCTTCCAGCGCCACGGGGAAGCTGATGCCGCGGCCGACGACCATGATGTTGCGGGCCGGCGCCAGTACGTCGATGGCGGGCGACCAGTCGACGCGGGTCGCTTCGAGCAGCGCTTCGGGCAGCGCTTCCAGGCCCGCCTGCAGTTCGGGGTCGTTCTGCCACTGCGCCACCATGCGCGCGCCGGCGACCAGGCTGGTGATGAAGCTCTTGGTGGCGGCGACGCTTTGTTCCTTGCCCGCGCGCAGGGGCATGGCCCATTCGGCGGCGTGCGCCAGCGGCGAATCGATGTCGTTGACGAGGGCCACGGTGGTGGCGCCGCCGTCGCGGAAGTAGCGGATCGGCTCGACCACGTCAGGGCTCTGGCCCGATTGCGAGATCGAGATGGCCAGCGTGTCGCGCGTCACCAGCGGCGACTTGTTCAGGGTCACCAGCGACATCGGCAGGGACGCGACGACACGGCCCAGGCGCGCCATGATCAGGTAGGCGACGTAGTTGCAGGCGTGGTCCGAGCTGCCGCGCGCGATGGTCAGCGCGGTCGAGAACGAGGTGCTCCTCAATTTGCGGCCCAGTTCCGCGTAGCGTTCCGTGTCGCTGGCCAGTTGCAGGGCGACGCATTCGGCGGCGGAAATGGCTTCTTTAAGCATCATTGAGGTCACAGATTTCTCCTTCTATATACACAGCTTTGAGTTTGAGATCGCGATCGAGTACCACCAGATCGGCGTAAGTACCGGGGGCCAGCCGGCCGCGTTCTTCCAGGCCCAGGTAATCGGCGGCGTTGGTCGACACGCGCTTGGACGCGTCGGCCAGGTCCAGTCCCAGTCCCACCAGGTTGCGCAGCGCCTGGTCCAGGGTCAGGGTGCTGCCCGCCAGGGTGCCGTCGGGCAGGCGCACGCCGCCCATGCACTTCTGCACGGCGTGGCGGCCCAGCATGTATTCGCCGTCCGGCATGCCGGTGGCGGCGGTGGAATCGGTGACGCAGTACAGGCGCGGGATGGCGCGCAGGGCCACCTTGATGGCGCCCGGATGCACGTGCAGCAGGTCGGGGATCAGTTCCGCGTATTCGGCGTGCGCCAGGGCGGCGCCGACCATGCCCGGCTCGCGGTGATGCAGGCCGCTCATGGCGTTGAACAGATGCGTGAAACCCATGGCGCCATGTTCCAGCGCGGCCACGCCGTCTTCGTACGAACCGAGCGTGTGGCCGATCTGCACGCGCACGCCGGCGTCGGCCAGGGCGCGCACCAGGTCCAGGTGGCCGGCGATTTCCGGCGCCACGGTGATGACGCGCAGCTTGGCCAGCGTTTGCAGGCGCTCGATTTCAGCCAGGCTGGCGGCGCGCGCGTAGTTCGGCTGCGCCCCCAGCTTGCCGGCATTGATGTACGGGCCTTCCAGGTGGGCGCCCAGCACGCGCGCCGTGTTCGGGCGGCGGTGGTTGGCGGCGATGCCGATGGCCGTCAATGCCATGTCGATATCTTCCGGCGGCGCCGTCATGGTGGTGGCCAGCAGGCTGGTGGTGCCGTGGCGCGCATGGATGCCCGCGATGGTGTACACGGCTTCGCCGCCTTCCATGATGTCCTTGCCTGCGCCGCCATGCACGTGCAGGTCGATAAAGCCGGGCAGGATGTAATCGTCGCTGTTGCCCGACGGGTGGAGCGAATCGCCCGTGATGCTGTCGACCCGCTCGCCGAAGGCGATGGCGCCGTGGATCCAGCCGCCGGGGGTAAGGATATTGCCTTTGATAGTGCTGCTCATCTGCGCGACTCCGCTACGAATTCATAATAATCACTGCGGCAATACGAGTGGGTCAGTTCCACCGCTGCGCCGTTGTCGAGATAACTGACACGGGTGATGTGCAGCATGGCTTCACCCGTCTTGATATTGGCCAGCTTGGCCTGTTCCGCCGTGGCGTTGACGGCGCGGATATGCTGCAGCGCGCGCATCGGGATGGTGCCGCGCGACTCCAGGTAGCCGTACAGCGAATCGGTGACCTGCTGCGGGTCCGGCATGTACAGCGCGGGGATGGTGGTCGTTTCGATCGCCATCACCACTTCGTCGGCCGTGCGCAGGCGGCGCAAACGCGCCACCGGCATGTGCGGCGACAGTCCCAGCGACAGCAGTTCCAGCGGCGCGGCCGCGCCGATGTCGCGCTGCAGCCAGCGCGAGCCGGCCGTGAAGCCCCGCTGGCGCAATTCTTCCGAAAAGCTCGTCAGGCGCGACAGCGGCTGTTCCAGCTTGGGCGTGATGTAGGTGCCCGAGCCGCGCTTGCGCGTCAGCATGCCCCGGTCGCACAGCATGTCGATGGCCTTGCGCGCCGTGACGCGCGAGATTTCCAGGATGTCCGACAGCACGCGCTCGGAAGGCAAGGCCTGGTTGGCGCGCCAGTCGCCGCTGGCGATGCCGTCCGACAGCATGTTCGCCAGCTGCATGTAGAGCGGCGTGTCGCTGGCCGGATTGGGTTTGAAGGCGGACAGTTTGGCCAGCATGGTCATTGCTCCTGCAAGTGCTTGCGTATCAGGCGCAGGCCGCCTGCGGCCGAGTCGCCCTGTGCCGGCACGACCAGTTGCAACAGTGCCGCCGGCAGATAGCTCGACAAGGGCGCCGCCAGGCCGCCGCACAGGGCCACGGGCAAGGCGCCGGCCGGGTCGAGGGCCCTGGCGATGAGGGCGATCTGCTGGCCCGCGTCCACCAGGATGGCGCGCGCCACCGCATTGGTGGCCGCGTGTTCGAGCACCAGGCGCGCCAGTTGCGCGAAATTGGTCTGGCTGGCGGCCGCCAGCCACACCTGCATGGCGTCGCGCTGGCCGCCGCAGGCATCGATGATGGCCGTGGCGAAGGCGCTGCCGGGCACGCGGCCGTCGGCCACCTGCTGCGCATGGTTGATGGCGCGCATGCCGATCCAGGCGCCGCCCGCTTCGTCGCCGGACGGGAAGCCCCAGCCGCCCACTTCATGGCGGCTGCCGTCCGCGTGCAGCACTTCGCCCACGCTGCCCGTGCCGATGGCCACAATGGCGCCCGGCTGGCCCGCATGCGCGCCCAGCAGGGTGGTCAGGGCGTCCGATTCGAGCGCGACGGCGGCATAGCCGGGATTGTGTTCGATGAAGCTGGCGGCCCACTGCTTGTTGTGCACGCCGGCCAGGCCCAGGCCGATGGCCATGCGCTGCAGCGGCGGCTGTTCCAGTCCGGCGGCGCGGAAGGCCAGGGTGACGGCATGCGCCACGGACGTCCAGGCCCGTTCGATGCCCAGTCCCAGGCCGGATGGGCCGCTTTGTCCCTGCGCCAGTTCCTGGCCGTCGAGGCGCGCCAGGCGTACGCGGGTTCCGCTGCCCCCGCCGTCGACGCCGATTATGTATTCGATCATGTTGTGCAGTCCCGCGTTTGGTTGATTGCGCCTGTCTCGGTTCTTTTATTTGTCGGGCGGCGAAAAAGCTGAAGGCACTATATTGTCGCTCCGATGGCTTGTCAACAGGTATTTAAGTGGTATTAACAAATGCGTTGCGCGCTGTCGCCGCATGCCCGAGGGCATGATTGCAAGTGATTGTTAATAAAGGGATTTTTATGCTTGCCGAATGGTATTGAAATTGGCCTTGTTTAATGCCAATTTTTTCAGACTGGTCTGCGCCGCGCGCGGTAGTGTTGCTTCCGCGCATGCTTGGCAAGGGACGCCATGAAGAGTAAAGTCCGCCTTTTACACCTGAGTTGGAAGAGCATGATGAACGACAAGGCAGCAAAGAGCGATTACTGGGACGACTGGCAGCAAGAGGCGCTGGCCGCTGGCGTGTCGGCGCCGCTGGCTGCGCTGGGCATGGAAATGATGCGCACGCACCGCAAGAACCGCTGGCCGAAGGATTTCCTGGGCCGCGAAAGCGATGGCCCGGTCATGATCGAAATGTGCCTGGAAGACGAAGCGGAAACGGAATTGTTCTTCATCGAGAACCTGTATCCCTACGATGCGGCGCTGATCGAAAAGACGCGCCGCCGCCTGTGCCTGCACTGATAGTGCGCTGACGCGCGACTGGAACGGCCGCCTTGTGCGGCCGTTTTGCTTTTCGGGTGGCATTTTCATGGGGGAGTGTCATAATGGCCCAGGCATTTCCGCCCAGGTATGGAGTAGATAATGAGCAAGGCACAGGACAGCAAGAAGGAAGCCAAGAAGGAACCGGCCAAGACCATGAAGGAAAAGAAGGAAGCCAAGAAGGTCAAGAAAGAAGAGCGCAAGCGCTGATCATGCGCCTGCGTCGCTTACTGTCGCGCCCGTGGCGTGCGCCGGCCCTGCTGGCGGCGTTCGCCCTGCTGGCCGTGGGCGCGCCCGTGTCCGGCGTGCTGGCGCAGCAAAAGCCGCCGCCATCCACGTTCGGGCAAGTGGTGGGCAACGCCGTGCTGTGCATCGACCAGATCGACAACAAGGCCTTCTATGCGTATCTGCTGACGGCCTTCGGCCCCGCCTACAAGCATGAAGGGGGCGCTTACTGGTTCCGCACGGACGCCACCTTGTGGGGCGCGCCGATTACCGACGTGATCGTCAGCGACGATACCAGTCCCCTCGTCTTCATGGGCGTGGTGGCGGACGCGACGCCGGAAAAGCTGGAACCGGCCATCCGCGGCGTCTCGGGCCTGCGCTTCAATAAGCTCGACAATTCCGCCTTTCCTGTCCGTGGTTCCGTGCCTGGCAGTAAAATCGTCTACTTCCGCAGCAAGGCGAAAGTGTATTGCGCCAAATACAAGCCGTTGCCGCCCGCCCGCACCCGATGAGGGGTTCGGCTTGCCGCCGCGCATTTTGATCGTTTCATCCGCAGGGTCTCCATGTACACGCATTATTTCCAGCTCAAGCAATCGCCGTTTTCGATCGCCCCCGATCCGCGCTACCTGTTCATGAGCGAACGCCACCGCGAAGCGCTGGCGCACCTGCTGTATGGCGTGGGCAGCGGCGGCGGCTTCGTGCTGCTGACGGGAGAAATCGGCGCCGGCAAGACCACCGTGTGCCGCTGCTTCATGGAACAGATTCCGGAAAATTGCCAGCTCGCCTACATCTTCAATCCGAAACTGTCCGTCGAGGAATTGCTGCTGTCGATCTGCGAGGAATTCCGCATCGCCCTGGCGCCCGGCGTGGCCAGCGTGAAAGGCTATGTCGACGCCATCAATGCGCACTTGCTGGCCAGCCATGCGCAGGGCAAGAATAATGTGCTGATTATTGACGAAGCGCAAAACCTGTCCGCCGCCGTGCTGGAGCAGCTGCGTTTGCTGACCAACCTGGAGACGAGCGAGCGCAAGTTGCTGCAGATCATACTGATCGGCCAGCCGGAATTGCGCGCCATGCTGGCCCGTCCCGAACTCGAACAGCTGGCGCAGCGCGTGATCGCCCGCTATCACCTGGGTTCGCTGACGGCGGACGAGACGGCCAGCTATATCCGCCACCGCCTGGCCGTGGCCGGCAGCACGGCGCAGACGCCGTTTGCGCCGCGTTTGATGGCGCAGATCCATGCCTTGAGCCACGGCGTGCCGCGCCGCATCAACCTGCTGTGCGACCGCGCGCTGCTGGGCGCCTACGTGGAAAACCAGCCGCAGGTGACGCGCCAGATATTGCGCCGCGCCGCCGGGGAAGTGTTTGCGGAAGAGGGGAAGTCGGCTGCCGGACGGGGTCTGCGCTGGCCGCACGTGGCCGGTGGCGTGCTGGCCGGCGCCGTGGTCACGGCCGCGCTGGCTTGGCATTTCATGCCGCGCCCGTCCGCCGTGCCCCCTGCACCTGCCGTGGCCGCCTCTGTGCCGGCCGTCTCCGCCGTGGCGGTTGCCGCCGCGTCTGCCCCCGCACCGGCCAGCGTGCCGGACCGCAACGCCGTGCTGCGCCAGCTGGCCAGCCTGTGGGGCGAGCAGTTGCCGGCCGGTGACGCCTGCCAGGCGGGCGCCCGCGCCGGCTTGCGCTGCCTGCATAGCCGGGGCGGCATCGCCGAGCTGCGCGTGCTGGACCGTCCCGCCATGCTGGCCTTGCGCGACGGGGAGGGGGAGGAGCAGCTGGCGCTGCTGACGCGCGTGCAGGACGAGATCGCCACCTTGATGCTCGATGGCAAGCCGCAAAGCGTGCCGCTGGCCCAGCTGGCGCAGCGCAGCGATGGTAGTTTCACCACCTTCTGGCGCGCTCCGCGCAGCTGGCGCGACGAAGTGCCGCTGGGCGCCCGCGGCGCCGACGTGGACTGGCTGGCGCAGCGCCTGGCGCAACAACAGGGCTTGCCTGCGCCGGCCGCCAATCTGCCGCTCGATGCCGAGATGCAAGGCCTGCTGCGTGCTTTCCAGCAGCGCCAGAACTTGCGGGCCGATGGCCTGGCGGGCCCGAAAACATTCATACGCCTGATGCAGCTGGGTGACAATTCGGAGCCGCGCCTGAGCAGCGCGGCTCCTGCCGTGGCAGCGCCCGCTGCGACGGCGATGGTGGCGGGGAAATAAGATGTCCTACATACTTGAAGCACTGAAAAAATCGCAAGCCGAGCGCCAATTGGGCGAATTGCCGTCGATCCACGCACCGCAAGTGCCGCTGCACGATGCCGCCGCATCCGGCGCCGCGCGGCGCGCGCCCGTCTGGCTGGCGCTGGGCGGTGTGACGGTGGCCGTGGCAGCCGCGCTGCTGCTGTGGCAGCCGTGGCAGGCGGGCGCGGCAGCACCTGCGGCCGTCGCCCCTGCCTTGCTGGCCCAGGCCGTGCCCGCACCGCTGCCGGCAGCGCCGCCGCCTGCTGTCCCCGCGCCCGCGCCCGCGGCTGTGCCCGTACCCGTGCCACCGGCGGCCACTGCCGCGCCCGTGCACCATGCCAGGCCCGTGCCGGAACCGAAGCAGGAGACGCCAGGCCAGGCCGCTGCGCCTGTCCCCGCTCCCGCTCCGGCTCCGGCCATGCCCGCGCCCGCGCCGGCGGCCGAAGAGACCGTGCCCGGCATGCGCGACTTGCCCGAGCCGATACAGCGGCAAATCCCCGCCATCGCCATCGGCGGCTATATCTATTCGAAGAATCCGGCCGACCGCCTGTTGCTGATCGACAAGGTTTTGCGCCACGAGGGCGAGGAACTGGCGCCTGGCCTGGTGCTGGAAAAGTTGCAGCCGAAGGCGGCCATCTTCAGTTTCAAGGGCTACCGCTACCGCGTGCCATATTGAGTTGTTGCGCATCAAGGCCGGGCCGCCATAGCTGAACCATACTGGCCAGGCCTGGTCGAACCAGGGTCGCTGCGACCGTGAGCGCGGCCGGGGAGGTCCGATGATTGCTGCCGCAACTGCTGGCGAGGGTGTGCTTGATGCACAGGGCCTGGGAAACCTGGCGCGCATCGACCATATCGTCGTGCTGATGATGGAAAACCGCTCGTTCGACCACATGCTTGGCTACCTGAGCCTGGAAGGTGGGCGCACCGATATCGATGGCTTGCAGGCAAGCCATGCCAACGTGCATGCGGGCGTGCGCTACCCCGTGCACCATTTGCTGCGCACGGCCTTTGGTCCGCAGCAAGACCCGTCGCATACGGGCATGTCGGTGGCGCAGCAATTGCAAAACAATAACGGTGGCTTCGTCGACGATTATGCGCAAACGCATCCGGGCGACCCCGACATCGACCTGGTCATGGGCTACTACAACGGGGCCGACCTGCCCATGTACGATTTCCTGGCGCAGCAATTCTGCGTCTGCGACCGCTGCTACAGTTCCGTGCCGGGCGCCACCTGGCCCAACCGCCTGTATGCGGTCAGCGGCAAGGCGGCCGGCAGCAAGGACAGCAAGCGCGTGCCCCTGTATGCGAACAAATCCTTCGTGCGCCACCTCGAGCGGGCCCAGGTCAGCTGGAAGTTCTATTCCGCCTGGAGACCCTGGAGCCTGGCGCTGACGGACGACCATTACCGCTCGTCCGACATGTACGAACCGTTCGGCTCCAGCGCCCGCCGCTATGGCTTTATCGGCGATGCGCTGGCGGGCGCCTTGCCCTCGGTCAGCTGGATCGATCCCCATTTCTTCGACAATGACGACCACCCGCCGGCCGATATCCGCGCCGGCCAGGCGCTGGTGGCGCAGGTCTACCAGGCCCTGTCGCGCGGTCCTGCCTGGGCGCGCACCTTGCTGATCCTCAGCTATGACGAACACGGCGGCTTTTTCGACCATGTGCCGCCACCCGTCGCCGTGGACGACGACCCCGCGTTTCGCCGCTACGGCGTGCGCGTGCCCATGCTGCTCGTGTCGCCGCTGATCGTGCCTGGCAGCGTCAGCCACGAGGTGGTCGATCACGCGTCGATCATCAAGACCATCCTGCAGCGCTTTTGCCGCGCCGCCGATGGCGCCTTGCCCCAGATGGGCGCGCGCGTGGCGGCCGCCAGCGGCCTGGGCGCCGTGCTGACCCTGGCGCAGCCGCGCGCGGCGCCTGCCGTGCCCGCAGCCGTGCAGGCGCAGCGCGCCGCATGGGAAGCGGATGTGCGGGCGCAGGATTTCGCCCCGCTGGCGCTTGCTTCCCCGCCGGATGGCGCGCTGGCCGCCGCTGTCGCCGTTCCCTTCCAGTCCGATGCGGAGGCGGGCGCGATCGCCGCCCACCGGCAATTGGCGCGCAGGGCGAGGAATGCGCAGGCGGCGGATGGTAGAACGGCGAGTAAAACGGCAAGTCAAACGGTGGGAACGGCAGCGCCGAAGCCGGTGGGCAGGCGCCGGCGGCAGGGCGGCAAGCCGGGGCCCGCCAGTGCCAGGAATGGCGGGAAATCCGGCGGCGCTTGAGTTGCGCGATGAGTTTTGCGCGATGAGTTGCGCGATGAGTCGGGCGATGCGCGGCGCCTGCGCCGGACGGCGGCGCCGGTGGGCTGCGTATAATCATTCCTTCTCAATCAAGGAGTGACCATGCACGATGCGATGCCCGCACACCCGGTACTCGGTGTGATCGGCCGTTCCGGTAGCGGCAAGACGACCCTGCTGGAATTTGTGGTGAAGGAAATGGCGGCGCGCGGCTTGCGCGTCAACCTGGTCAAGCACAGCCACCATGACCTGGCGCTGGAACCGCCGCAAAAGGACAGCGCCCGCCTGCGCCTGGCCGGCGCGGCGGAAGTGCTGGTGGCCTCGCCGTACCGTTTTGCCATCGTGCATGAACTGCGCGGCGCGCCGGAACCCAGCCTGGCGCAGCAATTGGCCCGCATGGGGCCGGCAGACCTGACCCTGGTGGAAGGCTTCAAGACGGACCCGATTCCCAAGCTGGAAGTATTCCGTCCAGAAGTGGGGCAGGCGCCCCTGTATCCGCATGACCCGCATGTGATCGCCGTCGCGTCGGACAGCCCGGCGCCGGCCGATTTGCGCGAGGGCGTGCAATGGCTGGACTTGAATGCGCGCGAACACGTGCTGGCCTGGTTGCTGCTGCAGTTGGAAAATAAGCTGGAAAAATAAGCTAAAGGTTTGCCGGCGGCATCCGTTAACAAGGGTAGAACCTCATTGGAGAAACGTATGGACGTCGGAAGCATTGCTCAACTGTCAACCACGATGGCGGAGACAGGCACGCGGCAAGCCGTCGGCTTGACTGTCCTGAAAAAAGCCCAGGATATCCAAAGCTCGACCGCCACGGCCTTGCTGGCAGCGTTGCCACCGGTACAGTCGGCGCCAAGCCTGCCGGCTCACCTCGGCAACCGCATCAACACGACCGCCTGAGCGCAGTCCCGCGGCGCCCGTCTGGCGCTCGCATTGCTTACGCCCACACCACCGTCATCGACGGTGGCGCGTGGGCGTTTTTGTCTGCAGCCTGCCTTCCTTCCATTTTTCTCTCCGCCCCTGTCAAGTTGATTAATTGACCATGGTTCGCCATGGCACGGCCGATTCAGTAGAATGGCGTCCATCACCTCGCGTTGCCCATCAGCGCAGCCCGGGGCGTGCCATTACTTTGACCCATGCAAGAGGATTTCCCATGAACAAACGTCAAGCTCTCATCGCCGCCGCCCTCGCGGGCATCTGTGCCGGTACCACCCTCAACGCGGCCGCGCACGATGGTCCCGCCCCTGGCGACAAGGAAAAGTGTTATGGCGTGGCCAAGGCAGGGCAGAACGATTGCGCCTCGTCCGACGGCGCGCACTCCTGCGCAGGCCAGGCGGAAGCGGACAACTTGCCGACGGAATGGACGTATGTTGCCAAGGGCACGTGCGAACAGGCGGGCGGTTCCGTCAAGCCCATCAAGGCCGGCACGGCGGCAAAACCGGCCACGCAGCCGTAAGCATCCGTCGCCTGCCCATGCCGCCGCCAGTTCAAGCGCTTGCCGGCGTCGGCTTGCGCGCCGCGCACTACCGCGACTTTCTGGCGCGCCGCCCCAGGGTGGGCTGGCTGGAAGTACACACCGAAAATTATCTGCAGCCGTCGGGCTGGGATAACCATGTATTAGACACCCTGCGCCAGGATTACCCCATCAGCCTGCATGGCGTGGGCCTGGGCCTGGGATCCGCGCGCGGTTTTTCCGACGCGCACCTGCAGCGCGTGCGCGCCGTGGTCGAGCGCATCGAGCCGGTCCTCGTGTCGGAACACCTGAGCTGGGGTGCCGTGGCGCAGCAGCAACTCAATGATCTGTTGCCGCTGGCCTTGAATGGCGCCGCCCTCGATTTGCTGTGCACCAGGGTGGGGCGCGTACAGGATGCGCTGAAAAGGCCGATCTTGCTGGAGAATGTCTCCACTTACCTGCGTTTTGCCGACGATGCCATGAGCGAGGCGCAATTCCTGGCGGAGCTGGCGCGCCGCAGCGGCTGCGGGCTGCTGCTCGATATCAATAACCTGTATGTGAACCAGTGCAACCACGGCGAAGACGCCTTGACGGCCATGCTGTCCATCGCGCCGGGCAGCGTGGGCGAGCTGCACCTGGGCGGCCATCTGGTAACGCCGCATGCCGTGATCGACCATCACGGCGCCGCCGTGGCCGATCCCGTCTGGGACTTGTATGCGGCCGCCTTGCAGCGCTTTGGCGCCATTCCCACGCTGGTCGAATGGGATACGGACTTGCCCGCCCTCGATGTCTTGCTGGGCGAGGCGGACAAGGCGCAAGCCATGCTGGCGCGCCATGCGCCGCCAACGTCACGGCAGGGAGTAGCGCTGCCGTCCCCGCCGCCGCCCGCGTCGCTTGATGCGCTGGCGGCCGGCCAGCAAGCGTTTGCCACGGCCTTGCTGGATGCCGAGGCAACATTGCCACCGTTCGCGGGAGAAGCGGTGCCGCAGCGTTTTGCACTGTACCGTGGCAATATGAGTGCCACCTGGCGCCGCACCCTGGCGCACGCCTATCCCGTCGTGCTGGCGCTGGTAGGCGAGGAATTCCTGGGCGGCTTGGCGCGCGCGTATGGGCGGCAGATGCCATCCGATAGCGCCGATTTGAACCAGTTTGGCGCCCGTTTCGCCGATTTTCTGGCCACTTTCCCGCATATCTCCGACTTGCCCTATCTGCCGGACATGGCGCGCCTGGAATGGGCCGTGCACCTGGCCCATTACGCGCCCGATGCGCAGGGCCTGGCGCCCGAGTCGCTGGCCGCCTTGCATCCCGACCAGCTGGAAGCGCGGCGTTTCAGCTTGCATCCCGCCTGCGCCTTGCTGGCATCGGATTGGCAAGTGGCGGCCCTGTGGCAGGCGCATCAGGAGGGAGAGGGGCAGGGGAGGTTTCCGCAGGATATGCAGGTGGCGAGCTGCGCGCTCGTATGCCGGACGCGCTGGAAGGCGCAGGTGCTGCTACTGGATGCGGCTGCGCATGCCGCCTTGCTGGCGTTAAGGCAGGGGCAGACGTTTGGCGCCGCGCTCGATGCGGCGTTCGAGCTGGACCCCGCATTCGACCTGGCCGCGCACTTGCGCCAGTGGCTGGCGCGTGCGGTGTTGACGACCTGACTGTTTATTCGAAGGCCCGCAGCAGACGCGCTTCGCCCGTCTGATCGCGGTACAGGGCGTTCGCGGCCAGGGTGGCGTCCATCATGCGCGTGACTTGCTCTTCTTCAAAGCGGGCGAGCTCGGCAGTGGCCGCGACGAGGGCCAGTTCCAGCCTGGCGCGCGCGCTCTGGTACAGGCTGCTGGTGTATTTGTCTGTGTTACGCAGCAATTCTTCCGCGTTTTCTATTACCTGGCGCAAGTCGCCGATCAGGCGTTCCTGGCTGCGCGTACCTTGTTCGGGATGGTCCATGGCGCTTCCCCTCTGCAATCGATATTTATCTGACAATAACGACGTGTTTGCAGCTTGATCCAGGCAGCCGGCTGGCAGGGCGCCGGCTGGACGCATGGGGCTGCTTTCGCGCCCCATGCCGGCATCAAGCGGGAGCGACGACCGTGATACGGATATCGCCCACGCTGACGACCTGGCCGGCGCGGATCTTGGCGGTCTTGCGCAATTCCTTCTTGCCATCGACCTTCACCACGCCGCTATCGACCATGACCTTGCCTGCGCCACCGCTGTCGCACAGGCCGACCAGCTTCAGCAGCTGGTTCAGCTCGACGAACTCGGATGTTAAATCAAAGCTTACTTTTTGCATTGTATCCCTTATTGCAACGATGTGTTTTAAACACTTAATGACGGTGTCAACTAAGGTCATAGTTTACATGAAGCCAGGAGGAATGCAGGCTGAGCCTTAACTTTTGTTGGGCCGCGTCATGTCCAGGGGCACGATCCACGCACCGAATTGCTCTTCCGTCACAAAGCCCAGGGCCAGCGCCGCTTCCTTCAGGGTCGTGCCTTCATGCTGGGCCTGCTTGGCGATTTGCGCCGCCTTGTCGTAGCCGATGTGCGGCGCCAGCGCCGTGACCAGCATCAGGGAGCGCTCCATCAGTTCGGCGATGCGCTCACGGTTCGGCGCGATGGCGTGCGCGCAATGCTCGTCGAAGCTGCGCATGCCGTCGCCCAGCAGGCGCGCGCTTTGCAGGAAGTTGTGCGCAATCAAGGGCTTGAAGACGTTCAGCTCGAAATTGCCCGAGGCGCCGCCCACCGTGATGGCGACATCGTTGCCGAATACCTGGCAGCACAGCATGGTCAGCGCTTCGCATTGGGTGGGGTTGACCTTGCCCGGCATGATGGAGCTGCCCGGCTCGTTTTCGGGGATGGTGATTTCACCGAGGCCCGAGCGGGGGCCGGACGCCATCCAGCGCACGTCGTTGGCGATCTTCATCAGGGCCGTGGCCAGGGTTTTCAGCGCGCCATGGGCGGCCACCAGCGCGTCGTGGGCCGCCAGCGCGGCAAACTTGTTGCTGGCCGTCTCGAACGGCTGGCCCGTCAGGCGCGCCAGTTCCGTCGCGATGCGGCCGGCAAATTCCACGTGGGCATTCAATCCCGTGCCGACGGCCGTGCCGCCGGCGGCCAGCTGCAGCAGCGGCGGCAGCGATGCCGTGATGATGTGCTCGGCAAAGTCCAGCTGCGCCACGTAGCCGGAAAATTCCTGGCCCAGGGTCAGCGGCGTCGCATCCTGCAAATGGGTGCGGCCGATCTTGACGATGTCGGCAAACTCCGTCGCCTTCGCGTCCAGGGTGGCGCGCAGCTGGCGCAGCGGCGGCAAGACCGTGTTGGCGACGGCCAGGGCGGCCGCCACATGGATGGCGGTGGGAAAGATGTCGTTCGAGGACTGGCCCAGGTTGACGTCGTCGTTCGGGTGCAGCAGGCGCCCCTCGCCCCGCAAGCCGCCGATCAGCTCGGAGCCGCGGTTGGCCAGCACTTCATTCATGTTCATATTGCTTTGCGTGCCAGAACCCGTCTGCCAGACGGCCAGCGGGAATTCTGCTTCGTGCTTGTCGGCCAGTACTTCGTCGGCTGCCTGCGTGATGGCGATGGCTTTCTTGCCATCCAACAGACCCAGGTCCAGGTTGACGTGGGCGGCCGCGCGCTTGACGGTGGCCAGGGCGGCGATCAGTTCGGGCGGCATCTTTTCCGTGGAGATATGGAAGTGCTCGAGCGAGCGCTGCGTTTGCGCTCCCCACAGCCGGTCGGCGGGTACGTCGATCGGGCCGAAACTGTCGCGTTCGATTCTGCTACTCATGGCATCCCTTTCATCGATGGAGGTGGATCGAGTGTACTCCAGGCGTCAAAAAAGCACAGGATGATGCTGTATTGCATCATTTTTGCCCTGACCCATCTATATTTTTGCGATTTCCTGCCGTTAAAGACAGGCGAGTTCCCCTTCCTATCCTGTTATCAAAGCGATCAGTCCATGCAGAGCAGCATTTTTCCCCGTTGGTCCCTGATCGCGTGCGCCGCCGCCAGCCTGGCCTTGCCGCCCGTCATGGCGGCCGAACTGGGTGACATGGCCGTGCTGTCGCACGTGGGCCAGCCCTTGCTGGCCGAGATAGAACTGACGGCCCTGGCGCCCGAGGAAGCCGGCGGCGTGGCCGTGCGCCTGGCTTCGCCCGATGTGTACCGCGGCGGCGGCATCGGCATGGATCCGGCCCTGCAAACCTTGACCATCAGCCCGCTGGAGCGCGGTGGACGCCACTATGTGCGTGTGACAACGCGGCAAGCGATCCAGGCAGGCCACGTGCATCTGTATTTGTTGCTGGGCAGTGGCAATGGCGCCGTCGTGCGCCTGGGCACCTTGTGGCTGACGCCGGCGCCGCCCGCCGCCGTCGCCCCTGTCAGCGCGCCAGCCAGGCCCGCCGTTCCGGCGCCCGCGCCCGCGCCCGTGCCGCAACCGTTGCCATTGCCGCGCGCCGCGTCCGCCGCACCGTCGCCCGATGCCGCCGCCTTGGCGGCCCGCGCGCGCGCCGAGGGCCTGGTGCGCCCGGCGCGCGTGTTCGTGCCGCCGCCCGCCGCGCCCGCGCCGGCCGCTGCCGCGCTGCGTCCTGCGCCGTTGCGCCGCGCCACGGCGCCCGTCGCCGCTTGCGCGCCGCAGGCCAATATTGAGCAGGCGCAAGCGTGCGTGGCGCTGGATGAGAAAAACGCGGCCCTGAATGACAAGCTCGGCGAATTGGAAGGCAAGATCGGCGCCTTGCAGCAGGCGCTGGCTCAGCCTGCCGCCGCTGTCGCCGCCGCTGTCGCCGCCGCTGCGCCAGCTGCCGCGCCGGCCGAGGCGCAGGCGCCGCATGCCAAGCCCAAGCCCCTGCACGCGGCGCCCGCAGCCGAGAAGAAGGCGGGCGGCAACGGCTTGCTGTGGCTGGGTATCGGCACCCTGGCCTTCCTGTTGCTGACGGCCCTCATCGTGTATGTCGTGCGCAAGCGCAAGCAGGCGGCGGGGCCTAGTGCGCCGTCGAAATACTGGGTCTTGCTGCGCAAGCCATTCGGCCCCAAGAAGAAGGAGGCGTCCGTGCTGACGGAAGCGGTGGAAGAGGGCGCGGCGGACGAGCCGGAGCCGGAGCCGTTCTCGCGTTGATGATGTTGCAATGGCTGCGACAAGGCGGTGCCGGAATTTGATATAAAAAAAGATATTGAAAAAAGACAGAAAAATGCTTGTATCGCGTGTTGCCTGTTTCTTAAATATGGTGATATGATTAATTCAGTGGACTTGCTCTACGACAAAACAGCCCCAGCCTGGCGCAGTCACCAACGATAGTGTGGCGCGGCAAACAGGTGTAGCGTTGCATAAACGCCTGGGTCTGGAAGCGGTTCGCGATGCCGACGATGTGCTCGCGAACGCCGGATGCAACCGGCAGCGAGGCGACGCCAGGAGATACCTGGGGCTCGCCTTCCAAATTCCCCTCCTTGCTTCCCGACGCCACAGATGGCGCGCTCCCCGGCAAGGCGGCAGACGTAAAAAAAGCACCCGCGGGTGCTTTTGTCGTTTCTGGCGCTGCCATATGGCTTACATGTGGGCGCGCGAACCTTGCATGGCGTTCGGCAGCTGTGTCATCCACGGTTCCGTGATGGTGCGGATTTCGCGGTCGTTGGCCAGGATTTGCTTGAGCAAGTCGATTTTGCGCAGGCGCGAGGCGCCGGCCTGGGCGGGCACCTTGCCCGTCATGACCGTGCTGGCGGCGCTGGCGCACTGGTTTTCCAGGGCATCCAAGTCATTCCAGTCGCTCGAACGTGCGGCCACGACCATTTTATTGGTCATTCCTGCAATATTTTCATACATCGAGAGAACGTCGTTGGAGGTCATGAGCACACCCGTAACTAGTGAATGGATTACCGCTTGTCTAGATTAACGGCGTGCTTAACGGGAACTTGAGGGTGTTTTTGAAAAAAAAGTGAAAATAATTTGGATGATTTTGGCGATCCGCCGGAATCGTCCGCAAACCCGCATGGATGCAGGGTCGGCGATGCCGGCGGTGGGGGATTTATTTGACGAGTTCTTCCAATCCCGCGCTCAGTTCGGCTGGCGGCGGCATCTTGTCGACCAGTACCGAGGGCGGCAAACCCAGCGCTTCGGCCACGTTGCCGGGGTAGCAAGCGATGATTTCTTCATTGCTCAGGGCGTTTTCATCGATGCGGGCGCGCCAGGCGGCCAGGTGGATGATGGCGGCCAGGCGGTTCAGCGGCGCCTTGGCCAGCGGGTCGGGAAAGGCGGCGATGGCGTCGGCAAAGGCGCCGGGGAACTTCCAGCGGCGCGCCAGTTCGGCGCCCACCTGTGCATAGTCATAGCCCAGCGAGACCCGCTCCGCGTCGAGCCGGCGCGCATCGAGGGGCGGGGCGATCTTGTCGAGCTGCATGGCTTGCTCGGGCATGGCGGCATGGATCACCAGTTGTCCGATCGCATGCATCATGCCGATGGTGAACGCCAGGTCCTGGTTGTCGCCCGTCTGCCTGGCGATCCAGCGGGCCGACACGGCGCTGTGCAGGCTGTAGCGCCAGAACTGCGGCAGGTTCAGGCCGGGCACGGCCTTGAAGCCGCTGACCAGGCCCGAGCTGATGACGAGGGTGCGCACGGTAACAAAGCCGAGCATGAGCACGGCGTCTTCCACCGTGCCGATGCTGCGCGAGACGTGGTAATAGGCTGAATTGGCCAGCCGCAGCAGCTTGGCGCTCAAGGCCGGGTCCGCTCCCAGCTGGCGCGCGATGTCTTCGGTGGCGATGGCGGGGTTGTCGAAACTGCGCACCAGTTCATCGACGATCTTCGGGGCGGCAGGCAGGGCGTGGGGTTGCTGGAACAGCGCTTCCAGTTGCATGGCAATCTCCTTGGCGTACGCGCGGCACGGGGTCGTGAAACTATAGGCCGATTTTTTGTCCGCATGCAAAAAAGTTCCGGGATGCTTTTTGCATGGGAAACAGGCTATGATTTTGACTATTCCATCGAAAGGATCGCCATGCACGGTTTGCGTTTTTCCTGGTCCCGGACGCCTGTCCAGGCCGCCATCGTCCTCGCCCTGGCCGGCGTTTCGCTGACCGGATTGCCCGCCCGGGCGCACGGCCAGTCGGCGGCCGCCAGCGCCGTAGCCCCCGCTGCCTTGCCCGGCGACGACTTCTATGACTACGTGAATGGCGACTGGCTGCGCGGCACGGAGATTCCCGCCGACCGCAGCAGCTGGGGTTCGTTCGCCATCCTCGCCAATGCGACCAACGAGCGCATCATCGCCCTCGTCGAGGGCCTGGCAGCGGCGCCGCAGACCGATGCCTCCGCGCGCCAGGTCAGCGATTTTTACCGTTCCTGGATGGATGAATCGGCTATCGAAGCGAAAGGCTGGGCCCCGATCAAGCCCTTGTTGAGCAAGATCAATGGCATACGCGACCAGGCCGGGCTGGCCCGCGCGCTGGGCGAAAGCTTGCGCGCCGATGTCGACCCGCTCAATTCCACCAATTTTTATACGGAAAACCTGTTCGGCCTGTGGGTGGCGCAAGACTTGAACGACACCACGCGCAATGTCGCCTACCTGCTGCAGGGCGGACTGGGCTTGCCTGACCGTGCCTTCTACCAGGACGACAGCGCCCGCATGCAGGGCTTGCGCGCCGGCTACAAGGCGCATATCGCCGCCATGCTCAAGCAGGCCGGCTACGGCGATGCGCCGGCCCGCGCCGCGCGCGTGTTTGCGCTGGAACAGCAAATTGCCGCCAGCCACGCCAGCCGCGAGGATTCGGCCGATGTCGCCAAGGGCAATAACGCGTGGCGCGCCGCCGACTTCGCCAGCAAGGCGCCGGGCCTGGACTGGCAAGCTTTCTTCCAGGCGGCGGGCCTGGGCAAGCAGATGGATTTCATCGTCTGGCATCCGTCGGCCATGACGGGCAGTGCCGCGCTGGTGGCGAGTGTGCCGCTGGCCACGTGGAAGGATTTCCTGGCCTTCCACGTCATCAACCATTTCAGCACCACCTTGCCGAAGGCGGCCGCCGACCAGCGCTTCGCCTTCTATGGCAGCGCTCTGAGCGGTACGCCGCAGCAGTCGCCGCGCAGCAAGCGCGCGCTGGCCGCGACGAATGCGGCCCTCAGCGACGCCGTCGGCAAGCTGTACGTGGAACGCTATTTCCCGCCGGAATCGAAAGCCCGCGTGCAGGAGATGGTGACGAATATCGTCGCCGCCTTCTCGCGCCGCATCGACAAGCTGGACTGGATGGCGCCGGCCACCAAGGCGCAGGCGCAGGAAAAACTGCAAACCCTGTACGTGGGCGTGGGCTATCCGGAACGCTGGGACAGTTACGCTGGCTTGCGCGTGGTGCGCGGCGACGCGCTGGGCAATGTGCAGCGGGCGGAACAGTTCCACTATCGCCAGGAGCTGGCCAAGCTGGGCCAGTCGCCCGACCGCAAGGCCTGGGCCATGCCGGCGCAGCTGGTCAATGCCGTCAACCTGCCGCTGCAAAATGCGCTGAACTTCCCGGCCGCCATCCTGCAGCCGCCATTCTTCGACCCGCAGGCATCCGATGCGGCCAATTATGGCGGCATCGGCGCCACCATCGGCCACGAGATCAGCCACAGTTTCGATGATCAGGGCGCGCAGTTCGACGCCCAGGGCAAGCTGCGCGACTGGTGGACGCCGGCCGACCTGGCGCATTTCCAGACGGCATCCAAGCAATTGGTGGCGCAGTTCGCGGCCTATAAACCGTTCCCCGACCTGGCCGTGAATGGCCAGCTGACCCTGAGCGAAAACCTGGCCGACCTGGCCGGCGTGGCGGCCGCGCATGATGCGTTCACCCTGTCGCAGCAGGGCAAGCCGCTGCAGGCGGGCGCGGACCGCGATTTCTTCACGGGCTATGGCGTCAGCTGGCGCAGCAAGGCGCGCGAAGCGGCGGCGCGCCAGCAGATCCTCACGGATGGCCATGCGCCGGCGCAATACCGTGCCGCCACCGTGCGCAATCTCGATGCCTGGTACCCGGCCTTCGACGTCCAGCCGGGCCAGCAGCTGTACCTGGCGCCGGAGCAGCGCGTGCGCGTCTGGTAAGAGTGCTGACGCTGCCGGCCGGGGAGCTGGTCGGCAGCGTAAAATGGCGGAACATATCGACAGGACCGCCATGCAGCCAAGCCCACCGCAAGACCCCATCCACGCCATCACGGGCCGCACCCTGGCCCATTACGACGCCAGCGCCGAGCAGTTTTTCGAAGGCACGCGCGACCACGACGTCAGCCAGAACATCGCCGCGCTGCTGGACGCCATCGGCAAGCCGGCGCCGCTGGCCATCCTCGACCTCGGTTGCGGCCCGGGCCGCGACCTGAAGGCGTTCACGGCCATGGGGCATCATGCCACTGGCGTCGATGGCTGCCCCCGCTTCGTCGAGATGGCGCGCGCCTACAGCGGCTGCACCGTGTGGCAGCAGGATTTCGTCGACCTCGATTTGCCGGCCGCGCACTTCGACGGCGTGTTCGCCAATGCCGTGCTGTTCCACGTGCCCAGCGCCGTCTTGCCCGGCGTGCTGCGCGCCTTGCACGCTTGCCTGAAGCTTGGTGGCGTGCTGTTCAGCTCGAATCCGCGCGGCCAGAACCAGGAAGGCTGGAATGGCGCCCGCTACTGCAGCTATCACGACGAGGAGACGTGGGCCGCCTACGTGCAGGCGGCCGGTTTCAGCCTGCTCGACCAGTATTACCGCCCGCCGGGCTTGCCGCGCGAACAGCAGCCGTGGCTGGCCACCGTGTGGCGCAAGCCTGCGTGATCGCCGATATTGACGCAAATTGAGCATGTGTTAGGAACCGTACAGAGCATTGATCCCCCGCCCCGTAGTATGGACACATCGACACGCAGCAAGCAGTTTGCAACAGCGTGTGAGCCGCAGTACCGGCCCTTCGGGGCCGGACAACAGATGTACCAACTACAGTGAGGATCCATCATGAACAAAGATCAAGTCGAAGGTAAACTGAAGGAAGTCGGCGGTAAAATCCAGGAAGCCGCTGGCAAGATCGTCGGCAGCGAAGAACAGCAAGCCAAGGGCCTGGCAAACCAGGTCGAAGGCAAAGTGCAGAAGAAAGTCGGCGACGTCAAGGACGCGGTGGAAACCGTTACCCGTAAGCCGTAATCTGACGCACGCATAAAAAAACCGCCGCCTGTCGCGAGACAGGCGGCGGTTTTTTATTTGATGCCGATCAAACTTATTTCACTGGATTGGCCAGGTTCTGCTTGAAGAACATCTCGATTTTCTTGTACACGTGGCGTTGGCCCGCGCGCGACGAGATGCCGTGCTTGGCGCCCGGATACGTCATCAGGTCGAATTGCACGCCGCGGTTCACCAGCGCGTCGATCAGGCGCGTGCTGTTGCTGAACAAGACGTTGTCGTCGGCCATGCCGTGCACCAGCAGCAGCGGCGACTTCAGGCCGTCCAGGTGGGCGAACACCGTGCTGGCCTTGTAGCCGTCCACGTTTTCCTTCGGCATGCCGAGGAATTGCTCCGTGTAGTGGGTGTCGTACAGCGACCAGTCGGTCACGGGCGCCACGGAAACGCCCATGGCGATCTTGTCGGACGCTGCCGACAGCAAGCGCAGCGTCATGAAGCCGCCGTAGCTCCAGCCGAACACGCCGATGCGTTTTGCATCGACGAAGCTTTGCTTGCCCAGCCAGTCGATGCCCACCAGCTGGTCCGCCACTTCCGCTGCGCCCAGGTTGTGATAGATGGCGTCCGTGAACGCGCGCTCGCGGCGCGACGAGCCGCGGTTATCGAGGCGGAAGACGACAAAGCCCTGCTGCGCCATGTACTGGTCGAAGTTGTTGCCCCAGCGGCGAGCCACGTGCTGCGAGTGCGGGCCGCCATACGTCGACAGGTAGACGGGATAGCGCTTGCCCGCGTCGAAGTTCGACGGCTTGACGATCGAATAGTGCAAGGTCTGGCCATCGTTGGCCTTCAGGGTGCCGTATTCCGTCGGCAGGTGGTCCGCCTTGTACTTGTAGTACGGGTGGCTGGCGTTGAGCGCGTTTTCTTCCAGCCAGCCCACCATGGCGCCGTCCGGACGGCGGATGCTCACTTGCGGCGGCGTGGCCGGGTCGGAATACGTGTCGACGAACACTTCGCCATTGCGCGAGAACGTCGTGTCGTGCCAGCCATCGGCCTTGGTGACGCGCTGCGGCTTGTCGGCCGTGCTGCCGTCCAGCGCAAGGGCGTAGGTCTGCTTGTCGATGACGGCGTCGCGGTTCGAGGATACGTAGACCTTGCCCGTCTTCTGGTTCACGGCCAGCACGCTGTCGATGCCCCACTCGCCGGAAGTGACCGGGTGCAGCAGCTTGCCGCCCATGTCGTACAGGTACAGGTGGTTGCGGCCCGTGCGCTCGGACGACCACAGGAACTGGCCGTTCGGCAGGAAGCGCAGGTCGTCATGGATGCTGACCCAGGTCTTCGATGTTTCCGTCAGCAGGGTGCGCTGCGCCAGGGTGGCCGCATCGACGGCGACCAGGTCGAGGGTCTTCTGGTCGCGCGACTGGCGCTGGTACACGAGCGACTTGCCGTCCGCGCTCCAGTCGGCGCGCACCAGGTAGATGTCCGGGTTCGTGCCCAGGTCCACCTGGCGCTGCGCGCCTGTTTCCGGGGAGACGATCAGCAGCTGCACCAGCACGTTCGGGTCGCCCGCGGCAGGGTAGCGCTGCTCGACGACGTCGGTGCGGTCGGCAAAGATTTCGAAGCGGCGCACGACGGGCACGGGCGCTTCGTCATAGCGTTTATAGGCGATGGCGGAATCGTCGGGAGCCCAGTAGTAGCCGGTGCGCTGCCCCATTTCTTCCTGCGCCACGAATTCGGCTTCGCCGTTGCGGATGGTGCCCTTGCCATCGGTGGTCAGCTGGCGTTCCTTGTTCGTCTTGAGGTCGATCACATAGATGTTTTGATCGCGCACAAACGATACGTAGCGGCCTTTCGGCGAGATTTTCGGGTCGAGCACATTGCCCTTGGCGACCAGGCGCGCCTTGTCCGGGTGGGCCGCGTCGACCAGGTACAGATTGCCGGCCAGCGGCACCAGCAGCTGCTTGCCGTCCGGCGACCAGCTGTAGCTGAGAATGCCGTTCAGGCTGGCCGTGCGCTCGCGTTCGCGGCGCGCCTGCTCTTCGGGCGAAATCGTTTCATTCGGCACCAGCGCCTTCGAGTCGACCAGGCGGTGCGTGCTCTTGTCCTTCAGCTTGAATTCCCACAGGTCGAGCTGGAACTGGTTGTCCGCGCGGCCGCGCAGGAACGTGACGCGCTCGCCGTCGGGCGAGACCTTCAGGTTGCGCACGCCGGGGCCGGCCAGCGCCGGATCGGCGTGGATGCGTTCCAGGGTCAGCTTTTCAGCCGATGCGGGAACGCTGGCCACCGCGGCCAGAAAACAAAGAATAAAACGCATGGATGTCTCGGTGATTGTAAAGGGATGTCAAGAAGATGCTTGACAGCAAACGATACCAGAGCACGGCGTTTAATGCGATAGGGCCAGCCACGGAATAATCCGGAAATTGCCTTCTTTACTTTGGCGGAAAGAGTGCGGCGCTGGGGCTTTGTATGGCGAAGCAGGGAGGGCGGCACGCATAAATTGCGCGCCGCCCTGTGTTCCATGCATTGTTTCAATGCGCCGCGCGCAGGCGCTGCTGCGACAGCCGGTTCAAGTACCAGGTCAGCAGCACGGCGGCGACCGTCAAGCCCGTGACGAGGCCGATCCAGAAACCGGCGGCGCCCATCGGCTCGGCCGGCGACCAGGGGAAACCGGCTGGCGCGAGGCCCAGCACGTAGCCGATCGGCAGCGAGAAGCCCCAGAAGGCCAGCAGCTGGATCAGCATCGGCTGGCGCGTCACCTTGTAGCCGCGGATGGCGCAGGACGTGGCCACCTGCGTCGCGTCGGACAGCTGGAACAGGGCGGCGAACAGCAGCAGCTGCGCGCACAGGGCCTGCACCTGCGGGTCGGACGTGTAGGCTTGCGCGATCTGGTGGCGGAACACGGTGATGACGGTGGCCGAGACGATGGCCGCCGTCAGCGACATGGCGACGCCCACCCACGAAATGAAGCGCGCGCGGCGCAGGTTGGCTTCGCCCACGGCGTGGCCCACGCGCGTGACCAGCGCGATGCCGAACGTGAGCGGCACCATGAAGACGACGGACGAGAAATTCAGGGCGATCTGGTGCGCCGACACCTGGATCACGCCGAAGCGCGCCACCAGCAGGCTGATGACGCCAAACGCGCTCACTTCGGCAAAGTAGGTCACGCCGATGGGCAGGCCCAGGCGCAGCATGGGGCCGATGGACGACAGCTGCGGCCCTTCCCAGTGCGTGAACGGGTACGTAGCGCGGTAGGCGGGCGCGATCTTGATCCAGGCCAGCATGGCCAGCAGCATCATCCACACGCAGCAGGTGGTGGCCACGGCGCAGCCCACGCCGCCCATCTTCGGCATGCCCCAGTGGCCGTAGATCAGCAGGTAGTTGACGAGGATGTTCAGGCCCAGCGCGGCCAGCGCGATGACCATCACGGGCTTGGTCTGGTTGATGCTGGTGCTGTAGCCGTACAGCGCGCGGTAAGCGGCGAACGGCGGCAGCGCGCAGCTGATGATGTGCACGAACAGCTTGGCCTTGGCCGCGACATGGGGTTCGAGCATCAGGTGGTCGAATACCAGCGCCGCCATGTTCGTCAGCAGGCAAGCCACGAGGCCCACGAGCAGCGCCTTCCACAGCGACTGGCGCACGATGTGCGGCACCCGGTCGTGGCGCGCGGCGCCGATTTCATGCGCCACCAGCGTATTGATCGCCATCATGATGCCGCTCACGGTGACGAGTACGATGGACCAGATGGCCGCGCCCAGCGAGACGGCGGCCAGTTCCTCGGGATTCGTATGGCCCGTCATCGCCACGTCGGCCGCGCCCATGCCGACGGTGGCCAGCTGGCCGATCAGGATGGGCCATGCCAGCTTCCACAGCGAAGAAATTTCAGTACGGACGGCGGGCAGGGTAAACGAGGTAGTGTGTGGCATGGTCGGCAAGCTTGACTAAACACAAGATTCTACCGGCATTCACCGTGCTTGTCCGCCGTGGCATCCCTGGCGCCTGGGCACGGTAATCATTTGTTACAGCTAAGTGGGCCAGTCGCGGATAGACTGCGCGCTCTATTTGGCAAAATGACCAAATAGTCAACCGCAGTACCTTGACTATGGAGTAAGACCATGTTGAAGAAAGCTTTGAACTGCGCCCTGCTGCTGGGCGCCGCCATGACGGCCGAACTGGCCGGCGCCGGCGAACTGACCCTGTATTCGCGCGACGATTATCACGGCCGCTCGCACACCGTGCGCGACGCCGTGGCCGACCTGGAAGAGGTCCGTTTCAACGACACGACGCAAAGCATCCGCGTGCGCTCGGGCCGCTGGGAAGCGTGCGAGGAAGCCGATTTCCGCGGCGCCTGTTTCCTGCTCGAGGCGGGCGAGTATCCGTCGCTGGACGGCCATGCCAACAAGATCACCTCGCTGCGCGAAGTGCGCGGCGGCTGGGACGGTTATCCGGGTCGCGACCGCGACCGGGGGCGCGACTGGGACGGCCGCCGCGACCGCGACCGCGAGCGCGGCCATTTGCCGGGGCGCTCGCTGGGCGGCGAACTGACCTTCTATACGCGCGACGATTTCGCCGGCCGCAGCTTGACCGTGCGCAATGCCTCGGCCGATTTGCGCGAGCGCGATTTCAACGACACGGTGCAAAGCGTGCGCGTGCGCTCCGGCTATTGGGAAGTGTGCGAGGACGTGGATTTCCGCGGCCGCTGCCGCACCCTGGAACCCGGTGAATACGCGAGCCTGGAGCGCCTGAGCAACCGCATCTCGTCGGTGCGCGAAGTGCGCTGACGCGGGGCAGCGCGTCGGCGAAATGGCAATAACCGGCTCCCGCAGGGCCGGTTATTGCTTTTGGTAACAATTTGTTGTCCTTTTCTCATACTTTGTTACACCGTTTTTTCTACGGATGGCTACACTGACATCAGTTGTCATGTCGATCACTTGCCTTTGCCGCCACCGGAGACCGCCCCATGAATCGCCCGTTCGCTTTTGCCCTGCTGTGCGCCAGTTCGCTGTTTGTCCACCTCGCGGCGCAGGCCGGCGAGATCCGCCTGTACACCGACGATAATTTCAAGGGCAGGGTGGTGGTCTTGCGCGATACGACCGATGACCTGTCGCGCGTCAATTTCAATGACGCCGCGTCGAGCATCCAGGTCGAGTCGGGCAGCTGGGAAGTGTGCACGAATTCCGATTTCAAGGGCGATTGCAAGACGCTGGAACGCGGCGACTACCGCTCGATGCCGGGCATGAACGACAAGATTTCATCCGTGCGCGATGTCGGCGGCAGCGGCAGCAGCAGCGGCGGCCGCCGCGCGGCGCTGGAACTGTATGCGGACGGCGGCCAGCGCGGCGCGTCTGCCGGCATCAACGCGGACCGCGACGACCTGGTCGACATCCGCTTCAACGACCGCGCCAGCAGCGCGCGCATCGAATATGGCTACTGGCAGCTGTGCAGCGATTCCAACTACCGCGGCAGCTGCCGCGTGTTCGGACCTGGCAGTCACGATGACTTGGGCAGCCTGAGCGGGCGCGTGTCGTCGGCGCGCCTCGTCGATCCGCGCGAAGAGAACCGTCCGCAGAATAACGAGGGACTGGTGGTGCTGTACGGCCGCGCGTTCCTGAATGGCCCCGGGCTGCAGGTGAACCGCGACGTCAGCGACCTGGTGCGCCTGAACTTCAACGACCAGGCGGCCTCCATGACCATCCACGAAGGCACCTGGGAAGTGTGCACGGACTCGCAGTTCAGCGGCACCTGCGAACGCATGGGACCGGGCAAGTATGAAACCCTGGGCGCGACGCTGGAAAAGCGCATTTCCTCGCTGCGCCGCCTGTATTGAATGCGCGACCGGGCCTTCGCCGAGGCCTTGTATTTGTTACACTAACACCCTGGCGTTTTGGCCAGGCGAATCATCACCAAAGAATGAAGAATGGAGTTAATCATGACTGGCCCTTTCAAACACGCGCAGGCATGCGCGGCGACCTTGCTGCTCTCGCTGGGGGCGCATGCAACCGCCCATGCGGGCGATATCACCTTGTTCGAGGATGATAATTTCCGGGGCCGCGCCGTGAACCTGCGCGAGACGACGGACGATTTGTCGCGCTTTGGCTTCAACGACAAGACGTCGAGCATCCTGGTGCGTTCAGGAACCTGGGATGTGTGTACCGATGCCGGCTTCCGCGGCAATTGCAAGACCCTGGGGCCGGGCGAGTACCGCTCGATGCCGGGCATGAACGACGCCATCAGTTCGGTGCGCGAATCGGGGCGCGGCGACGGCTACAATCCGGGACGCCCCGGGCGCGATCCGGACCGCGGCCATGGCGGTTATGGCCGTGGCGGCACCCTGGAAGTGTATTCGGGCGCGGGGCAGAATGGCGGCTCGGCGCGCCTGAACCGCGATACGGACGATTTCGTCAGTATCGGCTTCAACGACCGCACCACGAGCATCGTCATCTACAACGGCTACTGGCAGCTGTGCAGCGATTCGAACTACAACGGCGTGTGCCGCATCTTCGGCCCCGGCCGCCACGACGACCTGGGGCGCGGCCTCGATGGGCGCGTCTCGTCGGCGCGCATGGTGGACGAGCGCGAAGCGCGCCGCCAGCAGCAGTATGAGCAGCAGTACCAGCGGCCGCAATACGAGCAGCAGTATCCGCAACAGCAGTATCCGCAACAGCAGTACCAGCAGCGCGGCGCCGTCCTGCTGTTCCCCGAAGCGGGCATGCGCGGCGAACCGCTGGCGCTGGACCGCAATGCGGAAGACCTGGTGCGCTACAACTTCAACGACCGCGCCTCGTCCATCGTCGTCAACGAGGGGCAGTGGGAAGTGTGCAGCGATTCGAACTTCCGCGGCCGCTGCGAAGTGATCGGGCCGGGAGAATACGGCCGCCTGAATGGCATGGAAAACCAGATTTCCTCGCTGCGCCGCGTGCGCTGATCGCGTCTTGACGCGGTACTGACAGGCCGCCTGCCGGGTTGATCCCGCCAGGCGGTTTTTACATTCCCTGCCGTGTGCTGACATTTGCTTGCCCTTTGTTACACTCGCCGCCTGCCGCCTGGACTACACTGGCGAAAATGTCTCAGTATTGGAGTTGTCATGGTTCGATCTTTCCGGCCCGCGCTGCTGTGCGCCGCCACCCTCCTCGCCCCCCTTGCCGCATCGGCGGGCGAAATCACCCTGTTCGAGGATGCCGGTTTCCGCGGCCGTCCGGTCACCCTGCGTTCCGATGCGGGCGATCTGTCGCGCATGGGCTTTAACGACAAGACCTCCAGCATCATCGTGCGCTCGGGCACCTGGGAAGTGTGCAAGGACGCCAATTACCGTGGCAACTGCCGCACCCTGGGACCGGGCCGCTACGACACCATGCCGGGCATGAACGACGCCGTTTCCTCCGTGCGCGAAGTGGGCCGGCCGGGTCACGGCGGCGGCGATCACCGTCCCTACCCGCCGCGGCCGAACCGTCCGTATCCGGAGCCGGAACGCCCATACCCTGGCCACGGCCATGGCGGCGGCCACCGTCCCGACATGAATGGCGCCGTGCTGATGTTCCCCGATGCGGGCATGCGCGGCCGGCCCGTGCGCCTGGACCGCGAAGTGCATGACTTGAGCCGCTATGGCTTCAACGACCGCGCCGAATCGATCGTCGTCAACTACGGCCGCTGGGAATTCTGCGTCGACGCCAACTTCCGCGGCCGCTGCGTGGTGATGGGGCCAGGCAGCTACGGGCGCCTGCACCATGGCCTGGACCGCCGCATTTCCTCGCTGCGCCGCGTGCGCTAGACCTTTTCCGCTGCCCTTGCACCGCCCGCGCGACCCGTGTCCCGCGGGCGGTTTGGTTTGTGCGTCCGCTGTCCTCCGGCCAATTCGTGTACTCTTCCTACAGGCACTTCAACCATGGGGAGCAGGCACGGTGGAATACAAGGATTATTACAAGGAACTTGGCGTCGAAAAGACGGCGACCGAGGCCGAGATCAAGAAGGCGTACCGCAAGCTGGTACGCAAATACCATCCCGACGTGAGCAAGGAGCCGGACGCCGACAAGCGCACCAAGGCCCTCAACGAAGCCTACGGCGTGCTGGGCGACGCGGAAAAGCGCGCCGCCTACGATGAACTGGGTCGCAGCGCGCAGGGCCATCCCAAGGGAGAGCCCTTCCGCCCGCCGCCGGACTGGGGTGCCGGCTACGAATCGTCGGGCGCCGACGACAGCGACTTCTTTGCCGACCTGTTCGCCCACGTGGGCGGGCGGCGCCGCGCCAACAGCACGTTCCAGATGCAGGGCGAGGACAGCCACGCCGCCATCACCATCGATTTGCAGGACAGCTACCAGGGCGCCAAGCGCCATATCGTCATGCGCGTGCCCGAGGCGGATGCGCAAGGCCACGTGGTGACGCGCGAACGCACGCTGGAAGTGACGATACCGAAAGGCGTCACGGAAGGGCAGCAGTTGCGCATGAAGGGGCAGGGCAATCCGGGCAGCGGCGGCGCGCCCGCCGGCGACTTGTACCTGGAAATCCGCTTCCGGCCCGATGCGCGCTACAAGGTGGAAGGGCGCGACGTCTTCGAGACGGTGCCCGTCACGCCGTGGGAAGCGGCGCTGGGCGGCGAGATCGACGTGCCCACGCCATCGGGCACGGTGTCCGTCAGCGTGCCGCCCAATTCGCAGACGGGGCGCAAGCTGCGCCTGAAGGGACGCGGCATCCCCGCCGCCCAGCCGGGCGACCTGTATCTGCTGCTGGAAGTGGTGCTGCCGCCGGCGAACGATGACAAGGCGCGCGAACTGTATGCAACCATGGCGCGCGAGATGGCTTTCAATCCGCGCCAGAAGCTGGGAGGGTAAATCATGACAAACAAGGTAATTGGCGAATTGCTGGAAGACCGTGCCCTGAGCCTGGAAGAACTGGCGCGCGCCTGCGCCGTGGAGCCGGACTGGGTGGTGCAGCACGTGCAGACGGGCGTGCTGCTGCAAAATGGCCCGCCGGCGGGGCAACTCACGGCCTGGCGCTTCACCAGCCTGGACCTGGTGCGCGCGCGCCGCCTGCACGAAATCGAATCCGTGTTCGACGCGAACGCCGAACTGGCCGCGCTGGTGGTCGACTTGTCGGAAGAAGTGGCGCGCCTGCGGCGCCGCCTGCACGTGCTGGGCGTCGATTAGACCTTATGCCGGCTCGCCGTGCCGTTGCACGGTGAGCCGGGCAATATAGAACTGCCCGTCGACGACCACCCGGTGCGGGATGCCGGCCACGTCGAAGCCGGGGCCGCCGTCTTCCATCCATTCCTGCGCCAGCGAGTCGAATTGCTGCGGCGTCATGCGCAGCATCTGCGCCGTGATGACGAAGCGCGCGCCAGGTTTTTGTTTGTTGACGAAGTCGTCGATGCCGGCCATGTGGTTCCTTATTAAAGTGTTACCCGCATCATACCTGTGTCAATTGTGAACTCACAACGCCTAACAAAACCGTAGCGAGCGGCAGCGATTTGTGGCTAAGAAGCGCAACCGTACTTTAGTACGGTGAGCATCGCAGGCCGCAAAGCGCGACGCGCAGTAGGTTTTGTTTGGCGTTTAAAACCCTTGGGCCAGCAGCGGCAACTGCTCCGCGAACCGCTCCGTCAGCCACTTGCCCGCCTGGCCCGGCGGCGTGTCGGCGCGCTGGATCAGATAAATCGGGTAATTCTCGCCATTGTCGACGGCCAGCGGCAGGTGCACCAGGCGGCCTTCCGCCAGGTCGTCGCGCACCATCGCTTCGGGCATGTTGCCCCAGCCCAGGCCCGCGCGCAGCAGTGCGTGCTTGGAACCGAGGTCGCCCAGGCGCCAGTTGCGCAATCCCAGCACGCCGAAATCCTGGCCTTCCGTCAGCACGCTGCGGTCGCTGAGCACCAGCTGCACGTGTTCGCGCGCCACGTTGGAGGAAATCGGGCCTGCCAGCTGCGCCAGCGCGTGGCTGGGCGCGGCCACGGGAATCAGGCGCACGTGGCCCACGGCCAGGCGCTCGAAGACGCTGGCCGTGGCCGTCATCCAGCCACCGAGGCCGATATGGCAGCTGCCATCCATCACCAGTTGCGCCACGGCGCCCATCGCCTCGATGCGCAGGCGCAGGGCGACGGTGGGGAACTGCGCCTGGAACGCTTCGAGCACGCGCACCAGCACGCAGGTGGGAAACATCACGTCGACCACCACCGACACTTCCGCCTCCAGCCCGCCGGCCAAGGCTTTGGCACGCGCGCGCATGCCGTCGACCTTCAGGGCCACGGCGCGCGCGTCGGCCAGCAGGGCCTTGCCCGCGTCCGTCAGGGTGGGCTTGCGCTTGCCGCGGTCGAGCAGCACCACGTTCAGTTGTTCTTCCAGGTTGGCGATGGTGTAGCTGATCACCGACTGCGTGCGGTGCAACTGGCGCGCCGCGTGGGCGAAACCGCCCGCGTCGATGACGGCGACAAACACGCGCAACTGGTCGAGCGAAGGCTGGCCCGGTTCTCTCATGCTGACTCCATATCTAGAAATTCGATGCTAATCATTTATATTTACACGGTTTTCTCGATGGTAGACCCGAACTATGCTGTGTGCAAGGGCTGCGATGCGGCCATTCCCGTCACCCATCTTCACAGGAGCACTTCATGAGCAAGGTCTTATACATTAATAGCAGTGTGCGCAACAGCGGTTCCCTTTCTCGTCAATTGTCCGGCGAATTCGTCGCCAAACTGGCCGCGCAAGGGGCCAGCGTCGTCGAACGCGACCTGGCGGCGCAGCCCGTGCCGCACTTGACGGAAGAGGTGATGGGCGCCTTCTTCACCCCGGCCGACCAGCGCAGCGCGCAGGCGGCAGCGGCCGTGCAATTGTCCGATACCCTGGTTGACGAATTGCTGGCGGCCGACGTGCTGGTGCTGGCCGCGCCCATGTACAACTTTTCCGTGCCCTCGACCCTGAAGGCGTGGATCGACCACGTGGCGCGCGCGGGCCGCACGTTCCAGTACACGGCGACGGGCCCCGTTGGCTTGGCAACGGGCAAGAAAGCGGTCATTTTCACGGCCAGCGGCGGCGTCTACAGCGAAGGCCCCGGCGCCGCGTATGACTACCTGAGCACTTATCTGCGCACGGCGCTGGGCTTCATCGGCATCACCGACATCGAGTTCGTGCAAGCCGAAGGCGTGGCCATGGGCGAGGAAGCCGTCAGCAGCGCAATCGCCAAGGGCCGCGCCTCGATCGAAGCCCTGGCTGCCTGAATCAGGCTCGCCTCTAGTTCCAAAGGGGGATTGCCAATCTGCCATGGTTGACATAAGCTTGCCGGCGGCACGCCCCGTGCCGGCCCGGCGAGCGGTTCGCCATGAAAGTCCCTCATGCACAAGTTGGCAAGCGCGGTATTGTTCGGATGTTGTTTGTTTTCAGCAGGCATTGCGCTGGCGCAAACTGCGCCCGTGGCGCCGTCCCACGTGGGGCGCCACGCTTCCACGCCCGAAGATATCCGCGCCATCGAAAAAGTCGTCGCCGACTTCCAGGCGGCCCTGATCGCCAAGGATGTCAAGCTGCTGTCGTCGCTGCTGCTGCATACGAACATCCTGTTCGCCTCGCCTGCCGACGACGATTTCATCAAGAAAATGCGCGACACGACGGACGTCCACTTCGACGGCGTCGGGGCGGCCGGCTATGTCGGTTTCGCCAACTTCATCAAGCGCGAACCGCAGCGCACGGAAGAAAAATTCTACAACGTCAAGATCACCCAGGACCGCCATGTCGCGTGGGTCAACTTCGACTACGAATTCCTCGTCGGCAATAAATTGTCCAACTATGGCGTGGAAGCGTGGCAAATGGTTAAGCGCGATGGCGAATGGAAAATCCTCAGCGTCGTGTGGTCCATGCATTCCGCGGCCGAGGCCGGGAAGTAGGGGGCCGGCGACGCCGTGTCAGTCGCGCGGCAGCTCGCGAATTTCCACCGTCCCCCCTGCGTTCAGTACGGGGTTTCCGATTAACAATTTTTTTGCATCGTCTATACTTTCAGCTTGTACACGTATATAACCTGACAAGTGTGGCGTGACCGGTTTGGCCTGGCCGGACCGGTGCACGCAGATACCGGGACCGATGGAACTGCCGCCGCAGAAGCGGCCGCTGGCCCTGAGCATGGCGAAGTAATCTTCCCAGGCCGGCGTGGCGACGTCCACCGGTGTTTCCGTGTCGTCGTGCATGAAGATGAGGTAGTCATTCATCCATTTTCTCCTGTGCCGCGTTATAAAAACAAAGCCGCATCGGGTATCCCGAGCAGGCGTGAACGCATGGTTTTACCTTTTTACCGCGTCAGTCCGTAGAGACAAGCTGTCCGGCCATGTCATTTTTGGAGCGAACATCGTGCCGATAAAGTATGTTGATTTTTATGAGGTGAATTACACGGCGGAACCCTTGCGGGGCTGCAAGCTATGGGGCGCCTACGTTGCCATCTATGCCCCGTCGCGCAACCCCATGCACCGGGTCAACCTGGTGAAAAAGCGCCGGGTGTCGGCCGACCACCAGTTTACAACGGAAGCGGACGCCGTGGCGGAGGCGGGCGAGGTGGCCGTCAAGCTGGTCGAGCGGCGCCAGCGCCGCTATGTCTTCCATCCCTGAAGCGTCGAGTGGCTTGTTTCTGCGCAAGTTATTACGAATGAGCACACGTAGCCGGTGCAGGCGCGCCGGCGCAGTTGCCCGTATCATGCGAAGTATTGCCACGCCAGAGGACCGCCATGAAACGCCAGTTGCACCTGCTCGTCATCGATCCGCAAAACGATTTTTGCGACTTGCCCGCCGCATGGCTGCCGCCAGACGCCGCACCGGCGCTGGCCGTGCCCGGCGCCCACCAGGATATGCTGCGCGTGGCGCAATTGATCCGCGAAGGAGGCGGCGGTTTGACGCAGATCAGCATCACGCTCGATGCGCACCACCGCTACGACATCGCCCACCCCGCCTTCTGGCGCACGGGCGATGGCGGCGCCGTGCCGCCATTTACCCAGATCAGCGCGCAGCAGGTGCGCGACCGCCTGTTCCTGCCCGCCGCCAGCGGCGCCTTGCCGCGCGCGCTGGCCTATCTGGATGCCTTGCAGCAAGCGGGGCGCTATCAATTGATGGTGTGGCCCGTGCATTGCGAGATCGGCAGCTGGGGGCAGAATGTCCACGCGGCCGTGCGCGCCGCCTACAACGCGTGGGAAGTGGAGCGGCTGCAAGTGGTGGCCAAGTTGAGCAAGGGTTCGAATCCATGGACCGAGCATTACTCGGCCGTCATGGCGGAAGTGCCCGATCCGCAGGATGCGGCCACCCAGCTCAACCGCGCCTTCCTCGATACCTTGCTGCCGGCGCAGCAGATTTATGTCACCGGCGAAGCGGGCAGCCATTGCGTGAAAGCCAGCACCGAGCACATCGCCGACTACCTGCAAGCGCAGCAGGGACCGCAGGCGCTGGCGCGCCTGGTCTTGCTGACGGACTGCATGAGCCCTGTCACGGGCTTTGAAGCGCAGCAGCACGACTTCCTGGCCGCCATGCATGCGCGCGGCGCGCGGCTGGCGACATCCGCCGACGTCCTGCCCGAACTGCAGGCGAACGCGATTGCCTGAACCATTGTCGATTGTGTCCTGCTGAAATGCTTGCAGTGGCGTACTATTCTGGCTTCAGGAAGTTGGAGAAAACACACATGACCCCGATAGTGCGCAGTTTGCTGGAAACCGATCTGTATAAATTTACAATGTGGCAAGCATTGCTGCACGGTCATCCGAATACCCATACCGAATACGAATTTGTCTGCCGCAACGCCACGGCCTTTCCCCTGGCCGAACTGAAGGGCGAGCTGGAAGAGCAGCTCGACCATTTATGCTCGATGTCGTTTGCCGACGACGAGCTGGCCTATTTACGCACCCTGCGCTTCATGAAGAGCGATTTCGTCGACTTTTTGACGGTGTTCCGCTTCCAGCGCAAGTTCATCGAAGTGAGCACGGATGGCGACACCTTGCTCGTGCACGCGGCCGGGCCGCAAGTGCATGTGATGGGCTTCGAGATTTTCGTGTTGTACATCATCAACGAACTGTATTTCCGCCGTTTCGACCTGGACGCGGCCATGCGCGAAGGGCGCCACCGCCTGGGATTGAAAGTGGCGGCCGTGAAGGAGTTCGGCAAGCTGCCAAGGCGCAAGCATCCATTCGAGTTTTCCGATTTCGGCGTGCGCCGGCGCTTTTCCGGCGCCTGGCATGATGAGGTGGTGCAGCGCCTGGCGCGCGAGGTGCCCGAATATTTCAAGGGCACGTCGAATGTCTACCTGGCGAAAAAGCTCGGCATCGTGCCGATCGGCACCATGGCCCATGAATACATGCAATCGTTCCAGTCGTTTGGCGTGCGCCTGCGCGACTTTCAAAAGGCGGCACTGGAAGACTGGGTGCAGGAATACCGGGGCGACCTGGGCATCGCCCTGACAGACGTGGTCGGCATGGACGCCTTCCTGGCCGACTTCGACCTGTATTTTGCCAAGCTGTTCGACGGCTTGCGCCACGATTCGGGCGACCCCGTCGAGTGGGGCGAGAAGGCGCTGGCCCACTACGCGGCCCTGCGCATCGACGCCAATACCAAGCGCCTCGTGTTTTCCGACGGCCTGGACCTGGACAAGGCGTTTGCCCTGTACCAGCACTTCGCCGACCGCATCATGACGGGCTTCGGCATCGGCACCAATCTCACCAACGATGTCGGTTTGACGCCGCTCAACATCGTCATGAAACTGGTGCGCTGCAATGGCCAGTCCGTGGCGAAATTGTCGGATTCGCCGGGCAAGACCCTGTGCAAGGATGAAACTTTCCTTGCGTATTTGCGGCAAGTGTTTCACCACCCTGCCGTTTAAGGCGCCGGCACGGACATTGACAGCCCGTGCCGCCTGCCGATATTAAAAACCGGTCACCACCGTGTTCATGTGCTCGACCTGGGGCGGGGCGGCGAAGAATTCGCCCACCAGGCCGCGCCAGGCCTGGAAGTCGTCGCTGCCGCGGAAATGCACGGTGTGGTCTTCCAGCGTCGTCCAGCCCACGACGAGGCGGTAGGCGTCGCCGTTTTCGATCGAGCGCTCCAGGCGCATCGACTCGCAGCCGCGCGCGCGCTGGAACAGGGGGATGGCTTTCGTCACGGCCGCTTCGAAGGCAGCGTGCGTGGCCGATTTGATCTGGATGTGGGCAATTTCAAAAATCATGGCAAGTTCCACTGAGGAATGAAGGAAGCTTGATCTTGCCATAATTCGGCCGCGCGGGGGAGAGCGCCTCAGCCAGCGAGCGTAGCGACGCCTGCGCGCCGGCCGCCCACGTGGCTGGCCGTGCGTTGTTCGATATCGCAGCCGTGATGCGTCTGCACGATGGCGTGCGCCCGTTCCCGTTCCTGCGCATTGCCGATGGCCACGACGAGGCGGAACATGCCGCGCCACGCGGCCTTGCCCTGTATGGGGACGGTGGGGACGGCCTCGTCGTCGACCGTGTCGAGCTGCACGGCGTGCGCGGGGAAACCATCGTCGAGCAGGGCGCTGCGGGCCTGCTGCGCATCGGCAAAATGGTCGAAGATGCGGATCAGGGCAGGCGCAGCAAGGGGGCTGGTGGCGGTGTGCATGGCCAGGCTTTCGAGTGGGGGCGTCCGAGTTTGACCTGCCAGCCTGTAAAAAATTCTGCCTCAGCCTGTAAAATCCTCGATCAAGGCGCAAAAGTTTGATAAATATCCAGTATGGTTGCCAAGTCGCGCTAAGATACGCCTTGCGGTGCGTCTTGCTGGCAGGGATGCGGGATCAATCTTTCATAGGAGAACTAAATGGCAGCGAAGAAAATTCTGTTTTTGACCGGCGATTTTGCAGAAGATTATGAAACGATGGTACCGTTCCAGGCCCTGCTGATGCTCGGCCATACCGTGCATGCCGTGTGCCCCGGCAAGAAGAGCGGCGAGACGATCAAGACGGCCATCCACGATTTCGAGGGCGACCAGACCTACACGGAAAAGCCGGGCCATTTGTTCACCCTGAACGCCAGCTTCGACGACATCGACCCGGCCCACTATGACGCCGTGATGATCGCCGGCGGCCGTGCCCCCGAATACCTGCGCCTGAACGAGAAAGTCATCGCCGCCGTGCGTCATTTCGCCGACGCGGGCAAGCCTGTCGCGGCCGTCTGCCACGGCGCGCAATTGCTGGCCGCCGCCGACGTCATCCGCGGCAAGCGCATTTCCGCCTATCCCGCCTGCGCGCCGGAAGTGAAGCTGGCGGGCGGCACGTATGCCGACATCGCCGTCACGGACGCCGTTACGGATGGCCAGTTCGTCACGGCGCCCGCGTGGCCCGCGCACCCGGCCTGGCTGGCGCAGTTTGTCAAGCTGCTCGGTACCGAGATCCGTTTGTAACCTTTACCAGCCCGGCAAGCCGCAGCGCTTGCCGGGCGCACTACTTTTCAGATTCGAGTTCTTCATGCATGCGCCGCGCAGTCAATCTTCCCGCAAACAACTTCCAGCGTCGCGCTGGCGCCAGCGCCGCCTGGCGCAAGCCGAGTCGGGCCTGAGCGCCGCGCAGGAACGCCAGCTGGCCACCCTGCACGAGATTTCCACCTTGCTGGCGGGACAGCACGCCATCGATGCGCTGTGCCGCGGCTTCCTGCGCCACGTGATGCAGTTCGCGCAGGCGGAAGGGGGCACCGTGCGCATCCTCGATCCGCAGCACGATACCGTGCACATCATCGTGCACGAGGGCATTTCCGACGCCATGGTGGAAGAGGAACACTGCATCCGCAACAACGATTGCCTGTGCGGCGCGGCCGTGGCGCAGGGTGTGATCCAGATCCGCGATTTCCGCCAGGTCGATGCCTTGCAGCGCTACCGTTGCCAGGATGAAGGATTTATCGCCATCGCCGTCTTCCCCATCCTCGCGCGCGACCAGGTGGTGGGCAGTTTTTCGCTGCACTTTGCGCGCCCGCAAGCCGTGCATGCGCAGCAGCAGGGCTGGCTGGAAACGCTGGGCCAGAGCCTGGGCATCGCCATCGAAAACCAGCGCCTGATCGCGCGCGAAAAGGAATTCGCCGTGGCGCGCGAACGCAGCCTGCTGGCTGAAGGCTTGCATGACAGCATTGCGCAAAGCCTCAACTTCATCAGCCTGCAAGTGCAGATGCTCGACGATTCCGTGCGCCGGGGCCAGCTCGACGAAGCGGCCGAAGTGTTGCCGCTGATGCGCATGGGCGTCGAGCAAAGCTACCAGGACGTGCGCGAATTGCTGGTCAATTTCCGCACGCGCTGGCATGGCAGTGACCTGGAAAGCAAGCTGTCGGAAGTGCTGGCCAAGTTCGAGCTGCAGACGGGCGTCGTCGGCACCCTGGACATGAGCGGCAATGGCGCGCCGCTGGCGCCCGAGCAGCAGTTGCAGATCCTGTTCATCGTGCAGGAAGCGCTGTCGAATATCCGCAAGCACGCGCAAGCGAGCAACGTGGCGCTGCGCGTGGTCAACGGGCGCGATTTCGCGCTGCAGGTGCGCGACGATGGCGAAGGCTTCGCCGCCAACCTGCGCGACAAGAAAACGGAATTGCAGATCGGCTTGCGTATCATGCAGGAAAGAGCCGAGCGGCTCGGTGCGCAATTTGCCATCGACAGCACGCCCGGCGGCGGCACGACGATCTCGCTGGCCTTGCCGGCAGCCCGGCGCCAGGCCGCGTAACAGATGACTTATCCCTATCAGGCCACAAACATAGTGAACGCACCAATCAAAATCCTGCTGGTCGACGACCACACCTTGCTGCGCAGCGGCGTCAAGCTGCTGCTGCAGCGCAATCCTCAATTCCAGGTGGTGGGCGAGGCATCGAACGGGCTGGACGGCGTGCGCCTGACGGCCGAACTGCGGCCCGACGTGGTGCTGATGGACTTGAACATGCCCGGCGTGTCCGGCGTCGAGGCGCTGCAGCTGATCTTGCAGGACTTGCCGCAGATGGTCGTGCTGATGCTGACCGTGTCGGAAAACGCGGCCGACCTGGGCGCGGCCCTGCGCGCGGGCGCGCGCGGCTACCTGCTGAAAAATATCGAAGCCGAGCAGCTGGGCCAGGCCATTTGCCGCGCCGCCGCCGGCGAATCCGTGATCGCCGACGCCATGACGGCCAAGCTGGTGTCGCAGTTCCGCGCGGGGCAGAACGCGCCCCAGGCCGACTATGACAAACTGACGCCGCGCGAACGCGAAGCCATGGCATGCCTGGCGCAAGGATTGAGCAACAAGGAAATCGCGCGCCAGCTCGATGTGGCCGAAAGCACGGTGAAAATCCACGTGCAAAACATCCTCAAAAAGCTTAAGCTCAGCAGCCGCGTGCAGATCGCCGTGTATGCCGTCGAGCGCGAGTTGAGCAAATAAAGATCAAACAAAGTGCAAATAGTGCGCAAGGAATGCGCGATTGTTTGATCTGCATGGCGTTCCGGCCTAGACAACCCTAGTTCCTTTGACGTATGGCCTTGACCGTGCCTGCGCATTACACTCTTAGTCATTCGCTAATCTAATAAGAGAGTGTCATGCATAAGGTCAACGTCGATGGCTTGCTATCGAGCCAGGCTCTGTTTCGCCATATTTCCCCTTCGCAATTAGAGCAATTGCGCCAGGATGTCGTGCGCGTCGAAGTGGAAAAAGGCAAAGTACTGTTCCGCAAGGGCGAAGTGGCGGAAGGCGCCTATGTGGTGGTCTTCGGCCTCGTCAAGCTGAGCGTGTTTTCCATGGAAGGTACCGACAAGGTACTGGAACTGATCCGTCCGGGCCAGAGTTTCGGCGAAGCCATGATTTTCCTCGATGAACCGTATCCGTTCTGCGCCGAAGCGCTCGAGCACTGCCTGCTGCTGCGCATTCCGCCGCACGCGCTGCTGCGCCTGCTGGACCAGTCGCCCCGTATCGCGCGCCAGATGATGAACAGCCTGTCGCATCACCTGATGGGTTTTATCCGCAACGTGGAGCGCTGCTCCGTGCAGAACGCCACCCAGCGCGTGGTCGAGTATCTGCTGCAAGCTTCGGACCAGCAGCGTTCGAACGAGGTCAAGCTGGACTTGAAGAAAAGTCTGTTGGCATCGTTCCTGAACCTGGCGCCCGCCACCCTGTCGCGCGTGCTGCACCAGTTGACGGACTTGCATTTGATTAAAGTCAGCGGTTCGCTGATCCAGATCCAGCCGGACGCCTTGAAAACCTACCGCCATGGTTCTACCGCGGCCATGCTGAACTAAGCTTTTTCAGCAGGCAAGGTCAGTCGCCAGAACAGCAGGGCGAGCAAGCTGACCGCCGCGCCCAGCGCGCATACCCCATGCCAGCCCGCCAGCGCATACACGCTGGTGGCGGCAATCGCACCGAGTCCGCTTCCCACCGCATAAAACAGCATGTAGCACGCCACCAGGCGGCTGTGCGCGTCGCTGTCCTGCTTGAAAATCAGGCTCTGGTTCGTCACGTGGATGGCCTGGCCCGCCAGGTCCAGCGCGATGATGCCGACGAGCAAGGGCCACAGGGCCGCGCCCGCAAAGCCGAGCGGCAGCCACGCGGCCAGCAGCAGCAACAGGGCTGCGCCCGTCGTCCACTGCGCGCGGCCATTATCGGCCAGCGCCCCGGCGCGCGCCGCCCCCAGCGCCCCCACCACGCCCACCAGACCAAACGCGCCGATGGCCGCATGGCTGTAGCCTTGCGCCGTCAAGGGCAGCACCAGGGCGCTCCAGAAAATATTGAACACGGCAAACATCAGCAGGGCCAGCGTGCCCCGCACGCGCAAGACCTTGTTGTGCATCAACATCTCCACCATCGAGGCGAGCAGGGCGCCATACGCCAGCCGTTCGCTGGCCGGCTGCGCCGGCGGCAGCTTGCGCCACAGCAGCAACAGCAGGGCGCAGGCGATGGCCGCCGAAACAAAGTACACGGCGCGCCAGTCGGCCACATCGGCCACCACGCCGGACAGGGTGCGCGCCAACAGCAAGCCGATCACCACGCCGCCCTGCGCCATGCCGACCACGCGGCCCCGCTCGTGGCTGGCTGCCGCGCTGGCTGCATACGCGATCAAACCCTGCGTCATGGCCGTGCCCAGCAGACCCACCAGCAGCATGCCGCCCAGCAAGGCGGCCGTGGAGCGGGCGCAGCCCAGCGCCGCCAGGGAGATGGCCAGCAAGCCCAGCTGGAACAGGGTCAGGCGGCGCCGGTTCAGCATATCGCCCAGGGGCACCAGCAGCAGCAGGGCCAGCGCGCAGCCGAGCTGCGTGGCCGTGATGACCATGCCGCTGGCCGCTTCCGTCATGCCGAATTCCTGCGCCAGGGTGGCGAGCAAGGGCTGGGCGTAATACACATTGGCCACGCTGAGGCCGGCCGCCGTGGCAAACAGCCAGACGAGGGAAGGGGGAAGTGCTGTCGTGATGGATGGGTTGGTATCGCGCATGGGTCTGTATGTAAGTGGTTTCAAATTAAAACCAGTTGGAGTCTACGCCGGGAAGTTTTAAAATGCAACCACTCAATCCTGGAGAATGCCCGTGGCCAAGCGCAAGAGCCTGAAAACCGACCCCTGTCCCGTGGCGCGCGCGCTCGACGCGATCGGCGAGCGCTGGTCGCTCCTGATCGTGCGCGACGCCTTCGACGGCATGCGCCGGTTCGGCGAGTTCCAGAAAAGCCTGGGCGTGGCGAAGAACATCCTGGCCGACCGCCTGCACACGCTGGTGGAAGAGGGCATCTTTACGGTCGCGCCCGCATCGGACGGCACGGCCTACCAGGAGTACGTGCTGACGCTCAAGGGGCTGGCGCTGTTTCCCGTCGTCGTCGGCTTGCGCCAGTGGAGCGAGGCGCAATTGTTCGCGGCGGGCGAGGCGCATTCGACCTTGCTGCAGCGCGGTTCAGGCTTGCCCGTGCGCCGCATGGACGTGCTGGCCGAGGATGGCCGCGTACTGCAGGCGGGCGATACCGTCGTGCACAAGGTGGAGCAGAAAATGGAGTCTGAGGCATGAAGCGCGTGGCCGTGCTGGGCGGGGGCATCACGGGCGTCACCACCGCTTACGCGCTGGCGAAACGGGGCGTCAATGTCACCCTGATCGAGCGTCACCGTTATGCCGCCATGGAAACGTCGTATGCGAACGGCGGGCAATTGTCGGCCTCGCACGCGGAAGTGTGGAACCACAAGGCAACGATTTTGAACGCCCTGAAATGGATGGCGCGGCGCGATGCGCCCCTGCTGCTGCATCCATGGCCCAGCTGGCACAAGCTGAGCTGGTTTGCGCAATTCCTTGCCGCCATGCCCGCCTACGAGCGCAACACCATCGCCACGGCGCGCCTGGCGATCGCCGCGCGCGCACACTTGTTTGCCTGGGCGCAGGAAGAGCATATTGATTTCGATCATCGCCGCGCCGGCATCCTGCACGTCTACCGTGACCGGCGCGGCTTCGAGCGGGCGGCGGGCGTGTCGCGCCTGCTGGCGCAGGGCGGGCTGGAGCGGCGCGCCGTCACGCGGCAGGAAATGCGCGTCATCGAGCCGGCCTTGCAGGGCGACTTTTATGGCGGCTACTACACGGACAGCGATTCCACGGGCGACATCCACAAATTCACCAGCGGCCTGGCCGACGCCTGCGTCCGCCTGGGCGTGGCTTGCCGCTACGGTGCGCAGGTCACCGCGCTGGCGCGCGAACACGGCAAGGTGCGCATCAGCGTGGGCGCGGGCGAGGACAGCACCCTGTTCGACGCCGTCGTCATCTGCGCGGGCACGGCCAGCCGCGCCATGGCGGCAATGCTGGGCGACCATGTGAATGTGTATCCCGTGAAAGGCTATTCGATCACGGTGCAGCTCGACGACGCAGCCAGCCGCGCGGCGGCGCCGAAGGTCAGCCTGCTCGACGACGCGACCAAGCTGGTCAGCAGCCGCCTGGGCGAAGACCGGCTCAGAGTGGCGGGCACGGCGGAATTCAATGGCTTCAATGACGACATCCGCGCCGACCGCATCCGCCCGCTGGTGCGCTGGGTGGAGCAGTGTTTTCCGGGCGTCAATACGCGCAAGGTGATCCCGTGGGCGGGCTTGCGCCCCATGCTCCCGGACATGCTGCCGAAAGTGGGGCCGGGCAAGGCGCCGGGCGTGTACTACAACACGGGCCACGGCCACCTGGGCTGGACCCTGGCGGCCGCCACGGCGGAGATGGTGGCAGAGGTGCTGCTTAGTTCTTCGGCAGCAAATCGCTGAGCGCGGCGCGGCCCTTGACGGTGAGGAAGGGGCCGACCTTGCTGTACGGCAGTAAAAAATCGTTTTCGCAGCCGCTGCCGTTCGAGTCTTCCCAGAACGACACGCCTTCCGGCTTCAGGGACAGGTGGAAGCGGCCTCGGCCGTCGTAATCCGTGCCCTTGCATTCGGCATCGATTTTCACGTCCTTGAACAGGGCCTGGCGCAAGCGGTCCGGCAATTCGGCCTTGTCGTCGCCATCGCTGGCGCTGGCGCCAAACCAGTTCCACACGTCCGTTTCCTGGCCCGTTTTGACGTCCCAGGTACGGAATTTGATGGAGATGCCGTTGGCGCCATAGCCTGTCGCCCAGCGGTAGAACTTGACCGTCACCCAGCGCGGCGACCAGTAGGTCGGCTCCGCATACACTTCGTCTTCCGTTGTGAAACCGTTGCGGCCCAGGTATTCGCGGCGCGTGGCATAGAAGTCGGCCAGGTCTTTTTTATTTTTTGCCAGCACGGCGCGCAGCTGAGCATTGATTTTTGTCACGCCATCGCCGGGTGCGATCAATTCCACGGTGATGGTGTCGCCCACTTGCAGGTTGCGGTATTGCTTGCCTTCGAAGGCGATCGGCTTGCTCGTCTTGGTATTGGGAAAATCTTCCAGCGCCAGGTTGTAGGCATCGCTGGCGCAGGATGGATGCTCGCGGTCGCCCGCCGCTTCCAGCAGGGTCAGGGCCAGGGGCAGGGTCTTGCCGCTTTTCGGGTCTGCCCAGGTGCCGGTGACTTTGCCGTCTTGCGGCGCATTCAGGGACCAGGTGCCCGTCGTGTCGCCCTTGGCGTCGAGTTCCTGCCACAGCGTCTTGCCGTTCGGCTTGGCCAGCATGATCGGCGTCTTGTAGCGCGTGTAGTAATAGTTGCCGCTGCGGTCAGACCCTTGCGTGGGGCTGGGCTGGTTGAAGCAAGCCACGATATTGGCCTTGCCCACGGTGCCCTGCCACACCCCTTGCACGGGCGGCTCGGCCGCCATGGCGGCATGCAGGGCGGGCAGGGTCAGGCAAGCAAACAGAAAGCGGCGCATCGGTTGTTCCTCTCGTGGGCGAAGGCCGATTCTACATGGCGCCGCCCACGAGATGCCACACGTCAACTTATTTGGCGGGACGCTCCTGCGCCACCACGGCCATCGCCGCGCCCAGGTATTGCAGCATGGCCCCGTCGACGAAGCTGCCTTCCATCAGACGCGGTTCCTGCTGGTGCGCCTGGCGGAATTTCAGCTGCGTGGCCGGGTTCGTGCCCGCATACGAGCGGAACAGGTCCAGCCACTGCCGCGCCAGCTGCAGCACGGCCGGGTCGGTGGGCGGCGTGCGCGCATCCATGGCGGCGCGCACGGCGGCGATCAGGGCCGGCCACTCGCCCGAACGCCTGCCGTAGTTGGCGAGTAAATACGCGTATTCCTGCTCATCGAGGAAAGGTCGATACAGCGCAATGCGCGAGGCATTGAAGGCGGCGATGATGAATTGCATCACGTCCGCATCGACGCTGGTCGTCGCTTGCATCGATGGTTCCTGCTCGTGCATGCTGTTCAGACGCGCGAACAGGCCCGGGTGGGCGCCCGTGTCGCGCACCAGCTTGACCATCCATTCCGTGGCCAGCGCTTGTGCTTGCGCATCGCCGGGGCCGGCGCCCGCCTCCTTGACGGCGCGCACCCTCGCTACCAGTGCTTTCCATTCCTGTTCCACGGCGCTATCTGTCAGCAGCGGCAGCTGTTGCAGTTCTTCGGGACTAAAGTATTTATCGTACATGGTCATTAACTCCATAGTGGTGAGCCACTCGGCCAGTTCCGGCGCCTGCCCCTGCGCCAGTTGCGCCTGCAGGGTGCGCAGGCGTTCGCGCAAGGTGGAAGCTTGCGCGATCTGGCGTTCCAACATGGCGATCTGCTGCGCCACGATGGAATGCAAAGGCAGGGCCGGGCCGGCGAGGGCGTTGGCGATATCGGCCAGCGACAACCCGAACTTGCGCAGCGCCATGATCCGGTGCAGCCGGTCCATGTCGCCGTGCTGGTACAGGCGGTAGCCAGCTTGCGTGCGCGCCGAGGGCGAGAGCAGACCGATGCTGTCGTAGTGGTGCAGGGTGCGGATGCTCAAGCCTGTCATCTTGGCCAGTTCACCGATTTTCAACAGCATGGGGTACTCCTTTCCGGGTGCGTGCAAGCAGAATCGCACCTGACGTAACGTCAGGGTCAAGCGGAATTTTCAACTGAATTAACTGAATCAACTGATCGTCAGCCGCTGCCGCAGTTCCTGCAGCAGGGTGCCTGTTTTCGGCGTCAGCTGGCGCGCCAGCGGCCACGCCAGGTACAGGGGCAAGCCTTGCGTGGCCAGTGCCGGCAGCACCGCCACGATGGCGCCCGTGGCCAGGTGCTCGTGCACCAGCCACGTGGCCAGCTGCGCCACGCCCAGGCCGGCCAGTACGGCGGCCGTGCGCGCTTCCGCGTCGCCCACCGTCATGCGGGGAGAGGCCAGGCGGTGCTCGACCTGACCGCCCGTGGCGACGTCAGGGAAGACCCACGGCATGGGCGAACCGTCGCCGCGTCCGTAGGCGATGCAGTCGTGGTCGTCGAGCTGCGCGATGGACGCGGGCGTGCCGCGCCGCGCCAGGTAGCTGGGCGCCGCGCACAGGATCAGCTGTTCGTCGCCCAGGTGCATCTGGCCCAGCGCGGCGGGCCAGTGCGAGGGCGCGCCGATGCGCACGGCGATGTCGATGCGCTCCTCGAACAGGTCGACGAAGCGGTCGCTGAAGGCGATCGACGGCTGCAGGCGCGGATACTGCGCGCACAGCTCCAGCAGCGCAGGCATCACGCGCAGGCGCCCGTACGAGGCGGGTACGCCGATGCGCACCTTGCCCGCCAGCTCCGTCGCGTGTTCGGCCAGCACGTCTTCCGCATCCATCAGTTCCTGCAGCACGCGCTTGCAGGTGGCGTAGTAGGCGCGGCCCGCGTCGCTCAGTTTCAGCCGGCGCGTGCTGCGCTCGAACAGCAGCACGCCCAGCCGTTCTTCCAGCCGCGCCACGCTCTTGCTGACGGCCGAGCTGCTCAGGTGCAGGCGCTCGGCCGCCTTGGTAAAACTGCCCGCGTCGGCCGTGGCGAGAAACGGTGTGAGGCCCTTGAGATGTTCCGATGAAAACATGATCCGCGAATTTTATTCATGAATAGGGGGAAATAGTATCGCGGATAAGAATTGATGTCGCGGATATGATGTTTTTTTCTTTCGGAGGCTTTCTCTCATGCAAAAACACGCTCTCATCATCGGCGCCAGCGGCATCATCGGCAGCAACCTGGCCACGCACTTGCTGGCGCAGGGCTGGCAGGTGACGGGCGTTTCGCGCGGCCGCACGCCCGTGCCGGCAGGCTGCACTTCCCTGCAATTGGATGCCACGGATGGCGCGGCCGTCAGCGCCGCCCTGGCGGGCCTGGACGCCAGCCACGTCTTTTTCACGGCCTGGGCACGCCAGGCAAACGAGCAGGAAAACATCCGCGTCAATGGCGCCATGGTGGCCAATGTGCTGGCCGCGCTGGGACCGGCCGGCCACTTGCGCCATGCGGCGCTGGTCACTGGCCTCAAGCATTATCTGGGACCGTTCGACGCGTATGGCAAGGGCAGCGTGCCCGTCACGCCATTTCGCGAAGAGCAGGGCCGGCAGGCGGTCGAGAATTTCTACTATGCTCAGGAAGACCGGCTGTTTGAAGCGGCCGCGCAGTACGGATTTACGTGGAGCGTGCACCGCCCGCACACCATCATCGGCTACGCGCTGGGCAATGCCATGAACATGGGCCTGACCCTGGCCGTGTATGCGAATTTGTGCAAGGCCGGCGGCCAGCCCTTCGTGTTTCCTGGTTCGCCCGCGCAATGGCACGGCTTGTCCGACATGACGGACGCGGGCCAGATCGCGCGCCACCTGGCGTGGGCGGCCGACAGCCCCGCCGCGCGCAACGAAGACTTCAATATCGTCAATGGCGACGTCTTCCGCTGGAAGTGGCTGTGGCCGCGCCTGGCCGCCTATTTCGGCGTCGCGGCGGCCGGTTTGCCCGAGGTGATGGCGCCGCTGGCCGGGCGCATGCAGGATGCCCCCGCCCAGTGGCGCGCCATCGCGCAGCAGCATGATCTGGCCGAGCTGGATGTCGGCCGCCTCGCTTCCTGGTGGCATACGGATGCCGACCTGGGCCGGCCGATGGAAGTGATGACGGACATGGGCAAGAGCCGCAAGGCCGGCTTCCTTGATTACCAGGATACGCAAGACGCCTTCTTCAGCCTGTTCGAAAAGTTGAAGGCGGAACGCGTCATTCCGCGCTGACGGACTCCGCGGCAGCCGGTGGCGGGGTTGTCGCGGCTGCTGCCGCTGCCGCCGCATTTGCCGCATTTACTTTATGCTGCTGCGCCCGCTGCCATTCCAGGCCCGGGCGGTCGACGCGAAATTGCAGCAGCCGCCCCTGCACCACTTCCGTCACGTACGCCGTGCGGCCATCGGGACCGCCGAAGGTGATGTTACTCGGCTTGGCGCCGGGTACGCTGATCTCGCGCAAGATGCGGCCCTGCGGCGACAGTTTGACCACGCTGCCCTTGCCGTAGCGCGTCACGTACAGGTTGCCGTCGACGTCCACGCGCATGCCGTCCATGCCGAAATCGTCGAACTTGATTAGCAAACGCTTGCCGCTCAGGCTGCCGTCCGCGGCGATGTCATACATCCAGATATTGCGTTGCACGCTTTCATTCACATACAAGATCTTGCCGTCAGGACTCACTTCGATGCCGTTGGCCGTGCCCATGGTGTCGAGCGCCAGGGTCACCGTGCCGTCTTGCGCGATGCGCCACACGCGGCCCGTGTTTTCCTTCCAGTTCGGGTCGCTCGCATACAGTACGTCGTCGGCCGTGATGGCGATGTCGTTCGGCTGCGTCATGCGCGGTTCGCGCGCGTGGATGGTGAGCGCGCGCGTGGCCGGGTCGACCAGGTAAATCGTGTGTTCCATGTAGTCGGCCAGGTACATCTGCCCACGGCTGCCGAAGCGGATGCCGTTGGCGATGCTGGTGCCAGGCAAGGTCAGGTACACCTCGCCCATGCCGCCGGGGCTGACCTTGCCGATGGTTTGCTGGCGCGCAAAGTTGACGGCATAGATATTGCCATCCGCATCCACGGCCGGGCCTTCGATGCCCTTGGTAAAGGAGTGCGCGGGCGTGAGGGTGGTGGCGAGGAACAGCGTTTCGTGCGCGGGCGGGCTGGCGCAGGCGGACAGGTTGGCCAGCGCGGCGGCCAGCACGGCCGTGCGCAGCGACGGCAGGGCGTATCGGGAATGGGGCATCGGGTGTTCTCTGTATGGCAAAGGTGGCGTATGTTACCCGACGCGCGCCGACGCAGGCGCCGGGCTAGGTTGCCACCTAGGCCGCCACCACGACGAGGTCGGGGAAGTCGTCCTGCCAGCCGTCCCATTCGTCTTGCAGATGGGCGTGCATGCCGGCCCGGTCTTGCGCCTGATCAAAGGTGTCGGCGCTGGCCAGCAGAAAATGGGCGATGGCGCGCAGGGTGGCCGGGTCGGCGTGGATGGTCACGTCGGAGCAGGGCAGGGGCCGCTCGGCGGCGGCGTCCTGCAGATAGCAGTGCAGCGATAAATGTTTGCTCATGGGTGTCGGTGGCTGATATAGGCGCCCAGCATGGCGTGTGCGTTCAGGGCGGTGCGGGCGGCGTCCAGTTCCTCGGGCGGCAGATACCAGAAAGTCAAGCCGGCATGCTCTTCGCAGCGGCCATGCGCCTGCATCGCGTCGCGCAGCGCTTGCCGGCGCTCGGGCGGCAGCGCGTCCAATCTGGCTTGCGTGAAACCATTGATCGGATATACATCGCGCAGGTGCGAATCTTGCAGCCCGCGCCGCTTGATGGCGGCCCAGTTATTTGCGGGGCAAGGAGTGCCAAAGGTCATCGGATGGGCTTCATCGATCTGCCGGTAGCCGAGTGCGTAGCCGGTGCCATAGCCCTGCGTTTCAGCGTAGCAGTACACATATTCGCAATGCTCAAACAGGCCGGGTATGGCCCGGGCACCGTCGAACAACGGCATCAGCGCAAGCTTGCTGGCGCGTATGGACAGAACCAGCTCCGAGCCCGATGAGTACATGGCTTGCGCGTCGCAGTTGACGGCCTCGTCAGCTTCGTCGGGCGGCACGAGACGCGGCGAAAGCAGTCCGATGCCGTCGGTCTCTGGCGCGAACAGCATTTTCTCGTAATTTCGCTGTGAGAACTTGACGATCTTGCCGCGCTTGTTGCCGTAGCGCTCGACGGGTTCGCCGATGTGCGCGAACCAGGCGAACAGCTGCGCGCTGGCCGCGGCGGCAATGAAGGGGGTATTTTTCTTGAATTCGCCAACGAGGAAGTGATATTGGTCCATGTGTCGCCAGAGTGAATGGGTAACGCGCATGATGCCATGTGCGGGAGCGTGCGGCTAGCGCGCACGCGAGGAATGGCGCAGGTCTGGATGCACGGTGACGTAGCAGGACGGGTGGAATGGAAAAAGATGCGCGACAGGACGGCGCAATGGCCGGGTTGAGGCGTATGATGGAAATACGGATGTGGTTGCCGCAATGCAGTGCGACCGGCATGGGCCGCACGTCTTGCAGGTTTTTTTCGTGGTTTTGGCAGTACTGACAACGAGGAGACATCATGGACAAACCCGAATTCATCCTGGCCGCCAAGGCCATGGAAACCCTTGAGATGTATCAAACGTTTTACGGCCACTCCAGCGAATACCAGGCGCACCAGCAGGAAGTCTTGAAACTGCTGCGCCACAAGGGCGCCTCCCTGCTGGTGTCGGACCATGGCCCGGCGAAGTTCTTGCTGGCGTTTGCCGATGCGCTGGAGGTGTCGGGCTTGCCGGGGGAATACGTGCCGTTGAGCCGCAGGTAGGGCGGGCCGGTAATGGCAGGGGGCGTCTTCTACGGAGCGCGCGCCTAGCCGCCTTTCGCGCCCTCGTTCAGCGAGACCCTGGGCAGGCGCACGGTAAACACCGTGCCGCATTCCAGGCTCGACTCGGCGCCGATGGTGCCGCCGTGCGCGCTGGCGATTTCACGCGCGATGAACAGCCCCAGTCCGATGCTGGTGGCATTCGGTGCCTTGTGATCGTCGGAAACGGCCAGCTGCACCAGGGGATCGAATATGCTCTTCAGCGAGGCTTCCGGGATCTGGCGGCCGAAATTTTTGACCTGTACCACGGCCGTATCGGCATCGCCGCTGGCCGTGATGGTGACGGGCTGGTCGTCGGTGCGATATTGCGCGGCATTGTTGAGCAAATTCGAAAACAGCTGGGCCAGACGGGGCGCATCGAAGTCGCCGATCATCTCGCCCGTGGTGCTCAGTTCAAACTTGCATTGCGGGTGGGCGGCCGAGGCATCCTCGACGGCTGTCCTGCAGATTTCCCCCAGGTCGCCCAAGGTTGGCGAAACGGGCATGTGTCCTCCCAGCTGCGTCCTGGCGAATTCCAGCAAGTCGTTCACCATGGTGGTCATGGCGGCCGCGCTGCGGGCAACCCGTGCGCCGATCTGCACCGAGGAAGAGGCGCTCGCGCTCGGCCGGCTCAGCAGCGCGCCTGCCATCGTCATCGTGTTCAGCGGGCTGCGCAGATCGTGGCTGAGGATGGCGAGAAAGGTATTGCGGGTGCGGTCGCTCTGCTGCGAATAGCGGATGGCCGATTCCTGCAGCGCCTGGTCTATCGCTTCATTGAAGCGCAGGATGTCGTCCGTTGCCGTTTTCGACGCCACCGACACCTGCGCCATCCACAATCGCAGAACGCTGGCCCGCATGGCGCGAAATTCCGCCGTCAGCTGCGGCAGGGTGAAGCCAATCTGCTGGCGCAGGGAACCGTGCGTGGCCGCTGCCGTTTCCTTGCCCGTTATTTCCGATACGCCCGTGGTCGATTTCTTCTTGCGCTGCGCCGCGTTCTCGATGACGTCCATGTCGCGCACGATGGTTTGCAGCATCTGCTTTGCATGATCGCGCAATTCCGCTTTCGAGATGGCGGCTCCGGGAATGGGCAGCGACCTGGCGAAGAGTTCCCACTCTTCCAGGATCGGCTCCAGATGGCCGGTAATAAAGCGCGACAGTTTCACGGTGGACCAATGCGTTGATGGAAGAGGGGCCAGTGTACGCCGTTGCGGCGAGGGGTGGGGGATTGCGTTCCGGCCGAGGGCGTCATATGACCATGATTGCCACTTTCCGGTCGCTTCGCGTGGGTGGCAGCATTTCGGACAGTGTTCCGCCATGGATCTGGTAATCACCTCGCAAGGGCCGTGGTTCGCCAGTCCATTCCTTCTGCTTGTCGGCGGCTTGTGCCGTTGCAAAGAGCGCGAGCGCCATGGCGCAGCGGGCAAAGTGAGGTTTCATCGATGCTCCCTGATTTCAATATGAAGATGGTCGTCGTGCCCTTTCAGAGACCGGACGCGCCCACCGGCGATCGTCTTTTGCACCTCCTCATCGTTAAAGAAGACCTTATCCCTGGGCTGAACTTCAAGCATGGTCAACTCCGCTATGCGCAACGGTGGGGGAGCTGGCATTGTTTCGCATTTCTTTCCTTCTGGAATTGCGGTATCACAAACTATGGCGAGCTGGAACCGGATTCTTCGATGCCATGACGGCGAAGACCTGTTACCCGGCAAATGAGTTCTTCATGGCTTGTGACAATATGTGAATATGTTGTTGCCTATTTGGTGCACACTTTGCTGCATATCAATCCGGGAGTGTCGCCATGGCCAGGTCACGCAGCTTGCCGCCACGCTTGTTGGGAGCAGGTTTCCGTGGTTTTTCCCTGCTGCCGCTGGCCATCTCATTTGTCGTGCTGGTGTGCCTGTCGCTCCTGGCGATCCAGTTCTGGATGACCTTGCGCGCACGGGAAGTACAGCTGAGTGAGGCGGCCCGCGAAAGCGCCAATCTGGCGCAATCTGTTGCGCAGCATGCCTATGACACCATCAAGGAAGCCGATACGGTGCTGGTCGGACTGGTGGAGCGGGTGGAAACAGACGGTGTTTCCGATAGCGAATTGGCCCGTGTGCACAAATTGCTGGTCGCCCGTGTCGCCGAGCTGCGCCAGTTGCACGGCATCTTCATCTATGCGAGGGATGGCAGCTGGCTCGTGAATTCGCAGAAAACGCTGTTGAGCAATCTGAATAATTCTGATCGGGATTATTTCAACTACCATCGAACGCATGAGGACCGGGGGCCCTATGTCGGACCTCCCGTGCGCAGCAAATCAACGGGGCAATGGATAGTCACGGTATCGCGGCGAATCAATATGCCCGACGGAAGTTTCGGCGGCGTGGCGCTGGCGACCATCGACATGAATTATTTCAGGCTGTTTTATGAACGTTTTTCGATAGGGGAAAAAGGCGCCATTTTCATTGCGAATGGAAAAGGCATTCTTTTATTGCGAAGGCCCTTCGATGAAAGCCTGTTGGGACGCGATATTTCGCAATTCCCCGTGTTCCACGATTATTTGCCCAAAAGTCCCGTTGGCACGGCCGTGATCAAGTCGGGCGTCGATGGCGTGACGCGTATCAATAGCTATAGAAGGGTCGAGGAATACCCGCTGGTGGTTTCTGCCGCACTGTCACAGGATGAAGTTCTCGCTTCGTGGCGTCTCGACACGATTTTGCAGAACGCGGTGGGTGGCGTGCTGGTGCTGCTGATTGCCTTCATCGGATACCGCGTGGTGCGGCAAATCGATTTGCGGGTCAAGAGCGAGGCTGGATTGCTCGAGGCGCGCAATGAGCTGGAATTGATCAATGAAACCCTGGCCCGCCTTGCCAACCAGGATGGCTTGACGGGACTGGCGAACCGGCGCCACTTCGACCAGTCGCTGCTTGCTGAGTTCAGCCGTGCACAGCGTGAAGACGGCTCGCTTGCGCTGGTGTTGATCGATGTCGACTTCTTCAAGCAATACAACGATATCTATGGCCATGTGGCCGGCGACGAGTGCCTGAGAAAAATCGGCAAAGTGGTCGGCTACAGCATGCGCAGGCCGGGCGACCTGGCGGCACGCTATGGTGGCGAGGAAATGGTCTTTTTATTGCCTGGAACGGATTTGCCGGGCGCCCTGGCGGTGGCGGAAGGTGTTCGCCAGGCAGCGCAATCGCTGGGCGTCGAACATCGGGGCAATCCCCTGGGCGTGGTGACGGTCAGCGTCGGCGTGGCGGCTTTCATGCCGACGCACCTGGAAAACCAGGCAGTCGAACTGGTTGAACTCGCTGATACGGCACTGTACAAGGCCAAGGCATCCGGCAGAAATCAAGTCTGTTATGCCTCGCCTTGCGAACCGGCCGAGCAGGACGCGACTGCTTTTGCGTTTCGATAGCGATTGCTGACGGCGGAGGGGGGCGCGTGCGCAAGCCTTGTCCATGTACAATCGGCAACATCCGGATCGACGTATCCGCCCCTTCACTGCGGAGTACGCCTGAGCGTGACACAAACATTGCAAACCTGGCTGCTGGCCTGGCGGGAAGCCTTCACGTGCATCGGCCTGGGAGTGCGCGATGCGCGTCATGCGGGGCTGTGGTGGCGCTCCGCGCTGTGGTGCATGGCGGTCGTGGCGCTATGGCTGGGACTGTATGGCTGCTTCGGCCGTTTTTTTGTCGAGCTGAGCGCCATGCTGGCGCTGGTGTCGGTTACCGGCTTGCTGGGCCTGGGCGTGATGGATGGCGTCGGGACACTGGCCAACGGGCCTGCCACGCTCTCGCAGATGGGCAATATCGCCGGCGGCCTGGGCAGCGCCGCCAAGGCCCTGCTGTCGATAGGCCAGATCGCCCTGGCCTTGCTGGCGCTGGCCACCTTGTTCTATGTCATGGTCTTTATCGTCGGCGCCATCGGCACGGCGCGCTTGCCGTTGCGCTGGCTGTTGCTGGAACGGGCCAAGGCTGTGGCGGCACGCCGCTATGCTCCGTGGCAACCTCCGGCCGGCCTGGAGCTGTCCGCCCCGCGCCCCGTCTGGCGGCGCCTGTTACTGCTGCTTTCCCTGCTGATCCCCGTGTGGGCCATGTGCGTGCTGGTCTCGTACCTGCTGGCTTGGAATGTCCGGATGATCTACGGCGCAGCGGCCGAAGACGTGCTCGGCGCAGAACAGCAAGCGGCGTTGCGCCGCGCGCAGCGTCCGGCGATTGCTGCCCTGGGCCTGCTGCTGTGCTTGCTGATGCTGATACCGGTGTTCAATTTACTGGTGCCAGCCTTGCTGTGCAGCAGCGTTTGCCATTTGCAGCGCCGCGGCTGGCGCACAACGGGGTCAGCAACCAACGTGGAGTGAACAAGGAATAAACATGAGTGAACACGCAAGACGCGGCACCCTGGAACGCGCGATTGAAATCGCCGCCGCCACCCATGCCGGCCAGAAGGACAAGGGCGGCGCGCCATACATACTCCACCCCTTGCGCGTCATGCTGCGCGTCGCCCCTGGCGCCCAGCAAATTGTCGCCGTACTGCATGATGTGGTGGAAGACAGCGATGGAAAAATCACCTTCGACGACCTGGCGCGCGAAGGATTTTCCCGGGGAGTCATCGACGGCGTGCGCGCCGTGACCAAGATCGCGGGCGAATCGTACGAGGATTTCATCGCCCGCGCGGCGTTGAATCCGGTCGGCAAGGCCGTCAAGCTGGCGGATCTGGCTGAGAACAGCGATTTGTCGAGGATAGATATGCCGACGCAGAAGGATTTGGAGAGGGGGGAGAAGTATCGGAGGGCGATGGGATATTTGCTGGGAGAGGTTCTTTAGTCTCAACGTGGCACTGCGCGATCTTGCGCTGGCTCAAGGTCATGGCTGCAATTAGCGATAACGCCATTAACGTACAGGGATTTGATCCTTCGCAATGCTCAGAAGATGTATAACGGCAAAAATTGTCGAGTGTGCAGATTTCTTTGCGTGGCGCGAGGATTCCTGCTAGGGACGTCGGTGCGTAACACCTGCATCGAGATGTGCAGCGAGCACTGTTTGTTGCCATGGTTTGAACTGAGCGCTGGGATGTTACATTCAGGAGCACGCATGCTGGAATTGCAGCCAAGGGATGCACGCGGCTACTTTAATCTTTCGCAACGACCGGAAGGCGCGGGATATTACACCTATGGCACACCGCCCAATGGCGCCGGACAATATGCCCATCCCAAGTTACTTTCGCTACTATTTTTGGTCGAGCATCAATGGCAAGGTATCGATAGCCGGAAAATTGGTTTTGGAAATATCAGCCTGGCTGATGGCGTTGTTTACCATGACCATGCGAGCCATCGAAGCGGAAAAGACGTCGACGTCCGATTGTTTCGCAAAGATAAAATGGAGCGCGCGGTGACAAGGTTTGACACGCAATATGATCGCGATGCAACGGCGCAGCTAATCCGCATATTTTTTGAATTCAGCTTTGTCCAAGTTATTTATTTTAATGACCCTACTATCCCCCGGATAAGACCACTCATACATCACGACGACCATTTTCACATCACGATTAAATAGCGGGACGGATGACATGAAACGCATTCTCGCTGTTTTTCCGCTCCTTGTTGTGGCTATGGTCATGGCTCAGTCCGCTCCCAAATGGTTATTTTCTTACCAGTCATTCAAAGGCCGCTATGCCATCTATAGCGGAGGCCTGAGCGATCCGCAGCCGTCGACCAGTAAAGACAAGCGCATCGCATTTTGGATCGACGGCAAGGCGGCGAAACAGCTATTTGATGCGATGGGCCCGGACTTGCGCAATGCCTGTGGAGTGGACGGCGAGTATCGCTTGCGCCAGCGGGCGGAAGTGCGCTGTTCCTACCATCCCCGTGACGGCCATCATTGCGACTTCGGTTTTGATCTGCTGACCGGACGCAGTATCGGCGGCTCCGTATGCTGATACGCGCCAGCCTGCTATTCGTCGCGCTACTGTGCTTGCTGTTGGCGCACGAGGCAAGGGCCGTATGGGAATTCGTGCAAAAGGATTTTTCAGGGGCGTACGCGATCTATGGCGCATATCTCGACGATGCCGTGGCACCGGTTGCGGGCGATACCAAAGTCGCGTTTCGTTTGACGGGAGCCGCTGCAAAGGACATGTTCGACGCCATCGGGCCGGATATGCGCGATGGCTGTCCCGATCCGCAAATACGCATTCGCAATCGTGACATGCTGCTGTGCCGACACCGTCCGAAAGATGGCTATCGCTGTGATTTTGGTTTCGATTTGTCGACGGGCTTGAGTATCGGGGGAGCGGTGGGCGGGGCGGTGTGTGGGGAGTAGTGGGGGCGGCCGGTCACCGGGTACGAGCAAGAGCTTTGCGGATGGCTTGTTCGACGGGGTGGTCTATCAGCGCCAAAACGAAGACCACGACAGCGGTCACAATCAGTCCCGCCAGTAAATCAGGGTCAGGGAAAAGTTGCTGATTGGAGACGGCACCGGGCACGGTTGCTCGTTTCCAGAGAAGGAGCATCAGTGCGGCACCTGCGGCGAGCAGCATGGCCGGCCGACGATGGTGCAAGCGGGCGATTTGTCCCATCAGCAGCAGCGCGATACCCCACGCAAAGGGATAGAAGCCGTGGTCGAACAAGATCATGCGCTCATCATAGTATGCGCCGGTGTACCAGGCAAAACGGGAGAGGCCGAAAAGACCATAGGCGACGAGGGCTACGGCTAGCACGAGGAAACTGGAGGAAAGGAGGCGAGCAATTTTCATGGTTGGGGTTTCTCTGCCAATGCCTTGATATTACGCCCGATCAGGTGGAGCTTCTGTTTTGTTACTTGGATAGTCTTCTCTTTGCTGAATATGGCTCGCTGGCCGTGTTTGTAGTTTTGCTCGTTATTTTTCTCGCCGCCGGCGTGGCTTGCCGGGCCACCTTTGCGTATGATTTTACCGGCTAAAGGGCGAGGGGCAGGTTCGCCATTCGTACACGGCCTGAGCAGTTGATGTTGTCGTTAGGAAAAACCGCCTGCGGCGCAAAAGCTAGCCAGACGAATCGGAAAGGTTGCGCTTGCAAGTGCAACCCGGTTTTGCGGCTATCGGACGAGCAGTGCTCGTCCCCCGCAAAACCCCCGCGTCCGTACCGGACGCGGATTCGACGCCCGCGTTCTGCATGCATGGAATTAATAAAAAGGGCCTCCCCGCCAAAACGGGGAAGCCCTTTTATTTATTCAGTGGTGGAGACGGCGGGAATCGAACCTACCGTAAACTTAGATTTTTTAGGCATCTTGAAGGTTTTGCTGGCAAAATGCAGACAATCACCCGCAACGGCAACTGTCGGCCATAAGCTGCCGGGCAAGAACAAGAACAATCGTTTTTTTTATTTAAAGTAGGTCCACGTGTCTGAGTATCTCAAATTTTTCCCAAAGCCATTTTTGGAAGACCTCGTGCAAGGTCGCTGTCTACCCTTCGTAGGTGCCGGCTTCTCATTAAACGCATCGGTTCCGGCCGGTAAAAAAATGCTAGATTGGGAGGGTCTGGGTCGCAGCGCAGCCGATGCGTTACCCGAGTATCAATACACCACCGCATTAGAAGCGTTATCAGCATACACGCACGAATATTCGCGGGTGAAACTTGTTGAATTTATGTCCGAAGCGCTACTGGTAAGCTCCATTCAACCCTCTCGTACACATGAGGAGTTTTGTCGTTTACCATTTGAGCGAGTGGTCACAACGAACTTTGACTTCCTATTAGAGAATGCCTACTCTCGTCTTAATAAATACTGTACCCCTCAGATTTCCGAGGAGCAGCTTTCGGTAGGTAACCATAGTGCAGCCGTTCAACTTTTAAAACTTCACGGCGACCTGCATCATCCAAATCGCCTTGTTGTCACGGAAGAAGACTATGATGCATTTATTGCACGGTTTCCGCTCCTTGCCACGCATTTATCCAGTCTACTTATCGGTCACACCGCGCTATTTATCGGTTACAGCCTGGATGACCCGGATTTCCGGCAAATTTGGCAGATTGTTAAGGAGCGTCTCGGGGCTCTGCGCCGTCCTGCTTATGTAGTACAGGTGGCGGCCGCTCCTCATGCCGTCGCTCGTTACGAACGACGCGGAGTAAAAGTAGTGAATCTTCCGAAGATCGGACTTAAGAGCTATGCGGAAACTATAGAAGAGGCATTGCGAGAACTTCGAGAGTATTGGAGCTCACAGGTTATCGCGCTAAGTACCGCAACTGAACCAGAGCCTCAGGCTGAGTTGACGCTGCCTCCTGAGGCACAGACGCGACTTGCATTCTTTGCAGTGCCGACGCGATTCGCAGCTATATACAAATCCCGTATTTACCCGATCGCTGAACGATACGGTTTCAGCCCTGTTATGGCTGCAGACGTGGTTGCACCTGGCGATAATATCATGGCGAAAACTTACGCGCTTCTGGACCGCGCTGCGTTAGTCGTCGCTGACATTGGTAGCCAAAACACACTATTCGAGGTAGGAATGGTATTGGCAGGAGAAGGGAAGGAAAAGCCTTTAATTCTGATAGCAGGAGACACTGCCGCCTTGCCGTTTGATCTGAAGGGGCACATTGTGATCAAACGGCCAGTCTCGCTGGACGAAGAATCGAGGGGATTCATTCGTGAACTTGAAAAGGCTTTCGAGTCCGCCTTCGCGAGAATATCTCCAACCCTTGAAGACGAGCCAAACCGCTTGCTGATCAAGAAAGAATATAAAGCCGCAGTGATCGCCGTTTTTTCGGCATTGGAGCATGAACTTCGCAAGTTAATCGAACAATCGAGCTTAGATGAAATTTCGTTCTCCTCTCGCGCTTCTATAAGAGGAATGCTCGACTACTCACTGAAGAAAGAAATTATTAACGTGAAGCAGCACGCCGCCCTCCGAAAATATCTGATGGTGCGAAACGAAATTGCTCATACAAATGGAGGCGTTACCGCTCCAATGGCTCGATTAATCGTTAAAGAGGTTTCGGAAATAATATTAATTATTCGTGCGGCAAGATTGCTTCTTCCAGAATCACGCCCCATGCAAATTCCTTGAGGAACAGAATTAGACCTGCACAGAAACTTGATTACCCTTCGTTATTAACAACTCTGAACTTCCGCTTTGGGGCGTTTCCAGTTCCTCAGTCAGGATAGGTAATGTTGCATGACAGCCAGCCGATAGATTTAATGCTTAAGACCGAACACAATTTCTGCTTTTAATCCGGCCGCCTGATCTGCATCCGGCATCCAACGTCCATATACCCTGGCAATCATGGTCCAGTCAGCATGCCCCATCTGTTTTGCCACCCACATAGGGTGCTCACCGGCCGAGAGCATCATGCTGGCGTAGGTGTGCCGCGTCTGATAAGGGTTGCGATAGCGCACGCCAGCGTTTTGCAGAATGCCGGTCCATAAAGTCTTGCGGATCGGCTGGTCCCCTTCCCAGCGCCGCTCTAGGCGAGGATTTTGAAACACTTCCTCACCCTTGGCCCAGGTGAATGCCTTTTGTTCCTGCAGCGCATGCATCGCGCGCTCCAAAAGCTTGACTTCGCGGCGACCAGCGTTCGTTTTGGTGCTCTCTGCCTCTTTGGAATGCTGCGTGAGGGCACGGGGCACCATCACAACGCCTCGCACGAAGTCCACATCGGCCCAGACCAATGTCACCAACTCGGACGTGCGTAGGCCAGTTCAGAAGGCGAATTGCAGCAGGTTCTGCTCCTAACGAGTTGCCTGCGCCAGAATCGCGCCGCCTGCTCCTCTTTCGTGTTGGAGTAGGGGGGGGCGAGCGTCAGGTCTGCCATTCGTACACAGCGTGAGTCGCTAATGTTGTCTTTAGGAAAAACCGCCTGCGGCGCAAAAGCTAGCCAGACGAATCGGAAAGGTTGCGCTTGCAAGCGCAACCCGGTTTTGCGGCGCCGAGCTGCGCTCGCCGAAGGCCCCGCAAAACCCCCGCGCCCGTACCGGACGCGGATTCGACGCCCGCGTTCTGCATGCATGGAATAAATAAAAAGGGCCTCCCCGCCAAAACGGGGAAGCCCTTTTATTTATTCAGTGGTGGAGACGGCGGGAATCGAACCCGCGTCCGCAAGCACTCCACAGACAGTTCTACATACTTAGCACTATCATTTAATTTAACTCAGCCAGCACGGATGTGCACGTTATGGGCAAGCGAGTTACCTATTATTTAGTCGGACGCTAAGTAACCCAGCATACGACGAGTCCCTGTAAATGACTCTAGAGCTTTTGACGGCCCACCCCAGGGACGAGGTGTTCTAGAGCTAACAGCGATTAAGCTGCCAGTGCGTACGAGTTATCGTTTGCAGTTAAGTTTTTTCAGGTTGTATTTACGAGGTAGCCCGCCCTCGGTATGCCCTGCGCTGCTTTGCAACCCACGTCGAAACCAGGTCGTCCCCACAGAACCTTTATTGTAGCGCAATCCGCCCACTCTTGCATGGTGCATTCGCTTGCTGGTGTGCCAGATCAAGCGCAGGCTGATTTATGCCGCCAATTGCCGCGCCTGCGCCGCCTTCACCACCGCGCTGACCAGCTCGAGCAGCGCATGCGGGGTATCCAGCAGGTGGTCGGCGTTCCAGTGCTGCGGTTCGACGGGGCCGCAGTAGCCCCAGGCGCAGGCCACCGTGCGCATGCCGGCGGCACGGCCGGCCTGGATGTCGCGCAGGTCGTCGCCCACGTACCAGCAGTCTTGCGGCGCCAGGTCCAGGCGGCGTGCCGCTTCCAGCAGGGGGGCGGGGTGGGGTTTCGGGTGGGACATGGTGTCGCCCGAGATCACGCAGCCGGCGGCGCCCAGGCCGATCTGGCCCACCAGCGGGTCGGTGAAGCGGGCGGCCTTGTTGGTGACCACACCCCAGGCCAGGCCTAGGGCTTGCAGGCCTTCCAGCAGGGCGGGGATGCCGTCGAACAGGCGGCTTTCCACGGCCAGGGCCGCTTCGTAATTGTTCAGAAAGCCGTCTTTCAGGGCTTCGTAGCCGCTTTCGCCGGGGCCGATGCCGTAGGACACACCGATCATGCCGCGCGCGCCGGCCGAGGCCGTGGGGCGCAGGACGTCATACGGGGTCGGCGCCAGGCCGGCGCGCGCGCGCAGCAGGTTGATGGCCGCCGCCAGGTCGGGCGCGGTGTCGGCCAGGGTGCCGTCGAGGTCGAACAGGATGGCGCGCGGGGCTGGCAGATGGTCAGTGATCATGGCGGACAAAGTGTGTCAAGTAGGAATGAAAAATGGCGGCCGCAGCCGCCTTGTATTGTGCGTGATGGTTACAGCGGCCGGGTGCAGGCCACCAGATAATTGACGCTGGTATCGCTATTAAGTGAGTAAATCTTGGTCAGCGGATTGTAGCCCATGCCGCGCATGCTGTTGACGTCCAGGCCGGCGCTGCGCACGTATTGCGACAGTTCGGACGGGGTGATGAATTTGTCATAGTCATGCGTGCCTTTCGGCAGCAGGCGCAGCAGGTATTCGGCGCCCAGGATGGCAAACAGGTACGCTTTCGGGTTGCGGTTCAGGGTCGACAGGAAGACGTGGCCGCCCGGCTTCACCAGCGCGGCGCAAGCCTTGACGATGGCGGCGGGGTCCGGCACGTGCTCGAGCATTTCCATGCAGGTCACGACGTCGTACTGGCCTGCCTCTTCCTCGGCCATGGCTTCGGCGGCGATCAGCTTGTAGCGCACCTTGGCGCCCGATTCCAGGCTGTGCAGGTCGGCCACTTTCAAGGCCTTGTCGGACAGGTCGATGCCCGTCACGTCGGCACCCTTGCGGGCCATCGATTCGGCCAGGATGCCGCCGCCGCAGCCGATGTCGATCACGCGCTTGCCGGCCAGCGGCACTTTCGCGTTGATCCATTCCAGGCGCAGAGGGTTAATTTCGTGCAGGGGACGAAACTCGGAAGTGGGGTCCCACCAGCGGTGGGCCAGCTCACTGAATTTTTGGATTTCGAGAGGGTCGGCGTTCATAGGTCGAATAATAGCGGCAATTTTACAATTGGGCAGCCACGGACGAAAAAAAACCCCGCCGTGGCGGGGTTTTTCATGCTGTTCTTGACTTGCGCGATGACTTGCGGCAAGTCCAGGGGTTCAGCTATTACTTGTTGCGGGTACCAACAACTTCGATTTCCACGCGACGGTTTTTCGCACGGCCTTCGGCAGTTTTGTTATCAGCAACAGGTTGTTTTTCGCCTTTGCCTTCGGTGTACACGCGGTTGCTTTCAACGCCTTTGGTGACCAGGTAGGCTTTGACAGCATCAGCACGACGTACCGACAGTTTTTGGTTGTAAGCATCGGTGCCGACGGAGTCGGTGTGACCCACAGCGATGATGACTTCCAGGTTGATGCCGCCCAGTTGTGCGGACAGCTCGTCCAGCTTGGCTTTGCCTTCTGGCTTCAGCGTAGCTTTGTCGAAATCGAAGAATGCATCAGCAGCGAAGCTGACTTTTTCCGAGGTAGGAGCAACGACGACTGGTACTGGTACGACAACGACTGGTGCCGGTGCTGGTACGACTGGTGCTGGAGGAGCCACGCATTTGCCGTCTTGCAGGGTTTCTGGCTCTACGCACAGTGGCACGTCGCAACCTGGCACTGCGTCAGCAGGTGTCCAGTAGCCGGTACGCCAGCACAGGCCGAATGGGTCACGCACGATCACGCCGCGGGCATCTTGCACGTAAGCGCTTTTTGGGCTTGGTGCTTTGATGTCAGTGGTAACTGGCGCGAATGGTGGGGAGGTTGGGGTTTGGGCCGAAGCCGAGCCAGCAATCACTGCGGATGCAGCGAAAAACAGCGTTACAAATTTATTCATTCTTTTTTCCTTTCGGGGGGTGATATCCGCAGAACAACACTGCGCTACTGGTGCTACGTGCCAAGATTTTATCATGTAGACCATATGCGCTCGTTTCAGATTGCGAAACTAGCAATTAACTTCCCAGTCATTTTGCCACACGCATCAGGGGCGCACGACCGTGGTTAAATCAAAGCTTGCCCGATTTTAGACCGCGCGTTGTTTTTGCGCAACGAAAATGCCCATTTGTAACGCGTCTGTAACAATTGATCTCTTTTTTTGCCTCTTTTAAGGGCAGGTATCTTGAACTGGTATTGCCATTGTGCATTATCGAAAGGTCAGGCTGCACGGCTCCCGTGCAAACTGCCAATCTTGTTGGTATGGCCAATTTGTACAGGTAGCTGGGCGCGCATGCTAAAATCGTGCGCTTGACTGTTAAGAGTGTCGGGAAAATGCCCACGGCGGCACTGCATGGCCAGCGCGTACCACTGCGGTGCACGTACTGGCCGTGCCGCCAGCCCGCCGATTTGTTCCGGCACTCTGCGACATGGAAGCCGGGCCGCGCCAGCAGCGCGCGGCGCGGCGTCCACGACGACAGCCACCCAGGATATGCAGTATTGCGTCATACATTGCGTAACAGATAAGTTAACCACAGCCTGAGATCAGTCGAACCGCCAATGGATCAATTCGCAAAAGAAACAATTCCTATTTCCCTCGAAGAAGAGATGCGCAAGAGCTACCTCGATTACGCCATGAGCGTGATCGTCGGTCGCGCCTTGCCCGATGCGCGCGATGGCTTGAAGCCAGTGCACCGCCGCGTCTTGTTCGCGATGCATGAAATGAACAACGTGTGGAACCGCCCTTACGTCAAGTGCGCCCGCGTGGTCGGCGAAACCATGGGTAAATACCATCCCCACGGCGATGCCTCGATCTACGACACGCTGGTGCGCATGGCGCAGGATTTCTCGCTGCGCTACATGCTCGTCGATGGCCAGGGCAACTTCGGTTCCGTCGACGGCGACGGCGCCGCGGCGATGCGTTACACCGAGTGCCGCCTGGACAAGATCGCCAGCGAGCTGCTGGCCGATATCGACAAGGACACCGTCGACTTCCAGCCCAACTACGATGGCAAGGAAAAGGAACCGACGGTCTTGCCGACGCGTATCCCGAACCTGCTGATCAATGGCTCGTCCGGTATCGCGGTCGGCATGGCGACGAACATTCCGCCACACAACATTACCGAAGTCATCGACGGCGCGCTGCACGTGCTGCGCAACCCCGAGTGCACGATCGATGAATTGATCGAGCTGATCCCGGCGCCGGACTTCCCGACGGCCGGCATCATCTATGGCGTGTCCGGCGTGCGCGACGGCTACCGCACGGGCCGCGGCCGCGTCGTCATGCGCGCCAAGACCCACTTCGAAGAATACGGCAAGGATGGCGGCCGCATCGCCATCATCGTCGACGAGCTGCCATTCCAGGTCAACAAGAAATCCTTGCTGGAACGCATCGCTGAAAACGTGCGCGACAAGAAGCTCGACGGCATTTCCGACATCCGCGACGAATCCGACAAGTCGGGCATGCGCGTGGTGATCGAGCTGAAACGGGGCGAAGTGCCGGAAGTGGTGCTGAACAACCTGTACAAGCAGACCCAGTTGCAAGACACCTTCGGCATGAACATGGTGGCCCTGGTCGATGGTCAGCCGAAGCTGCTGAACCTCAAGCAGATGCTGCAATGCTTCCTGTCGCACCGCCGCGAAGTGGTGACGCGTCGCACCGTGTTCGAACTGCGCAAGGCGCGCGAACGCGGTCACGTATTGGAAGGCCTGGCTGTCGCGCTGGCCAACATCGATGACTTCATCGCCATCATCAAGGCTGCGCCGACGCCGCCGATCGCCAAGGTCGAGCTGATGGCCAAGGCCTGGGATTCGTCCGTCGTGCGCGAAATGCTGGCCCGCACGGGCGACGGCTCGACGCCAGGCGGCATCGATGCCTACCGTCCGGAAAACCTGCCGAAGCACTATGGCATGCAGGGCGATGGCCTGTACAAGCTGTCGGACGACCAGGCGCAGGAAATTCTGCAAATGCGTCTGCAGCGCCTGACCGGCCTGGAACAGGACAAGATCGTCAACGAGTACAAGGACGTGATGGAACACATCGCCGACTTGCTCGACATCCTGGCCAAGCCGGAACGCGTCACCGTCATCATCACCGACGAAATGACGGCGGCGAAGAACGAATACGGCGCCGGCAACAAGGACGTGCGCCGCTCGCAGATCGAATTGAACGCTACCGACCTGGAAACGGAAGATTTGATCACGCCGCAGGACATGGTCGTGACCCTGTCGCACACCGGCTACATGAAGGCCCAGCCGATCACCGAATACCGCGCGCAGAAGCGCGGCGGCCGCGGCAAGCAGGCGATGGCGACGAAAGAGGAAGACTGGATCGACCAGCTGTTCATCGCCAACACGCACGACTACATCCTGTGCTTCTCGGATCGTGGCCGCATGTACTGGCTGAAGGTGTGGGAAGTGCCGCAAGGCTCGCGCAATTCGCGCGGCAAGCCGATCGTCAACATGTTCCCGCTGCAGGACAACGAAAAGATCACCGTGATCCTGCCGCTGTCGGGCGAGAACCGCACGTTCCCGGAAGACCATTACGTGTTCATGTCGACCAGCCTCGGTACCGTCAAGAAGACGCCGCTGAAGGACTTCAGCAATCCACGCAAGGCCGGCATCATCGCGGTCGACCTGGACGACGGCGACTTCCTGATCGGCGCGGCGCTGACCGACGGCCAGCACGATGTGATGCTGTTCTCCGATTCGGGCAAGGCTGTGCGCTTCGACGAAAACGACGTGCGTCCGATGGGCCGTACGGCGCGCGGCGTGCGCGGCATGAACCTGGAAGAAGGCCAGCACGTGATCGCCCTGCTGGTGGCCGAGAACGAGCAGCAGTCGGTGCTGACGGCCACGGAAAACGGCTACGGCAAGCGTACGCCGATCACCGAGTACACGCGCCATGGCCGTGGCACGAAAGGCATGATCGCCATCCAGACCAGTGAGCGCAACGGTAAAGTGGTTGCCGCGACCCTGGTCGATACCAGCGATGAAATCATGCTGATCACCACCGGTGGCGTATTGATCCGCACCCGCGTGTCGGAAATCCGCGAGATGGGCCGCGCGACGCAGGGCGTGACCCTGATCGCCGTGGAAGACGGCACCAAGCTGTCCGGCCTGCAGCGCGTGGTGGAGACGGATATCGACGAAGTCGAGCTGACGACGGAGGCGGGCCAGGAGGCTGCGGCCGCGCCGGCAGCGGCTGAACCGGCCGATCCTGTCGACCCGGCGCAGCCGGAGTAAGATGATTGGGGCTCTTTCGGGAGCCCCAATTGCTGTTGGCGTGCCGGTTGCGGCGCCAGCCTGCGTATCCCCAGATATTCCCCGCTTTTGTAAAGTCCCGCATGCCATGAGAAAAATCGTCGCCACCTTCTTCGCCGCGTTTTCGCTGGCCTTCCTTGCGACCCTGCCGGCCCTGGCCCAGAGCACGCAAGCCACGCCCGCCCGCCAGGCGGCGCCCAGCCCTGCCATGAAGGTGGCCGTGCGGCGCATGCTCGACGCGATGCAGTTCCCGCAGCTCACGCGCAACATCTTCGACCAGATGCTGCAATCGGTGCCGGCCATGATCCGCCAGTCGGCGCAGCAGCAAATCAGCAGCAACCCGAACCTGGACGAGCAGCGCAAGGCGCGCGCGCTGGCCAGCGCCGAGGAAGAAATCCCCCTGGCCATCGCCACCCTGACGCAGGTGCTGGCCGACCCGACCCTGATCGACGAACTGGCCGCCGAAATGGTGCCCCTGTACGCGCGCTTTTACACGGTGCCCGAAGTCGAGCAGCTGACGACCTTCTACAAGACGCCGCTGGGGCGCAAGATGCTGGCCACCATGCCGCAACTGTCTGCCGAATCGATGGCCATCAGCCAGCGCGTGCTGATCCCGCGCGTGAATGCGGTGCTGGACCAGGTCATGCGGGCGGCCACGCAGTCGCCCCAATAAGATTTCCATTTTGCCAAGGACCGTATCGTGACCTATATCTACAATTTTTCCGCCGGCCCCGCCGTCCTGCCCAAGGAAGTGCTGGCGCAAGCGGCTGCCGAGATGCAGGACTGGCATGGCAGCGGCATGTCGGTGATGGAAATGAGCCACCGTGGTCCCGAATTCATTTCCATCTACCAGCAGGCAGTGGCCGACCTGCGCGAGCTGCTGGCCGTGCCCGAGAACTACAAGATCCTGTTCCTGCAGGGCGGTGGCCTGGGCGAGAACGCCATCATTCCCATGAACCTGGTGGGCCTGGCAGCGCAGCAGCCGGCCACCGTAGACTTCGTGCATACGGGCTCGTGGTCCGGCAAGTCGATCCAGGAAGCGGCCAAGTACGCCAACGTCAACGTGGCCGCGTCGTCCAAGGCCGCCCGTTTCACGGGCGTGCCGCCGGTCGCCGAATGGCAGCTGACGCCGGGAGCCGCCTACCTGCACATCTGCACCAATGAAACCATCGACGGCGTGGAATTCCAGCAGGCGCCGAACGTGCCGGCAGGGACCACCATCGTGGCCGACATGTCGTCGCACATTTTGTCGCGCGTTATTGATGTATCGCAATATGGCGTCATCTTCGGCGGCGCGCAGAAAAATATCGGTCCGGCCGGCCTGACCCTGGTCATCGTGCGCGAAGACTTGCTGGGCAAGGCGCTGCCGATCTGCCCGTCGGCCTTCGACTGGAGCATCGTGGCTGAACATGAGTCGATGTACAACACGCCGCCCACCTACGGCATCTATATCGCCGGCCTGGTTTTCCAGTGGCTCAAACGCCAGGGTGGCGTTGCAGCCATGGAACAGCGTAATATTGAGAAAGCGGCGCTGCTGTACGCGGCGCTCGATGCGGACGACTTTTACCAGAACCGGGTCGCCCCAGAATACCGCTCGCGCATGACCATCCCGTTCTATCTGCGCGATGAAAGTCTGAACGACGCATTCCTGGCCGGTGCGAAACAGCGCGGCCTGCTGCAACTGAAGGGCCACAAGTCCGTCGGCGGCATGCGTGCATCGATTTATAACGCGATGCCGATCGAGGGCGTGCAAGCCCTGGTCAACTATTTGAACGAGTTTGCCGGACGCTGAGTCGCCTAGACGACCGCGCCGGCCCGCCGCCGGCGCAGGCCGCGCGGCCATGATTGAAGTACAGCTGACGAAACAAACCAACCATGACCGATAAATTGAAACCGCTGCGCGAACAGATCGATGCGATCGACGCGCAAATCCTCGAACTGCTGAACCGCCGCGCGCAAATCGCCCAACAAGTGGGCCACGTGAAGGCTGAAACGCAGGCGCCCGTGTTCCGCCCCGAGCGCGAGGCGCAGGTGCTGCGCGGCGTGGCCGAACGCAATCCCGGCCCCATGGGCGACCGCGAAGTGCAGACCATCTTCCGCGAAATCATGTCGTCCTGCCGCTCGCTGGAAAAACGGGTCACCGTGGCGTACCTTGGCCCGGCCGGCACTTTCAGCGAACAGGCCGTGTACCAGCAGTTCGGCAGCGCCGTGGAAGGCTTGCCATGCGCGTCCATCGACGAAGTATTCCGTTCCGCCGAGGCGGGAACGGCGGATTTCGGCGTGGTGCCGATCGAAAATTCCTCGGAAGGCGCCGTCAACCGTACCCTGGACATGATGCTGCAGACGAGTCTCATCATCAGCGGCGAGGTGGCGATCGCCGTGCACCACAGCCTGATGACGAAGAGCGGCAACATGGATGGCGTCACCGCCATCTGCGCCCATTCGCAGGCGCTGGCGCAGTGCCAGGTGTGGCTGAACCAGAATTACCCGCACATCGCGCGCCATGCCGTGGCCTCGAACGCCGAGGCGGCCCGCATGGCCGGCGAAGACGGCACGGTGGCGGCGATTGCCAGCGAACTGGCGGGCGCGCAGTACAAGCTGGGCGTGGTCAAGGGCCATATCCAGGACGACCCGCACAACCGCACGCGCTTTGCCGTCGTGGGCACCTTGCAGACGGCGCCGTCGGGCAAGGACCAGACTTCGCTGGTGCTGGCCGTGCCGAACAAGGCGGGCGCCGTGTACCAGCTGCTGGCGCCCCTGGCGAAACACGGCGTGTCGATGACGCGCTTCGAGTCGCGCCCGGCGCGCATGGGCAGCTGGGAGTATTATTTCTATGTCGACGTGGAGGGCCACGTGCACGACGCAGCCGTCGCCCAGGCGCTGGCCGAGTTGCAAAGCAATGCGGCGTTTTTCAAGGTGCTGGGGTCATATCCGGTCAGCCTGTGAAGTTGTAGCTATTCTTACAATCACCCACTTTTTTAAAGAACACCATGTCTAAAAATATCGGTCCAGAATACGTCCGCGCCATCGCCCCTTACCAGAGCGGCAAACCGATCGCGGAAGTCGCGCGCGAATTCGGCCTCGACGAGGCAGCCATCGTCAAGCTGGCGTCGAATGAAAACCCGTACGGCATGCCGGAATCGGCCAAGCAGGCGATGATCGCCGCCATCGATGACCTGGGCCGCTACCCGGACGCCAACGGCTTTGACTTGAAAGCCGTGCTGTCGAAGCGCTATGACGTGCCGGCCGACTGGATCACCCTGGGCAACGGCAGCAACGACATCCTGGAAATCGCTGCGCACGCGTTTGTGCAGCATGGCGAATCCGTCGTGTACTCGCAGTATTCGTTCGCCGTGTACGCGCTGGCCACGCAAGGCCTGGGCGCGCGCCACATCGTCGTCCCGGCGCAAGCCTACGGCCATGACCTGGACGCCATGGCGGCGGCGATTGCCGACGACACGCGTCTGATTTTCATCGCCAACCCGAACAACCCGACCGGCACCTTCCTGACGGCGGCGCAGCTCGAAGCCTTCCTGCAGAAAGTACCGGCGCATGTCGTCGTCGTGCTGGACGAGGCCTACAACGAATTCCTGTCGGCCGACGACCAGTACGAATCGACGGCGTGGGTGCGCCAGTATCCGAACCTGGTGGTCTCGCGCACCCTGTCGAAGGCCTACGGCCTGGCCGGCCTGCGTATCGGCTTCGCCATCGCCCAGCCGGTGCTGACGGACCTGATGAACCGCATCCGCCAGCCGTTCAACGTCAATTCGCTGGCGCAGGCGGCCGCGATTGCCGCCCTGAACGACAAGGCCTTCCTCGAGCAAAGCGCGCGCAACAACGCGGCCGGCTACCAGCAGTTTACGGAAGCGTTTGCGCAACTGGGCCTGGAATACGTGCCGTCGCACGGCAATTTCGTGCTGGTGAAGGTGGGCGACGATGATGAAGCGGGCGCGCGCGTGAACCTGGCGCTGCTGAAACAGGGCGTGATCGTGCGCCCCGTGGGCAGCTATGGCTTGCCGCAATGGCTGCGCATTTCCATCGGCCTGCCGCAGGAAAACGCCATCTTCATCGCCGCGCTGACGAAAGCGCTGGCCTGACGCCATGACGACGCCTGCACTGAAGAAGGTCGTCATTTTTGGCGTAGGCCTGATCGGCGGCTCGTTCGCGCGCGCCTTGAAACACGCGGGCGCGGTTCAAACCGTAGTCGGCATGGGCCGCTCACGCGCGTCGATGGTGCGCGCGCTCGAACTGGGTATCATCGACGAAATCGGCGGCGACATGGCGCAAGCCTTGCATGGCGCCGACCTGGTGCTGCTGGCCGCGCCCGTGGCGCAGACGGGTCCCATCCTGGCATCCATCGCGCCGCACCTGCAGCCCGGCACCATCGTCACCGATGGGGGCAGCACGAAGAGCGACGTGGTGGCGGCCGCGCGCGCGGCGCTCGGCGGCAAGGTCGGCCAGTTCGTGCCCGGCCACCCGATCGCGGGGCGCGAGACGAATGGTCCCGACGCCGCCATCATTGATCTGTATCAAGGCAAGAAAGTGGTGCTCACGCCGCTGGCGGAAAACGCCGCGGACGACGTCGAGCGCGTGGCGGCCGCCTGGCGTGCCTGCGGCGCCATCCTGCACACGTTGACGCCCGAAGAACATGACAAGGTGTTTGCCGCCGTCAGCCATCTGCCGCATTTGCTGGCCTTTGCGCTGGTCGACGACATCGCCAACAAACCGCACGCGGGCCTGCTGTTTCAATACGCGGCCAGCGGCTTTCGCGACTTTACGCGCATCGCCGGCTCATCGCCGGAAATGTGGCGCGACATCAGCCTGGCCAACCAGCCGGCGCTGCTGCACGAACTGGACGCCTACCTGGCGCAGTTGACGACCTTGCGCGCCCACCTGGCCGCGAACGACGGCGCCGCCATCGAGGGCGTGTACGCGAACGCCCAGCACGCGCGGCAGCAATGGATCGAGGCGATCGAGACGGCGGAAGCTCCCGCGCCCGCACAATAAATACTCAAGGATTCCAGCATGACCCAGACCAAGCACTACCCCCACCATATCGACTTGAAACCGGTGATGCACGCCGAGGGCACGGTGCGCTTGCCCGGCTCGAAAAGCATTTCCAACCGCGTGCTGCTGCTGGCCGCGCTGGCCAAGGGCACGACGAAGATCGTCGACCTGCTCGCTTCCGACGACACCTTCGTCATGCTGACGGCCCTGACGTCGCTGGGCGTCAAATGGACGCAGGACGAGTTGCAGGGCGACCCGGCCACCGCGCACCAGATCCACCACGTGGAAGGCTGCGGCGGCGTGTTCCCGCACCACGAGGCTGACCTCTTTATGGGCAATGCCGGTACGGCGATCCGCCCGCTGACGGCGGCGCTGGCCGTCATCGGCGGCGACTACACCTTGCATGGCGTGTCGCGCATGCACGAGCGCCCGATCGGCGACCTGGTCGACGCGCTGAACGCCGTCGGCACGCAGATCGAATACACGGGCGAGCAGGGCTTCCCGCCGCTGCGCATCCGCCGCGGCCACATCCACGCGCAGCGCATCGCCGTGCGCGGCAACGTGTCGAGCCAGTTCCTGACGGCCCTCTTGATGGTGGCGCCGTTGATGGCGCGCGATCATGCCGTCACCATCGATGTCACGGGCGAGCTGATTTCGAAGCCGTACATCGAGATCACGCTGAACCTGATGCGCCGTTTCGGCGTGACGGTCGAACATGACGGCTGGCAGTCGTTCACCGTGCAGCCGGGCCAGCAATACCAAAGCCCGGGCACCATCCACGTGGAAGGCGACGCTTCGTCGGCCTCGTATTTCCTGGCGGCTGGCGCCATCGGCGGCGGTCCCGTGCGCGTGGAAGGCGTGGGGCGCGACAGCATCCAGGGCGACGTGCGCTTCGTCGAAGCCTTGCAGCAGATGGGCGCGACCATCACGATGGGCGAGAACTGGATCGAAGCCCGTTCGAACGGCGTGCTGAAAGCCGTCGACATGGACTTTAACCACATTCCCGACGCGGCCATGACGATCGCCGTGGCCGCCCTGTACGCGGACGGCACTTCGACCTTGCGCAATATCGCCAGCTGGCGCGTAAAAGAGACGGACCGCCTGGCCGCCATGGCAACGGAGTTGCGCAAGCTGGGCGCGGAAGTGAAAGAGGGCGCGGACTACCTGCGCGTGACGCCGCCGGCGCAGATTCTTGCCGCCACCATCGACACGTATGACGACCACCGCATGGCCATGTGCTTTTCGCTGGCTTCGCTGGACGGCGCCGCGCGCCGCGGCAACGAGATGCGCATCAACGACCCGAAATGCGTGGCCAAGACCTTCCCCGAGTATTTCGCCGCCTTCGCGGGGATTGCCAAAGATACTTTGATTTAATTGATTGCCAACACTATGCCGACCTCCCACATCCCAGTCATCGCCATCGACGGCCCCACCGCTTCCGGCAAGGGCACGGTGGCGCACCGCGTGGCCGACAAGCTGGGCTTTCATTACCTGGACTCGGGCGCGCTGTACCGCCTGACGGCCTTGAGCGCGCTGCGCCGCGGCACGGACTTGCGCGACGAGCACGCGCTGGCCAAGCTGGCCGAGCACTTGCCCTGTCATTTTGCGGGCGGCGAGATCCTGCTGGCGCATGAAAATGTCACGGAGCAGATCCGTGCCGAAGAAGTGGGGAATACGGCGTCGAAAATTGCTGTTTTGCCAACTGTCCGCCATGCCTTGGTCGGTTTGCAGCTGGGCTTTCGCAAGACGCCGGGCCTGGTGGCCGACGGACGCGACATGGGCACGGTGATCTTCCCGCACGCCCCATTGAAGGTGTTCCTGACCGCCAGCGTCGAGGCGCGCGCGCAACGGCGCTACAAGCAATTGATAGACAAGGGTTTTTCTGCTAATATGGAAGACCTTCTGATGGATTTGCAGGCGCGGGACGAACGTGATACTCACCGTGCGATTGCGCCGCTGGTTCCTGCGGAAGGGGCGCATGTCCTCGATACCTCGGCCATGACGGCAGATGATGCCGTTGAAACCGTGTTGAAATGGTATGCCGCAGTTGCAAAATAAGCAGCAAAATAGCGTGTATTGATGTGTAGTGCATGCTATGTGGTGCCCGTTGACGGCTCCTGGCCTGTCCGGGTGTGTCAAAAACCTAACCCAGTTTAAGTCGCATCGTGCGATCTCTGCTGGATAACCTGTGTGAACCCTATGTCTACTGTTACAACTAACGAATCTACCGGTATGGAAAGTTTTGCTGCGCTCTTCGAGGAATCGTTGTCGCGTCAAGATATGCGCTCCGGCGAAGTTATTTCCGCTGAAGTCGTGCGCCTCGACCACAATTTCGTGATCGTGAACGCTGGCCTCAAATCCGAAGCATTCATCCCTGTCGAAGAATTCAAGAACGACCACGGCGAACTGGAAGTCAAAGTTGGTGACTTCGTTTCCGTGGCGATCGAATCGCTGGAAAACGGTTTCGGCGATACCATCCTGTCGCGCGACAAAGCCAAGCGTCTGGCTTCGTGGCTGGCTCTGGAAAAAGCGATGGAATCGGGCGAAATCGTCGTCGGTACCGTCAATGGTAAAGTCAAAGGCGGTCTGACCGTGTTGACCAACGGCATCCGCGCATTCCTGCCGGGCTCGCTGGTTGATACCCGTCCTGTCAAAGACACCACCCCATTCGAAGGCAAAACCCTCGAATTCAAAGTGATCAAGCTGGATCGCAAGCGTAACAACGTGGTTCTGTCCCGCCGCGCCGTCATCGAAGCTTCGATGGGCGAAGAGCGTCAGAAACTGATGGAAACGCTGAAAGAAGGCACGGTCGTGACCGGCGTCGTCAAAAATATCACCGACTACGGCGCGTTCGTGGATCTGGGCGGTATCGATGGCCTGCTGCACATCACCGACCTGGCATGGCGCCGTGTACGTCACCCGTCGGAAGTTCTGACGGTTGGCCAGGAAATCACCGCCAAAGTCCTGAAATACGATCAAGAGAAAAACCGTGTTTCGCTGGGCGTGAAACAACTGGGCGACGATCCTTGGACCGGTCTGTCCCGTCGTTACCCACAAAGCACCCGTCTGTTCGGTAAAGTAACGAACCTGACCGACTACGGCGCGTTCGTTGAAGTGGAACAGGGTATCGAAGGTCTGGTACACGTTTCCGAAATGGACTGGACGAACAAAAACGTTGCTCCTAACAAAGTTGTCCAACTGGGCGACGAAGTAGAAGTGATGGTTCTGGAAATCGACGAAGAGCGTCGTCGTATTTCGCTGGGCATGAAACAGTGCAAAGCCAACCCATGGGACGACTTCGGTGTTACCCATAAGAAAGGTGACAAAGTCCGCGGCGCGATCAAATCGATCACCGACTTCGGCGTGTTCATCGGCCTGGCCGGCAACATCGACGGTCTGGTGCACCTGTCCGACCTGTCCTGGACCGAAACCGGCGAAGAAGCCGTGCGTCGCTTCAAGAAAGGTGACGAACTGGAAGCCATCGTTCTGGCCATCGACGTTGAGCGCGAGCGCGTTTCCCTGGGCGTCAAGCAACTGGAAGGTGACCCATTCAACAACTTCGCAGCCATGAACGACAAAGGCTCGCTGGTAACCGGTACCGTTAAATCGGTTGAGCCTAAAGGCGCCGTGATCCAACTGTCCGAAGAAGTTGAAGGCTACCTGCGCGCTTCCGAAATCTCGCGCGACCGCGTTGAAGATGCTGGTACGCACCTGAAAGTCGGCGACACCGTCGAAGCAATGGTGTTGAACATCGACCGCAAAGCCCGTGGTATCCAACTGTCGATCAAAGCGAAAGACAACGTTGAAACCCAGGAAGCCATGCAGAAGATGGCAGCTACCGACAACAACGCAGCTTCGGGCACCACCAGCCTGGGCGCCTTGTTGAAAGCTAAGTTCGATAACAAGAACTAAGACTGCGGATACGGCAGATGACAAAGTCCGAGCTGATCAACCGCCTCGCTGAGCGTTATTCTCAGCTGGTGGCGAAAGATGCGGAGTATGCCGTCAAGACCATTCTCGATGCGATGACCAACGCCCTGGCGACCGGTCAGCGTATCGAGATCCGCGGTTTTGGCAGTTTTGCCCTGAACAGCAGGCCCCCGCGCATCGGCCGCAACCCGAAATCCGGCGACAAGGTGATGGTTCCCGAGAAACGGGTACCCCACTTCAAGCCGGGCAAACAGTTGCGCGAGCGGGTGGACGCGATGGTCGGACAACCGATCATCGAGGATTAATCGTCTGCTGGAAGGCGACACAAAGAGCGGCGTCCTTGGATGCCGCTTTTTTTTGTTAATATGCTGAGAATGCCTGACATAAGCCACTGCGCGTCGCGCTTTGCGGCCTGCGATGCTCACCGTACTTCAGTACGGTTGCGCTTCTCGGACCAAAGGGGGCGCCGAGCCTCACTGACGCTCGCTACGCTTCTGTCAGGCATTCCAAGGTTGTGCCATACGGGCATTTTTTGTACTTTCTGGGCGTATCGATGAAAATCATCTCCACCATCGTTGGCTGTGTTCTCTTCGTCCTGTTCTTCAGTTTTGCGCTGAAGAATGCGCAGGTTGTCGACCTGCATGTTTTCCTCAATTATGAAATTCGCGGCCCCCTGGTCCTGATGCTGCTGGGCTTTTTTGTCGCCGGCGCCAGCCTGGGCGTACTGGCCCTGACGCCGACCGTGTTCCGTCACCGCCGCGAAGCGAGCAAGCAAAAAACCACCATTGCCGCGCTGCAGACCGTTGGCGTGGCCAGCAATGTCCAGCCGCAACCGGACAGCGTGAGCGCGCAGTAAGCGGCGCCATCGCTCCTATCTCTCTTACTCGAATAAAAACAATCGCATGGATTTTGAACTCTGGTGGCTCTTGGGTATCCCCGTGTTTTTCGCGCTGGGCTGGATTGCCGCGCGTGTTGACATTCATCAACTGGTGTCCGAATCGCGCAGCCTGCCGCGCAATTACTTCAAGGGCTTGAATTTCCTGCTCAATGAACAGCATGACAAGGCCATCGATGCCTTCATCGAAGTCGTCAAGCTGGACCCGGAATCGGCCGATATGCACTTTGCCCTGGGTAACCTGTTCCGCCGCCGCGGCGAGACGGAGCGCGCCATCCGCGTGCACCAGAACTTGCTGGCGCGCCCGGACTTGCCGCTGGAGCAGCAGGGCCATGCCGCCTATGAGCTGGGCATGGATTACCTGAAGGCGGGTCTGCTGGACCGCGCCGAAGAAACCTTCAACAGCCTGGTCGACACGCAATATGCGGCCCAGGCGCGCCGCGCGCTGCTGGAAATCTACCAGCGCGAAAAGGAGTGGCCACGCGCCATCGAAGCGGCCGTGGGCTTGCAGGAATCGGGCGCCGGCGCGCGCCAGAAGGAAATCGCCCAGTTCTATTGCGAACTGGCGCATGACGCGCTGGTGCACATGAAGCCGGACGAAGCCATGCCGCTGCTGGAAAAAGCCTTGCAGACGGACCGCAAGAGCGTGCGCGCCACCATCCTGACGGGCGACGTGCTGCTGGCGCGCGGCGACGTGGAAGGCGCGCTGACCACCTGGCGCCGCGTGGAGCAGCAAAGCGTGCCGCATGTGGCCCTGGTGGCGCAGCGCCTGATGGACGGTTATACCAAGCTGGGCCGTCCACAGGAAGGCGTCAACCTGCTGCGCTCCTACCTGGAAGAGGCGTCGTCGATCGACTTGATCGAAGTCGTCTTCAAGGCCGTCATCGAGCTCGACGGCGTGGAAGCGGCGAAACAGCTGGTCAGCGCTGAGCTGCGCCGCACGCCGACCCTGCTGGGCCTGGATAAACTGCTGGAAGCGCGCATGATGGATGCGCCGGCCGCCATCTGGTCGGAGCTGTCGATGGTGAAAAACCTCGTGCACGGCTATACGCAGAAGCTGGCCCGCTACCAGTGCAGCCACTGCGGCTTCAAGGCGCGCCAGTTCTATTGGCATTGCCCGGGCTGCAACAAGTGGGAAACCTATCCGCCACGACGCACGGAAGAACTCAACGTCATGAATTAGTCGTGCCCAGCACAGGGCTCATGGCTGCGTTGCAGCGCCTTGCCCTGAACCCTGTGCTGTGCACTTGCAGGTCAGAACCCATATTACAAATACGGCACAACCATGAAAATCACCATTATCGGCACGGGCTATGTGGGCCTCGTGACGGGCGCCTGCCTGGCGGAGCTGGGCAATGACGTCTTTTGCCTCGACCTCGATGTACAGAAGGTCGCCTTGCTCAACAGCGGCGGCATCCCCATCCATGAACCGGGCCTGGAAGAAGTCGTGGCGCGCAACCGCGCCGCCGGCCGCATGACCTTTTCCACCGACGTCGAGGCTGCCGCCGCGCACGGCGTGATGCAATTCATCGCCGTCGGCACGCCGCCCGATGAAGACGGCTCGGCCGACCTGCAATACGTGCTGGCCGCCGCGCGCGGCATCGGCAAGTACATGACGGACTTCAAGGTCATCGTCGACAAGTCCACCGTGCCCGTCGGCACGGCCGAAAAAGTGCGCGCCGCTATCCAGGGCGAACTCGATGCGCGCGGCGTGGCTGCCACGTTCTCCGTCGCGTCGAATCCGGAGTTCCTCAAGGAAGGCGCGGCTGTCGAAGACTTCATGCGCCCTGACCGCATCGTCATCGGCGTCGACGCCACGCCGGACGGCGAACGCGCGCGCGAATTGCTGAAAAGCCTGTACGCGCCGTTCAACCGCAACCACGAGCGCACCTACTGGATGGACGTGCGCTCGGCCGAATTCACGAAATATGCGGCCAACGCCATGCTGGCCACGCGCATCTCGTTCATGAATGAGCTGGCGAACCTGGCCGACAAGGTGGGCGTCGATATCGAAGCCGTGCGCCACGGCATCGGTTCCGACCCGCGCATCGGCCACAGCTTCCTGTATGCCGGTTGCGGCTACGGCGGTTCCTGCTTCCCGAAAGACGTGCAGGCGCTCGAGCGCACGGCGCGCGGCCACGGCCAGGAATTGCTGATCCTGCGCGCCGTCGAAGCCGTCAACGACCAGCAAAAGCAGGTGCTGGGCCGCAAAGTGGTCGCTCGCTTCGGCGAGGACTTGACGGGCCGGCATTTTGCGGTGTGGGGCCTGGCCTTCAAGCCGAATACGGACGACATGCGCGAAGCGTCGGCCCGCGTGCTGCTGGCCGACTTGCTGGGGCGCGGCGCCACGGTGGCCGTGTACGACCCCGTCGCCATGGCCGAGGCGCGCCGCGTGCTGCAACTGGACTTGACGCCGGAGCAACTGGCCAAGGTACGCTTTGCCGACAGCCCGAAGGATGCGCTGCAGGACGCCGATGCGCTGGTCATCGTGACCGAATGGAAAGCCTTCCGCAGCCCCGACTTCGAGCAGGTCAAGGCGCGCCTGAAGCAGGCCGTCGTCTTTGACGGGCGCAACCTGTTCGAGCCGGCCGTCATGGCCGAGAATGGCATTGAATACCACGGGATCGGCCGCTCGATCCTGACGCGCGCATGAGCGCCCACGAGGTGGTCGCCTTGACGGCGCCGGCCGCATTGGCCCAGGTACGCCTGCTGGTGGTGGGCGATGTGATGCTGGACCGCTACTGGTTCGGCGACGTCAGCCGCATCTCGCCGGAAGCGCCCGTGCCCATCGTGCGCATCGAAAAGCGCGAGGAACGCCTGGGCGGCGCGGCCAACGTGGCGCGCAACGCGGCCGCGCTGGGCGCGAAGACGAGCTTGCTCGGCGTGGTGGGCGATGACGAGGCCGGCAGCCAGGTCGAGCGCCTGCTCGAAGGCGGCGGCATCCACAGCTATCTGCAGCGCGACGCAGCCATTTCCACCATCATCAAGCTGCGCGTGATCGGCCGCCAGCAGCAGATGCTGCGCATCGACTTCGAGGATGCGCCCAGCGATACGGTGCTGCGCGACAAGCTGGCGCAGTTCAACGCGCTGCTGCCCCATTATGACGTGGTGATCCTGTCCGACTACGCCAAGGGCAGCCTGGTGAACGTGGCAGAGATGATCAAGGCGGCCCGGGCCGCCGGCAAGATCGTCATGGTCGACCCGAAAGGCGATGATTTCAGCCGCTATTCAGGTGCGTCAGTGCTCACTCCGAACAAGTCCGAACTGCGCCGCGTGATCGGCAGCTGGAATACGGAGGAGCAACTCACGGAGCGCGCGCAGCAGATGCGCGCGCAACTGGGCCTGGACGCCTTGCTGCTGACCCGTTCCGAAGAAGGCATGAGCTTGTACACGGCCGATGAGGTGCTGCACATGCCGACCGATGCGCGCGAAGTGTTCGACGTCTCGGGCGCCGGCGACACGGTGATCGCCACCATGGCAGCCATGCTGGGGGCCGGCATGGCCCTGGGCGACGCCGTGCGCACGGCCAACCGCGCCGGCGGCATCGTCGTCGGCAAGCTGGGCACTGCCACCGTCACCCGCGACGAGCTGTTTTCGCAGTAATATGTTGTATCGCCTGCGCCGGACCGTTTGATCTGGCGCAGGTTTTCCCGCAGTTCCGCAGTCCCATCTTGTCAACCGTATCACGCTACAGCCGTTAAGCCGTTAAGGCGCTGTTCCTCCCTTGCGTTCGAGTCATCTTGAAACCACATCACGGAGAGATACCCATGTTCAAAAAAATACTGCTGGCCATCGCCACCCTGATCGCGACGATGGGCTTTGCCTTTGCCCAGGTCGATGTTAACAAGGCGGACCAGGCGGCACTCGACAGCGTCAAGGGCATCGGCCCCGTCACGTCGAAAGCCATCGTCGATGAACGCGCCAAGGGCGGCGCCTTCAAGGATTGGGCCGATTTCGAAAGCCGCGTAAAAGGTATCGGCCCGAAAAGTTCCGTGAAACTGTCGGAAGCGGGCTTGCAAGTGAATGGCCAGGCCAAGTCCGGCGCGCCAGCGGCACCCGCTCCGGCGGCGAAAGCTGCCCCGGCAAAAAAGGATGCTGCAGTGAAGGAAGTTGCAGCGAAAGAAGCCGTACCGAAGCCAGCTGCTGCGACCGACACCGCTGCGGCACCAGCCAAGTCGGCCGCTGAAGCGAAGAAGGAAGCTGCTGCAGCCAAGAAAGAAGCCAAGGCCGCCGCCGCTGCAGCCAAGAAGGAAGCCGCCGCCGCCAAGGCAGTGCCTGCTGCCGCGCCGGCTCCCGCTGCTGCAGCGGCCGATGCCGCCCCTGTGAAAACGGCTGCCGAAACGAAGAAGGAAGCCGCTGCTGCGAAGAAAGCAGCAACGGCGGCCAAGAAAGAAGCCAAGGCTGCGGAAGCGGCTGCGAAGAAGGAAGCCAAACTGGCTGCTGCCGACGCGAAGAAGGCAGAAGCCGAGAAAAAGTAAGCGTGTTGCTGTAAAGCGTGTTGCGTGGTGGTGCCGCGCAGCACGAGAAGAAAACCCCGCGTGGTACCGGCCGCGCGGGGTTTTTTTTATTCCGCGGCCGGAACTTCCCGCTTGTCGGTGGGCCGGAATGGCGCAGCCAGTTGCCCTGCCAGCGTCTTCGGCATGTGCGCCTCGATGCCGCAGGCATCGGGCCATGTGCGCGGCAAGTGATGGGTGCCGAACACCCGGTCCAGCACGGGCAGGGTTGACGCATAGTTGCGGTTGATGTGCTCGAACTTGCTGTGGTGCCAGTGGTGGAAGGCGGGCGTGGCCACCAGCCATTCCAGCGGGCCGAAGCGCCAACGCAGGTTGGCGTGGATGAAGAAACCCCAGACGGTGCCGATCAGCAGCAAGAGCACGGGTGCCGCGCTGCCTGCCGCACCGGGGCCGGCCAGGCCCAGCAGATACAGCGGTGTCAGGCCGAACAGGCGCGTGACGACCATGTCGACGGGATGGGTGCGCGTATTGGCGAGGAAATATAGCTGTTCCGTGCTGTGGTGCACGGCATGGTAGCGCCACAGCCATGGAATTTCATGGCTGAGCCTATGCCCCCAGTAAGTGCCGACTTCGCCGATCAGCAAGCCCAGCAGAAGCTTGCCCCACAGGGGCAGGGTAGACAAGGTGGCGGGGATGGCGTCCGGCAGCAGGTGCTGGCCGGCGACGGCGAGCAGGGCCAGCGGCGCGGCCAGCAAGGCGGCCGGCAGCAGGCTGCTGATGAAATAAAAGCCCAGGTCGCTGAACAGTTCCGTGCGGGAACGTCCCGCGTGGCGTTCGCCAAACAAGCGCTCGAGCGGCACGAAGATCACGGCCAGCAGCACCAGCCACAGGCTCAGGCGCAGCACATCGATGGCGATGCCGGGCAGGTGGGTTTGCAGGGTGTGTAGCAGGCTCATTTCATTCCGTCAGGTAAGAAGCAAAAAAATCCGGACAAAGCTGGGCTGGTCCGGATTCTGTCACGCGCGCTGGCGGCTCAGACTGCTACAGCAGCCTTGCGGCGGCGTGCCATGAACCCCAGAAGGCCCAGGCCGCCGATCAGCATGCCCCAGGTCGACGGTTCCGGCACGGCCGACACCAGCGAGACGCCGTCGAGCAGCATGAATGGCGGCGCGCCGGACGGGCTGCCCTTGGCCATGAACGACAGCAATTCGCTGCTGTCCGTGGCCATGAAGGTCATGCTGGCCTGGTGCCAGCCCGTGAAACCCTGGCTGACGTTGGCCAGGGATGCGGTCTGCTGTTTGCTGTTGCCCAGCGACACATCCCAGTAATTGACCAGGTTATCGCCACGGAAGCCCACCTGCTGGGCCGCGCCGTAGGAAAAGCTCAGGGTGTAGGCCTGGCCGGGGATCAGACCGCTGACTTGCTGCGTGACGGGGCCGGGAAAGTAATCCCAGTCGGCCGCCAGCACGTTGCCGCCCGTAGGGCTGGCGCCCAGGCCGTTTTGCGGGCCGTGGCCGCTGTACGAATTCGGACCCCACAAGGCCAGCGCTGTCGCGGCGTTGGTGTCGTCGATGTTGTTGCCGTTCAAGACGAAGTTATAGCCTTTGCTGGACCAGTCGCTCAGGTAGGTGCGGTCCGCGCGCGCGTACGTGCCTTCGTTCAACTGTTTCGAGGTGCCGTTGCTGGTCAGTTCGAAATCGCCATTCTTGACCAGGTTGGTCGTTGCGGCCTGGGCGGCGGTGACGCACAGGGAAGCGACAGCCAGCACCAGCAAGGTAGATGTTTTACGCATGATAAAGCTCCAAAAGTGACAGGGTAGTGTTGCAGTCTGTCGGCGAGCTTTTGGCCAACGTTTATTCAATCGCGGAAGGGGCGAGAAGGGTACTTCAGGGACAGCAGTGGTGTCCTGTTGTAACGATTATAGCAGCGTTTGGCAAAATGGCATCTAACATGTCTCGAAAACAACAAATATTTTTAGATGGTAATCTTGCCAGGATTAAAGTTTTTACATGCCGCGCACGCCTACAGCTGCGATTCGATCGGCAGCCAGCGCATCACGGACACCAGCGTGCGGCGCCAGAAGCCTGCTTCGGGATCGTGCGTCCACACTTTGGCGGGCTCCTCGGTAGCGTCGGACCAGCGCAGGGCGCCGTTGTCGAGGAATACGCGGTAGCTGGTGTCGCTGGCCGTCGAATGCTGGAACAGCGCGCGCATGTCGGTCGCCAGGGCGGCATCGTCGAACAGCACGCCCATCTCCGTATTCAGCTGGGCCGAGCGGGGATCGAGGTTGAAGGAGCCGACGAAACCGCGCTGGCCATCCACCACGACGGCCTTGGTATGCAGGCTGGCGCGGCTCGACCCCATCAGGCTGATGCGCTTGCGGTGCAGGGTCTTCAATTCATACAGCTCGATGCCGCCGCCCAGCAGCGCCTGGCGGTAGCGCGCATAGCCTGCATGCACGAGGGCCACGTCGGTGGCGGCCAGCGAGTTGGTCAGCACCTGGACCTGGACGCCGGCGGCAACCTTTTCACCCAGGGTCTGCGTCAGTTCCGCGCCGGGCACGAAGTATGGCGAGGTCAGCAGCGCTTCCTGGCGCGCGTCCGTCAGCAGGGGCAGCAAGCTGTGCATGAGCCAGTGCTCGCTGCGCTGCAAACTGGCCACGGGCGCGGCTTTTTCCGGCGGGTCCGACAATACTTGCACGTGCGTGCTCCAGTGCAGGCGCAGCCGGCCATCGAGGTGGGCTTGCAGCTGGCCCGCATCGGTCAGCCGGCGCAGGTAGGGCGAGGCGCCCAGTTCTCCGGTCAGCGCGTCGAGGCGGGCGCGCACGGCCTGTAGCTCCGATGCGCCCGCGTCCTTGCCAGCGTGCAAGGCGCTGATGGGAATGACAGCGCGGCTGTTCCAGAAGCGGTCGAAGATGTCGCTCGTCTGCTGCACGGCGGGGCCCACCAGCAGCAAGTCCGCATCCTGGAAATTGACTTGTTCTGCGGCATCGAAGTATTCATCGCCGATATTGCGCCCGCCGACGAGGGCGACCCTGCCGTCGACGATCCAGGCCTTGTTGTGCATGCGCCGGTTCAGGCTGACGGCGCGCAAGGCCATTTCCATGGCGCGCAACCAGATGCCGTCGCGGTTGCGGCCCGGATTGAAGATGCGCACGTCGATCAGCGGGTGGCTGTCGAGCGCCAGGATGGCGGCGTCCTGGCCCCGCGCGTTGATATCGTCGAGCAACACGCGCACGCGCACTCCACGGTCGGCCGCGCGCAGCAGTTCGCGCACGAGCAGCCGTCCCGTGACGTCGTTATGCCAGATGTAGTATTGCAGGTCGATGCTGCGGCCCGCGTCGCGCGCGCTCAGGGCGCGCAGGGCGAACGCTTCCAGGTTGTCGTCGATCAGCGCCGTGCCGCTGTGGCCCGGGCGTTGCGCCAGCTGCGGCGCCAGCACGCGGTCGAGCAGGGTGGCGTCCGCCGCCACGGGCAAGGCCATTCCTGGCGCACCCAGCGACCGCTCGGCGAAACGCCCGTAGCTGTACAGCGCGGCGATGCTGAGCACGGTAAACAAGGTGGCCAGCAGCAACAGTTTGACGAGCATGCGGCGCACCGTCAGCGGACCGCGGGCATGTTGCGGCGCGAGGAAAGCTTGGCGGTGTGGGACATGCGGACTCTTTCAGCTGGATGGCAACAGCCGATTGTAGCAGTTTCTACAATGCACGATTTTCAGGCGGAGCCAGCCGGCAGCCGCGCCAGGAAGCCGTGAATCTGCGACACCACGGCCGCCCCTTCGCCGACGGCGGCGGCCACGCGCTTGGTGGAACCGGCCCGCACGTCGCCGATGGCGAACACGCCCGGCACGCTCGTTTCCAGGGCGGCCCGCTCCGGCAAGTCCGGCGGCGGGTAGGCTAAATGCGACGCATGGCCATGCGCGCGGCATTCGGCGCGCGTGACGTCGAAGCCCGTGCGGATGAATCCCTGTTCATCGACGGCCACGGCGCAGTCGTGCAGCCAGTCCGTGTTCGGATCGGCGCCGACGAAGAGAAACACGCGGCGCACGGCGCAAGCGGCTTCCTCGCCCGTGCGGTTGTTGCGCCAGCGCACCTCCGTCAATCCATCGTCGTCGCCTTCGAGGGCGATGATTTCCGTGTGCGTGTGCAAGGTGATGTTGGGTGTGGCGGCGATGCGCTCGATCAAATAGCTCGACATGCTGGCCGCCAGCCCTTCGCCGCGGATCACCATGTGGACCTTGGCGGCGTGGCCGGAGAGAAATACGGCCGCCTGGCCGGCCGAATTGCCGCCGCCGACCAGGATGATCTCTTCCTGCCGGCACAGCTTGGCTTCGATGGGCGAAGCCCAGTAATACACGCCCCGTCCCTCATACGTTTTCAGGTTGGCCAGCGAGGGGCGGCGATAGCGCGCGCCGCACGACAGCACCACCGTGCGGGCCCGCACCTGCGTGCCGTCGCACAGGTTGACGCGCAGGGGCCAGGTGTCGCACAGCAAGTTGGCGGCGCTGGCCGGCGTGGCGATTTCGACGCCGAATTTTTGCGCCTGCACGTAGGCGCGTCCCGCCAGGGCGCGGCCAGAGATGCCGGTGGGAAATCCCAAATAATTTTCGATGCGCGCGCTGGCGCCCGCCTGGCCGCCGTACGCGCGCTGTTCCAGCGCCAGCACGGTGAGACCTTCGGACGCCGCATACACGGCCGTGGCCAGGCCGGCAGGGCCGGCGCCCACCACCAGCACGTCAAAAATCTTGTCGCCGGACAAATCGGGCAGCATGCCCAGACAGCGCCCCAGTTCCGCATTGCCGGGATTCTTCATGATCTTGCCGTCCGGACAGACCACCAGCGGCCACTCCTGCGGCGTGGGCTGGTAACGCCCGGCCAGCGCGGCGGCGGCCGCATCCGTGGCCGGATCGAGCACCGTGTGCGGATGGCCATTGCTAGACAGAAAACTTTGCAGGTGGAACAGATTGCCGTTGCCGCGCGGCCCCACCAGCACGGGGCCGCCCGAATTCGATTCGATCAGCGCCACGCGGCGCAGGATCAGGGCGCGCACGATGCGTTCACCCATCTCCGCCTCGGCCACGATCAGCGCGCGCAAGGATTCCGAGCTGATGTCGAGCAATTCCACGGCGCCCACGGCGCTGCCGTTGACGAGGGTGGGGCGGCCGGACAATTGCGCCACTTCGGCAATGAAATGGCCGACGCCCACTTCGCGCAGCTGCGACGCCTGCCCCAGCACTTCGTGACGCTTGATGCTGACCCGCCCGGACAATATCACCAGCATGCCGAAGCTGCTGCTGCCCGCCTCGAACAGCGTATCGCCATCGGCAAAACGCCGCCGCGTGCCATAGCGCTGCAAGCGCTGCAGTTCTGGTGCAGTGAAGACGGGCGAGATCTGGTGGCTGCGGCCCTGCAAGTCGAGCGTGGCAAACTGGACGGGATCGTCCTGCGTCGTTTCGGGAATGAATTCGGGTGTGTTGCTGGCCATGGCGAGTCCGTTCGGAGGCTGAATAAGCAAATAACAAAAATAACTAACAGTGGCGAGTCTAGCGCATGCGGCGCGCGCCTGCCGCAATCGCCCTTGTACACGCCCGGAAACGGCAGCGCGGCAGGCGCCGTGCGGCATGCGGCGGCGCAGCCGGACGCGCGCGCAGGCCCGGATGCAGGCGCCGATGAGCGATACGCCACCCAGCATCTCATATTAGAATGGGTCTTTGTTGAATCTACTCAAACAGACACGATGGCTTACAAGACACTTGAAGATACGATAGGCAATACCCCGCTGGTGCAGCTGACGCGCTTGCCGGGTGCCGATGCGCTTGCGCGCAACAACGTCATCCTTGGCAAGCTGGAGGGCAATAATCCGGCCGGCTCCGTGAAGGATCGCGCCGCCATGTCCATGCTCAAGCGCGCTGAAGAGCGCGGCGTCATCAAGCCGGGCGATACCCTGATCGAGGCGACCAGCGGCAATACGGGCATCGCGCTGGCCATGGCCGCCGCCTTGCGCGGCTACAAGATGCTGCTCCTGATGCCGGATAACCTGAGCGTGGAGCGCCGCCAGAGCATGGCCGCCTACGGCGCCGACATCCTGTTGACGCCGAAGACGGGCGGCATGGAATATGCGCGCGACCTGGCCGAGCAGATGCAGAAGGATGGCCGTGGCGTGATCCTCGACCAGTTCGCCAACGAAGACAATTCGCGCGCCCACTATGAAAGCACGGGGCCGGAAATCTGGCGCGATACCAATGGCCAAGTCACGCATTTCGTCAGCGCCATGGGCACGACGGGCACCATCATGGGCGTGTCGCGCTATTTGAAGGAGCAGAATCCCGCCATCCAGATCATCGGCGCCCAGCCCGAGGAAGGTTCGCAGATTCCCGGCATCCGCAAGTGGCCGGAAGCGTACTTGCCGAAAATCTATGACAAGTCGCGCGTGGACCAGGTGGAATACGTGAGCCAGGGCGTGGCCGAACGCATGGCGCGCAGCCTGGCGGCGGAAGAGGGCTTGTTCTGCGGCATCTCGGCTGCCGGCGCGTGCGAAATCGCGCTGCGCATCTCGCAAACGGTGGAAAACGCGACGATCGTGTTCGTCGTCTGCGACCGTGGCGACCGCTATCTGTCGACCGGCGTGTTTCCTGCTTGATAGTTGATACGGGAAAATAATATCGGCCAGAACGGCCTGAGAACTGCTGGAAATACCCCCTCCCCATGGCGGGGAGGGAAAACCTGCGCAACTGGCAGGATCAGCCTTGTGGCGTTTCGCCTTCTTTTGGCTTGAATTGCTTGTCGCTGATGCGGAATTTGTTGCGGCGGTCACCCATCAGGTAACGCAGGTCGCGGATGCTCAGGTCGCTGACTTCGTGCATGCGGATCAGCAGCGATGCGCCGACCGGCAGGCGGTGGTGGCGGATTTTGCTGATGACTGGCGGCGCTACTTCCAGCGCGCGGGACAGGGCTGCGTCGTTTTTCAGGCGCAGGTTTTCGATCAGGGTATCGAGCAATCTGTTTGGGTTGTATTGAAGCAGATCGTCGGAGTCCGAATCGCTGTTCATATCAATGCCGACTTGGTTTGTCATGATGTTATTGTTCCTTCTGTAGTTGCACTGCAAAGTAAAAAACACTCGGAGCTCGCTCTTGCTGCGTTCATGTTCATTCTTTACTAAAAGGAACGAATTCACACACGGTACGATCCGGGATACAGTTTTTCATAATATATACACAATTGTACAACAGGATTCAATTTCAGGCCGGAAAGCCCAGTAATCTTGCTTTGTACAAAATAGGTGTTGTCTTGTTGCAACACCTATTTATTCTTTATTATGCTCTATGATAGAACAAAAATTGTACTTTGACAAAAGTTAAGTATAAAACCATTTCCGTATTCCGTGCCGCACAAAGGCTGGCGAGCAAGGCTGGCACATGTTATCGGCCCTACCATAGACTTGTTTTCTGGTCGCTTCAACATCCCTTACGCTTTCTTACAAGTAATATTATAACTTTACACCGACTTTCAGTTAGCGTGCGCGCACTTGACTGATAGCCTTGCCCAAGTCGATCACTGACATGGCATAAAAATAACTTCTGTTGTACTGAGTTATAGCAAAGAAGTTATTGGTTGCCAAGTGATACTCAGTTGCTTCTGAACCATTTTGCAGATCGATCAGGCCGAACAACATGTTCTGCGGCGTGGACGGGGCGGCGCTCACGCCGGCCTCCTGCAATTCCGCCAGCCGGTACTTGGCTTGCAAGCCCTGGCCGATGAACTTTTCCCAGGCGCGGCTGGCCGAAACGGTGACGGGATAGGTGCTGATGGCCGGATCGTCGCGCCGCCAGCCGTGTTCGACGAGGAAATGCGCGACGCTGCCGATGGCGTCGGCCGTGGAATTGCGCAGGTCGATGTGACTATCGCCATCGAAGTCCACCGCATATTTCATGATGCTGCTAGGCATGAACTGGGGCAAGCCGATGGCGCCCGCATACGAGCCGAGCAGGGTCAAGGGATCGATGCCATCCTTGCGCGCATACAGCAGCGCGTTTTCCAGTTCCCCCTTGAAAAACTCCATGCGCGCGGCGCGGGTCGGGCTTTCCGGATAGGAAAACGCCAGGGTGGTCAGCGCGTCGAGCACGCGGAAGCGGCCCGTGTTGCGTCCGTACACCGTTTCCACGCCGATGATGCCGACGATGATTTCGGCCGGCACGCCATATTCGCGTTCGGCGCGCGCCAGCGCTTCCGCATTTTCTTCCCAGAATTTCACGCCCGCATTGATGCGCACCGGCTCGATGAAGCGGGCGCTGTACGCTTGCCAGTTCTTCGGCTTGCCCGGCGGGGCCGGCTTCATCAGTTGCACGGTCGATTCGACATAGCGCACCTTGCCGATCAGGGTATCGAGTTCGGCGCGGTTAAAGCCATGCTTGGCGGACATGTCGTCGAGGAAGGCGCGTACTTCTTTCCAGTTGGCATAGTCGACAAATTCACCTTCGAAGTCGAATTTCGCCGGTACTTTCTTCGCCGCCGGCTTGCCGGCAACCTTCTTGACGGGCTGGGCCTTGGCCGCGCGCACGGCACGGGCGCGGTCGGCGTCGGAAATATTGCTGTTTTCGCCTGCGTGCGCGGTGGACAGGCACAGGGGAAGGGAGAGGAGCAGGGACAGGGCGGAGGTTTTGATCGGTAACAAGGAGCGTCTCATCGGCATTGGGTTAACAGGCGGCGCAAGCTGCGCCGCGCGCGGAGTTGTTCGTCTGGGTTGGCATTACCATACTTCATCGCGGCATAGATTGCCAGAAACTGTGCGATGGCGGCGTGCGCTTCGGGCGTGGCCTTGCCTGCGGCCAACCGGGCAGCATAACCGTGCGGGCCTTCATGCGGCGCACGGCTGTAGCCGCGCCGCGCCTGCCGGTGGCAAAACTGCGCGTACAGGGCGTCGAGCGGATCGCCTTGCCGCGCCTGCCGCCACCAGACCAGTGCGCCGGCCAAGGCGGACAGCAGGGCCAGCAAGGCGCAAGCGACTGCCAGCTTTTTTGCAGGCACGTTTTTCAAGCCATCGAGCATGGCGCGCCGGCGTTGCGGCGTGGTGTCGAGCACCCAGCTGCTCCAGGCTTGCTCGGCTTGCTGCCATTGCTGGCGCCACGCGGCCAGCGCTCCGTGCGCGCCGCCGTCGAGGCCGGCCAAGGCGCGCCATGCCGTCAGCGGCGACGGGGCCGGCGGCAGGGCGGCATCGAGGTTGCGCTCCGTGCGCAGGGGCGCGACGGCGCTGGTGGGATCGACGCGCACCCAGCCCCGGCCCGCCAGCCACACTTCGCTCCACGCATGGGCGTCGGACTGGCGCACGCTCAGGCTGTTGTCTGCCGCACCATGCAGGCCACCCTGGTAACCGGTGACGACGCGCGCGGGAATGCCCATGGCGCGCATCAGCACGACAAAGCTGCCCGCGTAATGTTCGCAAAAGCCCGCTTGCGTGACAAACAGGAAGTCGTCGACGCCATGCTTGCCCAGCAGCGGCGGCTGCAGGGTGTAGCGGAAGGGTGCGCGGCGGAAGTGCTCGAGCACGGCGGCCATGGCGTCGGCGGGCGCCAGCGCCTGCGCGCCATGGCCGCGCAATGCGCGGGCCCAGGCCACGCTGCGCGGATTGCTGCCGGCAGGCAATGCCAGCCAGGGCTGCTGTTGGGCAAAAGTCAGGCTGGCCTGCAAGCGGTAGCGGGGCTGGGAACTGACGCGGTAACGTACGGTCGAAGTAATGGGCTGTATGGTCAGCACTTCCAGCGCGGACGACACGACGTACGGATTGCCGGGCAAGCGTTCGATGCTGCGCGGCACGTCGAGCGCGAAGATGCGCCGCTGGCCGCTCGCTTGCAACGTCACTTCGTACTGGCTGGGCTGGCCTTCCAGGGCGATGTCTATCCGGCTGTCGGCGGCAGGCGTGCGCTGGCCAGCGCCCCTGCGCGTCCAGGTTGCGCCGTCGAAGTCGCCCAGCACCACGCCGCGCCAATACAGCTGGTCTTGCGGCGGGAGCGGGGTGCTGAAACGGGCTGTGAAGACGGGTTCGCTTGACAGGGCCAGCGAAGCGATGGCGCCCGGCCGCATGCTGTCGGACAAGCCCGTGCGCGCCTGCGTGCCTTCTGGTGCCGCGCCCCACAGGGGGCCGTCGACGCGTGGCACGGCAAGAAACATCACGGCCGACAGGGGGATGGCCAGCGCCAGCATGCGCCCCAGCAAGCCCAGCCTGTGCGCCAGGCGCGGTTGCACGGCGCCATACTGGGACGACAGCAGGCCGGCCAGCAGGACGATGACGGTGGCCAGCATCCAGGCGGCGCTGACGATGCCTTGCGCATGAAAGAAGTTCGCCAACAGGAGGAAAAAACTGAGGAAGACTAAGACGAAGATGTCGCGCCGGCCATGCATTTCCAGCGATTTCAAGGCCAGCAGCAAGGCCAGCATGGCCACGCCCGCATCGCGTCCCAGCACGGTGCCGTAGCTGACATAGACGGCGGCGATGCCGAGCAAGGCCAGCGGCGCGAGCACGGCCAGCCGCGGCTGGCGCCGGCCCCGCACGGTGATGAAGGCGCGCCACAGCAGGGGCGCGGCGGCGGCGGCCGACAGCCACACAGGCAGGTGCAGCGCGTGCGGCGCCAGCACCATGGCGGCGGCCAGCAACAGCAGCAGGATGTCGGCCTTGTCGCGCGGCAAGTTGGCTAGCCATTGCCTCATGGCATGGCCTCGTCCTGTGGCAAATCGTGCAGGGCCAGCGCGCGCAGGCAGGCGTCGCGCTGGCTGGCGCCCAGGGCCGGCGCCACGGTCAGCGTGCCCAGGAGCAAGCCGTATGGCAGGCCCGTGCGTTCCGCCTGCAGCACCCAGGCGGCCAGGCGCGACAATCGCGCTTCCGGCGCCAGCGCGTGCAGGGCGGCGTGCTCGAGCACGATGCTGTCAGGGGCGGCTCCCGTTGGCGCGTCGGCGGCTGGCTGGAATTGCTTGCTGAATAAATGCTCGCCGTCATGGCGGGCGATCTGGCGCCAGGCCAGGCGCCGCAGCGGGTCGCCCGCTTGGTAGGCGCGCACGCCCGCCAGTTCCACTGTCAGTTCCAGGGCGCCATCGGACATGCGTGGCCGTGCTTGTTGCCGTGTCTGCTGTACCGTGCCGGCCGGCAAGGGCAGCGGCGGTGCGTTGTGCTCTGGCTGAGGATACACAAGCACGCGCGCCTCGGGCTGCCAATGGCACCAGGCGATAAACAGGCCCAGCGGGAAACTGCCGGACAGGCGCACCGGCGGGGCAATCACCCATCCACGTTGCCGCGCCGCAACGACGATGGTGACGGCCGTTTCCCCGTGGGCGGCGATGTCGACCGGGCCGGGTGCCGCCGCCGAATCGCGCATGGCCAGGTGGATCGCATGGCGCGGGCGCGTGCTGCGGTTGATCAGGCGCAAGGTGAACGTGGCCTGGCTGCCCGCGAACACGGGATTGCCCGGGGTGGCGGCCAACGCCAGGCCCGCCAGGTTACGGCTGGCAAACAGCATGTCGGCGATGGCGCAGGCGGCCGCGAAACAGGTCAGCGCGTAGCCCAGGCCCAGGCGGTAGTTGACGGCCGCGATCCACAGCGCCAGCAGCAGCGCGGCAAACGCCAGCCCCGCGCGCGAGGGACGGATGTGCACGCGCTGCGCGCCCAGCCAGGGGCGCGCCGGCAGCCAGCGGATGGTGCGCAGGCGCACGGCTGTCAGACGGGTGTCGCCAGCAGCAATTGCTGCAGCAGCATGCGGCTGTCCGTGACCCCTTGCGCGGCGTGCAGGCGGTGGGCGCAGACGGGAATGAGTACGGCTTGCACATCGTCGGGCGTGACGTGGTCGCGTCCGGCCAGGGCGGCCCAGGCGCGCGCCGCCTGCAGCAAGGCCAGCGCGGCGCGCGGGCTCAGGCCATCGGCAAACACGCCCGGCACGCGGGTGGCATGCACGAGGGACAGCACATAGTCGACGACGGCAGGTGAGGCGTGGATGGCGCGCAGGCCTGCTTGCGCCTGCAGCAATTCTTCCGCGTTCATGACGGCTGGCAAGGTTTGCAGCATGGCGCGGCGGTCTGCGCCCAGCAGCAGTTCCCGTTCGGCGGCCGCATCGGGGTAGCCCAGGGTGACGCACATGAGAAAACGGTCCAGCTGCGATTCGGGCAGCGGGAAGGTGCCCAGCTGGTGCGCGCAGTTTTGCGTGGCGATGACGAAAAACGGCTGCGGCAGCGCGCGCGTGACGCCATCGAGCGTCACTTGCCGCTCTTCCATCGCTTCCAGCAAGCCCGATTGCGTCTTTGGCGTGGCGCGGTTGATCTCGTCGGCCAGCAGCACCTGGGTAAACAGGGGGCCTGGATGAAAGATGAAACTGCCACTGCCCCGGTCATACACGCTCATGCCGGCCACGTCGGCGGGCAGCAGGTCGCTGGTGAATTGCTGGCGCTTCCATTGCAGGCCCAGCGAGATGGCCAGCGCATGCGCCAGGGTCGTCTTGCCCACGCCGGGCACGTCCTCGATCAGCAGGTGGCCGCCGGCCAGCACGCAGGCGAGGGTCTGGCGGATCTGTAACTGTTTGCCGACGAGAACTTCGCCGATCTGCTGTGCGGCCTGGTGTATTTTCGAAAACATGCTATTTCTATCACAGTGAGACGGATTATTTAATTTACAATCGCTTTGGCCAGGTCAAACCGCGCCGCCCGCCGCCTGCGCGCTCGTGGTAGATTAGCGTGACAGCAAAGGCGGCAAGGGCGGCACAGACCAGCCAGTGATTTTATGCGAGAACGGGCCAGGCAGGCAGGAATGCTCTGCAGTGATTCCGGCATGCGTTCCCGGTATGGATAGAGAGCAGAGACAGAGGTAACCAGTACAGCGCATGAGCACAGCCATTTATACCCATCCCGATTGCCAGCGCCACGAAATGGGCGACTGGCATCCCGAATCGCCGGCCCGCTTGCAGGCCATCAACGATCAATTGATCCTGGCGCACATCAGCGACCTGGTCGAGCACCGCGACGGCGTGCGCGCGCAATTGTCCGATATCGAGCGCAACCACAGCGCCACGGCCATCGGCCTCGTGCGCGACAACGTGCCGCCCGCGGGCGACTATTACCCGCTCGACGGCGACACCCTGCTCAATGCGCACAGTTACGATGCGGCGCTGGCCGCCGCTGGCTCGGCCGTGGCAGCCACGGACGCCGTCATCGACGGCGAGATCAGCAACGCCTTTTGCGCGATCCGCCCGCCCGGCCACCATGCGCGGCCCAGCGAGCCCATGGGCTTTTGCCTGTTCAATAACGTCGCCATCGCCGCCAAGCATGCGCTCGACGTGCGCGGACTCGAACGGGTCGCCATCGTCGACTTTGACGTACATCATGGCAATGGCACGGCCGAGTCCGTGGCGCACGATCCGCGCATCCTGATGGTCAGCTTTTTCCAGCACCCGTTCTATCCGTACAGCGACGTGGAATCGTACACGGACACGCGCGTCAATGTGCCCGTGCCGGCCCGCTCGAAAGGCGACGCCGTGCGCCAGCTGGTGCTCGATCACTGGCTGCCCGCGCTGCACCGGCAGCAGCCGCAGATGATTTTCATTTCCGCCGGTTTCGACGCCCACCGCGAAGACGACGTGGGCGGCATGGGCCTGGTGGAGGCCGACTACACGTGGATGACGCAGCAAATGATGGCCGTGGCCCATCAGTATGGCAAGGGCCGCATCGTCAGCTGCCTCGAAGGGGGCTACAACCTGTCGTCGCTGGGCCGCAGCGTGGCCGCGCACGTGAAGGCGCTGGCGGAGCTGTAAGGAGTGAGCTTGAACTACAGCAGGCTGGGGCGGCTGCGGGAATTCGTGTGGCGGTGCGTCTGGTAGTCGAGCGCGTCGCCAGCCATGAAGCGGCGCCAGGCTTGCGTGTAGACGAGCGATGATTTATCCGCGTCAAAACTGTCGAGCTGTAACATGTCGCGGTGGTGCTTGATTTCATTGACCAATTGGTCATACAGCACTTGCAAGCCATAGCTGTCGGCGCTCTGGCGCTTCAGGCGCTCTTCCAGCTGCGCCACTTGCCCCTGCAATTGCCGGCATTCCTTCTTCCACTGCAACAGGCTGCCATTGCGCGGCACGCGCTTGGCCGCCGTCTTGGCCGGGCGCGCGCTGCCACGTTCGCATTCCACGTGTGCCGCTGGCGCCTTGCCAGTGTGTTCCATCACCATATCGAGCCATCCCTATCGCCTATCTCCCTGCACCCGGCGCTAGCCAGCCTGGAAAATAATTGCTTTTCATTTAAGAGGCGATATTAGAACATACTTCTTTATTTCTTTCAGTAAATATAAGAATCCATGTGGAAATATTTGACCTGGCTGCGCGGGCGGCGCTTTACTGGCGCTGCGCTGCCTGCGAGGGCGCTGCCGGGGCGGCTCCCGCCATTTTCCCGTCGTCGGCGTAGGTCAGGGTCAGCAGGGTATTGTCGTCCCAGTTCAGGTCATGCAGCGGCGGCACGAAACGTTGCCGGTCTTGCGTGACGCGGATGTCCAGCGTGCGCTCGCCCGAGCGCGCCTGCACGGCAAGCAGCTTGTGCACCACGGGAAACGGCACGTGGATCAGCGACGAGTGGCATGGCCCGCCTGCCAGGCGGAACAGGTTGCGCCGGACAAAGGACAACTCATCCTGCTCGACGGCCCAGCGGATTTCGCATTCCAGGCGCAAGTCGCCCAGGCGGCGCACGTTCTGGGGCAGGCCCGGCGTGTGGATGTCGGCGCGCCAGCGCAAGGTGTCGCGCTTCTTGTTGCTGACCAGGTCGGCATTCGCATCGTAGGCGGTCTTGTCGCGCGACAAGGTAAAGCCGCCGTCCGCCGCCAGCGGCACGGGGATCGACAGGTTGTCGGCCGACAGGTGCAGTGTCACGCCGTCGAGCCTGGCCTGCGGCGTGACGGGAATCAGCATGAAGCGCAGCGGCGCGCCCGGCGCCAGGCGCTGGTGGTCGGCATACGCATCGAGTCCCTTGAGCATGGTGCGGTAGGGGCGCAGGTCGGGATCGCGCGTGCTTTGCACGTCGACAATCTGCTGCATTTCCTGGCTTGCCGCGTCGCCCGGCGCCGCCGCTTGTTCCTGGGCCATGGCGGGCAGCAGGCTGGCATAAAGGGAGGCGAGGAGGCAAAAGCGGGGAAAGTGCATGGATTGCGTGCCAGGTTAAGCTTGCGATGGGAAACCGTCCAGGATGGACGGACTGCGAATCTTATCATTCATGTAACTGCCAAATTATCACCAATTGTCTCGTTCGTGTCGCACGGCTGGTGTTGGCGGCGGAAAATGGGACGTCGTGGCGGCAACCACGTAAAATAGCGGATTGACCGAACGATTTTGAAAGCAAGAGCATGGCGATACAATGGTACCCAGGACACATGAACGCGGCCCGCAAGAAAGCGGCCGAGACCATGGAAAACACCGATCTGGTGATTGAAGTGGTGGACGCGCGCCTGCCGGCAGCCAGCTGCAATCCCATGGTGGACGAGCTGCGCCTGTTCCGCCAGCGCCCTTGCCTGAAAATCCTCAACAAGACCGACCTGGCCGATCCTGCCGCCACCGCCGCTTGGGTGGCCTATTTCAACGCCCAGGAAGGCGTGACCGCGTATGCGATGACGACCAAGAAGCCGGGCGACGTGGCGCGCATTCCGGAACTGGCGAAATCGCTGGCGCCGCACCGTGGCGTGCCGACGAAGCCGCTGCGCATCATGATCATGGGCATCCCCAACGTGGGCAAGTCGACCCTGATGAATGCGTTGCTGAAAAAGCGCGTGGCCAAGGTGGGCGACGAGCCGGCCGTCACCAAGATGCAGCAAAAGTTGTACCTGGACAAGAACACGATTTTGGTCGACACGCCCGGCATGCTGTGGCCGAAGATCGCCATCCCCAGCGACGGCCTGATGCTGGCGGCCAGCCACGCCATCGGCTCGAACGCGCTGATCGAAGAGGAAGTGGCCGTGTTCCTGGCCGAGGAATTGCTCAAGCGCTATCCGGACTTGCTGGCGGCCCGCTACGGCACCAAGGTCGATGAAGTCGACGCCATCGGCGTGGTCGAGGGCATCGCCGCCAAGCGCGGCTTCCGCATCAAGGGCGGCGACTACGATTTCGAGAAAGCCTCGCATACCCTGCTGCTCGACTACCGCAGCGGCATCCTGGGACGCATTTCGCTGGAAACGCCGGACACGCGCGCGGCCCTGCTGGCCCAGCACGCGGCAGAGATGGCGGAAAAAGCGGCCAAGGCGGCGGAAATCGCCGCCGAGAAGGCCAGGAATGCGGCGCGCGGCAAGCGCGGCACGTAAGTTACCGCTTCACCATGCAAAAAGCGCCGCGACAGCAATGTCGCGGCGCTTTTTGCATGCGCTGGCCGATTAGCCGAATTTGAAGCTGGTCACCGCCAGCGCGCCAAAGAAATCCTCCTCGTGGTACACGACGTGCGCCGCTTCCCGCTCGGCCGCGCCCAGCGCCACCATCAGCGGCAGCAGATGGTCTTCCTGGGGATGGGCCTGGCGCGCGCCCGGCGCCTGGTCCCAGGCCAGCAATTGTTTCAGCCTTTGCGCCGGCGGCAGGGCCATGGCCTGGCGCAGCCACGCGTCGAACTGGTGCGAAGCGACGGCGCCCGCCTGGCCGAACTGGCGCAGGTTGTGATAACTGAGGCCGCTGCCGAGTATCAGCACGCCCTGGCGGCGCAGGCTGGCCAGCGCGCGGCCCACTTCGACGTGCGTGAGCGGGTCGTAGCCGTGTTTCAGCGACAGTTGCACCAGCGGCATGTCCGCCTGCGGGTAGATGGGGAACAGGGCGCTGAAGGTGCCGTGGTCGAAACCCCGCTCGTGATCCAGGCGCGCCGGATGGCCGGCAGCGTCGAGCAATTGTTTGACTTGCGCCGCCAGTTCCGGCGCGCCCGGCGCCGGGTACTGGATCTGGTACGTATGCGGCGGAAAGCCAGAATAATCGTAGATCATGCCCGGACGGGGGCTGGCCGAAACGAGGAATTGCGGCCCTTCCCAGTGCGCCGTGACGACCAGCACGGCCTTGGGACGCGCGCCGACCTGGCGCGGGATAGCCTGCAGCGACGCTTCCAGCACGTCGTAGCGGCCGCCGAACTGGTCTTTCATGAACGGCCACGGGCCGCCGCCGTGCGACAGGAAATAGGTGGGGAAGGTGTGCTCTTGCATGGCGGCTCCTGGTGGGAATGGCTGATGATGGAATGATGATAGTCATGCGCGGTCAGTTGATCAAGATCGCCATTATTGATATATCATTTCCATTTTGTTGATGATTGGGTAGTCATGGATACTTTGCGCAGCATGCGCGTGTTTCGCGCCGTGGTGGAACTGGACAGTTTCGTGCGCGCCAGCGAGCGCCTCGATCTGTCGCCGGCCATGGTCAGCAAGCACGTGATGCACCTGGAGCGCCACCTGGGCGCGCGCTTGCTGAACCGCAGCAGCCGCCACCTGAGCCTGACGGAAATCGGCAAGGTGTATTTCGAACAGTGCCGCGAGATGCTCGACAATCTCGACGAGGTGGAGGCGACCGTGGGCCGCACGACGGTGGTGCCGCGCGGCATGCTGCGCCTGAGCGCCCCTGTCTGGTTCGCCAACGCCATCTTTACGCGCACCCTGGCCGTCTACCGTGAACGTTTTCCGGAAGTCACGTTCGACATCGACCTGAGCGGCCGAGTGGTGAACCTGGTGGAAGAGGGCTTCGACCTGGCCCTGCGTGTGAGCCAGGCCCCATCGCCGGCCCTGATCGCGCGGCCCATCGGCAGCATCGAATTCCACCTGGTGGCCGCGCCCGCCTATCTGGCGCGCGCGGGCCACCCGCACCTGCCGCAGGACCTGGCGCAGCACGCCATGATCAGCTATTCCTTGCTGGCGAACGGCAATGAACTGGCCTTCGACGGGGCACAGGGGCGCGAGACGGTGAAGTTCTCGCCTGTCCTGCAATGCAATAACGAAAGCCTGCTGCACGCGGCCGCGCTCGACGGCATGGGCATCGCGCTGCTGCCGTCGTGGCAGACGGATGCGGACCTGGCGGCGGGGCGCCTGGTGCGCCTCTTCGACGATTTCAAGCTGGCGGGCGGCAAGGTGTACGCCGTGTACACGAGCCGCCGCTACCTGTCGTCGAAAGTGCGCACCTTCATCGACTTCCTGGCCGATGAAGGGCGCCTGGGGGCTTGACTACGCGAGCGAGCGCTTGACGTCGATCAAGGCGAACAGGCGCGCGCTGCGCATCCACGCCAGCACCAGCGCCGCCAGCTGCGTCACCAGCAGGCCGGCCACGATGGCCAGCGGGCCGGGCGCGGCCAGGTTCAGGCGCGCCACGCCCAGCAGCGCATACAGCGCCAGTCCCAGCAAGGTGATGACGAGGTAGATGGCCAGGCTGGCCAGCGGACGCCGGCGCAGCATGCCCAGTCCCCGCCACCAGGCCTTGACGGCCGATGTGCGGCGGCGGTCGACGGCCAGCGCCGCGCGGCCGGCGTCGAGCGTGGCGCAGGCCAGCAGGAACAGCAAGCCCGTGAGCAGCAAGGCCAGGTGGCGGGCCAGGTCGGCGTCCGCTTCCAGGATGGCTTTCGCCGCGTGCTTGTCGGCCAGTTTCAGCGCGCCGGCGCCGATCGCCAGCGCCACGCCCAGCGGCACGATGCTCCACAGCAACATGCGCAGCATGCGGCCGTATTCGCTGAAGGCGCCCGTCAGCAGAGGGCCGAAGCCGGGTGGCGCTGGCGCGCGCGCGGCCGTCACCACCAGGCCGCTCAGCAGCGGCGACAGCAGCAGGGCCAGCACGACGCCGGTGATGGCGGCCTGGCTGATGGCGGCGCCGTTGCGTCCCGTGTTGGCCACCAGGTCGGCCAGGGTCATCAGGTCGAGCTTGTGCGCCAGGGCCGCCGCATGCACGGCGTTATCGAGGCTGGCGCTCAAGGTGCGCCAGAGGGGTATGACGGCAAGGATGGCGGGGATCAGCAGCAGGCCCGCCCACAGCAGCAGCAAGCGCCATTGCAGGGCGGCGCGGCTGGCGCGCGTGGTCAGGGTCAGGCCGCTGGCCCGTGTCGTGGAAGTGGCGCTCATACGGTGGCAATCAGGGAAAGGAGGTATTGGAAGGCGGCGGCAAGGTCGAAGCTCCAGCGCCGCGCGGCCGAGGTGTCGGCTTTCAGGGTGCGGCTGTCATCGAGCTTGTTGACGTCGAGGTAGTGCACGCGGTCGGGATCGAGTTCGGCCGAGACGGCCTTCACGGGCTTGCTCCAGGTGTAGCGCTGCCACAGCTGCTCGTTATCCCACACCACGCGTTCGGAGCTGCCGTCGGCGAATTTCACCAGCAGCACCTGCGGCACGGGCGCGCCGCGGCGGCGCAAGACCACGCTGGTGAGATAAGGATACGGACCCGTGCCGGGCTTGGCGTCCGGATGCGCCTTGTCCCACGCCTCGCGTACCTTTTTCTCCTCTTTTTCCAGCGCTTCGGCCGTATGTTCCACGCGCTTGCCGTTCACCACCGCCATGCCGGCCAGCGGCGTCTGTTCTTCGCTGGTGAAGGTGCCGATGCGGTCGTCGATATTCGCGCTGGCATAGACTTGCTGCGCGAAGACCTGTTCCACGATGCGGCGCTGGCCCGTCGCCTCGGCCAGCGTTTCACGCAGGTCGGCCACGCTCGGGTGGCGGAATTTCCACTGTTCGTAATAGGCCTTGAAGCCCCGTTCCATGGCGTCGCTGCCGATGCGCGCTTCCAGGTCGCGCATGGTGATGGCCGTGCGGCTGTAGACGGGCCCCACGCCCTGCAGGCGGTTCCACGCGTTCTGGCCCAGCGGGTCGGCCGCATCCTGGCGCGGCGCGGCCATGCGCTCGAATTCGAAGACCTTGAAGACGGGATCGAAGCCCAGGCGCTTGAGCAGGGGCGTGGTGGCGTGGATATCCTGGCCGCGCGCGCGCAGCATGCGCTGGTCCCAGTACTCGTTCAAGCCTTCGTCGAGGAGGGGTTCCTCGAACTCGTTCGACGCCAGGATGCCATAGAAATAGCCATGGCCGAATTCATGGATGGTGACGAAATCGAGGCCGAATTCGGGAATGGTCTTCGGCTGCAGGTTGGCGTAGCTCGAGGCCGTGATGAAGGTCGGGTATTCCATGCCGCCCGCTTCGGCCGCGTTAAACGGCGGAATCACCACCGTCAGCGTCTTGTACGGATACGGGCCCAGGGTGCGCGAGAAATACGTGAGCGAATCCTTCGCCGCCTGCAGCGCGGGCGCCGCGTTCGATGCGTATTCGGGCGGGTACAGCACCTTGATGGCCACCGGCGGGCTGCCCGGGCCGCTCCAACTGCCCGTCAACGGCTGCGCGCTGCGCTTGTCGGCCGTCCAGGCGAAATCGTGCACGTCGCCCTGCACATAGTGATGCGTGAGCATGCCGTTCTTTTCCTGCGGCGCGCCCTGCAGTTCGCCCGTGGCGCCCACCGTGTACTCCTTGGGCACGGTCAGCTTTACGTCGTAGTTGCCGAAATCGGCGTAGAACTCCGAATTGAGGTGGAATTCATGCGCGTTCCAGCGCGGCGCGGTGGCGCCCCGTTCGCCGGGCAGTTCCAGCACGGCGATCTTGGGGAACCACTGGCCCACCAGGTGGAAGCTGCCGAAATAGCCGGTGCGCGCGATGACGCGCGGCAACTGGTCGAAGAAGCGGATGTCGAGCGTCGTCTCGGCGCCCGGCGCGACGGCCTGCGGCAAATCGACGCGCACGACCGTGCGGTCGGTGGCCGGGCCGTTGTCCGGCTGGACGAAATGCCAGGGCGCCTTGGCGCCGTTCTGCGTCATGCTGCGCAGTTCGATGTAGCCCCACTCGCCGTCGCGCGTGTCGACGCCCGAGCGGAAGCCCGTGTCGAGCTTGCGCTTTTCGGTGAAGAAGGTCGAATGTTCGCCTTCGAAGGCATTCAGGTACAGGTGCAGGTAGACGCTGCTGACGGCTTGCGCGCTGCGGTTGCGCCAGCGCAGTTTCTGCTGGCCGTCGATCGTGTGCTTGACGGGATCGAGCGTCGCTTCGATCTGGTAATCGACGACGCGGTCCGACAGGATCGCTTGCGCGCCTGTGCGCGCACCGCCCCAGGCATTGCTGGCGCTGGGCGTGCTGACGGCCGACGCATGCGGCGACGCCAGGGCGATGCCGTCGGCGGACGGCGCCAGCGGCGTGGGCGCGCCGGCCGGCTTGCCTTGACCCGGCTGGGCGAACAGGTCGGCCTGCAAAGCAAGGCCGGCCAGCAGCATGGCGGTGATGGAAAGGGCTTTGAGCTTGCCCGAGATGGGGAAAAAACCAATGCTGCGGCGCGTGCCGCGGGGACTTGGCGGCCCCCGGCGCGTTGTGCTACGACTTTCCATGCGTGACTCCCACAGTGACTTCTTATTGTTGATTTTTAAATGCAGTCGGCTGCGCCCAGGATCGCCGGGCGCACCTTAATATACCTACAAAAATGCCAAATCACCAATAAAATATTGGCATAAGGAAAGTACCGCCGGGCTGGCGCTTGCGGCGCCGTGCGCCGTGCGTATAATGATTCGCTTTTGCCATCCCTCCGTTCCACCAGCGCGCATCCGCGCCGCGGTGACGCCTCAAGCCTGCCGCCATGATGCCTGCCCCTCCCGTCCTGACCATCGCCACGCGTGCCTTGCTGCTGTGCGCCCTGGCCATGCCGGCGTGCGCGCAGGAAGGCGTGGATGCCGGCGCGGCCGGCGTCACGCATGGCGACGTGTCCGCCGAGCTGGCGCAGGGCGGCCAGCACAGCGTGCGCGGCGCCCTGTCGCGCGAGCAGGACGGCATGACGCTCGATGTGGCCATGGATGGGCTGCGCAATGGCAATTACCGCGATGGCAGCGTGTTTCACCAGCGCGGCATCAACGGCGGCGCGGAATGGAAGGCGCGCCAGGGCCGCTTCGGCTTCAGCGCCGACCAGCTGAACCAGGAGACCCGCTATCCCGCGCCCGAGGCGCCGTTCCTGGCCTTGCTGGCGGCGCGCCCGGAAGACCTGTACCGCTATGAGGTACGGCGCGCCAGCGCCTTCGTGCAGCGCTATGTGGGCAGTTTCGAGCTGGGCGTGGAACTGTCGCAGCGGGAAAAGCGCGCCACGGCCCACTATGCGGGCGAGGACGGCAGCAGCGAATCGAGGTACAGCAGCCGCCGCCGGCAACTGGCGCCCCGCCTGCGCCATTACGGCAAGGTGGGCGGCGTGGGCACGGATACGGAAGTGGGCCTGGACCTGATGCAGTGGCAGCGGCGCTCGGACCGCGACGGCGACGGGCAGCGCCGCCAGTATTCGCGCGCGCTGCTGCTGCGCGAAGAGCTGGCCTTCGGCGGCCCGTATGCGCCGCGCCTGCTGCTGGGGCTGCGGCATGAGCAGTTCCAGCTCGATCCGGCCGACCTGCCCGCCGGCGGCAGCGACTGGGAAAACCAGAATGCCTGGGACTTGCAGGGCAGCCTGCAATTGCGCCCGCAACTGAGCGTCTACGCCAAGGCCGCGCGCAGCTACCGCATCGACGACGATGGCTATACCCGCGCCGGCTACCGCCCCCTGGCGGGCCAGTTGCGGCGCGAAATGGAAGTGGGCGCCACCGTCGGCGACGCGGCGCGCAGCGCTTCCGTGCGCGTATTCAGCGAGCGCCTGAGCAACCAGATCGTTTTCGACCAAAGCCTGGGCCAGCTGGGCTTTGCGGGCAACCTCGACCCCTCGCGCCGCGACGGCATCGCCATCGAGGCCAGCATGGCGCTGGCGCGCGACTGGCGCCTCGACGGGCAACTGCGGCAAGTGCATGCGCGCTACGACGATTATGCCTATGACGGCCCGGATATCGCCCTCGTGCCGAAAACCCTGGCCGGCCTGCGCCTGTACTGGACGGGGCAGGGCGGCGCCAGTGCCGACGTGGGCGTGCAATGGCTGCGCGCGCTGCGCTATGGCCCCGATTTCGCCGGCAGCTGCCTGGCGCAGGTGCCCGCGTTTGCCACCGTGGACGGGCGCTACGCGCACAAGCTGGGCGCCTGGGAGCTGGAACTGGCCGGCAGTAACCTGGCCAACCGCCGCCATTACGGCGATGCGCCCGGCTGCCGTTCCAGCATTTACCTCAAGGATGCGCGCCAGCTGCGCGTGTCGGCGCGCTACCATTTTTGAGGCGCGGGTGCAGCGGGGCTTAAATACGGCTTAAGCTGGCGCAAACCGGGGCGATAAACATGGCTTTTTTCCGCCCGGGCCTCATCGCCAGGCGCAAAAAGTGGTAATCTCGCCCCGTTCACGACCACTTTATGATGAAGGATTATTATGCGTTTTCTGCGTTTCTTGCGTCCCCTGTTTGCCGCCGTCACCCTGGTGGCGGCCACCGGCGGCGCCATGGCGGCCGATACCGGCTTTACCACGCTCCCGACGCCAGTGCGCACGGACACGGGCAAGAAGGTGGAAGTGGTGGAGTACTTCATGTATTCCTGCCCGCATTGCTATGCGCTCGATCCGCTGATGCACGACTGGGTCAAGAAGCAGGGCGACAAGATCGCCTTCCGCCGCATCCACCTGGCCTTCAATGGCCCGAAAGATGCGCAGGCGCACGCCTACGCCACGCTGGAAGCGATGGGCCAGCTGGACCAGTTCCACGACAAGATCTTCCGCGCCATCCACGTCGAGCGCAACCGCCTGAACCGCGATGACGCCATCCTCGAGCTGCTGGTCAAGAACGGCATCGACAAGGCGAAATACCTGGACATGTTCAATTCCTTCGGCGTGCAGACCAAGCTGAAACGCAATGAGCAGCTGATCACCGCCAGCAAGATCGACAGCGCGCCGACCATCGTCATCGATGGCCGCTTCGTCACGTCGCCGGCGCAGCTGTCGCGTCCGGGCCAGTCCGAGCCGCAAACCCAGACAGCGACCCTGCGCGTGATGGATGAACTGGTGGCGCGCGTGCTGAAAGAGCGCGCCCCGACGCCTGCGAAGAAGTAAACCGGAGAACGTCATGAAACAGCTGCCCTGGACCTTGTGCGTATTGGCCCTCGCCCTCGTGGCCTGGCTGGCGATTGCCATCGTCAATGTGGAAAACCAGCGCAATGCGCTGGTCACCAAGGCGTGCGTGGACCCCGCGTTCAAGAACGAGGTCGATGCGAAATGCCTGGCGTCCGTGCAGTCGCGCGAACACTGGTGGCAGCACTTGACGTACGCCATGACGCACTTCAGGAACTGAAGGTGTTTGCATACAGAACCCGCCATGCGCGGGTTTTTTTTCGTCCGCGTATGATGGAACCACAACTATCGAGGAGGGACAATGAAGGAAGTGATCTTGATTACCGGTAGCAGCCGCGGCATCGGCGCGGCGACGGCCCTGCTGGCGGCGCGCCAGGGCTATGCCGTCTGCGTCAACTATGTGCGCGATGCGCAGGCGGCCGAGGCGCTGTGCGCGCGCATCGTCGCCGGCGGGGGCGATGCCATCGCCGTGCAGGCCGACGTCAGCGATGAAGCGGACGTGCAGCGCTTGTTTGCGGAAGTCGACGCGCGCCTGGGGACCTTGACGGCGCTGGTCAACAATGTGGGCGTGCTGGAGCAGAAATGCCGGCTGGCCGACATTTCCGTGCAGCGCCTCGAACGCGTGCTGCGCACCAACGTGATCAGTTATTTCCTCTGCTGCCAGCAAGCCGTGCGGCGCATGTCGACGGCCAATGGCGGGCAGGGCGGGCGCATCGTGAACGTCTCGTCGGCAGCCGCGCGCCTCGGTTCCCCGGGCGAATACATCGATTACGCGGCCTCGAAAGGCGCCGTCGATACCTTGACCCTGGGCCTGGCGAAGGAAGTGGCGGCCGAGGGCATCCGCGTCAACGGCGTGCGCCCCGGCATCATCTACACGGACATCCACGCGTCGGGCGGCGAACCGGGACGGGTGGCGCGCCTGGCGTCCGGCGTGCCCATGCAGCGGGGCGGCCAGCCGGAAGAAATCGCCGACGCCATCCTGTACCTGCTGGGACCGGGCGCCACGTATGTGACGGGCAGCATCCTCGACGTGGCCGGCGGCCGCTGATTTTCAACTACTGCAAGCAAGTGATTCAAGTGCGGGGCCAATTATCAAATAGGGCAAGCGAGTCCAGAATGACGGGGTGCCCTATGCAGCAGGCACGCCGATCAACCCATCTGGATTCATTATGCCCGCACCTGTTCTTGCCCCCGCCATCCTGGCCCTTTCTCTGCTGGCCGCAGCGCCCGCCCAATCCGCCACGCACCTGCCCATGCCGGCCCACCTGGCCGGCGCCGCCATCACCGACAAGGTGGTGCTGGCGGCGCGCCGCTACGCCGCGTTCTGGCAGAGCGGCGACCCGGCCCTGGCGCGCCAGGCGCTGGCCGACGATTTCACCGACCGCACCTTGCCCGCCGGGCGTGCGCAAGGATTGGCCGGTCCGCTGCAGGCATCTGACGTGTTTCATGCGGCCGTGCCGGATTTGCAGGTGGCCATCGAGGACATGCTGGTGGCGGGCGACCGTGTCTCCTTGCGCCTGCATTTCACGGGGCGCTTCACGGGCGTCTTCCCCACGCCGCAGGGCCCCTTGCAGGGGCAGGGGCAGGCCATCGACTTTTACGCGTTCGATTTGTACCGGGTGAATGCGCAGGGGCGCATCAGCGACAACTGGCACCTGGAAGATAATCTGACCCTGCTGCGCCAGTTGGGCGTGCTGGCGCCCTGACCGTGGCCCGCTAGCGCTGCGCCGGCAGGGCGGCGAATTGCTGCAGCAGGAAGTCGGCCAGCAGGGCCACGCGCGGCGGCTGGAAGCGGCTGCGCCGGTACAGCAGGTTCAGGGGGACGCTGTCGGCAAAGTAATCGTCGAGCACCGTGAGCAGGCGCCCAGCGCGCAGGTCGTCGCCGATGTCGAGCAGGGATTTGTAGGCATAGCCATGGCCGGCCACGGCCCAGCGGCGGATGATTTCGCCATCGTTGCTGTGCCAGGCGCCTTGCGGGCGCAGGCTGTGGCGCTTGCCGTCTTCGCGGTAGCGCCACTCCTGCGGCGCGCCGTCGCCCGCCGTGAGCACGAGCGTCGGCAGCAGCGCCAGGTCGCGCGGCGTGGCCGGCACGCCCACCTTGGCGGCCAGCGCGGGCGCCACGCACACGACGCGCCGGCCCGGGTGCAACAGGCGCGCCACCATGTCGCTGTCGGGCAGCTCGCCGTAGCGGATGGCCAGGTCGATATCGTCCTGCACCAGCCTGGCCGTGGCGTCCGTCAGGGTCAGCGCATGGCGCACCTGCGGGTGCAGCGCGGCAAAGCGGTCGAGCATGGGCAGCAGCAACTGGCGGCCGATGTCGGACGGCGCCGAGATGCGCACCACGCCGCGCACGGCGGCGGCGCCCGCAGGCAAGCCGTCTTCCGCCTGCGCCAGCAAGTCCAGCGCCTGCTCGCTGTAGTGGCGGTAGTGCACACCTTCTTCCGTCAGGCGCAGCTGGCGCGTGGTGCGCTCGAACAGGGTGACGCCCAGCGCCGTTTCCAGGCGCGCGATGGCGGCGCTGGCGGCGGCCGGCGACAGGCCGTGCTTGCGGCCCGCCGCGGAAAAGCTGCCCAGCGCCGCGGCGTCGAGGAACAGGGCGATTTCCGCCAGGCGTCCGGCGCCGCCGCGGCTCATGCCGGGTGCGCGGCCGCTGGCTTCGGCGCCGGTGCGGAATGCGCCGAGTGGGGCGTGATCACCACGGTGCAAGTGGTGCCGGCCACCAGCAATTGCCCCTTCGGCTGCTCGTCGATGTGGATGCGCACGGGCACGCGCTGCGCCAGGCGCACCCAGTTGAAGGTGGGATTGACGTCGGCCAGCAATTCCCGGCCCGTGGCGGCGTCGCGGTCGGTGATGCCGCGCGCGATGCTCTCGATGTGGCCATGCAGGGTGCCGCCGCTCATCAGATTCATTTCCGCCTTGTCGTCCTGCGCCAGCATGCCCAGCTTGGTCTCTTCGAAGTAGCCGACGACGTAGTACGAGGCGCTGTCGATGACGGCCAGCTTGGCTGCGCCGACGGCGGCGAAATCGCCCTTGTGCACGTTCAGGTTCGTCACGTAGCCGCTGACGGGGGCGCGCACGGTGGTGCGCTCCAGGTTCAATTGCGCCAGCGCGCGGGCGGCCACGGCGGCCTGCACTTGCGACGAGGCCGAGCTGGCGGCAAAGGCGGCGCTTTCGCGGCTTTCCGTCGAGATGATGCTGGCGTCGAGGCCTGCGCGGCGCTGCGCTTCCTTGCCGCGGCGGCCCATCTCCGTTTTTTGCGCCGCCAGCACGGCGTCGGCTTGCGCCAGCGCGCTCGTGTAGCGTTCCTTGTCGACGACGAACAGCACGTCGCCCTTTTGCACCACCTGGTTGTCGCGCACCAGCACGTCCGTGACGGTGCCGGCCACGTCGGCGCTGATGTTGACGATGTCGGCCTTGATGCGGCCGTCGCGCGTCCACGGCGACTCCATGTAGCGGTCCCAGACGGTCTTGCCTATCCACAGGGCTGCGGCCAATAGCAGCAGGGTGATTGCATAGCGGGTCAGTTTGCTTACCATGTCGGCAGCCTTTCCTTGATTGGATTGAACAGTTTTTTTTATTTGTAAAGCGATAAGGCCAGCGCGCCGAAGATGGCGATGAAGATGCACAGCCGCGCCAGCGACGGGTGCCACACCATGCGGTACACGCCCAGCCAGCCCAGCACGCGGTCGAGCAGGGTTTGCAGGCCGATGCTGAGGATGAACAGGGGCAGCAGGGTAGGAATCAGAATTCCGAACAGGGCGAATTCACGCGGCATGGTGGTCTCCGGCGCCAGGCGCCATGTGGTCGAGTAAAGAGGTGTAGATCGAATGCAGGTCGGCCAGCGCCGTCTGCAGGCGCGCGCTGCGCTCGGGCGTGACGCCGGCTTCGTTTTGCGCCGCGCGCACCACGGCGCCCGTCTGCAGGGTGGCCGCCAGGGCTGCCTGCAGTGCCGTGTCGCCGCGCGTGCGCAGCCAACCGGCGATGTGGTCGACGCATTGCTGCAGCGCGTGGCGCGTGGCGCCTGGCCGGGCGGTCGCGATCAGTTCGCGCAATTCGATCACCGAGTGGCCGATTTCCAGCAGGGTCAATGCCTGGCGCACGACGGCGCGCGTGGCCTCGCCAGGCGCCGGGCCGGCCGCCGCGTTGAGCTGGCTGAGCAGGTCGCGCACGCGGTTGTCGAAACGGTGTTTCACGCGTCGCGCCGGCGCCGTGCACGCATGCAGCGCTTCGCGCCACAGGGCGCGGCCGATATGGTCCTTGTGGCCCATCGTGTGCTCGGGCAGCAGCACGGCAAACACGAGGGCGGCCAGCATCAGGCCGACGATCAGCGCCATGCCCGTGTTGAGAAAAGCAGCGCCGTCGACATGCATCAGATTCGTCGGCGCCATCTGCGTGATGAAGGTCGACACGCCCAGGCCCACGCCCAGCTTGGCCGGATTCGTCATCAGATACAGGCCCACGGCGAGGAAGGGTGCAAAACTCAGTACCAGCATGGGGAAGCCGTCGCCGTGCACCAGCACGAAGTACACGCAGACGAGCGACAGCGGCATGGCGATCAAGAAGCCCGCCAGCACTTGCCGGATCATCAGGATGGGGCGCGGCGAGGACGAGGCCAGCGCGCAGAACACGGCCGCCATCAGCATCGCCGTGCTGGCATAGGGCCAGGCGAGAAAGTAGGCGCCCAGCGCCAGCAAGGCCAGGCTGATGGCCGCGCGTGCGCCGCTGGCGATCACCAGCGCGGGCGGCGTCTTCGGCGCGTAGGCCTGCGGCGTGCTGATTTCCAGCGGCGTATCGTGCGCCAGGCTGAAATACACTTCGTGAAAGCGGCTCATGTCGCGCGCGAAGCGCTCGAGCAGCTCGCACACGGTGTCGAAATCGATGCGCTGCGCATGCGCGATGGGGGCGCCGTCGATGTCCGCGCGGGCCTGGCCCAGCGCCGTTTGCAGGTGCCGCTGCATGGTGTCGAGCGAGTCTTGCGACGGCGTCGTTTGCAGCGCTTCGGCGACGATGGCGTACAGGGGCGTGCACGCCTGCATGACTTGCGTCTCGTCGTCGCGCTGCAGGCGGTCGAACAGGCGGTGGAAGGTATAGAAGGTGGTCAGCGCCGTCATGAAGGTGGCGTTGAAGGCGTGCAGCTTGCGGTTTTGCGCGCGCACGTGGCTCACTTTGCTGGTGACTTCGAACAGGGCGGCCGAGCGGCCCAGCTCCAGCGCCGCCACGTCGGCGGCGAATTGCAGGTGCGTCAGTTCCACCTGCGCCGGCGTGAGTTTTTGCTGCAGCACGTCCTGGCAAAAGGCGAGGAATTTGCCGTAGCGCGCTTGCACCGTGCGCATCACCTGCGTGCCCTGGTGGCGCGGCAGCAGCACGCTGGAGACGGCCGCCGAGCAGATGATGCCCAGGCCCACTTCAGCCACGCGCGTGACGGCCAGCGCGAACACCTGCATCGGCTGCTCGATGGCGGGCAGCACGATCATGCAGGCCGTGTAGCCGGCCAGCACGTACACATACGATTGCGCGTTGCGGTGCAGGGCCGAGCCGCTCGTGCACAGACCCACCCACAGGGCCAGGCCGGCGAACAGCAGCACGGGTTGCTGCGGGAACAGGCCGATCAGGGTCAGCGCGGCCGTGCATCCGAGCAGGGTGCCGCACAGGCGGTAAAAGCTTTTTTCCAGCACCATGCCGCTGCTGGGCAGGGCCAGGATGATGGTGGTGGTCATCGCCGTGCTGGGCGAATCGAGGCCCAGGCGGTAGGCCAGCCACAGCGCGCAGAATGAGGCGATGAGGGTCTTGCCGACGTAGATCCAGCGTTCGCCTTCCGTCGAGCGCCAGTCCTGCAGCGCCAGCGCCAGCCAGTGGGCCGCCCGGGTCAGGGGGCCGTATATAGGTTTTGTTGCTGTGGCTGGCGTCATCGATAGGCTATCAGTTCTGGTTGTTGAGATTGTTGAGGTTGCGCAACTGGCGCATGTACAGCTTGTCCAGCACTTGCAGCTCTTCGTCCGTGAAACCTTCGTACAGGGCCGAGGTTTCCTGGTACACGTCCGGCAGCGCCGTCTCGATCAGGGCGCGGCCCTTGTCCGTCAGCGAGATCATCACGGAGCGGCGGTCGCCGGGGCGCGTGCCGCGGTGGATCAGGCCGCGCGTTTCCAGGTCGTTGCACACGCGCGTCAGGTTGGCCGGCTTTTCATGGCACGCCATGCCCAGGGTGCAGGCGTTCGAGGTTTCGTCGTCCGTGCCGTACAGCACGGCCAGCACCATGTAGCTGGCATCGACCAGGTCGTGCTTTTTCAGCGCCGCGTTGGTCAGATCCTTCATGCCTTTTTGAATGTGGTACGTCATGCGCAACAGGCGCATCAGTTCCATGGGGAAGCCTGGCATGCGCGTGCGGATGTTTTGCAGCCGCTTGGAGGTGGCGTCAAAAGCGGTCATGTCATATTCCTTCATGTGTGAATAAAGTTCCGATTGTATCTTGTTGGGCTAGGGCAATGCCAGGATTGCAAGCTCAGATGCCGCCTCCCAGTGCATTCATCAAGGAAACGTACAGATCGAGCTCGCGCGCCCCATTTTGCGCCTGCTGCTGTTCTTCCGCCAGCAGCGCCACTTGCGTGTTGAGCATGTTGATCGCGTCGCTCATGCCCGCCTTGTAGGCCTTCTCCGCCAGGTCGCGCGCGCGCTGCGCCGTGGCCAGCGCCTGCAAGGTCAGCTGGTGCTGTTTGGCCAGCGACTGGGCCTTCGTGACGGCGTTGGCCACGTCCGACATGGCGTTGATGACGGTGGCGTTGTATTGCTCCACGGCGCCGTCGTACACGGCCGTCTGGCTGCCCAGCTGGGCGCGCAGGCGGGCGCCGGCGAAGATCGGCAGGCTCAGCGCGGGCGAGACGCCGCGGATGTCCGAGTTGGCATCGAGGAAGTGGCTGAAGCCGAAGGCCTGGAAGCCGGCAAAGGCCACCAGGTTGACGTTCGGGTAGAACTCGGCCTTGGCGGCGTCGATGCGTTGCGCCGCCGCTTCCACTCTCCAGCGCTGGGCGGCGATGTCGGGGCGGCGGCCGATCAGGTCGGCCGGCAGAGCGGCGGGAATGGCCAGTGGCTGGTCCAGGCGCAGCACGGGCCGCGTGAGCGCCGCACCGGCCGCCGGACCCTTGCCCGACAGGGCCGCCAGCTGGTTGCGCAGCAGGGCCAGCGACTCAGCCGACTGTTCCAGCTGGCGCCGGCCGGCGGGCAAGGTGGTTTCTATTTGCGCTACATCAATATCGGTGCCGATGCCGGCTTGCTTGCGCTGGCGCGTGATGTCGAGGATGCGGGCGCGCTGCGCCAGGCTGCGTTCGATCACGTCCTGCAGCTGGAATTCATACGACAGCTGGATATAGGTGCGCACCAGCGCCGTTTCCAGGGCCAGGCGGGCCATCTGCGATTCGGCCGAGGCCATCTGCACGTCGCCCAGGGCGGCGGACAGGGCGGCGCGGTTGCGGCCCCACAGGTCCAGGTCGTACGAAGCGGTGACGGTGGCCTGGTTGCGCCAGGCGTAATTGCCGGCCAGGGGCGCCGGCGTGCTGCCATGCTGCGAATACAGTTCGCGGTTGATGGAAACATTCGCGTCGGCCTGCGGGCGGGTCTTGTCTTCCGCCGCGCCGGCCAGCGCCTCGGCCTGGCGCACGCGCGCCTGGGCCCCGCGCAGGGTGGGGCTGTCGGCCAGCGCCTGCTCCATCAGGCGGTTCAATTGGGGGTCGTGCAAGTCTTGCCACCATTGCGTGCGCGGCCATTGGATGGCGGCGCTGGCGGCGGCATCCATGGCCTGGCTCGCCTGCAGCTTGTTGGCGTCGAGCATGGCCGATTGCGGCGCGATATGGCCCATGTCGGCACAGGCGCTCAAGGCAAGGATCAGGCTGGCGGCAAGCAAACGGCGGTGCAGGGACATGCAGGGACTCCGGGAAAGATCGTGTTGGGGGTGTTGCTGACAGCTCGCCGCGGTGAGCTTCGGGAGTGGCCCGAGTGCTGCGCCGCAACTGAGGTGTGTTACTGACTGAAACCGGCTGACTGGTTTCTTATTTCACGACGTGCTTGGTCGTTTGCGCGACGTCAAAGTCTGCTTCCGTTTGCGGGATCAGGCCAGCCTTGCGGGCGGCGTAGAACTCGGCCATGACTTCTTCGCGCGTCACTTTGCTGGCGGCGGTGGCCGGCGTTTTCGGGTAGTCGACTTCGCTGGTGGCGATTTCGCCGGCGTTGCGGGCACGGATGTATTCGGCCGTGACGTCAGCGCGCGTGAGTTGCTGGCTGGCAGCGGCAGGCGCGGCGCTCTGGGCGAAAGCCGACGTGGCGGCGGTGATGGCAAACAATGCTGCGATGAGTGATTTGGCTTGCATGATAAGACTCCAATATGTGCATGATGGCTGGGTGGATGGGCCGGCTCGCCACGTACCGGTCGGTTCGGCGGCATGGCGCTGGTGGGCGCCGTGCCGCCGATGAAGCAGTTTCTGGATGAGAAGATGCTTACTTGAATTAACTATAGCAATGAATAGTACATTTGTGAAGTAATTTCTGAAAATAGTTGTGCGCCGCCGCATTTCTCCTGGGAAAATGCCGTGCAGGCGTGCGCCGCTGGCTAGGCCAGCGGAGTAAGCTGATTTTTTATGAACGGGAGGCCGCCATGAGCAGTAGCACACTCGATCCGGACAATTTGCCCGTCACGCCTGACCGCGTCCTGGGCAGCGGCCATGGCAAGGGGGCGCTCGGTCCCAGCGACAGTTCCGACAGCGGCAGCGACATGCAGGGCGTGCCGGGCCAGGATGCGGAAGCGCTGGAGAACGACAGCGATGCGGCCGGCACGGGCGAGCGGGCCGGCGTGGAGCCGCGCAATACGGCGCCTGCTGGCGGCGACATCGACGTCGATCATGTGGAAAGCGTGGCGCCCGTGCAGCCGGCGCAGGGTGATGGTGGCGAATTGCCTCCATGAATTACCGCCTCTCCTGCGCCATCGGCGTAAAATGCAGGCAAGGCGGCGTGCGCGCCGCCATGGCCAGCCGGCCGGTACAGGATAGGATGTCAGAGGATGCAAACGCAGATGTCGGAAGAGAAAGAAAAAGACTTGATGTCGATGTACCGCGAGACGCGGCCGCGCGAGTTTTTTGGCGAAAAAAGTAACACCAATCACCTGGCCTGGAGTTCGCTGGTGGTCTTGCTGGCGCTGGCGTTCTGGCTCGTCGTGGCCCTGGCGGCGGCGGAGAATCAGCGTTACGCGCTGGAAACGAAGGTGTGCCAGGATCGTGTCTTCCCCGCGGAAATCGACACGTCTTGCCTGAAACAGGTCAAGTCGCGCGATCACTGGTGGCAGCACGTGGGCCATGCGCTGGTGCGGATGGGCGCCTGAGCGGCGCAAGCATATCCTGAAGGACGCGCCGCTGCAGCGATGACGCCGGCGTCCTTCCTGTTGCGGGAGGCGAGATGCCACGCGATACTGCACGGGAACAGCCGCAATGGCTGTTTACGCGCCACAGTGCCTTGACGGTGCGCCAGTTGCTGCGCGCCTATGGTGTGCTGTGCCTGTTTTCCACCGCCATCGCCGCCGCCTTTGCGCTGCGCGGCTACTGGTACATCCCCGTCTTTTCATTTGCCGAACTGGTCTTGGTGGCCATTTCCCTGCTGTATTACCTGCGCCATGCCCGCGACTACGAGCATCTGGCCTTGCGCGACGGCGTGCTGGTCGTCGAGCAGGTGAGTGCCGGCCGCCGCCAGCGCAGCAGCTTTCGTCCCTGGTGCACGCATATCGTCGTGCCGGAGGGGCCGCGCCAGCTGATATGCATCAGCTGCGGCCGCACGCATGTGGAGGTGGGCGCCTTTGCCACGCCGGAACGGCGGCGGCAGGTGGCGCAGGAGTTGCTGGCCTGGCTGCCGCCGCTGGAACCGTGAGGGAAGCTGGCCTTTACTTCGGGCCGTAAAACTGGAACGTCTGTACCACCAGCAAGGTGGTGGGAAAGCCGGTGAGCGTCTTGAATTCCTTCGCGCCCGTGATCTTGTAGGCGCCGGCCTGGAACGCTTCGCCTTCCTTCCAGCTGTGATCCTTCATGGCAAACTGCAGCAGGCGCTTGTCGTTGTAGCGGTAGCTGAAGATGGTGTAGGCGCCGACGCGGCTGGTGACGACGAAGCGTTCATCGCGCTCGTCGGCGATGAGCAGGATGCCCGGATAGCGGCTGATGCCCGCCTCCTCGTTCTGGATTCTGAGGATCACATCCGTAAAGCTGCATTCGGCGTCGCGGATCTTGTCGCGCTTCGTGGCGATCTGCATGACCTCGTCGTAGCTCTTGCCATGCGTAATCGACCACGACGGCGCGTCGCAATAATTGGCCGCGCCGGCGTTGGCCGCGCACAGCAGCAGGCAAAGGGTCGTGGCAGTGATGGTCTTCATGGTGTCTGGTCGCGGGCAGGGATGTTGTGAAGCCGGCAGTCTAGCGCCAGACCGCCGGCTTCACAAGCACCGGGGAGCGCGTGCTCAGACGGCCCGCGACGGACCTTCCCACAGATTGATATGGCCTTCGCGCGCCTGCACGTCGATGGCGGCCAGCTCGTCGGCCGTGAACGACAATTGCTGCAGCGCGGCCACGTTTTCGCGGATTTGCGCGCTGCTGCTGGCGCCGATCAGGGTCGAGGTGACGCGCGGATCGCGCAGCACCCAGGCCAGCGCCATCTGCGCCAGGGTTTGCCCCCGCTGCGCGGCGATCTGGTTCAGCGCGCGCACGCGGGCCAGGTTTTCCTCGCTCAGGTGTTTTTGCAGCAGCGAGCCGCCGCCGGGGCGGTTGACGCGGGCATCCTGCGGCACGCCATCGAGGTATTTGTCGCTGAGCAAGCCCTGCGCCAGCGCCGTGAACGTGATGCAGCCCATGCCTTCTTGCTGCAGGGTATCGAGCAAGCCGTCTTCCTCGATCCAGCGGTTGAGCATATTGTAGGCAGGCTGGTGGATCAGACACGGCACTTTCCACTCTTTCAGCAGGGAGGCCGCCTCAGCCGTCTTTTGCGGCGAATACGACGACAGGCCCACGTACAGCGCCTTGCCCTGCTGCACGGCGGTGGCCAGCGCGCCCATGGTTTCTTCCAGCGGCGTGTCGGCGTCGTAGCGGTGCGAGTAAAAGATGTCGACGTAGTCGAGGCCCAGGCGCTGCAAGCTCTGGTCCAGGCTGGCCAGCACGTATTTGCGCGAGCCGCCGCCCTGGCCGTACGGGCCCGGCCACATGTCCCAGCCTGCCTTGGTGGAAATGATCAGTTCATCGCGGTACGGTAAGAAATCGTCGCGCAGCAGCTTGCCGAAATTGCTTTCCGCGCTGCCATATGGCGGGCCGTAGTTATTTGCCAGGTCGAAATGCGTGATGCCCAGGTCGAAGGCCGTGCGCAGCATGTCGCGCTGCGAGGCCAGGCTGTTGCTGTCGCCAAAATTGTGCCACAGTCCCAGGGACAACAGCGGCAGTTTCAGCCCGCTGCGCCCGCACGTGCGGTATTGCATGGTGTCGTAGCGGTTTTCGGCGGCGTGGTAGGTCATGGCATCTCCTGGTTGAATGAAGCGCCTATTTTCGCGCAAAATCAAGGTCGGTGCGCGTGCTCCTTGTATGTGGCCGGACGCGCCTTACAATGGGCGTTCAGGAGTCTCGCGAGGAGCGGTCATGGAAATCGAATTGAAATTGTTGCTGGCGCAGCAAGATGTAGCGCGCCTGCGCGCGCACCCGTTGCTGGCGCAACAGGCGCAAGGAGAGGTGCAGTTGCTGCAGATGCACGATATCTATGTCGATACGCCCGATTTGCAGCTGTGCCGCCACCAGGCGGGCTTGCGCGTGCGCCAGGTGGACGGGCGCTGGGTGCAAACCCTGAAGGCCGGTGGCACCGTCAACAGCGGCTTGCACAGCCGCCACGAGTGGGAGGGCGAAGTTTCCGGGCCGCAACCGGACCTCGCCGCGCTGGACTCGGCCATCGGCCGCAAGCAGCCCATCCGCGCGCTGTTGCGCCAGGACGCCGTCCGCGACGCCTTGCAGCCCGTGTTTACCACGCGCATGGAGCGCACCGTATGGCAGCTGCGCACGCCGCAGGGCGACGAGATCGAATGCGTGCTGGACCAGGGTGTCATCGAAAGCGGCACGGATGGGGCGAGTGGCGCCGTCCGCAGCGTGCCCGTCAGCGAGATCGAACTGGAATTGAAGCAGGGGCAAGCGGCCAGCCTGTTCGACGTGGCGCTGGCCCTGCTGCAGGACGTGCCGCTGCAGCTGGGCCACATGAGCAAGGCGGAACGTGGCTACCGCCTCGCGGCGTCACAGCCTCTGCAGGCGGTCAAGGCGCAGCCCCTGGCGCTGGACGCGGCGATGTCGGTGGAGCAAGTGTTCCTGGCCATCGCCGGCAATTGCCTGGAGCAAGTCAGCGGCAACCAGGATGGCGTGGCGGCGGGCGAGGACGTGGAAAGCGTGCACCAGATGCGCGTGGGCCTGCGCCGTCTGCGCTCGGCGCTGGGCATGTTCAAGTCCCTGCTGGCGCTGCCGGACGCCTTGAAGGCTGAACTCGACTGGCTGGGCGGCGCGCTGGGCGAGGCGCGCGACTGGGATGTGTTGGCTGGCAATACCCTGGCGCAGCTCGATGGCGAGGCGCAGGCGGATGCGGCGGCGCTGGCAGAGGCGGCGCACGCGCAGGCGCGCCTCAAGCATGCGCAAGCGGCCCAGGCCGTCACATCGGCGCGCTACACGGCTTGCATGCTGGGCTTGCAGCGCTGGCTGCAGGCGCGCGCCTGGCGCGCCAGCTGTTCCGCGCGCCAGGTGCGGCGCCTGGACGCGCACGTCTCGCCGTTTGCCCGCGCCACCCTGCGCAAGGATCAGCGCCGCCTGGTAAAGCGCGGCAAGCGCCTGCTGCATGCCACGCCGCTGCAGCGCCACCGGGTGCGCATCGCGGCCAAGAAGACGCGCTATGCGACGGAATTTTTTGCCTCGCTGTTTGCCTCGCGCGCCGTGCAACCATATGTGGGGCGGCTGTCGGTGCTGCAGGATGAACTGGGCTGGCTCAACGATGTGCAGGTGGCCGACCGGCTGTTGCAGCAATTGCCCGATGTTCTGACTGGCCAGGCTGACCAGTCCGCCCAGGACGGGTTGCGGCAGCACGCGGCCTTCGTGCGCGGCTACCTGGCGGCGCGCGCGCAGGCGCAGGGCAGCGATGGCCGCATGCACAAGGCCTGGCGGCGCTTCAAGGCGGCCCGTTTGCCTGCCTGAGCCGGTTTGCCTGAGCCTGGCTTTGCCGGGGCGTAGTGCCTGGCCAGGCTAGGCCAGCGGGCGTTGCAACTGGCGCTCGAGGATGGCCAGCGGCGACTTGTCGGGGGCGGCCATGGCGCGCACGGGCAGCAGCCAGGTTTGCTCCAGCGCATGCTGTCCCCGCAGGGCCGCGTGCGATACGGCGTCGCTGAAGATGATCCACGTCTGGCCCGGCGCGAAGGCATGCGTGTGCTGTTCCACCTGCGCCTGGTAGGCCAGGTCGGCCTTCATGGCGTCGTGCAGCTGCAGCATGTAGTGATCGTAGGCTGTGCGCCGCGACTTGGTGACGTGCAGCCACTGCAGCAGGGCCGCCAGCACGGGTTGCGGACGCTGCGCGACGGGTAAAAAATGCTGCGCCACCTGCTCGAAGGGCGGGCCCAGTTTCCACACGCGGGGCGCGTCGCGCGGGTGGATGTTGGTGAAGACGCGCAGGATGCGCCGGCCCTGCGTGGGCGAGGAGGGGAAACTGTCGATATGCAGGCGCGTATCGTCCTTGCGCCAGGACGTTACCCTGCCGGCGATTTCCACGGGGCGAAAGCTGCCCTTGCCTTGCTGCAGATGCGCCTGGTAGCTGGGCAGCAAGCCGGCCAGCAGGCTGCGCGTCTGGCGTGCGTAGCGCTGCATCAGCGCCGCCAGCAGGGCCGCATCGCAGGCGTCGCCCTGGCCGCGCACGCCGCGTACCGGTTCCCAGCTGATGTTCTTGGCGCCGCTGGCGTTACCCGCCGCGCCGTTCAGCAGCCCATGCTCTTCCGGGTGCAGCGAGAATCCCAGGCGGGGCAGCAGCAGTACTTGCCCGTCTTCGAGGGCTTGCAGCGCCGCCGCCTGCTGCGTGGCGCTGCCGCTGGCGTCCCATTGATCCAGGGAAATATCGATGAGTTTGCTCATGGCATAAACGGAAAGACCTCCGAGTGGCCAGTATGGGTGATTACCGCCCGCTCGCGTTTGCGCTGGCGCAGCTTCAGCTCACAGTTTGCTGTTCTGGCAGCCGGCGCTCACGCATTCGCGCACGCGGTCCTGCAGGAATTGCGCGCGTTCGATGGTGGTCTGGGTGGCGCAATCGAGGTTCACATAGAAGCCCGACGATTCGCGTTTCGAGCAATTCTGGTTGCGTGCGCTGATCCACGCCAGCTGGCCCGTTTTCAGCTTTTGCTTGCCGCCGGCATCGAGCTGGGAGCTCAGTTTCTTGTAGTTGGCGTTGAGTTCCTTGTCCGCTTCCTGGTACACCTTGTTGAGGCAATACAGGCCGTCGAAGTCGTTGCGCGGCGTGTCGCAGGCCGAGTTGGCGAAGGCGGAACCGGAGGCGCAGAGCAGCAGGGCGAGCAGGCATTTTTTCATGGAGTGCTTTCAGGAAGTGGTGTGGCGGGATAGGCGAGCCAGGCAGCGCTCTTGCGTATCGTACAACATTTTTCATCGAGGCCGCAGACGCTTGCCGTCCGCCGGCGCCGTGCCGTCAATAGGCCAGGCGGCCCGGCACGCTCACTTCGATCTGCGTGCCGGCGCCGGGGCGGCTGTCGATACGCAGGCTGGCATCGATGGCGGCGGCGCGCTCGCGCATGCCGACCAGGCCCCAGTGGCCGGGCCGCTGGCCCGTTTGCGCCACGGCGTCATCGAGGCCGCAGCCGTCGTCGCGCACGCGCAGGGTGAAGGCCTGCTCCGCATAGTCGAGTTCCAGCACGATGTTTGCCGCCTCGGCATAGCGCGAGGCGTTGAACAGCGCTTCGCGCGCGATGGCGTAGATTTCGTCATGCACGCGCGGTTGCAGGCGCCGGCAGATGCCGCTGACATGCACCGTGAAGGCGTGCGCGCGGTGTTCGGCCAGGCCTTTGCCGAATTGCTGCAGCGCCAGCCGCAGTTCGTCGGGTTCGGCCGAGGCGCGCAAGTCCATGATCTGGTCGCGGCCTTCGATCAGCAACTGGTCGGCCAGGTTGAGCGTGCCATCGAGGCGCGCCCGTTCGCGCGTGCCCTTGGGCAGCATGTCCGCATGCGCATGGAACGACAGGATCAGGCCCTGCACGCTTTGCAGCAGGGTGTCGTGCAGCGAACGGGCGATGCGCGAGCGTTCGGCCAGGCGCTCCTGCAAGCGTTCCTGCAGCCGTTCCTGCATATTGCGCGTCAGGTGGCGGATGCGCAGCACATAGCCGCCATACAGCAGCAGCGCGGCGCCCAGCGCCAGCAGCAGCGCGAACCACGGCGTTTGCACGAAGGCGGGCGCGATGACGATGTCGAGCCCTGTCCCCTGCGTGTTCCACACGCCGTCTTCGTTGGCGGCCGTGACGTCGAAGCGGTAGCTGCCGGGCGCCAGGTTGGTGTAGTACGCTTCGCGGCGACCCACCGCCTCCTGCCAGCCGGCGTCCACGCCCGCCAGCCGGTAGCGCAGGCGCACGCGTTCCGGCATCGACAGGCTCAGGGCCGTGAAGCCGATCTGCAGGTTCCGGCTGCCCTGCGGCAGGTGCAGCGGCTTGCCGTCGTCCAGCGTGTAACGCACGCCATCGGCCAGCAAGCTGTGGATTTGCACGGGCGGCGGCAGGCGATTGCGGCGGATATGCAGCGGGTCGAGCATGGCGATGGTGGCCGAGGTGGAGAACCACAGCTTGCCATCGGGCGCATGGATCAGCGACGGCACGGGGCGCAGCTGCGAGGCATGGCCCTGCAAGCCGTCGAGCGCGTCGAAGCGTTCCGAGACGACGGCGCTGCCGTCGCGCATCCACGCGGCCAGGCTGGCGGCGGCGATATGCTCGATGCCGTCCGCGCCATGCAGCCACAGGTCGCCGTCCGGCAGGCGCACGATGCCCGACACGCCGCGAAACGCTGCGCCGCGCGCGCCGCGCAGCATCTGGAAGCGTCCGGCGCGGTACAGGGCCACGCCGTTTTCGCCGCCGGCCCACATCATGTCGCCATCGCGGTACAGCTGCAGCACAGTGCCCACCTGCAGGCCGTCGGGCGCGCCGAGCCGCCTGACGGCGCCCGCGCGCTGGCCATCGGCCACCAGGCTGATTGTATTGTCGGCATGGCCGAGCCAGACGGTGCCGGCGCCATCGATCGCCATGGCCGTGGTCAGCACCGCCGGCAGGCCGGACAGGCCGCCATTGGCGATCCATTTCCCTTCGCTCAGGCGAAACAGGCCGCCGCCGGAAAACGAGGCCCACAGGGCGCCGGAGCGGTCTTGCTGCAGCGCCTGCGGATCGAGTCCCAGTACGGGCGGCACCACGCGCGTCATGGCGCCATTGCGCGCGCGGTGGTGCAGTTCCTGCTCGTTCCCCAGCCACAGCGTGCCGTCGGGCGCCCAGTGGCTGGCCGCCAGCGCTCCTTTCAACTCCACCTTTTTCACCCCGTCGGCGGTAAAGCTGCGCACGTCGCCCACATAGTCGCCGATCCACACGTCGCCATCGGGGCCTGGCAGCATGCCGGGATGGTCGAAGGGCACGGCGACGGGCAGGGTCTGCAGGCGGTTCGGCCGCAGCCGGTCCAGGCCCGTCGACGTGCCGAACCACAGATTGCCTTCGCGGTCCTGGAACGACGATTGCGGCAGCGGGCCGCTGATGCCGTTCTGGCGCGTCAGGCGCTGGGCCGGCAGGCTGGGGCCGGAAGGGTCGAACTTGCGCTCAAGGCCATCGGGCTGCATCAGCCACATGGTGCCGGCGCGGTCGAAGCGGATGCCGTTGCCCGTGGCGTCGGGACGGATGGGCGCATCGCCGTGCGGCGCGCTGGTGCGCACGCGGTAGTAATTGCTCTGGTTGTCGACGGCCCAGATGGCGCCATCGGGTGCTTCATCCATACTGGTGAGCATGGTGCGCGGCCAGGCATGGGAAAAGCGCGTCTGGCCCGGCTTGCGGAAGAACACGCCATGCATGGTCCCCATCCACTGCGTGCCATCGCGCCCGAACAGGATCTGATACACGCGCTTGTCGGGCAGGCTCACGTTGGCGGCTTGCGCTTCGAAACGGTCCGCGCCCGGCGCCAGGCGCGCCGCGCCATCGCGCGTGCCGACCCAGATGCTGCCGTCGGGCGCTGCCTCGATGTGAAATACGGCGCCCGTGGGCAAGCCATCGGCTTCGCCATAGGTGCGCGCGCCACCCTGGCGAAAGACGGTGACGCCGCCCAAGCGGTAGCCGACCCACACGGCGCCATCCGGCGGCGTGGCCAGGCCCAGCACATTGCTCGACGGCAGACGGTAGCCGTACACGCTGTCGACGCGGTCGAAGCGCACGCCATCGTAGCGATACAAGCCGGTGGCCGTGGCGATCCACAGCCAGCCATCCTGGCCCTGGGCGAATTTCAGTACGTCGACGGGCGCGCCTTGCAGGGCGCCCCAGGCATTATGCGTGTAGTCGGACAGCAGGGGAGAGGGGGAGGCCGCGCACGCATGCAGGTGCAGCGCCAGCAGGGGCAAAATCGACAGGCGGCGCAGCAGGCGAACGGACATCGTGGCAGGGTGGGGTGGGAAGATGCTGATTGTAGCGCAGCGCCTCGCCTTTCAGCAGGCAAAAAAAAGCCCGCGCGGGGCGGCGCAGGCTTTTTCTCCTTACGTTGACAGGAACTGCTTACGCGAAGTTCTTGGCAACGAAGTCCCAGTTGACCAGGCCCCAGAACGTTTCCACGTACTTGGCGCGCAGGTTGCGGTAGTCGATATAGTAGGCGTGTTCCCACACGTCGCAGGTCAGCAGCGGCTTGTCGCCGGTGGTCAGCGGGCAGCCGGCGTTCGAGGTGTTGACGATGTCGACGGAGCCGTCGGCTTTTTGCACCAGCCAGGTCCAGCCCGAACCGAAGTTGCCCACGCACGACTTGGTGAATTCTTCCTTGAACTTGTCGAACGACGACCATTTGGCGTTGATCGCGTCAGCCACGGCACCCGCAGGCGCGCCGCCGCCGGCCGGCTTCATGCCGTTCCAGTAGAAGGTGTGGTTCCATACTTGCGCTGCATTGTTGAAGATGCCGCCCGACGATTTCTTGATGATGTCTTCCAGCGACAGGTTCTCGAACTCGGTACCCTTGATCAGGTTGTTCAAGTTGGTGACATACGCCTGGTGATGCTTGGCATAGTGGTATTCCAGGGTTTCTTTCGAAATATGCGGCGCCAGAGCGTCCATTTCATACGGCAGTGGTGGCAGAGTATGTTCCATGTGATGTCCCTTTGTGGTGAGTGTTCGGAGTCTTCCAGCCTGCGGCCGGAGGGTTGAGCCAAGCTTGCTTGAAGCAGGCATTCTTGCTGAACGAGCCACTATTGTAAAGCGGATGCGCCATTGCTGCAGATTCCGGCACGCGTCGCGGATGCCGTTTGCGTAGTGATTCTCGTTCAGCCTGAATCGGGCGGAAAAGTTCCCAGCCGCAAGCCTCAGCGGATGCGTCGGGTGGTTTCCCTGACGATCAGTTCCAACGGCGGAATGGTCGCCTGCACGGCTTCGCCATTGATCAGCCCCAGCAGCGCTTCGGTGGCGATGCGGCCGATGTCGTACAGGGGCTGATGGATGGTGGTCAGCGGCGGCGTCGTGTAGGACGAGCCGGGCAAGTCATCGAAGCCGACGAGCGAGATATCGTCGGGCACGCGGATGCCCTTGCGGTACAGGCACAGGCGCACGCCGTAGGCGGACAGGTCATTGGCGGCGAAGACGGCGCTGAACTGCTGCTGCGTATCGAACAAATGGTTCATGGCCAGCATCCCGCTTGCCTCGTGGAAATCACCTTCCACCATCAGCTTCGGGTCAATGGCGATGTCCGCTTCGCGCAGTGCGCGCTGGTAGCCCGTCAGGCGCTCGGCCGCATCCGTGTTGTTGGCGGGGCCGGCCACGAAGGCGATGCGGCGGTGGCCCAGTTCCACCAGGTGGCGCACGGCCAGGTAGGCGCCGTATTCGTTGTCGAGCTTGAAGCCGATGGCGCTTTTCGTGGCCAGCAGGCGGCCCGTCGAGACGATGGGCCGCTGCTGCGAGAAATCAAGCACGCTCTCGTCCGAGATGCGCCCCGACAGCAAGATGATGCCGTCAACCTTTCTTGCCAGCAGCAGGCGGATGCGATCCGCCTCTTCCTGCGCATTCCAGTGCCCGCTGACGATGACGGAGGCATAGCCCGTGTCCTTCAAGCCATCGTCCACGCCGCGCAGGCTTTCGTCGAAGAAGGGGCTGGAAATGTCCTGCACCACGATGCCGATGGTCATCGAGCGGCCCTTCTTCAGCCCCTGTGCCATCTGGTTGGGCGCGAATTTCATGTGCGCGATCGCGGCCAGCACGGCGTCGCGCTTGTCGTCGGAGACCCTGGCCGTGCCATTCAGGATGCGCGAGACGGTGCTGGGCGACACGCCAGCCTGGCGTGCCACGTCGAGCAGGGTGGAAGGGGGAGCAGCGTGTGCGCTATCGTTCAAGGTGATTCCTGGGTATCAAGATGGCTGGTTCTCAGTGCTCTGAAAACCTTTTCATCGGAAGATTACCATAAATGGCCAAGAGCAACCGCAGGTCGGTGCAGGTCGGCGTAGGTCGGCTTAGCCCGCAGGGCGTAAGCCGGCACATCAAGGCCAGCAATGCCTCGGAAACATGCCTTTGCCGCCAGCAATGCGTCGGATGACGCGCTCGCGCACCTCGGCGGCCCCGCTAATCCGACCTACTTCTGAAAACGTTTTCACAAAAAACAACGGCAGCTCAAATGACGAATTTTTGCGCTTTTTCATAGGAGAGAACGCGGCACGGTGCCCCGCTTGCCATGCTGCCTTCAATAAAAATGACAACTTTTTCGGTTGACTTGATTTTCTTTGCGGTGTTAAATGGACACATGTTGTGAAAACGTTTTCAAGATAGAAGACGCTCAATAAACGGAGATGAAATAATGAAGTCAAGCATTCTTGGCGCCGCCCCGCTGGCAGCGCTGACCCTGGTCGCCAATGTGGCCGCCGCGCCCGCAGCCGCTCCGCCGGCTGCAGCCCTGCCGACGCTGGCCCCGGCCACGATTACCGTCGCCTCGTTCCCCGACCTGGACCGCGCCGTCAAGACGGCCTTGCCCCTGTGGGAAAAACTGTATCCGCAAGTGAAGGTCAAGCTGGTCAGCCTGCAGATCGACGACCACCATAACTCGATGACGACGGCGCTGGCGGCCGGTGCGCGCCTGCCCGACGTGATGGCCATCGACTTCCGCTATGTCGGCAGCTTCGCCGAATCGAAGGGCATGGAAGACCTCTTGCAGCCGCCGTACGGGGCAGGGCAGTACCGCGCCCAGTTCGTGCCGTTCACCTTCGTGCAGGCCACCAGTTCGCGCGGCACCCTGGGCGCCATGCCGGCCGACCTGGGACCGGGCACCTTGTTCTACCGCAAGGACCTGATGGACAAGGCGGGCATCAAGGAAGCCGACCTGACGCAATCGTGGGAATCCTACATCGCCGCCGGCAAGAAGCTCAAGGCCGCCACCGGCACCTACCTGCTGGCCGGCGCCAGCGACCTGGCCGACATCGTCATCCGCGCCAACCTGAAGGATGGCGAGGGCATTTATTTTGGCGACAAGGGCCAGGTGCTGGTCGACTCGCCCCGCTTCGTCAAGGCGTTCGAACTGGCCAAGGCGGCGCGGGTGGCCGGCATCGATGCGCGCACCGTGGCCTGGACGGGCGAGTGGGCCGAAGGCTTCAAACGCGACAAGGTGGCCAGCCAGATGATGGGTTCATGGCTCAGCGGCCACCTGGCCAAGTGGCTGGCGCCCGATTCGAAAGGCCAGTGGCGCGCGGCGAACTTGCCGGCCGGCGCGCTGGCGTCGTACGGCGGCTCCTTCTACGGCATCCCGAAAAGGGCGGCGAATAAAACCCAGGCCTGGGAATTCATCAAGTTCATGACCGTCAACAAGGATATCCAGCTGCACTCGCTGAAGGAAATCGGCGCGTTTCCCGCCCTGAAGGCCGCCTATGCGGACCCCATGATGGACGAGCCGCAGCCGTACTTCGGCGGCCAGAAGACGCGCTTGCTGGCGCGCGACACGGCGGCGAAGATTCCCGTCATCCGCGTCGACAAGTTCGACGCCGTGGCGCGCGACATCGTCAACATGGAGCTGGAAAGCGTGCTGGCGCAAAACAAGGATATCAAGACGGCGCTGGCCGACGCCAAGGCCCTGATCACCCACCGCGCGCGGCGCTAGGAGCAGCATGACTACCTCCATGCCTTGTACCGAGGGCGCGCCCGCTGCTGCTGCAGCGCGGCCCGCCAGGAAACGCTTCAACATGAAGAAGTGGGCGCCGTACATTTTCATCAGCCCCTTCTTCATCCTGTTCGCCGTCTTCAGCCTGTTTCCGCTGCTGTTTTCCATCTATTTGTCGTTCAACCAGTGGGAAGCGGCCAGCGGTGTGGAAGCCATGCAGTGGGTGGGCCTGGACAACTACAAGTACGCCTTGAGCGACCCGTGGTTCTTGCGCTCGCTGGGCAATACGGTCTGGCTGGCGCTGGCTTCGGGCGTGCCGCAGCACCTGGTGGCCATTCCGCTGGCGGCCTTCATCCACAACAGCTTCAAGCGCTCGCGCAACCTGGTGATCGGCATTTACTTTTTACCGTTCATCACCTCCAGCGTGGCCATCGCCATGGTGTTCAACACCCTGTTTTCGCGCGACTATGGGCAGATCAATGTATTGATCGAATGGTGCGCCAGCCTGCCGCTGGTCGGTGGCCTGTTCCCTGCGGAGTCGATCGACTGGCTGGGCAGCTCGCTGTTCATCAAGCCGGCCGTCGCCTTCGTCATTTTCTGGCGCTACCTGGGCTGGAACCTGGTGCTGTACCTGTCCGCGCTGCAGGTGATTCCGAAGGATTTGTATGAAGCGGCCACCATCGACGGCGCCTCGAAACGCCAGCAATTCTGGTACATCACCCTGCCGCAGCTGCGCCCCATGATCTACCTGGCCGTCACCTTGACCATCATGGGAAATTTACAGCTGTTCGAGGAACCGTTCGTGCTGGTGGCCGAATCGAGCGGCGTGAGCCAGTCCGTGATGACGACTGCCATCTTCGTCTACAAGACGGCGTTTTCCTCGGGCGACTTCGGCACGGCGTCGGCCATTTCCTGGCTGCTGTTCCTCATCATCGCCAGCACCACCTGGGTCAACAACCGCATCTTCAGCCGCAATGAACGCAAGGAGGTCCGATGAAAACCACCCGCTGGACGGCCTACGCCATGGTGGCCATCGGCGCCCTGATCATGGTCGCGCCGTTCTACTTCATGTTCGTCTTCGCCACGCACACGAGCGCCGAGATCTACAGCCTGCCGCCGCCACGCTGGTTCGGTACGGCCTTGCTCAACAACCTGGAACTGCTGCAGGAGCGCCTGCCATTCTGGCGCAATATCGGCATCAGCCTGTACGTGGCCCTGATGACCACCATCCTGACCCTGTTCTTTTGCTCGCTGGGCGGCTATGCCTTCGCCATGTACGAATTCCGCTTCAAGCGGCCCCTGTTTACGCTGGTGATGGCGTCGATGATCATCCCGTCCTTCATGAACATGATCCCCACCTTCATGCTGATGGATTTCCTCGGATGGCTGGACCAGCCGCGCGCCCTGTACGTGCCGGGAGCGGCCGGCGCGCTGGGGATTTTCCTCATGCGCCAGTACATCGGCACGGCGATTCCGAAGGACCTGATCGAGGCGGCGCGCATCGACGGCTGCGGCGAATTCGCCATCTACTGGCGCGTCGTGCTGCCGCTGATCGGTCCCGCCATGGGCACCCTGGGCCTGATCACCTTCATCAACTCGTGGAACAATTTCATCACGCCGCTGGTCGTCATGCGCTCGGTCGAGAACTATACGATCCCGCTGGCCCTGCGCAGCATGCAGGCGCCGAACAACACGGAGTGGGGCGCGCTGATGACGGGCGCCGCCATTGCCGTGCTGCCGCTGCTGCTGATGTTCTTTGTCGCCTCGAAGCGCCTGATCGAGGGCCTCACGCAAGGCGCCGTCAAAGGCTAGCACTCTCTTTAATCCACTCACACTGACATGACCACCATGCATAACGACGACATTGATATCAACTTTCCCGCCACTTTCACCTGGGGCGTGGCCACCAGCGCCTACCAGATCGAGGGCGCCGCCACCATCGATGGCCGCGGCCCATCCATCTGGGATACCTTCAGCCATACGGATGGCAAGATCATCGACGGCAGCAATGGCGACGTGGCCTGCGACCACTATCACCGCTATGCCGAGGACGTGGAGCTGATCGCCAACCTGGGCGTGAACGCCTACCGCTTTTCCATGTCCTGGTCGCGCGTGCAGCCCACGGGTTCCGGCGCCTGGAACGAGGCCGGCTTTGCCTTCTATGCGCGCCTGCTCGACGCCCTGGCCGCCAAGGGCCTCGACGCTCACCTGACCCTGTACCACTGGGACTTGCCGCAAGCCTTGCAGGACGAGGGCGGCTGGCTCAATCGCGCCACCTGCTACCACTTCGCCGCCTATGCGGCCGAGGTGGCGCGCCGCTTCGGCCACAAGGTCGCCAGCATCGCCACCCACAACGAACCGTGGTGCACGGCCGTGCTGGGCCACGGCACGGGCCAGTTCGCGCCCGGCATGGCCGACCCGGCCGCCGCCGTGCAAGTGTCGCACCATCTGCTGCTGTCGCACGGCCTGGCCATGCAAGCCATGCGCGCCGTCAATCCGCCCGCGAAACTGGGCATCGTGCTCAATCAGTGGACGGCCACGCCGGCCACCGACAGCGCCCAGGACCGCGAGCTGGCCGAACTCGAATATGCGCGCTCGGTGCAGTGGTATATGGACGCCATCTTCAAGGGCCGCTACCCGGCCCTGGCCCTGAAACACGCCGACGCTTCCGCTTTATCCATCTTTGAAAACGATTTCATAGATATCAAGCAGCCTATCGATTTCCTTGGCGTGAACTACTACACGCGCGCTTTCATGAGCGCCGAGACGCCGCCGCGCAAGCCCGAATGCAAGCTTGGCGTCAACGACATGGGCTGGGAAACCTATCCGCAAGGCTTGACGGAGCTGCTCGTGGGCCTGCACCGCGAATACCGTCTGCCGCCCGTCTACATCACGGAAAACGGCATGGCCGTCGCCGACAAGCCCGTCGGCGGCAAGATCCACGACGAGGCGCGCATCGAATACGTGCGGCTGCACCTGGACGCTTTGCGCGCCGTGATCGCGCAGGGCATCGACGTGCGCGGCTATTTCTACTGGAGCCTGATGGACAACTTCGAGTGGAATTCGGGCTACGCCAAGCGCTTCGGCATGCTGTACGTCGATTACGCCACGCAGCAGCGCAGCTTCAAGGACAGCGCCCTGTGGTACCGCGACTTCATCGCCGCGCAGCGCGCCGCGCATGCCGACGCACCGGCCCTGGCAGGGGAGCACTGACATGGCGGCCATCTCCCTGCGCGGCATCCGCAAGACCTACGGCGACGGCCCGGAAATCGTCAAGGGCCTGGACCTCGATATCCACGACGGCGAATTCATGGTCTTCGTCGGACCGTCCGGCTGCGGCAAGTCGACCCTATTGCGCATGATCGCGGGACTGGAAGACATCAGCGCGGGCCAGCTGCGCATCGGCGACTTGCTGGCCAATGACGTGGCACCGGCAGAGCGGGGCATCGCCATGGTCTTCCAGAGCTACGCCTTGTATCCGCACATGACGGCGCGCGACAACATGGGCTTTGCCCTCAAATTGGCGGGCAAGGGGGAAGCCGAGGTGCGCGCGGCGGTCGGCAAGGTGGCCGAGATTTTGCAGATTACGCATCTGCTCGACCGCAAACCCAAGGCCTTGTCCGGCGGCGAGCGCCAGCGCGTGGCCATCGGCCGCTCCATCGTGCGCCAGCCCAAGGTGTTCCTGTTCGACGAGCCGCTGTCCAATCTCGATGCCTCGCTGCGCGTGCAGACGCGCATCGAACTGGCCAAGCTGCACCAGGAACTGGGCACCACGATGATCTACGTCACGCACGACCAGGTCGAAGCCATGACCCTCGGCGACAGGGTCGCCGTCTTCCACGGCGGCCACCTGGAGCAGGTGGGTGCGCCCCTGGAGCTGTACCGCCATCCGGCCAGCCAGTTCGTCGCCGGCTTCATCGGCGCCCTGCGCATGAACTTTTTGCCGTGCGCCGCCGTTCCCGCGCTGGCCAGCCAGCTCGGTGGCGAGGTGGGCATGCTGGTCGGCGTACGCCCCGAACACCTGCGGCTGGTGCCGCGCAATGAAGGCTACGGCGCCACGGTCACCCTGATCGAGCAGCTGGGCGATGCGCAAATCATCCACGCCACGCTGGACGCCAGCCCCCATGCGGTGGCCATCAAGCTGCATGGCGAGGCGCGCCACGCGCTGGCACAGGGCAGCGCCATCGGCTTCGCGCCGGAAGAAGGCCATGCCTTTCTATTCGACACGGCCGGGCGCGCCGTGGCTACCCATTGACCCCGCACGGAGGCGACATGACTTCAGATTGACACCCAAAAAATGTGCAGCAGTAGCCAAAGAGCTATGTGATCATCATTCAACCAGCGGTACAGGAGACAACAACAATGCAACAACTCAAACGCAATACCATCGCCCTCAGTCTGGCGCATGCGACCTTCGCCCAGTTCATCTTGCTGGGCAGCGGCGCCGCCATGGCACAGGAAGCGGCCAGCACTGCGGCAGCCACCGATGCGGCAAAACCGGCCGCCGAGCAGATGGACCGCATCGTCGTCACGGCCACGCGCCGCAATACCTTCGTGCAGGAGACGCCGCTGGCCGTCACCGCCTTCAACCAGGACACCCTGCAAAACAACCAGGTCAAGGACCTGGCGTCGCTGGCCACCATGGTGCCCAGTCTCGTCGTCGAGCAGCATGGCGATTCCGGCGGCGTGCACGTCTACATGCGCGGCGTCGGCTCGGCCAACCACACGGAGCTGGGCGACCCGGCCGTCGCCTTCTATGTCGACGGCGTGTATTCGCCGCGTCCGCAGGGCGCCACGGCGCTGATGTATGACTTGAGCCACGTGGAGGTGGCGCGCGGACCGCAGGGCACCCTGAACGGCCGCAATTCGACGGCCGGCGCCGTCAATCTCGTGTCGGCTGCGCCGAGCACGGCCAAGTTCATGGGCTCGGCCGGCATCACCGTGGGCGACAAGCGCCATCTGCAGACGCAGGGCATGATCAATATCCCGTTTTCGGACGACGTGGCGCTGCGCATCGCCGCCATCAAGGATAGCCATGACGGCACGGTGGACTTCCGCCGCGGCTCGAACGTCATGCCGGGCACGGCCAAGTATGGCGCCGGCGACCAGATGGGCGTGCGCGCCTCCCTGCTGTGGAAGTTCACGCCGCAGTTGCGCGGCACGTTCATCGCCGACTACTTCCTCGACCAGGGCGCCGGCAATGTCTACCTGGCGGCCGAACCGAAAGCGGGCGAGAAGCTGCGCTCGGCCCTGATCGACACGCCGGGCACCCTGGACCAGTCGATCCTGACCTACAAGGGCAAGCTCAATTACAAGCCGACCGATGCGCTCGACTTCACTTACCTGGGCAGCTGGAGCCGCTACAAGCGCCAGAACAGCAATGATTCCGATGCGGGGCTGTTCCCCGGCTTCAAGTCGGAAAACCGTACCGACTGGGCGCAGTTCGACAGCTATTCGCACGAGCTGCAGGCGCGCTCGGACGACGATGCGCCGTTCCAGTGGGTGGCGGGCCTGTTCCTGTTCAATGAAAAGAACAAGGTGCGCTTCGATATCGACCGCAGCCAGATTTCGCAGGCGGCCGTGCAGCAGGATATCGCCAACGGCGCCGTGATCTTCGTGCAGCCCACCGTGGGCCAGTATGCCTCGGCCATGTCCTTCATCCAGGGCGACCGCCAGTTGAAGTCAAAAGCCGTATTCGGCCAGGTCAGCCAGCAGGTGACGGACCAGATCAAGCTGACGGCCGGCGCGCGCTATACGAAAGACCATAAATTCGATATCGGCGGCAAGAACTGGGCTTGCCCGAACTGGCCCGCGAATACGCCGCTGGGCACCACCGTGCTCACTGCCGACCAGTTGCGCCAACTGGTCACGCCCGGCACGGGCCTGGCCAACACGCACAATATCGGCCCCGGCGGCGCCATCACGGCCGCCAGCTGCGGCAATACGCCGGGCGACAATACGGCCGACCTGAAGTATGGCCAGGCCACCTGGCTGGGCCGCATCGAGTACAAGCTGCGCCCGGATATTTTGCTGTTCGGCTCCGTGACGACGGGCTTCCACTCGCCGGCCATCGGCGACGGCGGCGCCACCACCAAGCCGGAAAAGCTGACCAGCTATGAAATCGGCTTCAAGTCGGACTTGCTGAACCGCGAACTGACCCTGAATCTTGACGCCTTCCTGATGAAGTACAAGGACAAGCTCGAGTCGCAGGTGGTCAACAGCGTGCTGGCCAACTTCAATGCGGCCGGCGCCACCGTCAAGGGCCTGGAAGCGGAATGGGTCTGGCGGCCAACAAAGGTCGACCGCCTGACGGGCAACGCCACCTGGCTGAAGGCCGTGTATGACGACTTCATGTCGTGCGACGTCGATGCGGCGCGCGCGAATGGCCAGTCCTGCGGTTCGACGGCGCCATTGGTGAGCGTGGGCGGCAGCACCATGAAGCATGCGCCGAAGTTTTCCACGACCGTCCAGTACGAGCATGATTTCAATGTCGCCGGCGGCCAGCTCACGCCGCGCGCCTCGGTGCATTATGAAACCATGTCATATGTGGGCGCGGGCGCGTTCAACGGCGACGTGCCGGGCCATGCCGGTGTCAAGCGCCAGGAAGCGTATACGACGCTGGATCTGAGTCTGCGCTTCCAGCCGGCGAACAAGGCTTATACGGTGGAAGCGTTCGTGCAGAATGCCACCGACAAGGCCGTCAAGCTGGACGTCAATGAAATCTGCACGGACGTGGGCATGCCATGCCAGCCCACGCAGCAGATCTACGGCGCCTTCTACAACGCGCCGCGCACCTTTGGCGCGCGCGTGTCGATGAAGTTCTGATGGCGTAGGGGGAAAGAGCAGTCGCAGTAGCAGTCCACTCAGTAGGGAAGGTGTTGGGCCGGGGTTCTTCCCCGGCCTTTTTTACTCCAATGTCGCCTGCACGCTGGCGATGCCGATCTGCGCGCTGCCTTCGGCCAGGCGCACGTTGACGTTCTGGCGTGCCTGCAGCTGCGCCGGCGAGCGCACGATCGCGCCTTTTTCATCGCGCAAGATGGCGTATCCCCGTTCCAGGGTGCGCTGGGGATTCAACAGTTCCAGCTGCGCCGCCAGGCCGTCGAGGCGGTGGCGCCGCTGCGTCAGTTGCTGCGCCATGGCCGCGCCGCCGCGCCGCTGCATTTCCACCAGGCGCGCGCGCGGCGCTGTGACGTCGGGCCGCAAGGCCGCCCAGCGCGCACGCAGGCGTTCCAGTGCGTACTGCGACTGGTTTACGGGCGCGCGCGCCGCATGCGTCATGGCCGTCGACAGGGCCAGCAGTTGCAAACGCTGCTGCTGCAGTTGCGCCTTCGGGTTGAGCAGGCGGCGGCTGTGGCGGTCCAGGGTCTGCGCCGCATCGTCGAGGCTGCGGCGCATGGCGCGGCGCAGGTCCGCCGCATCGGCGCGCAGGGACGCCATCCAGTCGGCGCGCGGCGTGGCCGCCAGTTCGGCCGCTGCCGTCGGCGTGGCCGCACGCAGGTCGGCCGCGAAGTCGGCGATGGTGAAATCCGTCTCGTGGCCCACGCCGCTGATCACGGGCATGGAGCAATCGGCGATCGCGTATGCCACGGCTTCATCGTTGAACGACCACAGATCCTCGATGCTGCCGCCGCCGCGGCATACCAGCAGCACGTCGCACTCGGCCCTGGTTGATGCCGTGCGGATGGCGTGCGCGATTTTTTCCGGCGCCTGCTGGCCCTGCACTGGCGTGGGGTAGAGGATGATGTTGACGTGCGGCGCGCGGCGCTTGAGCGCGATCAAGACGTCGCGCAGGGCGGCCGCCTGCGGGCTGGTGACGATGCCGATGCTGCGCGCGAACATGGGGATGGCGCGCTTGCGCTCCTGGTCGAACAGCCCTTGCGCGGCCAGCTTTTCCTTCAGGCGCTGGAACGCTTCATACAGGGCGCCTACGCCGGCGCGGCGGATGGCTTCCACGTTGATCTGGTAATCGCCGCGCGCGCCGTACAGGGTGACGAGGGCGCGCACTTCGACCTTGTCGCCTTCGCGCGGCGTGAAGCCGGCAAACTGGGCGCGGCCGCGGAACATCACGGCGCGCACCTGGGCGCCATCGTCCTTCAGGGTGAAATACCAGTGGCCGGAAGCGGCGCGCGTGAAGTTGGAAATCTCGCCGGCGATCCAGGTCAGGGGAAACGAGCGCTCGAGCAGGCGCGCGACGGCCTGGTTCAGGGCGCTGACGGTCAGCACGGGCGGGGCGGCAAAGCCGCTGTCAGTCGGGGTGTCGGTCATCATCAAGCTGGGGGGAGGTGAGGGAACTGTCCACATATTATCGGCGAGGTCATGCTTATGTCATATATCGTGCAAAACAACAAGTTCTATTTCTAAGTATTTGATTTCATGATGAATTCCCATATGCCTGATTTGCGAGCACAGGGAAAAAAACCTTTAATATCAAGCACATCAGTATAGCCCCCGCCACTTACGCACAAAGTTATCCACAGAAAGTGTGCGGAACTTTTTGCCTTGGACAAACATGGCCCGGCAAGCCGGCATTGACCGATAAAAATGCCTTGCTACATTTTTGCGCACGGAAATAAAGAGCATAGGAATCAAGCGCTTAGTATGCCATGCATGGCCTTGCGCACAATCTTATCCACAAAAAATGTGCAGAACTCTGGCGCGGCGCCGGATTTATCCACCGGAATGCCTATGGCATGGCTTGCCTGAATTTTGCGCAGCATAAAAATAGCCATATAAATCAAGGGTATAGCATCACATCGTAGGCCTTGCTCACAATCTTATCCACAGAATATGTGCAAAACTGCATAAATCGTTTCGCTTTTTCGCCTGCTTTTCCACCGCGCGGCCAGGCCGTTGCTCTGCCTCATTTTTAATCATTGAAAAAAACTCCTTTAAAATCAATGCTCTTGCATGGAGTCAATCCGCTTGCTCACAATCTTATCCACACTTTATGTGCGAAACTGCCTTTGCGGTGGAAAACTGCCGTTTCGAAGCGCAATCGGGCCGATAAAAGCCCGCTTTTCAGCGCTTGCCACATTTTTATGCATGGCAATAAAAACGATATAAATCAAAGTACTTAGCGCGTATCCTTGCGCTTGCACACAATCTTGTCCACAGATTGTGTGCAGAACTTTGACGGTCTCCCTGGCGTCGATTTCGTGCTCGCTGCCACTTTTTTACTCATTGATTTAATTTCCTTTAAAATCAATGGCTTAGTCGAATTCCTTGGCTTTGCGCACAATCTTGTCCACAGTAAATGTGCAGAACTCTTGAATTCTTGATTTTATGGCATTGACTCCTGTCGATAAGCTGCTATGCCTGTATTTTGCGCAGTACAATAATTCGCTTGCAAATCAATGGCTTGCATGCTGGACTTCATGCTTGCTCACAATCTTATCCACACAAAGTGTGCAAAACTGGGTGTGCTTGGCGCACGCCAGCCGCGCCGTGTGGACAAGTGCCATGCGGGCGCCACTTGCCGCCGGCGCGGCAACGCGCTACATTGCGCCATTCCCGCGCGGACGTACAATCGGTCTTCGGCGCTCGGTACAATACAGGCTGTTCGGGCGGTCCATCGCCTTTCCTCTATCAGGAGTTTCTTTTGCTCGCTATATTTCAAGCCGCTGGCTGGCCCATCTGGCTGTTGTTGATCGCTTCCATCGTCGCCCTGGCCCTGATCATCGAGCGCCTGCTGTATTTGCGCCGCGTCAAGATACTGCCCCGCAAGCTGTTTGATGAAGTGGTGCAGGTGTATCGCAGCGGCAAGATCACGCCGGACACGGTGGCCAAGCTGGAAGACAACTCGCCGCTGGGCGTGGTGCTGGCCGCCGCCCTGCGCAACGTCGACGCGCCGCGCGAGGTGATGAAGGAATCGATCGAAGAGGCGGGCAGCGGCGTGGCCCACACGCTGGAACGTTTCCTGACGACCCTGGGCACCATCGCCACCCTGGCGCCGCTGATGGGGCTGTTCGGCACGGTGATCGGCATGATCGAGATTTTTGCCTCGCCCGGCGCCACCGCGTCGAACGCGGCGCTGTCGCACGGTATTTCCGTCGCCTTGTATAACACGGCGTTTGGCCTGGCCATCGCCATGCCGGCCCTGATTTTCTACCGCCACTTCCGCGCCCTCGTCGACAGCTTCGTCATTGACATGGAGCAACAAGCGGTCAAGTTCGTCGACATCGTCCACAGTGGCCGCAAATGAACTTCCGCAAAGGCAAGGGGCGTGAAGACCCCGAAATCAACCTGATCCCGTTCATCGACGTGCTGCTGGTGATCCTGATCTTCCTCATGGTCAGCACCACCTACAGCAAATTCACGGAGCTGCAGATCACCTTGCCGACGGCCGATGCCGAGCAAGCGAAGGATAAGCCGCAGCAGCTCGACGTCACCATCGATGCCAAGGGTAACTACACGGTCAACCGCGAACCCGTCTCGTTCCGCGACGTGGCCGGCCTGGCCGACGCCTTGCAGGATGCGGCCAAGGCGGCCAATGGCGGCAAGGCGCCCGCGCAGACGCCCGTGGTGGTGGTCAACGCCGACCAGTTCGCCATGCACCAGATGGTCATCCACGTCATGGAAGCGGCGCGCCTGGCCGGCTATGAAAAGCTGACGTTTGCGGCGCAGGCGGGCGGCAAGTAAGTTCCTACCGTTACCGGCAACAAAATTGGGGACTGACCCGCCGGGTCAGTCCCCAGCCCTTTACCCTTCACCGCATGCCCACTTCCTCACCCCTCAAGCTTGAATCCACTCTCACCCGCGCCTGGCTGACGCGCGGCCCGCTGGCGTGCGCGCTGTGGCCCGTGTCGCTGCTGTTCGGCGCCTTGAGCAGCGTCAGGCGCGGCCTGTACCGGGCAAATCTCCTGCAATCGGCGCGCCTGCCCGTGCCCGTCGTCGTCGTCGGCAATATTTTCATCGGCGGCACGGGCAAGACGCCGCTGACGATCTGGCTGGTGCAAGCCTTGCGCGACGCGGGCATGCGCCCGGGCGTCATTTCGCGCGGCCATGGCAGCGCCGACCGCTTGCCGCGCGCCGTCAGCGCCGCTTCCACGCCGCAGCAGGTGGGCGACGAGCCGCTGCTGATCTTCCAGCGCGGTGGCTGCCCCGTGATGGTGGGGCGCGACCGCGCGCAAGCGGGCAGGGCGCTGCTGGCCGCGCATCCGGACGTCGACGTGCTGGTGACGGACGACGGCTTGCAGCATTACGCCCTGCAGCGCGACGTGGAAATCGTGCTGTTCGACGGCCGTGGCGTGGGCAATGGCTGGCTGCTGCCGGCTGGACCCCTGCGCGAAACGTCACGCCGCCGGCGCGACGTGACGGTGATCAATGCGCCCGAGCTGGCGCCGGCACTGGTGGACCAGGTCGCGCCGCAAGGCGGGCTGGTGGTGCAGATGCGGCTCGATGGCGGCGTGGCCGAACGCCTGCTGAACCGCGGCGAAAGCATGGCCCTTGCCGACCTGGCGGCCAGCGGCCGGCGCATCGTGGCGGCGGCCGGCATCGGCAATCCCCGACGCTTCTTTGCCATGCTGCGCGGGGCCGGACTGGACTTCACGGAACTGCCCCTGCCCGACCATCACGACTTCCTCGACCAGCCATTTGCCGCCCTCGACACGGATGTGATCTTGATCACCGAGAAGGATGCAGTAAAATGTGCGCAAATTGAACATCTCAAAGATGACCCGAGACTGTGGGTCGTCCCCGTCAGTGCGCGCATCGATAGCGCGCTGGCCCAACAAATTGTGGAGAAATGTCGTGGACGCTCGACTGCTTGATATCCTGGTCTGCCCTGTTTGCAAGGGTCCGCTTGAACACGATAAGAAGGCGCAGGAACTGATTTGCCGCGCCGACCGTCTGGCCTATCCTATCCGCGATGGCATCCCCATCATGTGGGCGGACGAAGCGCGCACCCTGCAAGACGCAGTGGAATAACGATGGCGTTCATCGTCATCATCCCGGCCCGCCTGGCCTCGACGCGCCTGCCGGGCAAGCCGCTGGCCGACCTGGGCGGCAAACCCATGGTGGTGCGCGTGGCCGAGCAGGCGCTGCTCTCGGGCGCCGCGCGCGTCATCGTCGCCACCGACCATGACAGCATCCGCGAAGCCTGCGCCGCGCATGGCGTGGAAGTGTGCATGACGCGCAGCGACCATCCGTCGGGCACGGACCGCATCGCCGAAGTGGCGCGCACGCTCGGGCTGCCGCCGGACGCCGTCGTCGTCAACCTGCAGGGCGACGAACCGTTGATCGATCCGGCCCTGCTGGCCGCCTGCGCGGCGCAGATCAGCGCCGCCGTCCCCATGGCTACCTGCGCCCATCCGCTGCATGATGTGGCCGACGCGTTCAATCCGAATGTGGTGAAGGTCGTGCTGGACAAGAACGGCCGCGCCTTGTATTTCTCGCGCGCCACCATCCCGTGGCACCGCGACGGCTTCGCGCAGTCGAAAGACAGCTTGCCGGCAGGTTACGTGCCCCTGCGGCATATCGGCCTGTATGCGTACAGCAATGCGTTTTTGCAAGAATACCCGCAATTGTCCGCCTCGCCGCTGGAAGCCATCGAGGCGCTGGAGCAGCTGCGCGTGCTGTGGCACGGTGTTGCCATCGCCGTCCACGTGACCGATAGCGCCCCGGCCGCCGGTGTCGATACGCCGGAAGATCTTGCCAGGGTGCAAGCCCACTACGGCGCCCTGTAAGCGCTACCCGCAAAACGGCAGGCGTGCAAATATAATTTTGTGCGCCTGCAGTAAAAACCACATTTTGAAACGTGCGCCGCGCGAATTGCTGGCTTTGATCAATCAGGGCATAGCAATTCGATAGCAAACTGGCGTTCCGGGGATTTTTTGTGGTAAGTTTCGTAGGGAAAGATAGCCTTAGCAACACCATCTAAAAAAAATTACACATACCACCATCCAAAATCTGTTTTTTAGGAACTTTTCAATGCGTCTGATACTTTTAGGAGCACCCGGTGCCGGCAAGGGCACCCAAGCTAATTTCATCAAAGAAAAATACAACATTCCACAAATCTCCACGGGCGACATGCTGCGCGCGGCGATCAAGGAAGGCTCCGAACTGGGCCTGGCCGCGAAAAAAGTCATGGATGCGGGCGGTCTCGTGTCGGACGACATCATGATCGGCCTGGTCAAGAATCGCCTGCAGGAAGCCGATTGCGCCAATGGCTATCTGTTCGACGGCTTCCCGCGCACCATCGCGCAGGCGGACGCCATGAAAGACGCCGGCATCAATGTCGACTACGTGCTGGAAATCGACGTGCCTGACGCTTCGATCATCGAGCGCATGGACGGCCGCCGCAGCCACCCGGGTTCGGGCCGCGTGTATCACGTCAAATTCAACCCGCCCAAGGTCGACGGCGTCGACGACATCACCGGCGAACCGCTGATCCAGCGCGACGACGACAAGGCGGAAACGGTCAAGAAGCGCCTGGACGTGTACCACAACCAGACCAAGGTCTTGTTGGGCTACTACAATGACTGGGCCAAGTCCGGCCTGCCAGGCGCACCGAAATACCGCCGCATCGCCGGCGTCGGTCCGGTCGAGCAAATCCGCGACAGCGCATTTGCCGCCCTGGCGGAATAAGCAGTTTATGAAAAGCGGACCTGAGTGTCCGCTTTTTTTGTGCCCGCTTTTCAACAGCGGTGCCGCATCGTTTTCGTAGTTCAGGTTTTTTGCAGGTCGTGTTTTCCTGGCTGCGCGTGCCTACCCGGTGCGGTCTGCAGCTGTTGGCAATGACGTCGGATAAAAACAGAAGGGGACGATATGGCAGCCAGCTTGTGGTTTGCGGTAGCCTGCGGCGTGGTCGCAGTCATTTACGGTTTGGTGTCGCGCAACTGGATCCTGAGGCAGGATCCCGGCAACGCGCGCATGCAGGAAATCGCCCTGGCCATCCAGCAGGGCGCGGCCGCCTACCTGGCGCGCCAGTACCGCACCATCGCCATCGTCGGCGTGGTGTTACTGATCGCCATCTATGCGCTGCTTGGCCTGCACACGGCGCTGGGCTTCTTGATCGGCGCCGTGCTGTCGGGCGCCTGCGGCTTCATCGGCATGAATGTCTCCGTGCGGGCCAATGTGCGCACGGCGCAGGCGGCCACCCTGGGCATCAACCAGGCGCTGAACGTGGCCTTCAAGGGCGGGGCGATCACCGGCATGCTGGTGGTGGGACTGGGCCTGCTGGGCGTGACCCTGTTCTACTGGCTGCTGGCGACGACGGGCGCGCCCGGCCTCACGCAGCATGACCTGATCAAGCCCCTGATCGGCCTGGCCTTCGGCGCCTCGCTCATTTCCATCTTCGCGCGGCTCGGCGGCGGCATCTTTACCAAGGGCGCCGACGTGGGCGCGGACCTGGTGGGCAAGGTCGAGGCGGGCATCCCCGAGGACGATCCGCGCAACCCGGCCGTCATCGCCGACAACGTGGGCGACAACGTGGGCGACTGCGCCGGCATGGCGGCCGACCTGTTCGAAACCTATGTCGTGACCCTGATCGCCACCATGCTGCTGGGCGCACTGCTGATGGCAGAGGCCAGCAGCACGGCCATCATCTACCCGCTGCTGCTGGGCGCCGTCTCCATCCTCGCGTCCATCGTCGGCTGCTCGATGGTCAAGACGGCCCCCGGCAAGAAGATCATGTCGGCCCTGTACACGGGACTGTGGTGGGCGGCCGGCCTGTCGCTGGTCGGTTTTGCCGTGGTGACGTGGCTGCTGTGGCCCGACGACGCCATGCGCTACAAGATGCTGGGCGCCACCGTCGTCGGCATCGTCCTCACGGGCCTGATGGTGTACATCACCGAGTACTACACGGGCACGGATTTCAAGCCCGTGCGCCACATCGCCGAAGCGTCGACGACGGGCCACGGCACGAACATCATCGCCGGCCTGGGCGTGTCGATGAAGTCCACGGCGTATCCGGTGCTGGCCGTCTGCGTCGCCATCCTGATATCGTATCAATTGGCGGGCCTGTACGGCATCGCCATCGCGGCCACTTCCATGCTGTCGATGGCGGGCATCATCGTCGCGCTCGACGCGTATGGCCCCATCACGGATAACGCGGGCGGCATCGCGGAAATGTCGGGCTTGCCCGACTCCGTGCGCGCCATCACCGATCCTTTGGATGCCGTCGGCAACACGACCAAAGCCGTCACCAAGGGCTACGCCATCGGCTCGGCCGGGCTGGCCGCGCTGGTGCTGTTCGCCGACTACACGCATGCGCTCGAATCCGTGGGCCAGCACATCACGTTCGATTTGTCGAACCCCATGGTCATCGTCGGCCTGTTCATCGGCGGCTTGATACCGTATCTGTTCGGCGCCATGGCGATGGAAGCCGTCGGCCGCGCGGCAGGCGCCGTGGTGGTGGAGGTGCGGCGCCAGTTCCGCGACATCAAGGGCATCATGGAAGGCACGGCGCGGCCAGAATACGACAAGGCCGTGGACATGCTGACGGCGTCGGCCATCCGCGAAATGATCGTGCCGTCGCTGCTGCCCGTGGTGGTGCCCATCGTCGTGGGCATGCTGCTGGGGCCTGCGGCGCTCGGTGGCTTGCTGATGGGGACGATCGTCACAGGCCTGTTCGTGGCCATTTCCATGACCACGGGCGGCGGCGCCTGGGACAATGCGAAGAAATACATCGAGGATGGCCATTTCGGCGGCAAGGGTTCGGACGCGCACAAGGCGGCCGTCACGGGCGACACGGTGGGCGACCCGTACAAGGATACGGCCGGGCCGGCAGTGAACCCCTTGATCAAGATCATCAATATCGTGGCCCTGCTGCTGGTGCCGCTGCTGCCGGCCACGGGCTGGCTTGCCGTCAAGGCGCCGGCGCCCATCCACGCGCCCGCGCCGCCCATTCTGGCGCCGGCGACACCCGTGCAAAGCCTGCCCGCGCAATAAACTGCGCCATCCCCGCAGCCCCGCGGCCAGCGCTGCGGGGCTGTTTGTATTTTGCGCAAATGAAACTTTCCTGCCGTCCATATCCTCGGCGTATCAAAGGTGAGCAATTGTTACGGCGCCTTTGCTTGTGCTGGCTCTCTGTCAATAATGGAATGAGTGTCACAGTTGGGCATGGAAGGCGGGAGGATGTCATGGACAGCATCAGCAGGAAGGGCGGCGCGCTGGCGGCGCTGTTGGTATTGGCGGTCACGGCGGGATTGGCCCAGGCGGCGCCGGGCCGGCATGGCGGCTTTCACGGCGGCCACGGCCACTTCCATGGTCACTCGCACGTGGGCGTCTGGGTGGGATATCCCTGGTGGTATGGCTACGGGCCTGGCTGGTATGGCGACCCGTGGTATGGCTATCCCTATCCATATGGGCGCACCCTGATCGTGCAGCCGCCGCCCGTGTACATCGAGCAGGGCGGCGAGCCGACGGCGCAGATGTGGTACTACTGCGCGAGGCCGCAGGGCTATTATCCCTATGTGAAAAATTGCAGTACGGCATGGCGTGCCGTGTTGCCGACCAGCGTGCGCTGACGGGGAGGCGACGATGAACACGAAAGCGTTGATGGGGCGTGCCGGCCTGCTGGCGCCCCTGCTGCTGGCCGCCTGCACGGTGATGCCGGAAGGGCCGTCGGCCACGGCCTTGCCCGGCACGGGCAAGAGCCTCGAGCAATTCCGCGTCGATGACGGCAGTTGCCGTGGCTACGCGCAGGCGCAGCTGGCCGGCCCGGGCGCGGCCGACAGTTCCTCGCATGGCATGCAGCGCAGCTACGATGACTCTTATCAAAAATGCATGTATGCGAGCGGCCACAAGGTGCCCGCGGCCGGGCGGATGCTGGGCAGCGTGCCGGCGAATGCCGCCACGCCGCCGCCCGATACGCCGCCGCCCCGGTACTAGGTTGCTACAACGCCTGGCACAAGCGTAGCGAGCGGAAGGGGGATGCGGTTGAGACGCGCAACTGTACGGAGGTACAGTGAGCATCGCAGACCGCAACCCGCGACGCGCAGCAGGTTTTGACATGCGTGTTTAGAAGCGCGACGTCAGGCCGACGAACATGCGCCGTCCCGGCACGTAGTAGTCGACCAGTCCATCGGCCATCGGACCCTTCTTGAACAGGTTTTGCACGCCGCCACGCACGGTCCATTGCGGCGTGACCTTGTACGACACGACGGTGTCGACGATGGTGTAGGCCTTGTCGGCCAGCTTGCCGGCGTCGAGTTCCTTGCCCGTGTACTGGGCCGATACTTCGCCGAACAGCTGGTCGTTGACTTGCCAGCCCAGCGCCGAGTACCACGACAGTTTTGGCGTCGACAGCAGGTTGGCGCCCGTGGTCAGGTTTTTCGCTTCCGCCATGTAGGTGACGTTGTTACGCCAGTTCAGGTTTTTCGTCAGCGGGATGGTGGCCGTCGCTTCCAGGCCGCTGGTGCGCGCCTTCTGGATATTCGTCATCTTGGTCCACCAGCGCTGCTGGTAAAAGCCCAGCGGCGCATAGTCGATCTTGTTCTTGAAATCCGTGTGGAAGTAGGTCAGGCCCACATCCCAGCCATTCTGTTCCCACGCCACGCCGATCTCGCCGGCCGTGCTCGTTTCCGGCTTCAAGTCCGCATTGCCGGCCATGTAGCAGTCGCCCTTGATGTAGCCCAGCGGCTTGAGGCTGCCGCAACCGCGTCCGGCCGAGTTGGTCGCCGCCGCTGGCGAGTTTTCCTTCAGGCTCGGGGCGCGGAAGCCTTGCGAGATGCCGCCCTTGATGGTCCAGGCGGGGGCAGGGTGGTACACCAGGTACAGGCGCGGACTGTAATGGTTGCCGAACTTGCTGTGGTGATCGAGGCGCAAGCCGGCCGTGGCCGTCAAGTCCTCGCGCAGGAACAATTGATCTTCCGCAAACAGGGCCGAGGTGGTGCCGGACAGGGTCGCGCCGCTCACGGTGTTGCCCAGGTAATCGGTGGGTACGGTGCCGATGGTGTTCGTGTTCGTCAATTCCTGGTGCTTCCACTGGCCGCCCATCACCAGCATTTGCTCGATGCCGCCCCAGCCGACCCGTTTTTCCAGGCTGGCATCGAGCGTGCTGTCCTTGGATTTTGCCACCGTGCCGACGAATTGGTTGTCGAAATCGTTGTGATACAGGTTGACCGTGGTCTTGCCGAAGTCCCAGCGGCCTTCGTAGCCGAGGCTGACGCTCTTGCGTATCAGCTTGTTGGCGCCCCAGCTGGGAACCAGCGACTCGCCGTCCGCATCGCGTGTGCTCGAACCGCTGGCTTCCTGCCTGCCATAGCTGGCGTCCAGCGACAGGTTCTGTTTCTTGCCCAGCGCCCAGGTCAGCTGGCCCGAGACAGTCTGGTTGCGTTCGCCGCCGATGCCGCCCGCTTTGTCGAATTTTTCATCGGGATTCTGGCGCGTCTGGCTCACGCCCAGGCGCATGCCCACCGTGTCCGACAGGGGGCCGGCCAGGTTGACGCCCAGCTGGTGCGCCGTGCCGCGGTCGCTTTCCTGCGGTTGCGTGTAGTTGGCCGTGGCCGAACCGTTCCACTTGCCCGGCACCTTGCGCGTGATGATGTTGATCACGCCGCCCATGGCGTCCGAACCGTACAGCGACGACATGGGTCCGCGCACCACTTCGATGCGCTCAATCATGTCGGGCGAGATCCAGTTCAAGTCCTGGCGGCCCAGGTCGGGACGGTAAGCCGTGTCGCTCGAGCTGCCCACGCGCTTGCCGTCGACCAGGATCAGGGTGTATTTGTCGGGCAAACCGCGCAGCTTGATCTTCGACGCTTCGCCTTCGGGGCCGGTGCCGCCCGTCACGCCGGGGATACGGCGCAGCAAGGTATTCAAGTCATACACGGGCTGGCGCTCGATTTCCTCGCGCGTGATGACGCTGATGCTGGCCGGCGCATCCTTGATGTCGATGGCCGTGCCGGACGCCGTGACGACCACCGTGTTCATGGTGGGATCGGCGGCCACATTGCCTTCGGCCCAGGCGTTGCTGACGGCCAGCGAGAGCAGGCAGGGCAGGAGCAGGGCGGCGGAATGCATGGAGCGGGCGGGAGTGGAAACGGGGGCTGCGAAGGCGGGACTACGCTTGGTCATGGTGAACTTTCCGGATGTTGTTATTTCCTGGCTGCCTTCCGGGTGGCTCGGGTATGAATGAATGAAAAGAGTAAAAAATGCGCTCCCATCCTGCGAATGAGAATAAGAATCGTTCTTATTGTAATGCCATACTGGCAAGAAGGAAAGTGCTGAAAGGAAATAAAACACCGTTACGCTGTGCGCATGGCAGGTACAAGCGTGACAAATTGTTACCCGCGCTGGCATCTGGCGCGGCGTGTGCCAATAATGAAAGTTGCGATGGATGCTTGGGAGGCGGCATGAAGAGGCTGGCAAAAACGATATCGGCACTGGCGTGCTCCATGCTGCTCGCTGGCGGCCATGCCCGGGCGCAGGAGCAGGCGGCGCCTGCCGAGTCCTTGACTGAGCCTTTGCCCGTGTGCCAGCTCGACCCGCGCGACAGCGGCAAGCTGGCGGTGGAGCCGTGCCGCCCGGCGCCGCCCGTGCAGCCGCGCCGTTCCGTGGCGCAAGTGATCGGCCGCATGCCGGCGCAGCCTGCGTCACCGGTCGTGCCCATCGCGCCCCTGCCGCCCAGCCCGGCCGTGCCGATGCCGCGCGCGCCGCAGCCCATCGGCTCATGCGACTCAGGCGGTTGCCGCGATGCGGCAGGCGCGCGCTACAACGGCGCGGGCAACGCCACGCTCGATGCCAACGGGCGCATCTGCCACCGCAATGGCGCTTTCATGCAGTGTTTTTAACTTTCTCATTCGCCAGCGCTGCAAGTTTTCGCTCGGTGACCATAAAAATGGCTACAATTGTCGCCGACATTACGTTTACGTAAACGTAATGATGGCATCAACCATCAGGCGCCGGGAACACGGCCCTTACCACTCAGGAGATTTCATGCAGATTCAGGACAATGTATTCATCATCACGGGCGGCGCATCGGGCTTGGGCGCCGCCACGGCGCGCATGCTGACGGCGGCCGGCGGCAAGGTCGTGCTGGCCGACGTGCAGACGGAAGCGGGCCAGGCGCTGGCCGCTGAACTCGGTGGCGTGTTCGTCCAGTGCGACGTGACGTCGGAAGAGGACGGCCTGGCCGTGGTGGCGGCAGCCACTAAGCTGGGCACCTTGCGCGGCCTGGTCAACTGCGCCGGCGTGGCGCCTGCCGTGAAAACCGTGGGCAAGGATGGCCCGCATCCGCTGGCCCTGTTCCAGAAGGTCGTCAACATCAACCTGGTGGGCACCTTCAATATGTGCCGCCTGGCCGCCGACGCCATGGCAAAACAGGATGCGACGGCCGAAGGCGAGCGCGGCATCATCATCAACACGGCTTCCGTGGCGGCCTACGATGGCCAGATTGGCCAGGCCGCGTACGCGTCGTCGAAGGCGGCTGTGGTGGGCCTGACCCTGCCGATGGCGCGCGACCTGTCGCGCAACGGCATCCGCGTGATGACGGTGGCGCCCGGCATTTTCGAAACACCGATGTTGCTGGGCATGCCGGCCGAAGTGCAGGATGCGCTGGGCAAGATGGTGCCGTTCCCTTCGCGCCTGGGCAAGCCGGGCGAATACGCGCAACTGGTGAAAGCCATCGTGGAAAACGTCATGCTCAATGGCGAAACTATCCGCCTGGACGGCGCCATCCGCATGCAGCCCAAGTAAGGGGCAGTGCCCTGACGGGCATTTGATGTAGGATACCCCCGTATGGGGCGTACAGCCTTGCCTGGCTGTGCGCCCTTTTTTTATCGGAGAATCCATGATCACATTGAAGCCGCTGGCGCTGAGCCTGACCTTGCTGGGAGCCCTCGCTGCCAGTCCCGCATTTGCCGAAGTGCCGCAAAAGGCACCGGAAATCGCCACCGCGTATGCGGAGAAATCGGGTTGGGCGGCACAGAAATTCATGGTCGCCGCTGCCAATCCGCTGGCCGCCGATGCCGGCTACCAGATGCTGAAAAAGGGCGGCAGCGCCATCGACGCGGCCATCGCCACGCAGCTGGTGCTCACCCTGGTCGAGCCGCAATCGTCGGGCATCGGCGGCGGCGCCTTTTTGCTGTACTCCACGGCCAAGGGCGTGCAAGCGTTCGACGGGCGCGAAACGGCGCCTGCCAGCGCCGATGAACACCTGTTCCAGAATGCCGACGGCAGCCCCGTCTCGCGCGCCACGGGCGTGGTGGGCGGGCGTTCCGTGGGCGCGCCGGGCGTGCTGCGCATGCTGGAACTGGCGCACAAGGAGCATGGCAAGCTGCCGTGGGCGACCCTGTTCGGCCCCGCCATCAAGCTGGCGCACGGCGGCTTTCCCGTCAGCCAGCGCCTCAACGGCCTGCTGAACTGGGACCAGGCCCTGAAGCGCGACCCTGTCGCCGCCGCGTATTTCTATGACCCGGACGGCCAGGCCTGGCCCGTCGGCCACGTGCTGAAAAACCCGCAGCTGGCGCGCACCCTGCGCGAGATCGCCCGTGGCGGCGCCGACGCGTTTTACAACGGCCGCATCGCGCGCGACATCGCCGCCAAGGTGGCGGCGCATCCGACCAATCCGGGCAAGCTGACGGCGCAGGACATCGCCGGCTACCGCGCCAAGGTGCGCGAACCCGTCTGCAGCGACTACAAGGCCTGGACCGTGTGCGGCATGCCGCCGCCATCGTCGGGCGGCATCGCCATCGCGCAGATGCTGGGCATGCTGGAAGTGAAGGATATCTGGCCGTATGCGCCCGTCGACGGCGTGCTCGATGCGCAGGCGATCCACCTGTTCTCGGAAGCGGGGCGCCTGGCTTACGCGGACCGGAACCGCTACGTGGCCGACACGGACTTCGTGCCGCTGCCGGGCAAGGGCGTCGCCTCGATGCTCGATAAAACCTACCTGGCGCAGCGCGCCTCGCTGATCGGCGACAAATCCATGGGCCGCGCCTTGCCTGGCACGCCGCCGGGCATGCAGGTGGCGTGGGGCATGGACAACGCCTTGCAGCGTCCGTCGACGTCGCACCTGGTGGCGGTGGATGCTTTTGGGGGCGGCCTGTCGATGACCACCAGCGTGGAAGACGCGTTCGGTTCGCGCCAGATGGTCGACGGCTTTTTGCTGAATAACCAGCTGACGGATTTTTCGTTCGATTCGCGCGATGCGGACGGCCCCATCGCCAACCGGGTCGAAGCGGGCAAGCGTCCGCGCAGCGCCATGTCGCCCACCCTCGTGTTCGAGAAGGGCACGCACAAGCTGGTGCTGGCGACGGGTTCGCCCGGCGGTTCATCCATCATCAACTATGTCGCCAAGGTGCTGGTCGGCACCATGGACTGGGGCTTGAACGTACAGCAAGCGATCAGCCTGCCGAACTTCGGCAGCCGCAATGGCCCGACGGAGCTGGAAAAGGGCCGCGCGCCTGTCGCGCAAGTCGAGGCGCTGCAGGCGATGGGCCACGAGGTGCGCGTGATCGAACAGAATTCCGGCTTGCAGGGCATCATGCGGCTGAATGCGCATGGCAAGGATTTCTGGTTTGGCGGCGCCGATCCGCGTCGTGAAGGCATGGTCAAGGGAGATTGAAACTTTTCCACAAAGTATCAAGACCCTGCTAATCTGCCGGCATGGGAATGCAAAATAAAACAGGCTTGATACTCACGGGAGGAGGCGCCCGTGCCGCCTACCAGGTGGGCGTGCTGCAGGCGATTTCGGCGATTTTGTGGGAAGCGGGCTGGGCGCCGGCGCGCAACCCGTTCGACATCATCTGCGGCACCTCGGCCGGTGCCATCAACGCCACGGCGCTGGCCTGCCGTGCCGACAACTTCGGCGAAGGCGTGCAAAAGCTGCTCGACGTGTGGCAGCACATCGAAGTCGAGCAAGTCTACCGGGCCGATTCGCTGGGCGTGATCCGCTCGGGCGCGCGCTGGCTGTCGCTGCTGTCGTTCGGCTGGCTGCTGCGCCAGTGGCATGCGTCGCCGCCCAGTTCCCTGCTCGATAATACGCCGCTGGTCAGCCTGCTGCACCGCATGCTCGACCTGCCGCGCCTGGACGCGGCCCTGGCCGACGGCCTGCTGCATGCGCTGGCCGTGACGGCGTCATCGTACTCGGGCAGCCGCCACATGACGTTTTACCAGACGGCCGAGGATATCGCGCCCTGGGTGCGCACGCAGCGCCTGGCCCTGCCGGACCAGATCGGCGTGGAGCACTTGCTCGCCTCGGCCGCCATCCCCTTCATCTTTCCCGCCGTGCCCCTGTACGTGGGCGGCCAGCGCGAATACTGCGGCGACGGTTCCATGCGCCAGCTGGCCCCGATCTCGCCGGCGATCCACCTGGGCGCGAACAAGGTGCTGGTGGTGGGGGCGGGGCGCATGACGGAACCGGCGCCCGCCGCGTCCGAAGCGGCACGCTACCCGAGCCTGGCGCAGATTGCCGGCCACGCGCTGTCGTCGATCTTCCTCGACGGCCTGGCCGTCGACATCGAACGCCTGAACCGTATCAACCTGACCCTGTCGATGCTGCCGCCCGAATTGCTGGGCAAGACGGCCTTGCGGCCCGTGGAATTGCTGGTCATCGCGCCGTCCGAGCGGCTCGACGCCATCGCCAGCCGGCATATCGGCAGTTTGCCCCGCCCCATCCGCACCATGTTGTCGGGTATCGGCGCGGCCGAAGCGCGCGGCGCGGCGCTGGCATCGTATTTATTGTTCGAATCGACGTATACTAACGAGCTGATCCGTCTTGGACAGCGCGATACGCAAGCCCGCAAGGATGATGTCCTGGCGTTCTTTGGTTCCTGAGACGGCCCCTGGAGCGGTGTGCGGGTTCTTCGCGTTTTTTTTGACAGGACGATTGTGCTGGTATTTCGACGTGTTTGCGATGTTGCTTTACTGTTAATTCTGCTGCTGGGCGTCCCGGCCGCGGCGGCGCCTGCGCCCACCCTGCGTTTCGACCAGCTCAGCGTCGACCAGGGACTGGCGCAGGAATCGGTGCTGGCCATCGCCCAGGACCGGCAGGGCTATATGTGGTTCGGCAGCCAGTCTGGCCTGAGCCGCTATGATGGCTACCGCATGGTCGTCTACAAGAATATCGAGGGCGACAAGACCAGCCTGGCCGACAATTGGGTGGGCGAGCTGCATGTCGATAGCCAGGGCCAGCTGTGGATCGGCACCGACAATGGCCTGGACCGCTTCGACGCCGCCAGCCAGACCTTCATCCATTACGTCCCGGCCGAAAAGAGCAAGCGCGGCAACGGCAACCGGCATATCCACGCCATCCTCGACGATGGCGCGCGCGGCTTCTGGATCGCCACCTCGGACGGCTTGCAGCATTTCGACCCGGCCACGGGCACCTTCCGCACCTGGCACCATGAAGAGGGCAACCCGCACAGCCTGGGCGACAATGAAATCAAGGCGCTGGCGCTGGACGCGCAACAGCGCCTGTGGATCGGCACGGTAACGGGCCTGGACATGCTGGCGCCGGGCAGCGAGCGCTTCGAGCATTTTGCCGTCGATACGGAGCCTGGCTCGAAATACAACGTGATCCAGTCGCTGCTGATCGACCGCCAGCAGAACCTGTGGATCGGCACCATGGCCGGCGCCGAGCGCTGGCGCCTGGGCGGCGCCGGACAGCCGCCGCAGGCGCGCGTGCGCTTCGGCGAGAAGCATGGCTTTTCCGCCATCCGCGTCGCCAGCCTGTACCAGGATGTCGACGCCACCGTCTGGCTGGGCAGCAATGCCGACGGCCTGTTCCGCTGGCTGCCCGGCAGCGACACCTTCCTGCAATACCGCCACCAGACGGGCGACAAATTCAGCGTCGCCGACAACCAGCTGTCGTCCTTGTACCGCGACCGCGCCGGCACCTTCTGGGTCGGCTCCTGGTACAGCGGCGTGAGCCGGGTCGACCTGGGCAGTGGCGGCTTTTCGCGCATGGCGCGCGCGCCCGGCGACGTGGGCGCGCTGGCGGACAAGAAAGTGCGCGCCGTGGCCGATGCGGGCGGTGGCAAGCTGTGGCTGGCCACCAAGGGCGGCCTGAAACTGTACGACACGCGCGACGGCAGCTCGCGGCTGTTCGACTTGCGCAGCTCGCCCGGCATGTCGCGCGACGAGCAGGTCACCACCCTGTACAAGGCGCCGGACGGCGTGCTGTGGGTGGGCGGCTCGACGGGCTTGCACCGCTTCGATCCGGCCCTCGGGCGCTTCTTCACCATGCGCTTTGCCGCTGGCGACCCGAACAGCGACACGATCCGCAATATCGTGAGCGACCGCAGCGGCATGCTGTGGGTCTCGACGCGGGGCGGCGTGCACCGCTTCGACCCCGTCAGCCGCCGCTTTACCACCTATCGCCACGACCCGGCCAACCCGAACAGCCTGTCCGACAACATGGTGCGGCCCGTGCTGGAAGACGGCAAGGGGCGCTTGTGGATAGGTTCCTTCCACGGCCTGGACTTGCTGGACCGCGCCAGCGGCCACTTCCGCCATTTCCGCCACGATCCGCAAAACCCGCATAGCCTGAGCCATGACGAGGTGCATTTCCTGCACGAGGACAAGCGCGGCGTGCTGTGGGTGGGCACGGCCAATGGCTTGAACCGTATGGACGTCGACGCCAAGGGCGAGATCCGCTTCCGCCGCTTCGTGCGCAAGGATGGCATGGCCGACGACGCCGTCGCCAGCATTCTCGGCGACGACAACGAGCAGCTGTGGCTGAGCACGAACAGCGGCATCACGCGGCTCGACATGCGCAGCGGCCTGTTCCGCAATTACGACAGCGCCGATGGCACCGTGGAAGGCTCGTATTTCGATGGCGCGGCCCTGCGCGCGGCCGATGGCACCATGTATTTCGGCGGCTTCAACGGCATGACGGCGTTTGTGCCGCAGGATATCCACGACAACCGCGTGCCGCCGCTGGTGGCCATCACGGAGCTGCAGATATTCAACAAGCCGGTGGCCATCGGCCGCGGTGAGTTCGCGCACGTGCTCAAGGCGGCGATCGACCACACGCGCAACCTGGTGCTGACCAGCCGCGAAAGCGTCTTTTCGCTGGAATTCGCGGCCCTGCATTTCGCCGCGCCCCAGCGCAACATGTTCGCCTACCGGCTCGAAGGCTTCGACCAGGACTGGGTCATGACGGATGCGGGGCGGCGCTTTGCCACCTATACCAACCTCGATGCCGGCAACTACGTGTTTCGCGTCAAGGCGGCCAACAAGGACGGCGTGTGGAACGAGAGCGGCGCCACCCTGGCCATCACGATCCTGCCGCCGTTCTGGAAAACCTGGTGGTTCCGCACCCTGATGGCGGCGCTGCTGCTGGGCGCCATATATGGCGCGTACCGCCAGCGCGTGCGCGCGCTGCGGCATCAGCAGAATGAACTGGAAAAGCAGGTCAGCGAACGCACGGCGGAGTTGCAGAGCAAGGAAATCGAAGTGCTGGCCCAGTCGGAAAAACTGGCGCAAGTCAACAGCAGTCTGACGAAAAACGAAGAAAGCCTGCGCCAGGCCAAGCGCAAGGCCGAGGATGCGACGCGCCAGAAGTCGGAATTCCTGGCCAACATGAGCCACGAGATGCGCACGCCCCTGGCCGGCGTGATCGGCATGCTGGGCTTTGCCCTGCGCGACGAGCAGCTGCACGACGCCACGCGCGAGCAGATCCTGCGCGGCCAGGCCAACGCCCAGTCGCTGCTGGTGATCATCAATGACTTGCTCGATTTTTCCAAGATCGAGGCGGGCAAGCTGAGTATCGAAAACATCGACTTCGCGCTCGGCGCGGCGATCGAGACGGTCGTCACCCTGTTCGAGGAGCAGGCTGCCGCGCGCAGCATCGGTTTCGCCATCGATTTCGCGCCCGACCTGCCGCCCTTCGTGGTGGGCGACCCGACCCGCTTGCGCCAGGTGCTGGTCAACCTGGTCGGCAATGCCTTCAAGTTCACCCAGCGCGGCGGCGTCAGCCTGAGCGTCGAACGGGCCGGCGTGGCCAGCGGCAGCGGCGGACGCAAGGTCAACCTGATCCGCTTTACCGTCAGCGACAGCGGCATCGGCATCGATGCCGATGCCATGGCGCGGCTGTTCCAGAAATTCGAGCAGGCCGACGCCAGCACCACGCGGCGTTACGGCGGCACGGGACTGGGCCTGGCGATCTGCCGCCAGCTGGTCGAACTGATGGATGGCCAGATCGAGGTGGCCAGCACGCCGGGGCAGGGCAGTACCTTTGCCTTCACCTTGCCGCTGGCCGATGGCGTGGCGCCGCCGCTGGTGCCGCAGGTGGCGCTGGCGCCGCACAGCCACCAGTTGCGCGTGCTGTGCGCGGAAGACTTCCCCACCAACCAGATCATCATCCGCGTCATGCTCGAAGAGCTGGGGCACCGGGTCGACGTGGTCGCCAACGGCGTGCTGGCGGTGGCGGCTTGCGTGCATACGCGCTATGACCTGATCCTGATGGACGGGCGCATGCCGGAGATGGACGGCGCCACGGCGACGCGCCTGATCCGCGTGGGCGGCTGGCCGGACCAGCCCGTGCGCGACCAGGAATTGATGATCGTGGCCCTGACGGCGAACGCCAGCGAAGAAGACCGCAGCCGCTATCTTGGTGTCGGCATGGATGATTTCCTCAGCAAACCCGTCGACGAGGCGGTGCTGCATGGCTTGCTGGCGCGCGCCATCGAGCGCCAGCTGCAGCGCGGTTTCATGTTGCCGCGCATGCCGTCGAACGCGTCGCGCGGCACGGCGCGGGGACAGGCCGAACTCGACGCCCTGTTCGGTATCGCGCCGGCACTTCCCGTCGCGGCGCCTTCCCAGTCCATCCGCAGCGGCGAACTGCAACGGCGCATCCGCGTCGCCTTCGTCGCCGACCTGGAAGGGCGTTTGCGTGAACTCGACGACGCCCTGGCGGCGCAGGACAAGGACAACGCCGGGCGCCTGCTGCACGGTTTGAAGGGCAGCGCCGCCTACCTCGATGAAACGCAGCTGCACATGCTGTGCACGGAAATGGAAGAAGCGGCGGACGGCGGGCGCTGGACGCAGGTGGCCCTGCATTTGCCGCAATTGCGCGCACTGTTGGCGCAAATAGCTGTTTTGAACAATGAAATGTAAAATAGGCAATGCCGGCCATGGAGCGCGCGGCGAAACTGGGTAGAATACGGCCAGGCACCGAGACGCTGCCGCCAATGGAGAAAGCAATGAAAGTACTGGTGGTTGACGATGATGTCGTGTCGCGCATGGTATTGATGCATTTGATCGACAGCTGTGGCGTGCACGATATCGTGGAAGCCGAAGATGGCGCGGCGGCGTGGGAACAGCTCGAAGGCGGCTTGCGCCCGTCGCTGTGCTTCTGCGACTTGCGCATGCCGCGCCTGTCCGGCATGGAGCTGCTGCAGAAAATCCGCTCCGACAGCGCGCTTGATGCCATGCCGCTGGTGCTCGTGTCGTCGGCCAATGACCAAGACACGGTGCGCGACGCCGTGCAGGCCGGCGCCGCCGGCTACATCGTCAAGCCTTTCCAGCCGGAGCAGGTGCGCCAGCATATCGACGCCTGCTTCGACGTCTCGGCCTTGCCGGCCGAGGCGCCGCGCGACACCTTGCAGCGGCTGGGCATCGACAGCGAACGCCTGCTGGCGTATCTGACGGGCTTCCAGGGACAGATAGTCGCCGCCAGCGAACAGGTCGACGCCTTGCTGGCGCGCGGCGAGCCGGCCCAGGCGCGCCAGCAGCTCGAACGGCTGCACCTCGGTTGCCGTACCCTGGGGTTGCATGGCGCGGAAGCCGGGATGATGGCCCTGCTGCAGGCCTCGGTGCTCGATGGCGACCAGATGCAGACGGCGCTGGCCGCGCTGGCGCGCAGCGTGGCGCAGCAGGCGCGCCTGCTGCGGCAACAGGACGGGATCGACTGAATCTGCTGTTTTTCACTTGCCGGGAAAATACTTTAGGTTTAAAGTATCTGCTTCCGGGCCTTGTGCACGCGCCCGCTACCAGCCAGGATGAGCATGAGCAGCGACCCTTCGCCTACCACCGCATCTCCCCAGGACGACTTTGCGCGCACGCATTTGCCGCCGCGCGCACTCTGGCCGCAGCTGTGCCTGGACTTGCCCGAACTGCAGTATCCGGCGCGCCTCAATTGCGTCGCCGCGCTGCTCGATGCCGCCGTGGCCAATGGCGGCGGCGGGCGCACCGCCATCCTTGCCGACGGCCAGCGCTGGACGTACGCGCAGCTGGCGCGGCAGGTCGACCGCATCGCCCACGTGCTGCGCAGCGACCTGCGCCTGATCCCCGGCAACCGCGTGCTGCTGCGCGGCGCGAATACGCCCATGATGGCCGCCTGCCTGCTGGCCGTGCTGAAAGCGGGCTGCATCGCCGTGCCCACCATGCCGCTGCTGCGCGCGCGTGAACTGTCCACCATCCTGGCCAAGGCGGAAGTGAACGCCGTGCTGTGCGCGCAAGGCTTGCGCGGGGAACTCGATGGCGTGCCCGGCTTGCCCGCCATGCTGTGCTTTGGCGCCGAGGGCGCCGAACTGGAACAGCGCATGGCGGCCCACGATGCGCCATTTGCCGCATGCGATACGGCGGCCGACGACGTCTGCCTGATCAGCTTTACCTCGGGCACGACGGGCGTCCCCAAAGGCACCATGCACATGCACCGCGACCTGCTGGCCATCTGCGACTGCTTTCCCCGCTCCATGCTGCAGGTGCGCGCCGACGACATCTTCATCGGCACGCCGCCGCTGGCGTTCACCTTCGGCCTCGGTGGCTTGCTGCTGTTCCCCCTGCGCTTTGGCGCTTGCGCCGTGCTGCTGGAAAAACTCACGCCCGACGGCCTGCTGCGCGCCATCGAGGCCTATCACGCCACCATCTGCTTCACGGCGCCCACCTTTTACCGCCAGATGGCGCTCCTGGCGGCCAGCCACGACCTGCGCAGCCTGCGCCTGTCCGTCTCGGCCGGCGAAGCGCTGCCGCTGGCCACGCGCGACGCCTGGCAGGCGGCGACGGGCCTGGCCATGACGGACGGCATCGGCGCCACCGAGATGCTGCACATCTTCATTTCCGCCACGGGCGAGGGCATCCGCCGCGGCGCCATCGGCAAGGCCATCCCCGGCTACCAGGCATGCATCGTCGATGACGCCGGCGTGCCGCAGCCGCCCGGCGTGACGGGCCGCCTGGCCGTGAAAGGCCCTACCGGTTGCCGCTACCTGTCCGACCCGCGCCAGCGCGAGTATGTGCAGAATGGCTGGAACCTGACGGGCGACACCTTCGAGATGGATGCCGACGGCTATTTCTATTACCGCTCGCGCAGCGACGACATGATCGTCTCGGCCGGCTACAACATCGCCGGCCCGGAAGTGGAAGAGGCGCTGCTGCGCCACCCGGCCGTGGCCGAATGCGGCGTGGTCGGGCGCGCCGATGCCGAGCGTGGCCAGATCGTCGAGGCGCACGTGGTGCTCAAGGAGGGCTGCCAGGCCAGCGACCTGCTTGCGGCCGAACTGCAGGACTTCGTGCGCCAGCAGATCGCCCCGTATAAATACCCGCGCGCCATCCATTTCCTGCCTTCCCTGCCGCGCACGGAAACGGGCAAGCTGCAGCGCTTCAAACTTCGCACGGACACTCCATGAATATTGTCTGCATCGGCGGCGGCCCCGCCGGCCTGTATTTCAGCCTGCTCATGAAAAAGCAGGACCCCGCGCACCGCATCACTGTCATCGAGCGCAACCGCCCGTACGACACCTTTGGCTGGGGCGTCGTGTTTTCCGACCAGACCCTGGGCAACCTGGCCAACGCGGACGAGCCGACGGCGCGCGCCATCCTGCAGGCGTTCAACCACTGGGACGATATCGAGATCCACTTCAAGGGCGAGACCGTGCGCTCCGGGGGCCATGGCTTTTGCGGCATCGGCCGCAAGCGCCTGCTCAACATCCTGCAGGCGCGCTGCGAGGAACTTGGCGTGCAGCTGGTGTTCGAGACGGAAGTGCAGGACGACCAGGCCATCGCGCGCCAGTACGGCGCCGACCTGGTGATCGCCAGCGACGGCTTGAACAGCCGCATCCGCACCCGCTATGCGGCCAGCTACCAGCCCGAGATCGACCAGCGCCATTGCCGCTTCGTCTGGCTGGGCACGCGCAAGAAATTCGAGGCCTTCACGTTCGCCTTCCGCCAGACGCCGCACGGCTGGTTCCAGGCGCATATCTACCAGTATGACGGCGACACCTCGACCTTCATCGTCGAAACACCCGAACACGTGTGGCGCGCGGCGGGCCTCGATGCCATGAGCCAGGAAGAGGGCATCGCCTTTTGCGCAGCCCTGTTCGCCGAGGAACTCGATGGCCACGGCTTGCTGAGCAATTCGCCGCACCTGCGCGGCTCGGCCCAGTGGATCACCTTCCCCCGCATCGTCTGCCGCCAATGGGTGCACCGCCAGTATGGCGTGCCCGTCGTGCTGATGGGCGACGCGGCCCACACGGCGCATTACTCCATAGGCTCGGGGACCAAGCTGGCGCTGGAAGACGCGATCGAACTGGCGCGCTGTTTCGGCCAGCATGCCGCTGCCGCTGCCGGTACGGATGCTGCGCTGACCGCCTACCAGCAGCTGCGCGCCATCGAGGTGCTGAAAATCCAGAGCGCGGCGCGCAATTCCATGGAATGGTTTGAAAACGTCGAGCGCTACAGCGCCATGGAAGCGCCGCAGTTTGCCTACTCCATGCTCACGCGCAGCCAGCGCATCTCGCATGAAAACCTGCGCCTGCGCGACCCTGCCTACGTGGCCGATTACGAGCGATGGCTGGCGTGGCGTGCGGGCGAGCAGGCTGGCGTGGCGATGCTGGACGAGGCCTTGCCGCCCATGCTCACGCCATTCCGCTTGCGCAGCGTGCTGCTGAAAAACCGCATCGCCGTCTCGCCGATGGCGCAATACAGCGCCGTCGATGGCGTGGCGGGCGACTACCATCTGATGCACCTGGGTGCACGCGCCATGGGCGGCGCGGGGCTGGTATTTGCCGAGATGACGTGCGTGTCGGCCGATGCGCGCATCACGCCCGCCTGCCCGGGCATGTACAGCGAAGCGCACACGCAGGCCTGGCGCCGCATCGTCGATGTCGTGCATGCGAACAGCGATGCGAAGATCGCCCTGCAGCTGGGCCACGCGGGGGCGAAAGGCTCGACGCGGCCCATGTGGGATGGCATCGACCTGCCCTTGAAAGAGGGTAACTGGCCGCTGATCTCGGCCTCGGAGCAGCAATACCTGGCCGGCGTGTCGCAGGTGGCGCGTGCGGCCACGGAAAGCGACCTGGCGCGCATCGAGCAGGATTTCGTGCGCGCCACCCTGGCGGCGGCCGTCGCCGGTTTCGACTGGCTGGAGCTGCATTGCGCGCACGGCTATCTGCTGTCGAGTTTTATCTCGCCGCTGACCAACCGCCGCACGGATGAATATGGCGGCAGCCTGGAAAACCGCTGCCGCTATCCGCTGCGCGTGTTCCGCGCCATGCGCGCCGCCTGGCCGCAGGATAAACCCATGAGCGTGCGCATCTCGGCCCACGACTGGGTCGATGGCGGCATCACGCCTGACGACGCCGTCGTCATCGCGCGCCTGTTCAAGCAGGCGGGCGCCGACCTGATCGACTGCTCCTCGGGTCAGGTCAGCAAGCTCGAACAGCCCGTGTACGGGCGCATGTTCCAGGCGCCGTTCGCCGACCGCGTGCGCAACGAAGCGGGCATCGCCAGCATGGCCGTCGGCTCGATTTTTGAAGCCGACCACGCCAACAGCATCATCGCCGCCGGGCGCGCCGACCTGTGCGCCGTGGGCCGGCCGCACCTGGCCAACCCCGCCTGGACCCTGACGGAGACGGCGCGCATCGGCTACAGCGGCGCTGGCGCCGGAGCTGCCTGGCCGAAACAGTACCGGCCGGGCCAGCAGCAGCTGGAACGCAATCTGCAGCGCGAGCGCCAACTGGCGGCCGCCAATACGGGTCTCACCCCGCAACAGGTGGCCGCGCGGCTGCTGGAAGGATGACATGAAGACGCAAGCGATAATCGACAGGCACGCGCTGGTGACGGGCGCCGGCAGCGGTATCGGGCTCGCTTGCGCGCGCGCCTTGCTCGATGCGGGCGCCCGCGTCACCCTGGCCGGGCGCGACGGCGCGCGGCTGGCGCGTGCGCGCATGCAGCTGGAAGAAGAGGGCCATGCGGGCAGGGTGGCCATCTGCGTGCTCGATGTGGCCGTGGAAGCGTCCGTGCAGGCGGGTTTCGCGCAGGCCGCCGCGCATTTCGGCCGCATCGATATATTGATCAACAACGCGGGCCAGGCGCATGCTGCGCCTTTCGGCAAGACGGATGCCGCCATCTGGCAGCAGATGCTGGCCGTGAACCTGACGGGCGTGTTCCACTGCTGCCAGGCGGCCATGCCGGGCATGCTGGAAGCGGGCTGGGGACGCATCGTCAACGTGGCATCGACGGCGGGCTTGAAAGGCTACCGCTACGTCAGCGCCTATGTCGCCGCCAAGCATGGCGTGATCGGCCTGACGCGCGCGCTGGCGCTGGAGGTGGCGCCGCGCGGCGTCACCGTCAACGCCGTCTGCCCCGGCTACACGGAAACGGACATGGTGGCCCAGGCCGTGCAGAATATCGTGCGCAAGACGGGGCGCGGCGAAGATGCGGCGCGCGCGGAACTGGCGGCCAGCAATCCGCAGCAGCGGCTGGTGCAGCCGCGCGAAGTGGCCGATGCTGTGGCGTGGCTATGCCTGCCCGCGTCGGCAGCCATGAATGGACAATCGATCGCCGTCGCCGGCGGTGAAGTCATGTAACGGAATGAAGACCATGGATAAAGAACCCGACAATGTGCAGGACGAACCCGTGCTGGATCTGGCCAGCCGGTTGACGCAGGACCACCACCAGTCGCTCAAGCTGTGGCTGCGCATGCTCTCGTGCACGGTCAAGATTGAAAACGAGGTGCGCACGCGCCTGCGCGCCACCTTCGGCATCACCTTGCCCCGCTTCGACTTGATGGCGCAGCTGGAACGCTTTCCCGAAGGTTTACGCATGGGCGAACTGTCCAAACGCATGATGGTCACTGGCGGCAATATCACGGGCATCACCGACCAGCTGGAGCAGGAAAAACTGGTGGCGCGCGTGGTCGATCCGAAGGACCGCCGCTCGTACAGCGTCAAGCTGACGCCGGCGGGCCGGCGCGCGTTCGACGAAATGGCGCGCGTGCACGAAGGCTGGATCGCCGAACTGCTGCACGGCGTGACGCCGGACGACAAAACCCGATTGATCGACCTGCTGTCGCACATGAAGCAGCAGTTGAATAACACCCCCTAAAGGACTGACCATGCGCCATCTACCCGGCCAGCCGCAAGACCTGCCAGGCAACCGCGCCAGCCTGGCCGGCTACGCGGCACGGCATTTTCTGTTTTCCGTCGACGCAGGCGTCGCCACATTGACCTTGCACCGGCCCGAGCGCAAGAATCCGCTCACTTTTGACTCGTATGCGGAACTGCGCGAGCTGTTTCGCGCGCTGGCGCATGCGGACGACGTCAAGGCCGTGGTCATCACGGGCAGCGGCGACAATTTCTGCTCCGGCGGCGATGTGCACGACATCATAGGCCCCCTGACGCAGCTCGACATGCCCGGCCTGCTGGCGTTTACCCGCATGACGGGCGACGTGGTGAAAGCCATGCGCGCCTGCCCGCAGCCCATCATCGCCGCCATCGACGGCATTTGCGCGGGCGCCGGCGCCATGCTGGCGCTGGCGTCCGATATCCGCATCGGCACGGCGCGCAGCAAGACGGCCTTTTTGTTTACCCGCGTGGGCCTGGCCGGCTGCGACATGGGCGCCTGCGCCTTGCTGCCGCGCGTGATCGGCCAGGGCCGCGCCGCCGAGCTGCTGTATACGGGGCGCTCCTTGCCAGGGACGGAGGCCGAACGCTGGGGCTGGCTCAACCGCCTGGTCGAACCCGGGGAGCTGGCCGAGGCGGCGCAGCTGTTCGCCGCCGGCCTGGCCGGCGGCCCCACCTTCGCGCACGGCATGACGAAAAAAATGCTGCAGCAGGAGTGGAACATGGGCGTCGATGAAGCCATCGAGGCGGAAGCGCAGGCGCAGGCCATTTGCATGGCCACCAACGATTTTCACCGCGCCTATCACGCCTTCGTGGCGAAAGAAAAACCGCAATTCGAGGGCGACTGACATGAGCAGCACGCGTGATACGACTTACCTGGACTGGCCGTTTTTCGAAGCGCGGCATGCCGAACTTGAACGCGAACTCGATGCCTGGGCTTCGCGGCACCTGCAGGAAGCCCATGGCGCCGACGTCGATGCCGCCTGCCGCGCGCTGGTGGCGCAACTGGGGCAGGGCGGCTGGCTGGCATACGCCACTGGCACCGATGGCAAGATCGACACGCGCGCCATTTGCCTGATGCGCGAAACCCTGGCGCGCCACGACGGCCTGGCCGATTTCGCCTTCGCCATGCAGGGACTCGGTTCCGGCGCCATCGGCCTGTTCGGCAGCGCCGACAACAAGGCGCGTTATCTGCCGGACGTGGCCAGCGGCAAGCGCATCGCCGCCTTTGCCCTGTCCGAGCCGCAGGCCGGCTCCGACGTGGCGGCGATGGCGTGCGCGGCGCGCCGCGATGGCGACGATTACGTGCTCGATGGCGAAAAGACGTGGATCTCGAACGGCGGCATCGCCGACTTTTACGTGGTGTTCGCGCGTACGGGCGAGGCGCCGGGCGCGCGCGGCATCAGCGCCTTCATCGTCGACGCGGACAATCCCGGCCTGGAAATCGCCGAGCGCATCGCGGTGATCGCGCCGCACCCGCTGGCGCGCCTGCGTTTCAATGCCTGCCGCGTGCCCGCCACGCAGCGCCTGGGCGAGGCGGGACAGGGCTTCAAGGTGGCGATGGCCACCCTGGACGTGTTCCGTACGTCGGTAGCCGCCGCCGCGCTGGGCTTTGCGCGGCGCGCCTTTGACGAGGCGCTGCGCCACGCCATGGCGCGCCAGATGTTCGGCCAGACCCTGGCGGCCTTCCAGCTGACGCAGGCAAAATTAGCGCAGATGGCCACCGGCATCGAGGCGGCGGCCTTGCTGACCTACCGCGCCGCCTGGCAGCGCGACCAGGGCCGCAAGGTGACGAAGGAAGCGGCCATGGCCAAGCTGACGGCCACGGAAACGGCGCAGCAGGTGATCGACGCGGCCGTGCAGCTGTTCGGCGGCATGGGCGTGGTCAGCGATCATCCGGTCGAGCGCCTGTACCGTGAAATCCGCGCCTTGCGCATCTACGAGGGCGCCAGCGAAGTACAGCAATTGATCATCGCGCGCGAACTGCTGCGCGAGGCGGGACATGTATGAATAACCAGGAGAACGCAATGCAAGTGCTGCAACCACCGGGATGGGCCAGGCCGCGCGGCTATGCGAACGGCGTGGCCGCCAGCGGACGCACGGTGTACGTCAGCGGCATGATAGGCTGGGATGCGCAGGGCCGGTTCCATACGGACGATTTTGCGGGGCAGGTGCGCCAGGCCTTGCAGAATATCGTCGCCGTGCTGGCGGAGGCGGGCGCCTTGCCCGAGCATATCGTGCGCATGAACTGGTATGTGCTCGACAAGAAGGAGTATGTGGCGGCGTATCCGCAAATCGGCGTGGCGTACCGCGAGCTGATCGGCAAGCACTTTCCTGCCATGACGGCCGTGCAGGTGGCCGGCCTGATCGAGGATCGCGCCAGGGTGGAAATCGAGGTGACGGCGGTGCTGCCGCCATGATGGCTACAATAAACTATTGCCTTAACTGCATTTCAATTGAAATAAATTAATGCAATTAATATATCACCCTGTGCTATATTGATATGCCGAAAATTCGCGGCATATATACAGGGGGAGCGATGCAACAACAAATCATGCTGAAAATCAAGGCGGTGCGGCCCGTCACCTTGCTCGCCGGTGCCTTGCTGTGCATCGGCAGCGTTCCTGTCGCCTCGGCGCAATCCTTGCTCAACGGCGCGCAGGAAGCACAGCTGTCCGCATGGCTGGGCGAAGGGCCGCTGGCGCTGACGGCCATCTACACGAAGTCGGCGGGCGACACCTCGCGCGACTTCCACCTGGCCGCCGACGGCAAGGGACGCACGTTTTCCGTGATGCAGGCGAGCAACGCCGCCGGCCAGACCTGGCTGGTGGGCGGCTACAACCCGCAAAGCTGGAATTCGTCGGGTACCTACAACATGACGCCGGAAGACCGCGACCGCACGGCCTTCATCTTCAACCTGACGTCGGGCCAGTATTTCCGGCAGACGCCGAAAACCTATGCGCTGGACTCGGTGGGGGCGTATCAAACCTTCAATGATATCGACGCCGGCCCCACGTTCGGCATCGGCGCCGACCTGGGCATGTCGGCGGACCTGAGCACCAATGGCATTTCTTCGCGCTACTCGTACATCGACCCGGTCAATGGCATCTTTGGCGCAAGCTTGCTCGATGGCGCGCCGTATGGCTCCTATCCGAACGTCACGTTTGGCGCCATGCAAGTATTTAGCGTCAGCGCCGTGCCCGAGCCCGCGATGTTGCAACTCATGCTGGCCGGCTTGTTGCTGGTTGGTGCAGGCGTCGCGCGGCGCAGGAAATTCAGCGTGCCGCCGTTTGCCACCATGGGTCTCAAATAAGGCAGGACGCTGGTACGGGTTCGGCAGCGTGGCGGGAAATGGTGTGCAGGAATGGCTGCCGGCGACGGCGCGCCTGGCCGTGGCAGTCCGGCGCATGCCCGCACGTTGTGCGGGCAAGAGTTCGTCTCGTCACCATGTTCAGAATAATAATAAACAAAACTCAGCGTTAAAAGCATAAACTTGCCATTGCTGGCTGCCAACGCGTTACGTATAAGCAACTTTATGGAATTGCACCGTGTTATTTAATTCATTTCCGTTCTTTCTGGTGTTCTTGCCGTTGGCGTTGCTGGGATACTTTCTCCTGTCAAAATACTCGCTGCGGCTATCCATAATTTTCCTGTTGCTGGCATCGCTTGCATTCTATAGTTACTGGGATGTCGCCTACCTGCCGCTGCTGCTGCTGTCAATCTGCTGCAACTTCAGCATTGGCCGAGTCGTCTCGAAACGTCAAGAGACGGGCCGCAAGCGCGAGGCAAAGCACTGGCTGTGGCTCGGACTCGCCTTCAATTTGTCGCTGCTGGTGTTTTTCAAGTATTTTGATTTTTTTATCAGCAATATTGCCACCCTGACGGGGGCGACATTCCAGCCGCTGGGGATTACCCTGCCGATCGGCATCTCGTTTTTCACCTTCACGCAAATCGCCTACCTGGTCGATTGCCACGCCGGCAAGGTCAAGGATTACCAGCCGGAAAGCTATGGTTTGTTCGTCACTTACTTTCCGCACCTGATCGCCGGTCCGATTTTGCATCACAAGGAGATGATGCCGCAGTTCGTGCAGGCCGAATCGCATGTCTTCAGCCGCGGGCGCCTGACCGTCGGCCTTGCATTCTTCACGATTGGCCTGTTCAAGAAAGTCATTTTGGCTGATGGCATCGCGCGCTACGTCGCACCCGTCTTCGACCTCCATCACGCCCATTTGAGCATGCTGGAGGCATGGGCCGGTGCGCTGGCCTATACGTTCCAGCTGTATTTCGACTTTTCGGCCTATTGCGACATGGCGTATGGCTTGTCCTATATGTTCGGCATTATCTTGCCGATTAACTTTCTCTCGCCATACAAGGCGACCTCCATCATCGATTTCTGGCGCCGCTGGCACATCACGCTGTCCAATTTCCTGCGCGATTATCTGTATATCCCCCTGGGCGGGAACCGCAAGGGCGGATTCTTGCGTTACCGCAACCTCCTGATCACGATGCTGCTGGGCGGACTGTGGCACGGCGCCAACTGGACCTTTGTGGTCTGGGGCTGCTTGCACGGCGCTTATCTGATCGTCAACCATGCCTTGCGCCATCTGCTGGGCCAGCGCAGCAACCTGGCGATACGGGCCGGCGGCGCACTGGCGACCTTTTTTGCCGTGGTGCTGGCCTGGGTGTTTTTTCGCGCCAGTTCCCTCGAGGTGGCGCTGGACGTGCTGCAAGCCATGGGCGGAGGCTCGCTGACGCCCGCCATGCAGGAAAGCATGCTGGGCGTGAACCGCATCATGCAGCTCAGTTCCTGCCTGTGGTGGCTGGGCGTCTGCGCCGCCATCGTTTTCTTCCTGCCGAACGTGTATGAGCTGCTGGGGCGAGGCTTGCGCCTGTCGACGGAGCAGCGCCTGGACAGTGGCCGGGGCAGCGTCTTGCTGGGGGCCATGTTGATGCTTTGCCTGGTCTTGCTGGCAATTAGCGAGACGCGTGGTGTTTCTGAATTCTTGTACTTTAATTTCTGACAAATCATATGCGCTCCATATTTGCGATAGGCCTGGGTGTGCTGGTCACGGCACTGGCGTTGGAAGCGTTCCTGCAATGCATGCCGGTGGTGTCCGGATTGCGCATGGAGCAGAGCAGTGAGCAGCGCCCGTATGCCCGTTATCTGCCGCAGCAGGACTACGTGTATTCGCATGGCTGGGCCCTGGCGAATGCCCGGCATGGCCGCACGAATCGGCAGGGCTTTACCAACTCCCCCGATTTCAAGGATGGCGCGGCCGTGCTTGTCATCGGCGACAGCTTTATCGAAAGCCTGATGCTGGAATACCCGGAAACCCTGCAAGGCCGGCTGAGTCAAGCCCTGGGCGGCGGCGTGTATGCCGCCTCTGCCTCGGGCAACGGCTTTGCCGACGCGCTGGAAGTGTTCCGTCATACGCGTGCGCAATTGCATCCGCGCACGGTGGTGATGTTTGTCGAGCCGATGGACATGCTCGACATCCTGGCGCCGGCGCAGCGGGGCCACAGCATGTTTGTCAGCGAAGGGAACGATATCAGGCTGGTGCATGTTCCCTATGTCGAGTCCAAGGCCAAGCGGCTGGTCGCCTATTCGGCCCTGGCCCGTTACATCTATTACAACTTGAAATTTCCTGACTGGTTGATGAGCCAGTTGCGCCGCAGTCCTCCTGCCGCGGCGCAGGCGCCGGCCGCCAGCGCACCTGATGCACGCCGCGCAGCCGCGCTCGAGTACTACATGACGCAATTGCGCGCGCTGGGCAGCGCTGGCGATACGCGCTTTATCTTCCTGGTCGACGCGGACCGGAACATGCTGTACGCGCCGCAGAAGGCGGTGCCCAACTGGAAAGCGGGCGATCGCGCATTTTTCATCCAGACGGCCCTGCGACACGGCCATCAGGTGGTGGACATGCAGCCGGTATTCGCGCGCCATTGGGCGCAACAGCGCGAGCGCATGGATTTCCTGCCGATGGACGGCCACTGGAACCCGGTGGCGCACGATCTGGCGGCGCAGCAAATCCTGCCCTTGTTGCCTTCGGCATCGCCTGCGTTGCCGGCGCCATTGCGCCAGGTGGCAGGGCACTGAGGCGCCGGCCACACGCACGCGCTGCCGGACTGTCAATGGCCGGAACTAGCCTGTATAATGCCGCTGCGCGTGTCGCCATCGTACAATGGATAGTACAAGGTCCTCCTAAGACTTAAATGCAGGTTCGATTCCTGCTGGCGACACCACGTTTCCACGCAACGCGCGTCGGCAGCCTGTGATCATCCAGGCGGTAATTACTGGTCGATGGCGATTGAAGTCCGAGTTATCGGTACAATGCGTGCTTCATTCATCCAATCGGCGGCTGTTTTGCACACCACGCGGTGTGCGCGAGACGGCGCCCGAGCACTCTTACTCATTATGGCTGTCATTTCTCTTTCATCGGCGCAACTTGCGTTCGGTCACGTCGCGCTGCTCGATCACGCGGAATTTTCACTGGAAACCTCGGAGCGGGTCGGCTTGATCGGCCGCAACGGCACGGGTAAATCGTCGCTGTTGAAGGTTATTTCGGGCAAGTTCAAGCTCGATGACGGCTTGTTGGTAATGCAACAAGGCATCAAGATCGCGTATGTGGAGCAGGAACCGCAATTCGACCCGGAAATGTCCGTGTTCGACGCCGTCGCGTCCGGCATGGGCGAATCGCAGGCGTGGCTGAAGGAATACGATGCGTTGACGGGCCAGTTTGGCCAGGGCAATGACGACGAACTGATGGAACGCATGCACGACATCCAGGTCAAACTCGATGCGGCCGATGCGTGGAGCTTGCCGAACAAGGTGGAAACCGTGCTCGACCGTCTGAACCTGACGGGCGACATGGCCATGAAAACCCTGTCCGGCGGGATGCAGAAGCGCGTGGCGCTGGCGCGCGCGCTGGTGTCGGCGCCCGACGTGCTGCTGCTCGATGAGCCCACCAACCATCTGGACTTCAGCTCCATCCTGTGGCTGGAAGGCTTGTTGCGCGACTTCAAGGGCAGCGTGCTGTTCATTACCCATGACCGCTCCTTCCTCGACAACGTTGCCACGCGCATCATCGAGCTCGACCGCGGCCGTTTGCTGTCGTATCCGGGCAACTTCACGGCGTATCAAGTGCGCAAGGCGGAGCAGCTGGAAATCGAAGAAGTGGAAAACGCCAAGTTCGACAAGTTCCTGGCGCAGGAAGAAGTGTGGATACGCAAGGGCGTCAAGGCCCGCCGCGTGCGCGACGAAGGCCGCGTGCGCCGCCTGGAAGCGCTGCGCCTGACGCGCAATGCGCGCCGTGAACAGCAGGGACAAGTCAAGCTGGACGTCTCGGCCGGCGAACGCTCGGGCAAGATCGTGGCGGACCTGGAAAACGTCTCCAAGATTTACGGCGACAAGGTCATTGTCAAGGATTTCAGCGCCACCATCTTGCGCGGCGACAAGGTCGGCCTGATCGGCGCCAACGGCGCCGGCAAGACCACCCTGCTGAAGATGATCCTCGGCGAAGAGCAGTCGGACACGGGCACCATCCGCCTGGGTACCAAGCTGCAAGTGGCGTATTTCGACCAGATGCGCACGCAGCTGAACGAAGAGGCGAACCTGATGGAAACCATCGCGCCGGGCAGCGACTGGGTCGAGATCAACGGCCAGCGCCGTCACGTGATGACGTACCTGAACGACTTCCTGTTTGCGCCGGAACGCGCCCGTTCGCCCGTCAAGTCGCTGTCCGGCGGCGAGCGCAACCGTTTGCTGCTGGCGCGTCTGTTCGCCAAGCCGGCCAACGTGCTGGTGCTCGATGAACCGACCAATGACCTGGATATCGATACCCTGGAATTGCTGGAAGAGTTGCTGGAAGAATACACGGGCACCGTCTTCCTCGTCAGCCATGACCGCACCTTCCTCGACAATGTGGTCACGCAGGTGATCGTCGCCGAAGGGGAGGGCAAGTGGCGCGAATTCGTCGGCGGCTACACGGACTGGGAGCGCGTGCGCACCTTGCCGATCGCCACGGCGCCAGCCAGCAAGCCGGCCGTGAAGGTCGAGGCTGCCGCGCCGGCCGCCAAGCAGAAAAAGCTCAGCTACAAGGAACAGCGTGAGCTGGAAGAGTTGCCGAAACTGATCGCCAAGCTGGAAGACGAGCAATCGGTGCTGGCCGCCGAACTGTCGCATCCGGACTTCTACAAGAAGACGCCAGCCGAAGGCAAGCGCCTGAATGCGCGCGTGGCCGAGATCGAAGGCGAACTGCTGGAAGCGCTGGAAAAGTGGGAGCAGATCGAGGCGCGCGCGAATAGCTGATGCTTTTTTGCATACCCTGTTGTAATTAAGTCAGGATTATTTGCCACGGCAACGGTTCTGCTTGATATAATTATATAATTATATTTATTACATCGGGGGATGCATGTTTGTCATGAAAAACATGCGCTCCGGACCACCGCGTCCGGCGCGCAGCTCCTCCTCCGATGCGTGGCAGCATGTTTGACCGCGCCGCCTTGCCCCGGGTAGCGCCATTCCTGGCCTATCTCTCCTTCATTGCCATTGCCGACATGCTCGGCCGCCTGGGCGTTGCCGCGCAGGACTTGCGCTGGCTGTATGTCGTCAAGATCGGCGTCGTGCTGGGCTTGTTGTTGTACTGGCGCCGCAGTTACACGGAATTACGGTGGACGCCGTTGGGCGCGCGTGCCATTCTCGGGGCGCTGGCAGGCGGTGTTGTTGTTTTTTTGCTGTGGATCAATCTCGACGCCAGCTGGATGAGCATCGGCAAGCCGGACGGTTTTGATCCCCGCACCGATGGCCGCATCGAGTGGAGCCTGGTGGTGCTGCGCATCGCCGGCGCGGTGCTGGTGGTGCCCGTGATGGAAGAGCTGTTCTGGCGCTCCTTTCTGCTGCGCTGGATCGACAAGCCGGACTTTTTGCGGGCCGATCCGCGCCTGGCCAGCGTCAAGGCCTTCGCCATCAGCGTGTTGCTGTTTGGCTTTGAGCATAATTTATGGCTGGCCGGCATGGTGGCCGGTGCGGTCTATAGTTTGTTGTACATGCGTAGCCAGTCCCTGTGGTCGCCCATCCTCGCGCACGGCGTGACGAACGGCGTGCTGGGCCTCTGGATTATTTCTGGTGGGCACTGGATTTACTGGTAGTATTGCCTATCAACTGTGTGATCTTTCAAAGACAAAATCCATGTTGAATTCCTTGCGTAAAAAAGCCGTTGCCGCCGCCTTCATGGCCAGCCCACGTTTGCCGGTTGCGCTGTTACTCTTGGGCACCCTGGCCAGCGGCGCCGCCGTGGCCGATATCAGCGACACCATCAAGCCCTTCGTTGCCACGTCCTATTCGTACGACGACAACCTGATGCGCCTGCCTGACGATGTGCGGGGGTTTTCCGGCCCCCGTTCGGATACGTCGAGGATGCTGCAGGCGGGCTTCCTGTTCAACCGTCCCATCGGCCGCCAGATACTGACGGGCCAGGCCAAGTGGTCGAAGGTGAGCTTCAACCGCTTCAGCCAGTTCGACTACGACGGCAAGGATTACCTGGCCGACCTGGAATGGCACATCGCCAACCACCTGGAGGGCCATGTGGGCGCCAGTTATTCGCAGACCCTGACGCCGTTCAGCGACTTCCAGAGCTCGGTGCGCAATCTGCGCACGCAGCGCCGCGAGTACGTGAATGGCGCGTGGCGCTTCCACCCCAGCTGGCGCGTGCGCGGCGGCCTGTCGCGCGACCGCTACTCGTATGACCTGCCGTCGCAGGCGTTTTCCAACTGGGTGGAAGACGCGACGGAATTTGGCGTCGACTACCTGGCGCGCAGCAATAGCCGCGTCGGCGTGCAGCTGCGCCACCTGAATGGCAAGTATCCGAACCGCGGCGCGTTCGACGCCAGTGTGTACGGCAACGGCTATAGCCAGGACGAGGTCAAGGCCAATGTCCTCTGGGATTTCAGCGATATCACGCAGATGGAATTCCTCGGTGGCTGGGTGCGCCACCGCAACAACTTGCTGTCCGGGCGCGATACCAGCGGCACGAATGGCCGGCTGAGCGTGTACTGGAAGCCGTTGGGCAAGGTCAATTTCACGGGCATCGTCTGGCGCGAATTCGGTTCCGTCGACAATTCGCTGGTGACGAGCAGCCTGAACACGGGCGCCAGCCTGGGCGCGACCTGGACGGCCACGTCGAAAGTGCGCGTGGATGCGCAGCTGCGCCAGGAACGGCGCGATTTCGAGGCCGTCAGCGGCCTGGTGCTGCCCGGCGACGGGCGCGACACCACGCGCACGGCCTCGCTGGGCGCGACGTATGCGCCGCACCGGAAAATCCAGCTTGGCGTGCGCGTGTTCCACGAGCGGCGCGAAGGCGTCGCCATCATCGATAGCGGCAGCTACCGGGCCAAGGGCATTTCCTTCAATGGCAGCGTACAGTTTTAAAGATCAACATGACTGTCAATGATATACCCCTGATTTCGTTTTTCCAGCGCGTCCTCGACCCGATCATCATCATGGGCTTGCTGTACCTGATGACGGTGTTGTCGGGTTCGACCTTCACCGGCTATACGCTGGTGCTGATGATACTGGCCGTCTTCATTTCATCGACGGTATACCAGCATGTCGACCCCTACCGTACCTGGCGCAGCGGCCGCATGCTGGCGTATGCGCGCGATATCCTCGTCGGCTGGACCATCGTCGCGCTGATCCTCACCTTCCTGGGCTCGGCCACGGGCCTGGCCTATCATTTCGATACCGAAGTGGTGCTGGCCTGGTTTGTCCTCACGCCCTTCGTGCTGCTGGCCGGGCACCTGGCCGGGCGCAGGTTCAGCCTGCGCCCGGACGGCGACAGCGAAGTGCGCTCGGTGGTCATCATCGGCGCCAACGACGCCAGCCTGAAGTTTGCCGCCACCGTCGAGCGCAATGCCAACCTGTTCATGCACGTGCACGGCTTTTTCGATGACCGCACGGACGACCGCTGGCCGGAAAAGATGCGCGAACCCATGCTGGGGCGCATGGATGATATCGCCTCCTATGTGCGCGAACACAACATCAAGATGATCTTCATCAGCCAGCCGATTTCGGCCCAGCCGCGCATCCGCAAGATGCTCGACGAGCTCGAAGATACGACGGCTTCCGTGTATTTCCTGCCGGATATTTATATCTTCGACCTGATGCAGGCGCGTTTCGACAACGTGGGCGGCATGCCCGTCATCGCCATCCGCGAATCGCCGTTCACGGGCTTTAACAGCATGGTCAAGCGGGGCAGCGATATCGTGCTGGGGCTGATGATCCAGATCCTGCTGCTGCCGGTGATGCTGGTCATCGCCATCGCCGTCAAGACCACTTCGAAAGGCCCCGTGATTTTCCGCCAGCGCCGCTATGGCCTGTATGGCGAGGAAATCGTCGTCTACAAATTCCGCTCCATGACGGTGGGCGAAGATGGCGACACGGTGGTGCAGGCCACCAAGAACGACCAGCGCGTGACGCGCGTCGGCGCCTTCCTGCGCCGCAGCTCGCTCGACGAGCTGCCGCAATTCCTCAACGTCCTGCAGGGCCGCATGAGCATCGTCGGACCGCGCCCCCATGCCGTCGTGCACAACGAGCAGTACCGCAAGCTGATCAAGGGCTACATGCTGCGCCACAAGGTCAAGCCCGGCATTACGGGCTGGGCCCAGGTCAACGGTTTGCGGGGCGAGACGGAAACGCTCGACAAGATGGAGGCGCGCATCCATTTCGACCTCGATTACCTGCGCAACTGGTCGCTGTGGCTGGATCTGTGGATTATCGCGCGCACGGTCAAAGTGGTGCTGGCGCGCGAGAACGCCCATTGAGCGTCAGTATGCTGCCCGCAGGAAAAAATAGCGTTTGAATATACTTTGCACGGAGTCAATACGCGTTAAAATGGAGCATCTATAGAGCACCAGCGCATTACGCGACCACTCCGCGCTCACCTTGCCACGAGTCGTGCCGGCCATGCGCCAATACTTTCCTCTTGGAAAGGGTTCACGATGTGAGCAGTATCCGGCCTTGCCCCTGCCGGACGTGCGTCGCCCTGACGGGAAGCCGTCCGGGACGGCACGCGCCAACTATCGATTTTAAAGTCGGTCTGAACCACGCAATACATAATTTTTTGCAATCAAGTAGACTGTGGAAATAGTTGTTTTTATATCTCATTAGTAGATTTTTAAGCAAATATTTTGCTTGTCGTCATGCATTATGTGTATTATGTTTACAATATTGTTAATTATTTGACGAATAACTATTTTTCGGGGCATCCGTGCAGTGCAGCCTGGCCATGGCCCGTTATACTGCGCCGGATTTTCCACCCCCGTCATACCTGTCATCCGAAGGAGCACGCTTGAATCATTTTATTCACTCCCGCCCCGCGCCACGTTTGTTGTGCGCCGCCCTGATCCTGCTGGCCGCTGCTGGCCTGTCCGCTTGCGGCAACAAGGAAAAAAAGGCTGGCCAGGCGCTGGCCAGCGTGAACGGCGAAGAAATCACCGTCTTGCAGTTGAATGAAGAGTTGCAGCGCGCCGGCGTGCAGGCGCCGCAGCAGGCCGCGGCCAGCAAGCAGTTGCTCGAGTCGCTGATCGACCGCCAGTTGCTTCAGAACGAAGCGGCCAAGGAAAAGGTCGACCGCGATCCGAAAGTCATGCAGGCCATCGAGCGCGCCAAGGCGCTGATCGTTGCCCAGGCATACATGCAAAAGCGCATCGGCGCGGCCACCCGCCCGAGCAAGGCCGAAGTGGAAGAGTATTTCGCGAAAAATCCGCTGTTCTTCAGCCAGCGCAAGCAATTCGATCTGCGCGAGCTGGTCATCCCGACGGCGGCGCTGAACGATGAGCTCAAAGCCGTCATGGACCGCGCCAAGTCGCTGGAAGACGTGGCGCAATGGCTCGAGGAGCACAAGATCGCGTTCGGCCGCACCCAGGTGTCGCGCACCAGCGCCGACCTGGCGCCCGAACTGAGCAGCAAACTGCAATCGATGCCGAAGGGCCAGCTGTTCATCGTGCGCGAAGGCGAGCGCAGCCTGCTCATCGCGCTGGCCGATATCAAGGACAGCCCGGTGGGCCTGGACGCGGCGGCGCCGCAAATCGAGCAATTCCTGGCCAACAAGAAGAACAAGGATGCGGCCGAAGCGGAACTGAAGCGTCTGCGCGCCAGCGCCAAGATCGAGTATTTCAACAAGGATGCAGCGGCTACGGCCTCGGCTACGGCCAGCGCACCTGCGGCAGCGGCGCCGGCGAACAGCGCGCATGAAGCCAACGAGCGCGGCGTGGCGGGCTTGAAATAAGTGACTTATCGACAAGTAGTTAAACATCAGCAATCTACCAACGGGAATCTGTAATCATGAAACGACTCGCAAACTGGATGATGGCGGCCTTTCTGGCCCTCGCCGCAGGCATGGCCGGTGCAGCCGATGTCCCCCTTGGGGCTGGTGACGTGCTGAAAATCTCCGTCTACGGCAACCCGGACCTGGGCCTGGAGACGCGCGTGAGCGAAGCGGGGGAAATCACCTTCCCGCTGGTGGGCGCGGTGGCCGTCGGCGGCCTGTCCACGTCGGCAGCGGAAAAGAAACTGGGCGGCCTGCTCGAGAGCGGCGGCTTCCTGCGCAAGGCGCAAGTCAACATCATCGTCACCAGCCTGCAAAGCCAGCAGGCGTCCGTGCTGGGGCAGGTCAACCGTCCGGGCCGCTACCCGGTGGAAGGCAGGCGCAGCGTGATGGACATGCTGGCCATGGCCGGCGGCGTCAGTCCTGACGGCGCCGACCAGATCACCGTGATCCGCAAGCGCGGCGGCACTGCCACGCGCGACGTGGCCGACATTCTCGACATTGTGCGCAACGGCGACCTGAAGGGCGACATGGAAGTGGGCGGCAACGACATCATCTACGTGGAACGCGCGCCGCGGTTCTACATCTACGGCGAAGTCCAGCGTCCGGGTGCCTTCCGCCTGGAACGCAACATGACCGTGCTGCAAGCCCTGTCCGTGGGCGGTGGCCTGACCTTGCGCGGCACCGAACGGGGCGTGCGCGTCAAGCGCCGCAATGCGGAAGGCCAGATGGAAGTATTGTCGGTCAAGCATGACGACCTGCTGCGCGTCGACGATGTCGTGTATGTCCAGGAAAGCCTGTTCTAAGAGCAACTGGCTCCCTACCTTTTTGTATTGAAAGTTTCCAAATGAACCTCACCCAACTATTGCTGATCCTTCGGGCACGCAAGAAGATTGTGCTGCTGACCTTGATGATCACCGTGGCGCTGGCGCTGGGCGTCAGCCTGGTGCTGCCGAAGACCTACAAGGCCACCAGCACCCTGCTGCTGAACTACAAGGGCGTCGATCCCCTGACGGGCATGACCATGCCGGGGCAGTTGCTGCCTGGCTACATGGCGACCCAGGTCGATATTATCGGCAGCAAGAACGTGGCCTTGCGCGTCGTCGACCAGCTGGAACTGGCGCGCAGCCCCGCCGTGATCGCCCAGTTCAATGACGCGGCGCAAGGCAAGGGCACGGTGCGCGACTGGCTGGCCGACTTGCTGCTGAAGAAACTCGAAGTGATGCCGTCGCGCGAAAGCAGCGTGGTCGATGTCAGCTTCAAGGGCGCCGACCCGCAATTCGTCGCGGCCGTGTCGAACGCCTTTGCGGAACAGTATCAAAAGGTCAGCATCCAGCTGAAGGTCGACCCGATGCGCAAGGCGACGACGTACTTCGATGACCAGACCAAATTGCTGCGCGACAACGTTGAGCGCGCGCAAAGCCGCCTGTCGAAATACCAGCAGGACAATGGCATCGTCAGCGTCGACAACCGCCTCGATGTGGAATCGAACCGCTTGAACGACCTGTCGGCGCAACTCGTGCTGGCGCAGGGCCAGGCCATGGAAGCCAATTCGCGCCAGCGCATGGCGCAGGGCGGCAACCTGTCCGAATCGCCGGACGTCGCGTCGAATCCGCTGATCCAGAGCCTGAAGCTGGGCCTGGGCAATGCCGAGGGCAAGCTGGCCGAACTGGGCCAGCGCCTGGACCGCAATCACCCGCAATACCAGAGCGCCAAGGCGGAAGTGGACAAGCTGCGCCGCGACCTGGCCGAGCAGACGCGCGCCACCTCGCAAAGCGTGGGCAACAATGCGCAGATCCTGCAGCAGCGCGAAGGCGCGATCCGCGCCGCACTGGCGGCGCAAAAAGCCAAGGTGCTGGAACTGAACCGGACGCGCGATGAAATGGGCGTGCTGAGCAAGGATGTGGAAAGCGCCCAGCGCGCCTTCGACGTGACCTCGCAGCGCCTGTCGCAGACGCGCATCGAAGGCCAGGCGGAGCAGTCCGATATCGCCATGCTCAATCCGGCCACGGCGCCGATCGAGCCGGACAGCCCGAAGATTCTCCGCAACGTGCTGCTGTCGATCTTCCTCGGCCTCATGCTGGGCTGCGGCATCGCGCTGCTGGCCGAATTGCTGGACCGCCGTATCCGTTCCGACCAGGACCTGAGCGAAGTGCTGCAGATTCCCGTGTTCGGCGTGGTCGACTGGAAACCTAAACAGCGTCGCATGCGCGGCATGCTGCCGCGCCGTTTGCGCCTGAACTGAGATGGAACCTATCATGACTTCAAGTCCACACCTCCTCAATACCACTGCGCCGCTGGCGCGCGGCACCGATTCCAGCATTGGCGGCCTGTTGCTCGAATCGGGCAAGATCACGCCGGAAAACGCCGAACGCGTGCTGCGCATGCAAAAGGAACTGGGCATCCGCTTCGGTGAAGCGGCCCTGCGCCTGGGCCTGATCACGGAAGCCGATATCGAGCAAGTGCTGGCGCGCCAGTTCGACTATCCCTACCTGCAGCCGGGCGCCGGCAAGTATCCGCAGGAACTGGTGGCCGCCTACCAGCCTTTCAGCCACCAGGTGGAAACCCTGCGCGCCGTGCGCAGCCAGCTGATGCTGCGCTGGTTCGCCCGCGGCAGCAAATCGCTGGTGGTGCTGGGCATGGAGCCGGGCGACGGCGCCAGCCTGTTCGCGGCCAACCTGGCCGTGGTGTTTTCCCAGCTGGGCGAGCACACCTTGCTGGTCGACGCCAACCTGCGCGCGCCGCGCCAGCAGGAAATCTTCGACCTGAAGACACGCCAGGGCCTGTCCGACGTGCTGGCCGGCCGCGCCGAACTCGATATCATCGCCAAGGTGGAATCGTTTGTCGCGCTGTCGGTGTTGTCCGCCGGCACCTTGCCGCCGAATCCGCAGGAATTGCTCAGCCGCACCTCCTTCGTCACGCTCAACAAGCAGCTGGAAAGCCGCTACGACGTGGTGCTGTACGACGTGCCGGCGTATGCCACCGGTTCCGATGCGCTGGCCGTGGCGGCGCGTGCGGGCGGCGTGCTGCTGGTGGCGCGCAAGAACAAGACGCCGATGGCGGAAGTGGCGGCCATGGCCGAGCAAATGACGCATAGCGGCGCCCAGGTGGTCGGTTCCGTGATGGTCGACTTTTGATGGCTGCGCCAGGCCACGCCATGCCGCCGGCGCAGGCCGGCCGCTCCGCCGTGCCGGACTGGCTGCCGCTGGCGCTGGGTTTCCTGGCCATGCTCGCGCCCAGCCTGGTCGGCCTGTTCCGCGGCATCTGGTCCACCGAAGAGCAGGCGCACGGTCCCATCATCCTGGCCCTGTCGCTGTGGTTGATCTACCGCAAATGGCCCGAGATGCTGGCGCAGAGCGCCGGCGCCCGTCCGGCCCGCGCCGGCTGGCCGCTGCTGGCCGTTTCGCTGCTGCTGTATGTGCTGGGCCGTTCGCAGCATATCCTGTCGCTGGAAATCCTCGCCCTGATCGGCACCGGCCTGTCCCTGCTGCTGCTCAAGCGCGGCTGGATTGCCGCGCGTATTCTGTGGTTTCCCTTCTTTTTCATGCTGTTCATGGTGCCGCTGCCGCTGCCGCTGGTGACGACCCTGACCATGCCGATGAAAATGGCGGTTTCGTATGTGACCGAACACCTGCTTTTCCTGGCCGGCTATCCGATCGCCCGCAATGGCGTGATCCTGCAGATCGGCCAGTACCAGCTGCTGGTGGCCGACGCCTGCGCCGGCTTGCAGACCCTGCTGACGCTTGAAGCGCTGGGCCTGTTCTACCTGAACCTGGTGCGGCATACTTCGCCGTTCCGCAACATCGTGCTGGCCCTGCTGATCGTGCCGATTTCCTTTACTGCCAATGTCATCCGCGTGATGGTGCTGACCCTGATCACGTATTACTTCGGCGACGCGGCCGGGCAGGGCTTCCTGCATGGCTTCGCCGGCATGGTGCTGTTCATTTCCGCGCTGCTGCTGATCCTCAGTGTCGACAGCTTGCTGCAGTGGATCGTGCGCAAGCGCCAGGCGGGCCGCGCACCAACCGTGGGAGCGTCGACATGAACGCTGCATTGCGCATGAATATGCTGCTGGGCGCCTTGCTGCTGGGCGCAGCCGTCCTCAGCCACGGCGTGGCGCCGGGCGTGAAGATGGCCGACCAGCGCCCGAGTTTTTCGCTGGAAGCGGCGATACCGCAAGCGTTCGGCGACTGGCGCGTCGACAGTTCCATCGTGCCGCTGCAGGTGGATCCGGAAACCCAGGAACGCCTGAACAAGATCTACAACCAGACCTTGTCGCGCACCTACATCAATGGGCACGGCGAACGGGTGATGCTGTCGATCGCGTACGGCGGCGACCAGAGCGACAACATGGGCGTGCACAAGCCGGAAGTGTGCTACGCGGCGCAGGGTTTCCAGGTCGAGCGCGACGAATACGGCGAGCTGGCCTCGGCCTACGGCAGCCTGCCCGTGAAGCGCTTGCTGGCCGTGAATGGCAACCGCAGCGAGCCCATCACGTACTGGATCACCATCGGCGACAAGATCAGCAAGGTGGGCATGCAGCAGCGCCTGGAGCAATTGCGCTATGGCCTGACGGGCACCGTGGCCGACGCCATGCTGTTCCGCGTGTCGAGCATCGATACGGATTTGCCGCGCGCCTACCGCTTGCAGGCCGATTTCGTCAACGGCTTGCTGGCCAGCATGCCGGCGGCGCAGCGCAGCCGCCTGATCGGCGCGCCGCCCGGATGAGGCATGGCTTGAACGATGACAAAGCGCCGGCGGGCGCGGCACGGCGTGGTGGACAGCGAGAATCATGAGCAGCGACATCAACAAGAAAAGCGTCAGCGCCGTCAAGTGGGCGGCGATGGGCACGGTCCTCATGTTTGGCCTGCAGCTGGTCACGCAAGTGGTGCTGGCGCGCCTGCTGGGGCCGGAAAACTACGGCTTGTTTGCGATGGGACTGATTGTGCTGACATTTAGCAACTTTCTGGCCGATTTCGGTTTTTCCTGGGGGCTGGTGCAAAACCGCACGCTCAGCGAGGAAGACGTGCGCTTCACGGTGACGTGGCAGGCGCTGACGGGCCTGGCGGCCATGAGCTTGCTGTTTTTCATGGCACCGTGGATCGCCGCGTACTTCAAGGAACCGCGCATCGCGCCCGTGATCGCCTGGATGAGCCTGACTTGCCTGCTGAATGCGCTGACGGCGCCGGGCAGCAGCCTGCTGCGGCGCGCCCTCGATTTCCGCTGGCTCAACATCATCCAGGTGATCAGCTACATCGTCGGCTACCTGCTGGTGGGCTTGCCGCTCGCGTATGCGGGCGCCGGCGTGTGGACCCTCGTGTGCGCCTGGCTGGGACAGGCTTCCACGGCGCTGGTGCTGACGTATGCGCGCACGCGTTTCTCGCTCAAGCCGCTGCTGTGGTACGAGGGCGCGCGGCGCTCGACGAATGTGGGCGTGACGGTGTTCGTGACGAATCTGTGCAACTGGTGCCTGAACAATATGGACCGCGTGTTCCTGGGCCGTTTCCTGAATGCCCACGCGGTGGGCGTGTATGCGGTCGGCTACAACCTGGCCAATACGCCCAACTCGCTGTTCCTGAGCGCCTTGCAGCCGGCCTTCCTGGCCACGGGCGCCAAGCTGCAGGACGATCTGCCGCGCCTGCGCGACACGTATCTGTCGGTGCTGGCGACCATCTGGATCATCATCCTGCCCCTGTTCGTGCTGCTGGCGATGACGGCGCCGGACTTGATCGGCGTGTTGTACGGCAAGGTGTGGCAAGAATCGGGCATCGTGCTGAGCATCCTGGCGCTGGCCATGCCCGCGTACATCACGTGGGGCATGTCGACGCCGATCTTGTGGAATACGGGCGGCAAGCACCTGGAAAGCCTGCTGCAGCTGCCGCTGATCGTGCTGGCCGGCGCGGCGCTGGTGCTGTGGGCGGGGCAGGGCGGGGCGGTGGTCGCCATGATCGCCGCCGGCACCTTGCTGGCGCGGGCGCTGGTGGTGGGCTCGGTGGCGTGCCTGCGCCTGCAGGTGGGGCCGGGCGATCTGGCGCCGCTGGCCGCGCGCGGCCTGGCCATGGGCTTGCTGGCCGCCGCCGGCAGCTGGGGCGGCGCCATGCTGGGCAGCCTGGGCGGCAGCCATCCGCTGCCGGCATTCCTGGGCGGCGCGCTGTTCGGCGGCCTGACCCTGCTGCTGGCCGTGCTGGCCTGGCCTGAACTGCTGGGCGCGCGCGCGGTGGGCATGCTTGCCCGCTTCAGCCCGCCGCTGCCGGCCAGGGTGGTCTCCTATTTGCGCGCCCGCTGTGGCGCGCGCGACAACTTACTGGATACGCGAGAACTACATGAGTGAAATACTGTTTGGCCTGTTTGCCGTGGTCGCCGCGCTGGTGGTGGTGTTCGTGATCGCCTTGAGCATCCATTGGGGCAGCAAGCGCGAGACGGGACTGGTGCCGTACGTGTTCTATCCGGTCTTCCTGTCGATCGCCGTGGCGGCCATCCTGTCGAACCGCGATGTCTCGGGCGATGAACTCCAGATGGGCATGCAGGCGCTGGCGCGGCACCCGGCCAGCTCCTGGTTTGGCCGGCTCACGTCCCTGTTCGTGATCTTTGCCTGCGGCGAGCGCATTCTGCACCGCCTGACTACGCGCGACAAGCTGCAGCCGATACCGATGCTGCTGTTCTGGGCGCTGTTCGTGTATTTCCTCAGCAATATCGTCAGTCCGGCCGTGCTGGGGCGCCATACCAATGTGTCGCATGAATACCTGTACATGTTCCTGGCCGGCTATGCGGCCTTGCTGATGACGCACAAGGAGGTCGACCTGAGCGTCATCTCGATGCGCAACGCCACCTTGCTGTTCCTGGTGCTCAGCGCAGCCGTGTTTGCCTGGAAGCCGAACATGGTCGTCAACCGGAATTACCACGGCCTGATTCCCTTCCTCAGCATCCGCTATACGGGCCTGGCCAATCACGCCAACAGCCTGGGACCGATGGTGGTGGTGTTCCTGCTGTGCCTGTGGCGCAAGCCCTATGGCTGGCGCCCGCTGAACCTGTTCGCCTGGGGCCTGGGCCTGGGCAGCCTGCTGCTGGCGCAATCGAAAACCAGCTGGATCGCCTGCTTCCTGTGCTTTGCCTGCGTCGCCTATTTCGGTTTCCGCGAACAGATCAAGGAGCGGCTGTTCGATTACCGCCGCCCGCAATTGTCGATCGTCGGCATCTTCTGCTTCATCCTGCTGTGTACGCTGGGCATGTTGTATGTGATGTTTGGCAATATCGATGCCAAGCTGGCGCACTTTGCCACCAGCAGCGAAGGCTCCGACTTGATCAGCTTGACGGGCCGCGACGTGATCTGGCAGGTGGCGCTGCAGGAATGGCACAAGAATCCCGTGTTCGGCTACGGCTTGCCTCTGTGGGATGACGCATTCCGCATCAGCATCGGCATGCCATACGCCACCCATGCGCACAGCCAGTTTTACCAGAGCCTGGCCAGCGCCGGCACCATCGGCGCCATCGGCCTGGTGCTGTATGCCATGGCGCTGCTGTATGCGTGCGCGCGCACGGCGCGGGCCAGCCAGGGCCTGTCGATGGCCTTGTTCGTTCTCATCGCCATCCGCTCGATCAGCGAAGTGCCGCTGTCGCTGACGGGCTTTGCCGCCGAGGCGATGACGCATTTGCTGTTGCTCATTATCGTGACGGCGTATTTCCCGGTGGCCGACAAGCAGGCCGTCAGGGCGCGCAAGGTGCGCGTGCCGGGGATGGCTTGATGCTGTGCTCGGTCATAGTGCCCCTGTATAACAAGGGGCCGTATATCGAAGCGGCGCTGGCCTCGGTGCTGGCGCAAACCCATGCCGACTGGGAAGTGGTGGTGGTCGATGACGGCTCCAGCGACGATGGCGCGCAGCGCGTGCGGGCCTGCGCCGATGCGCGCGTGCGGCTGGTCAGCCAGGCCAATGGCGGCGTCTCGCGCGCGCGCAACCGCGGCATCCTCGAAGCGCGCGGCGACTTGATCTGCTTTCTCGATGCGGACGACTGGTATGGCCCCGTGTATCTGGAAACCATGGTCGGCATGGCGCGCGCCCATCCGTCCGGCTCGTTTTTCGCCTGCGGCTTCGAACGCATACCGGACAGCCGCGCCGCGGCGCTCAGCTACCAGGGCGCGGCTGTGCGCGAGACGCGCCTGCTCGACGACTTTTTCGAGCGGCGCCGCCGTGGCGGACCGTTTTTCTGCACGAATTCGGTGGCCATCCGGCGCAGCGATTTGTTGCCCTTGCAACCATGCTTCCCGGAAGGCGAGTCGGCTGGCGAGGACCAGGATCTGTGGTTCCGGCTGGCCGAGCGCCTGACCCTGGTGTTTACGCCGGCACAGCTGGTGGCCTACCGTGTCGAGGTGGCAGGCAGCCTGTGCGCGATCGAGTCGGCCGATGTGCTGGCGCCCACGTTCGAGCGGCTGGAACGGCGCGCCCTGGCCTGGCCGGCGGCCAATCCGGCGCGCCGTTCCGCCTTGCGGCTGGTGTCCGATGCGCGCGTCAGCGTGGCGCGCGCGGCGCTGGCGCGGGGCCGCCGCGGCGAGGCGCTGGCCGGGCTGCGCCGCGCCGCCGGCGGCGGCATGTCGCGCCACTGGTGGGTGGCCCTGGCCTTGTCTTGTTTGCTGCCGACCCGGCTCGCCGTCAAATGGCAAATGTGGCGCGAAACGCACATTAATAGCTGAGCTGCAACTAATATTAATGTTCGGAAGAATACTTTAGGTATATGCTTACAGGTATTCGCAGTGCCTTCAGCAGTGTCTTCGCCTTTTGCCCGATTTTGTACGGCGGGCCGTCCTGTGTCTCGCAAGCAGCCTCGACAGGAGGCGTATGATATGCCCCACGCAGCGGCGGTATCTTGCTCGATAGTTGATGTTAAGAAGGTAATCTATGAAATTCGCTAAATATACGCTGGTCAAAGTGGCGCTGCTGCTCGTCTGTTCAGCCTGCGGCCAGGCCCAGGCCGACTGGGCCCTGGCGACCGACCCATTGGCCGTCCGCACCTTGCCGGACAACCGCCAGATCCAGCCGCAAAATCCCCCCAGTTTTACCTGGTCGCGCCATCCGCTGTCGCCGGCGTCGTATGTCATTGAAGTCAAATTGGCGGGCGCCGTGGTCAGCACCTTCACGTCGGCGCGCAACTGGTATCTGCCATCCAAGAAATTTGCGGCAGGCACCTACAACTGGCGCGTGCGTCCCAGCACGAGCAATGAATGGTCGAGCCCGCGAACCTTTGTGATCGACGCCACGTCGAAAGTGTTCGAAGTGCCGGAAAGCAGCACCTTGCGCGCTGCCATCGTCTTGCGCCCGCGTCCGCGCGGCCTGGAGGATAACGCGACCTTTTTTGCGAGCTGGAGCGCGGCCAAGCGCGCCGACCGCACCCAGGTGCTGACCTGGCTGAGCACCGAGGTGATACGTAATATGACGGCGATCGCGCCCGTCTCCGACGCCGAGTGGCCATTGTCGCCAGGCAAGGTGCGCACGGCCGCCAACGAGGCGCAGAATGCGCGCGTCATTTCGCGCACGAATCAGAGCGCACGCCAGCTCGAAGCGGCCTCGCTGCTGTATCGCGTGACGGGCGAGAACCAGTATCTGGTGGAGGCGATCGCGCGCGGCGACCAGGAAGCCGCGCTTAGCCCGAACGGCGGTACCAGTTTTGTCAACCATGACCAGGGCAACCGCGCCATTGCGCAAAGCCTGATCAAGGCGGTCGACAACCTGGGCAGCGCCCTCGATGCGCCGCGCCGCGCCGCGTGGCTGGAAATGGTACGCGTTCGTACGAATGCGATGTACCTCGACCTGGCTGCGCAGACGGGGCGCCTGGACCAGTATCCCTACGATTCCCACGCCGCCAGCAATATCGGTTTCCTGACGCTGATTTCAACGCTGTCCCTGGGCGATATCCCGGAGGCGAAGGACTGGTTCGATTTCTCGTTCCGCGCCTTTGTCAGTTCCTACAGCGTGTGGAGCGGTCCGGAGGGCGGTTTTGCCAACGGCACGGCGTATGCCGAGTATGAAGCCGACTATGCGCTGCAGATCTGGCCGGCGCTTGCCTACGCGACCAAGGTCGACCTGTTCACCAAGCCTTGGGCCAGCGGCTTCCTCGATTACCTGATGCATTTCGTGCCGCCCGGTTCGCAGACCCACGTGTTTGGCGACGGGCACGAGACGCTGCCTGAAATCCGCATGATGAAGGGTTTCGCCGCGCATTTCGCCACGCCTGCCGCGGCGTGGTATTACAAGAACCTGATCCGCACCGACGATTCGCTGGCCACCTTGCAGGCGCCATACCCGTTGCCGGTGGCGACGGTGGCCACGCCCGCGCCGCCAGGCAACTCGGCGTATTACCCCAGCATCGGCTGGGCAGCCATGCACAGCGACATCGGCAATCTGCAACGCACCTCGGTGTATTTCAAATCGAGTCCCTACGGTTCGTTCAATCACAGCCACGGCGACCAGAACGGCTTTGTGCTGGCCAGCGCGGGCGTGCCCCTGCTGACGGAAAGCGGCTGGTACGACTGGTACGATTCGCCGCTGTGGAGTTCCTGGTACCGCCAGACCAAGGCCCACAATGCCTTGACGTTCGACAATGGCCAGGGCCAGCTGGTCGACGGCTATGAAACGACCATGGCGCGCAACGGCCGCATCACCGCCTTTGCTCCCAAGGCCACCGTCGACTATGTGGCGGGCGACGCCACGCTGGCCTATGGCGGCCAGCTGACATCGGCGCTGCGCAAGCTGTGGTTCCTGCGCACCACGGATGCCGTGGTGGTGCAGGACCAGGTGACCTCGGCCACGCCGCGCGTGTTCGAGTGGAACTTCCATACGTATGCGCCTATCGTGGTCGACGCCGGCGGCGCCATCTCGGTGACGAATCAGGGCCGCAAGGTGTGCGTGGTGCCGGTCAGTACCGGCGCGCGTTTCGAAAAGCGCACGGGACCTCCGCCGCAGCCCGGTACCTATGAAGAGCATGGGGTGTTCATCAAGTCGGCCGCGGCGCTGAGCGGCGAATTCCTCACGGTGCTCGATGTCGGCTGCAAGAAGCCGCTGATCAAGCTGGGCAAAAGCGGCACGGCCCGCACGCTGACGGTCGGCAAGCAAGTGGTGACATTGCCGAACTGACCGCTGCTTCAATGAAAATCCACTGTCGTTGTTGCGGCAGTGGATTTTTTAATTGGCGAGCAGAAATTGTTCGATTTCCTGGCCCGGTCCGCCGCGCTGCTCCATTTGGGCACAGGCGCGCGACACCTGCGCGGCCAAGCCTTCGCGGAAGGCGTCGTCGGACAGGGCGCGGCGCAATCCTTCGCGCATGGCGCCGCTGTCGCCGGCGGCAACGAAACCGGCGTAATCGCGTCCCAGGTACGCTTCGATGGCTTCGTGGCGCGTGGCGATCAGCGGTTTTCCATTGCGCAATACCCGCAGCAGCACGCTCTGGCCACAGGCTTCGCCCTGGCTTTTCAGCGGCATGGCGACCACCCGGCTGCTTGCCAGCAGCTTTTCAAACTGCGCTTCCGGCAAGTCGAGATGGACCGTGGTCTGCGCCGGGTCTTGCGCGGGGATCTGGTTTTGCGCCGACGCCACGATCACCAGGTGCGCTTCCAGCCCGTGCGCCGCCTCCAGCAGCAGGTCGTAATCGCGGTTGGAAAAGCCGCCGGAGAAGATGCTGCCGTCATCTTGCCGCTGGGACGCCGTGGTGGCGCCGTCGAGATGCTGGCGCCACAGGTGGAAATGCACGGCGGAGGGTGCGATGCCGACGTTGTCGGTCAGGTTGCGCGTTTCTCCGCTGGAAAAAGTAATGAATTCCAGTCCGGGGAAATTGAGCAGGCGCCAGGCCCGGTTGATCACGTTGCGGGCCCGCGTGCCATGGATGAAACAAGCCATCACCAGCAGGCGCTGCGGGCGCGGTAGCAGACCCAGGCGTATCAGCGCCAGCACGGGCAGCGCCTGCCAGCCGACGACCAGCAGGCGGTCTTGCTGGCGCCATAATTTGCGCGTGCGCAACAGCGACGGCGACAGCATGGCGGCCAGGATGGACAGTTTGCTGCGCATGTGCGCCTGCGCGTCCGGCCCGATATGCGTCACGCGCGCGCCGCCCGCCGCCAGATGCTCGACGATGTCGTGGTAGGTTCCCGCTTCCGACAGCAGCACGTGGATCATTGTTGCGCCTTATTAAAAATGAACATTATCACATTAAAACAACAGCCAGGGCCGTTCCGGCCCTCGTTGTCACACAATTAATGATTGGCAATCGACTGAATTATTACAATAGCATTAAAATGGACGTTTATGCATTGTTTCAGTGTGAGACCTGTCACGCTGCGGCCAGCTTGCCGCTCATCAATGGCGCAAGCTTGGTTTGATGCTACTAATGCAATATAATTAATTATTTCGTAAGGGCATGATATGCTTCGGCGCATGGCGTATTGTATCTGCCTCAACCTTTTTTTGCCGTCGAACCGCCTATGTCCCTGAAGATTTTGCAACTGGTGCCGGAAAGCCTGCCCACGTTTCGTCCCGATGTCGCGGTACTGTTCGGTAAGTACCTGCCGCGCCACGGCGTCGAATGCGATATCGTCGGCATGCCGTCGCAACAGCCGCCGCAGGCGCAGGGTTTCCGTTCGGTACGCCACGGACGTTTCCTGGGCAGCCGCCTGTTGCGCGAACTGGCTTTCCAGTGGCTCTGCCTGCGCGCCCTGGCGGGCGCCCGCCGCGCCGGTTGCGATGCGATCCAGGTGCGCGACATGGTGCCCACGGGCCTGCTTGCCCTGCTGGTGGCGCGCCTGAAGGGCATACCGTTCTATTACTGGGTGTCATACCTGATCAGCGAGGGACGCATCGAACGGGCGCGCAGCAGCCTGGCGCAGCGCCCCACCTTGCGCGCGCGCCTGGTGCTGTGCAAGGGCTTGCTCGAACAATGGTTGTTGTACCGCATTGTGTTGCCGCGCGCCAATCATGTGTTCGTGCAAAGCGACGCGATGCTGCGCATGATGCAGGCGCGCGGCATCGCGGCGCAGCGCCTCACTGCCGTGCCCATGGGGGTCGACATGGAAGTGTTGCAGGCGCAAGCCATCGCGCCCGTCCGGCCGGAGGGCTGGGAGGAGGTGTCCTTGCTGGCCTACCTGGGCACGCTCGACCAGTCGCGCCAGCTGGAACGCTTGCTGGACGCCTTGCTGATCGTGCGCCAGCGCATCCCCGCAGCCTGTTTGTTGCTGATCGGCGCTTCCGATACGCCATCCGACGTCGATGACTTGCTTGCCTATGCGCAGCGTGCCGGCCTGGCCGGGGCTGTGCGCGTGACGGGCTGGCTGCCCTCGGACCAGGCCTGGCCCCTGCTGGCCGGGGCCGACGCCGCGCTGTCGTATATTCCCCGTGGCGCCCTGTTCGACGTCAGTTCGCCCACCAAGCTGCTCGAATACCTGGCCTTGCGCATGCCGGCCGTGGGCAATGACAGCCCGGACCAGGCCGAAGTGCTGACGGCCAGCGGCGCAGGCTGGCTGACGGCCAGCGAACCGGCCGCCATGGCTGCGGCGATGGCGGCCATCTTGTCCGATGTGCCCGCAGCGCGCGCCCGCGCCCAGGCCGGCGTCGCCTATATCGAGGCGCGGCGCAGCTACCGCGTGCTGGCGCAGGCACTGGCGCAGCGCTACCTGGATCTGGCCGGCGCGCGCCGTTGATGCCCATGGCTGGAAGCGCAGGCAAGAAGTTGTTGCCGAACACGTAAACGGCGCTCAGAATGCACCATGGGTGGTGTTCCCTGGAAGAAAATTGTTGTAGATGTTAGCGCAATGCAGCAAATATATTTGTCTTCGCGTCTAAATTACAAAAGTACAACATATAATACCAATATGACTACGATAATGCTGCTAGGACCTGCACTTAATGCGGTGAGCGGGGTAACCACCCATTTGAATCAACTATTTCACAGTTCTTTGTCGCAAGACTACAAGCTCGTGCACTTCCAGGTCGGCAGCGAGGGCCGCAACGAGTCGCGCCTGCACAAGCTGCTGCGTTTCGCCTGGAGCCCCGTGCAGTTCGTGCAGGCCATGCGCAGGCAGCGTCCGCAGATCGTGCATATCAACACGTCCATGGAGTGGCGCAGCTACTGGCGCGACATCGTGTATCTGCTGCTGGCCAAGGCCATGGGCAAGCGCGTCGTGTACCAGGTGCATGGCGGCGCCTTGCCGCAAGTGTTTTTCAACGGCAAGCCATTGCTGACGGGTTTGCTGCGGCGCGTGCTGCGCGCGGCCGATGTGGTGGTGTTGCTGGCGCAATGCGAACTGCAGGGCTATCGCGATTTCGATCCCGCGCTGGCGCTCGACGTGATACCCAACGCCATCGATGCGGGCAGCGACCCCGGCGACAGGCCGCCCGTGCCGCAGCGTCCGCTGTCACTCGTGTACGTGGGGCGCCTGGCGGAAAGCAAGGGCCTGTTCGACTTGCTCGAAGGGCTGCGCCTGGCGCGCGCCGCAGGCGTGCAAGCCACGCTGGCGCTGGCCGGCAGCGGCCCCCAGGAAGCGGCGCTGCGCGAGCGCGTCGCCGGGCTCGGCTTGCAAGAGGCGGTGCGCTTTCTCGGCCCCGTCTTTGGCGCCGAAAAGGAAGCCGTATGGCGCCAGGCCGACCTGTTCGGTTTTCCCACCTTGCATCAGGAAGGCTTGCCGTATGCGTTGCTGGAAAGCATGGCCGCGCGCACGCCCGTCCTGGTGTGCCCCGTGGGCGCTATTGCCGACGTGATGCAGGATGGCGTGCATGGCGTGTTCTTGCCGCGGCGCAATCCCCAGGCGCTGGCGGACGCCATCGCGCGCCTCGACGGCGACCGCGCCCTGTTGCTGCGCATGGGGCAAGCGTGCCGCGAGCGCATCGAAAGCGCCTATACGGTCGAGCGCCTGGCGCAGGATTTTCGCCGCGTCTACCGCGCCTTGCTGGCGCCGCCGGCAGTCTAGCCGAACCCTTTTTTAAGCGAGCTTATATGTGCGGTATTGCCGGTTTGATTTTCCCCTCGTCCGTCGCCGGCTTGCCCGCGGCGCTCGACGCCATGGGGCGCGCCATCGCGCACCGCGGTCCCGATGACACGGGCGTGCTCAACGCGGCCACGGCCGACGGCGCCTGGCAGGTGGGCTTGCTGCACCGCCGCCTGTCCATCATCGACATCGCCACGGGCCACCAGCCGCTGGGCAATGAGACGGGCGATGTGCAAATCATCTTCAATGGCGAAATCTACAATTTCCAGCCCCTGCGCGACGAATTGATCGCGCTGGGTCACCATTTCCGCACGGCATCCGACACGGAAACCATCGTGCATGCCTACGTGCAATGGGGCGAGGAGTGCGTGCAGCATTTCCGCGGCATGTTTGCGTTTGCCATCTGGGATGCGCGCAACGACCGCCTGTTCATGGCGCGCGACCCGTTCGGCAAGAAACCCCTGTTCCTGTGGCAGCACGAGGGAAAACTGGCTTTTGGCTCGGAAATCAAGGCGCTGCTGGCCTTGCCGGACGTGGCGCCGCAAGCGGACGAGGCCGCCATCTGGGATTATTTCGCCTACCGCTACGTGCCGGGCCCGGCCACCTTGTTCCAGGGCATCCGCAAGCTGGCGCCCGGTTCCACGGCCACGTGGGAAAACGGCGTGCTGCGCGAGCGCGTGTATTACACGCCGCCCGACAGCCGGCCCCGCCTGGCGGCCCCGCTGCCGGCCGACCCCGTCGCCACCTTCCTCGACAAGCTCGATGAATCGGTGCGCATCCGCATGATTTCCGACGTGCCCTTCGGCGCCTTCCTGTCCGGCGGCATCGATTCGTCGGCCGTCGTGGCGCTGATGTCGCGCCATGCGGGCGTGCCCGTGAAGACTTTTTCCGTCGGTTTCAAGGAGGGCGGCTTCAGCGAGCTGGCGTATGCGGCCGATATCGCCCGTCAGTTTTCCACGGAACACCATGAGCTGGAAGTGTCCGTTGACCAGGTCATCGCCTTGCTGCCCGACCTCGTGCGCTTCCGCGACGCCCCCGTGGCCGAGCCATCCGACATTCCCATCTACCTGCTGGCGAAGGAATCGCGCAAGACGGTCAAGATGGTCTTGACGGGCGAAGGTTCCGATGAAATCCTCGGCGGCTATCCCAAGCACGTGTACGAGCGCTATGCGGGCAACTACCAGATGCTGCCGGGCCTACTGCGCCGGGGCTTGATCGAGCCGGCCATCGGCGCCTTGCCGTATCGTTTCCGCCGCGCCAAGACGGCCATCGTCAACCTGGGCCTGGAAGCGTTCCACGAACGCATGCCGCGCTGGTTCGGCATGATGTCCGACCAGGAACGCGCGCGCCTGGTGGCCATGCCGGCGCCGGCGCGCCAGCGCGATCCTTCGCTGGGCTGCGGCAGCGCCGGCAACAGCGCCTTGCGCCGCATCCTGTGCTTCGACCAGCTGAGCTGGTTGCCCGACAACCTGCTGGAGCGGGGCGACCGCATGACCATGGCCGCGTCGCTGGAAGCGCGCATGCCCTTCATGGACCACGAACTGGCCGCGTATGTGGCTAGCCTGCCGGACGAGTACCGCGTGCGCGGCCGCACCACCAAGTGGATCTTGCGCGAAGCCATGAAGCAGCTGTTGCCGCAAGCTATACTGGAACGGCCGAAAGTGGGCTTCCGCGTGCCCGTCAACGAGTGGTTCCGCGGCCCCATGAAGGATTACCTGTACGAACACTTGACGGGCGCCGGGTCGCGCACGCGCCACTATTACCATACACAAGCCCTGCAGCAGGTGCTGGCCGAACACGTGGCCGGACGGCAAAACCACGAGAAACTGCTGTGGAGCTTGCTCACCCTGGAAATCTGGCACCGCCAGTATCTGTGAGACGTCCATGCTGAGCAACCTGTCCTGGAAACTGAACCGCTTGCGCGCCATGGGGGCGCCCGAGGTGGCGCATCGCGTGCGTGATGCCTTGCAGCAACGGCTGCAGGCGCGCGGCTACGGCCTGGCGCATGTGCCGCCGCCCGCCGTGCGCCAGCGTTTCGGCGCGCCCTGGCTGGGCATGCCCATCGACACGGCGCCGCACCTGGCGGCGGCCGAGCGCATCCTCGCGGGCCGTTTCGATGTGTTCGCCCTGCGCGATACGGAGCTGGGTTTCCCGCCGCAATGGAACCGCGATCCGAAGACGGGCACCGTCGTGCCCTTGGATTTTGGCAAGACGCTCAATTACCGCGACGAAACCGTGGTGGGCGATATCAAATGCCTGTGGGAACCGAACCGCCACCTGGCCGTGGCCGACCTGGCGATGGCCTACCGCCTCGGCGGCGACTTGCGCCATGCGCAAGGTGTGCAAGTCCTGCTCGAATCTTGGTGGCAGCAATGTCCGTATCCGCTGGGACCGAACTGGAGCAGCGCGCTGGAGCTGGCCTTGCGCCTGGTCAGCTGGTCGCATGCGTGGCACTTGCTCGGTGGCATCAACAGCCCCCTGTTCCAGGGTGCGCAGGGGCAAGCCTTCCTGCAGCGCTGGCTCGACAGCATCTACCAGCATTGCCACTTCATCGCGGGACACTTTTCGCGCCACTCGTCGGCCAACAACCACCTGTTTGGCGAATTGACGGGCCTGCATATCGCCGCGCTCACGTGGCCTTGCTGGCCGGAAAGTTCCGGCTGGCTGGCGCAGACGGAACGCGAGCTGGAAGCGCAGGCGCTGCAGCAGAATGGCCCCGATGGCGTGAACCGCGAGCAAGCCATTTATTACCAGCACACGGTGGCCGATGAAATGCTGCTGTGCGTGCTGGCGGGCCGCGCCAATGGCCGGCCCCGCTCGGCCGCCTTTTTGCGGCGCCTGGAAGCCATGCTGGAATTTATCGCCGCCATGACGAACGTGGCGGGCGAGGTGCCGATGCTCGGCGACGCCGACGATGCGCTGCTGGCGCACTGGGATAAGGCACCGGGCGCCAATCCCTACACGTCGCTGCTGGCCAGCGGCGCGGCCCTGTTCGGCCGCGCGGACTTCAAGGCCAAGGCGCGCGCTTTCGACGAGAAAAGCGCCTGGCTGCTGGGCGAGGCGGGGAGCCAGGCGTTTGACGCCTTGCCGGACGCTGCGCCCGATACCTTGCCGCGCGCCTTCCCCGATGGCGGCTATTACGTGATGGGCGCCGGCTTTGGCACGCCCGACGAAGTGCGCCTGATTGCCGATGCCGGCCCGCTGGGCTACCTGGGCATCGCCGCGCACGGCCACGCCGATGCGCTGGCGCTGACCTTGTCCGTGGCGGGCCAGATGGTGCTGGTCGATCCGGGTACCTATGCCTACCATACGCACAAGCAGTGGCGCGATTATTTCCGTGGCACCAGCGCGCACAACACCGTGCGCATCGATGGCCGCGACCAGTCCGAGTCGGGCGGCAACTTCCTGTGGCTGCGCAAGGCCAGGGCCGAGTGCCTGGCGTGGCGTGACGATGCCGATGGGCAATTCTGGAGCGCCAGCCATGACGGCTACCTGGGCTTGAAAGATGCCGTGCTGCACCGGCGCGACGTGCGCGTGGCGCCCGGCGCCGCGCTGATCGTGGTCGATGACGTGCTCGAATGCCAGGGCGCGCATGAGGTGGAATTGTTCTGGCACGTCGATCCCCGCTGCCGCGTGCAGCTGGATGGCCAGGTGCTGCGCGTGGCGGGCGACGCTTTCGCGCTGGAGATGCATTTACCGCCGTTGCCGGATGCTTCCGTGCAACTGGTATGCGGCAGCGACCATCCGCCGCTGGGCTGGATTTCGCACCGCTTCGATGAAAAACAGGCTGCGCCTGTGTTGGTCTGGCGCGGGCGGCTGCAAGGCGCAGCCACCTTGCGCACGGAGTTTCACCTGAGTTTGGCTACCCCTGATCTGTCAGAAAATACGAGGAAAACATGAAAATTAGCATATTTGGTTTGGGTTATGTGGGTGCCGTCTCGGCTGGTTGCCTGGCAACGGATGGACACGAAGTCATCGGCGTCGATCCGAACAGGACCAAGGTGGAGCTGATCAATCAGGGCACCACGCCCATCATTGAAAAAGACATCGGCGAAATGATCGCCGCCACCGTGAAGAGCGGCCATTTGCGCGCCACCTTCGACGTGCGCGACGCCGTCTTCGGTTCGGACATGTCGCTCATCTGCGTGGGCACGCCGTCGCAGCTCAATGGCAACCTGGACCTGAGCCACGTGCGCAAGGTGTGCCAGGAAATCGGTGCCGCCATCCGTGAAAAGGATACTTTCCACGTCGTCGTTGCGCGCTCGACCATGTTGCCCGGCTCCATGCGTTCGCTCGTCATCCCGACCCTGGAAGCGGCGTCGGGCAAGGTGGCCGGCGTCGATTTCGGCGTGTGCAACAACCCGGAATTCTTGCGCGAAGGCACGGCCGTCTACGATTACTACAATCCGCCGAAGACGGTGATCGGCGAATCCGACGAAAAGGCGGGCGCGCTGCTGGTGCAGCTGTATGAAAAGATGGATGCGCCGCTGGTGCGCACGGACGTGGAAACGGCCGAGATGGTCAAGTACACGGACAACACCTGGCACGCCGTGAAAGTGGCGTTCGCGAATGAAATCGGCAACATCTGCAAGGCCGTCGGCATCGATGGCCACAAGGTGATGGAAATCTTTTGCCAGGATACCAAGCTGAACCTGTCGCCGTACTACATGAAGCCGGGCTTCGCCTTCGGCGGTTCTTGCCTGCCGAAAGACGTGCGCGCGCTGACCTACAAGGCGCGCAGCCTGGACCTCGATTTGCCCTTGCTGAACTCTATCCTGCCGTCGAACCAGCGGCAAGTGGAAAAAGGCATCAAGATGATCGTCGACAAAGGTGCGCGCAAGGTGGGCATCCTGGGCTTCTCGTTCAAGGCCGGCACGGATGACTTGCGCGAGTCGCCGCTGGTCGATGTCATCGAGTATCTGCTGGGCAAGGGCTACGAGCTGAAACTGTACGACAAGAACGTCAACCTGGCCGCCTTGACGGGCGCCAACCAGGATTACATCCTCAATCACATCCCGCACATTTCCAAGCTGATGGTGACGAACATGCAGGACGTGCTCGATTTTGCCGACACCATCGTCATCGGCAATGGCGCGGCCGAATTCAAGACCGTGCCCGCCAGCCTGCAGCCGCACCAGCATATCGTCGACCTGGTGCGCATCAGCAAAGAACAAAGTGGAGAGCAATATGACGGCATCTGCTGGTAACACCGTGGCAGGACAGCCGCGCCGGGTGCTGATCCTGGTGGAAAACCTGCCGTCGCCGTTCGACCGGCGCGTGTGGCAGGAAGCGACCACGCTGCATGCGAACGGCTATGAAGTGTCGATCATCTGCCCGACGGGCAAGGGCTACGAGTCGCGCTATGAAGCCATCGACGGCATCCATATCTACCGCTACCACCTGCCGCTGGAAGCGGAAGGGGCGAAGGGCTATCTGGTGGAATACTCGCTGGCGCTGTTCCACACTTTCCGCCTGGCATGGAAAGTGCATTTCGCGCGCGGCTTCGACGTCATCCACGCCTGCAATCCGCCCGACCTGCTGTTCCTCATCGGCGGCTTCTTCAAGTTGACGATGGGCAAGCGTTTCCTGTTTGACCACCATGACATCAATCCGGAGCTGTACGAAGCCAAGTTCGGCCGGCGCGATTTCTTTTATAAACTGATGGTGCTGTTCGAGCGCTGGTCGTTCCGGAGCGCCGACGTGTCGATCGCCACCAACGAGTCGTACAAGAAGATCGCCATCGAGCGGGGCGGCATGAAGCCCGAGGATGTCTACGTGGTGCGCAGCGGACCCAAGCTGGACCGCCTGCGCGTGCTGCCGCCCGTGGCGGAACTCAAGAAGGGGCGCGCCTACCTGGTCGGCTACGTGGGCGTGATGGGCGCGCAGGAAGGCATCGACCTGCTGCTGCAGGCGGCGCAATACATCGTGCAAACCCTGAAGCGCGAAGATGTGCAGTTCGGCCTGGTAGGCGGCGGCACCTCGCTGGAACAGATGAAGCAGATGGCGCAGGACCTGGGCATTGCCGACTACGTGACGTTTACGGGGCGCGTGCCGGACCAGCAATTGCTGGAAATGCTCAATACGTCCGATGTGTGCGTGAATCCGGATGTGGCCAACGACATGAACGACAAGTCGACCATGAACAAGATCATGGAATACATGGCGCTGGGCAAACCGATCGTGCAGTTTGATCTGGTCGAGGGCAAGGTTTCCGCGCAGCAGGCATCCTTGTATGCATTGAAGAACGATCCCATCGACATGGCGCGCAAGATCGTCGACTTGCTGGACGACCCGGCCCGCCGCGAGCAGATGGGGGCGTTTGGCCGCCATCGCGTGATCAACGAACTGGAGTGGGAATATGAAGCGCCGAAGCTGCTGGCCGCGTATGCGCGCCTGTTTCCCGCCGCGCCCGCCGCTCCCGTGACCTTGAGCAAGGATGGCCGCTGAAGTGCGCCGCCTGGCCAGCCATCCCCAACCCTGATGGAGCAGTTTGACGATGAAAGCGATGATATTGGCAGCAGGCAAGGGCACGCGCGTGCAGCCCCTGACCTATGATTTGCCCAAGCCGATGATCCCCATCCTGGGCAAACCCGTGATGGCTTACCTGGTGGAACATCTGGCGCAGCATGGCGTGACCGACATCATGGTCAACGTCAGTTATCTGCATGAAAAGATCGAGGAGTATTTCGGCGAAGGCCACCAGTTCGGCGTGCGCATCGGCTATTCCTTCGAAGGCTATACGAACGATGCGGGCGAGGTCGTGCCGCAACCGCTCGGCTCGGCTGGGGGCATGAAGAAGATCCAGGAGTTCGGCGGCTTTTTCGACGATACGACGATCGTGCTGTGCGGCGACGCCTTGATCGACCTCGACCTGGCAGCGGCCCTGCGCGAGCACCGCAGCAAGGGCGCGCTGGCGTCCGTCATCACCCTGGAAGTGCCGTGGGACAAGGTGTCGAGCTATGGCGTGGTGGTCAGCGGTGCCGATGGGCGCGTGCGCGCCTTCCAGGAAAAGCCGGCGCAGGCCGATGCGCTGTCCAATTGCGTCAGCACCGGCATCTACCTGTTCGAGCCGGCCGTGCTGGACCTGATTCCCGCCGGCCAGCCCTTCGATATCGGCTCGGAACTGTTTCCCCTGCTGGTCGCGCAAGGCTTGCCCTTCCATGCGCAAAAACGCCAGTACAACTGGATCGACATCGGCAGCATCAAGGATTACTGGGAAGTGCTGCAAAGCGTGCTGATGGGAAAAGTGCCCCATTTGCACGTGCCTGGCACCCAGATCGCCGATGGCGTGTGGGCCGGCCTGAACACGAGCATCGACTGGAGCGGCGGCACGCGCATCGAAGGCCCCGTCTACATCGGTTCGGGCTGCCGCATCGAAGCGGGCACGACCATCATCGGGCCGGCCTGGATCGGCCATGGCAGCCACGTCTGCGGCGGCGCCGAAGTGGTGCGCAGCGTGCTGTTCGAGTACACGCGCGTGCTGCCTGGCGTGGTGCTGGATGAAATGATCGTCTTCAAGGATTATAGTGTCGACCGTGCCGGCCAGATGCGCCATGTCTCCGACTATGAAAAAGATGCCTGGGGCAATGCGCGCGACCGGCGCAGCCTGCGCCGCGACGAAACGCCGCCGGCCCTGTATGCTGCCCAATAAACTGTTTGCGAAGTGAAACCATGAAAATTTATCCAGTCATCCTGTCCGGCGGTTCGGGCACCCGTTTATGGCCGCTGTCGCGCGCCGTGTTGCCCAAGCAACTGTTGCCGCTGGTAACGGACAAGACCATGTTGCAGGAAACGGCGTTGCGCGTGACCAGCCTGCCCAACCGCCGTGCCGGCGATAGCGGACTGGCCGGTTTCGACGTCATGCCGCCGCTGGTGGTATGCGGCAACGAGCACCGCTTCATGGTGGCCGAGCAACTGCGCGAGATCGGCTTGCCGCCGCTGGGCATCTTGCTTGAGCCCGTGGGGCGCAACACGGCGCCGGCCGTAGCCGTGGCCGCGCAATTCCTGCTGGCCATCGACCCGCAGGCGCTGATGCTGGTCTTGCCGGCCGACCATGTCATCACCGACGTGGCCGCGTTTCACCAGGCGATCGCCGAGGCGGCCCTGCTGGCGGCCGATGGCGCGCTGGCCACCTTCGGCATCGTGCCGACGGCGCCGGAAACGGGCTATGGCTACATCCGCAGCGGCGCACCCGTCAATCCGGGCGCCGCGGGCTGCAAGGTCGAGCGTTTCGTGGAAAAGCCGGATCTGGCCACGGCGCAGTCGTTCCTTGCCGCCGGTAATTATTTCTGGAACAGCGGCATGTTCATGTTCCGCGCCGAACGCTATCTGGGCGAGCTGGGGCAATTCCAGCCCGCCATGCTGGCCGCCTGCGAAACGGCCGTGCGCGACGGTTACCGCGACCTCGATTTCTGCCGCCTGCAAGAGCAGGCCTTCGCCGCCTGCCCATCCGATTCGATCGACTATGCCGTCATGGAACATACGGCGCATGCGGTGGTGTTGCCGGCCGCCATAGGCTGGAGCGATGTCGGTTCCTGGTCGGCCCTGTGGGAAGTGCAGCAGGGGGATGCCAACGGCAACGTGGTGCGCGGCGACGTGTATCTCGATGGCGTGAGCAATTGCCTGGTGCGCGCCGAGCGCCGCATGGTGGCCGTGCTGGGCGTGCAGGACCTGGTCGTGGTGGAAACAGACGATGCGGTATTGATCGCGCACAAGGACCAGGTGCAGCGCGTGAAACAGGTGGTCGACCACTTGAAGCAGGCGGGACGCAGCGAACACGTGCAGCACCGCAAGGTGTACCGCCCGTGGGGCAGTTATGAAGGCATCGATATCGGCGAGCGCTTCCAGGTCAAGCGCATCACCGTCAATCCGGGCGGCAAGCTGTCCCTGCAGATGCACCATCACCGCGCCGAACACTGGGTGGTGGTCAGCGGCACGGCGCAAGTCACGTGCGGCGAGAAGGTGACCTTGCTGACGGAAAACGAATCGACGTATATCCCCATCGGCATGACGCACCGCCTGGAAAATCCGGGCAAGCTGCCCTTGCACCTGATCGAAGTGCAGTCGGGCAGCTACCTGGGCGAAGACGACATCGTGCGCCTGGAGGATGTCTACCAGCGCGCCTGATGGCGTTCTCATCACAGGGCAGCCGCGCCCCTGGCCGGCTGCCTCCGATCCCTCACTTACCGGTGTACCGACCCTTGCGCAACTTCCTTTGTCTTTCGCTGGCGCTGGCCGCCGGCGCCGCCCATGCCGACGCGCCAGCCGCCGCTGCCGCAGCCGTGGCGCCGCCCGGCTTGCAGGCGTCGCAGCTGGCCATCGTCATCAACGACGCCGAACCCAACAGTGTCGAGGTGGGCGAGTACTACCGCAAGGCGCACGGCATTCCTGCCGCGAATGTGGCGCACGTGAATATTCCCAACCGCCCCCGCAAGCTCAGCATCGACCAGTTCGCGCAGTTGAAGGAACGCATCAATGCGCAGCTGAAACCCGAGATCCAGGCCGTGCTGATGGTGTGGAGCGCGCCGTATGCCGTCGAATGCAATGCCATCACCGCCGCCTTCACCCTCGGTTATGACGGGGATCAATGCGCGAAGACGTGCGATCCCGGCAGGCCCAGCAAGTATTTCAACAGCGAGGCGGCGCAGCCCTACACGCAGCTGGGCTTGCGCCTGTCGATGCTGCTGCCTGTCGATTTCGTGGAAGAGGCCAAGGCCGTGGTGGACCGCGGCACCGTCAGCGGCTTTTCCGTGCCGGCCGCCAGCGCCTATTATTTGACCACCAGCGACGCGGTGCGCAACAGCCGGGCCGGTTTCTTTCCTCCCGCCGGCGTCGTGCGCCAGCGCAAGCTGACCGTCAAGAACCTCAAGGCGGACAGCCTGGAAGGGGCGCAAGACATCATGGTGTACCAGACGGGGCAGGCCAAGGTGGCCAAGCTGGAAACCCTGCATTTCCTGCCCGGCGCCCTGGCCGACCACCTGACCTCGTTTGGCGGCGACTTGCAGGGCAGTAGCCAGATGAGCAGCCAGCGCTGGCTGGAGGCGGGCGCGACGGCCAGCTATGGCACCGTCAGCGAACCGTGCAGTTATTGGCAAAAGTTTCCCAATCCGACCGTGCTGCTGCGCCGCTACCTGTCCGGCAGCACGGCGCTGGAAGCGTACTGGGGCAGCGTGCTGTGGCCGGCCCAGGGCCTGTTCATCGGCGACCCGCTGGCGGCGCCGTATGCGGGTTTCCGGCGCTGAAACCGTATTCTTCCAGACAATAAAAAAGGCCCTTGCGGGCCTTTTTTCATGGTGCTGCGTGACGGTTACTTGCTTTTGCGGCGGCGCGCCAGGGCGACGAGGCCCAGTCCGGCCAGCAGCATGGCATAGGTTTCCGGTTCCGGCACGGCCGGGATTTCCGGCGTCACGGGCAGGATGCTGCCGCCCGTAAAGCCGCCACCCGAACCGCCGCCGCCGACACCGTTGCTGCCGGTGGGCAAGTTTTCACCCAGCGACGACGAAACGATCAATGGCGCCTGGGTGTCGCCGCTGCGGGCCTGGTACGAACGGCCCGGGCCACGGTAGCCGGCCGCGTCATCGAAAGGACGGTTTTCTTCGGCGGCCACGAAGTCGCGCGTGATAAAGCTGAAGTCGCGGTCGTCGCTGGCACGCACCTTGCGCGGTTCGCCGGCACCGGCACCGTCAGGCAACTGGCGCGCGGTCAGGCGGTGATTATTCTCGGCCGAGGACGAGTTGCGGAATTCCTGGTCGGACACGATGCCGTCAAATTCCGGCGTCTTGTTCGAGCCGTCGTTGGTGCGCGTGCCGGAGCCGATGAAGCCATTGGCCAGGCTGCAGGCGCTGTAGGTGCCGTCCAGGTTGGCGTCTTTCGTATTGCCATTCGCCGATTGCGTGCTGGCCTGGCAATTCTTTTCATTCTTTTGCGCAGGCGCGGCCGTTTGTGCCTGGGCGCTGGCGCCGAAGAACATCAAGGCCGCGGCCAGCAGCAAGGGACGGGAAGAGGCTGGCGTGAAAATTGGTGTTGGCATGATCGATCTCTCAAAAAGCATGGAAGGGTGCGCCGCTGGGCGCGTATGTCCGCATGCGATTGTTGCCGCTCCCGTCCAGGCTACTGTTGCGAGCAAGGCAGGGAGTGCGTTTCAAGGTCAGGCATGGATGGGGCCTGCACTACTGGGTCTGGTGTTGCCGTTCAATTTCTTATCAGGAACTAAACTTATTTGTTTGAATTATATCATATTGTGCAGCGGCATAACGACCTGGCTTGCTTTGTACAGCCTGGCGTTGTTGAAAGGATACTTTCGGCAGGCAGCCGCCAGCCTGGATCCGTGCTGCGCATTACTCCGTTCAGCTTAATGAAATGTCATCAACTCGTCATGCACACTGTTTAGTATGCAAATCATAAGTTCGTCATCATTTTGTCAAGAACAGCCTGCCAGCGCCTGTCCGGGTTGGCGTCATCTTACCGACCAGGAAAACCATGAATGTCCACCTTGCCGTCCCGTCCGTCCCGCTCTCGTCCCTGCGTAAACCGTTGCGCCTGACGGTCATGGCCGCCGTGCTGGCCAGCCTGTCCTTGCCAGCCTTGGCCGTATCCGATGTCGTCATCAGCCAGGTATATGGGGGCGGCGGCAATACGGGCGCCGTGTACCGCAACGATTTCATCGAGCTGTTCAATCGTGGCGCCAGTCCCGTCAACCTGAGCAACTGGAGCGTGCAGTACGGCGCCGCCGCCAACACGAGCTGGTCCGTGACGGCCTTGCCGGCTATCGATTTGCAACCTGGCCAGTATTTGCTGGTCCAGCAAGCCAAGGGCACGGGCGGCACGCAAGACTTGCCGACGCCGGACGCGACGGGCACCCTGGCCATGTCCGGCACAACGGGCAAGGTACTGTTGAGTAATAGCAAGACAGCCCAGGTGGGCGCCAGCCCCACGGGCGCGGCCGTCATCGACCTGGTCGGCTTCGGCACGGCCAACGGCTTCGAAGGCGCCGTGGCGCCCGCGCCCTCGAATACCCTGGCGATTCTGCGCGCCAATGGCGGCTGCGGCGACACGGACGATAACAGCGCGGATTTTGCCACCGGCAGCGTGACGCCGCGCAATACGGCCTCGCCGCTGAATGTCTGCGGCGGCCCCGTCGTGCACAAGATCATCACCAGTTGCCCCGCCAGCCTGGCCCTGGCCGTGGGCAATGGCGGCAGCGCCGTGCTGCGCGCGTCCGACGCGGATGGCGTCGTGAACGCCGCTATCTTGAGTTCGCCGGCCGTGGCCGGCATCAGCCTGGCCAACTTCAGCGCGGCCGGCGTGGCGGGCGAGAGCGCCATGGTCAGCCTGCTGGTGGCCGCCGGCGTGCCGGTGGGCAATTATCCCGTGATCGTCAGCTTCAGCAATGACCAGCAGCAGACGGCTACCTGCAAGGTGGATGTCGCCGTGCAAGGCCTGGCCGCCGTCAGCCACACGATTCCGCAAATCCAGGGCAGCGGCGCGGCCAGCCCCTACGCCAATTCCGTGCAGACGACGGAAGGCGTGGTGACCCTGAAAGTGGGCACGGGCTTCTTCATCCAGGACGCGGCCGGCGACGGCGATCCATCGACGTCGGACGGCATCTTCGTGTACACGGGCGCGACGGCCACCACCGTGCAGCCGGGCGAGCTGGTGCGCGTGACGGGCACGGTGTTCGAATACACGCCCACGGGCGCCAAGAATTCCTACACGGAATTGAAGGACGTGACGGCCATCCTCACGCAAAGCGCGGGCCACGGCATCGTGCCGACGAATGTGACCTTGCCGAACGACAAGCTGGCCGCCGTGGAAGGCATGCTGGTGCGTTTCACCCAGCCCCTGACCGTGTCGCAAAACGCCTACCTGGGCGCGCGCGGCGAGCTGACCCTGTCGGCGGGCCGGCGCGAAGTGCCGACCAACCGTTATCCGGCCGGCTCCGCCGAAGCGCAAGCCTTGATCGCCGCCAATGCGAACAACCTGATTGTGCTCGATGATGGCATTTTCGTCACGCCGCCCACGATTCCCTACATCGGTCAGGACAACACCGTGCGCAGCGGCGACACGGTGGCCGACCTGACGGGCGTGGTCGATTTCGGTGCCATCGGCGGTGGCGGCGCCGCATATAAATTGCAGCCGACGCAGACGCCGCAGTTTTCGCGCGACAACCCGCGCACGGGCAGCCCGGAACTGCCATCCGGCAACGTCAAGGTGGCCAGCGCGAATGTGCTGAATTTCTTTACGACCTTTACGAATGGCAACAATATCTTTGGGCAGACGGGGCAGGGCTGCACCTTGGGCGCCTCGACCACCAAGTCGAACTGCCGCGGCGCCGACAACCTGGCCGAATTCGAGCGCCAGCGCGACAAGATCGTGGCCGAACTGAAAGCCATCGATGCGGACGTGGTGGGCTTGATGGAAATCCAGAACAACGGCGAAATCGCCGTCACCTATCTGGTCGACCAGCTGAACGCTGCCATCGGCGGCGTCACGTATGCCGTGGTGCCGAAGCCGGCCGCCACGGGCACGGACGCCATCCGCGTGGCCATGATCTACAAGCCGGGCAAGCTGGGCCTGGTGGGCGGCGCATTGTCGGACGCCAACGCCATCAACAACCGGCCACCGATGGCGCAAACTTTTCTTGCGAGCAATGGCGAGAAATTCTCGCTGATCGTCAACCACCTGAAATCGAAGGGCAGCTGCCCGTCGAGCGGGCTGGATGCGGACCAGAACGATAGCCAGAGCTGCTGGAACGCCACCCGCGTGCAGCAAGCCCAGCGCCTGGTGGGCAGCTTCGTGCCGCAGGTGGCGGCCGCTGCCGGCGACGCTGACGTGCTGGTCATCGGCGACTTGAATTCCTATGGCGCGGAAGACCCGATCCAGGTCATCACGGGCGCCGGCTTCGTCAATGAACTCGAGCGTTTCGTGCGGCCGTCCGGCATGCCGTACTCGTATGTATTCGGCGGCCAGAGCGGCTACCTCGACCACGCGCTGGCCAGCGCGTCGCTGAGCCCGCAAGTGGCCGGCGTGGCCGAATGGCATGTGAATGCGGACGAGCCGGAAGTGATCGACTACAACATCGATTCGGCCAAGCCGCAAGACTTGTACAACGCCTTGCCTTACCGCGCCTCGGACCACGACCCGGTCGTCATCAGCCTGGATTTGCAGCCCGCCTACCGCGACATCACGGCCGCCGTCTCGACGGCCAGCTCGGGCCTCGCGTACAACCGCGCGACGCAAAAATACACGGGCACGTTCTCGTTCACCAACACGGGCACGAGCGCCTTGAGCGGCTCGTTCCAGGTGGCGTTCGGCGGCTTGCCGGCCGGCGTCAGCCTGGCCAATGCCACGGGCACCCATGCGGGCGCCGCATATGTCACCGTCAACGCCGCCAGCCTGGCGCCGGGCGCGACGGCCTCGTTTGCCGTCAGTTTCACCAATCCGTCGAAAGTGACGATCACCTACTCGGCCAGCATCTATGCCGGCAACTTCTAAGGACACCATCATGTTGACAACAAAACTCCATCCGGCCCTGCGCCGCGCCGTGCTGGCCGCCGTGCTGGCCGCCAGCTCCAGCGTGGCGCTGGCGGACCCGCTGGCCTATCGCGTGGAAATCGACACGAGCGCCTTTTCCGGCGCCGGCTTCCTCGACTTCGCCTTTATCGCCGGCAACAGCCCCGCGCCGGGCGCCAGCGCCGTGCTCAGCAATTTTTCGGGCGCGTTCGGCGCGCTGGAATCGCTGGAAGGCAATGTCAGCGGCAGCGTGCCCGGTACCTTGACCTTCGGCAATAGCGGCGCCTACAACGACTGGTTCCACAACGTGACCCTGGGCGGCAAGTTCGGTTTCAACGTCGTCTTCGGCGGCGACTTCCTGAACACGGCCGGCAACGCGGGCACGACGTTTGGGGTGGGCTTGCTCGACTACACGGGTATGGCTTACCTGGGCAATGCGAATGGCAACCTGCTGCAATTCGAACTGACCCCGCTGAACGGAGGCTTGCCCGCCAGCATAGCCGGCAGCACCTACGCCAGCATCGCGACGATCTCGGCCGTGCCGGAAGCGTCGGAATGGATGATGCTCACGGGCGGCCTGGCGCTGATCGGTTTTGCCCTGCGCCGGCGCCAGTTCGTCACGCCAGCATAAATAGTCGTTGTTCCGCCTGAACACAGCGCGCCCTCGGTGCGCTGTGTTTTTTTTGGCTCTGTCATCGGCAAGTAGGGGAAATGCCGGAATCTTCCGTTGGCTGCGCTGTCTGACTCTGCATATTCACCATACAGGGAGCAGATCATGCAGCCAGCCGACTGGATCAGCTTTATCGCACAGTTTGCTTACCTGAACCGGCGCCAGCGGCAGGCAGGCATAACCTTGCTGCGTGGCAACGCGCCACATGACGCGACCGTTGCGCTGCTGGAAAGCGTGGCGCAGCCGCGCCTGGCCTGTCCCGCCTGCCACGCGCATCAGCTGCACCGGCATGGCCATGCGCATGGCTTGCAGCGCTACCGTTGTGTACCGTGCGGGCGCACTTTCAATGCCTTGACGGGCACGCCGCTGTCCCGCTTGCGCCATAAATCGTTGTGGATCGCCTATGCCGATTGCCTGCTCGATTCCAGGTCGGTACGCCAGGCCGCTCAGCAGCTGGGATTGCACCGCAACACCACGTTTCGCTGGCGCCACCGTTTTCTCCGCGTCGCCAGGACGGATCGACCGCATGGCCTGCATGGCATTGCCGAGGCGGACGAGTTATATGTGCTGGAATCGGAAAAGGGATCCAGGCAGATGACGCGTCCGGCCCGCCGCCGGGGCGGCCATGCCCGCCAGCGCGGCATTTCCGATGAGCAGGTCTGTATCCTGGTGGCGCGCGACCGCACAGGCCAGACCCTCGATTTCATCACGGGCAAAGGGGCGTTGACGAAGGCACAGCTGCACCGCTGTTTATTGCCCGTCATCGATAAGGATGTCCTGCTGGTAACGGATGGCCATGCCGCCTACCGGGCGTTTGCCAGGGAAGCGGGCATCAGCCACCAGGCCGTCAACTTGCGCGCAGGCATCCGTGTGCAGGGCGCCGCGCATGTGCAGAACGTCAATGCGTATCACAGCCGTCTGCGGGACTGGCTGCGGCCCTTTCGCGGCGTGGCGACGCGCTACCTGCCGAATTACCTGGGCTGGCGCTGGATACTCGACGCCAGGCGCATCCGTTCACCAGAAACGTTATTGAAAGCAACGCTGGGAGCATTCCCACATTTGACGGTGACATAGCCTTTTTTTTCGCCTATTTATTCGGAATAGCTATAAATCAGGAAACTAAATTGTATTAGTCACCGTTTTACGCTTGATGCATAGTCAAAAACTTGTCGTGCCGTCTAGTTTCTCAGGGAGGGCCGCCCACTTTTTTCGGGAGGATGCATCGATGCGCCGTCATATTCTGCTGCTGGATCCTGCGCCAGCCTCGCAAGCCTTGCTGGTGCATAACCTGCAAGGCGCCGGCTACCGGGTCAGCTGCGCCGTGGATGCGCGCGGCGCGCTGGCCTTGCTGGCCGCCGATCCGCCCGACGTGCTGCTGCTGGAGTGGGAGCTGCCGGATGCGTCCGGCATCGCGCTGCTGCGCCAGGTGCGCCAGGATGGCGTGCTGTGCGACTTGCCCATCATTATGGTCAGCGCGCGCGACAGCGAACAGGACAAGGTGCTGGCCCTGGAAAGCGGCGCCGACGATTATCTGTGCAAGCCTGTCGGCCCCCGTGAAATGCTGGCCCGCGTGCATGCGCTGCTGCGCCGGCGCGCGCCAGCGGCCTTGCGCGCAGGCTCAAGCGCGGACGGCGCCGCCTTGCGGCTCGATCCGCACACCCGGCGCGTGACGGCCGGCAGCGTGCCTGTCAGCCTGGGCCGCGTGGAATTCAAGCTGCTGCATTTTTTGATGGACCATCCGGGCCGGGTGCATAGCCGCGCGCAACTGCTGGACCAGGTGTGGGGCCATGCCGCGTATCTGGACGAACGCACGGTCGACGCCCACGTGGGACGCTTGCGGCAGGCTTTGCTGCCGGGCGGCTGCGGCCACCGTATCGAAACCGTGCGCGGCAGCGGCTACCGCTACCTGGCGTTTGACACCGCCGTGTGCGCCTGATGCTGCTGACGGGGCGGGAACAGGAATACTTGCTGCACGCCATACTCGGCGCGCATGGCATCGCCGCGCCCGGCGATTTCTTTTTGTGGAGCCAGGGGCCGCTGCAGGCGTTGCTGCCGCATGCCGTCCTCGTCTGCGCGCAACTGGGCGCCGATGGCGGCGTGGTGCGCAGCGCGACCTGGCATAGCGTGGTGCTGGCCGAGGCCGAGGTGCGGGACTTCAGCGACCCGCGCCACGGACAGGTGGCCCGGCTGGCGCAGGCCTGGCGCGCTGGCGGGCGGCGCGTCGCCTTCATCGACGGGACCCTCGTGCATGGCAGCACAGGCGCTGGCGGCGGCAGTTTCTTTGCCCTGTTCCGTGCCCCCTGCGCTGCCTGGCCCGACCCGGCGCGCCAGGCGTACGTGCTGGAATTGCTGCTGCCCTGCCTGCATCTGCATTGGCTGGCGCTGCCGGACGGCGCGCAGGCAGCTCCCGCCGGGGCGGCGCGCGCGGCCAGTGCGCGCGAGCTGGAAGTGCTGCACTGGGTCAGCATCGGCAAGAGCAATGAAGAGGTGGGGCAAATCCTCGGCATCAGCGGGGGGACCGTGAAAAGCCACTTGCAGCGCATCTATAAATTATTGGGGGTGAGCAATCGCACGCAAGCCGTCTCACGCGGCATCGCGCTGCGCCTGCTGGCCGCCTGATGCCGCTTAGCGCTGCGGCCGGGGTGCGGCGGTCCGGTGCATGCCGCCGCTGTTGAACTGATCCTCGGTGTCGGGCGCCACCCGCGCGACGAGGGGGCTGGTGCGCAGGCGCTGGACTTCGGCCGGCGTCAGCAGGGCGGCAAAGCCGTTCAGCGCGGCCGTGTAGTGATATTGCACGATGGCATCGGGCACCAGCGCCAGCACGGCGCGCCGTCCCGCTTCCCGCTGGGTTTCCCGCTGGATTGCGTCAGGCGGCGTCAACTGCATGCGCACTTCAACAATATATGGCTGCCGCTGTGGCGCCGCCGACGCGCCGGCAGGCAGTACGCTGGCGGCGGCCAGGATGGCAAGGCTGAAACGGATTGCAGACATGCAAGCTCCCAAGGCAGGCGGCGTGGCCGCACATGCGCCGATTGTACGCCTGCCGCGGGACAGGTGGCGCGCGACTTGCGTTAGTGCAAACGCGATGGTTTCCCCTGGTATTTTGTTGTTTTCAGTACAAACAAAAGATTGTATTAACCATAAGCGGCATGGTAGCCTGCTAGGCATCAGGCAGGCGCGCGCCGCCTGTGCGCGGCCACCAGCGGTGCACATGGCGGCAATGTATTGAAGGTAGGCAATAAGGAGTTACCGGATGCATGCAGCACACAGGCAGAACCTTGCAGCAACGCGCCATGCGCGCGGCTTTACCTTGCTCGAACTGTTGGTCGTCATCGTCATCATCGGCTTGCTGGCGGCGTATGTCGGCCCCAAATATTTCGCCCAATTGGGCAAATCCGAAGTGACGGTGGCCAAGGCGCAGATCGAGGCGTTTGAAAAATCGCTCGACACCTACCGCCTCGACGTGGGGCGCTACCCGAGCACGGAAGAAGGCCTGGCCGCGCTGCTGGTCGCGCCGCCCGCCGCCGGCACGCGCTGGAATGGCCCCTACCTGAAAAAGGCCGTGCCGCTCGACCCGTGGGGCCATGCCTATCAATACCGCGCCCCGGGCAGCAAGGGCGAATATGACATCGTCTCGATGGGCAAGGATGGCCAGCCGGGCGGCAGCGGCGAGAACGCCGACATCAGTTCGCAATAACGCCAGCAGCATTCTTTTTCCTACGGACAAGCCATCATGCAGTTCGAAGTACGCGCGCTTTCCACGGACCAGGCCGTAGCAACCTTGCATACGTGCGTGATCGACGGCCGTGACGAAGCCGATGCGCGCCGCCAGGCCGAGGCGCGCGGCCTGTTCGTCAGCGCCATCCGCCCGTTGCGGGCCACGCCGTTCAGCGCGGCCGGCCGCCAGCGCGCGCGGGCGCTGCCTTTGCTGCTGTTCAGCCAGGAGTTGCTGGCGCTGCTGAACGCGGGCCTGGGCATCGTCGAAGGGCTGGAAGCCTTGCTGGAAAAGGAAGCGTCGCCGGCCACGCGCAGCGTGCTCACGCGCCTGCTGGAAGGCTTGCGCGAAGGCAAGCGCTTTTCCGCCGCCCTGGCGGAGCAGGCGGAACTGTTTCCTCCCTTGTATATCGGCATCGTCAAGGCGGCCGAAGGCACGAGCGACTTGCCGCGCGCCTTGTCGCGCTACATCGATTACCAGCAGCGCATCGATACGGTGCGCGGCAAGATCGTCAGCGCCGCCATCTATCCCGCCATTTTGCTGGCCGTGGGCGGCGGCGTCAGCGCCTTCCTGATCAGTTATGTCGTGCCCCGCTTCGCCGAGGTATACCAGGGCGCCGGACGCAACTTGCCGTGGATGTCGCAAGTCATGCTCAGCTGGGGCCAGTTCGTCACGCAGCATGGCGTGCTGCTGTTGCTCGGCCTGCTGATCACGGGCGGCGTCGCATGGTCGGCCGTGCGGCGCGTGCTGCGCCATGGCGGCGTGGCGCGCCTGCTGGCGAAGTTGCCCGGCATCGGCGAGCGCGTGCGCATCTATGAATTGTCGCGCCTGTACCTGACGCTGGGCATGCTGGCCGAGGGCGGCATCACCATCGTGCAGGCGATCGCCACCGTGCAGGCGATGGTGTCGCCCGGCATGCAGGCGTCGTTGCAGCAGGCGCGCGGCGCCATCGAGGCGGGCCAGCCCCTGTCGTCCGCGTTTGAGCAATATCAACTGACGACGCCCATTTCCCTGCGCATGCTGCGCGTGGGCGAGCGCACGGGCGACATGGGCCCCATGCTGACGCAGTCTGCAGCCTTTTATGATGGCGAAATCAGCCGCTGGATCGACCGTTTCACGCGCACCTTCGAGCCCTTGCTGATGGCCGCCATCGGCCTCGTCGTGGGCGCCATCGTGATCCTGCTGTACATGCCCATCTTTGACCTTGCCGGCGATATTTCATGATGCAGAGCGTAGCCGAATCCCCCGTGGCCGGCGCGGCCATCGATCCCGCGCTGCTGCAGCGCGCGCGCCTCCTGTGCCGCCAATCGAAGCGCAGCCTGGTCGAGGAATTGCAGCAGCTGAGCGGCATCGAGGCGCGCGCCGTGGTGCGCGCGCTGGCGCGTCCGTTCGGCCTGGACGTGCTGGAAACGGCCGACATGCTGGCGTTGTCTCCCGCCTTCGACGTGCTGCCCCTGTCGCAGGCGCTGGCGCGCCACAGCGTGCTGCTGCGCGCCGCCGACGGCCAGCTGGTGGGCGTGATCGCCGACCCGTTCGACCTGGACCTGCAAACCTGGCTCGGCGCGCGCGCGGGGCAGGGCGCCCTGAGCGTGCGCCTGGCGCTGCAGGCCGACATCGGCGCCTACCTGTCGAAGCAGGAAGAATCGGCGCGCGCCGTCGACAGCCTGCTGCCCGGCGCCGCCACCGATGCGCGGCGCGACGGCAAGACGGCCGCCGTGCTGTCGTTCGCCAGCGTGTCGGAAGCGGCCAGCCCCGCCGTCAAGCTGGTCAACTCGACCTTGTACGACGCGCTGAAGGCGGGCGCCTCGGACATCCACCTGGAAAGCACGGCCGGCGGCCTGGCCGTCAAGTACCGCGTCGACGGCGTGCTCGATCACGCCACGTCCGTCAACGGCATCGAAGTGGCCGAGCACATCATCTCGCGCCTGAAAGTGCTGGCCGAACTCGATATCGCCGAGCGCCGCGTGCCGCAGGACGGCAGCTTCCGCGTCGAATCGGGCGGGCGCGAAATCGATTTGCGCGTCTCCATCATGCCCAGCATCCATGGCGAGGACGCCGTCATCCGCATCCTCGACAAGCGCGCCATGATCGAGGCGTACGGCGCCCTGACCCTCGAAGCGCTGGGCTTTGACGCGCCGTCGCTGGAAGCCTTGCGCGCGCTGGCGCAGGAAGCCTACGGCATGCTGCTCGTCACGGGTCCCACGGGCTCGGGCAAGACGACGACCCTGTATGCGGCGCTGACGGAAATCCATAACGGGCGCGAAAAGATCATCACCATCGAAGACCCCGTCGAATACCAGCTGCCCGGCATTCTGCAGATTCCCGTGAATGAGAAGAAGGGGCTGACCTTTGCCAAGGGCTTGCGCTCGATCCTGCGCCACGACCCCGACAAGATCATGGTGGGCGAGATCCGCGACCGCGAGACGGCGGAAATCGCCGTGCAGTCGGCCCTCACGGGCCACCTGGTGCTCACCACCGTGCATGCGAATAACGTCTTCGACGTGTTCGGCCGCTTCACGCACATGGGCATCGATCCGTATGCCTTCGTCTCGGCCCTGAACGGCATCTGGGCGCAGCGGCTGATCCGCACCAACTGCCCTCATTGCGCGGTGGAGTACACGCCGGACGAGCAGGAACTGGCCAGCGTGGGCCTGGCGCGCGCCGACGTTGATGCATATCAATTCAAGCAGGGCAAGGGGTGCGGCGACTGCCGCGGCACGGGTTACAAAGGGCGCCGCTCGATCGCCGAAATCCTCGTGCTGACCGATGAAATCCGCGAACTCATCGTTGACAAGAAACCGATCCGCCAGATCAAGGCGGCCGCGCATGCGAACGGCACGCGCAGCCTGCGCCTGGCGGCGCTGGAACTGGTCAAGCGGGGCGCCACCACCATCACGGAAATCAAGAGGGTCACCCTGCATGCGTAGAGCTTATGGAGTGGGACTGCGCCTGGGCGTGGCGGCGGGCAAGGTGAGCCTGTGGCGCAGCAGCCGCTGGCGCGCGCCCGCCTGGACACCGCTGGGCGAAGCCGCGTATGTGCCGGGCGACACGCTGCACGGCGACTTTGCCGCCCTGGGGCAGGCGTTGGAACAGATTCTGCCGGCCGGCGAGTACGCGGGCTGGCCCCTGTCCGTGGTGCTCGACGATGGCTTGGCGCGCCTGTGGCAAGTGGATATGCCGCACGGCGCCGCGCGCCTGGCCGATATCGAGGCGGCCGCCGCGCTGCGCTTCCAGTCGCTGTATGGCGATCCTCCCGGCCTGTGGCACAGCAGCAGCGCCTGGGATGCGCGCGCGCCGTTTTTTTGCGCCGTGCCCCGTGCCCTGCTGGCGCAGCTGACGCGCGTGGCGGCCGCGCGCAAGCTGGCCCTGATTTTCATCACGCCGCAATTCGCGCGCCACTGGAACCGCTGGCACGGCGCGCTGAAACCGGGTGCCTGGTTCGGCCAGTTGCAGGAGAATGCCTTGACCCTGGGCGTGCGGCACGATGGCCGCCTGCGCGCCGTGCGCGCGCTGCCCATGCCGCCCGGCGCGGGCCAGGATTGGCTGGAACACACGCTGGCGCGCGAGGCGCTGCTGCAAGGCGTGCCCGCACCGGCGCTGCTGCAGCTGTGCGGCGCGCCGCCAGCGCTCTGGCTGGCGCCGGCGGCAGCGTTCCGCTGCCAGGTTTTTTCCGCGCCGGACGGGGAAGGCGCCTTGTCGCCGGCCGCCCGGCTGGCCCGCAGCGGAGGCGTGGCATGACGCGCCTCGATTTCGATTTCGCGCCACCCGGCTGGCGCCGCAGCCTGCACCGCGTGCCCGTCTGGGCGTGGATGACGGGGGTGCTGGGCGTGGCGCTGGCCGTCACGGCGGCCTGCAGCGGCAGCGCCGCGTTGCAGCGCCAGCAGGCAAGCGAAGCACGCTGGCATCTGGCGCAGCAGCGCACGATGGCCGCCATGCAGGGACCGGCGCCTGCGCCGCAAATCGCCATCGCGCCCGCGCAGGCGGCGGCCGTGAATGCGGCCATCCTGCAATTGAACCTGCCGTGGCGCGACTTGCAGGATGCGCTGGCCAGCGCCACGCCGCCCGCCATCGCGCTGCTGGCGCTGGAACCGGATGCGCGCAAGCGCATGCTGAAGATCACGGCCGAGACGAGCGGCAGCGACGCCATGGTGGCCTACATCGCGCAACTGAAGCAGCAGGAGCTGTTTGGCGCCAGGGTGCAGCTGCTGCGCCATGAAATCAATGCGCTCGACCCGAACAAACCCTTGCGCTTCCAGCTCGAAGCGCGCTGGGGCACGCCATGATGGCCATCGACATCAATATCCTGCGCCTGCGCGCGCAACTGCTGCTGCGCCGCCTGGGCGCGCCCGCCTGCATCGCCGTGGCCTTGATCGCGCTGGGCGTGGCCGCCTGGGCGTGGGCCTGGCAGCAGCGGGCCGTGGCGGCGCAGCTGGAAGCGCGTCCGTTACCTGCGCCATCGCTGGCCGTGGCCATCGCGGCGGCGCCGGCGACGGCCAGCGAGAACCTGGCGCGTTTTTATGCGGCCCTGGGGCAGCAGCGCCACGCGGAGCAGCAGGTCAAGCAGCTGTTCGACCTGGCCGCGAAAAATGGCTTGCTGCTGGCGCAAGGCGAATACAAGAGCGGCTACGACAAGGCCAGCCGGGTCGCCACCTACCAGGTGACCTTGCCGCTGAAGGGCAGTTACGGGGCCGTGTGGCAGTTCGCGCTGCAGGCGCTGCGCGCCGCGCCCTTCGCCTCGCTCGACGAACTGAGTTTCCGCCGCGAGCAAATCGCCGATACGCAACTCGAAGCGCGCTTGCGCCTGACGTTTTATCTGACCGAAATGCAGGCCGATGCGCAGGCCGATGCGGGAGGCGCGCCATGACGCCGCGCCACTATCTGATGCTGGCCGGCGTGCTGGGCGCGGGCACCTTGCTGCTGTTCGGCGAGCGCCAGCCCGTGGCCGACGTGGCCGAAGCGGTGGAGCGGGCCGTCGCGCCCGCGCGCCATGCGGCCGTCAAGGCGCCGGCCGCGCAGCCGGCCATCCTGGCCCTGCTGCCGCGCAGCGAAGTGGCGGGCGAGGAGGGCGAGACCTTTGGCGGCGCCGACGGCGTCTTCCAGAGCCAGAACTGGAATCCGCCGCCGCCGAAAATGGCAGTGACGGCAGCGCCGCCGCCACCGCCGCCGATGGCGCCGCCGCTGCCCTTCGTCTACCTGGGCAAGGCGGCCGCCGACGGCGCCTGGGAAGTGTTTTTGTCGCGCGCCGACAAGACGTATATCGTGCGCGCCAATACCGTCGTCGATGGCGCCTACAAGGTCGTGACGATCGCGCCGCCCGTCATGACGCTCACTTATCTGCCGTTGAACCAGCTTCAGCAGCTCAACATTGGAGTTTCCGAGTGATGTCTCGTTCCTTTTCATCGGCGCTGCTGCTCTTGCTGCTGTCCGGCTGCGCAGGGCAGCAAGCCTACCGCGACGGGCGCGAGCTGATTGCGCAAGATCAGGTCCCGGCCGGCCTGCAAAAGCTGGAGGAAGCGCTGCAGCAAGACCCCGGCAACGCGCAATACCGCAGCGCCTATCTGCAGGCGCGCGAACGGGCCACCAGCGGCCGCTTGCAGCAGGCCGAGCGCCAGGCGCAGGCAGGGCAGGGCGAGCTGGCGCGCGCCTCCTTCATGAGCGTGCTGGAAATCGATGCGCAGAACGAGCGGGCCAACAGCGGCTTGCGCGCGCTCGAACGCGAGCAGCGTCAGGGGAAACTGCTGGCCGATGCGCGCACGGCCCTTGAGGCAAAACAATACGACCCAGCGCGCCAGCGCCTGAACGCCATCCTGACGGAGCAGCCGAATCACGCCGGCGCGCGCGCGCTGCTGCGCGAGGTCGATGAAAAGACGGCGCCGCCCATCGTCGAATCGGGCCTGGCCAGGTCGTACAAGCAGCCGATCACGATCGAGTTTCGCGACGCGCCGTTAAAACAGGTGTTCGAGCTGATCGCGCGTCGTTCCGGCCTCAATTTCGTCTTCGACAAGGACGTCAAGGCGGACGCGAAAACGTCGATCTTCCTGAAAAACAGCACGGTGGAATCGGCCGTCTACTTCCTGCTGGTGACGAACCAGCTGGAACAGCAGGTGATGGATGCGAACACCATTTTGATCTATCCCAATGTGGCGGCGAAATTGAAGGAATACCAGGAAGTGCTGGTGAAAACCTTCTTCCTGGCGAACGCGGACGCCAAGCAGGTGGCCAACACGCTCAAGACCATCCTCAAGACGCGCGACGTGGTGGCCGATGAAAAGCTCAACCTCGTCATCGTGCGCGACACGCCCGAGGCGATCCGCCTGGCCGAGCGCCTGATCGCGCTGCAGGACGTGCCCGAGGCGGAAGTGGTGCTGGAACTGGAAATCCTCGAAGTCAAGCGCAGCCGCCTGATGGAGCTGGGCGTGGCCTGGCCATCAAGCCTGACCTTGACGCCGCTCAGTACTTCAGGCGGGATCGGGCTGACCATCAACGACTTGAATAATCTGAATCAGCGTACTCTCGGCGTGAGCAACCTGGCCGTGACGGCGAACGCCAACAAAACGGACGGCGACGCGAACATCCTGGCCAACCCGCGCATCCGCGTGCGCAACCGGGAAAAGGCGAAATTCGTCATCGGCGACCGGGTGCCCGTGGTGACCACCACGATTTCGCCGGGCACGGGCGGCTTCGCTTCCGAATCGATCAGCTACCTGGACGTGGGTCTGACGGTGAACGCCGAGCCGACCATCTATTTGAACAATGAAGTGGGCATCCGCATCTCGCTCGAGGTGAGCAACCTGGGCGCGGCCACCACCACCCGGAGCGGCTCGACCCTGTACCAGATCGGCACGCGCCAGGCGTCGACCATGCTGCAGCTGAAGGATGGCGAAAACCAGGTGCTGGCGGGCCTGATCAACAATGAAGAGCGCAGCTCGGGCAACAAGGTGCCGGGCCTGGGCGACATACCCGTGCTGGGCCGCCTGTTCGGCAGCAGCAAGGACGATAGCCAGAAGACGGAAATCGTGCTGTCGATCACGCCGCACCTGGTGCGCACGGTGCAGCGTCCGGAAGCGAAGGAGTCGGAATTTTCCGCCGGCACGGAAGGCAGCTTCCGCCGCCGGCCCGACATGGCGGCCAAAGCGCCCACGCAGATGCCGGGCACGGTGATCGTGCGTTCCGGCCCGTCGGCCGTCGGCATGCAGCCGGCGCCGGCGCAGCAGCTGATGGCGCCGGGCCAGGTGCCGCCCGCCTTGCCGCAGAGCGTGCCCGCGCAGGAAGTGGCGCCATCGCCCGAGCCGGCCGCCTCGCCCTTGCCGATCTCGGCTGGCCAGCCCGTGCCGCTGCAGGCATCGCCCTTGCCGCTGTCATCGAGCCAGCCGGTGCCGGTGGCGCCCGCCAAATGAGACTGGCGCATGCGCAGGGCGGGCCAGGCGGCTTCACCCTGATCGAGCTGCTGGTGACCCTGGCCATCCTGGGCGTGCTGGCCACCCTGGTGATCCCCGTCACGCAGGTGACGGTGCAGCGGCGCCAGGAGCAGGAATTGCGGCGCGCGCTGCGCGAGATCCGCCAGGGCCTCGACGCCTATAAACGGGCCGGCGACGAAGGCCGCGTCATGCGCACGCCCGACGCCAGCGGCTATCCGAAAAGCCTGGAGCTGCTGGTCGAGGGCGTGCCGGACCAGCGCAACCCGAAGCGCAGCAAGCTGTTTTTCCTGCGCCGCGTGCCGCGCGACCCGTTCAATGCGGATGCGGGCCTGAGCGATGCGCAAACGTGGGGCAAGCGCAGCTACGCCAGCGAAGCGGCCGAACCGCGCGAGGGCGACGATGTGTACGATGTGTACTCGACTTCCAACAAGACCGGCCTGAACAACGTGCCTTACCGTCTATGGTGAACCATGCCTGTCCCTGACCGCGCGCGCGGCTTTACGCTGATCGAGTTGCTGGTGGTGCTCGGCATCGTGGCGCTGTTGCTGACCCTGGCCGTACCCCGCTACTTTCCCAGCCTCGACAAGGCGAAGGAAACCGTGTTGGCGGACAACTTGCGCAACCTGCGCACGACCATCGACCAGTTCCACGGCGATACGGGACGTTATCCCGATACTCTGGAGCAACTGGTCGAAAAGAAATACCTGCGCGCCATGCCCATCGACCCCATCACGGACAGCGAATCGACATGGCTGATCGTGCCGCCGCCCGACGATACGCCGGGCCAGGTGTATGACGTGAAAAGCGGCGCGCCCGGCAAGGACCGCAGCGGCACGCCGTTCGCCGACTGGTAGCGGCCATGCACCGTCCTGCGCGCCGCCAGCGCGGTGTTACGTATCTGGGCCTGATCATCCTGGTCGCCATCCTGGGCCTCGTGGGGGCGGCCGGGCTGAAGATGGGCTCCTTGCTGCAGCGCCAGGCGGCCGAGCAGGAGCTGCTCGACATCGGGGCGGAGTTTGTCGATGCGCTGCAGAGTTACACGGGTGCCACGCCCGCCGGCCAGCCGCAGCATCCGCCGACCCTGGCCGCCTTGCTGCGCGACCCCCGCTTTCCGCAGGTACGCCGCCATTTGCGCAAGCTGTATGTGGACCCCGTCACGGGACGCGCCGAATGGGGCTTGTTGTACCAGCCCGGTGGCCAGGGCATCATCGGCGTGCATAGCCTGTCCTCGTCCGCGCCCTTAAAAGTGGGCAATTTCGACGCCCGCTTCACCGGTTTTGAAGGCAAGGCGCACCTGTCCGAGTGGCAGTTCGTCGCCGGCGGGCCCGTGCCGCCGGCGGGACTGGTCCTGGCGCCGCCAGACGCCGCCGCGCCGCCCTCCGCCGCGCCGCCCGCCTTGTTCCCGCCGCCGCATCCGGCTGCGCCAGCGCCCGAACCGTCGGCGCCCGAGGCGGCGGAGCCGGAGGAAGAGACCGGCGCGCAAGCGCGCAATCTGCCGTAACCATAAGTCAACGATGAAGAATACAGGGATAACTATTTTCACCTGGAAATTCATCTTGACCTGGAACCATTTCATAGAGGAAATACTTTCAATAAATGAAATTTCAATAAAATAATTACAAGTAATTTGATGTCTTTATGCTACCATCCTTCCTGGTACTTTCAGTACTAAAGCGATGGCTGGCCCACCTGGCGGCCATAAATTACTTTTAAGGGATAATTTATGAAATTGAAATTTATCGCGGCAGGCATTCTGGCTGCAGCATCGTTCAGCGCATCGGCGGCCACCTACAATCTGGGCATCCTGGATCCAAGCGGCTTCGATACGCGGGCATCGATCACCACCAATTTCGCCGCCAATTCGGTGGTCGATGATTTGTGGACCTTCAAACTGCTGACCCCGTCGTCGACTTCGTTTGGCGCATTGCAAACGTTTTCCGTTGCCGAAGGCGCGATCAGCAACTTCGCCGCCACCCTGGTGGGCTATGGTGACCTGACCCTGACGTCGGTGGCCGGCATCCAGAGCCTGAGCTGGGCCGGTTCCCTGGCGGCGGGTACCTATGAGGTGCGTGTTTCGGGCTTGACCGGTTTGCAGAATGGCCAGTACGTGGGCACGGTCTCGGCCTTGCCTGTGCCGGAACCGGAAACCTACGGCATGCTGTTGGGTGGCCTGGCGCTGGTCGGTTTCGCCGCCCGCCGCCGCGCCCGCAAAGCTGTTTGATTTTTGCTGGCAAGAATGACAAAACCCGCCGAGGCGGGTTTTTTTGTTTCTACTGCATGATTACATATGCGATTGCGACAACATGTGCAGGACTAGGCGCCCAGTCGAAGGCAGTACGCCAGTACGGCGAGACGCAGGCAACAACGTCCTGCCCATGCTGTCAAGCGTGGCGCTTGAAGTCGCGGAAGCGGAAGCCAACTAAAAAGAGGGTGGCAAAGTACGCCACGCCGCACAGGGCCACCACCAGGGCCAGCGCGCCGGCCCGCAACAGCGGATGGGCTTGCATAGCGATCCAGTCGATGCGCATGGCGCCAGCATACGCCACGCCGCCCATCACGACGAGTGCCGGCAGCAGGCGCAGGAAGAACTTGGCCCAGCCCGGTTTCGGCTGGTAGATGCCGCGCTTGCGCAAGCCCCAGTACAGGAAGCTGGCGTTCAGGCAGGCGCCCAGGCCGATCGACAGGGCCAGGCCAGCCACGGCGATGTAGGGCACGAACAGCAGATTCATCAGTTGCGTGGCGATCAGCACGCCGATGGCGATTTTCACGGGCGTGCGGATATCCTGGCGCGCATAGAAGGCGGGCGCCAGGGTTTTCACGAGGATGATGCCGATCAGGCCCAGGCTGTAGGCCACCAGCGGCTGCGTCGACATGGTCACGGATTCGGCCGTGAACTTGCCGTAGTGAAATAATGTCGCGATCAGCGGCGTGGCCAGGGTCGCCATGCCGACGGCGGCGGGCAGGGCCAGCAGGAAGGTCAAACGCAAACCCCAGTCCAGCAGGGCCGAGTATTCCGTCTTGTCGCCATCGACATTCGCCTTCGACAGGCTGGGCAGCAAGATGGTGCCCAGGGCCACGCCCAGCATGGCGGTGGGGAACTCCATCAGGCGGTCCGCATACGACAGCCAGGAAATGCTGCCCTCGGCCAGGCGCGACGCGATGCTCGTGTTGATCATCAGGCTGATCTGCGCTGCCGAGACGGCAAACACGGCCGGCCCCATCTTTTTCAGCACGCGGCGCACGCCGCCGTCGGACAGGCCGATGGCGGGATTGATCGACAGGCGCGGCAGCATGCCGATCTTGATCAGCGCGGGAATCTGGATCGCCACTTGCAGCAAGCCGCCGGCGAAAACGGCAATGGCCATGGCGTAGATCGGCTGTTTCAAGTGCGGCGCGAGGAACAGCGAGGCGGCGATGAACGACAGGTTCAGCAAGACGGGGGTGAACGCGGGTATCTTGAATTCGCGCCAGGTATTCAGGATGCCGCCGGCCAGGGCCACGAAAGACATGCAAGTAATATAAGGGAACATCAGGCGCGTCATCCACACGGCCGCGTCGAAGGCCCCTGGGTCCTTGGACAGGCCCGTGGCGATCGCGTACACGAACCAGGGTGCGCCGACGATGCCGATGGCGGACACGAGCAAGGTGGCCCAGACGAGGGTGGTGGCCACATGGTCGGCCAGTTGCTTGCTCGCTTCCTGGCCATGCTGGTTCTTGTATTCAGACAAGATCGGCACGAAGGCTTGCGAGAAGGCCCCTTCGGCAAACAGGCGGCGCAAGAGGTTGGGAATGCGGAAGGCAACGATGAAGGCGTCCGTGTAGGCGCCGGCGCCAAAGGCGCGCGCGAACAGGCTTTCGCGCAATAATCCGGTTACACGGGACAGCATGGTCATGCTGGAAATGGCGGCGAGGGTTTTAAGCAAGTTCATGGGGGCAGATTATAGCCGGGCGCGGTACCGTTAAACGGTTAAAATATGGTAACAAGCGGGTAACAAGCGGGGCCGATTCGCCCTTGCTAGGCCCATTTTCACGTGTTTTTGGCGTGACACACGGTTTTTTGATTTGCCCCCGCTTGAAAATATCGCTATAATCGAAGGCTGTACAGAATTCTGTTACGCAGACACTAATGTTTGACAGGCACTGGTTTGGCACACATGGTTCGGCAGACGCACAGAACGCACCGGTTGGCAAACACTAATGTTTGCAAACGCACTTTGACCCTGTTTTAGGAAATTCCATGGCAAATACCGCACAAGCGCGCAAACGCGCTCGTCAAGCAGTTAAGCAAAACGCACACAATTCGTCCCAACGTTCGACCTTGCGCACGGCTATCAAAGCTGCTCGCAAAGCGATCCAGGGCGGCGACAAGGCAGCTGCTGCTGCAATCTTCCAAGCATCCGTGTCGACCATCGACCGTATCGCTGACAAGAAGATCATCCACAAAAACAAGGCAGCTCGCCATAAGAGCCGTCTGGCAGCTGCTTTGAAAGCACTGTCCGCTTAATATTCGCCAGCAGGCAAGCCGCCACGGCGGCCTTGCCTGTGCCGGTACGCTGGCACTGGTTGAAAAGCAAAAACCCGCAGATTCATTCTGGCGGGTTTTTTCGCGTTTTTTCAGGATTTTTTGCGGCCGCACCCGCCAGCGGCAGGCCGCGGCCGCGCTGGCCTAGCGTGTCCCTGGCAAGTTGCCGATGCTCATGCCCGGCTTGATGTTCTTTTGCTTGAACCAGCCCAGGTTCATTTCCAGCGCATAGCGCACGGGCACCGTCTTCGTGGAGCAATGGCTGTCGAGCGTGTGCGGCTGCATGTCTTCGATGTTGACGATCTTGCCGCCGGCATCGATAAAGGCCACCGACAGGGGCAGCGGCGTGTTTTTCATCCACATGCATTGCGTCGATGGATTGCCAAAGACGAACAGCATGCCCGCATTGGCCGGCATCTTTTCACGGTACATCAAGCCCTGTTCGCGCTGCTCTTCCGTGGCGGCCACTTCTGCCTGGATCAAATGCATGCCAGCCGACAGTTGCACGCTCTTTGTTTGAGCTTGAGCAATGTTGGCGCCGGCCAGCAGGGCGATGGACAGGCTGAGATGACGTAGGGAATTTTTCATGGGGCGGGACGGTGGCTGCGAAGCGGCGATTAAGCCATGCTGGCGGCTGCCTGGTCAAGCATGCTGCCTGTCCGCGCCGAAAGCGTGGGGTTACAGCAACATGGCTGCAGCCGTAACCCCGGGAATTACCCTTGCTGGGAATTACCCTTGCTTCTTCTTACTTCTTACTTCTTACTTCTTGCTGCTTACTTCACCGGCTTGCCTGCCTCGGCGGCCGGCTGCTTCGCCTTGCGGGCCTGGGGAACCAGGCGCGGGGCATCCGTTGCGGCCGAAGCCTTGGTCGATGCGCCCGAACGCGCCGCATCCGTCGCGGCCGAAGCGTTGACGGTGGCCGACGCCGGCGGCACCGGCTTGACGGCGTCGGTCGCGGCCGACGCATGGCTGGCTGCCGAAGCGGGCGGCGGCTTGACGGCATCGGTCGCGGCGGAAGCGTGCACCTTGGCGCCCGATTGCGCCAGTGCGGCGCCGGCAAGCAGGGAAGCGGCCAGGGCCAGGATTACTTTTGTCATCATCTTTCCTTTTCTATCATGTTAAGGTGGGATGATTTTAATGCATTATCTAAAAATAAATAGTGCATCTTGGCAAAATTCGGCGCCGGGGGCGTTTTTTCTTGTCCGGTTCACGCTTTTCCGATGTTTTCGGCCGGCACTTCGCACCATTCGCCGGGCAGCAAGGGGTGGCTGGCCAGGGAAAACGGGCCGATGGCGCTGCGCACCAGGCGCAGGGTGGGCAGGCCGACGGCGGCCGTCATGCGCCGCACTTGCCGGTTTTTCCCCTCTTTCAGGGTGATCGCCAGCCACGAGGTGGGCTTGTCGGCGCGCGCGCGGATCGGCGGATTGCGCGGCCACAGCCAGTCCGGCTCGGCGATGCGCACGGCCTTGCACGGCTTGGTGATGAAGTCGCCCAGGTCCAGCGGCGCCTGCAGGCGCGCCAGGCTGGCCGCATCGGGCACGCCGTCGACCTGCACCAGGTAGGTTTTCGCTTCCTTGCGGTCCGGGTGGCTGATCTCGTGCTGCAGGCGGCCGTCGTCCGTCAGCAGCAGCAAGCCTTCGCTGTCGGCGTCGAGCCGGCCGGCCGGGTAGATGCCGGGGATGGTGATGTGGTCGGCCAGGGTGGCGCGGCCCTCCTGCGGCGAAAACTGGCACAGGACCTGGAATGGTTTATTGAAGAGGATGAGTGGCATGCTGGTAAGGGAATTGATGTAAGCGATGGTGGCTGCTGATCGGCGCCGCAAAAGCGTGGCGCCCTGTAAGATACTGGTGCATAATGTGAAATGTTAGTCTTATGTCTTATAGAAGACTTGAGGCCGTATGGCAATGCGGTTCTTTGGCGCCGCGGGTGGCCCGGGTGTTCTTTCCCTGCTAAAGTGCGTTGTTGCCGCCCTGTTCGGACTTGTTTTTGTAAACTCTGCAACCGCAGAGCGCGTCGCCGGCCTGTGTTGCCCGCCAGCGGTGTGTCCCACTTCGGAGATCACGATGTATCAACATATCACTGTACCTGCTGACGGCCAAAAAATCACCGTCAACGCCGATTTTTCGCTGAATGTACCAGATAATCCCATCGTTCCCTTCATTGAAGGCGATGGCACGGGCATCGATATCAGCCCCGTCATGATCAAGGTGATCGACGCGGCCGTGGCCAAGGCCTACGGCGGCGCGCGCAAGATCAGCTGGATGGAAATCTATGCGGGCGAAAAAGCGACGAATGTGTACGGCCCCGATGTGTGGCTGCCGGAAGAAACCTTGGCCGTGCTGAAAGATTACGTGGTCTCCATCAAGGGTCCGCTGACCACGCCCGTCGGCGGCGGCATCCGCTCGCTGAACGTGGCCTTGCGCCAGCAGCTCGACCTGTACGTCTGCCTGCGCCCCGTGCGCTACTTCACGGGCGTGCCATCGCCCGTGAAAGAGCCGGAAAAGACGGACATGGTGATTTTCCGCGAAAACTCGGAAGATATCTACGCCGGCATCGAATACCAGCAAGGCTCGCCCGAAGCGAAGAAACTGATGGATTTCCTCGTCAATGAAATGGGCGTGACCAAGATCCGCTTCCCGGCCACGTCGGGCCTGGGCATCAAGCCCGTCTCCATCGAAGGCACGCAGCGCCTGGTGCGCAAGGCCATCCAGTATGCGATCGACAATGACAAGCCATCCGTGACGATCGTGCACAAAGGCAACATCATGAAATACACGGAAGGCGGCTTCCGCGACTGGGCGTATGCGCTGGCGCAAAAGGAATTCGGCGCCGAGTTGATCGATGGCGGCCCGTGGTGCAAGTTCAAGAACCCACGGACGGGCCGCGACATCATCGTCAAGGATTCCATCGCTGACGCGTTCCTGCAACAGATTTTGCTGCGTCCGGCCGAATACAGCGTCATCGCCACCCTGAATTTGAACGGCGATTACATTTCCGACGCGCTGGCGGCGCAAGTGGGCGGCATCGGCATCGCGCCGGGCGCCAACCTGTCCGATTCCGTCGCCATGTTCGAAGCGACGCACGGCACGGCGCCTAAGTATGCGGGCAAGGATTACGTGAACCCCGGTTCGCTGATTTTGTCCGCGGAAATGATGCTGCGCCACATGGGCTGGCTCGATGCGGCCGACCTGGTGATTTCCTCGATGCAAAAATCGATCGCCTCGAAGCGCGTCACCTATGATTTTGCCCGCCTGATGGAAGGCGCCACGCAAGTGTCGTGCTCCGGTTTCGGCCAGGTGATGGTCGAGCACATGTAAAGGGAACGGGGCAGGGTGCTGCGCGCCCTGCGGACGAAAAAAAACCCCGCTTCAAGGAAACGGGGTTTTTCACATCTGAGGGCCGGCGATGCTTAGGCTGCTTGGATGTTGGAAGCTTGCTTGCCTTTAGGGCCTTGCGTGACTTCGAATTGAACTTTTTGACCTTCTTTGAGGGTCTTGAAACCGTTCATGTTGATTGCGGAGAAATGAGCAAACAAATCTTCGCCGCCATCATCTGGAGTGATGAAGCCAAAACCTTTGGAATCATTGAACCACTTAACTGTACCTGTTGCCATAAAAAGAACTTTCAAAATTAAAACAAATCACACGAGCCATAAAAGCAAGAAGCTTCTTGCCCCCTCCTCGACGTCTCACTTCTTATCAAGCTGTACATTACTGCAACAGTCGATACAGCATTGTTGGCGGAATAAATAATGAAGTCAAGCGCTTTTCCATCGATATTGCCAAATTCTTCACGGCAACCAAAAAAGCAACTCTTGATTTTGACGGCAAGGTCGCCATCTGCGCACTATTAAGAAAACGCGTAAGATTGAAAACAATTGGAAAGGCGTAGATATTGCGCATGACAACCACTGTGAAAGCATTAGAATAAGCGTATGGCAACCAAGCACGACACAGAAACCCTGCTGGAGCGGCAAGTGCTGAAGCCGCCACCGCTCTACCAGGTAGCCTTGCTCAATGACGACTACACCCCCATGGAATTTGTGGTGGCCATCATTCAGGAGTATTTCAACAAGGACCGTGAAACGGCGACGCAAATCATGCTCAGTGTTCATCGCTACGGCAAAGGAGTGTGCGGCGTGTTCTCTAAAGATATAGCGTGTACCAAAGTGGAGTTCGTTTTAACGCATGCGCGCAAGGCGGGGCACCCCCTGCAGTGCGTGATGGAGGAAGTATGATTGCGCAGGAATTAGAAGTAAGTTTGCACATGGCGTTTGTCGAAGCTCGGCAGGCACGGCACGAATTCATCACGGTCGAGCATTTACTGCTGGCACTGCTGGACAATCCCTCCGCTGCCGAGGTGTTGCGTGCCTGCGCGGTCAATATTGAAGACCTGCGCAAGACCCTCACCAATTTCATCGGCGATAACACGCCGACCGTGCCTGGCACGGGCGAAGTCGACACCCAGCCGACGCTTGGTTTCCAGCGCGTGATCCAGCGCGCCATCATGCACGTCCAGTCCGCCTCGAATGGCAAGAAGGAAGTCACGGGCGCCAATGTGCTGGTGGCCATCTTCGGCGAAAAGGATTCGCATGCTGTCTACTACCTGCACCAGCAGGGCGTGACGCGCCTGGACGTGGTCAATTTCATTTCGCACGGCGTGCGCAAGGACCAGTCGACGGAAAGCGCGAAAGCCTCCGAAGGCGTGGAAGAGGCGCCCGTCGACGGCCAGCCGAAGGAAAGCCCGCTCGACCAGTTCACGCAAAACCTGAACAAGGCCGCTGCCGAAGGCAAGATCGACCCGCTGATTGGCCGCGAGGAAGAAGTCGACCGCGTGATCCAGATCCTGTGCCGCCGCCGCAAGAACAATCCGCTGCTGGTCGGCGAGGCGGGCGTGGGCAAGACGGCCATCGCCGAAGGCCTCGCCTACCGCATCACGCAAAGCGACGTGCCGGAAATCCTGCAGAATGCCGTCGTGTATTCGCTGGACATGGGCGCCTTGCTGGCCGGTACCAAATACCGCGGCGACTTCGAACAGCGCCTGAAAGCCGTGCTGAAACAGTTGAAGGACAATCCGAACGGCATCCTGTTCATCGACGAGATCCACACCATCATCGGTGCCGGCTCGGCGTCGGGCGGCACGCTGGATGCGTCGAACCTGCTGAAACCGGCACTGGCCAACGGCCAGTTGAAATGCATCGGCGCGACCACGTACACGGAATTCCGCGGCGTGTTTGAGAAAGATCATGCCTTGAGCCGCCGCTTCCAGAAAGTGGACGTCAACGAGCCAACCGTCGAGCAAACCGTGCAAATCTTGCGCGGCCTCAAATCGCGCTTCGAAGAGCACCATGGCGTGAAATACTCGGCCTCGGCCCTGTCGACGGCGGCCGAACTGGCGGCGCGCTTCATCAACGACCGCCACTTGCCCGACAAGGCGATCGACGTCATCGATGAAGCGGGCGCGGCGCAGCGCATCTTGCCGAAATCGAAGCAGAAGAAAACCATCGGCAAGGCCGAGATCGAGGACATCATCGCCAAGATCGCCCGCATTCCGCCGCAAACGGTCAACCAGGACGACCGCAGCAAGCTGCAGACGATCGACCGCGACTTGCGTAATGTTGTGTTCGGGCAAGATCCGGCCATCGACGCGCTGGCTTCGGCCATCAAGATGGCACGTGCCGGCCTGGGCAAGACGGACAAGCCGATCGGCTCCTTCCTGTTCTCCGGTCCGACCGGCGTGGGCAAGACCGAGGTGGCGAAACAGCTGGCCTTCATCCTCGGTATCGAGCTGATCCGTTTCGATATGTCGGAATACATGGAACGCCACGCCGTCAGCCGTCTGATCGGCGCGCCACCGGGCTATGTCGGTTTCGACCAGGGCGGCTTGCTGACGGAAGCGATCACCAAGAAGCCGCATGCGGTCTTGCTGCTCGATGAAATTGAAAAAGCCCATCCGGACATTTTCAATATCCTGCTGCAAGTGATGGATCACGGTACCTTGACGGACAACAATGGCCGCAAAGCCGATTTCCGCAACGTGATCATCATCATGACGACGAATGCGGGCGCGGAAAGCTTGCAAAAGACGTCGATCGGCTTCACCAACTCGAAGCAGGCTGGCGACGAGATGGCCGACATCAAGCGCATGTTTACGCCGGAGTTCCGCAACCGCATCGACGCGACCATCAGCTTCCGGTCGCTGGATCAGGAAATCATCCTGCGCGTGGTCGACAAGTTCCTGATGCAGCTGGAAGAGCAGTTGCACGAGAAAAAGGTCGAAGCCGTGTTTACCGAGAAGCTGCGCGCTTTCCTCGGCAAGAAAGGCTTCGACCCGCTGATGGGCGCGCGGCCGATGGCGCGCCTGATCCAGGACATGATCCGCAAGGCCCTGGCCGACGAACTGCTGTTCGGTCGCCTGGTGACGGGCGGACGGGTCACGGTCGACCTCGACGACAAGGACCAGGTCTTGCTGGAATTCCCGGAACCGCCAGACGCGGCGCCGACGGCTGCGCCGGAAACGGTGGAAGTGGAATAAGCTTCCTGCCGTCAACAAAAACCCGCCCACGCAAGTGGCGCGGGTTTTTTTACGCCCGTAAGTGAGTAATGGAAACTATTATGCAAATTGCCTTGTTTAAAAAAAGGTATTGCTTTTGCATTAGCTATGCAAGAATCGTGATCCCGGTGTCGGCCTTGCCCCGCATCGTTTCCATGACCGCTGACTGCTCGTTGAAAGACTGCCTACATGAAAATTTCCCGTACTCTCGCCTTCCTCTTGTTTTCCGCCGGCTTGCTGGGGAGCGCTGCCGCCACTGCCGCGCCTGCCGGCAGCTACTTCCGCTTTCCCGCCGTGCGCGGCGATACCGTCGTCTTCACGGCCGAAGGTGACTTGTGGAAAAGCAATCTGCGCGGTGGCGCGGCGCAGCGTTTGACCACGCATCCGGGCTATGAAACGAATGCGGCGATTTCGCGCGACGGCCAGTGGATCGCCTTTTCGGCCGCCTATGAAGGGGCGCAGGAAGCGTATGTGATGCCGCTGGCCGGCGGCTTGCCGCGGCGTATTTCGTACGACAATGGCGGCGTGCTGGTGCTGGGCTGGACGGCGCAGGGCGAAGTGCTGGTCAGCACGCAAAATACGGACGGTCCCGCGTCGCGCCGCATCGTTGCCGCCATCGATCCCGTGAAACAGACGCGCCGCGTGTTTCCCGTGGCCGACGCCAACGATGCCGTGCTCGACGACGCCGGCAAGACGCTGTTCTTTACGCGTTTCGGCCTGGCCATGACCAACGACAATGTGCGCAACTACCGGGGCGGCGCGCATGCCGTCCTGTGGCGCTATGACCTTGATGGCAAGGGCGAGGCCGTGCGCATGCACGCGGAACCCGCTGTGTTGGCTGGCAACAACAAGCGCCCCATGTGGTGGCAGGGCCGTGTCTACTATATCAGCGACGCGGGCGGCAGCGACAATCTGTGGAGCATGCTGCCCGACGGCTCCGACCGCCGTGCCTTGACGAGCCACACGCAGTGGGACGTACGCAATGCATCCCTGGGCGATGGCAAGATCGTCTACCAGTTGGGCGCCGATTTGCACGTGCTGGACCTGAACGTCGCGGCAACGGGCGCTTCGCAGCCGCTGGCCATCAGCCTCGTGTCCGATTTCGACCAGCAGCGCGCGCGCCAGATCCGCTCACCGCTCGATACCTTGAGCAATGTCCAGGTGTCGGGCAAGGATGAGCGCATCATTCTTACTGCAAGGGGCCGTGTCAGCGTCGCCGGCACGGGCAGCCTGCGCCGCGTCGACATCGCCATTCCGGAAGGGGCGCGGGCGCGCGACGCCGTCTTTTCCAGCGACGAGAAATCCGTCTTCGCCATCGTCGACACGAGCGGCGAGAATGAAATCTGGAAGTACGCCGCCGATGGCTCGGGCAAGGGCGAGCAGCTGACGACGCAGGGCGATAATCACCGCTGGAAATTGTATCCGTCGCCGGACGGGCGCTGGCTGGCCCACACGGATAAAAAGGGCCGTTTCTGGCTGCTGGATCTGGCGACCAGGGGCAACGCGCTGATCGACGACGCGGGCAAGGCGGGCGTGGACAAGCATGACGAAGTGCAATGGTCGCCCGACAGCCGCAACCTGGCCATCGTGCGCGTGGCCAGCAACGAGCAGCGCGAGCAGATCGGCTTGTACAACCTCGCGTCGAAGCAGCTGCAATTCGTCACCAGCGACCGCTACACGTCTGGTTCGCCCGTGTTTTCGCCGGACGGGCGCTGGCTGTATTTCTTGTCGGCGCGCAATTTCCAGCTGGCCAACGGTTCGCCATGGGGCGACCGCAACATGGGCCCCGTGTTCGACAAGCGCACCGGCGTGTATGCGCTGGCGCTGCAGCCGGGCAACCGTTTTCCGTTCCAGCCCGACGATGAACTGAGCCGTCCGGGAGTGAAACCGCCCGAGACGGACGATGAAAAGGCCGCCGAATCGGCGGCGGAAAAAGCGCTGGAAAAGGCGGGCGGCAAGGGCGCCGTGAAAAAGGCGCCGGCGGCACTGCCGGCCATCGTCAGCCAGGGCCTGGCCGAGCGCCTGTATGAAGTGCCGCTGGCGGCGGGCAATTACAGCGCGCTGGCCGCCGATGACAAGCGCCTGTATTTCCTCGAGCGGGACAGCGGCGAAAACAAGTCCAGCCTGAAGACCTTGGCGATTGGCAACACCGGCTCCAAGCCGGAATTGCTGGTGGCCAATGTGCGCGAATTCGACCTGGCGCAGGACAAGAAGCATTTGTACTACCGCACGGCGGCGGCCACGGGACCGGGCGAGATGCTGGTGATCGAGGCGGGCGCCAAGCTGCCGGCCGACCTGTCGAAGGCCAAGGTCAAGGTCGACGACTGGACTTTCGTGTCGAATCCGCGCCTGGAATGGAAGCAGATGTTCAACGACGCCTGGCGTTTGCACCGCGATTTTCTCTACGACGCGAAGATGCGCGGCGTGGACTGGAAGGCGGCGCGCGACAAATATGCGCCGCTGGTCGAGCGGGTCACGGACCGCGCCGAACTCAACGACGTGCTCGGCATGATGGTGGCCGAAGTGGGCGCCCTGCATTCGCAGATCCGCCCCGGCGAATTGCGCCGCACGGAGCAGGAAGGCACGCCGGCGGGCCTGGGCGCCGTGCTGGCGCGCACCAGCGACGGCTACCGGGTCGAGCATGTCTACCGCAGCGAAGCGGAGCTGCCCTCGGCGCGCGCACCCCTGTCGCGTCCCGAAGTGGAGGTGAAGGCGGGCGACGTGATCACGGCCGTCAACGGCAAGGACGTCTTGGGCGCGCGCGACATCAGCGACCTGCTGCTGAACCAGGCTGACAAGCAGGTGTTGTTGCAGGTCAGGCGGGGCAAAGGCGCGCCGCGCGCCGTCATCGTCACGCCCGTCAACATGGCGAAACAGACGGCGCTGCGCTATGGCGACTGGGAATTGAGCCGCGCCGAGCAGGTGGCGGCCGCCTCGCAGGGACGCATCGGCTACCTGCATTTGCGCGCCATGGGCCCCAACGACATCGCCTCGTTCGCGCGCGATTTTTACGCCAACATCAACCGCGAAGGCCTGGTCATCGACGTGCGGCGCAATAACGGCGGCAATATCGACAGCTGGATCATTGAAAAACTGCTGCGCAAGGCCTGGGCCTACTGGGCGCCGCCGGGCGTGCAGCCGTCGTCGAACATGCAGAATACCTTCCGCGGCCACCTGGTCGTGCTGGTCGACGAACTCACGTATTCGGATGGCGAGACCTTCGCCGCTGGCATCAAGGCCCTGGGCCTGGCGCCGCTGGTGGGCAAGCGCACGGCGGGCGCCGGCGTCTGGCTCAGCGACAATACGCGTCTGGCCGACAATGGCATGGCGCGCGTGGCGGAAAACGGCCAGTTCGGCATCGACGGCCAGTGGCTGATCGAAGGCGTGGGCGTGGTGCCGGACGTGGAGGTGGAAAATCCGCCGCACGCCACCTTCAATGGCGCCGACCGCCAGCTGGAAGTGGCGCTCGACATGCTGGCGAAAAAGCTCAAGGAGCAGCCGCGCCCCGCTTTCCAGGCGCAGCCGATCCCCGCGCTGAAGTAGTCCCGCTACAGGCCGCAGGCGGCCTTGAACTGTTGCGCGCGGCGGCGCGACACCTCGACCACGCTGCCGTCCAGCAGGTGCAGGTCGAGGCCATCGGCCGCATTCGGCGCCACTTGCGCCACCTGCGCCAGGTTGACGATCTGGCGCCGGTTGGCGCGCAGGAACAGGGCGGGATCGAGCCTTTCTTCCAGCTGGTTCAGGGTGCGCAGCATCAGCGGACGCTGCGTGCCGAAATGCACGCGCGTGTAGTTGCCTTCCGATTCCAGCAGGCGGATATCGTCAAACGCCACGAACCAGCAGCGCTCCCCATCCTTGATGAAGACTTTGCGCGGCGCGGGCGGCGGCACGGCTTGCGCCCGCGCGCCGGCGCGTGCCAGCGCCGTGGCCAGGCGTGCCGCCTGCACGGGTTTTTGCAGGTAGTCGAGGGCGCTGACCTCGAACGCCTGCAGCGCGTACTGGTCGAAGGCCGTGCAAAAGATGACGTCGGGCGCATCATTGAGCGCGGCCAGCAGGTCGAAGCCGGAGCCGCCCGGCATCTGCACGTCGAGCAGCAGCAGGTCGGGCCGCAGCTTGCCGATCTGCGCGACGGCGTCGGCCGCGCTGGCCGCCTCGCCCACGATCTCCACGGCGCCGCGCTGCACATGCGGCGCCAGCAGCCGTCGCAGCTCGGCGCGCGCCAGGCGCTCGTCATCGACCAGCAGTACCTTGAGCGGCTGGCCGTTCATGCCCGCTCCGGCAGGTGGATGGTGGCGTGCACCCAGCCCGCCTGTTCGCGCAATTCCAGGCTGGCGCGCTCGCCGCAAGCCAGTTGCAGGCGCTGGCGGGCATTGCGCAGGCCGACGCAGGTGGAGTTGCCCGGTTCGCGCAAGGCGCCCGTGTTGGCCACGTCGATCTGCAGCATGGCCGCGCCGTCAGCCGGGCTGGTGCGGCGCGCCGCGATGCGGATGTCGGCGCCCTCGGCGCTCGCTTCGACGCCGTATTTGACGGCGTTTTCCACCAGCGTCTGCAGGGCCATGGGCGGCACGCGCACGTGTTCCACGTCGTGCGCGCCGATCTCGATCGCGAAGCTGACGCGCAGGCGTTCCTCGAAGCGTATCTGTTCGATGGCCAGGTAGGCGCGCACGGCGTCCAGTTCGGCCGCCAGCGGCACCGTGGCGTGCTGGCCCGATTGCAGCGCGTGGCGCATCAGGCCGGCCAGCTGGTCGATCATGTGCGCGGCCGCCTCGCGGTCTTCGAAGATCAGGGCGCGCACGCTATTGAGGCTGTTGAAGAAAAAATGCGGATTGACTTGCGCCTGCAGGGCGCGCAGTTCGGCCTCCCGTCCGTGCAGCTGCAGGCGCAGGGTTTCCGCTTCCAGGCGAGCGGCGCGGCGCAGCGACAGCGCGGTGAAGTAAAACACCGTCCAGGTCAGGAAGACCCCGAACCAGAACAGCAGCGCGCCAGGCAGCCAGGCGATGCCGCGCAGGATGTCGGGCGGATACATGACGTGGAAGGCGGCCGTCACACTGGCCGTCTGGATGGCGGCCAGCAGGATCAGCGACGGCACGATGCGTTTCCAGCGCAAGCCGTTTACCGCCCAGCCGCGTCGGCGCAGCACGCCATGCCACAGGTGCGACAGCAGCAAGCCGCCCAGCGATCCCCAGCAGGCGATGGTCGCGACGATGCGCAGTTGCGAGGAGCCGCCGTACACGCTGTTGAACAGGGCCAGCGCGCCCCAGCCGGCCAGCTGGAAGGTCCAGTACCAGTCGATCCGAGCCAGCAGCGGGGGGCGGTGGGGTGGCGTCATGGCTCAACGCAGGAATTGCTCGATCTGGCCGAACATCCAGTCCGGCTGGTCGTACATGATGAAGTGGCGCGCCGTGTCGGCCAGCGCGATCTGCACGCCCGGCAGCTGTGCATACTGTTGCTGGAACGTGGCTTCGATGGCGGCGCGCGGCGCGTAGTCCTTGTAGGCGATCCAAGTGCCCAGTACCAGCGTGGGCGACTGCACTTTCGCCACGTCCTGGCGCAAATCGCTGGCCATCAGGGCGCCCATGGCGCTGATCACCGTTTCGCGGTCCGAGCGCTGGCCCCAGCCGACGATGCGTTCCACGTCGGCCGGCGCGCTGGCCATGGCCGCGACGGTGCGGCGCTGACTGGCGCTGGCGGCCGCCGCATCCTGGGCCCGCATGGCCGCCTGCATCTGCTGCGACATGGCTTGCAGCTGCTCCGGCGTGATGGAGGGCAGTTGCGTCGCGCCCAGCGCCGGCAGCGAATCGACGATCACCAGCTTGCCCGTTTGCGCCGGATGGTCGATGGCCATTTTCAGTGCCAGGAAGCCGCCCAGGCTATGTCCGATGATGGCCGGCTGGCCCAGTTTGCGGGTGCCGATGTAGTCGGCCAGCTGTTGTTCCGCCTGCGCCAGCAGGTCGCCTGCGATGGGTGCCACGCCGGCAAAGCCGGCCAATGTCAGCACGTGGCATTGGCGCGCGGCTTGCGGGCCGCACAGGCGCGCCACCGTGGCTTGCCACACTTCGCCCGAGGACGCGAGGCCGGGAATCAGAATGAGGGGACGGCCTTGTCCGGTGACCTCGACCGTGAAGGCCTTGGGTGCGGCGGCCTGGCTGGCGCCCGCCAGCAGCGCGGTACTGAGCAAGATCAATGTTTGCAGTGTTCGTTTCATGGGGTACTCCTCCTTGACGACCATGCTAGCGGCGCCGGGAACGCGCGGCCAGCGTCGCGGGATGAGCGGCGCCAGGGCGGGATGAGCGGTTCAGATCCACCCATCGTGGTCCTGGCAGTGGTCCGGATGGTAGGTCAGGTATTGCACCATGCGCGGCGCCGGGCCGCGGTTGGGCGTGGCGCAATGGGGCAGGGCCTGGTGCCAGATGATGAAATCGCCGGCCATGCCTTCGACGGGCACGGGCCGCAAGTCGTCGACGGCCCATTCGCGCGGCTGGCGCCCTGGCGGCACTTGCCGCAGCCAGCCGGCCATGCGGTGCTGGAAGCCGGGCACGCAGTGGAAGGCGCCGTGCTGCGCCGGACAGTCGCTCAGGTACAGCATGCCTTGCAGCTTGAACGGAATCGGCTGCTGCAGGCTGACGTCCCAGTGCAGGGCGCTGCCGAGGAAGCGGTGCTGCGGCGTTTCCGGAGCATTGAAGCTCACCTTGTCGATGCTGGCGTAGATGCCGGCGCCAGTGCCGTACAGCTGCTGGTAGGCGTGGCGGATGTGCGCAACGTGGCGGTTTTCCTCGAGGGCCGGGTGGTCGGAAAACTGCAGCATCAGGCCCCGCTTGCCCGGGTGCGGCTGGTACCACGATGCCGCATCGTCCGGGGAGGCGCCCAGATAGTCCCAGATGGCCGCCCGGGCAGCGGCGCACTGCGTGCGCGGCACGGCGCCGCGCAGCACCAGATAGCCGTGTTCCTCGAAATGGCGCAGCTCGGCGGCGGACAGCACGTCCTCGTGCGCGCTGGCGGCATGGGCCGGGCGTGGGCGCGTGCGCGCGGCGATCCAGTCCGTGTAGGCTTGCAGGGTCGGCCGTTGCTGATACAGGAAGTGCAGCGCGTCTTCCATCGAAATGCCGCGTGCGTACAGCGCCTTGATGTCGCTGTGGTCGCGCGCCAGTCCCGGGTTGCCGCTCGCGGCGCCTTGTCCCGTGCAGCGCTGCCATAAATCGTGCAAGTGAGCCCAGTCGTCCATGGTGTTTTTTGTCTGGTTGGAAAAATCAGCCGGCGCGGAGGCGGCGCCACAAGGTAGTGCGGCTGATGCCGAGGTACTGGGCGGCGGCGTCGCGGCGCCCGCCGAAGCGCGCCAGCACGGCGCTGGCGCTTTCGTCTTCCAGGCGCGGTGCGACGGCGGCGGCCGGCGCCGGCGGCAGCGCCGCCGTGCCGGCAGCGTTGGCCAGTTCCGGCGCCACGCCCAGCACGAAGGCGGGCGTCAGCGCCTGCAGCGGTTCGGCGGCCAGGAACAGCGCCAGGCGTTCGGCCAGGTTGCGCAGTTCGCGCACGTTGCCGGGCCAGTCGTAGCGGCGCAGCAGCGGCGCGCAAGCCTGGATTTCCGCGTGCAGGTTGGGATGCGGACGGGCGCCCAGCGCGGCCAGCGCGTTTTTCAGCGACCATTCGGCCAGGCCGGGAATGTCGCTGGCGCGTTCGCGCAAGGCGGGCAAATGCAGGCGCAGCACGGCCAGGCGGTAGAACAGGTCGGCGCGGAAGCGTCCTTCGCGGATGCGCTGTTCCAGGTCGCAATGGGTGGCGCTGATGATGCGCACATTGATGGCGATGGGCCGCGTGCCGCCCACGCGCACCACTTCGCGCTCTTCCAGCACGCGCAGCAATCGCGTTTGCAGGGCCAGCGGCATTTCGCCGATTTCGTCGAGGAACAGGGTGCCGTGGTTGGCCGCTTCGAACAGGCCCGCATGGCCGCCCCGGCGCGCACCCGTGAAGGCGCCATCTTCGTGGCCGAACAGTTCCGATTCCAGCAGGGATTCGGCGATGGCGCCGCAATTGATGGCGATGAAGGGTCGGTTCGCGCCCAGGCTGCGCGGGCTTTCACGGTGGATCGCCTGCGCCACCAGTTCCTTGCCGCTGCCCGTCTCGCCCTGGATCAGCACCGTCGCCGGCGAGCGGGCATACAGCACCACCGACTGGCGCAGCGCTTCCATCGCTTCCGATTCGCCGCGCAAATCGTGCAGGCCGTGGCGCGCGCGAAGGGTGTCGGCCACCACCGCGCGCCGTCCGCGGTTCGATTCGATCTGGGTCAGGCGCGCCAGTTCCAGCGCGTCGTCGAAGGCGCGCCGGATGGCCGTGGCCGAATACACGAAGACGGCGGCCAGTCCCGCTTCCTCGGCCAGGTCGGTGACGAGCCCCGCGCCGACGACGGCCTTGACGCCGGCTGCCTTCAGTTCATTGATCTGCGCGCGCGCGTCTTCCTCTGTGGCGTAGGTGCGCTGCGCGATCTGGAAGCCGAAGGTGGCGGCAAATTCGGCCAGTTCCGGCATCGGGTCCTGGTAGGTGACGACGCCGATGTGCGGCGAGATGCGCCGCGCGCGCGCCAGCGCCTGCATCACGTCGTAGCCGCTGGCCTTGGCGATGATGACGGGTACCGACAGCCGGCCTTTCAGGTAGGCGCCGTTCGAGCCGGCCGCGATGACGGCGTCGCAGCGCTCGGTGGCCATGCGTTCGCGGATGTGGCGCACGGCGTCGTCGAAACCCAGGTTGATCGGTTCGATCGTCGCCAGGTCGTCGTATTCGAGCGTGATGTCGCGGAACAGATCGAACAGGCGCGAGACGGAGACGGTCCAGATGACAGGTTTGTCGCGGTGGTCGAGCGGAGGTTGGGGAGGGCGGCGCATGCTTTATTCTAAACGATTTGTTTCAATTTCCAGCCATGCAACGGCGTTGCAACGGGCGTGTTGCAGGTGGTCTGTGGTGTTTCAGATATTGCCAATAAGGAATATGAAAAAACCGTGGGAAACTGGTTTATGATCTAGCAGCACCATGATGCTTGTAGGAATCCTTTTCCCAGGCGCATGTTTATCTTGTCCTTAACCGTCCCATGGTGTCCATGAACCGCGTACCGACCAGTCCCGATTTCATCGCCGATGCCTTGCAACTGATCGCCTTGCCGGCCTGCGCCTGCGATGCCTGCGGCATGGTGGTGGCGGCGAATGGCGCCTTGCAGGCCCTGCTGGGCCGGGATATCGCGGGCCGGCTGCTGGCCGACTGCTTTACGGACGCTTACTGCGCGTCGAGCACCAGCATGCTGCGCGGCGCGCTCGGTGCGGCCGGGCGCGAACGGCATTGGGACAGCAGCCTGGAGGGGGCGGCGGGCGCCATCGCCGTGCAGGTCTGGTCCCGGCCCCTGCTGGTGGACGATGGCTTGCCCGGCGCGACCCTCGTGTTTGCCGACATCCGCGTGCAGCAGCGCGACCAGCAAGCCTTGCGCAAGACCTTGCTCGAGCAGCAGGCCATCCTGGAAAGCGCGGCCGTCGGCATCGTCTTTTCCAAGGGCGGCTTCATCGAAGAGTGCAATATCCGCGCCGCCGAGATGCTCGGCTACGCGCGCCACCAGTTGACGGGCATGCCGGGCGCGGTGCTGTACCGCTCCGCCGAGCATTGCCGCGCCCTGGGGCTGGAAGCGGCGCCGCTGCTGTCGAAAGGCAAGCCGTACCGCACCGAACTGGAATTGCGGCGCCAGGACGGCAGCTTGTTCTGGAGCCGCCTGCACGGGCGCGCCGTCGATCCCCTCAATACGCATGACGGCACGGTCTGGATCATCGAGGATATCAGCGACCACCGGCGCGATGAAGACCAGCTGCGCCGCGCCATGCTGGAAATGCAGGCCGTGATGGATAACGCGCCCCTGGCCATCGGTTTTCAGCGCGACAAGGGCGTGCTGCGTTATAACCGGCGCTTCGCCGAATGCTTCGGCTTCGATGGCGACAGCGGCGTGGGCATGGCCGTCGCCGACCTGTATCCGTCGCGCGCGGCGTATGAAAATGTCGTCAGGCAGGCTTCGCCCCTGCTGCGGCGCGGCCAGCCGTTCCAGGGCGAGATGGAGATGCGCCGCAGCGACGGTTCCACTTTCTGGGCGCTGGCGTATGGCTATGTCCTGAATCCGGAGAGCCAGACGGACCGCGGCTTGCGCGACACGATCTGGCTGTTCGACGACCGCAGCGCGCAGAAGGCGGCCGAGGAGGCGACGCGCCAGCTGATGCTGGAGCAGCAGGCTATCCTCGACAATGCCTCCGTCGGCATCCTGTTTTCCCGTTCGCGCCTGGTCCTGCGCTGCAATCCCCGCTTCGCCGAAATGTTCGGCTACGCGCAGGAGGAGATGACGGGCTTGCCCGCCGCCGAGCTGTTTCCTTCTCCCGCCGCCTACGAGGCGTTTGGCGTGCAAGCCACGCCGCTGCTGGGACAGGGCTTGCCGTACGAGCAGGATGAATCGCTGTTCCGCCGCCGCGACGGCAGCCTGTTCTGGTGCCGCATCCGCGCCAAGGCCGTCGACCAGGCGCACAGCGAGCAGGGCGCCATCTGGATCCTGGAAGACGTCACGGCCAGCCGCCAGACGCAGATGGAAGTGGCGGCCATCATGACGAATGCCTCGGTGAGCATCCTGTATACCAAGAACCGCCAGATCACGCGCTATAACCTGGGCTTTGCCGCCATGTTCGGCTACAGCGGCGACGAGGCGCTGGGCTTGCCCGGGCGCGCGCTGTACGTGTCGCAGCAATCCTACGAATTGCTGGGCGCGGCGGCCTTTCCCTTCCTGTCCGTGGCCAAGCCCTTCCAGACGGAAGTGGAAATGATGCGCCGCGACGGCAGCACCTTGTGGGCGCAGCTGATCGCCTATGTCGTCAATCCCGACGATCCCGCCGCCGGCACCATCTGGATCATCGAGGACCGCACGGAAGCCAAGCGCGCCGAAGAATCCCTGCGCAACGCGCTGCTGGAAAACCAGGCCATCCTCGACAGCGCCGTGCTGGGCATCTCGGTGGTGGAGGGCGGCCACAATTTGCGCGCCAACAGCAAGATGGAAGAGCTGTTCTGCTATGGACCCGGCGAGATCAACGGCCTGTCGGTGCAGGCCCTGTATCCCGACGTGGCCGCGTGGAAGGCGGCGCGCGGCGAGACGGCGCGCGATTTCGATGCGGGCAGAGTGCACATGTCCGAATACCAGCTGGTGCGCAAGGATGGCAGCCGCTTCTGGGCGCGCCTGTCCGGCCGGCCATTTGACCTGGCGCATGCGCATGGCCGTTCCGTGTGGCTGGTTGACGACGTGACGGCGCGCCGCGAGGCGGCCGAGGCGGTGCGCCGCGCGCGCGACGAGCTGGAATTGCGCGTGCAGGAGCGCACGGCCGAACTGGCCGGCGCCAACCTGCTGCTGCAGGGCGAGATCGTCGAGCGGCGCCAGGCCGAGGCGCGGGTGCATCACATGGCGTACCACGACAACCTGACGGGCTTGCCGAACCGCGCGCTGCTGTCGGACCGGCTGGAGCGGGCCATGCTGGCCGCGCAGCGCTCCGGGCGCAAGCTGGCCGTGATGTTCATCGACCTGGACCGCTTCAAGACCATCAACGATTCGCTGGGCCACATGACGGGCGACCTGCTGCTCAAGGAAGTGGCCGCCCGGCTGTGCGGCGCCGTGCGCGCCAGCGACACGGTGGCGCGCCTGGGCGGCGATGAATTCGTCGTGCTGGTGCCGGGCATCCGCGGCAGCGACGAAGCGGCGCACGTGGCCGAGAAGGTCATCGAGGCGCTGACACCTGCCTTTCCTCTTGACGGCCACGTGCTGCACGTGACGCCGTCGATCGGCATCTGCCTGTATCCGGACGATGGCGGCGATGTCGATGCGCTGATGCGCCATGCGGATGCGGCCATGTACCACGCGAAGGGCAATGGCCGCAACAACTACCAGTTCTTCACGCAGACGATGAACCAGGCGGCGGCCCTGCACTTCGACCTGGAAAGCAGCTTGCGCACGGCGCTGGCGCTGCAGCAGTTCGAGCTGTTTTACCAGCCGGTCATCGATATCGCCACGCGCCGGCTGCACGGCATGGAAGTGCTGCTGCGCTGGCGCCGTCCCGGCCACGGCCTGGTGCTGCCGGACCGCTTCATCCCCATCATGGAGGAAAACGGCTTGATCGTGCCGGTGGGCGAGTGGGTGATGCGCCAGGCGTGCGAGCAAAGCATGGCCTGGCAGCGCCAGGGCTTGCAGCCCGTTCCCTTGGCGGTGAATCTGTCGCCGCGCCAGTTCATGCACAAGGGCCTGGTGGCTGCCATCGGGACCGTGGTGCGGGAAACGGGCATCGATCCGGCGCTGCTGGAATTCGAGATCACCGAGACGGCGCTGATGCAGCACGGCGAGCATACACTGGAGATTTTGCGGCAGATCAATGGCATGGGCTTGCGCCTGTCGATCGACGATTTCGGCACCGGCTATTCGAGCCTGGCCTACCTGAAGCGCTTCCCCGTGAAGAAGGTCAAGATCGACCGCGCCTTCATCAAGGACCTCGAACATAGCGGGGAAGACCGCGCCATCGTGGCGGCCATCATCGCGCTGGCCGACAGCCTGCAATTGTCGGCCGTGGCCGAGGGCGTGGAGACGGAAGAGCAGTTCGCCCTGCTGCAGGCGAACGGCTGCCGCTATGCGCAGGGTTATCTGTTTTCCGCGCCCGTGCCTGCCGTGAACGCACAGGCCTTGCTGGAGCGGATAGCCGCTAGTTAATCAATCGTTGCCACGACGGCGCATGGTCGGACGGCTGTTCCCACTTGCGGGGCGAGTGCTCCACTGTCGATGATGCGCGCCTTGTCTAGTCGATGGTGGCCACGACGGGTGCATGGTCGGACGGCTGTTCCCATTTGCGGGGCGAGTGCTCCACTGTCGATGATGCGCGCCTTATCTAGTCGATGGTGGCCACGACGGGCGCATGGTCGGACGGCTGTTCCCATTTGCGGGGCACGCGGTCGATGACGCAGGCCGTGCAGCGGGCGGCGAGGGCGGGCGAGAGCAGGATGTGGTCGATGCGCAGGCCCTTGTTCAGGCGGAAGCCCAGTTGGCGGTAATCCCACCAGCTGAACGATTTGTCCGCCTGCTCGAACAGGCGGAAGGCGTCCGTCAGGCCAATGTCGAACAGGCGCTGCAGGGCGGCGCGTTCCTTGTCCGAGACCAGCACCTGGCCGGCCCAGGCGACGGGGTCGTGCACGTCGCGGTCGTCGGGCGCGATATTGTAGTCGCCGACGACGGCCAGTTGCGGGTGCTGCTGCGCTTCTTCGGCCAGCCAGTCGTGCAGGGCGGCCAGCCAGCCCAGCTTGTACTCGTACTTGTCCGAATCGATGCTCTGGCCGTTCGGCACGTAGGCGCAGACGACGCGCACGCCTTTGACGGTGGCGGCCAGGATGCGCTGCTGCGCATCTTCATAGCGCGGGTTGTTCTTCACCACGTCGGTGATCGGCAGCTTCGACAGGATGGCCACGCCGTTGTAGGTTTTCTGGCCGCTGAAGACCACCTGGTAGCCGGCCGCCTCGATTTCGGCGACGGGGAACTTGTCGTCCGTGAGCTTGGTTTCTTGCAGGCAGAGTATGTCGACCGGGTTGTCCGTCAGCCATTGCAGCACTTGCGGCAGGCGCACTTTGAGCGAATTGACGTTCCAGGTGGCGAGTTTCATGGGAAAAATCCTTGCTTGAATAGGTATCGATAGGCGCGAATCTTACCGCATGCGTGTCGCCGGCGTCCTGCGCTGCCTGGCCGGTGCGGGCTTTATTTACTTGCCGGGAATAAGAGTGCAAATAAAATATTTATACTTAACCAATCGTGGCGCATGAATATTATGTTTTTGTGTATCATTGATCAACCCCTATGTTTGATTTGGCATAAGTGGCTGGCGCGGCAGGATGCGTCTGGCCGTTTAACGCGACAAAGGTGTAAAGTTTCTCGCTAAAACGCGATAAAAACTACTAAAATGGCACCGTGTAACAACTGTGTCATACGGCTTTGTTACAGCCAAGTTAAGAACCGAACAGGAAGCAGTTGTAATTAGTTGTAATTGCTATTCCGATTACATGACCACTGTGCCGGGGACGGAGTGTCAATTCCGTCCTTGGCGCCGCCAGACTTGTTATATAAATTGCAGTACTATATCTATGAGACTGTTTTGCGACATCAATAGATGGTACTATTTTGAAATGTTGCAGTTTTAATAGTGAGACTTGCGCGTAGCATTTGCAAAGGAAGAAAATGCGAACTGCATTTGAAGCGTGGGCGCAGCGTGACGGCCACATTGTGCGGCGAAGAGAAGACAAACCGGATGAGTACCTGATTTTCGAGACCCAGCGCCGCTGGGTTATCTGGCAGGCTGCTCTGACGCATGGCAAGACGGCTGCCAAGCCGCGCGTGAGCGCGGCCGAAAAGGCGGCGAAAGCCCAGCGCGCGCTGGAAATGTCTTCCGATGAAGCGACCGTGCGCAACAAGGTGCTCAATGAGGTGCTCGACGCCTTCAGCGGCGCCGATGGCGCGGCCGGCATGGAAGGCATACTGAAAGTGATCCAGGGCCTGAAGCAGAAGCAGAAGGCACTGGCCGACGACAAGAGCGAAGATTCCACGGCTTGAGGGGGCGGCGATGCGTTATCGGCACTACAAGGGCGGCATTTATGAACTGGTGTGCGAAGCCACGCTGGAAGCGGATCTGACGCCGATGATCGTGTATCGCGCCGCCGACGGTTCCATCTGGACCAGGCCGAAAGACGTGTTCTTTCAACTGATCGAAGTCGAAGGCGTCATGGTCCAGCGTTTCGCTCCCATCAACTGATGGCCGCCTGCGTGCGTGCCCGGGATACTCTTCATGCGTAAATTGCTGCCTGCCGCTCTGGTGCTGGGCCTTGCCTGCGCCGCGGCGCGGGCCGAAACCATCGGTTCGGTCGACACGGTGTTCAAACTGATCGGCCCTGACCACAAGATCGTCGTCGAAGCGTATGACGATCCGCGCGTCGCCGGCGTCAGCTGCTATCTGTCGCGCGCCAAGACGGGCGGCATCAAGGGCGCCGTCGGCCTGGCCGAAGACAAGGCCGATGCGGCCGTCGCGTGCCGCCAGGTGGGGCCGCTGCAATTCAAGGGCAAGCTGCCGCGCCAGGAAGAAGTGTTTACCGAGCGTGCCTCGATCTTCTTCAAGCACGTGCGCGTCGTGCGCATGGTCGACAGCAAGCGCAATGCGCTGGTCTACCTCGTGTATTCCGACCGCCTGATCGAAGGCAGTCCGAAAAACAGCGTCACCGCCGTCGCCGTGCCTGGCGACCAGCCGATTCCCGTCCGTTAAGCGAGCTCCCATGCGCGTGCCGCTGTCTGCTCCCTTTGCCGCCAGGACGCTGCTGCTGTTGGGCCTGGGCGGCTGCGCCACGCTGACGGGCAACACCGAGCAAATGGTGCTGGTGCAAACCATCCAGGACAACCGCGAGTTGACGGGCGCCGGCTGCATCCTCAGCAACGACGTGGGCAAATGGTTCGTTACCACGCCCGGGCGCATCACTATCCGCAAGAGCCAGGAACCGCTGAAGGTCGATTGCCGCAAGCACGGTTCGCCCGCCATCGCGACGGACGACCACATCGATCCCAAGCTTAATGGCAGCGTCTGGGGCAATGTCATCCTGACCCTGGGCGTCGGCTATTTCGTCGACCGCAACACGGGCGCCGGTTTCGACTACCCATCCATTTTGACCATCGTCATGCAGGATCCCGCGCGCCTGGCGCCGCCGCCCGCGCCGATTTCAGCGCCGCCGCCCGCGGCCGCCGTGCCTGAAACGGTGGTGCAGCCCAAAGTGGCGCCATCGCCTCTGCCTAATCCCGTCGTCTACTGATTCAAACGTACATAAAAAAACCGCCATGGTCGCAAGACCTGGCGGTTTTTTGTGCCTGGCGCTGCCAGTAGCGAAATGCCACCGGCAAGCGTCAACTTACACGCGGTTGATCAGGAACGTCGTCAGCAGGGGGACGGGACGACCGGTCGCGCCCTTCGAGCCGCCCGACTTCCACGCCGTGCCGGCGATGTCCAGATGCGCCCAGGTGTACTTCTTGGTGAAGTTTTCCAGGAAGGCCGCTGCCGTCACCGAACCGCCGCCTGGCGTGCCGATGTTGGCCAGGTCGGCGAAGTTCGACTTCAGCTGCTCGTTGTACGCCTCTTCGATCGGCATGCGCCATGCCGTGTCGCTCGACTGCTTGCCCGCTGCCAGCAATTCGTTGGCCAGCTGGTCATGCGCCGCATCGCTGCGCGTAAACAGGCCGCTGTTGTGGTGGCCCAGAGCGACGACGCAAGCGCCCGTCAGGGTGGCGATATCGACCACGGCTGCCGGCTTGAAGCGTTCGGCGTAGGTCAGCGCGTCGCACAGCACCAGACGGCCTTCGGCGTCCGTGTTCAGCACTTCGATGGTCAGGCCGTTCATGGAGGTGATGATGTCGCCCGGCTTGGTGGCGCGGCCCGACGGCATGTTTTCGCACGCGGCGATGACGCCGATGACGTTCAGCTTCAGGTTCATTTCGCCGATGGCGCGGAAGGTGCCCAGGACCGAGGCGGCGCCGCACATGTCGTACTTCATTTCATCCATGCCAGGACCGGCCTTGATCGAAATGCCGCCCGTGTCGAAGGTGATGCCCTTGCCGACCAGGACCACCGGCGCATCCTTGGCCTTGCCGCCCATGTGTTTCAGGACGATGAACTTCGGCGGCTGCTCGCTGCCGTTGGTGACGGACAGGAAGCTGCCCATTTTCAGCGCTTCGAGCTGTTTGCGGTCCAGCACTTCGACTTCGAACTTGTAATCCTTGGCCAGCTGCTTGGCCGTGTTGGCCAGGTAGGTCGGATTGGCGATGTTCGCCGGCAGGTCGCCCAGGTTGCGCGTCAGGTCGGAACCGTTGGCGATGGCGATGGCTTGCGCCAGCGCGCCGCGCGTGGCGCTTGTCGCCGGCGCCGCCAGGACGATCTTGCGCACGCCTGCCGGTGCCGGATCTTTTTTGCTTTTTTGCGAGTCGCAGCGGTATTCGCTGTCATGTGCGGCTTGCACCACGCAACGGATTGCCCAATTTACGTCGCGCTCTTTCACTTCAGTCAGCGGTAATGCGATAATGGCGTCCGCAGCGCCCAGCGAGCCGAAGGCCTTCAGTGCGGCTTGCACGCCGGTCGTGAAGCTTTTTTCGCTGACAGCGTCATCGCTGCCCATGCCTACCAGCAGAACACGTTCGGCGGCGACGCCATCGACTGCGCGCAGCAGCAAAGTGCTGCCAGGCTTGCCGCTGATGTCGCCGGACTTCAGCGCAGCCGAAATCGCACCCTTGCTGTCCAGCGATTTTGCCGCTGGCGACAGTTTTTTGTTTTCGAATACCGCAACCGCGATGCATCCGCTTTTGGCCGTGCCGAGGGTGCTCTTGGTATCGAATGCTTTTATGCTAAAGTCCATTTGGTTCTCCGTTTTCATTTACTAGTAACGTGTTACTCAACTAACTGACCCGAATTATAAACTCCGAATGATCTTTCAACGCGCCCTTCGACGTGAATTGGCTAGTGCCGCCGGGGCCACCTTCACAGTTTTGTTCAGCATCCTGCTCACCTGGATGCTGATCGGTATTCTCGGCAAGGCGGCGGGCGGCAAGATCGCGTCGTCCGACGTCATGTCGCTGATGGTTTTTTCCGCCCTGATGCAGCTGCCCACCATCCTCATCCTCACCGGTTTCATCTCGGTGCTGATGGTCGTCACCCGCAGCTACAAGGAGTCGGAGATGGTGGTGTGGTTCGCGTCCGGCCTGAGCCTGTCGCGCTGGATCTGGCCCGTGCTCAGCTTCGGCTTGCCGCTGGTGCTGGCCACCGGCATCCTGAGCCTGTACGCCACGCCGTGGGCGCAAAAGAAGAGCGATGAATACGTGGCGCGCTTCGAGAAGCGCGAAGACCTGCAGAAAGTCACGCCTGGCCAGTTCCGCGAATCGGCCGGCAGCAACCGCATCTTCTTCGTCGAGGGCGTCAGCGGCGAGAAGACCGTGGTGCAGAACGTCTTCGTCAATACCGTCGATGAAAAAGGCAGCGCCGTCGTCGTCGTCGCCAAGGAAGGCGTGATCAACACCGACGCCAAGGGCGAACGCTTCCTGGTGCTCAAGAGCGGCCGCCGCTACCAGGGCGTGCCGACGCAGGCGGACTTCCAGACCATGGAATTCGAGCAGTACATCATGCGCATCGAGAGCAAGCAGCAGGAACTGGGCGCGGAACTGGGCGTGCGCGCCATGAGCACCATGGCGCTCATCGCCGAACCGAATCCCTACACCATGGCCGAACTGCTGTGGCGGGTCAGTGCGCCCCTGATCGGCCTGATGCTGATCCTGCTGGCCATTCCGCTGGGCTTTGTCAATCCGCGTGCCGGCAGTTCGACCAATTTGATCATCGCCCTGCTGATTTTCTTTACGTACAGCAACCTGATCAAGGTCATCGAAGCGAGCGTGAAGCAGGGCCGGCTGACCTTCGGCCTGGCCTGGTGGCCGCTGCACCTGCTGGCGGCGCTGGCCGTGGTGGGGCTGTTCGCGTGGCGCCTGAATGTGAACCACCGCTATCATCCGCTGGTCCTGCTGGCGGCTTTCAAGCGCGCGCGCCGCGCCGGCAACACAAGTAAAGCGGCATCGAAATGAAGATTTTACAGCGCTATTTTGCGGTCTCGATATTCCAGGCGGTGCTGTTCGTGCTGCTGGCCTTCCTGGCACTGCAAGCCTTCATCGACCTGACGGGCGAACTGCCCAAGGTGGGGCGCAACGGTTACACCATCCAGTATGCCTTCCTGTACGTGCTGGTGCTGGTGCCGGGACACGTGTACGAGGTGATGCCGATCGCGGCGCTGATCGGCACCATCTACACGATGGCGCAGTTTGCCGCCAGCTCCGAATTTACCATCATGCGCGCATCGAGCATGTCGACGGCGATGGCGGCCGGTTTCCTGTTCCGCATCGGTATCGTCTTCGTCGTCATCACCTTCATCTTCGGCGAGTTGATCACGCCGCGCACGGAACCGCTGGCCGAACGCCTCAAGCTGACCTCGCGCGGCGCGGCCGTGTCGAGCGAGTTTCGCTCCGGCCTGTGGACCAAGGACATGGTCAAGAGCGAGGGCTTGACGGGCCCCGTCACCGGTTCGCGCTTTTTCAATGTCGGCGAAGCGCGTCCGGACGGCCAGCTGAAAAACGTCAAGCTGTATGAATTTGACACCGATATGCGTTTGCGCACCTTGACCGTGGCCAAGGGAGCTACGTATCAGGGCAATAATATCTGGCGCCTGACCGAGGTGACGGAAACGTCGTTCTCGAACAGCGCGGCCGCCTCGCCCGGCTTCGAGCCGAAGCTGGCGAACTACTATGGGCAGGAAACGAGCCTGGTGCGCACGGTGCAAAGCGCCAGCAAGGACATGACGTCGGAAGTGACGCCGAAGATCCTGACGGTGTCGGCGTCCGATCCCGAGCGCATGTCGGCCAGCGAACTGGCCGTGTACACGCGCCACCTGGCCGAGAACAAGCAGGAAACCGAGCGTTTCCGCATCGCCTTCTGGAAAAAACTGATCGATCCGCTGGCCATTTTCGTGCTGATGGCGCTGGCGCTGCCGTTTGCCTACATGCATACGCGCAGCGGCGGCATCAGCCTGAAGATCTTCATCGGCATCATGATCGGCGTGAGCTTCATGCTGGTCAACACCCTGTTCTCGCATCTTGGCCTGCTCAGCACCTGGCCGGCCTTTCTGACGGCGGTGGCGCCGAGCGCCCTGTACCTGCTGCTGGCGCTGGGCGCCCTGTGGTGGGTGGAGCGGCACTGATGGAGACGAACGTGCAGCAGGCGCTGATCCTGTTTGCCCATGGCGCGCGCGCCGCATCGTGGGCTGCGCCCTTCGAGCGCCTGCGCGACCTGACCCAGGCGCGCATGCCCGGCACCGGCGTGCACCTGGCCTTCCTGGAGCTGATGTCGCCGCGCCTGCCCGAACTGGTGGCGACCCTGCTGGCCCAGCTGCCCGCCGGCGCCATCCTGGACGCCACCGTGGTGCCCGTGTTCCTGGGGCAGGGCGGACATGTGCTGCGCGACTTGCCGCTGTTGCTGGAAGAATTGCGCCAGCAGCATCCGGCACTGCGCCTGAAGGTGGTCGAGGCGGTGGGCGAGAACGCCAGCGTGCTTGCCGCCATCGCCGATTACTGCGTGGCGGCGCCAGGCTCCAGCCCTCTGCCTTGAGCGGCATCGACATCGTCTACCTGTGGGTGGACGGCGCCGATCCCGCCTGGCGCGCGCGCCGGCAGCAGGCATATGCCGCCTGGGCGCAGGCGCATCCCGGCCAGCTGGCCCTGCACGGCAACGTGGCGGGGCGCTACCGCGACAATGGCGAACTGCGCTACAACCTGCGCGCGCTCGAGCGCTTCTTCCCCGGCCACGGCCATGTCTACCTGCTGACGGACCGGCAAGTGCCCCGCTGGCTGCGCGCCTCATCGCGCCTGACGGTGATCGACCATGCCAGCCTGATGCCCGATGCATCCCTGCCGGTGTTCGATTCCGGCCATATCGAATCGTATCTGCACCATATTCCGGGTCTGTCCGAGCGTTTCCTGTATCTGAACGACGACGTGTTTTTCGGCGCGCCGTTCGAACCCGCATTCTGGTTTGGCGGGGAAGGGGACGGACGTTTGAGCGTTTTCACGGAGAGCACGCTGCAGGATGAGTTGCAGGGCTTGCGCGCCGATGTGGCGGCGCCCGTCAATTGCGCCACCTTGTCGCGGCAATGGCTGTCGGCGCAGTACGCCGATTACCGGCATGAACCGCGCTTGTATGCGCATGCGCCGCGGCCCATGCTGAAAAGCGCGCTGCATGTACTGGAAGGGCTGGCGCCGGCCATGTTTGCCGGCGTGCGCGCGACGGTGTTCCGCTCGTGGCAGGTGCCGGCCTTGCTGCCCGACCTGGTGCCGCGCTGGATGGTGCATCAGGGGCTGGCGCGCTCGCGCATGCTCGACCCGCTGCATATCGCCAGCGGCGATGCGCAGGCGCCGCAGCAGCTCGAGGAGCTGGCGGCGCGTTTCGGCAGCTTGCCGTTTTTCTGTATCAACGATACCTGCGACGAGGCCGAGGACGACGACCCGCGCCTGTTGCGCGTGGCCGCTACCTTGCAGCGGCTGTTGCCGCTGCCATCCTCGTTTGAACTGGGCTAGGCCAGCTTTGTCTTCGGCGCCAGGCTGATGCGGGCGGCGGCCGCGCTGTCGGACAGCGAAGCGAGGAACAGCAGCAGATAGGCGCCCAGTTCGAAGACTTCCTCGCCCAGCAGCGCATAGGCGTCCGGCATGCCATGGAAGACCTTCTTGTCGAAGGGCCAGCCGGCAACCATCAGCAAGCCGCCGATGGCCGTCAGGATGGTGATGCGCATGCTGAAAATCTGCGGCGCATGGGCAAATACCTTGCGCGCGCGCGGTGCGAAAAAGATCAGCACGCGTATCAATATCAGCAATTCCACCACGCGCAGGGCTTTTTCCAGCTGCGCCCAGGCGGGCGCCGTGCCGAACTGGTCGATATCGAGTTCGCGCAACAGGAAGCCGAACAGCAGGGCAGACAAGCCGGCATGCATGAGGAAACGCAAGGATTGGCGGTCAGTCTCTTGCCAGGCGCGCGTGCCGTGCACGGTGCAGGCCAGGGCCAGGAACAGCGCCTGCAGCCATTCCAGTAAGTGGTTTTCATCGTCGATATTCGGGAACACCGTCCACAGGGCGATGGAGGCGAGCATGCTGAGCAGCACAGCGCCGGCGACGCCGGCATTGCTGCGGCTGAGCGAAGTCAGGGCTTCGCGCACGGAAGAGAAATTCATTGTTGATTGTGACGGCTCAAGTTGCGCGGCGCGGTATTGCAGCCTGCGGGCGCAGCTTTTTTCGGGGAGATTGCCGGGCGGCTCCCGTCAGCCGGGAGGCCGCGCAACAAGCGCTATGGCGGGGCGAAGCGTGATTTTCTTGCTATCACGCAACAACTTCTCGAGAAAAGATGCGTGAGCATCGTATCATGTTTCCTCGGAAGACGTCAGTTACTGACTTTAAAGTCGGTAAAATACGGTGTGTTTATTCAAGCATGGCGCGCCAGAATGGCGACCGCTGCTTCCGTGACCTGGTGCGCGCGCGTGGCCATGGCGTCGCCCAGCATCACCAGCACGGGACCGTGGGTGTCGCCCAGGCCATGCGCCAGGCTGCTCAGCGGCAGGCGCACGATGCGCTGGTCCGGGCGGCTGCAGTTTTCAATCACCACCACCGGGGTGTCGGCACGGCGGCCCTGGGCCAGCAGGCGCTGGGCCGTGGCGATGGCTTCGCGGCCACCCATGTATTGCACCAGGGTATCGCAGTCGGGAATGCGCGTCTGGTCCGGTTCGCCCGGCGCCGTGCTGGACGTAAAGAAGGCGACGCTGCGCGACACGCCACGCTTGGTCAGCGGCTGCTGCGTCGCGGCCGCGGCCGCCAGGGCCGTGGTGATGCCGGGCACCACTTCGACGGCGATCCCCGCCTCTTCCAGCGCGCGCAATTCCTCGTCGGCGCGGCCGAACAGCATGGGATCGCCCCCTTTCAGGCGCACGACGACGGCGTGCTTGCGCGCGTTGTCGACCAGTTGCTTGTTGATGAACGCCTGTGCCGTCGATAGCTGGCCGCAGCGCTTGCCGACCAGGATTTTTTGCGCCTGCGGGCACAGCTCCAGCATCTCTTCGGTGACCAGCGCGTCGTGCAGCACGACGTCCGCTTGCGCCAGCAGGCGCGCGCCGCGCAAGGTCATCAGGTCTTGCGCGCCGGGGCCGGCGCCGACCAGGTAGACCTTGCCGGGGAGAGATGGGGAGCTGTTCATATGGCTGCCTTTCCTGGACGATACGGGGTTAGAGCCGGACCATGCCGGCCGCGACCGTCTGGTGGGTCACTTCATCGATCAGGATAAACGCACCCGTGGCGCGGATATCGGCATACGCGTCGGCCGCCAGCGCCTGCTGCACGTTCAGGCTGATGCGGGCGATGTCGTTCAGCTTCAAGCCTTCGGCCGGGTGGCGCTGCTGCGTGTTGATGTCAAGGATAGATTCGATCGCCGTCACCTTGGCCGCCGTCTGTTTCGTGCCGTGCTTGATCCAGTACTTGCGGCGCAGGTCCAGCGCGTCTTCCGACAGCCAGCACACGTCGGCCACCACCTGTTTCAGCAGGGTGGCAGGGCGATCGTTGCTCGCCAGCAAGTCGCCGCGCGAAATATCCAGGTATTCATTGAGCAGCAAGGTCACGGACTGGCCCACCACGGCCGTCGGCAGCGAGCCGTCCAGGGTGACGATATCCTTGACGGTGGCCGTCTGGCCCGAGGGCTGCACCACGAGGGTGTCGCCGATGCTGACCTTGCCCGCTTCGATGCGGCCCATGTAGCCGCGGAAGTCGTTCGCTTCGTGGCCATTGTGGCGCGCCACCAGCTGCACGGGGAAGCGGAACGGCGTGTCGTGCGATTCGTCGTAGACGGACAGCGATTCGAGCAACTCGATCAGGGTCGGGCCCGTGTACCAGCCCAGCTTGTCGCCGCGTTCGACGACGTTGTCGCCCGTCAAGGCGGACAGCGGGATCGGCGTGATATCCTTCAAGCCCAGCGACTGGGCGAATTCGCGGTAGGCGGCCACGATGCGGTTGTAGACCGTTTCATCGTAGTCGACCAGGTCCATCTTGTTGACGGCCACGACCACGTGCTCGATCTGCAGCAAATGGGCGATGGTCGAATGGCGTTTGGTCTGGATCAACAGTTCCACGCTGCCATCGTCACCCAGTTTGACTTTCGACACGTCGATCAGGATGATGACGGCGTCGGCGGTCGATGCGCCGGTCACCATGTTGCGCGTGTATTGCTCGTGGCCGGGCGTGTCGGCGATGATGAATTTGCGTTTCGGCGTGGCGAAGTAACGGTAAGCCACGTCGATGGTGATGCCTTGCTCGCGTTCCGCTTCCAGGCCGTCCGTCAGCAGCGACAGGTCGACCGTGTCGCCCACCGTGCGCTTGTGCTTGGAGCGCGACATGGCGTCGAGCTGGTCGGCGAAGATGCCCTTGCTGTCGAACAGCAGACGGCCGATCAGGGTGCTCTTGCCGTCGTCGACGGAACCGGCCGTGATGAAGCGCAACATGCCGCGTTCGACGCTGTCGGTGAGATTGGTGTTCTGGATTGCTGCGTTCATTAGAAATACCCTGCTTTCTTGCGTTTTTCCATCGAGGCTTCGGACGTCTGGTCATCCATGCGGGTGGCGCCCCGTTCCGTGATTTGCGTGATTGCCGTTTCGGCGATGATGGCGTCGACCGTCGCCGCATCGGATGACACGGGGCAGGTGCACGAGATATCGCCCACGGTGCGGAAGCGCACGACTTGCGTTTCCACCGTTTCGCCTTCGCGCGGCGGCGTCAGATCCGTCAGCGGCACCAATAAACCGTTGCGCGGGATCACCTGGCGCTCGTGCGCGAAGTAGATCGGCGGCAATTCCAATTTCTCGCGGGCGATGTATTGCCACACGTCCAGCTCCGTCCAGTTCGAGATGGGGAAGACGCGCATGTTTTCACCGGGATGCACGCGGGTGTTATACAGGTCCCACAGTTCCGGACGCTGGGCTTTCGGGTCCCAGGCACCGAATTCGTCGCGGAAGGAAAAGATGCGTTCCTTTGCGCGGGCCTTTTCCTCGTCGCGGCGGGCGCCGCCGATGCAGGCGTCAAAACCGTGTTCGGCGATGGTTTCCAGCAAGGTCACGGCTTGGGCCGCATTGCGCGAATCCGTGGCCGGGTTGCGCAGGCGCACGGTGCCGCGCTTGATCGAGTCTTCCACGGAACCGACGATCAGGCGCTCGCCCAGTTCCGCCACCTTCTTGTCGCGGAAAGTGATGACTTCCGGGAAGTTGTGGCCCGTGTCGATATGCACGAGGGGAAATGGGAACTTGCCTGGGCGGAAGGCTTTCTCGGCCAGGCGCAACAGGACGACGGAATCCTTGCCGCCGGAAAACAGCAGCGCAGGGTTGGCCGATTCGGCCGCCACTTCGCGCATGATGTGGATGGCTTCCGATTCAAGGCTGTCGAGGTGACGCTGGTTCAAAATATTGCTCATATAGGGTGCTTTCTTGTTCTGCTGTATCTGTTGTGTCTGATCAAGCTGCCACGGATTTGATGCGTATCAATTTGCCGTCCACCATGTGCAGGCCGCATTCCTTGGAATCCGGGTTTTCCCACCACCAGCGTCCGGCGCGCACGTCTTCGCCAGGCTGGACGGCCCGCGTGCACGGTTCGCAGCCGATCGACGGGTAGCCCTGGTCGTGCAGCGCATTGTAGGGCACGTCGTTGGCGCGGATATAGGCCCACACGTCTTCTTCCGACCAGTCGGCCAGCGGATTGAATTTCGTCATGCCATGCGCGGCGTCCTCTTCCTGCACGTGCAATTCGGCGCGCGTGGTGGACTGGGCGCGGCGCTGTCCCGTCACCCAGGCCTTGTTGCCGGCCAGGGCGCGGCCCAGCGGTTCGACCTTGCGTATGCGGCAGCATTCGCGGCGCATTTCGACACTATTGTAGAACGCGTTCAAGCCGTTCTGTTCCACGTAGGCGGCCACGGCTTCCGGCTGCGGGCGGTACAGGGTGATGTCGTGGTCGTAGCGGGCCTTGACCTTGTCGAGCACGGCCAGGGTTTCCTGGTGCAGCCGGCCCGTTTCCAGGGAAAAGATGCCGATGGGCAGCTTCGCCTTGAGAATCATGTCGGTCAGCACCATGTCTTCGGCTGCCAGGCTGGACGCGAACACGGCCGGCGAAAAATCCGCGGCGATGCGTGTCAGCGTTTGCTCGGTGGCGTGTATCAAAGAAGTCAGATCGCTCATGATGGGCCCTCAGATGCCGGCCGCGTTGTCGAGGTCAGGATTCTGGCCTTCGCGCTGGTGGCGGCGGAACAGCGGCGATTTTTGATCCCACGACGCCTGGTAGGTTTCCGAAAAGACAGACAGACCTTTCAGCGCGTCATGGATGCTGCGGTCCGGGCGCGTCGCATACGCATCGAAGCCGACGCGGTGCATGGAAAACAGCTGGTCGCGCAGCACGTCGCCGATGGCGCGCAATTCTCCCTGGAAACCCAGGCGGGCGCGCAGGTTGAAGGCGATGGAATAGCCGCGGCCATCCGTGAATTTCGGGAAATCCACGCCGATGACGGGCAGTTGCGCCACGTCGGCCGCCAGTTCTTCCGGGCGCTCGTCGCTGGCCAGCCACACGCCGATGTCGGGCAGGCGCGCGGACAGGGTTGCGCGCTGGGCTTGCCAAACGAGCAACGGCACGATGACCTTGCCGGCCGGAACGACCACCGTTTCCGGCGTGTCGTTTTCATCGAGGCGCAGCAAGCCCCAGGTATTCGGCACCACGGCGGCATTCTTGATGATTTCTTCGCGTACTTCAAACATATTCGTCTTCTCCCACCAGGTTGCCGACGGTGATCGGCGTTGCATATACGTGTTCCTTGAACGGCGCCAGGCCCAGGCGTTGGGCCGTATCGACGAAGCGCTCGCCTTCGTGGCGGTCGCGCACGTAGACGTGCAGCAGGCGGCCGATGACTTCAGGCATCTGCAGGGAAGAGAACGATGGTCCGATGATCTTGCCGATGGCCGCGTTGTTGCCTTGCGCGCCGCCAATCGACACTTGATACCATTCGCTGCCATCCTTGTCGACGCCCAGGATGCCGATGCTGCCCACGTGGTGGTGGCCGCAGGCATTGATGCAGCCGGAAATATTCAGTTCGATCTCGCCGATGTCGTGCTGGAAGTCGATGCTGTCGAAGCGTTCCGCGATGGCGGCCGCGATCGGCAAGGACTTGGCGTTGGCCAGCGAGCAGAAGTCGCCGCCGGGGCAGCAGATCATGTCCGTCAGCAAACCGATGTTCGGCGTGGCCAGGCCGTGCGCCTTGGCTTCTTGCCACAGTGCAAAGAGTTTCGATTGCTCCACGTCGGCCAGCACCAGGTTTTGCTCGTGCGTCACGCGCAGTTCGCCAAAGCTGTAGCGGTCGGCCAGGTCGGCCACGAAGTCGATCTGCTCGGCCGTCGCGTCGCCCGGCGGCACGCCCGTTTTCTTCAGGGACAGTACCACGGCCACGTAGCCGGGGCGCTGGTGCGGCTTGACGTTGCGCGCCAGCCAGTTCACATACGCCTTGTTATCCGCGTGCTCCACCTTGTAGTCGAGTTCCGCCAGGGCCAGGTAGGCGGGCGGATTGAAGAAGTCCGCCACGCGCTGCATTTCCTCGGCGCTCAAGGTTTCCGGGCCATCTTTCAGATCGACCCACTCCGCTTCCACCTGGCGCGTGAATTCTTCCACGCCGATGGCTTTCAACAGGATCTTGATGCGCGCCTTGTATTTATTGTCGCGGCGGCCATGCAGGTTGTACACGCGCATGATGGCCTGGATATACGTCAGCAAGTGCTGCCACGGCAGGAATTCGCGCACGACGCTGCCCAGGATCGGCGTGCGGCCCATGCCGCCGCCTGCCATCACCTTGAAGCCCACTTCGCCAGCTTCGTTGCGCACGGCCGTCAAGCCGATATCGTGCACGGCGATGGCGGCACGGTCTTCTTCGGCGCCATTGATGGCGACCTTGAATTTACGCGGCAGGGCGATGAACTCGGGGTGGAAGGTGCTCCATTGGCGCAACACTTCCGCGTACGGGCGCGGATCGATGATTTCATCGGCGGCGACGCCGGCGAACGGGTCCGATGTTGTATTGCGGATACAGTTTCCGGAAGTCTGGATCGCGTGCATTTCCACCGATGCCAGGTCCGTCAGGATATCGGGGGTTTGCTCCAGCTCGATCCAGTTGAACTGGATATTCTGGCGCGTCGTGAAGTGGCCATAGCCGCGGTCGTACTTGCGCGCGATGTGCGCGAACATGCGCATCTGCTTCGACGACAGCAAGCCGTACGGCACGGCGATGCGCAGCATGTAGGCGTGGCGTTGCATGTACAGGCCGTTTTGCAGGCGCAGCGGAATGAACTCCTCTTCCGTCAGCTCATTGGCGATACGGCGCGCAACCTGGTCTCGGTACTGGGCGATGCGTTCTTTGATGATGAGGTGGTCGTACTGATCGTAGTGGTACATATCAATTCCTAAAAAAGCCGGGGTGCTGGAAGATTGCCTGGGATTATGTTCTTGATACTGCTCTTGTCACTTGTTCGGTAATTAATAGATTAGCTTCACTGCCACGCCGGTCAAGGTCATCGCCAGCAGCACTCGTAAAAACTTTTCCGGCACGGAGCGGGCGACCCAGGAACCGAGCGTGATGCCGGGCAGGGAGCCGACCAGCAAGGAGGCCAGCAATTCCCAGTGGATGGAGCCGAGCCACCAGTGGCCCAGGGCGGCGATGGCCGTCAGGGGCACGGCGTAGGCGATATCGGTGCCCGCCACTTCTGCTGAGCTCATGCGTGGATACAGCATCACCAGCAGGGTGGCGCCGATGGCGCCGGCGCCGATCGACGACACCGTCACCAGCACGCCCAGCACGGCGCCGGAAATAATGGTCGCGGCGGCAAGCTTGTTATCTTGCAATTGTTTCTCGGGGTGGGCATTGATCCAGGCCAGCATGCGGCCCTTGAAGATCAGCGCCACGACGGTCAGCAGCACGGAGCCGGCGATCGAGTAACGGATGATCTGGCCGATTTCCGGCGACAGGGTGCCGAACGATTTCAGCGCCAGGGTCGAGACGACGGCAGCGGGCAGGGCGCCGATGCACAGGCGCTTGACGATATCCCAGCGGATGGTGCCGCGCAGGCGGTGCGTCAGCGTGCCGGCGCTCTTGGTGATCGAGGCGAAGGCCAGGTCGGTACCCACGGCCACGGAAGGCGGCACGCCAAACAGCAAGGTTAACAGCGGCGTCATCAGCGAACCGCCGCCCACGCCGGTCATTCCTACGAGTAATCCTACGGCAAATCCTGAGACTATATAAGACAAAGTCATGCTTTCACCCCCAAAGTACCCGCAATAGTAATAAACTTGGCGTTTAATCCAAACTACTAAGTACGCATTTGCTTATATGCGATATGCGTATATGCATGAACGCAAAATCATGGGTGGGGCGGAAACTCGGCAAATCACGGCAATCTAGGGCAAACCAGCAATGAATCTCCATCAACTGCGCTTCGTGCGCGAAGCGGTCCGGCAGAATTACAACCTGACGGACGCCGCCAAGGCCTTGTTTACGTCGCAACCGGGCGTATCGAAGGCCATCATCGAGCTGGAGGAAGAGCTGGGCGTGGATATTTTTACGCGCCACGGCAAGCGCATCCGCGGCTTGACGGAGCCGGGCCGCCTGGTGCTGGAATCGGTCGAGCTGATCATGCAGGAAATCGACAGCATGAAGCGCATCGGCAAGGAATTCGCGGCGCAGGACAGCGGCAGCTTTACCATTGCCACCACGCATACGCAGGCGCGCTACACCTTGCCCAAGGTGGTGCAAGCCTTCATGCTGAAGTTCCCGAAGGTAAGATTATCGTTACTGCAAGGCAATCCGCGCCAGATCGCCGAAATGGTGCAGCGCGACCAGGCCGACCTGGCCATCGCCACGGAATCGATCGCCGCCATCGATGGCTTGATCACCTTGCCCTGCTATCAATGGGAGCATGTGGTGGTGGTGCCGGTCGACCATCCGCTGCTCAAGTCGAAGTCCGTGACCCTGGAAGAAATCGCCGCTTTCCCTCTGATTACCTATGACAGCGCGTTTGCCGGGCGCAACAAAATCGACCATGCTTTCGTGCTGCGCGGCCTGAAGCCGGACATCTTGCTGGAGGCCATCGATGCGGACGTGATCAAGACTTATGTCGAGTTGGGCATGGGGATTGGTATCATAGCGGGTATGGCCTTCGATGCCGAGCGCGACAAAGGCTTGCGCGCCATCCCTGTCGGCCACCTGTTCGGCATGAATGTGTCGCGCGTTGCCGTCAAGCAAGGCGCGTATTTGCGCAGCTATATCTACACCTTTATCGAGTTGCTGACGCCGACCCTGAACCGCAAGCTCATCGAGCAGGCGATGAGCGGTGATAAAGAGCACTACGAACTATAACAATGCATGAAATCGGCCGGGCGAGGTGCCTGGCCAAGATTATTTAAGAAGAGAAGAAACAATGATTACCGATCAGCTTGCCAAATATTACGCCACCATCGCGCAGCAGTACGAGCGCGTCTATGACAAGCCCGAACGCCAGGAAGACCTGGAAGTGTTGCGCGACAAGGTCGCCGACGTGCTGGAAGGCCACACCGTGCTGGAACTGGCTTGCGGCACCGGTTACTGGACGGAAGTGGTCGCCGAGTCGGCCGAGTCCGTGCTGGCCACCGATATCAACGATGAAATGCTGGCGCTGGCCCAGGCACGCGGCTTGCCCGACAACGTGACCTTCGCCAAGCTCGACGCATTCAATCTGCCGGACGATCTGCTGGGCAAGTTCACGGCCGTGTTCGCCGGTTTCTGGTGGTCGCACGTGAAGCGCGAAGACCAGGACAAATACCTGAAGCAATTGCGCAGCAAGCTGGGCAAGGACATCCTGCTGGTGCTGATCGACAATTCCTATGTCGACGGCAGCAGCACGGTCATCGCGCGCACCGATCTGGAAGGCAATACCCACCAGTTCCGCACGACGGAGGCAGGCGAGCGCTATGAAGTGCTGAAGAATTTCCCGTCGGATAGCCACCTGCGCAAGAAGTTTGCCCACTCGGCCCGCGAAATCCGCATGAAGCGCCTGGAATACTACTGGCTGCTGAGCTGCCGCCTGAAGTAAGGCCGTCACGGCAACACAAGCCGCCCTCGGGCGGTTTTTTTTCGCCTGTTGTTTTTATCTGACAAGACATTGTGCTAAAAAACAACATCTTGTCGATGTCATATTGTTGAAGTATTTGGTGGGCATGATTCGGTTCAGCAGCTAAGCAGCACCACTCTTGTCCAACCTAATGTAGAGAATCTCAAGTGAAAAAAATTACTCTGGCAGCATTGATCATCGGCACCTTCGCAGCAGCTACGGCACAAGCACAATCGAACGTCACCGTGTACGGCCTGGTTGACCTCGGTATTGCCAAGACCACTGGCCAGCCGACGGTACAACGCGAAAACAACGCGTCGCGCCTCGGTTTCAAGGGTACGGAAGATCTGGGTGGCGGCCTGTCCGCAATTTTCAACCTGGAAAGTGAATTCCTGGCAGACACCGGCGCGCAAAAAGGCGTGTTGTTCGACCGTCAAGCGTATGTGGGCCTGAAAGGCGCGTTTGGTACCGCCATCCTGGGTCGCACCAAGAATCTGGTCGATGGCACCATCGCCCGCGTCGATCCGTTCAACACCTACGGCGTGGTCGGCAAGAACAATGAAACCTTGCTGCGTTCGGGCGTCGGTTCGTCGCGCGTCAACAATGCCGTGACCTACAACAGCCCAAGCTTTGAAGGTTTCGTGGGCAGCCTGCAATACGTGTTGAGCGAAGTCAACAGCGCTGACGCAGGCGTGATTGGCCTGGCAACCTACGACAACGGCCCGATCAGCTTGCACGCCGGCTACGAAAAAGCCGTGCAAGCAACGGCAACGGCCGCCAAGCCTGACCTGTGGTCCATCGGTGGCGGCTATAAATTCGGCCCGGCCAAGATCACGGCTGCCTACTCGAAAGGCGACACCAAGGTAGCCACGACTGGCGAATTCAAGTCCTACCTGATCGGCCTGAACTACACGGTTGGCGGCGGCGATGCCAAAGTGTCGTATGGCAAGCAAGAGCAAAGCAACAACAAGTTCAAGGATCAGGACACCATCAAGGAATTCGGCGTCGGCTACGACTACCACCTGTCGAAGCGCACCGACGTGTACGCTTACGCTGGCCGCGAGCGCGTGAAGTCGCTGACCTCGTACCAGATCGGCCTCGCACACAAATTCTAAGCATCGTTCGATGTGGCGAAGTGAAAGGCGCCTGCGGGCGCCTTTTTTATTGCATCGCCGCCGCTGCCGCCTCCGCATGCATGGGCAGCGAGATTTCGATGCGCGTGCCGCCCAGTTCGCTGTCGGCGCCGATATGGATGCTGCCGTTCAACCCCCACACCCGTTCGCGCATGCCCAGCAAGCCCAGGGCCGTGGCTTTTTCCAGGTCGTGTTCGGCAATCCCGCGGCCGTCGTCCTGGATGCTGATGGCCAGCGAGGAATCGATGCGGTGCAGGGCGATGGTGATGTGGCTGGCCTCGGCATGGCGCGCGATATTCGTCAGCGCTTCCTGCACGATGCGGTAGATGGCCGTGCTGCGCGCATCGTCGAGCACGAGATCGGCCTCGTCGGCCAGCAAGTCGAAATGGATGGCGCGGCGCAGCAGGAAGTCGTGGCGCAGTTTTTGCAGCGCAAAATACAATCCCCCTTCATCGAGCGCGCGCGGACGCAGGTTGCTGGCGATGCGTCGCAACGAGGTGATGGCCGTCACCAGCAAGCCATCCATGCTGTGCAGCAAGGCTTGCAGGGACTCGGTGGTGTCCGTGTGCTGGCGCACCAGGGTCAGGTCGACGCGTAAGGTGGCCAGCAATTGCCCCAGGTCATCATGCAATTCACGCGCGATATGCTTGCGCTCCTCTTCGCGGATGGATTGCAGCGCACTCGACAATTCGCGCAGTTGCGAAAAGGAGCGGGCCAGCTGTTCATGCATCTGCTGGCGCGCGCTGATGTCGCGCACGATGATGGTAAACACGCTATGGCCGTCTTCCTGCATGGCCGAGAGCGAGCCTTCGAGGGGAAACATGAGGCCATCGCTGCGCCGTCCCGTCAGCGTGTAATCGGTGGCGCGCCGGCCCGTCAGGCGCAGCTCCTGGCTGATGTCGCCAAACGGCGGATCGCCATCGTGCTTGCCCAGGCCGCCCAGGGTGCGCAAGTCGCGCAGGATGTAGTGGCCCAGGCGCATGCCGCGCATGCCGGCCGGCGTGTCGTCGAACAATCTGGCTGCTGCCGCGTTCGCATGCAGGATGATTTGCCCGCTGTCGATGCTGATGAAGGCGTCGCTGGCGCTGTCGATGATGGCCTGGCCACGCGCCTGCCGCTGCCGGCGGGCTTTCAGTGGAGGAAACAAGCACAGCAAAAGCATCGCCGCCATGCCTAGCGGCAGGATGCGCAGCAGTGTCGAACTGCCTCGGTCAGGCATGGGATTCTCCTTGCGAACGTGAACGAAGGCAGGCAAGACAGGAGCGACGGACAGGACTTGATATAGCCTATGCCTGTTGGCGCGGTGTGGCTTGATGTGGCGCAGGAAGGGGAAAGAAGAGGGGCGCGCGCCGCGCCGGCCTGGGCCGGGCGGCGGCGGGAGGCTTACATTTGCTTGAACAGGTGCAAGAAGCTGCGGCTCACTTCGAGCTTGTCGGACTTGCCTTTGATGAGCACCAGGTGGCGGCCGCGGATGTCGCGCGTCACGCCTTCGATGGCATTCACGTTGACCAGGGTGGCGCGGTGGATTTGCCAGAACAGCGAAGGATCGAGTTCTTCGGCCAGGTCGCGCACGGGCTTGCGGATCAGCGCCTCGTACTTGGCGGTCTGCACGCAGGTGTATTTCTCGTCAGAACGGAAGAACAGGATCTCTTCCACGGGGATCATGCGCAAGTCCTGGCCGATGCTGGCCTGTATCCATTGCAGGTAGGTGGGCTTGGCCGTGATTTTTTCCGCCAGCTGCGACAGCATGGCCGTGACGCTGCTGTTGACGTCCAGGGCCGGCTTGTTCAAGTGCGTTTTCAGGCGCTCCACAGTGACCAGCAAGCGCTCATGCTCGGGCGGCTTGAGCACGTAGTCGACGGCGCCCCGCTCGAAGGCTTCGACGGCGTGGCTATCGTAGGCCGTGACGAAGACGATATGCGTCTTGCTGCCGATCACTTGCGCCGCTTCCATGCCCGTCTTGCCCGGCATGCGGATATCGAGGAAGGCAAAGTCCGGTTTGAGTTGTTCCACCAGTTCGATCGCTTCGTCGCCATTCTTGGCTTCGCCGATGATTTCCAGTTCAGGCCAGGCTTGGCCCAGGCGCAGGCGCAGCTGGTCGCGCATCAGTCTTTCGTCGTCGGCAATAATAGCGGTAGGCATAGGTCTCAAGTGTGAACAGGCGAAGATTGATTATTCAATGATTTAGCGTTTTTATCAACTACTCTGTCTTATTTGGACAATTGATATGGCACTTCGATCACGGCGCACACGCCGGACGGTTGATTTGGCGTAATGGTCAGGCTGCCTTGGTCGCCATGCAACAGCTTCAGGCGCTCGCGGATGGTGGGCAAACCCAGTCCCGTGCCATCGCTGGGCACCACGCCAAAGCCCAGGCCGTCATCGGTCACCGTCACGCGCAGCTTGCTGTGCGCCACTTCGGCCACGATGCGCAGGGTGCCGCCCTCGGGTTTGACTTCCAGGCCATGCTTGATGGCATTTTCCACCATCGATTGCAGCATCATGGGCGGGAAGGCGGCGCTGCGCAGGCCGTCGGGAATCTGGAAGTCGACGGTCAGGCGTTCTTCCATGCGCATTTTCAGCAGGTTCAAGTACGCTTGCACCATGTCTGCTTCACGGCCCAGGTTGGTAATCAGGGCGTTGTCGCGCATTTGCGGCAGCACGGCGCGCAGATACTGGATCAGGCTGCGCTGCATCTTGGCCGCGCGCGGCGGGTCGACCTGGATCAGGTGTTCGACGGAAGCGAGCGTGTTGAACAGGAAATGCGGCTCGACCTGGGCTTGCATCATCTGCATCTTCGCTTCGCTGAGCTGGCGCTGCATGGATTCGCGCTCGGCGGCCTCGTTTGCCGTGACGGTTTCCGCTTCCGCGCGTTTCTTGCCGCCGACCAAGGCCTTCATGGCGAACAGGGCCAATACCAGCAAGGACACAAAGCTCTTGAACCAGGTCGAGGCTTGCTGGTGATAGCGCGACACTTTTTGTTCTGCCGCATCATCGACCGCTTCTTCGATGGCATTCGACAATTCTTCACCGATTTGCGGCGGCAGTTCAATATGGACTTCTTCGCCCGAGGCATTCGTCGTTACTGGGTAGCTGGGCTTGGCGGGGGCGGCCGGCGGTTCCGGCGGCGCCGGCGGCACGGTGTTTGCGTGTTCGTCCGCCTCGGCGGCATCTGCCGGCTCGCTGGCCGCATCCGTCGTGCTGCTGCGCCGGTTCTTGCTGTTGCGGGGATTGAAATGGATGCCCGTATCGTCGATCAGGATATTGGTTTCACCCGAACCCTTGCTGCTGCGCTTGTGCGACTTGATGACCACTTCTTCGTTCTGGCTGGACGAGAACAGCTCATCTTGCAAAATGGACCCGGCGATCAGGGCCAGCGCAGCGAACAGGAAGAATTTCCACCAGGACAGTTGGGTGACCCAGGTCGTCGTCGCGTCGAATGCCCGTTGCAACCAAGCGAGGATGGTTTTCAACAATTGGGGCAGGCTGGAAATCGGAAGCATGGGGGCACTTTCAAATACAAGAGTTAATCGACGCAGCGGGCAAGTTTAACCTCTTGTTGAGCCGCGTCAGAGTCTGATGTTGCCACTGTGCCTAAAGACCACGAACTACACCAGCCGATTGCGACAGGCTGCACAAAAAGGCGCTTGAAGTGAAGACAAGGCTTGCTGGGCCGTGAGGGCAGGGAAATAGCGCTTGCGGAGAGTGCAGGGCACGGCTATAATTCGCCCCCTCGCTGAACGACGCATGCAAATGCAGAGTGAGACGAGAAAAGAAGGAGTTGACG
>NZ_JAMQGR010000030.1:0-1600 GCF_023703445.1 Janthinobacterium kumbetense
TTACCTCCACCAACAGCGCAGAAACAGGTAGTAAATAAATCAAAGTCGCCTTGAGCGGCTTTTTTTATTTCCGGAGCATTTTCCGTCAACCTCCCTCAATAGCATATAAGTCACAAGATATTCAAAGTCGCCTCGGGCGGCTTTTTTTGTGCCTATTGGTTGCATGGATATAACTGACAGTGATTTGCGGAGTGGTTACATTTGGCAGGCGGCTTGATTTCATCATGCCCGCGGATAAAAAATGGACCATTACACTGAGGAGACAGGATGCACCGCGTATTTGCCAGTTTTTTTCTTGCTGCCGTTATGCGCGTTCCCGCGCACGCGGAGGCGCCGCCTGCGGCGAAATTCGATCCCGGTGCGCTGAAGTTGCAAAAGGGGCCGTTCAATGACGTGCTGGTGCTCGGTTCGCCCCATTTGGCGCAATTGCCAAAGCCGTTTGATCCGTCTCAATTGAGCTTGCTCAACGAGCGCCTGGCGGGCTGGCGGCCGGATGCGATCGCGATCGAGGCGCTTTCCGGCTTGCAATGCGCTTACCTGCGCGCCTATCCGCAGCGCTATGACGATACAGTGAAAGCGTATTGCTATGACACTTCCGCCGCGCGGGCCGCCACGGGGCTCGATGTGGTGGCGGCCACGGCGCAGGCCGAGCGTTTGCTGGCCGCCTGGCCGGCGGCGCCGTCCGCCGCCCAGCGGCGCACGTTGGCTTCCCTGTTCCTGGCCGGTGGCGAGCGTGCATCGGCGCTGGTGCAATGGCTGCGCCTGCCCGCGGATGGGCGGCGCGCCGGTGACGGCGTGAGCGAGCCCCTGGCCGCGAACCTCAATTCCCTGCTGGGGCAGCGCAACGAGAGTTATCAGATTGCTGCCGTGCTGGCGGCGAAGGGCGGGCACGAGCGGGTGCATGCCATGGATGACCATACGTCCGATATGCCTGTCGACGATGAAAAGGCGTATGGCAAGGCGATTAGGGCGGCCTGGAATAATTCCTCTTCGGCCGAGCGCAAGCGCATTCATGCCGGGTTTGAGGAGCAATGGAATACGCCCGCCGGTGTGCTGGCGATCTACCGCGCCTATAACGGACGCGCAGAGGCGGACCTGGCCTTCCGCGGCGACTTTGGCGCGGCGCTGGAAGAACCGTCGCCGCAGCGTTATGGCCGCAACTACGTGGCCTCCTGGGAGGTGCGCAACTTGCGCATGGCGTCGAATATCCGCGAAATCATGGCGGCGCGCCCGGGCATGCGCGTGCTGGTCATCGTCGGCGCATCCCACAAGGGCTACCTGGAGGCGTATCTGGGCCAGATGCATGACGTGCGCATCGCCAGTACGGGCGATATCTTGCGTTAAGGAATGCTTTTGCCGCGCCAGGTGGTTGGCGCGGTTTTCCCTGCGTGCCTGGCGTGCCACTGCTTTCCATATCTTCCTGCCATCATCCTGTCTCCATAGGGGGCAAAGATACAAATAAGGTGGAAAAAAGAAGGCCGGCAGTTGATTTCGTGAATCGCTTCGTGTTAAACTTCGCGCACGCTTTTTTGAGGGGCTAAGTAAAGCCTTCAACGAAGAGTCCGCTGAGAGTAAAGCCAGCACAGGTCCCCATCGTCTA
>NZ_JAMQGR010000031.1:0-1541 GCF_023703445.1 Janthinobacterium kumbetense
AACAGAGATTAAACTGAAGAGTTTGATCCTGGCTCAGATTGAACGCTGGCGGCATGCCTTACACATGCAAGTCGAACGGCAGCACGGAGCTTGCTCTGGTGGCGAGTGGCGAACGGGTGAGTAATATATCGGAACGTACCCTGGAGTGGGGGATAACGTAGCGAAAGTTACGCTAATACCGCATACGATCTAAGGATGAAAGTGGGGGATCGCAAGACCTCATGCTCGTGGAGCGGCCGATATCTGATTAGCTAGTTGGTAGGGTAAAAGCCTACCAAGGCATCGATCAGTAGCTGGTCTGAGAGGACGACCAGCCACACTGGAACTGAGACACGGTCCAGACTCCTACGGGAGGCAGCAGTGGGGAATTTTGGACAATGGGCGAAAGCCTGATCCAGCAATGCCGCGTGAGTGAAGAAGGCCTTCGGGTTGTAAAGCTCTTTTGTCAGGGAAGAAACGGTGAGAGCTAATATCTCTTGCTAATGACGGTACCTGAAGAATAAGCACCGGCTAACTACGTGCCAGCAGCCGCGGTAATACGTAGGGTGCAAGCGTTAATCGGAATTACTGGGCGTAAAGCGTGCGCAGGCGGTTTTGTAAGTCTGATGTGAAATCCCCGGGCTCAACCTGGGAATTGCATTGGAGACTGCAAGGCTAGAATCTGGCAGAGGGGGGTAGAATTCCACGTGTAGCAGTGAAATGCGTAGATATGTGGAGGAACACCGATGGCGAAGGCAGCCCCCTGGGTCAAGATTGACGCTCATGCACGAAAGCGTGGGGAGCAAACAGGATTAGATACCCTGGTAGTCCACGCCCTAAACGATGTCTACTAGTTGTCGGGTCTTAATTGACTTGGTAACGCAGCTAACGCGTGAAGTAGACCGCCTGGGGAGTACGGTCGCAAGATTAAAACTCAAAGGAATTGACGGGGACCCGCACAAGCGGTGGATGATGTGGATTAATTCGATGCAACGCGAAAAACCTTACCTACCCTTGACATGGCTGGAATCCTCGAGAGATTGGGGAGTGCTCGAAAGAGAACCAGTACACAGGTGCTGCATGGCTGTCGTCAGCTCGTGTCGTGAGATGTTGGGTTAAGTCCCGCAACGAGCGCAACCCTTGTCATTAGTTGCTACGAAAGGGCACTCTAATGAGACTGCCGGTGACAAACCGGAGGAAGGTGGGGATGACGTCAAGTCCTCATGGCCCTTATGGGTAGGGCTTCACACGTCATACAATGGTACATACAGAGCGCCGCCAACCCGCGAGGGGGAGCTAATCGCAGAAAGTGTATCGTAGTCCGGATTGTAGTCTGCAACTCGACTGCATGAAGTTGGAATCGCTAGTAATCGCGGATCAGCATGTCGCGGTGAATACGTTCCCGGGTCTTGTACACACCGCCCGTCACACCATGGGAGCGGGTTTTACCAGAAGTAGGTAGCTTAACCGTAAGGAGGGCGCTTACCACGGTAGGATTCGTGACTGGGGTGAAGTCGTAACAAGGTAGCCGTATCGGAAGGTGCGGCTGGATCACCTCCTTT
>NZ_JAMQGR010000032.1:0-1480 GCF_023703445.1 Janthinobacterium kumbetense
CACGAAGCAATCGGAAGTGGTTCCAAGAAAAGCCTCTAAGCTTCAGTCATACGAGACCGTACCGCAAACCGACACAGGTGGGCGAGATGAGTATTCTAAGGCGCTTGAGAGAACTCGGGAGAAGGAACTCGGCAAATTGGTACCGTAACTTCGGGAAAAGGTACGCCCCGGTAGCTTGATTGGTTTACTCCATGAGGGTGAAAGGGTTGCAATAAACTGGTGGCTGCGACTGTTTAATAAAAACACAGCACTCTGCAAACACGAAAGTGGACGTATAGGGTGTGACGCCTGCCCGGTGCTGGAAGATTAAATGATGGGGTGCAAGCTCTTGATTGAAGTCCCAGTAAACGGCGGCCGTAACTATAACGGTCCTAAGGTAGCGAAATTCCTTGTCGGGTAAGTTCCGACCTGCACGAATGGCGTAACGATGGCCACACTGTCTCCTCCCGAGACTCAGCGAAGTTGAAATGTTTGTGATGATGCAATCTACCCGCGGCTAGACGGAAAGACCCCATGAACCTTTACTGTAGCTTTGCATTGGACTTTGAACCAATCTGTGTAGGATAGGTGGGAGGCTTTGAAGCGGGGACGCTAGTTCTCGTGGAGCCAACCTTGAAATACCACCCTGGTTTGTTTGAGGTTCTAACCTTGGTCCGTTATCCGGATCGGGGACAGTGCATGGTAGGCAGTTTGACTGGGGCGGTCTCCTCCTAAAGTGTAACGGAGGAGTTCGAAGGTACGCTAGATACGGTCGGACATCGTGTTGATAGTGCAATGGCATAAGCGTGCTTAACTGCGAGACTGACAAGTCGAGCAGGTACGAAAGTAGGACATAGTGATCCGGTGGTTCTGTATGGAAGGGCCATCGCTCAACGGATAAAAGGTACTCTGGGGATAACAGGCTGATTCCTCCCAAGAGTTCATATCGACGGGGGAGTTTGGCACCTCGATGTCGGCTCATCACATCCTGGGGCTGTAGCCGGTCCCAAGGGTATGGCTGTTCGCCATTTAAAGTGGTACGTGAGCTGGGTTTAAAACGTCGTGAGACAGTTTGGTCCCTATCTGCCGTGGGCGTTGGAAATTTGAAGGGGGCTGCTCCTAGTACGAGAGGACCGGAGTGGACGAACCTCTGGTGTACCGGTTGTCACGCCAGTGGCATTGCCGGGTAGCTAAGTTCGGAAGAGATAACCGCTGAAAGCATCTAAGCGGGAAACTTGCCTTGAGATGAGATTTCCCAGAGCCTTGAGCTCTTTGAAGGGTCGTTCGAGACCAGGACGTTGATAGGCTGGGTGTGGAAGTGCAGTAATGCATTAAGCTAACCAGTACTAATTGCCCGTACGGCTTGTCCCTATAACCTTAGCAGGTACAGAGGATAAGACGGTACAACGTTGCGTGTGTGTTGATACAACTATTCATTACCCCAATCTTTGCTTCTTCCAGATTCAGGCTTTGTCGCTCCACTGAGGACAAATGCCAGTAC
>NZ_JAMQGR010000033.1:0-1401 GCF_023703445.1 Janthinobacterium kumbetense
TAAAACTCTTCTTGCCGGCATGCACCGTGATCTTGCCGGGACACTGCACGGTGATGTTGCCGCCCTCGATCGTGATGTTCGCCCCGCCCGCCGTCGACAGGCGGATGCTTTTCGCCGCCGCCCAGTCGATGTGCGCGGCGGCGCTGACGATGTTGACTTCCTCGCGCGCCTGCACGTTGAGCACGTCGGCCTGCGCCTGCAGGTCGATGGCCTGTTTGGCGGCGATCAGTTGCAGGCCGATATTGTTCTCGCCCGCCTTGACCACCCCGGCCAGGGCGCCGATGGCCTGGCCGCTGTGCACACGCAGCTGGCCGCCGCCGACGAACTGGGTGTCCTGGCCGCTCATCAAGGAGGTGGTTTCGCCATTTGCCAGCTGGATATCCTGGCCCGCCAGCACGCCCAGGCCCGTGCGGGCGGCGATGGCGATGATGGCGTCGCTGCTGTGCGGCAACTTGTCATCGCCGGGGCTGGTCGGCTTGCCCGCCGCGTCGCGCCTGGCGGCGGCCGTATCGTCCTGGCTCAGCATGCCGGAGACGCTGGTCAAAAACGCCGGCAAGGGCGCCGCCTTTTCGTCGAGCACGCTGGCATTCGCCTTGGCCGGCCCCAGGTGGCTGGCATACGCGACCGTCTTGTGCGTGACGGCGGCGGCGCTGAAGGTTGCACCCAGCTTGGCCGCCTGCTTGAGCAAGACCATGCCCGGCGCATTGTCACCGGCCGGATCGCGCGCCTGCGCGTCGTGATTGACGAGGTAGCTGGAAATCAGGAGGCCGGCGCCGGCCCGCACGGCGCCGTAAGCGTCGGTGCGCAGCTCGGCGCCCGTGCCGCGCAGGCTGCCCCGGTAATTGTCGGCCGCATGGATCAGGTGGCCAAGATTGAGTTCGCTTGCCGCATGGCTGCTCTTGAGCTGGATGCGCCCCTGCTGGTCGGTATCGTCGAACAGCAGCTGGTTATAGCCAGAGCCGGAGCCGGCGGCGCCGAATTCCTTGCTGCGGATACCCCATTGCGCCGCGCCGTTGCGGTGGCCGGCGCTGCCGCCGGCCGCGCCATGCCAGACCGGGCTGTTGCCGCCGGCCACGTTGCCCTGCGCCGACGGCGCATGGTCGCGCGCCGGTTCGAAGACACTGGCATCCGCGGGCTTGTCCGTGATGCCGCCCGGCGTGGGCGCGACGCCGCCCTCGCCCTGCCCGTTGTACAGGGCGCCGACGATGATGGGGCGGTCGATATCGTTTTCCAGGAATTGCACCAGCACTTCCTGGCCGATGCGCGGCAAGAACTGGCTGCCCATGCCGCCGCCGGCCGAGCGCTGCGCCACGCGTACCCAGCAGGTGGCGCCGCCCTCCTGCTGCCAGTGGAAACGGATGCGCACCCGGCCCAGCTTGTCGCAATGGATCTCGCTGCCGC
>NZ_JAMQGR010000034.1:0-1353 GCF_023703445.1 Janthinobacterium kumbetense
CTCGTTGTGGGCGCGGTAGGTGGGAAACACCTCCTTGTATTGGTACAGCGCCTCGCCGATGCCGGCCACGTTGCCGTGGCCAAAGATGGCGAAGGCGCCGCCGAACAGGGGAATCAAGGAACCATCGCCCTCTTCCGTGCGCAGGGCGGCCAGGTAGCGGACTAAAGCCTGGGCCATGGTCAAGCGGATGGTTTTGTGTAGGGTAGCGCTCATGCTGCACGCTCCAGGCGGTTGCGCGTGCGCTGCCACAGGGCGATGAGCTGCTCGAAGTTGGCGCGCACTGCAGCGATCAGGCCCGCATCGTCCAGCTCTCCGGCCAGCCAGCGGCGGCTCGGTTCCTGGAAGATGGTGCGGCCCACCATGAAGCCGCGGCACGTCGTGCTGGCACTGGCTTGTTCAAAACTGGCGGCCAGGGCGGCAATCGGCGCGTTCAAGCCCAGCAGGACGACGCCACGGCAATACGGATCGCGCTCGTGCACGAGGGCATCGATGGCTTGCCATTGCTGGGCTGACATGCTTTCCAGCTTCCACCATTCCGGGTAAATGCCCAGGTTGTACAGGCGTTTGACGGCGCGCAAGACCGTGTCGTCGCCGTGCGGCAAGGCATCCGACGGTATGACTTCCAACAACAGTTCGTGACCGCTCACTTGCGCCGCGTCATACAGGGCCTTGATTTGCGCTTCCTGTTCCAATCGGTTTTCCACGGTATCGTCCGGGTGCAACTGCACCAGGCACTTGATCACGTGTTCCTTGGGCCAGCTGAGCAGGTGCGAACCGATGGAGCGGCCCCAGTCGAATTGCAGCGGATTCGAACCCGGCAATTCCACGGGGCGGCCGATCCACCAACCGCGCCCCGTCGCGTCGTTGAGCGCGTCAACGCCATAGCGTCCATCGATCAGCACGCCCGTCTTGCCGGCCAGCTGCAAGGCCGTTTCCGTCTGCGCCACGGCTTGTACCATCAGTTGCTTCAGGGCGCAAATAGCCGATTCGGGCGCGCCTGTCTGTTGCGCCAGCTCAAAGAATTGCGTACGGTGATCGAAGGCAAACACGCACAGTTCATCCCATTGCGGGCGCGCCACCGTCGTGCGGTGCAGGCGCGACAAGGTGGCATCCTGATCAGGACGGGCCAGTTTGGCCGCATTGGCCAGGAAATAATCGAGTTCCACGGGCGACGGCATGGCCGGCGCGCAGCCGTGGCGCGACACGACGAGGGCGCCGCAGCCATTTGCATAGCGGCAGCACGCCTCGTAATCCTCGCCGCGCAGCCAGCCTTTCAAAAAGCCCGAGAGAAATGCGTCGCCCGCGCCCAGCACATTCAGCACTTCCACGCGCACGCCGCGGTAGTTATACGCA
>NZ_JAMQGR010000035.1:0-1341 GCF_023703445.1 Janthinobacterium kumbetense
CGCCTATAACTACCGCGGCGTGCGCGTGGAAGTGCTGAACGTGCTGGGCGCGGGCGACGCGTTTCTCTCGGGCTTTTTGAAAGGCTGGCTGCGCGGCGAGGATTACGAAGCGTGCTGCCGCTATGCGAACGGTTGCGGCGCCCTCGTCGTGTCGCGCCATGGTTGCGCGCCGGCCATGCCGTCGCCCGTGGAACTCGACTATTTCCTCGCCAATGCGGCCAAACTGAGCCGCCCTGACCAGGACGCGACACTGTCCCGCTTGCACCGCACGACGGTGGAGCGCAAGCAGTGGAACGAGCTGTGCGTGTTTGCTTTCGATCACCGCACGCAATTTTTCGAACTGGCCCAGCAGGGCGGTAGCGACGAGGCAAAAATTTCACGGCTCAAGCAATTGTTCGTGCAAGCCGTGGGCCAGACGGAAGCGGCGCGTGGCTTGCAGGGCGGCACGGGCGTGCTGATCGATGACCGCTATGGCGCCGATGCGCTCAACGATGCGACGGGACGCGGCTGGTGGATCGGCCGTCCTGTCGAGATGCCGGGATCGAACCCGCTGCAATTCGACTGGGGCCGCTCGCTGGCGTCGCGCCTGACGCAGTGGCCGAAGGAACACGTGATCAAGTGCCTGGTGCAGTTGCACCCGGACGATACGCCGGAAAACCGCCTGGAGCAGGAAGCGCAGATCAAGGGCTTGTACGACGCGGCGCAGATCACGGGGCATGAGTTGCTGCTGGAAATTATTCCTGCGAAGTCCTTGCCGCAGCACGACGACACGGTCTTGCGCGCCGTCAAGCGCCTGTACAACCTGGGCATTTACCCGGAGTGGTGGAAGCTGGAAAGCATGTCGGCCAAGCAATGGCAAGCGATCGACGCCCTCGTGCACGAGCGCGATCCGTATTGCCGTGGCGTCGTCCTGCTGGGCTTGAACGCGCCGATCGCCGCCCTGGCCGCCAGTTTTGAACAAGCCAGTGCCAGCACGACGTGCCGCGGCTTCATGGTGGGACGCACCATCTTCCAGGAACCGAGCCGTCGCTGGCTGGCCGGAGAGCTGGACGATGCGGGCCTGATCGCTGCAGTGCGCGCCAACTTCGAGCAGCTCATTGCCCTGTGGCAGCGCACGCGCAACCGCCTGGAGCGTGCAGCATGAGCGCCACGATCAGATTGACCTTGGCGCAGGCTTTAGTCCGCTACCTGGCCGCCCTGCGCACGGAAGAGGGCGATGGTTCCTTGGTCCCCCTGTTCGGCGGCGCCTTCGCCATCTTTGGCCACGGCAATGTGGCAGGCCTGGGCGAGGCGCTGTACCAATATCGGGAGAGTTTCCCCACGTTTCGGGCGCACAACGAA
>NZ_JAMQGR010000036.1:0-1100 GCF_023703445.1 Janthinobacterium kumbetense
GTTCAGGCGGTGGTAATACGTTTCTTCCAGCGAACTTTCCAGCGGGATATTGTCGCTGTCGTGCTTGTGCGGCGGATAGCTGGACGAATGGCCGGACGGCGTGACCACTTCCACCACCAGCAAGCCATCGGCCTCGGCCGTCTGCGGCAGGATGTCGCACACATAGCGGGTGTTCGCCCCCTTGCCGCGCACGGAGCGCGTCATCGACTGCGGGTCGATCAAGCGCGCCGGGCGATGGGTGGTGGCCGGTGCGCTGCACAGCGCCACTTCCGCGTTGCTCACGGCCGTGATGCCGACCGTGGTTTCCAGCGGCACATACACGGCGTAGGGCGAGACATCTTCAAACACGCTCTGGCGATTGCCGATGGCTTCCCAGGTCTGCCCGCCCGCCTGCACGGTGACCGTGCCCGTCAGCACGACGAGGCACAGTTCGCGGCGGCCCGTCTCCAACGTCAGCTGTTCGCCTGCCGCCAGCCGGTGCGCGGCAAAGCCCACGTGCGTCCAGCCGGCCGACTCTGGCGTCACTTCGACGATGGCCGAACCGGCCCTGGCCTTGACCAGCAGCGGGCTCATGCCGCCGCCCGTTTCAATCGCGGAATCGCGTCGACCAGACGCGCCAGGTAATCGTGGCCCATCTTGGCATACTGATAACTGGGGGCCACGGCCGGATCTTGCTCCGCCTCCACCACCAGCCAGCCTTCGTAGCCGTGCAAATATAAACGCGTGAGGATGGCGGGAAAGTCGATGCTGCCGTCGCCGGGCACGCTGAAGGCGCCATTGATGACGGCCTGCAGGAAACTCCAGTGGCCATTTCTCGCCAGTTTCACCACATTGGGGCGCACATCCTTGCAATGCACGTGGCAGATGCGATCGATGTGCTTGTTCAAGACCGCCAGCGCGTCGCCGCCGGCAAAGGTGATGTGGCCCGTGTCGAACAGCAAGCCGACTTGCGGCCCCGTCAAGGCCATCAACTGGTCCACGTCGGCGGGCGTTTCCACGTAGGCGCCCATGTGGTGGTGGTAGGCCAGGCGCACGCCGTGGCCGAGCAAGTGTTTCGCAAACGCCGTCAGTTTGTCGGCGTAGTCCTGCCATTGTTGCGG
>NZ_JAMQGR010000037.1:0-1100 GCF_023703445.1 Janthinobacterium kumbetense
ATTGAGGCGGTGGTAATACGTTTCTTCCAGCGAACTTTCCAGCGGGATATTGTCGCTGTCGTGCTTGTGCGGCGGATAGCTGGACGAATGGCCGGACGGCGTGACCACCTCGACCACCAGCAAGCCATCGGCCTCGGCCGTCTGCGGCAGGATGTCGCACACATAGCGGGTGTTCGCCCCCTTGCCGCGCACGGAACGCGTCATCGACTGCGGGTCGATCAGGCGCGCCGGGCGGTGGGTGGTGGCCGGTGCGCTGCACAGCGCCACTTCCGCGGCGCTCACGGCCGTGATGCCGACCGTGGTTTCCAGCGGCACATACACGGCGTAGGGCGAGACGTCTTCAAACACGCTCTGGCGATTGCCGATGGCTTCCCAGGTCTGCCCGCCCGCCTGCACCGTCACCGTGCCCGTCAGCACGACGAGGCACAGTTCGCGGCTGCCCGTCTCCAACGTCAGCTGTTCGCCTGCCGCCAGACGGTGCGCGGCAAAGCCCACGTGCGTCCAGCCGGCCGATTCCGGCGTGACTTCGACGATGGCCGAACCGGCCCTGGCCTTGACCAGCAGCGGGCTCATGCCGCCTCCCGCCCCAGGCGGGGAATCGCGTCGACCAGGCGCGCCAGGTAATCGTGGCCAATCTTAGCATATTGATAACTTGGGGCCACGGCCGGATCTTGCTCCGCCTCCACCACCAGCCAGCCCTCGTAGCCATGCAAATATAAACGCGTGAGGATGGCGGGAAAATCGATGCTGCCATCACCGGGGACGCTGAAGGCGCCATTGATCACGGCTTGCAGGAAACTCCAGTGGCCATTTCTCGCCAGTTTCACCACGTTGGGGCGCACATCCTTGCAATGCACGTGGCAAATGCGTTCAATATGTTTATTCAGCACCGCCAGCGCGTCGCCGCCGGCAAAGGTGATGTGGCCCGTGTCGAACAGCAAGCCGACCTCGGCCCCCGTCAAGGCCATCAATTGGTCCACGTCCGTCGGCGTTTCCACGTAGGCGCCCATGTGGTGGTGGTAGGCCAGGCGCACGCCGTGGCCGAGCAAGTGTTTCGCAAACGCCGTCAGTTTGTCGGCGTAGTCCTGCCATTGTTGCGA
>NZ_JAMQGR010000038.1:0-615 GCF_023703445.1 Janthinobacterium kumbetense
CCAGGGACCTGCGGATTAACAGTCCGTCGCTCTACCAACTGAGCTATCAGGGAAAAGAGGCCGCATTCTATAGGGGAAATTTTACGATGTCCAGATTTCCCCGAGAAAAATGTACATTTCCCGGCTGCGCCTTGCCCGTCGGTCAGCCGGGATGCTCTTGCGGGTAGTAGTCAACGACCAGCACCCGGCCCAGCCACGGCTTGAGCTGCTCGACAAAGGCCAGGTGGGCCGCATGGGTCAGGTACCCGTCGCGGGCGGCGGCGTCATCGAAGGTCAGGGTAAAGCAATCGGTAAAGCCGTCATCGAGGCCTTCCGGGCTGACGTTCGGCCCCCATTCGAATTGCCGCACGCCGGGAATGCGGTGTTTCAGCTGGGAAAACTCGTAGACGAGCTCGGCGTGCTTGGCAGACGTGATGCCATCGAGAAAGTCGCACAGGACGATGTGGCGCAAGGCGGAGGTACAAGTCATGGGAAGGTGCTCCTGAAGTGATGCATTCAGGATAGCGCAAAACGCGATCACGCACAGGCAAGCCCCGCTGGCGGCGGTGGAAAACAAAAAAGGCCATGTTTTTCAACATGGCCTTCCGAATTCTGGCTCCCCGACCTGGACTCGAA
>NZ_JAMQGR010000039.1:0-614 GCF_023703445.1 Janthinobacterium kumbetense
TGCCACTGAATGTAAGTCGCTGACCCATTATACAAAAGGTACGCAGTCACGGAACAAGTCCGCTCCTACTGTTTGTATGCACACGGTTTCAGGATCTATTTCACTCCCCTTCCGGGGTTCTTTTCGCCTTTCCCTCACGGTACTGGTTCACTATCGGTCGATTACGAGTATTTAGCCTTGGAGGATGGTCCCCCCATATTCAGACAGGATGTCACGTGTCCCGCCCTACTTGTCGTACGCTTAGTACCACCGGTCCGATTTCACATACGGGGCTATCACCCACTATGGCTCCTATTTCCAGAGGATTCTGTTATCGGTCCGACTATCACGTACAGGCTCTTCCCATTTCGCTCGCCGCTACTTTGGGAATCTCGGTTGATTTCTTTTCCTGCAGCTACTTAGATGTTTCAGTTCGCCGCGTTCGCCTTGCATACCTATGTATTCAGTATGCAATACCCTAAAAGGGTGGGTTGCCCCATTCGGAAATCTGCGGATCAAAGTGTGTTTGCTCACTCCCCGCAGCTTATCGCAAGCTACTACGTCCTTCATCGCCTGTAATCGCCAAGGCATCCACCATGTGCACTTATTCGCTTGTCCCTATAACGTTAGCCTCT
>NZ_JAMQGR010000004.1:0-428136 GCF_023703445.1 Janthinobacterium kumbetense
TCAACACAAGATCGGTACGCGTCTGCTGTTTGCCGGCAACCTGACGCGCCAGCCGTACATGATCGGGCGTAACTACCGTGTCTCGGGCGAGCTGACGAATACCGACCGCATCATGCACGACACGCTGTGGATCGGCGTCTTCCCAGGCTTGACCCGCGAAATGATGGATTTCTCGATCAGCAAGATCGAAGAATTCTTTGGCGTGAATTTCTAATACATCTGAGTATGCATATCGTCGCTGAACTTTTGCAGAGCACTCTTTTTTTGCAACCAGATCGCTTCGATGAGATGCGGAGCTTTTTTGTCAAAACCTGCAATGAAAAATTATTGCCCGCGCTCGATATCGATTTTGAGTTGAAAGACGACGTTTAGTATGCTTCTCAAGTACAACATGCTCGCGGTTCTCGGCGCCGGAATTGGCCTGATGAACTCGGTGCTGGTATGGAAACTGTTTGGTACGGATATTAACTCTGATATCTGGTTATTGAATGTTGGAGTTATAGCGATACTAAGCTTGTTGGTACTGATTGGAGTAGAGCAGTTCCAGGTATTTTATACCGAGATATATCTAAGAAATAAAGAGGATGCTGCTGATTTCTTGGGAGGTGCATTTGTATGGGCAATAGTCAGTGGCTTAGTATTTAGCGCAGTTTGCTTTGTAATTGTTGATGCAATAATGGATGGATTTGCAGGAGGATTTGGAAGGCAAGCCAAGGAACTTGCCATCCCCGTATTTTTAATATTACTAATCCAGGTAGCTTTTTCGCCGCTGCTTCATGTAGTGCGCTGCACCTTGAATGTGCATCACTATTATGGTGCATCTTATTGCCTATCCTTGATATTGCCTTTAGGTCAATTATTAAGTTTGCTTGTTTTTATTTTTATTGATGAGCATGATGTTATTGAACTTGCTAAATGGAGCAGTTTTTCGATATTGGTGCAGTTGGTGTTGTATCCATTAATTTTGATCAAATGGGCAAGTTTCCCCAAAAATATAGATGCAAAATTTTTCATTTCGTTCATAAAAAATAGTTTTACGATGCGTATTGGACATTCCTTTCATAATTTCTTTGTCGGAATGATATTAAACAATGCGCTTTCATATCTGGCGCCAGGAATGATATCCATTTTCCAATATGCCAAGAAGTTTTCGGACGGTTTGGCGGGCGTTGCAATAGGGCCGCAAGCCAATATATATCATGCCAGGCAGGCCAAAGCATGGGTTGAGCGTGATAAAAAACTATTTTATGTCAATGTAAAAGTTTATTTGAAAAATACCCTCCCGATTTATATGGTGGGAGTATTTTTAGTTTGGTTTATTATGCCATGGCTTCTGGAGATTCTATCCCAAGGACGTGATGCCGACAGCGTTATCGGGATTAAATTTGTATTTCTTGCTTTGGCTGCATGGCAAGGAATTATTTCGATAGAAACAATATTCGCGGGAGTCGTCGTTATCGCAAAGCGCAGTATGATTCTATGGATGGTCAATGGATTATTTATTATCAGCTTCTTTATTGCGGTAAAGTTTATTCCAAATGATTCTTCTGTATGGTGGCTTGCCATTGCCGGACTGTTAACCCAGTGCATAAACTTTATTTTTTACGCTGCCTTTGCATGGCGATTAACCAATAAACATTTTCCATAAAGATAAATTATGCATTTGCCAAAAATTAGTGTGGTTATCCCTACTTATAATCGTGCTAAATATCTTGATCAAACAATAGGTAGTGTAATTTGCCAAAAGAATGCCGATTTCGAAATAATAATTTCTGATAATTGCTCAATTGATAATACCTCTGAGGTGGTCGAGAAATATTTAATGAATCCACGTGTTAAGTATTTTAAAAATACAACAAATATTGGGATGGTAAATAATTGGAAAGAGGCAGTGTTTAATCGCTCTAGCGCGGAGTGGTTTATTATTTTGTCGGATGATGATTATTTTGTTAATGATGATTACTTGAGAAGCGTACTAAGCTGCATAGAGAAAAACGAAAACATTGTACTTGTGTACGGTGAAGGTACTATTTTTGATGAAACAAAGAAAGAAAGTACATTTCTTTCCTTGCCATTTCCCGATGTTGTCTCAGGTATAGATATTTTTATGTCGCGGGGTACAGTGAAACCCCAAGATGCAACTTTATGTAATATGGCATTCAATCGAAGATTAGCGATGGAGTTGAATGCATTCTCCAATCCGGATAATTTATCCTGCGACTCTGAATTGTATCTAAAATGTGCATTGCTTGGAAATGTTGGTATTGTCAAGGGAAACAATTCTGTCTATCGGTTTCATTCAAGCAACTTAGTTAATACAATTTCATCTTCTCCATCATTAAGATTGGGAAATCTTGATTTTATTTTTAATGTGCATGATTTTGCAAAAGATAAATTAAGTGCAAGTCAGATTAATAAATTTCTTGAGAATGTGAATGCAAAAAATGGAGTCCAATCATGCTTGTTGAAATCTGCAGCTATTGGTTTGGATCAATACATCCTGTGCAAAAAATATTTGCTTGAAAAAAATCATGGTTTGACAAAATTATTTATTGAAGAGCCGGCTTTCAAAATAAAACTATTTTTATGTCGTTATTTTGGAAGGGCATTGCCTTTTTATCTTGGTTTAAAAATGAAATTTTTACGGATGAAAATATCCAATTCCATTGGATGATAAGTGATGATTTTGAAAATTGTTAAATTTCTCCATTTGCCATTCCATGAGAAAATTAATAGATGTTTTCTAATATTGGCTATTTTAAAAACAAAAATCTATTATAATTTTGTTTTTAAGAAAATTGGCAAGCGATCTTTATTATTTAAGCCACTTTACATCGGAAATCCTCAATGTATAGAAATCGGGAGTAATACGATGATACGTTCGGGGGCTCGACTTGAAGTTGTTGGAGAGAATAATGCATGGGAGCCAGAATTGTTAATTGGCGATAATGTAAATATAGAGCAAAATGTACACATTGTTTGTGGTTCGAGAATATCGATAGGGAATAATGTTTCGATAACGGGGCATGTTGCTATTGTTGATGTGAATCATCCTTATAATGATATTTATAATCCAATAAAGGTTGGAGACAGAGTTCAATGTGAAGGTAATTATGTTGAAATCGGCGATGGTGTTTTTATCGGCTATGGTTCGATAATTCTACCAAATACCAGGATCGGAAAAAATTCTATCATTGGTGCTCATACGGTAGTTAATTCTGACGTACCAAGTTACTGCATAGTTGGTGGGAATCCGATGCGGATTATAAAAAAATATAATTTTGAGTTAAACGAGTGGGTAAAGATGCAATGAATATATTGATAACAGGTGGTGCAGGTTTTATCGGAACAAATCTTGCTTTGCAATTAATAAAAGCAGGACATGTAGTTACGATTCTGGATAATTTATCCCCACAAATTCATGGCCCGAATCCAGCCGTAACATCAATGCTGTATCGCAGTATCAAAGACAAAACAAATTTTGTACTTGGGTCTGTTACGGACCGCGCCGCTTGGGAATCTGTTTTACCTGGTCAAGATGCGATTGTGCATCTTGCTGCGGAAACTGGTACTGGGCAATCCATGTATGAAATACGCCGTTACGTAGATGTTAATATTGGTGGTACGGGTTTGATGCTGGATTTATTGGCAAATGGTTCATATCAAATCAAAAAAATTGTAATAGCGTCGTCGCGCTCGATTTATGGCGAAGGGAAGTATCATTCTTCTGCATTGGGTATTATCTATCCCGGTGCACGCAAGGATGAAGATATGCAAGCAGGTCGATTCGAACCTTTATGTCCAAAGACGGGGGAACCGTTGATGCTGCTTGCTACCGATGAAGACTCAAAAATTCATCCATCGTCAGTTTATGGTATTACCAAACAAAATCAGGAACAGATGGTAATGACGGTCTGCGCTTCAATCGGAATTGGCGCCACAGCTTTGCGCTATCAGAATGTCTATGGCCCTGGCCAGTCCCTGAGTAATCCTTATACCGGTATTTTGTCGATTTTTTCAACCCGGATTAAAAATGGAAATGGTCTGAGTATTTTTGAAGATGGCAAGGAGAGCCGTGATTTTGTATTCATTGAAGATGTCGTTGCTGCAACGACCCTCGCATTGACGAGTGACGCGGCGAATGGAGAAGTATTTGGTATCGGAGCTGGCGTTGCGACGGATGTACTCACTGTTGCCAAGTCATTGGTCGGTCTGTTTGGCAAGGAAGTACCCATCGAGGTGACCGGTGCTTATCGTCTCGGTGACATTCGTCACAATTATGCTGATATAGCCAAAGCGAAACGTTTACTTGGATTTCAACCTAAAGTGCCGTTTAGCGAAGGCATTGCTAGTTTCACAGCTTGGGTAAACGAACAGGAAGTACAGACGGATAACTACGAGTCAAGCATCGAAGAAATGAAAAAACGGGGATTGTATAAATGACCCCTCAAGTTGGTTTGGTAACTGTTTTATTCAACAGTGCTGATGTCTTGCCTGGTTTTTTTGAAAGTTTAACACGTCAAAAATTCTTGGATTATTGGCTATTCATCATTGATAATAGTTTAGATGATCTATCTTTTTTAAAGTCGCAAGAGTTGATAAAAAAGACTGGCATGCAGAATGTTACGTTGATAAAAAATGATCAGAATGTCGGTGTAGCAAAAGCGAATAATCAAGGTATTGCACTTTCACTGAAAATGCAGTGTGAATATGTCTTGCTTCTTAACAACGATATTGAGTTTAAAGATGCCGATTTATTGAGTCGCATGCTTGCATTGGCGAAAAAACGTGATGAGAAAATAGTTGTTCCAAAAATCTACTTTCACGACTCTGGATTGATCTGGTGTGCGGGTGGAGAGATTAAGAAGTGGCGCGGCAGCACGATTCATCGAGGCGAAGGTGATGCTGATATTGGGCAATATGATATGGCCGAATATACAGCTTATGCTCCAACATGTTTCATGTTGATCCACGCATCGGTATTTGAAAAGGTAGGAATCATGGATGAGCGGTATTTCGTATACTACGATGATACCGATTTTGTACTGCGTTGTAACCAGAATAATATTCATGTTTATTATTGGCCCGAAGGCCAGGTATGGCACAAAGTAAGTAGCAGTACCGGAGGGGATATGACACCTTTTTCGGTTTATTTCGGATCGAGAAATCGTATATATTTTATAAAGAAAAATTACCCTGCATTCGTAGCGGTAGTTGCTTTGACATTTTTTATTTTGACAAGGTTTTTGAAATTTAAGCTATATAGGTTGGATTTACGTAAGAAGTTAATCTCGGGTATTTTTGATGGTTTCAAGATGTAATATCTTCCACTGTGTGGTAGAAGCAGTGCCATTTAAAGACATGCTGTATTGCAATATGCCACTACTGAAGAATTCACTGAGAGCATTGTCATGCCAAAATGACTGTGATGTATCTCATGATAGTCGGCGACGTTGTCAACAGCACTTCTTTCAGATTTATTTTTAGTTGTATTAGCATTTGGCAAAATAGATGAAAAATTATTTTTTGCTTGAGAAAAATAATCAAATGGGGTTGATGCAGGGTCTGTTTATTGCAGCAGCTTTTACATCCTCATTCGATATTTTTTTAATTATAAATCTTGGTCTAAATTTCAGAATTTCACAAATATTTTTGCTATTTCCTATTTTTATAGTGATGGCGAGCATGCTTGAGAAAAAATTTACTGTGCCATTGGGACTGAAGTGGCTGTGTTTATGGGCAGTATTTATTTTATTGTTCATTCCCAATGGAAGTTTCCCTGAGCGGAGTATTGGATATTTTGCCTGGCTAATTATCAATATTGCCACTATTTTCGCATGCGTCCAGATTTTTTCCAGTAAGGAAAAGGTGAGGCTGCTGATGAGATGGTATATTTATTCTTTTGTTGCCATTGCATTATATGGGGTGCTGCAGTTTATTTCTCCATTGATTGGCCTTGGTAGTTTTTTACTGGTTCAACAATGGTGGATTCCTGGTGTTTTGGCCAGGATCAATGGATTCTCATATGAACCATCTTTCTATGCCACTTATCTGTTAATGGGCTGGGTTGTTTGCGCATATTTTATGGAAGTTAAGAATACATTATTTTCCAGAAGAGTTTTGAAATTTTGCTTCTTAACAATTACCCTTTCAATAGTCCTAAGTTCTTCGCGAATGGGACTGCTGATGATAATTCTCTGGTATTTACAGCACCCTGTACGTTTCTTCGTGAAACTCGCATGCGGAAAAGTGGATCGAAAACTGGCGAAAATCGTATTATTCATGAGCGCCCTATTGATTTGCCTGGTGTCAGCTATCGTATATGTGATTGGCATCGACAATATTGCTTTTTTGTTTCAAGGTGTTGGGTTATTTGGCGGATCTTCTCACTCGGTCAATGATCGTGAGAATGGATTACGTGATACTTTAACGCTGTTTATTAATAATCCGATTATTGGCACAAGTTTGGGAGGGATTGCTCCTGGAATTGCCAAGTTACACGGAGTAACCAGCCTCGATTTTGAAACTGTCAAATTATACGAGGGTAATGCAGTATTTGCAGAAGTTTTAGCTGCCAGCGGATTTTTTGGATTCATTCCCTTCATGATTTATATCTTCATGATCGTTGTCGAACCCATGCGCCTAGCCAGAAAATTGCCGCCTGAGCAGGCACAGATTTTGACAGGTCTGGGTCTGGCACTGCTGTTTGAGTTTTTGATATTGCAATTTAATCAAAACATTTTACGTCAATATTTATGGATACATATCTCAGTAATGGCAGCCGTTTATGCAGTATTCAAACGCCAAAACTTGTCTGTAATAATTCTTGATAACCAAAATTCTTTGAAGGTATAGTATTTTGAAATTTTTCTATGACGCCCGCTGGATTGGGGATCATGGCATTGGCCGGGTTGCTCGCGTATTGGACAATGCGCTGAAATTTCCCCATCTGGAGGTGGAGGGCTCGCCCTCAGCACCGTTTGACGCGTTGCGTTTGTGGTTGGCAACATTGAAGCGTATTCCAAAAGGGAGCGGTTTATTCAGTCCAGGTTATAACGCACCGCTGTTTTTTTCGCGCCGCTTTGTGTTCACGATTCATGACCTAAATCATATTGATCGCACAGAAAATAGCAGTTGGCTGAAGACATTGTATTACACCATAATTATGCGTCGCGCTTGCCATAATGCTTCGGCAGTATTAACCGTCTCTGATTTTTCCCGGCAGCGAATTATCGATTGGTCGGGCATTAACCCTTCCAGGGTAATTAATGTCGGCAATGGAGTCGATCCATCATACAACGTTAATGTTGCACCGTATAGTCCTGGTTTTTCTTATCTGTTGAGTGTAAGCAATCGAAAACCACATAAGAATGAGCTACGCATATTACAGGCATTTGCATTGTCCAATATTTATCCAGAAATTCGTCTGGTATTTACGGGGAAGCCGACTGAGGAGTTACTGCTTCAGGCGAAGACGCTGGGAATTTCTGAACGACTGGTATTTGCCGGACGGGTTGAGGAAAGCGAATTGCCTGGACTTTATCGCGGAGCGCTAGGACTGGTTTTCCCGTCTCTCTACGAAGGATTTGGTTTGCCCGTGATTGAGGCGATGTCATGTGGTATTCCGGTATTGACGTCGAATACCACTTCATTACCGGAGGTAGCGGGCGATGCCGCATTGCTGGTAGATCCGGATTCGGTCGAGTCTATCGCCAAAGGTATTTATACCTTGTGTAATGATACCGACATGCGTGGATCCCTGTGCACCAAGGGCTTGCTCCAGGCCAGAAAATTTTCTTGGGACGAAACAATCCGCAAGGTACAGGCAGCCTTGGCTAGCGTATGAAAGACTTTGGCTGTTAATGATTGCATGTCAATAATTAGAGCAGGTTAATGGTTTATTTGAAATTTCTTTATTTGAAGGTGTTTAATGAGTATTGCCCTGATCAGAAATTCCTTGCTGGAAGCACAGTCAGCTCTCAGTGACTTGCTCAACAATGAAGTGGTGCTTGCAAATGTAGACCTGGCGGCGAATCTGATCGTTGAATCGTTGCGCAATGACGGTAAGGTGCTTTCCTGTGGTAACGGTGGATCGATGTGCGATGCAATTCACTTTGCTGAAGAACTATCCGGCCGCTACAGGAAAAACCGCAAGGCGCTGGCGGCTATGTCCATCAGTGATCCAGCCCACATTACTTGTGTGGCGAATGATTATGGCTATGACTACGTGTTCTCGCGTTTTATCGAAGGTCATGGTCGTAAAGGAGACGTCGTGTTGGCAATCAGTACCAGCGGTACCAGCCCGAGCATTTTGAACGCGGTCAAAGCCGCCCAAGACAAGGGCATGATCGTGGTTGGCCTGACAGGGCGTGCTGGTAGCGCTCTTGACGTCATGGCAGACGTCAGTATTTGCACGAAGGCCGGCCAGTTTGCAGATCGTGTTCAAGAACTGCATATTAAAATGTTACATATCATTATTGAACTTATCGAGGAAAAGCTGGGTTTGTCCTGATTGTTAGGGAATTTATGTCGAATGATGGGAATGCTTGTTTGCAATTGAATGGTGCGCGGGTGCTGGTAAAGGGGCGATTTAATGCTGGATCGTTACTGGTTTGGCAGTACGGGCCGCATATCATCAGAGGCGCCAGTGCCACTGGTTAATATTGCCAAGGACGACTTGCGTCCGGGCGGTGCAGCCAATGTTGCAGTGAGGGAAGTTCGGTACCGCGACTGTGACGTCACTGGAACTTGAGCGTGTCATGCATCTATCTGGTGGTGAGCCCTCGTTGGTGTTGCGGGAAGGGGACTTATTACAACGGGTACTCGAAGCAAAGGCGGCGGGAAAACGCATTGTATTTACCAATGGCTGCTTCGATATTCTGCATGTTGGGCATGTCCGCTATCTGGCCGCTGCAAAGTTGTTGGGCGACTTGTTAGTAGTGGCTGTCAATGACGATGCATCGGTTAAACTAATCATTGCTCTGACCGGATGCAAGTCTTGGCGGGGGGGGGGGGAGCGTCGACTGGGTGGTCCAATTTTCGGAGAGTACACCCGAGCGTTTGATCAATCTGTTTGTGCCCGACATCTTGGTCGAGGGAGGTGATTATGTTCCTGAAAAATCGTTGGCTATGATGCGGTTAAAAATGCAGGTGGCAAAGTTATCGCGCTGGAATTCCATAATGGATATTCGACGACAAAGATACTTGACCGTTCCAAATTGACGTGAGTCTGGTAACTCTCCGCTATTGACGCACCTTCCTTGCATTCTAGGGGCCGGCTGCAGCGCTACTGGCTGCTATTCTTACGGCAGCAAGCCTGACCTATGTGTTCAAGACAGGAAGTGAAGTGTTGCTACCTGTGCTTCACTTCACTTCACTTCACTTCACATCGCTGGCATGCACATGGTTGACCTGATCAGTTGCTTGCTGTCCAGCAAAGCAGTTCACGGCTGGCATTTATGACGTCACTGTCGTCGATGCCGCTCATGTAATCGGTTTCAAGAGTGTATTCAAAGCCCAGATTCAAGGTCCCTGCACCTTTGCTTTTGCTGACGACTGAGCGAGTACGTGGTCCGACAGGCCCCCAACGTCTAGGGTCCGTCGGGCCGTGCAGGCCAACAGTTGGCACTCCCATTGCCGCCCCCACATGCATGATGCCTGTATTGACGCTGACCAACAGCGCAGCTTGCTGTAACAACGATAGTGTGTTGCTGAAAGATGTCCCCGCGTGACTGATAAATCGCGGGCGCAGTGACGCCGGCAGGGTTGCTAGAAAAGCTTCGCAGCCGGAAATGTCTTCTCGTCCCCCAGTCAAGACGAACGAGTAATTTCCCAGTAATAGCAATTCGTTCGCAAGAGTGTGCCATTTTTCGGCCGGCCATTCTTTCAGATGACTCTGGGTGCCACTTGGCCACATATGGAAGACGATGGTGTTTCCACCTTCTTTCCAAGAGTGCTGTAATTGCTGCGGCAAATTTGCAGCATTCAGGCCAATCACTCCAAGCAGGTCGCGATAGTTCTCCAGTTCATGCTGGTCATTACGGTGAAGTACGGGGATGTCTTGCATGAAGTGGCGATATTGCTGCGATGTGTTGAAGCCAATCCGTATTTTTGCACGCGACAGTGCTGCGAGTAGAGCACTGATACGTGGCCACGAGTCGAAGTCAATAAAAATGTCGATTTGATGGGAGCGTATGATTTTGACGCAGGCGAAAGGATTGGTCAGCGGTAGCTTGACGATCTGGTCGGCGCCCGATAACAGCTTGGCAAACTCAAAATTTGAGGCGCCGGTGAACAGAACAATTTTCATATCTGGATTGGCGACACGTAGATCGGTGATGGCTGCGGATAGCAACACGGTATCGCCAATGGCTGCTGTTTTCAGCAATGCAACCGAATTGATTAACTTTGGCACTTGCCTGGTGCGAAATAAACGCAAGGGGGTCAGAGCGAGTAATAGGACAGGCCCGAGATATTTGTCAAAAAATTTCAGTTTTGTATTTCCGCGTTCCATGAGAATTCAATATAGTAAACGTAAGATTAAAAGAGTGAGGGGCTGTTGCAATGAATATAGGAAAATGAAGAATTACATTGTTGCGGTGCTGTTTGTGTCGTTTGTTTTTGAATGATGATTAATTACCTGCCGCCAGTAATTGCGGCAGTAAATTTTGGGAATGTTTTTATTAGTATTTTATGTAGAGCTATGGATGTGATGATGGTAATGATTGCCGAGAAAAAATAGATAAAAATAATTGATGAGTTATGTTCTGGCTGGATTAGTTTGTACGATATTTTTTTGAATACAGTAAGTGTCGGTTCATGCATGGCATATAAAAAGAAACTGGTGGATCCAAGAGCAATAAGCATTTTTTTCAGACGGGGAAGGGCCAACGCCGGTTGCGTCAAATACAAGATGATCGGTATCCCGAGAATAATGCCGGTCTTGTGCATGTATTGATAACTTGGTGCTTCCGGGAATAATGCATTGGCGATGATCAGAAGAGTATAAATTATTAGCGTTGGCGTTAGAAATTTTGAGATTGGCTGGTCAAGCAAGAAGATGCTTTGTGAATAGATGCCGAAATAACAGCCAAGTACGAAAAAGAATGCTGATTCAGAACTGTTTTCTCCAATATTCAAAAACCACAGAACAAATAGTGCTCCAAGCACAGTTTTTGGCAGCCATTTGAGGGAGAAATGTATCAATGGTGTCAATAGAGCCAATATCATCAGATCTCGGATGAACCAAAATTGATAGGAAATAGGATATCTGGTAAGCCCGAAGATTGCATTGAGGTAGTCGAAGAAACTATAATTGGCAATTAATATTTTATTGCCGGAGAAGTATGACAGTGTTGCCGGAACTGACTGTGCGAGAAAAAAAATCAGTAACGTCAAAATGTTCCAGAAAAGAAATGGAAACAATAGTGTACGGGTGCGGGAGATGATTTTCTTGACGTAGCTTTCGGTTGACCATTGTGTGTCATGAAAGAATAAATAGCCTGAGACGAGAAAAAAAAGGGGGACGGCGCAACGTGCAATTTCCTGTGAAATAAGAGATTGAATGAAATCGCTAATATGATTCTTCTCACTTGCTCCAGTGGCGATCCCGGAAAACATCAATGTGGCGCCATACACATGAATGAAAACGACGCCGACAATCAAAGGGAAACGCAATAGTTGTAGTCTCAAAGATTGTTCATTGCTTAGGGATTTTTTTATCATGGAAAATGAAGTTAATTATTAATTTTTGAGACGGAAAAATCACGAGAGGGAGATGATAAAAAAATGAATGGGCCAATACGGGGGAGATAGCAACTTCACGGTCCTCTGTATTGGCTGACCTGGCGATTACGCCCATGTATCGCCAGATCGTTGCTGCCGACGCGCGTTTTGGCGCAAACTCATTTGAGTCATGCACTACGCCGTAGTGCTCGTTAGCATTGCTCAATGTGAAAAGATTGCTGTCAGCGTGTGTTAAGACACATCCCGAGCACGTGGCTCCGAGATGTCGTCGCTGCTTGAGCTACCTCCGTGGGCCGCGCGGACTTTGCACTGAGTATGCAAAACGGAGTTGGCTCGAGCTCAATCCTGGCACAGTTTCAGCGCATCTTGCCACTGCGGCAAACTACAGAAGGTATTGATAAGACGCTGCGACGATAGTACTGAATTGTTCGGCCGCTTTGCCGGTACCGGATAGTCGCGCGCCAGAATCGGTTTCACGCGGGGTTTTTTCTGAACCGACGTATGTGCCATGATCGCTTCGGTAAAGCCAAACCAGCTTGTCTTTCCTTGGGCCGTCAAATGGTACAGGCCCGAACGTTCTTCCCACCATCCTTGTCGGTCAGCCGTGGCCAGGCTTTGCGCCACGATATGCGCCGTGGTATCGGCAATGGTGCGGCTCCATGTCGGCGCGCCGAACTGGTCGGAAACGATACTCAGTTCGTCACGTTCCTGGGCCAGACGGAGCATGGTCAGCAGAAAGTTCTTGCCGTGCGTACTGTAAACCCAGCTGGTGCGCAGGATCAGATGCGGGATGCCGGTCGCCTGGATCGCCTTTTCGCCGGCCAGCTTGCTGCTGCCATACACATTCACGGGGCAGGTCGGATCGGTTTCGACGTAGGCACCGTCTTTCGACCCGTCAAAGACGTAATCGGTGCTGTAATGGATCATCGCAGCGCCCAGTTTCTTTGCTTCTTCCGCCATGACACCCGGCGCTTCGCCATTGATTCGCAGCGCCAGTTCCGGTTCACTTTCAGCCTTGTCGACCGCCGTATAGGCTGCCGGGTTGACGATCAGCGTCGGCTTGATGCGGCGGATGACGTCGCGCACCTGGTCCAGGTCAGCCAGGTCCATCTGGCTGCGGTCCACCGCGATGATCTCGCCCAGGCCCTGCAGGCTGCGTTCTAGTTCGTAACCGACCTGGCCGGTTTTTCCTGTGATTAAAATACGGCTCATGAAATAGTTTTGTTCCAGTGTGTCAGATTGGTCGGTAACGGTCAGGCAAAAACGTCGGCATTGGCCAGCAAGGTACCGACTTTATCTTTGCCAGACAGCAGTGGTTCGCCATCGAGCGGCCAGTCGATACCGATGGCTGGATCGTTCCACAGGAGGCTGCGTTCGAACTCCGGTGCCCAGTAGTCGGTCGTCTTGTACAGGAACTCGGCGCTGTCGCTGGTGACCACAAAACCGTGGGCAAAGCCTTCTGGTATCCACAACTGGCGTTTATTGGCCGCTGATAAGGTCACGCCTATCCAGTGGCCAAACGTCGGCGAGCTTTTGCGCAGGTCGACGGCGACGTCGAAGACTTCGCCAGCGGTCACACGCACCAGCTTGCCTTGCGGTTGCTGGATCTGGTAGTGCAGGCCGCGCAACACGCCCTTGGCCGACTTGGAATGATTGTCCTGCACGAAATCGCGCGTGACGCCGGTCAGTTCGGCAAAGCGCTTCTGATTGAAGCTTTCGTAGAAAAAGCCCCGGTCATCGCCGAACACGGTGGGTTCAAGGATCAGGACGTCCGGTATGGCGGTGGTTTGAATTTGCATGGTGTGAAATGAGCCGTTCAGGCTTTAGTATATTTTTTCTTCGAGCAAGCGCAGCAGGTATTGACCGTAAGCGTTCTTTTTCAAGGGTTGTGCCAATGCTTCGAGCGTGGCTGCATCGATGTAGCCACGGCGGTAGGCGATTTCTTCAGGGCAAGCAACTTTCAAGCCCTGACGGTTCTCGATGGTGGCGATGAATTGGCCCGCTTCGAGCAGGGATTCATGCGTGCCGGTGTCGAGCCAGGCCATGCCGCGGCCCATCAGTTCTACGTTCAACTGCCCGCGCTCCAGATAAGTACGGTTGACATCCGTGATTTCCAACTCGCCACGTGGTGACGGGGCGATGCCGGCGGCGATATCGCACACCTGGCTGTCGTAGAAATACAGGCCGGTGACGGCGTAGTTCGATTTTGGCTTGAGCGGCTTTTCTTCAATGCTGATGGCCCGGCGTTGTGCATCGAAATCGACGACGCCATAGCGTTCCGGATCGGTGACATGATAGGCAAACACGGTCGAGCCGCTGGTGCGCGCCGAGGCCTCGCGCAACTGCGATTCAAAGTCGTGACCGTAATAGATGTTGTCACCCAGAATCAGCGCCGATGGTGCATCGCCGACAAACTCTTTGCCGATGATGAACGCCTGTGCCAGGCCATCCGGGCTGGGCTGCACGGCATAGGTCAGGCTGATACCCCACTGGCTGCCATCGCCCAGCAACTCCTGGAAGCGCGGCGTATCTTGTGGCGTGGAAATGATCAGGATATCGCGTATGCCGGCCAGCATCAGGGTGGTCAGCGGATAGTAGATCATCGGCTTGTCATATACGGGCAGCAGTTGCTTTGAGACGGCCATGGTGACAGGGTACAGGCGCGTGCCGGAACCGCCAGCCAGGATGATGCCCTTGCGTTCGATGGGGGTTGCCATTATTGCTGCTCCTTGGCCGTGTCGCGTGCCGCGTAGTTTTTCTCTACCCACTTGAGGTAGTCACCCGACTGGACATCGCGTACCCAGGCCTGGTTGTCCAGGTACCATTGAACGGTCTTGCGGATGCCGGTGGCGAAGGTTTCGGCTGGCTTCCAGCCCAGTTCGCGCTCGATCTTGCGTGCGTCGATGGCATAGCGACGGTCGTGCCCAGGGCGATCCTGTACATAGGTGATTTGTTCGCGATAGCTGCCGGACGCCTTGGGATCGAGCGTATCGAGGATGTCGCACAAGGTATGCACGACTTCCAGATTGGCCATTTCATTCCAGCCGCCCACGTTGTACACCTCGCCCAGACGACCTGCTTCCAGGACGCGGCGAATCGCCGAGCAGTGGTCGCCCACGTACAGCCAGTCGCGCACTTGCATGCCATCGCCATAGATAGGCAAGGCCTTGCCGGCGCGGGCGTTGCTGATGATGAGCGGAATCAGTTTTTCCGGGAAATGGAAGGAGCCATAGTTGTTCGAACAGTTGGTCGTCAGCACGGGCATGCCATACGTATGGAAATACGCACGCACTAGATGATCGGACGCCGCTTTCGATGCCGAGTAGGGGCTGTTTGGCGCATACGGCGTCGTTTCCGTGAATGGCGGATCATTCGGTCCCAGGGTGCCATACACTTCGTCGGTCGAGACGTGCAGGAAGCGGAATCCATCCTTGGCTTCGCCTGCCAGGCCGCTCCAATAGGCGCGTGCCGCTTCCAGCAGGCTGAAGGTACCGTTGACGTTGGTCGAAATGAATTCGCCGGGGCTATGGATCGAGCGATCGACATGGCTCTCTGCGGCAAAATGCACGATGGCGCGTGGCTGGTGTTCTGCCAGCAGGCGCGAGATGTGAGCGGTATCGCAAATATCGCCACGCACAAAGATATGCCGCGGGTCTTGCTCCAGGCTGGCCAGATTGCTGAGATTGCCAGCATAGGTCAGTTTGTCAAAATTGATCACGGGCTCATCGTTGAGCGCCAGCCAGTCGCGTACAAAGTTGGAGCCGATGAAGCCGGCGCCGCCAGTCACTAAAATCATGTTGTTATCCTTTTTTACTTGAACATCGTCACGATGCTTCACTCTTCTATTTCCGAAATGAAATTATTTGAAATTTTATTTGATCATGTAGTTAATACGCGCCATCTTTCTTGAAAATGACTTTAACCGTTTTCAGTAGAATAACAATGTCATTGAATAAAGACCAGTTCTTGACATACCATGCATCCAGATAAACGCGCGTATCATAGCTGACGTCGTTCCTGCCGCTGACTTGCCATAGACCCGTGACGCCGGGTTTCGCTTCCAGGTAATAGTCTACTTGGGGGCCATAACGCTCCAGTTCCGCATCAACAACCGGGCGCGGCCCGACCAGGCTCATTTCGCCTTTCAGTACGTTCCATAGCTGCGGCAATTCATCAAGACTGGTCCGGCGCAGGAAGTGGCCGATCGAGGTGATGCGAGGGTCGTTCTTCAGTTTGAAATCACGGTCCCACTCGGCACGGGCTTCAGGGTCGCGCTCCAGCAATTCTTTCAGCAAGACGTCTGCATTGACGGCCATGGTACGGAATTTGTAGCAGAGAAAATGCTTGCCATTCTGCCCCACACGTTTGTGGCCGTAGAAGATGGGGCGGCCAGAGGCCATGACCTTGGCGGCGATCCACAGCAGGATGGGCGCCCCGACGACCATCACGGCGATCGCCGTCGTCAGATCAAAGCAGCGCTTGATCATTTGTAAACCTGGCCGTGCCAGGTTGTTGCGCATGGTCAGCAGCAGCACCTCATGTGTAAAGAAATGGTTGACCTCCATGCCATACAGGGGCAGGCCGCGTACGGCAGGTACCACTTGCATATTGGCAACGCAACGGCTGACTTGCTGGATCATGCCCTGATAGGCATCAATGCCGCCTTGCTCCAGAGCGACAACTGCATGCGGATCACCCAGCAGCTTGAGCGTTTCTTCAGGATTGACACCAAGCGGAATGCACGGCACCGCCTGTTTGCTGCGGTTCACGTAGTGTTGCTCCAGGCGGCCTTGGCCTTCGGGGATCAGGAAGGCAATCAGGCGATAGCCCATTAATGCTTCCTCATCGAAGGCCCGCGCTGTTTGCAAGGCATTGTCACCCCATCCGATGATGACCATGGGGCGTATCCAGCCGCCAGCTTTCATCAGCAGGTATTTGACCATGCCGCGCAGCAGCAGGACACAGCATGGCACCAGCAGCCAGGTGGCCAACAGTGCCTCGCGCGAAGAGTCGCGCTTGTCGAGGAAGACCAGGGCCGCGTCGATCAGACCCATGACCATGGCGATCTTCAGCAGTTCCTTGATTTCATTCGAGTACGGGCGGCGTTTGGCATGATGGCCCTTCAGCTTGAAGATCGCCACAGTGACCACGGATAGCAGGCTGTAACTGAGCAGGCGTGAGCTATCCAAGCCCCAGTTGTTCAAATCGCCGCCATCGAGGGTCCATGTGCCGGCGAGCCAGAATGCCGTGAACATGGCTAACGCATCGGCAAAGGTGAGGAAATATTTTTCTACCCTGCTGCTGCAATACCATTTTATTTCTTGTACAAAGATGCCTTCGATTGGTTTCATGATGACTTGCTAAACCTTATAAACTTCAGTGTAAATTCTTGTGGTGCCGTATGCATGGTGCTTACGTATCTGCTCGGTCAAGTGCGGCCGTAGCGGTCTTCAAAGCGGACAATGTCGTCTTCCCCAAGGTAGCTACCCGATTGAATTTCAATCAATTCCAGCGGCAGCTTGCCCGGGTTGGCCAGCGAGTGGACGACGCCGAGGGGAATATAGGTAGACTGGTTTTCGGTCAGCAAATATTCCTTGTCGCCATTCGTGATCTGGGCAGTGCCGGAGACCACGATCCAGTGCTCGGCGCGGTGGTGATGCATTTGCAATGACAGCTTGGCGCCAGGCTTGACGGTGATCCGCTTGACCTGGAAGCGCTCGCCATTGCCGATGGAATCATAGGAACCCCACGGACGGAAGACTTCACGGTGCATGGTGGCCTCGGGGCGCTGCCTGTCGACCAATTGCGCGACCATGGTTTTCGTTTGTTGTGCCTGATCCGCATCCATGACCAGCACGGCATCGGCGGTTTCCACGATGACGGTATTGCGCATGCCAATGGCGGTGACCAGGCGGCTAGTGCTGTGTACCAGGCAATCGTTGCAATCCTGGATCAGTACATCGCCCTGGGTGCTATTCTGGCTGGCATCCTTTTCCGCCACGTCGAGTACGGCTTTCCAGGAACCGATATCATTCCAGCCTGCATCGAGGGCGACGGTCGAAGCATGGCTGGTGCGCTCCATGACGGCGTAGTCCACGGCGATATCGGGACTGGCGGCGTAGGCATCCTTGTCCAGGCGAATGAAGTCGAGGTCGCTTTTCGCGGCGCTGATGGCAGCGCGGCAAGCTGCCAGAACAGCGGGTTGGAAGCACGCCAACTCTTCCAGGTAGCGGCTGGCGCGGAACAGGAACATACCGCTGTTCCAGAAGTAGTCGCCGCTGGCGACATATTGTTCCGCGAGCGTCAGGGCCGGCTTTTCCACGAATTCAAGCACGCGTTGGACTTGCCCGCTTGCAGCGCCCTCGACGCGAATATAGCCGTATCCTGTCTCTGGTCCCGTTGGCGTGATGCCGAACGTCAGCAACTGACCTGCCTCTGCTGCAGTACGCGCCAGCGCGACGGCGCGATGGAAGGCCGGGGCGTCCAGAATGACGTGGTCCGAAGGCAGCACCAGCAGGAGCGGATCCTCACCACTCTCTATCGCATGCAAGGCTGCCGAGGCGATTGCTGGAGCCGTATTGCGGCGCATGGGTTCAAGCAGCATGCGGCTATTTTCCAGACCGATCTCACGCACTTGCTCTGCGACAACAAAACGCGAGGATTCGTTGCATACCAGCAGTGCTGGCGACACGGTGTCTATGCCTGCCAGGCGCTGCAGCGTTTGTTGCAGCATGCTGCCCTGAGTGGACAAGCGCAGAAACTGTTTCGGGAATACCTCGCGCGAAAGCGGCCATAAACGTGTGCCGGAACCACCACAAAGAATTACCGGTACGAGGGGAATAGTCATTTATGCTTCAATGTAAATGTAATTATTGCCAATGAGAGCAATATTTTTAATAAATTACAGGAATCTTTGTATTTTCTCCGGACTCCATGGAGCCTGAGAGACACGCACTTTGGCGCGTCCTGTATTGTAGTTTGCTGCCCCGGTATTTCTGCTTAGCACGCAACGTTTTCAAGCAAAAAAGCAACAAACACGCATAGGGCACTGATACTGAGAATGAGCACGGCTCCTGCGGCGCAGTCCTTGACGATCTTGATGCTGGGATGGAGGGCCGGATGAAGGTGATCAATCAGATTTTCGAGAGCGGTGTTGAAGAGCTCCGCCGCGAGGACCATGCCACAGTTGAGCAATAACAAAGCCCACCAGATCATCGCTGGCCGGTACCAGGCAAGTACAAGCAATACCAGGAGGGCGGCAAGGCATTGCAGCCGAAAGCTCGATTCCATGCGGAAGGCGGCACCCAAGCCTTGCAGGGCAAATTCCATGCGTTTATGGAGAGGCTGGTTTTTCATTAACTATGCATGATTGGTCAGGGCGTTTCATGTTCCTGACGGCTGCGGCTCTTGGCGCGGGCATTATTGAAGAAAAATAAAAAGCCCGTTTTCAAGAAATGAAAAAGGGCTTTTATCGAGGAAGTGGCGCTGCGTATGACAAAGCCAGCTTCTCGTGAGACCAGGCCAGCGTCTCGCGATTTGACGTCAGGTCGCGGGCTTGGTCTTGTCTGTTTCAGCCAAAGGCGTCGACAGATTATTTGGCGTGGCTTGGGGTCGTGTGCGCGGTGGTCGAGTCCGAGCTAGCTGCACCGGCCACAACGGCAACTGCGGCGCCGATTGCGATCAGGGCGCTCGTGCTCAGGCCGGCAACAGTGGCGCCGGCAGCGGCGCCAGCAGCAGCACCACCAGCTGGTGCCGCTGCGACTGGTACAGGAGCTGGAGCCGATTGAGCCATGGCTTGTGCGGAAGCGAAGCACAGGATTGCCGAAGCGATCAGAATTTTCTTCATGGGATATCCTTTTAGGTTGAACAGCGGGAATGCTAAACTGTCACATGATTGTAGCAACATTTCTCTTGCTAGTCTGCGCCGTACAGTCCGTGGCAACGATAATTTATTCTATTTTAGCTACATACCTGACCATTCTGCGTGTCTGGCGGTCTGAAGATGTTGTTCTCTATCAACAAAAACAGCACCTTGCCGAGGCTGCGGTCCATGTTTTTGTCAAATATCGCGGGAATTGCTGATGCATTCGAAAGCGATCCACATGTTTGCCAAGTCCTCGCCATCCCGCGTAAAATGCAGGCTTCGCGGGTGTAGCTCAATGGTAGAGCAGAAGCTTCCCAAGCTTACGACGAGGGTTCGATTCCCTTCACCCGCTCCATTTTTCGCTGGCGCCTGGCTTGATGCGGCGCAGCCACTTATTTCTCCATTCCCATGTCTTCTGATACCCCAGCAAACGGCCCGGCGCGGCCGATGATGTACGATCCGACCGAACACCGCATCCGCAGTTTCGTGACCCGCGCGGGACGGCTTTCCGTGGCGCAGGCGCGCGCGCTCGAGACCCTGGGCCCGCAGTTTCTGTTGCCTTTCGCCAAAGAACCGATGGATTTCGAGCAGGTATTCGGCCGCAAGGCGCCCGTCATCCTGGAAATCGGCTTCGGCATGGGCGCGACGACCGCGCATATCGCCAAAGCCATGCCGGAAAAGGATTTCATCGGCGTCGAAGTGCATACGCCCGGTGTCGGCAGCCTGTTGAAGTTGATTGGCGAAGAGTCGCTGACGAATCTGCGTCTGCTGCAGCACGATGCCGTGGAAGTGCTCACGCACATGATTCCCGCCAATTCGCTGGCCGGTATCCACGTTTTCTTCCCCGATCCATGGCACAAGGCGCGCCACAACAAACGCCGCCTGATCCAGTCGCCGTTCGTCAAGCAATTGACCGATCGCCTGGCGCCGGGCGGCTATCTGCATTGCGCCACCGATTGGGAAGATTACGCGGTGCAAATGCTGGAAGTACTGGGCGCCGAGCCGCAGCTGCACAATAGCGCCGATGGCTATGCGCCGCAGCCGGCGTATCGTCCTCTGACCAAGTTTGAAAACCGTGGCTTGAAGCTGGGCCATGGCGTGTGGGATCTGGTGTTCATCAAGAAATAACCTGGCGGTTTGCCCACCCGTGCCGTTTGCACGAGAACAAGCCTGCCGCGGCGACGCCGCAGGCTTTTTTAACGCGCACGCTAGCGTGCGCTGGCTAGGCAGGGCGGGTGAATTACGGTAGTCTTATCTTTTTTGCATTGATTGATATTATGTCCAAGAAAATACTCGTGACCGGCGCATCCGGTTTCATCGGTTCGCATACCTGTGTCGAATTGCTGGCTGCCGGCTTTGAGGTCGTCGCGGTGGATAATCTGTGCAATAGCGCGCGCGAAGCGATGGCGCGCGTGGAGCGCATCTCCGGCAAAAGCGTACCCTTCTATGCAGCGGACGTGCGCGACCGCGCGGCCATGGCCACCGTCCTGGGCGAACACGCCATCGATGCCGTGATCCATTTCGCGGGCTTGAAGGCGGTGGGCGAATCCGTGGCGCAGCCACTGATGTATATGGACAACAATGTCACGGGCACCGTGGCCTTGCTGGAAGTGCTGGCGGCGGCGAATGTGAAACGTTTTGTGTTCAGCTCGTCGGCCACCGTGTATGGCGACCCGGAGGCCTTGCCGATTCTGGAATCGTCGCGCCTGTCCGTGACCAACCCGTATGGCCGCTCGAAGCTGATGGTCGAGCAGATACTGGCTGATCTCGTGCATGCCGATGCCCAGTGGCAAGTCGGCGTGTTGCGCTACTTCAATCCGGTGGGTGCGCATGCCAGCGGCTTGATCGGCGAAGATCCGGCCGGCATCCCGAACAACCTGATGCCGTTCATTGCCCAGGTGGCGGTGGGTCGCCGCGAACGCCTGGCCGTCTTCGGCAACGACTACGCCACGCCGGACGGCACGGGCGTACGCGACTATATCCACGTGGTCGACCTGGCGCTGGGCCACGTGGCCGCGTTGAACCGCCTGTTTGCCACCGAGGGCGGCTTTACCGTCAACCTGGGCACGGGCCATGGCTACAGCGTGCTCGATACCGTACGCGCCTTCGAAGCCGCCAGCGGCCGCCAGGTACCGTACGACATCGTGCCGCGCCGCCCCGGCGACATCGCCAGCTGCTACGCCTCGGCCGACAAGGCGAAGGAATTGCTGGGCTGGCAAGCACAGAAAAACATCGACGACATGTGCCGCGACCACTGGCGCTGGCAGCACCAGAACCCGCAAGGCTACGCGGCGTAAAAAAATCCGCCAGATACAAAAAATCCCGCTCACACGTCAGTGTGGCGGGATTTTTTTAGAGCGCCATTAAACCAATGGCGTCAAAGGTAGCAATGGCGCCTGAAAAATGTCTGGGGCTAGGCGCAAAGCCGAAGACAGTACGCAAGTACGGCGAGGCGAAGCAACAACGCCCCAGGCATTTTCTCAGGCAGCCATTATGGATACAGGCCGCGCACTTCGCGAGCTTGCAGGACGCGGGTGCACGCCAGGATGAAGGTCGCGGTACGCATCGACACTTTCTTCTCTTGCGACACTTGCCATACGGCGTCGAACGCTTCGCGCATGATGCGGGTCAGGCGGCTGTTGATTTCTTCTTCCGTCCAGAAGAAGCTCGAGAAGTTCTGCGCCCACTCGAAGTAGCTGACGGTCACGCCGCCGGCGTTGGCCAGCACGTCCGGCACGATCAGCACGCCACGGTCGGTCAGGATGTCGTCCGCTGCCGGCAGGGTCGGGCCATTGGCGCCTTCCAGGATGATCTTGGCGCGGATGACTTGTGCGCGTTCGGCCGTGATCTGCTGTTCCAGCGCGGCCGGGATCAGGATGTCGCAATCGATGCCCCAGAAATCTTCGCGCGGCACGAATGCCTCGGCGCCCGGGAAGCCTTCGACGCTGCCCACTTCGGCCACGTGTGCCAGCAGTTGCGGGATGTTCAAGCCGCCAGCGTGCACGACGGTGGTCTTGTGGTCTTGTACCGCCACCACTTTCGAGCCGGCTTCAGCGAACATGCGTGCAGCGACGCCGCCCACGTTGCCGAAACCTTGCACGATGACTTTCGCGCCTTCGAGCGACATGCCGACCTTGGCGGCCGCATCGCAACCGACGACGAACACGCCGCGGCCCGTCGCATCGCGGCGGCCCAGGCTGCCGCCCAGCGAGATTGGCTTGCCCGTCACCACGCCGGTCGACATATTGCCGCCGATCATGGCGTAGCTGTCCATCATCCACGCCATGACTTGTTCATTCGTGTTGACGTCCGGCGCCGGGATATCCTTGTTTGGTCCGATGATCATGCTGATCTCGCTCGTGTAGCGGCGGGTCAGGCGTTGCAGTTCGTTGCGCGACAGGGTCTTCGGATCGACACGGATACCGCCCTTGGCGCCGCCGTATGGCACGTTGACGGCGGCATTCTTGACCGTCATCCAGGCCGACAGGGCCATCACTTCCGACAACGTCACGTCCTGGTGGAAGCGCACGCCGCCCTTGCCCGGGCCGCGCGACAGATTGTGCTGCACGCGGTAGCCTTCGTAGTGGGCAATGGTGCCGTCATCGCGCTCGATAGGCACGTCGACCGTCAGGATGCGCTTTGGACGCTTCAGCGTTTCCACCCAGCGCGACAGGTTGCCCAGGTACGGCGTAACGCGGTCGATCTGCTCGAGGTAGACGCCCCATGGGCCAAGGTCTTCAGGATTCAGGTAGGAAGGAAGTGCGTGCTTGCTGGTCATGCTTGATAAGCTCCTGGACAATACGAATACGTTAGAGGCACAGCCGATATGCAGCTGCGCGCAGCGGAACCGCATCGTAGGCGATAGCCTCATGCCCCGGCCAATGCTTTGTGCGCATCCGGTTATGCATTTATTGCATAGTTGTGTTGCCAGGATTGCCAGTCAGGACTGGGGGGCCTCGGTGGCGCGTTTGCGGCGCTTGCCCATGCGCGCCTTGCCGTCCTGCGACTGCACCAGGTATTGCCACAGGCTTTCGACGATCTGTTTGCCGGGACGCAGGCTCGATGGGCGTTCCCGGTACAAACGGATTTCCAGCTCGATTTCCCAGCCTGGCGCGCCGCCGTCGGCGCGCGCCAGGTGTTTGTACTTGACGTCGCGCATGACGGCCGATTCGGGCAGGAAGGCGATGCCGCGGCCTTCCAGCGTCATCATCTTCAAGCCTTCGGCCATGTCCGTTTCGTAGCAGGTTTCCAGGAACAGCGGCGCCTTGGCGTCGGCCACCAGCAATTCCACCATGCGTCCCAGGTAGGCGTTGCTGGTGTAGGAGAGGAAGGGCAGCGGCTCCTTGGCGCTGCCGGGCAGGACGAAGTCCGGCACCTTGTCCTGGCCGCAGCGCGCATAGGCGCGCAGGGTTTCGCGGCCCATCACCAGCATGTCGTAGCGGCCCGGGTCCAGCTGCACCGGCTGGCGCGGATGGTGATAGCACAGCAGCAGGTCACAGCCGCCGTCGACCAACTGCAGCACGGCGTCGTGCACGTTCAGGGCCATCAGGCGGCTGTTGATCGGCGCAAAACCTTCTTCCAGGGCCGTCAGCCACTTCGGCATGAAGGTCAGTGAGAGCGTGTGGGGCACGGCGAAATCGACGCTCGTCTGCGTGGCGGCCCGCTTGCCGCGCAACAGCGCGCGCACGCCGTTGATCTGCCCCAGCATTTCCAGTGCCTGCTCGTAGAACACGGCGCCGGCCGGCGTCAGGCGCGTGGGGTAGGAGGTGCGGTCGACCAGGTCGATGCCGAGCCAGTTTTCCAGCGACTGGATGCGCCGCGAGAAGGCCGGCTGAGTGACGTGGCGCAGGGCCGCGGAACGGCTGAAGTTATGCGTTTCAGCGAGCGAAATGAAGTCTTCCAGCCATTTGGTTTCCATCGCGGCAGCGTTCTCTTATCAAGGACAAGGGCAAAGTGAAGTGCTCAGGGCGTAGCGGGTGATGCCGCCGGCTGGTACAGCGATGCCGGCAGGCCGAAGAAGGATGGCGGACCCAGGGTCGTGCCGTCGAGCGAGCCGCCCGCATTCAAGGCCTTGTTGATGGCCGACAGCAAGGAGCTGCGGTTGGCCAGGTTTTGTATCAGCGCGCGCGGGCCGTTGTGGAAGGTGTGCTGGGCGATATCCGCGGCGACGACAAAGATCGGCTCGCGGCGCATGGGAAACTCCACCCATTCGCCGTCCTCGTCCTGGGCGCAGAAGGTATGGGGCAGGGTCATGTTTTCGGCGCCGGGCAGGTGCGACGCCAGCACCAGGCCGAAGGCTTCCGGCACCACGTCGGCCAGGCGGCGCACGGTGAGATCGTCCTGCACCAGTAGCCGTACTTGCGCTTCCACCGCGTCTTCGGCGTCGGGCTGGGCGCCGAGAATTTTCACGGCCTGATAGATCAGGTCGGACGAGAGTGCTTCCATCAAATCTTCCATTAAATCATCTCCAGGATCATGGCGACGATTTCGTCGCCGTACGAGGCCAGTTTTTTCTCGCCCACGCCGCTCACGCCGCGCATCTGCTCGAGCGAGGTGGGTTTGGCCTTGGCGATTTCGCGCAGGGTGGCATCGACAAAAATGACGTAGGCCGGCACGTTGTGCGTGCGCGCCGTCTCCACGCGCCACCAGCGCAGCTTGTCGAAGATGGCCTGCTCGCTGGTGGACAGATCCGTCTCGACATAGCCCTTCGCCACGCTGGTGCTGCGCTTGCTGGTTTTCACCGGTTTCTGGTACTGGCGCAGCTGCACTTTCTGGCCGCCCTTGAGCACGGGACGCGAGGCGTCCGTCAATTTCAGCGAGCTGTATTGTTCATGGTCGACCGACACGAGGCCCAGCGCGATGGCCTGGCGCAGGATCGACTTCCATTCCGCTTCACCCAGGTCCGAACCGATGCCGAAGACGGACAGCGCATCGTGGTGCCAGGTCTTGATGCGTTCGGACTCCACGCCGCGCAGCACGTCGATCACGTGGCCGCCGGCGAAACGCTGGTCGACGCGGTAGATGGCCGACAGCAGTTTTTGCACGGGCACGGTGCCGTCGAAGGACACGGGCGGCACCAGGCAGGTGTCGCAATTGCCGCACGGCGAAGCCGGTTCGCCGAAGTATTCGAGCAATCGCATGCGGCGGCAGCTGAGTGTTTCGCACAGGCCCAGCATGGCGTCGAGTTTCACGCCCAGCACGCGCTTGAAGGTGTCGTCCGCCTCCGATTCGTCGATCATGCGCCGCTGCAGCACCACGTCCTGCAAGCCGTACGCCATCCAGGCGTTGGCGGCCATGCCGTCGCGGCCCGCGCGCCCCGTTTCCTGGTAATAGCCCTCGATGCTTTTCGGCAGATCCAGATGCGCGACGAAGCGCACGTCGGGCTTGTCGATGCCCATGCCGAAGGCGATGGTGGCGACCATGACGATATTTTCTTCGCGCAGGAAGCGCGCCTGGTTGGCGCTGCGTTTCGCGTATTCCATGCCCGCGTGGTAGGGCAGGGCGCGGATGCCGCTCTGGTTCAGGAATTCTGCCGTCTCTTCGACTTTCTTGCGCGACAGGCAGTAGACGATGCCGCAGTCGCCCGCGTGTTCCGTGTTGATGAAGTCGAGCAGCTGCTTGCGGCCATTCGCCTTTTCCACGATCTGGTAGCGGATGTTCGGGCGGTCGAAGGACGAGACGAACTGGCGCGCATCTTCCAGCTGTAGGCGCAGGGCGATTTCGGCGCGCGTCTGCGGGTCGGCGGTGGCTGTGAGCGCAATGCGCGGCACGTCCGGGAACTGCTCGTGCAGCACCGACAGCTTGATGTATTCGGGGCGGAAGTCGTGGCCCCACTGGGCCACGCAATGCGCCTCGTCGATGGCGAACAGCGAGATCTTCGACGCCTGGAACAGGTCCAGGCAGCGCTGCGTCATCAGGCGCTCGGGCGCCACGTAGACGACGTCGATGCCGCCCGTGCGCACCAGGCGCTCGATGCGGCTCGCTTCTTCGTAGGTCTGCGTGGAATTGAGGAAGGCGGCGCGCACGCCGACTTCTTCCAGCGCGTCCACCTGGTCCTGCATCAGCGCGATCAGCGGCGATACGACGACGCCCACGCCATCGCGCAGCAGGGCGGGAATCTGGTAGCACAGCGATTTGCCGCCGCCCGTGGGCATCAGCACCAGCGCGTCGCCGCCATGGCTGACGTGGTCGACGATGTCGGCTTGCTGGCCGCGGAAGGCCGGGTAGCCGAAAACGGTTTGCAGCAGGTGCAGCGCGCGCTGGTTAAGATCTTGATTCATAGTGCCTTATTCTGCCCAAACAACCCAGCCGTAGTGGGCGCTGGCCAACACCAGCAAGCCGAACACGATGCGGTACCAGGCAAAAAACGTGAAGTCGTGCGAGCTGATGTAGCGCAGCAGCCAGCGCACGCACAGGAAGGCGGAAATGAAGGCGGCCACGGTGCCCAGGCCGAACAGGGGCACGTCGGTGGCCGACAGGATGTCGCGCGCTTTGTACAGCGAGTAGAAGGTGGCCGCGAACAAGGTCGGGATGGCCAGGAAGAACGAGAATTCGGTGGCTGTCTTGCGCGACAGGCCCAGCAGCATGCCGCCGATGATGGTCGAGCCGGAACGGCTGGTGCCCGGAATCAGCGCGAATGCCTGCGCGCAGCCCACCTTCAGGGCGTCGAACGGCGTCATTTCATCGACCGAGTTGACGCGCACGGTGACGGGGTTGGTGCGCGCGCGGCGCTCCACCAGCAAGATGATGATGCCGCCGATGATGAAGGCCATGGCGACCGGTACTGGCTTGAATAGCGCATGCTTGATCATCTTGCCGATGGCCAGGCCGATGACGGCCAGCGGAATGAAGGCGATGGCCACGTTCAGCACAAATTTGCGCGACTTGACTTCGGTGCTGAAGGTGGACAGCACGCTGCCGATGCGCTGGCGGTATTCCCAGCACACGGCCAGGATGGCACCGGCCTGGATGGCGATCTCGAAGACGTCCATGACTTCTTTCGAGACATCCTTGGTAAAGTCGAGCAGACTGCCGGCCAGGATCAGATGCCCCGTGGACGAAATCGGCAAGAATTCGGTAAAACCTTCGACCAGCCCCATGATGATGGCTTTTAACGCAAGAATGAGATCCATAGATGTATAAAAGGGTATAAGTACGGGTATAAGTGACAGGATGGGATGACCGCGTGGCGCCAGCAATGTGCGCGGGGTCGAAGCTTACCATGCCGCAGGCCCGCGAACCTTATTTGGGCGCAGTTGGGCGGCGCTTTTTTAGCGCCGTCCGCCAGGCAGGGGAGGGATCAGGATACTTGTTTTGCCGGCGCCACCAGGCGCGCGCTGGCCGCCACCAGCAGCAGGGCGGCGCCCAGCATGGCGAAGGCGATGTTCAGGCTGGTGGCGTGGGCGACAAAGCCAATCACGGCCGGGCCGGCCAGGATGCCCGCGTAGCCGATGGTGGTGATGGCCGCCACCGCGAGGCTGGCCGGCATGGCATGCTGGTTGCCTGCCGCCGTGAACAGGATGGGCACGATATTCGCCGCGCCCAGGCCGATCAGCACGAAGCCAAGCATGGCCAGACTGGCGTGCGGCGCCAGCACGGCCAGGAAGAAGCCTGCCGCCGCGCACAAGCCGCCAAAAGTGAGCACACGCTTTCCTCCAAAGCGGCTGACCACCTTGTCGCCAGTGAAACGGCCCACCGTCATGGCGATGGCGAAGGCGGCGTAGCCGAGGCCGCCCTTGGCTTCTTCCACGCCGCGCGTGGTGGTGAGGAACAGGGCGCTCCAGTCGAGGATGGCGCCTTCGGCCAGGAAAACGATAAAGCACAACAGGCCAATGAAAATGACGGCGCCATGCGGCATGACGAACAGCTGCGTCTTTTCGCCGGAGGCGGAGGCGGTCGGCAACAGATGGCCTTGCGCCGCACCCAGCACGCCGCACAGCAGCAGCATTACCACCACGCACGACCAGGCCGGCGTCAGGCCCAGCCACAGCAGCAAGGCCATGCAAGCCGCGCCGGCAAAGCCGCCCACGCTGAACAGCGCATGAAAGCCCGACATCATGGCGCCGCCGTTGGCCTTTTCGATGATCACGGCCTGGATGTTGATGGCCACGTCAAACGTGCCCATGGCCGCGCCGAACACCAGCAGCACCAGGCCCAACTGCAGCGGCGTGGCGGCCAGCGCCAAGCCGGGCAGGATGGCGGTCAGGAGCAGGCCGGCGCCGCAGATGACCTTGCGGCAGCCGAAGCGTGCCGTGAGCATGCCCGTAAACGGCATCGCGCACAGCGAGCCGGCGCCCAGGCACAGCAGCAAAATGCCGAGGGTGGCTTCATCGAGGCCCAGGCGCGATTTGGCGTAGGGGACCAGCGGGGCCCAGGCGGCCATGCCGAGGCCGGCGGCGAAGAAGACCAGGCGCGTGGCGCGTTGTTGCAGGGTGCCGGTGAGATGCATGGGGGAACTTTTCAAAGGTCGGGTGGATAACATCAGGCGCGGGCGCGCAATACTTGCACGCCCAGCCGTTCAAAGGCGGCCAGGTGGGCAGCGTCGGCATCGGCTTCCAGCACCAGGTGCTGCAGCAAGCCGGTGGCCAGCACGCCAAAGGGCGCGGCGGTACCCAGCTTGTCGCTGGTGACGGCCACGACCACGGCCTTGCTGGCGCCGGCGATGCTGCGCTTGAACTCGGCCTCGTCGTAGTTGAACGCCGTCACGCCCGCGTCCGCATCGGCGCCGCAGGCGCCGAGGAAGCACAGGTCGGGATGCATGCGCTCGACCGTGCGCAAGGCCTGCGGGCCCAGGCTGGCGCCGGCGCGCCGGTCGACCCTGCCGCCAGCCATGATCAGCTCGATTTCCGGGCGTTCCATCAGCGCCATGGCAATGGCTGGCGCATTGGTGATGACAGTGAGCGCTAACTCTGGCAAGGTGCTGGCGATGGCGAGGTTGGTTGAACCCGCATCGAGAAACAGCACCTGACCCGCGCGCACGAGGGAGACGGCGGCCTGCGCCAGACGCGCCTTGCGTTCCGGCGCTTCCTGCTTGCGCTGGCTCAAGGTGCCGCCATCCGGCGCCAGCGGCAGGGCGCCGCCATACACGCGCTGGCACAGGCCGGCCGCCGCCATCTCGCGCAGGTCGCGCCGTATCGTATCTTCGGACACGTCAAGCTGGCGCGCCAGATCCAGCGCCAGCACCCTGCCATCGGCGTGCAATTGTTGCTGGATCAGCGCGTGGCGTTGTTTGAGGAGCAGGGTGGCGGACATGGTTTTTTTCTAAAACGTGCAGGAATGTGCATGAATATACGCAAACGTGCAAAACGAGTCAAGTGTACGCAGGTTTCCGTCAGATATTGCCGAAAAGATATAAATTCTGTTAGTGTTGTAAAAAATGGAATGAAATAAGGGAAGCCATGTTTTCAAGTACCTCTTTCAAGGCAAGCTTGCCGGGCCGCGCCCTGCGCCGCAGTGGATGGTTGATCCTGGGCATGATGATCGTGTTGAATGCGCTGCATTGGATGCGTCATGGCACGCTGGGCTGGAGCGATGCACGCGATTCCGTGTGCCTGCTGCTGATCTATCTGGGGATTGCCACCTTGCTGGAATACAAGCGGCAGCGCGACGCCGAGGAAGCGGAAGACGCGCGCTAAGCGCGATGCAAGCAGGGACGCCGCTCAGGGCGCCGTCAGCCGTTCCAACTCCGCCAGCCAGTGCACCGCGTGTTCGCGGCTGTTGCCGCACATCTCCGCGGATGGCTGCAAGCCGCCGCAAAACGCGGGCCGTTCCGGCTGGCCAAAGATCTTGCAACGGTTGTCATCGGCCAGCTGCACGCAGCGCACGCCCGCCGGTTTTCCCTCCGGCATGCCAGGAATCGGGCTGGTGATGGACGGTGCGGTGCAGCAGGCGCCGCACGAAGGACGGCATGCCAGGGTGGCAGATGGTGACATGGGAGTTCAGACGGGCGGGTGAGGAGCCGACAGTATAGCAAGCCGGCTCCCGCGTGTTGCCCGGGCGCGTTCAGCGCACGATGCTGACGCGCTTGCCCGACAAAGTGCGGCGGGCCGGATCGCCATGCACGGTGATGCGGCCGGAACCGCTGGCGCGGGCGTTGACTTCATTCTGGACGCTGACGTCGATGTCGCCGGAGCCGTTGCTCGCCAGATAGGCAACGTCGCTGCGCAGCGACGCCAGGTTGACATCGCCCGAGCCATTCACGTTGGCGTCGAGGCGCTGCACGGCGCCGTTGGCGCTGATGCTGCCCGAGCCGTTGACGGCCACGTTGATGCGTTCGCCGTGCACGCTGCCCAGCTGGATGCTGCCAGAACCGTTCTGCACCGCGTCCGTGTTGCCGCTGGCGAGGGCCGCCGCATTGATGCTGCCCGAGCCATTGTTGGCCACGTCGAAGCGTCCCGTCGTGCCCGACAATTCGCTCTTCATCGACCCGCGCTGTTCCAGGCTGAAATCGTCCCCATTCAGGCCGCTGACCACCAGGCGGCCCGAGCCGGAGATGTTGATTTTCCTCAATTGCGGTGTCGTATAGATGACGTGGATGCCATTGCTGCTGCGAATGTTCGTGTCGCTCCACAGACGCAGCGTGTTGCCGTTCACGTCGCTATGGATCAGCGGTTGCAGATTGCTGTCCGCTTCGATCACCAGCGATGCCGTCGGGCCGACGCGCACGTCGATCTTGATGTCGATGCGCTTCATATTGTCGATGTCGAGCGCGCTGATGTTGCTGACCTGGCGCACGTCGCGGCTCACTTGCCCGTTGCCCTGGATGACATTGCTGCTGGAATCGGCATAGCGCACTTCGCCATCGTTGGGGTTGATGACGATGGCGCAACCGCCAAGGGCAACGGCACAGCACAGGGCCAGCAAGGTACGCATGGTGTTTCCTTTATGATTGTTTTAGTTCGGGACAAGAAAAAAGCCGGCTGCCGCGCCGCGGCTGCCGTGCTGTCGATGAGAAGATAGCAAAGCGGTGCGCTGGCTTGCATGGAAATGCGACGAACTGCGCAAAACGCGGGCTGAAACGCATTCTGCTTCACCTGACGCCGCAGGTCCGGCGGCAGTGGAGGTGTCGCCAACGCCGGCACGGAGCGTACAATACCCGTGTTCGGCGTGCCGGGCGGTGCCCCGCGCTTGACCTTGCCCATAGACAGGGCTACTATTAATGACTCAAAAGTAAGTTACTTGGAAAGACACATGCAAGCCCCGATTGATACCAAGCCCCGCTGGGAGCGGCGCAAGGATGCCCGCCCGCAGGAATTGCTCGCCGCCGCCCTCGACCTGTTTGTCGAACGGGGCTTCGCATCGACGCGCCTGGAGGATGTGGCCAAGCGGGCCGGCGTGTCGAAAGGCACCCTGTACCTGTACTTTGAGAACAAGCAAGAGCTGTTCAAGGCCGTGGTGCGCGACAATATCGTGCATTCCATCGGCGAGGCGGAAGACAGCATGGCCGCCTCGGACAGCAGTAGTGCCGAGTTATTGCGCAGCATGATGATGCAATGGTGGGAAGAATTCGGTGCCACCAAGCTGGCCGGTTTGACCAAGCTGATGCTGGCCGAAGCGAACAACTTCCCGGAACTGGCGCAGTTTTACAACGAAGAGGTGGTCACGCGCGGCAATGCGCTGATCGCCACCTTGCTGGAACGGGGCATGCAGCGCGGCGAATTTCGCCAGGTCGATCCCGTGCTGGTCAGCACCATCCTCAGCGCGCCCGTCACCATGCTGATGATGTGGACGCACTCCTTCCTGCCGTGCGAGGTCAAGAACATCGATCCCGTCGCCTACATGGATGCCTTTATCGACATGAGTTTGCGCAGCTTGCAGGTGGAGGCGCCCGGAAAAAGTTGATATGCGGAGCTTGCCTCTACCGTTCAGTTGCCCCTTTTCCAAGGTTCGCCCCCCCAAATCTGCAGATCGTCGCAAATTTCCTCCATTCCCCGCCTTTATGGTTAACATGTGCTTTCAGCCAGTTCAACGATAAAATGGCGGATTATTACTTCACTTACCGAGTCCAAAGATGAATATCGAACAAGCCCGCTTCAATATGATCGAACAGCAGATCCGTCCATGGGACGTACTGGATATCGACGTATTGGAGCTGTTGAACGTGGTCAAGCGTGAAGATTTCGTGCCGGCCGCCTATAAAAACCTGGCCTTCGTCGATACCGAAATTCCACTGGGCGGTGGCGAATGCATGTTGACGCCGAAGCTGGAAGCGCGCATTTTGCAAGACGTAGCCGTCAAAAAGCATGAAAATGTGCTGGAAATCGGCACCGGCAGCGGCTACATGGCCGCGTTGCTGGCGCACAAGGCACGTCATGTGACGAGCGTGGAAATCGTTCCCCAATTGAAAACCCTGGCCGAGCAGACCCTGGCCGCCAACGGTGTGACGAGCGTCACCGTGGAACTAGGCGACGGCGCGCAAGGCTGGAGCAAGGGCGCACCGTATGACGTGATCGTCGTGTCCGGCGCCCTGGCCGTGTTGCCGGAAGCACTGTTGCAACAAGTGAAAGTCGGCGGACGCATCCTGGCCATCATCGGCGAAGCGCCGATCATGTCGGCGCACCTGATCACGCGCAGCTCGGACAAGGCGTACGACACGCGCAAGCTGTTTGAAACCAATGTCACGCCGCTGCAAGCCGTGGCACCGTCGCATTTCCAGTTCTGAGGCGACCGATTCGATGGAGCATTTGAGTGCACCGCAGCTGGCCGCCTGGCTGGCTGACCCTTCCCGCCCGCGCCCCTTGTTGCTGGACGTGCGGGAACAGTGGGAGTTCGACCTGTGCCACCTCGACGGTGCCACCCTGATGCAGATGAATTCGATTCCTGCGCGCATCGATGACCTCGATGAAGACGCCGAGATCGTCTGCATCTGCCATCACGGCATGCGCAGCATGCAAGTGGCAGCCTTCCTGGAGCGCAATGGTTTTGGCAAGATCAGTAATTTGACGGGCGGCGTGCATGCCTGGGCGCTGCAAGTCGACAGCGCGATGCCTAAATACTAAGTTATTTTGCAGTAGATGCACCCAGGCATGTTTTCCTGCATGCCTGCGGAGGCCTGTACCCCGCTCACCCGGCGGGCGCAAGGCAAGCGGTAGCAGATTTTTGATTCCATCAACTTTTGACGACTCCAACGGAGAAATGCAATGCGGAAACCCCTTATCGCCGTGCTGATGACCAGCGCCTTTGTCTCGATGACATACTCGCTGCAAGCGCAGGCGGCCGATCTCATCCAGGTGTACCAGCAGGCGCTGGCCAATGACGCGCAGTACGCCAGCGCGCGCGCGGCCCTGTCGGCCGGGATGGAGCGGGTTCCGCAGGGGCTGGCAGGCTTGCTGCCGCAAATCTCCGCCTCGGGCAGCAATACGCGCGGCAATCAGGAGCAAATCGTCCAGAACAATGGCGGCAACAAGATCACCTCGCCGTCCGTGAACGTGCGCACGAATGCCTACAATTTGACACTGGCGCAACCGCTGTTCCGCTGGGATCGCTGGGAAACCTATCAGCAAAGCAAGCTGGCGCAGGCGATTGCCGAAGCGCAATTTGCGCAAGTGCAGCAAGACCTGATCACCCGCGTGGCGCAGGCGTATTTTGACGTGCTGAGCGCGCAGGACAACCTGGGCGCCACGCAGGCGCAAAAGGTCGCCACGACGGAGCAACTGGCATCGGCCAAGCGCAACTTCGAAGTGGGCACGCAAACGATTACCGATACGCACGAAGCGCAAGCGGCCTACGACCTGGTGGTGGCGCAGGAATTTGCCGCCATCAATGACCTGGCCAACAAGCGCAGCGCCTTGCAAACCATCATCGGCGAAGCGCCGACCACCCTGGCACCGATGCGCACGGGCGTGGTCATCAGCGCGCCCGAACCGGCTGCCGTCGAGCCGTGGGTGTCGTCCGCCGAAGAACAGAACTACGGCGTCGTCACGGCCCAGTTCAACGTGGAATCGGCCAAGCGCGACATCGGCCGCAACCGCGCCGGCCACTACCCGACCGTGGACCTGATCGCCAACGCTGGCCATACCTATTCCTCGGGCGGCGGCAATGGCAACGGCAATAACAATAATGCCATCGGCGTGCAGTGGAGCATCCCGATCTTCAGCGGCTTTGCCGTCACCAGCAAGGTACGCGAATCGATCGCGCTGGAAAACAAGGCCCGCAACGACCTGGAAACGGCACGCCGCACGGCCTCGCAAGGCGCGCGCCAGGCTTTCCTGGGCGTCAATAGCGGCCTGGCGCAAGTCAAGGCGCTGGAAGCGGCGGAAGTGTCGAGCAAATCGGCGCTGGAGTCGAACCAGCTCGGCTATCAAGTGGGCGTGCGCATCAATATCGACGTCTTGAATGCGCAGAAACAATTGTTCTCGACACAAAAAGACCTGTCGAAAGCCCGCTACGACACCATCATGAACGGCTTGCGCCTGAAGGCGGCGGCCGGCACCTTGAAGGAAACGGACTTGATGCCCGTCAATGCCCTGCTGGACAAGTAATCCAGTATTGCGCACGATCAAAACCAGCCCCGGCGACGGCGCTGGTTTTTTTCGTCTTGCCGTGTTATCACACGGCGCGGCTGTTGGCCACTTGCGTCAGGATCACGCCCGCCACCACCAGCCCCGCACCGGCCCAGTGCAGCGGAGAAATATGCTTGACGGCAAAGCCCAGCAAGCCGTAGCGGTCGATGGCCAGCGCGGCCAGCATTTGCCCGCCGATGACGGCGGCCATGAAGGGACCGGACCCCATGCGCGGCGCCAGCATCAGCGCGGCCGTAATATAAAACACGCCGGCCGCGCCGCCCAGCCAGGACCAGCCCGGTCCGCGCATGGCGAGCTGGACATCGGGCGCCGGCACCCGCCAGAGCAGCATCACCAGTGAAGCGAGCACGGCGCTGACGGCCAGCGAGGCAATGGTCGCCCACAGCGGGTGGCCCAGGTTGCGGCCCAGCGCGGCATTTGCGCCCGCCTGGAAGGGGACGACGGCGCCGGCCAGCATGGCCAGCGGGGCAAATACGGTGATCCATCCGTTCATGTATGACTCCCTGCGTGTTGAGTTGATGGAGTCATCGTATTATGCTGTCATGATTAAATCCAATTCGTAGTTTGTCATCCAACTATGCATCAAACGAATAACCTGCGCGCCGTCGATTTGAACTTGCTGGTGATCCTGGATGCGCTGCTCAGCGAGCGCCATTTGTCGCGCGCGGCTGAACGGTTACATATGAGCCAGCCTGCCGTCAGCCATGCGCTGGCCCGCTTGCGCCACCTGCTCGGCGACGCGCTGCTACTGCGCGGCAAGGGCGGCTTCCAGCCGACGGCGCGCGCGCTGGCATTGGCGCGGCCCTTGGCCGAAGCCCTGCAAAGCGTGCGTTCCGTGCTGGGCGGCGCCGTCTTCGAGGCGGCCACGGCGCAGCGCGTGTTTCGTCTGGCCATGTCGGATTACGGCGCGGCCTTGCTCTTGCCCGCTTTGCTGCGGCGCTTGCGCGTGGAAGCACCGGGCATCGACCTGGCTGTCAGCTACGCCAGCCGTCCGGCCGTGATCGCTGGCGTGCAGGATGGCGAGATCGACCTGGCGCTGGGCGTATTTCCGCAACTGCCCGAGCAGCTACACAGAGAAACTTTATTTGAGGAAACGTTTGCGTGCGCGCTCGATCCGGCCAGCCTGGCGGCCGGTGAAGTGTTGAGCCTGGAGACCTATCTGGCGCGCCCCCATGTGCTGGTGGCATCCAGCGAAGGCGGCATGGCGGCCGAAGTCGACGCGGCCCTGGCCCAGCTGGGACAGACGCGCCGCATCGCCGTGCGTGTGCCGTACTGGACGGTCGCACCGGATGTCGTGAGGGGGACGGACTTGATCCTGACGGTGGCGCGGCGCGCCTTGCAGGGCAGCGCGGCGCAAGGGCTGGCACAGTACGCTGCGCCGTTTGCCATCGCGCCGTTTGCGTTTGAAGTGATACGGCACCGCCGCACGGAGGGCGATGCGGGCATCGCCTGGCTGCGCGCGGCCATCGCACAGGCCGCCGAGCCAGGCTGAGGTATTACAGGCCGCCGCCCTGGCCGTCGAACTTGCGCTCGATCAATTCGATCTTGTAGCCGTCCGGGTCGGTGATGAAGGCGATGACGGTATTGCCGCCTTTCACGGGGCCCGGTTCGCGCGTGACGTTGCCGCCATTCGCGCGTGCCGCGTCGCACGCGGCGACGATATCGTCGGCCGAGATGGCGATATGGCCATACGCCGTGCCCAGCTCGTAGCTGGTGGTGCCGTAGTTGTACGTCAGTTCCAGTTCCGCGTGGTCGGGATTCGCGCCATAGCCGACGAAGGCCAGGGTGTACTGGTATTCCGGGTTGTCGCTGGTGCGCAGCAATTTCATGCCCAGGACCTTGGTGTAAAAATCGATGGAGCGCTGCAGGTCGCCGACCCGTAACATGGTGTGCAAAATACGCATCGTAAATCCTTGAGGATAATAGGGGAATGGCAGGATTTTATGCGTTTTACGCCTTTCTTGCCGAGGCGCCCCTGCCGTCCGGTGATGGGACGGCAGCGGACGGCATGCCGGCATTACTCCAGATGGGCGTCCAGGGTGATTTCCGTGGCCAGCAATTTGGACACGGGGCAGCCGAGCTTGGCGCGCAGGGCCGCGTCCTGGAACGCTTCGTCGGTGGCGCCGGGGATGGTGGCCACGAGGGTCAGGTGCACGGCCGTGATGGCATAGCTGCCGTCGATTTTTTCCAGGCTTACATCGGCCGTGGTTTTCAGGGCCGTGGCGCGCAAGCCCGCCTCGCCCAGCTGGCCGGACAGGGCCATGGTGAAGCAGGCCGCATGGGCGGCACCGATGAGTTCTTCCGGATTGCTGCCGGGACCGTCCTCGAAGCGTGTGTTGAAGCCATAGGCTACGTTGTCGAGCGCGCCGCTTTGGGTGGAAATAAACCCTTTGCCATCTTTAAGGCCGCCACTCCAGACGGCTGATCCTGTTTTTTTCATGATGTACTCCTTGCGTGGTTCGAGCGTTCATCATGCGCGCCGGGGCTTGCCGATTCCGTTCGTTGCGTCACACTGCGGGAGCATGCGCGGCCCACGACGGTTCGACTCAGCGTGCCTTCTTTGGTTCCAGTTCTGCGTCGGGACGCGCCTGTTTCGGTTCGGCCGGCTTGACCTTTTCCACGCCGGGCTGGGCACGCCGGTCCGTATCGACCAGGCCTTGCTCCAGGTCGCTGGCCGCCTGCTGCATGATTTTGCGCGGGCGTACGTTTTGCGCATCGGGCGATTCGTCGCGCTCGTGCGGCAGGCGGTCGACGCCGTCATTCCTGACTTTTTCCTCGGTATTGATCTTGCGTTCGCTTGGCTGGGTAGCCATATGGCCTCCTGACAGTAAAAATGACGTGCAATCAGTGTCCTGCCGCGCCGGGCCGCCCGCAAGCGGATTTGTCCGGGCAGGGAGCGCTGGCGCACGCATGGACGATTCTTTTTCTGCGCTACACTGCGTGCAACACCAAGAACGCCCCTTGCAGGCACGCGGCAGCCGCACTATACTGTGCATATATACAGTATTATGCGATGCCGGCGTGCGACGCGACAGCCTGGGGCGGTTTGCCACCGAATTCACTACCGAGACTCTTATGCCCGTCGATACACACGCCGAACAGCCAGCCGCGACCTTGCCAGCCCCGGGCGAGCGCTTCAACCTGGGTGCCAAGACCATCGCCCTGGTCGTGCGCCAGAATACGGATGGCATTGCCGAGCCCGTGAAAAGCATCGTCGATTTCCTGCAGGTGCTGGGCCACACGGTGGTGTTTGAGGCGGAGACGGCCGCGCACCTGAACCTGGCGTTTCCAGGCGTGCGCGCCATGTCGCCGGCCGAGATCGGCGCCGCCGCCGATTGCGCCATCGTCATGGGCGGCGACGGCACCATGCTGGGCATTGCGCGCCAGCTGGCGCCATTCGACGTACCCTTGATCGGTATCAATCAAGGGCGTTTGGGTTTCATGACGGATATTCCGCTCGAGCGTATGCTGCCTGTATTGGCGCAAATCCTCGGCGGTCGCTTCAAGGCCGAACGCCGTACCTTGCTTGAAGGCAGCGTACTGCGCGATGGCGTATCGATCCACGTGGGCATGGCCGTCAACGATGTCGTCGTTTCGCGCGGCGGCGGCGCCGGCATGGCCGAATTGCGTGTCGAGGTCGACGGCCACTTCATGTACAACCAGCGGTCGGATGGCTTGATCATTTCCACGCCCACGGGCTCGACCGCGTACTCGCTGTCGGCCGGTGGTCCCCTGCTGCACCCGACCCTGGGCGGCATCGTGCTCGTGCCGATCGCCCCGCATGCGCTGTCGAACCGCCCCATCGTCTTGCCCGACTCCAGCCAGATCGTCGTGGAAATCGTGCGCGGGCGCGATATCAGCGTCAATTTCGACATGCAGACCTTTGCCAGCCTGGTCCAGCAAGACCGCATCCTCATCCGCCGTTCGCCGCACACGATTACCTTCCTGCATCCGGAAGGGTGGAGTTACTACAACACCCTGCGTGAAAAATTGCACTGGAATGAGTACCCGTCGGGCGAGGGCAAGCTCAGCTAATAAGTTTCCCTATCTCAACCCGCGGTGCGCCGCCTAACCACTGAAGCCATGCTCCATACACTGTCCATTCGCGATTTTGTCATTGTCGATACCATTGAACTGGAATTTTCCGCCGGCTTCAGCGTGCTGACGGGGGAGACGGGCGCCGGCAAGTCCATCCTCATCGATGCGCTGACCCTGGCGCTGGGCGGGCGCGGCGACGCCAGCGTGGTGCGCGAAGGCGCGGCCAAGGCCGACATCACGGCCGATTTTTCCGTCAGCGAGGTGGCGCAAGCGTGGCTGGTCGCCAATGAGTTCGCCAACGACGAGGGCGGCGCCCTGTTGCGCCGCGTAATCGACAACGCGGGCCGCTCGAAAGCGTATATCAACGGCATCCCCGCCACGGCCGCGCAGCTGCGCGAGCTGGGCGACATGCTGGTCGACATCCACGGCCAGCATGCGCACCAGTCCTTGCTGAAAAGCGAGGCGCAGCGCGCCTTGCTCGACGGCCAGGCGACGGCGCGCGAAGCGGGTGCGGAGCAGGATGCGCGGCAAGTGGCGGCCCTGCACAAGCGCTGGCGCGCCCTCGTGCGCCAGCGCGAGGAATTCGAAACCAACGCCGCCAACGTGCTGTACGAGCGCGAACGCCTGGAATGGCAAGTGGGAGAACTGGAAAAACTGGCCGCCAAGCCCGGCGAATGGACGGAGATCACGAACGAGCATAGCCGCCTGTCGCACGCGGCCAGCCTGCTGGAAGGGGCGCAGGAAGCCTTGTCCATCATTTCTGAGCAGGAAGACCATCCGATCGTGTCGCAACTGTCGGCCCTGAACCAGAAGCTGGGCAAGCTGGTGTCCGTTGATGCGGAATTGCAACCGATTGTCGACCTGATCGACTCGTCGCGCATTCAATTGCAGGAATCCGTGTACGCGCTGAACAATTACCTGGACCGGGTCGAGCTGGACCCGGAGCGCTTGCACCAGCTCGACGCGCGCATGGAAGCCATGCACAGCACGGCGCGCAAATTCCGCGTCACGCCGGAAGAGTTGCCTGAGGAACACGCGAAGCTGTCGGAAAAGCTGCAGCACCTGGCCGACGCCTCCGACATCGAGGGCTTGCTGCGCCAGGAAGCGAAGATCGAGGCGGAATACCGCGCCGTTGCCGAACGGTTATCAGACACGCGGCGCGCCGCCGCCCTGGAACTGGGGCACGCCGTCACGCGCGCCATGCAGGAACTGAGCATGACGGGCGGCAGCTTTGAAATCGCCCTGCACCCGTGCGAACCGGCCGCCCACGGGCTTGAACAAGTGGAGTTTCTCGTCGCCGGCCATGCGGGCACGGCGCCCCGCTCGCTGGCGAAAGTCGCGTCCGGCGGCGAACTGGCGCGCATCGCGCTGGCCATCTCCGTCATCACCTCGCACGCCACCACCACGCCGACCCTGATCTTCGACGAGGTCGACAGCGGCATCGGCGGCGCCGTCGCTGAAGTGGTGGGGCGGCTGTTGAAACGCCTGGGGCAGGGACGGCAAGTGCTGTGCGTAACCCACTTGCCGCAAGTGGCCAGCCAGGCGAATCAGCATTTCCAGGTGGCAAAAAGCACCCTGGACAATGGCAAGACGGCGTCGCGCATCGACATGCTCGACGCCAAGGCCAGGGTGGAAGAAGTGGCGCGCATGCTGGGCGGCCTGGAAATCACGGCCACCACGCGCAAGCATGCGCGCGAATTGCTGGCGATTTGACCTTGGACTGCGGGGAGCGCTGCCTTCGCCTGGCAGCACTCCCCGATGTTGACGCAATGTAACTATAATGGTCGGCTAATCCATCCAACGCCTTCGAAGAGCTTTCATGTCATTTCAAACAGAACCGCCGTACACGCATGGCAGTATCGACCGCAGCGCCGTGGTGCTGGTCAACCTGGGCACGCCCGATGCGCCGACCTCGTCGGCCGTGCGGCGCTACCTGAAGCAATTTTTGTCGGACCCGCGCGTGGTGGAGATTCCCCGTCTCGTCTGGTGGTTCATTTTGAACCTGATCATTTTGCCTTTCCGCTCCGGCCAGTCGGCCAAGAAATACGCGTCGATCTGGACGCGTGACGGTTCGCCCCTGAAAGTGCACACGCAAAAGCAGGCGAAATTGCTGGCCGGCGCCCTGGCCGAGCGGGGGCACGACGGCGTCACCGTCGCCATGGCCATGCGCTACGGTTCGCCTTCGCTGCCGGAGGTGCTGGCCAGGCTGAAAAGCGAAGGCTGCGAGCGCATCGCCATCCTGCCTGCCTATCCGCAATACTCGGGCACGACGACGGGTTCCATCTACGACGCCGTGTTTGCCCATTACGCCACGGTGCGCAATGTGCCGGAATTGCGCTTTATCAAGCAGTATCACGAGCACGACACGTATATCGACGCCTTGCGCGATTCCGTGCTGAACCATTGGGAAGCGCATGGCCGTCCCGAAAAACTGGTGATGAGTTTTCATGGCGTGCCCAAGCGTACCTTGCTGCTGGGCGATCCCTACCACTGCCAATGCCTGAAAACGGCGCGCTTGCTGGCGGAAAAGTTAAAATTAAGTAAAGATCAATACGTGGTGACTTTCCAGTCGCGCTTTGGCAAGGCTGAATGGCTGCAGCCGTACACGGCGCCCACCCTCGTGGCGCTGGCGCAACAGGGTGTCAAGCGCGTCGACCTGCTGTGTCCGGGCTTTACCAGCGATTGCCTGGAAACCCTGGAAGAGATCGCCATGGAAGCCAAGCATGACTTCGAAGCGGCAGGCGGCCAGCAATTTCATTACATCGCTTGTCTGAACGAAACGCCAGCCTGGATCGCGGGCCTGGCGGAAATTGCCGAACAGCACATGATTGGCTGGCCGACGATGAAGACGGCGGCGCAGCGCGAAGCGGACAAGAAGGCGGGCGAGCAGGCGCGCACGGCGGCCCTGGCCCTGGGCGCGCCGAATTAAAGGGAATTATTTTTTGACAATAAAAAGCCGCGCTTGCGCGGCTTTGTCATGTCTGGCGCAGCCAAGGGGTTTTCTGAATAGCAACATCGCCAGTGGCGATGGCTGCGGCGGGGCTGGTAGAATGCCCGCTTTGCCGTGGGAAGCCTGGAAAATCAAGGGGGGCGCGCACGGATCGCTGCCCGAAATGGGAAGTGCTTTGTAATAAGCTGTAACATGGATCGCTGTAATTCCGGTTTTGCCATGCATACCCCTTGAAACAATAGGATATAGCCCCATCTGCCCGTTAGTGTTGTAAAGATAGTTAGACTAACTCATTTAAGTCATTGATTGTAGGAGCTTTTCAGATGCAAGATCAGGAAAACCAAGCTGTACCTAATCCGCAAGCGGACGCCGCGGCGACTGCCCCATCGACTCCCGCAGAGCCTACTTTGGAAGAGCAGCTGGCGAGTACCGAAGCGCGTCTTGCAGAGATGCACGATGCCTTCATGCGCGCCAAGGCCGATGGCGAAAATATCCGCCGCCGCGCGCAGGAAGATGTTGCTAAAGCGCATAAATTCGCAGTGGAAAGCTTTGCCGAAGCCATGGTGCCGGTGAAAGACAGCCTGGAAACGGCACTGACGGTGGAAACACCGACCATCGACTCGCTGAAAGAAGGCGTCGAGATGACCCTGAAGCAACTGAACGCCGCGTTCGAGCGCAACCGCTTGGTGGAAGTGTTGCCGGTGCAGGGCGAGAAGCTCGATCCGATGAAACACCAGGCTGTTGCCGTGGTGCCAGCGGACCAGGAAGCCAATACCATCGTGTCAGTCCTGCAAAAGGGCTATATGATTGCGGACCGCCTGCTGCGTCCAGCCATTGTAACGACCGCGCAAGCAAAATAATCAGAGGGCGGCATCAAGCAAGCCTTGAAACCATGCCGCTTTGCCACATATAAGAACCATCTGAAATCTAGCAAATAAAAGGAAAAAAATCATGGGTAGAATTATCGGTATCGATCTGGGAACCACGAATTCCTGCGTTTCCATCATGGAAAACGGTCAACCAAAGGTAATCGAAAACGCTGAAGGCGCACGCACGACGCCGTCGATTATTGCTTATCAAGAAGATGGCGAAATTCTCGTCGGCGCGCCAGCGAAACGCCAGGCCGTGACCAATCCGAAAAACACGCTGTACGCAGTCAAGCGTTTGATCGGTCGCAAGTTCGACGAAAAAGAAGTGCAAAAAGACATCGCGCTGATGCCGTACCAAATCATGAAAGCCGACAACGGCGATGCATGGATCGGCGTACGCGACAAAAAACTGGCGCCGCCGCAAATTTCGGCTGAAGTCCTGCGCAAGATGAAGAAAACGGCAGAAGACTACCTCGGTGAAGAAGTCACCGAAGCCGTCATCACCGTGCCTGCGTACTTCAACGACTCGCAGCGTCAAGCTACCAAGGATGCCGGCCGTATCGCTGGCCTGGACGTCAAGCGCATCATCAACGAGCCAACCGCGGCAGCGCTGGCGTTCGGCCTGGACAAGACCGAAAAAGGCGACCGTAAAATCGCCGTGTATGACTTGGGTGGCGGTACGTTCGACGTGTCGATCATCGAAATCGCGGATGTTGATGGCGAGAAACAATTTGAAGTGCTGTCGACCAACGGCGACACCTTCCTGGGCGGCGAAGACTTCGATCAGCGCGTCATCGATTACATCATCGACGAGTTCAAGAAGATCAACGGCATCGACCTGAAAAAAGATCCGATCGCCCTGCAGCGCATCAAGGCTTCGGCCGAGCGCGCGAAGATCGAATTGTCGTCGTCGCAACAAACCGAGATCAACGAGCCGTACATCGCCATGGCGAACGGCGCACCGGTCCACTTGAACCTGAAGATGACCCGCGCCAAGCTGGAGTCCTTGGTGGAAGAGCTGATCACGGCCACGATGGAACCATGCCGTACCGCCATCAAAGATGCTGGCGTGAAAGTGTCGGACATCGATGACATCATCCTGGTCGGCGGTATGACGCGTATGCCGAAGGTACAGGAAAAAGTGAAGGAATTCTTCGGCAAGGATCCACGCAAGGACGTGAACCCGGACGAAGCCGTCGCCGTGGGCGCAGCGATTCAAGGTTCGGTCCTGTCGGGCGAACGCAAGGACTTGCTGTTGCTGGACGTCACCCCTCTGTCCCTGGGTATCGAAACCCTGGGCGGCGTGATGACCAAGATGATCCACAAAAACACGACGATTCCGACCAAGTTCAGCCAGGTCTTCTCGACGGCCGACGACAACCAGCCTGCGGTGACCATCAAGGTCTTCCAGGGTGAGCGCGAAATCGCCGCCGGCAACAAGGGTCTGGGCGAATTCAATCTGGAAGGCATCCCGCCAGCATCGCGCGGCACGCCACAGATCGAAGTGACCTTCGACATCGACGCCAACGGCATCTTGCATGTCGGCGCGAAAGACAAGGCCACCGGCAAGGAAAACAAGATCACGATCAAGGCCAATTCCGGCTTGACCGAGGCTGAAATCCAGAAGATGGTGAAAGACGCCGAGTTGAACGCGGAAGAAGACAAGAAGGTCAAAGAATTGGCCGAGTCGCGCAACCAGGCCGATGCTCTGGTACACTCGACCCGGAAATCCTTGACCGAATACGGCGACAAGCTGGATGCGGGCGAGAAAGAGAAGATCGAAGCGGCGATCACCGACCTGGAAGCAAGCATCAAGGCGGGCGACAAGGCTGAGATCGACGCCAAGGTGGAAGCACTGTCGAGCGCATCGCAGAAACTGGGCGAAAAAATGTATGCCGACATGCAAGCGCAGCAAGCTGCCGGCGGCGCGGAAGGTGCACAGCAAGCTGCTGGCGCATCGGACGCAGGCGCCAAGCAAGACGACGTTGTTGACGCTGACTTCAAAGAAGTCAAAGACAGCAAGTAATGTCTTGCGCTCCCATGAACTGGGGGTAGCCGGGCTGAACGCTACATCGCGGGATTAGCCGCGAAGACCGGCCGAGCCGAGTCGCTGCGCCTAGCGCAGCACTCGACTCGGCTTTTTCGTGTAATTTTTACATCAGTAGATAGACTGCAAGGTGCCGACAACATGGCAAAGCGTGATTTTTACGAGACACTCGGTGTCGCAAAAAATGCTTCGGAAGAAGAGATCAAAAAGTCTTACCGTAAACTGGCGATGAAATACCATCCGGACCGCAATCCGGATAGCAAGGAATCGGAAGAAAAGTTTAAGGAAGTCAAAGAAGCCTACGAGATGCTGACCAATCCGGAAAAGCGCGATGCGTATGACCGTTACGGGCACGCTGGCGTGGATCCGAACATGGGCGGCGGTGGCGGCTTCGGCGGCGGTGCTGGCGGCTTTGCCGACAGCTTCGGCGATATCTTCGGCGACATCTTTGGCGGTGGCGGTGGACGCAGCCGCAATGCGGGTCCACAGGTGTACCGTGGCGCCGACTTGCGCTACAACCTGGAAATTACACTGGAGCAAGCTGCTCACGGCTTCGACACGACCATCCGCGTGCCGAGCTGGGATAAGTGCGACACTTGCCACGGCAGCGGCGCCAAGCCGGGCACCTCGCCCACCACCTGCGGTACGTGCGGTGGCCACGGCCAGGTGCGCATGCAGCAAGGTTTCTTCAGCATCCAGCAAACCTGCCCGAAATGCCATGGTAGCGGCAAGGTCATCACTGACCCGTGCACGCCATGCGGCGGCGCCGGTCGCATCAAGCGCAACAAGACCCTGGAAGTGAAAATTCCAGTCGGTATCGACAACGGCATGCGTATCCGTTCGTCCGGCAACGGCGAACCGGGCACGAATGGCGGTCCGTCGGGCGACCTGTATGTGGAAATCCACATCAAGCCGCATGCCGTGTTCCAGCGCGAAGGCGACGACCTGCATTGCGAAATGCCGATCTCGTTCGCCAAGGCGGCCCTGGGCGGCGAAATCGAAGTGCCGACCCTGAACGGCAAAGTGTCGTTCACGATTCCCGAAGGTACCCAGTCGGGTAAAACTTTCCGCCTGAAAGGCAAGGGCATCAAGGGCGTGCGCTCCGGTTACGCGGGCGACCTGTTCTGCCACGTGGCCATCGAAACACCGGTGAAACTGACGGAAAAACAGAAAGACCTGCTGCGCGACTTTGAAAAGTCGACGACCGAGGGCGGTGCCAAGCACAGTCCGCAAAGCAAGACCTGGAAAGACAAGGTCAAGGATTTTTTTGAGTAAGCACACGTAATACCATGCGCCGGGATGCTGAAACATCCCGGCGTTTTTTTCACCACGACTGAGAAATGTGCGCGCATCGCCGGCCTATGGGCGCGATCTGCCGCCAACTCAGTCGTACGCACACAATGGGAGCGATATGACCGAACCGAAAAATGGCCTGGCCCTGGCGGAACTGCTGCAGCGTAACCGCCGCTGGGCCGACTCGATGGTGGCGAAAGACCCGAACTTCTTCAAGAATCTGGAAGCGCAAACGTCGCCCGAATACCTGTGGATCGGATGCTCCGACAGCCGCGTGCCCGCCAACGAACTGCTGGGCATGGCGCCTGGCGACGTGTTTGTGCACCGTAATATTGCCAACGTGGTCGTGCATTCCGACCTCAATTGCCTGTCTGTCCTGCAATTTGCCGTGGACGTGCTGAAAGTCAAACATGTCATCATCGTCGGCCATTACGGCTGCAAGGGCGTGCATGCGGCCATGACGGGCACGCGCATCGGCCTGGTCGACAACTGGCTGCGTCACGTCCAGGACGTGGGCCAGAAGCATGAGCGCTACCTGGGCGACGTGCTGACCAGCCGCCAGCGCGGCGACCGCCTGTGCGAGCTGAACGTGGTGGAACAAGTCTTGAACGTGTGCCAGACCACCATCGTGCAAGATGCGTGGGAACGCGGACAGGAACTCAGCGTCCATGGCTGGGTCTATGGCTTGAAGGATGGCTTGCTGAACGACCTGGAAGTGACCGTCAAGGCCGGCCACGAACTGGCGCCGCGCATGGCGGCCCGCCTGGCCCGCTACGAAGCGACGGCGTAAGCCAGCAATGCTGGCGCGGCGCTAAGGTGCCGCGCCTTCCAGGCGGCCCAGGTAGTCGGCCGCCTCCCGCACGCCCTCTTGCGCCGCCTGGCGCAGCCAGGTCTTGGCCTGGGGAATGTCCTGCGGCGTGCCCCGGCCTTCGGCCAGCGCCACGCCATAGTGGTAGCGCGCCAGCCGCGCGTAGGCGGCGTCATCATTCGTATGCGCGCCGCGCCGCATCAGCGCCGTCGCCTGCGCCAGGTCCTTGGTCACGCCGATGCCCGTTTCATACAGCTGGGCCAGCCAAATCATCGAATACACATCGTTCCAGCGCCGGATGCAATCTTCAAAGATGGCGACGGCTGCCGCGTGGTCGCCCGTCTTGTCGGCCGCATAGCCGTACAAGCACTTGATGCGCTTGTCGCTGTGCACATAGGCTTTGTAGCTGAGATCACTTTCACCCTGGCTATCCTGGGCATGGACGGGAACGGTCAACAGCAAGGCGAGCAGCAGGGCGTAGGTGGGCATGGCTTTCCCGGGGCTAGGGTTAAAGCTTGGTAGATAAGCAAGTTGCGTGCTAGCGCAATTCCCGGGCAACGCCGGTACTGCTGTGCCAATTCGTGACAGCCGCTGTGGCAGCGTGGCGCAACGCGCCGCGCATATCCATATAGTAAATGCTTCGTTTGCAAGCAAGGCTGGCCGGCATACAGTGGACTTCCCCTGACTCTTGGCGAATTCCCATGTCGGCCGTCCTGAAACCCGCGTTTTCTTCCAGCCCGTTCCGTATCGAGACTTTCGATGCGCCGCTCGGCGCGCAAGTGCTGGGGCTGGACCTGGCGCAGCCGCTGTCGCTGGGCGACTTCCAGCGCCTGCACCACGCCCACCTCGACCATCACGTGCTGGTGTTCCGCGACCAGCGCATCACGCCGCAGCAGCAAGTCGATTTCAGCCGCCGCTTCGGCCCCCTGCAAATCCACGTGCTGCGCCAGTTCCAGTTGCCCACGCAGCCGGAAGTGCTGATCATCTCGAACATCGTCGAGGATGGCCAGCCCATCGGCCTGGGCGACGCGGGCCATTTCTGGCATTCCGACCTGTCGTACAAGGAAGTGCCCAGCCTCGGTTCCATGCTGCACGCGCAAGAGTTGCCGCAGGACGGAGGCGATACCGTGTTTGCGAATATGCACCTGGCGTGGGAAAGCTTGCCGGCCGCGCTGCGCCACGCCGTGCGCGGTGCCCGCGCCGAGCACAGCTACCTGAGCCAGTACGAGGAATTGCGCCGCCGCAACCCATGGCGGCCCGCCCTGACCCAGGCGCAGGTCGATGAAGTCAAACCCGTGACGCACCCCGTCGTGCGCGTGCACCCGGAAACGGGCCGCCGCGCCCTGTTTGTCAGCGAACACTTCACCACGCGCATCGTCGGCTTGCCCGACGATGAAAGCCGCGCCCTGCTCGATGAACTGTTTGCCCACAGCGTGCGCCCGGAGCATTTATATGTGCACCGCTGGCAACCGCACGACCTGGTGTTCTGGGACAACCGCTCGCTGATGCACCTGGCGACGGGCTGCCCGCCCGACCAGCGCCGCAAGTTGTATCGCACCACCATCGAAGGTGATGCGCCGTACTGATTTTGACTGTTGATCTGACCCAAGGAGTGTCCATGTTGCCGATCTTTAGCTTTGCCCGCCGCCTGCTCGCCGCCATCGCCCTGCTGTGCATGGCCATGCCCATGGCCCGGGCCGAAGGGCAGATCCGCATCGCGGGGCAGCATGGCATCACCTTCTTGCTGCTCAATATTGCGCAGGAACAAAAGCTGATCGAAAAGCATGGCAAGCAGCAGGGCGTCGATGTCAAGGTCGAGTGGATCACCCTCTCCGGCGGGCCGGCCATCAACGACGCTTTGTTGTCCGGCAATATCGATATCGCGGGGGCCGGGCTGGGTCCGCTGTTGACGATCTGGGACCGCACGAAAGGCCGGCAGAATGTGCGCGGCGTGGCGTCCTTGGGCAATTTTCCTTACTATTTGATCAGCAACAACCCCAAGGTAAAAATCTTGGCGGACTTGACGGACAAGGACCGCATCGCCTTGCCCGCCGTGTCCGTCTCCGTGCAGGCGCGCATCCTGCAAATGGCCGTGGCGAAGCAGTGGGGCGACAAGGAATTTGCCCGCCTCGATAAAATCACGCAAACCCTGCCGCACCCGGACGCGGCCGCCGCCATCATCGCCGGCGGCACGGAGCTGACGGGCCACTTCGGCAATTCGCCGTTCCAGGAACAGGAACTGGCGCAAAACCCGAATGCTCACATCATCCTGAACTCGTACGACGTGCAAGGCGGACCCAGCTCGTCGACCCTGCTGTATGCGACGGAAAAGTACCGCAAGGACAATCCGAAGACTTACCGCGCCTTCATCGCCGCCTTGGCGGAAGCGGCGCAGTATGCGAGCAGCAATCCGCAAGGCGCGGCCGACATCTATATCAAGGTCAACAAGAGCAAGGTAGACCGCAACCTGTTGCTGAAAATCTTTGCGAATCCGCAAGTGCAATTCAAGATCGCGCCGCAAAATACCCATGGCCTGGCGCAATTTTTGCACCGCGTGAACGCCATCCGCAACCTGCCCGACAGCTGGCGCGATTACTTCTTTGACGACCCTGCCATCACGCAAGGAGGCTGACATGAACGCACCCGCTTTTCACCTGGTACGTCCGCCAGTCGCCTTACAGCCTTTGCTCAGCGTCAAGAATGTCAGCCTGGAATATCAGACCGAACAGCGCACCGTGCGCGCCACGCATGACGTCAGTTTCGACGTATTCCGCGGCGACCGTTTTGTGCTGCTGGGGCCATCCGGCTGCGGCAAATCGTCCTTGCTGAAAGCCGTGGCCGGCTTCATCGCGCCGCGCGCGGGCAGCATCGCCATGCAGGATCAGCCCATCCAGAAACCGGGGCCGGACCGTGTCGTCGTATTCCAGGAATTCGACCAGTTGCCGCCATGGAAAACGGTGCTGGAAAACGTCATGTTCCCCTTGCTCGCCAGCAAGCGGCTGGACAAGGTGGCGGCCCGCGAGCGCGCCCATCACTGGATCGCCAAGGTGGGCCTGGCCGGTTTCGAGGATGCCCATCCGCATACCTTGTCGGGCGGCATGAAACAGCGGGTAGCCATCGCCCGCGCCCTGGCCATGCAGCCGGAAGTGCTGCTGATGGACGAGCCGTTTGCCGCCCTCGACGCCTTGACGCGGCGCAAGATGCAGGAAGAGCTGAGCCGCTTGTGGGAAGAGCTGCGTTTTACGCTCGTGTTCGTCACGCATTCGATCGAGGAAGCCTTGGTCGTGGGCAACCGTATCCTGCTGCTGTCGCCCCATCCGGGCCGGGTGCGCGCCGAACTCAATAGTCACCAGTTCGGCCTGCACAGCGCCGGCAGCGCGGAATTCCAGGCCGCCAGCAGCCGCATCCATGGTTTGCTGTTCGATGAGGAAACCGTTGCCGTCCCGCCAGCACAGACTGCGCACAGGGAGGCCGTATGAGCGCGCTGCTGGAACCGCCGATCCGCCAGGAATTCGTCTATGCGGCGCCGCCGCCGGCCGGCGTCACCGTCGAGCGGCCGCTGTCGCGCTGGCAGCGCCTGGGCCAGCATGCGCTATGGCGCAAGGCCTTGATTTTGCTCAGCCTGGCCCTGCTGTGGGAAGGCGCGGCGCGCTGGACGCACAATGATTTATTGTTGCCCGGTTTTTTGCAGACGGCGCAGGCATTCATCGGCGGCATCGCCAGCGGCGAATTGTTCACGCGTACGGCCGCGTCCCTCGTCGTCTTGCTGCAGGGCTATGCCGTGGGCGTGCTGGCCGCCTTCGTGCTGACTTTGCTGGCCGTGTCCAGCCGCATCGGGCGCGACGTGCTGGAAACCCTGACGGCCATGTTGAATCCCTTGCCGGCCATCGCCTTGCTGCCGCTGGCCTTGCTGTGGTTCGGCCTGGGGCGCGCCAGTTTGATCTTTGTCATCGTTCATTCCGTGATGTGGCCGCTGGCCCTGAACACGTATGCGGGCTTCCAGGGCGTGCCCGACACCCTGCGCATGGCGGGCCGCAATTACGGTTTGAACGGCTTGCGCCTGGTGCTGCACATCCTCGTGCCGGGCGCCTTGCCCTCGATTGTCTCGGGCCTCAAGATCGGCTGGGCGTTTGCCTGGCGCACCCTGATCGCGGCCGAGCTGGTATTCGGCACCACGTCGGGCCAGGGCGGCCTGGGCTGGTATATCTTCCAGAACCGCAACGAGCTGTACACGGACAAGGTGTTCGCCGGCCTGGCCGCCGTCATCGTCATCGGTCTGCTGGTGGAAAACATCGGCTTTCGCAGCCTGGAGCGCGTGACTCTCAAGCGCTGGGGCATGCAGCGGTAGTTATTTCAGCATGCTGCGCGCCGCCGCGACGATTTGCCGCGACAGCTGCTCCAGGCGCGGCGACTGCACCTTCCACGTGTGCCAGTACAGGGCCACGTCGGCCGGGGTCTTGGGCGTGAGCATTTCGACCAGCTCGCCATCCGTATTCGCTTTCAGCAGCAGCTCGGGCACCATGCCGTAGCCGAGGCCGTAGCGGATGGCGTTGAAGTGCGAGGTGGCGCCCGGCACGTAATGGCAGGGATAGGCCCCTTCGGGCAAGCCCAGCGCCTCTTGCAGGAACGACGATTGCAGGGTGTCCTTGCGCGTGTAGGCGACGACGGGCGCCGTGCGCGCCGCCTTGCGCGTCAGCCCGTGCGCGAACCACTGCTGGCGGAACGCGGGCGTGGCCACCAGCCAGTAGCGCATCACGCCCAGCGGCTCGGCCGTGCAGCCGCGCATGGGCTTGGGCTCCGTGCTGATGCAGCCGATCGCCATGCCCGTTTCCAGCAAGGTATACGTGTGGTCCTGGTCTTCCACGGTCAGGTCCAGCAGCACGCGCTCGCGTATCAGCACCTCGGACAGGGCAGGGAAGAACCAGGTGCCCATCGAGTCCGCGTTCAGCGCCAGCACCAGGGTCAGCGGGGCATCCTGCTGCACCGCCAGTTCCGCCTGCAAGTCCGCCTCCAGCAGCTTGGCCCGCTTCAGATACTGCATCAGCCGCTGGCCCATGCGCGTGGCGCGTGCGGGACGGCTGCGCACGATCAGCGCATTGCCCAGCTGGCTTTCCAGCGCCCGCACCCGCTGCGAAATGGCGGGCGACGTCAGGTGCAGCCGCAGCGCCGCCTGTTCGAAGCTGCCCGTTTCGACGACGGCGCGGAACGCTTCCGTGTGCTTGGGATTGAGGTCCATGGTGCGCGCCTAACATAAGAAAAATTTATCAATACTAAATAATACTTACTTTTCATAAGGATAGGTGTGTTGCAGTGCACAATACCTCTTTGATGGAGTGCCGCGCGCCTGCGCGGGGCCTCCTGGCAGCAAAGGAATGACAATATGGAAACGCAAGATACGGCGCAAGACAGCTCGCAGGACAGCGGCAAAAACAGCGCCACGGCGCGCAAGCCGCCATCCAAGCTGGCGCGCAAGCTGAAATTCGGCCTGGGACTGACCCTGGGCCTGGGCTTGTCCGCAGCCCTGGCTGGTGGCTGGTGGCTGCGCCAGGCGTGGCAGGATTTGCCCGCCGTCGAGCACCTGGCTCAGTACAAGCCCGCGCTGCCGCTGCGCATTTTCTCCAGCGAAGGCGAGCTGCTGGCCGAATACGGCGAAGAGCGCCGCGAATTCCTGCCTTTGAAGGAGATCCCGCTGCGCATGCGCCAGGCCTTGCTGGCCATCGAGGATGCGCGCTTCTACGAACACGGCGCCGTCGATTTCTATGGCCTCACGCGCGCCACGCTCGCCAATGTCGTCACGGGCCACCACGCGCAGGGCGCCAGCACCATCACCATGCAGGTGGCGCGCGACTTTTTCCTGTCGCGCGACAAGACCGTGCAGCGCAAGCTGACGGAGATGCTGCTGGCCTACAAGCTGGAACAGCACTATGGCAAGGACAAGCTGCTGGAACTGTATATGAACCAGATTTACCTGGGCGAACGCTCCTACGGCTTTTCCGCCGCCTCGAACATTTACTTTGACAAGCCCCTGGCCGACGTCAGCATCGCCGAAGCAGCCATGCTGGCCGGCTTGCCGAAGGCTCCATCGGCCTACAACCCTGTCGCCAATCCGCAGCGCGCGACCGTGCGCCAGCACTATATCCTGCAGCGCATGCGCGAACTCGGTTACATCACGCCGGCCGAATACACGGCCGCCGTGGCGGAAAAACTGGCGCTGAACAAGGACCGCAACAGCTCCGTGCATGCGGCCGCGTATGCGGTCGAAGAAGCGCGCCAATTGATCCTGCAAAGCTATCCCGAGGGCGCCTACAGCATGGGCCTGGACGTGACGACGACCATCCGCATGGCGCCGCAGCGGGCGGCCGACAAGTCGCTGCGCGATGGTTTATTGAATGCGCAGGCACGGCGCGGCTACCGTGGTCCGGAAGCGCGCCTGGCCGCTTCCGAAGACAGCGTGGCGCGCCAACTGGCCGCCTATCCGGACAGCGGCGAATTGCGCGCCGCGCTGGTGCGCAAGGTGGAGACAAGCGGCACGCGTCAGGTCAAGGCGCAGCTGCGCAATGGCGACGAGATCGTGCTCACGGCACCGGATGCGCGCCTGGGCGGCAAGCTGCAGTGGGATGGCAAGCGCGCCATCGTCGAGGGCAGCGTGATCCGCGTGATGCACGACGCGGCAAAGAACCGCTGGCTGGTGAGCCAGTTGCCCGAGATGGAAGGCGCGCTCATTTCTGTCGAGGCGCACAGCGGCGAAATCGTCGCCATGGCGGGCGGCTTCGATTTCTACCGCAACCACTACAACCACGCCATGCAAGCCTACCGCCAGCCCGGTTCCAGCTTCAAGCCCTTCGTGTATTCGGCGGCGCTGGAAAAGGGATATTTCCCCGGCACGGCCGTGGACGATACGCAGCGCCTGCTGCTGCCGCAGGAAACGGGCGCGCAGCCTTGGCGTCCGCGCAATTACGGCAATAACTATGAAGGCTTCATCAGCGTGCGGCGGGGCCTCGTGCGCTCGAAAAACCTGGTGGCCGTCAGCCTGATGCAGGCGGCCGGTCCCGGCTACGTGCAGCACTACGCCACGCGCTTCGGCTTCGAGGGCGCGCGCAATCCCGTTTCCTTGCCGCTGGCGCTGGGTGCGGGCGCCGTCACGCCGCTGCAGCTGGCGCAATCGTATGCCGTGTTTGCCAATGGCGGCATGCAGATGCCGCCGAAATTGATCAAGGAAGTGCGCAGCCGCAGCGGAGAAGTGCTGTTCAGCGATGCGGCGCCACGCGCCAAGGGAGAACCGGCGCCGGGCACGCAAGTCATCTCCACGCGCAACGCCTACGTCATGGACAGTATGCTGCGCGACGTCGTCAAGAGTGGCACGGGCCGTGGCGCGCTGGCGCTGGGACGCGGTGACGCGGCCGGCAAGACGGGCACCTCGAACAACGCCTACGACGCCTGGTTCGCCGGCTATTCCTCGGGCCTCGTCTCCGTCGTCTGGCTCGGCTACGACCAGCCCAAGAGCCTGGGCAATGCCACCGGCGGCACCCTGGCGCTGCCCGTCTGGCGCGACTACATGCAGGTGGCCGTACAGGGCCGCCGCGAGCAGGTGCTGGCCGAACCGGCAGGCCTGGCCCTGCTCGACGGCGATTACGTGTATGCCGAATACCTGGCCGGCGACTGCCTGAAGGATAACTTTGCCTTTATCCACAGCAGCGTCAGCTGCGGCAGCCTGGGGGCGGATACACGCATGGCGCACGACGATGCTGGCAACGGCGGCTCCAGCACTGGCACGAACGAGGCGCGCACTCTGAGCGAAGCGCGCGAACGCGAACAAATTCTCAAATCATTTTCGGAAGAGTAATAGCATGCTGTTATATACGATTTACCTGGTGGCGATTGTCGCCGAAGCGATGTCCGGCGCCATCATGGGCATGCGGCGCGGTATGGATTTGTTCGGCATCTGCATGATCGGCACCGTCACGGCGCTCGGCGGCGGCACGGTGCGCGACGTGCTGCTGGGGCACTATCCGCTGGGCTGGATCGCGCATCCCGAGTACCTGCTGTTTACCATCGGCGCGGCCGTCGTTACGGCCTTTGTCGCGCGCTACCTGCACCATCTGCGCGCCGTCTTCCTGCTGGTCGATGGACTGGGCCTGGTGGCGTTTTGCGTGATCGGTTGCGACATCGCCATGTCGGCCAAGATGCATCCGGCCATCGTCGTGCTGGCGGGGATGATCACGGGCGTTTTCGGCGGCCTGCTGCGCGATATCCTGTGCAACCAGATTCCCCTCGTGCTGCAGCGCGAAGTGTATGCCACCGTGGCCCTGTTTACGGGCAGCCTGTATGTCGGCCTGCTGTACTTCAAGGTCGACAGCTCCGTGGCGCAACTGGCGTCCATCGGCGCTGGTTTCCTGTTCCGCTTCCTGGCTTTGCACTTCGAGTGGCGCCTGCCGAATTTCAATGGCGACCGGATTCGCGGATTTGAATAGGGCGCTGGCTTCCTGAATATTTTTACGCGCATTTAACCCCTTTTTCTCCGCCGCTGCGTTTCATGTTGGACACCCCAGCCAACCGGAGAAGAAGCGATGTCCAGCGCCCTCAAGATCACATTGATACTGTCCCTGCTGCTGTCGGCGGGCTGCCACGCCGCCGGCACGGCGCCGCGCAAGACCCTGGCGCCGTTTACCAGCGAGCAGGCCTTGAGCAGCTACCTGCAGCAGTTGCAGGCGCGCCAGGCGGCACTGCAAAGGGAACAACAGAAACTGCAGCGCGCCACGGCGCAGTACATGGCGGTACCAGCGCCGGCTCCTCCCGCGCCGATGGTGGCGAAGGCCGCGCCGGCAGCATCGGCTGAAGCGGCGGAATCGGTCACCAATGTGCAGACGGCGGGCGTGGACGAAGGCGGCATCGTCAAGCTGCATGGCAGGCACCTGGTGATGCTCAGGCGCGGCAAGCTGTTTACCGTGCAGGTGGGCGGCAAGGCCCTGCAGCCCGTCGCCTCGCTCGACGCGTTCGCGCCCGGCAGCGACCCGTCGGGCAGCTGGTACGACGAAATGCTGGTCGATGGCGACACGGTGGTGGTGATCGGCTACAGCTACAGCCGCGGCGGCACGGAGATCGGCCTGTTCGACATCGATGCGGACGGCAAGCTGGCCTACCGCGCCACTTATCACCTGCGTTCCAACGATTATTACTCGTCGCGCAATTACGCGAGCCGTTTGATCGGCAGCAAACTGGTGTTCTATTCGCCCCTGTCGCTGAACTTGCGTAGCAAGGACCCGTTCGGCGGCTTCCCTGCGCTGCGCCGCTGGCGCCCCGACGCCGTGCCGTCCGACTTCAAGCGCATCGCGCCGGCCACGCGCATCTACCGCACCGATGAAGAGCCAGAAGCTGGCGCCGGCCTGACCCTGCACACGGTCACCGTGTGCGACCTGGCGCAGCGCGACATGCGCTGCGAAGCGACGGCCGTGATGGGGCCGCAGGGCCGCGTGTTTTATGTGTCGGGTGAATCCGTCTTCGTGTGGACGACGCGGCGCGGCAGCGATTCAGGCGTGTTCCGCATCCCCCTCGATGGCAGCGCGCCCAGCGCACTGAAAGTGGCTGGCGCGCCCGTCGACCAGTTCTCGTTCCTGGAAAGCGTTGACGGCCACCTCAACGTCCTGCTGCGCGCCGAAGGCCAGGGCGACGTCATGTGGGATGGCGCAAGGGGGCGGGGCGACATGGCGCTGCTGCGCGTGCCATTGGCGTCGTTTTCCGATGGCCGCGACAGTGCGCCCGCCAGCAGCTACAAGGCGCTGCCCGGTGGTGGCGGCTACGGGCTGCAGAACCGCTATGTGGGCGCCTATCTGTTGTACGGCAATCCGGGCAATCCCGGACGCCGCAAGGCCGACCAGGCCTGGCCGCGCCAGCCCCTGTATGCCGTACCCTGGGCCGATAGGGGCAGCGTGCAAGCCTTGTCCCTGCCGCACGGCGTGGAACGCATCGAGGCGCTGGGCGATGACGCCGTGGTGATCGGCGCGCAGGGCAAGGATCTGCATTTCAGCAGCATCCGCCTGGGGGCGCAGGCGGCGATTGTCACGCGCTATATCCGCGCCGATGCGGCGCAGGGCGAGTCGCGCAGCCACGGATTTTTCTACAAGCCGCAAGCGGCGGGGGAGGGCATGATCGGCCTGCCCATCCTGGGCGGGGACGAGCGGCCAGGCTTGAACAAGTCATCGGCTTCCGTGCTGTACCTACGCAACAGCGGCTTGCAATTGACGGAACTGGGCGCGCTGGCGGCGCGGCCCGGTCAGCCCCCGGACGACGGTTGCCGCGCGTCCTGCGTGGACTGGTATGGCAATGCGCGCCCACTGTTCCTGCAGGGGCGGGTCTTCGCCTTGCTCGGCTATGAATTGGTGGAAGGAGCGCTCAAGGAAGGACAGATCCGCGAAGTGCGCCGCATCAGCTATGCGCCCATTGCGTCCACTTTACGCTGAAGGAGCAGGGAAATTGCCGCTGCCGCGCAGTTCGGCTACACTGTTTCGCATGCCCGACACCCTCATTACCGCGACGGATGAAGACCTGATGCTGCGCTACAGCGCCGGCGACCTGCTGTCGTTTCGCGAATTGTATCGGCGCCATAGCCAGGGACTGTACCGCTTCGTGGCCTGGCGCGCGCCGCGCCGCGCGTGGGTGGACGAGATCGTGCAGGATGCGTGGGCCAGCCTGCATGCGGCGCGCGCCGGCTACCAGCCGCAGGCGGCGTTTCGCACCTATCTGTACCAGATCGCGCGCAACCGCCTGATCGACCTGCTGCGCCAGCGGGAAGGCCAGGAACACGATGACGTGGGCGAACTGGCGGACGAGGGGGCATCGCCGCCGCAGTCGCTGGAGCAGAAACAGCAGCACGCGCTGCTGCATGCGGCCATCGCCGCGCTGCCGGCCGAGCAGAAGGAAGCGCTGGTGCTGCAGCAGTTCAGCGGCATGAGTATCCTCGAGATCGCCGTGGTGACGGGGGCGGAAGCGGAAACCGTCAAGAGCCGGCTGCGCTACGCCATGCAGAAATTGCGCACGGGCTTGGACAGCGCCGCTGGCGCGGGAGGACAGGCATGAATACGCACGGTACAGATCATCAAGATCATCACGACGAAGAATTGAACGCGCTGCTGGCCAGTTTGCCGCAGCCCGCGCCTTCCAGCGCGCTCGATGCGGCCATTCTGGCGGACGCTGAAAAAGCCCTGCAGCAGCCGGCGGCCGCGAACGACAGCGCCGATGGTGTGCTGCGCACCTTGCCCGCCAAGAAAGCACCGGACTACCTGCAGCGCTGGCGCGTTCCGCTGGGACTGGCGGCGGCCGTGCTGTTGACGGTCAACCTGATCGGCGTGGACTGGTTCGGCTCGAAGCCGGCGCAATTTCCCGTGGTGGGGGAGCCGGTCACGCAGGAGGTGATGTCCGAACCGGCCGCTGCGCCCGCGACGGAGTCTGCGCCACCGCCCCCGGCACCGCGCGCCATGGCCAAGGCGGTACCGAGGCCGCCGGTGCAGGTCGAGCCAGTGCCGGCACCCATGTCGGCACCGGTTCCTGCGCCACCGGCCCCACCGCCTCCTGCCACGACAATGCCTCAGGCCATGGAGCAGCAAGCGGCCATGCAGGCCGAGGCCAGCATGCAGCGCCAGGCACCCGTGCAGCGGGCGCTGGCCATGCCCGCGCCCGTCGTGGCCCGCTCTGCGCCGATGCCGCCACCGGCCAGGCTCGATGCTTCCGTGTGGCTGGTGAAGATCGACGCCTTGCTCAAGGCGGGCGAAGGCGCATTGGCGCACGAGGAGTGGACGGCGTTCCGGCAGGCGTATCCCGACTATCCGGTGGCCGAGGAACTGCGGCAGCGGCTGGAAACGAAGTAAAAAACGCTAGACGATTCCCTTCCGGCGTTCCCACACGGCGCTGCCCACGAAAATGGCGGCGCACACCCACATCACGGCTGGCAGGGCATTCACGCCCACCGATTGCATCAGCACGCCCGTCAGCAGGGGGCCGCCGCCGCTGGTCACGCCCCAGGTGGCGTTGACGATGGCGCTGGCGCTGGTCAGCGACAGACCCGTAAACCGCTCGCCGCACGCCACCAGCGCCAGCATGTAGATGCCGCCCGCCGCCGCGCCCAGCAACAGCAGCAAGGTCCACCACAGCCACGGCGTGCCGACGGCGAACGGCAGCAGCGGCAGCAGCAGGCAGACGGCCACGCCGCAGCCCGCGTGCACTTTGGCGCGGCCGAAGCGGTCGGCCATCCATCCGAGTACGAATTGCAGGCCCGTGTCGCCCACCAGCACCACGGTGGCTGACAGCAGGGCCAGGTCCGTGCCGATGCCGTGCTCCATCGCGTACAGGGGCAGCAAGCTCAATGCCAGCGTGTCGAACAGGGCGAAGAAGGCGGCGCCTAGCACGATCATCGGCATGCGCGGCAGGATCAGGGTCCACTTCACGCCATGTTCTTCCGGTTCGCGTTCCGGGCCGCTGTTCGAGATCAGCATCAGGCCCGGCACGGCCAGCAAAAACAGCAGGCCGCAGGCGGCGAAGCTCCAGCTGATCTTGTCGTTGAACAGCGCCACGAGGGCAGGGCCGATCAGCTGAAAGAAAGTAAAACTGGTGGTGTACATGGCCACCACGCGGCCGCGCGAATTATCGGGCGCCAGGCGGTTCACCCACGCCTCGCCGATGGTAAACAGCACGCCCATGGCGCCGCCGAACAGGAAGCGCAGTACGCTCCACGCCAGCAGATGGTCGGTGAACTGCATCGCGATCGTCGCCAGCGATGCCACCCAGACGGCGCCCAGCATGGTGGCGCGCGCGCCGAAGCGTCCCACCCAGCGCGAGACGAATGGCGAGGCGGCCAGGATGCCGAGGGCGCTGACGGCCGTGATCATGCCGATGATGTCCGTGCCCACGCCGCGCTGGTGCAGGGTCAGCGCGGTGAGCGGCATGGTGGCGCCCAGGCCCAGGCCCACCACGCCGATGCTCACCACGAGAGCGAAGAAGTCGCGCCATGGCATGTGCTTCATGGCTGCTCCCGCAGGGGGGAGCAGGTATTTGGAAAGGCTGGAAAACGGTGTGGATGCATGGGAAAGTAAGAAGACTTTGCCGGTGGCGCTGGTATTTGGCGCCGGACGGGCATATGATGATTTTAACAAAGGCAATATTGCAAAGCCGTAGTGTAGGCGATGTGTGCCGCCGCTGGCCACGGCCATCGGTGTGGCCGCCCCTGCCGGCTCTGCTGTACAGTGAAGCGAGCGGCAGCGCCGTCATGGGCTGTCATTGGATCGTCACGCCAGCGAGGTAGCACTCTATGCGCCGTCCCATCGTTCTCGTCCCCGCCTGCCAGCGCCAGCTTGGCAGCCACGCCTGGCACATGGCGCAGGACAAATACCTGCACGCCGTGTTGCACGGCGCCGGCTGCATGCCGCTGCTGCTGCCCGCCCTGGGCGCAGCTGCGGACCTGGAAGCGGCGCTGCACATCGCCGACGGCGTCATGCTGACAGGTTCCGCCTCGAACGTCGACGCGCGCCTGTATGGCGAAGACATCCTGCATCCCGACCTGCCGCAAGACCCCGCGCGCGACGCCACCACCTTGCCCCTGATCCGCGCCGCGCTGGCGCGCCAGCTGCCCTTGCTCGCAATCTGCCGCGGCTTCCAGGAAGTCAATGTGGCCCTTGGCGGCAGCCTGCACCAGGCCGTGCACGCCGTGCCGGGCATGCAAGACCACCGGGAGAACGTGCTCGATCCCCTGGGGCGCCAGTATGCGCCCGCGCACCGCATCAAGCTGATGCCCGACGGCCTGTTGTCGCGCCTGCTGGGCGGCGAGAGCGAGATGATGGTCAACTCCCTGCATGGCCAGGGCGTCGCCCGGCTGGCCGACGGCTTGCTGGTGGAAGCCCTGGCCGATGACGGCCTGGTGGAAGCGTATAGCGTGGCCAGTGCCGCCGGTTTTACCCTGGCCGTGCAATGGCACCCGGAATGGCAGGTGGAAGGCAATCCGCAGTCCATGCGGCTGTTCGGCGCCTTCGGCCAGGCTTGCCGCGATTACCAGGAACAGCAGCACAGAAAGGAAAGATAACAGGCAAGGATGACAGGTGCGCCGCACCGGCACCATGCGGCGCTTAATCAGGAAAAGCGCAAGACCAACGAGAGGGAAACATGGCAATACGCGAAAATTTCACCTATACGGATATGGATTTGTGGCTCAATGAAAAGCGCGTCACGGAAATCGAATGCCTGGTGCCCGATTTGACGGGCGTGGCGCGGGGGAAGATCCTGCCGCGCGGAAAATTCACCCAGGAGCGCGGCATGCGCATCCCGGAAGCGGTGCTGGGCATGACGGTGACGGGCAATTACCCGGTCGACGACGGCGGCTACGACCGCGCTATTTCCAGCACCGACCGCGACATGATTTTGAAGGCCGATCCCACCACCATCACCATGGTGCCGTGGGCTACCGATCCTACTGCGCAAGTCATCCACGATTGCTATTTCGCCGACGGCATGCTGGTTGATTTCGCCCCGCGCTCCGTGCTGCGCCGTGTACTGAAGCTGTATGCGGACAAGGGCTGGAAACCCGTGGTGGCGCCGGAGCTGGAGTTCTACCTGACGGCGAAAAACACGGACCCGGACCTGCCCTTGAAGCCGCCGATTGGCCGCAGCGGCAGGGCCGAGACGAGCCGCCAGGTGTACAGCATCGACGCCGTCAACGAGTTCGACCCGCTGTTCGAGGATATCTACGATTACTGCGAACTGATGAACCTCGACGTCGACACCTTAATCCACGAGATCGGCGCAGGGCAGATGGAAATCAACTTCCTGCACGGCGATCCGCTGGGCCTGGCCGACAAGGTGTTTTTCTTCAAGCGCACCCTGCGCGAAGCGGCCCTGAAACACGATATGTACGCCACCTTCATGGCCAAGCCCATGGCGGGCGAACCGGGTTCCGCCATGCACGTGCACCAGAGTGTCGTCGATGCGAAGACGGGCCTGAACATCTTCAGCAACGAGGACGGTTCGGCTGCGCCTATCTTCAAGCATTACATCGCGGGCCTGCAGCGCTACATGCCGTCGGCCATGGCCATCGTCGCGCCCTACGTGAATTCCTATCGCCGCATCGTGCGCCACACGGCCGCGCCCATCAACATCCAGTGGGGCCTGGACAACCGCACGGTGGGCTTCCGCGTGCCCGAGTCGGGCGTGCAGGACCGGCGCGTGGAAAACCGCATCATCGGTGCCGACGCGAATCCATACCTGGCGCTGGCCGTGACCCTGGCCTGCGGCTACCTGGGCATGACGGAACAGCTGGAAGCGACGCCGATGATGGTGGGCAGCGCGTATGATTTGAAATTCGAACTGCCGCAAGGCTTGCCGGAAGCGTTGCAGCTGCTGCGCGCGGAAGACAAGCTGCGCACGGTGCTGGGCGAGCGCTTCATCGACGTGTATGCGGCCATCAAGGACCTCGAGCACCAGGAATTCATGACCGTCATCAGTCCGTGGGAGCGCGAACATCTGCTGCTGCACGTATAGGAAAGGATCGCAATGAGCACAACACACAATCCGCTGGCGCCCAGCGCCGCCCTGGTCGCCTCCGTGGCGCAGAAAAACGCGGCGCCGCAGGTGTACGACACGGCCGCCATCCAGCAGATGGACTCGGCCCACTACCTGCACCCTTTCACCGATTTCCAGGACCTCGCCAGCAAGGGAGCGCGCGTGATGGTGCGCGGCGACGGCGTCTACCTGTGGGATAGCCAGGGCAAGAAAATCGTCGATGGCATGTCGGGCCTGTGGTGCGTGAACGTGGGTTATGGCCGCACGTCGATCTCGCAAGCCGTGTACCGGCAAATGGAGACGCTGCCCTTCTATAACAGCTTCTTTGGCACGACGAACGTGCCGGCCGCGCAGCTGGCGGCCAAGCTGGCGCAGATATCGCCGCCGCAGTTCGGCCACGTGTTCTTCACCAGCTCCGGCTCCGAGGGCAACGACACGAATTTGCGCATGGTGCGCCGCTACTGGGACATTCTTGGCCACAAGGAGCGCCACACCATCATCAGCCGCCATAACGCGTATCACGGCAGCACGGTGGCAGGAGCGTCGCTGGGCGGCATGGATGGCATGCATGCGCAGGGCGGTTTGCCCATCCCTGGTATCGCGCATATCGGCCAGCCGAATTACCTGGAATCGGGTCACGGCTTGAGTCCCGAGGAATTCGGTATCAAGGCGGCAGGCTGGCTGGAGGAAAAAATCCTGGAAATCGGCGCGGACAAGGTGGCCGCCTTCATCGGCGAACCGGTACAGGGCGCCGGCGGCGTCATCATCCCGCCATCGACCTACTGGCCCGAGATCCAGCGCATCTGCGACAAGTACGGCATTTTGCTCATCGCCGATGAAGTCATCTGCGGATTCGGCCGCCTGGGGCGCTGGTTCGGCTCCGAACTGTTCGGCATCAAGCCCGACCTGATCACCTTTGCCAAGGGTGTCACCTCGGGCTATGTGCCGCTGGGCGGCGTGCTGGTGGGGGACAGGGTGGCCAAGGTGCTGATCGAACAGGGCGGCGAATTCACGCACGGTTTCACGTATTCAGGCCACCCCGTGGCCTGCGCGGCCGCGCTGGAAAATATCCGCATCATCGAGGACGAGCAACTGGTGGCCAAGGTGGCCGAGGATACGGGACCGTACCTGAAACAGTGCTTTGCCAGCCTGGGCGAACATCCGCTGGTCGGTTATGCGGACAGCTGTGGCCTGGTCGCGGGCCTGAACCTGGTGCGTCGGAAGGGCGCCACCGTGCACGAGAACGAGCTGTTCGACGAGAACCAGGGCGTGGGCATGATCTGCCGCGGCCACATGTTCGACAATGGCGTCATCATGCGCGCCGTGGGTGAACGCATGATCGTCGCCCCGCCGCTGGTCATGACGCGCGCGCAGATCGACGAAATGGTGGGCTTGATACGGGTGTGCCTGGACAAGACCCATGCGGACGTGAAAGCGAAGGGCTGGGTGTAGGTTTTTGCCCCATTTTGCCGCCATCTGCGCATTTTTTGGACCAGAATCGCGGCAGTTCCGCTAAACTTCCATCCTGGCCGCTCTTTGTAGCGGCCAGTTTTTCATTTTGACATCCTCTTACCCAGAAGCTACCCATAATGACGATAGCAACACCAGCCGCGTCGGCCAGCGACGCCCCAGCGCCTTTCCTGCTGATTGATCAATTGGTCAAGGAATTCGATGGCGTGCGCGCCGTCAATGATATTTCCGTGACGATCAACAAGGGCGAGATCTTCGCCCTGCTGGGCAGTTCAGGTTGCGGCAAGTCGACCCTGCTGCGCATGCTGGCCGGTTTCGAGACGCCGACGTCGGGCCGCATCGCCCTGGCGGGCAACAGCATCGTCGACATGCCGCCGCACCAGCGTCCCATCAACATGATGTTCCAGTCGTATGCGCTGTTCCCCCATTTGTCCGTGTGGGACAACATCGCCTTCGGCCTGCGCCGCGATGGCTTGCCGAAAGCGGAAGTGGCGGCGCGCGTCGAACAGATGCTGGCGCTGGTGCAGTTGGACCAATACGCGAAGCGCAAGCCGCACCAGCTGTCGGGCGGCCAGCAGCAGCGTGTGGCGCTGGCGCGCAGCTTGGCCAAGCGGCCGCAATTGCTGCTGCTCGACGAGCCGTTGGGCGCGCTGGATAAAAAACTGCGCGAACGCACGCAGATGGAACTGGTGAACATCATCGAGCAGGTGGGCGTCACCTGCGTGATGGTCACGCACGACCAGGACGAGGCCATGAGCATGGCGACGCGCATCGCCGTCATGAGCGAAGGGCGCATCCTGCAGGTGGGCGCGCCCGGCGAAATCTACGAAACGCCGAACTGCCGTTTCGTGGCCGACTTCATCGGCAGCGTGAACCTGTTCGATGGCCGTATCACGGAAGACGAACCGGATCACGTGATCATCGATACGCCCGACGGCCGCCAGTATGTCGCGCATGGCATCACGGGCAACCTGGGCATGGATGTCTCGGTGGCCGTGCGCCCCGAAAAAATCGGCATCCAGATCGAGCCTCCCGCCCTGGAGGAGCGCGCGTCGCCGGCGGAACATGGCTACAACTGTGCCCAGGGCGTGATCGTCGCCATGGCGTATTTTGGCAATGAAACCAGCTACCACGTGCGCCTCGACAGCGGCACGGTGGTGAAAGTCTCGCGCACCAACGCGGCCCGCCACGAGGCAGCACGCCTCGAGCGCGAGCAGCGCGTGTGGGTGTGGTGGGATGGCGCCGACATCGTCGTGCTGACCAGCTGAGGCCATCATGACGCCTATTCTGCAATTGCTGCGCAATCTCGTCACCCTGCGCTGGATCACGGGGAAAAATGCGGGGCGCAACGTCGTCATCGCCGTGCCGTCGCTGTTCCTGGCGGCAGCCTTCCTCGTGCCTTTCCTGATCGTGCTGCGTATCAGCCTGTCCGACATGGACACGGCGGGCAGCCCCTTCGGCGGCCTGCTGTCGTATGTCGACGGCATCGTCGTGCTGAAGGTGAAAATCGCCAACTACCTGTTCATCGCCGCCGATGAACTGTACCTGCTCACCTACCTCAGCTCCATCAAGTACGCGGCTATTACCACGGCCATCTGCCTGTTTATCGGCTACCCGTTCGCCTACTTCATGGCGCGCGCCAAACCGTCGATCCGCCCCGTGCTGATGATGCTGGTGATGCTGCCGTTCTGGACCTCGTTCCTGCTGCGTGTGTACGCGTGGAAGGGCATCCTGGCCAATCACGGCTTGCTCAACGACTTGCTGATCGCACTGGGCGTGGTGAGCGAACCGCTGCACATGATGAACACCTCGTTTTCCCTGGTGGTCGGCATGGTGTATGCCTACCTGCCCTTCATGATCCTGCCCCTGTACGCCAACCTGGTCAAAATGGACATGCGCTACCTGGAAGCGGCGGCCGACCTGGGCGCCACGCCATTGCAGGCGTTCTGGCGCATCACCGTGCCGCTGTCGAAGTCGGGCATCATCGCCGGCGCCATGCTGGTGTTCATCCCGTCCGTGGGCGAATACGTGATTCCCGAACTGTTGGGCGGCCCGGAAACCCTGATGATCGGCAGGGTGCTATGGGATGAATACTTCACCAATAACGACTGGGCCATGGCTTCATCGGTAACGGTGCTGGTGATCCTGCTGATCCTTGTGCCGATGGCCATTTTTAACAAATACAAGACCGACCAGGACGCGGAGGAGCGCACATGAACGGACGTAATTTCCTGCAGCGCTGGTTCGGGCGCGGCTGGCTCTCGCTCGGCTATCTGTTCCTGTACTTGCCCATCATCGTGCTGATCGTCTTTTCGTTCAACAGCTCGCGCCAGGATATGGTGTGGAGCGGCTTTTCGCTGCGCTGGTACCAGGAGCTGATGAGCGACACGGAAATCATCGCGGGTTTCGGTTTGTCCTTGAAGATCGCCTTCATGTCGGCGACATCTTCCGTCATCCTCGGCACGTTCGCCGCCTTCGCCTTGACCAGCTACCTGCGCTTCCGTGGCCGCACCTTGTTCTCGTCCATGGTCAGCGCGCCGCTGGTGATGCCGGAAGTGATCATCGGTTTATCCCTGCTGCTGATGCTGGTGTCCATGCAAAAGGTCTTCGGTTTCCCCGAGCGGGGCGTGCTGACCATCTGGCTGGGGCACACCCTGCTGGGCATGGCGTATGCGGCCGTGGTGGTGCAGTCGCGCCTGCAGGAAATGAGCAAGTCGCTGGCCGAGGCGGCCATGGACCTGGGCTGCCGCGCGCACCAGGTGTTCTTCCTCGTGACCCTGCCGAACATCACGCAAGCCCTGGCATCGGCCTGGCTGCTGACGTTTACCCTGTCGCTCGATGATGTGGTGCTGTCGGCCTTTTTGTCCGGCCCCGGCTCGACGACGATGCCGCTGGTGATCTTCTCGCGCGCGCGCCTGGGACTCGATCCGCGCGTGAACGCCATCGCCGCGCTGACCATCCTCGTCGTGACACTTGCCGTGATCGCGTATGCGGTGATGCTGGCGCGCGCCGACCGCAGACGCCGCAAGCAATTGTCTGCGGCGTATTCGGCGGACTAGGAGTAAGCTGGCGTTTTCATCTTGTAGGAGACGACCATGACGGAAAACACCAGCTGGCACGCACGTGCCGCAGAGATCAAGATCGATGGACGCGCCTTCATCAATGGCGAGCGGGTCGCGGCCAGGTTCGGCCAGACCTTCGACAATCTGTCGCCCATCGATGGGCGTTTGCTGGGGCAGGTGGCGCGCTGCGATGGCGCGGACGTGGATACGGCCGTGCTGGCCGCCCGCGCCGCCTTTGACGACCGCCGCTGGGCAGGAAAATCGCCCGCGCAGCGCAAGCGCGTGCTGATCAAGTTCGCCGACCTGGTGCAGAAATACGGTCCCGAGCTGGCCCTGCTGGAAACCCTGGACATGGGTAAACCGATCAAATACAGCCAGAGCGTGGACGTGGGCGCCACGGCCAACTGCCTGCGCTGGTATGGCGAGGCGATCGACAAGGTCTACGATGAAATCGCCCCCACCCCTGCCAACAGCCTGGCTCTGATCACGCGCGAACCGGTGGGTGTCGTCGCCGCCATCGTGCCGTGGAATTACCCGATGATCATGGCGGCCTGGAAGATCGCGCCCGCCCTCGCCGCCGGCAACAGCGTGATCTTGAAACCATCCGAAAAATCGCCGCTGACGGCGCTGCGCCTGGCCGACATCGCGCTCGAAGCCGGCGTGCCGGCAGGCGTCTTCAATGTGCTGCCCGGCTATGGCCACGAGGCGGGCGCCGCGCTGGCACTGCACATGGATGTCGATTGCATCGGTTTTACGGGGTCCACGCGCACGGGAAAATTAATCGTGCAGATGGCGGGCCAGTCGAATCTGAAACGGGCGTGGACGGAACTGGGCGGCAAGTCCGCCAACATCGTTTGCGCCGATTGTCCTGACCTGGACAAGGCCGTGGCGGCCGCCGTCGGCTCCATCTTTTTCAACCAGGGCGAAAGCTGCAACGCGCCCTCGCGTCTGTTCGTGGAAGAGTCGATCAGGGAGGAATTCCTGGCCAAGGCATTGGCCATGCTGCCCCGTTTCCAGCCGGGCGACCCGCTCGACGAAGCCACCGTCATGGGGGCGATTGTCGACGCCACGCAGATGCAAACCGTGATGGACTATATCGCTTCCGGCAAGCAGGAAGGCGCGCAGCTGCTGGGTGGCGGCGAGGCCGTGCGCCTTGATACGGGGGGCTACTATGTGCAGCCCACCGTCTTTGGCGTGGACGCCGGCATGACGATCGCGCGCGAAGAGATATTCGGGCCCGTCTTGTCCGTGCTGGGCTTTACGGACATCGCCGAGGCGGTGAAACAGGCCAACGCCACGCCGTACGGCTTGCAGGCGGCCGTATGGACCTCCGACATCACCAAGGCCATTCAGACGGCGCGCGCCCTGCGCGCAGGCACCGTGCACGTCAACCAGTACGATGGCGACGACATCACCGTGCCGTTCGGCGGCTACAAGCAGTCGGGCAACGGGCGCGACAAGTCGCTGCACGCGCTGGACAAGTACACGGAGTTGAAGACGACGTGGATACAGGTGGGGTAAAGCGAAGCGCTGTCGGCCTGGCGCGCAGCGCGCAGGCCGACAGGCGGAATGACATCAGAAGCAGTGTTCCAGCGCCGGGAAGCTGCCATCCTTGACGGCTTTGACATAGCCGATGACGGCGTCGTCGATGCTGGCCGCGCCTTCCATGAAGTTGCGCACGAAGCGTGCCTTGCGGCCTGGGAAGACGCCCAGCATGTCGTGCATGACGAGGACCTGGCCCGAGCAATCGGGACCGGCGCCGATGCCGATCGTGGGGATCGTCAGCATCTCGGTCACTTCCTTGCCCAGTTGCGACGGCATCGCTTCCATCAGCACGATGGCGGCGCCCGCGTTTTGCAGCGTCAGCGCGTCGTTCTTCAGCTCCGTGGCGCTTTCCGTGCTCTTGCCCTGCACTTTATAGCCGCCCAGCTGGTGCACGAATTGCGGCGTCAGGCCGATGTGGGCGCAGATGGGGATGCCGCGCTCGGTGAGGAAACGGACGATCTCGGCCAGCCAGGCGCCGCCCTCGATCTTGATCATGTGCGCGCCAGCCTGCATCAGGATGACGGCGTTGGCATAGGCTGTCTCGGGCGTGCCATAGGCGCCGAACGGCAGGTCGGCGAGGATCATGGCCGACTTGCTGCCGCGCGCCACGGATGCCGTGTGGTAGGCCAGTTCGGCCACGGTGACGGGCAGGGTGGAGCTGTGGCCATTGCAGACCATGCCGAGCGAATCGCCGATCAGCAGGATTTCCACGCCGCAGCGGTCCATCAGGGACGCGAAGCTGGCGTCATAGCAGGTCAGCATGGTGATCTTTTCGCCGGCGGCGCGCAGCGTGGCCAGGGTGTGGATGGTCACGGCCTTGTTGGCGACAGGCTTGGATGGCGCCGGCGCCGGTGCGGCGGCCTTGTCTTTGGCGGCCAGATCTGTTCCTTGCAAATAAGCGGACATAGGTATTCTCTAGAGTGAAAGGGGGGTGATGCGATTGCGACGCCGCTAGTGTAGTACTTTATGCGGCGCGCTGCAGGAGCGGCATTGTAGAGGATGGGAGCGAGACGGGGCAGAGCCGGGGTCAGAGCTGGCTGATGGCCTGGTCGGCCACGCTTGCCAGGTAGTCCTGCGCCGGCCCCAGGTCGGGCACGACGATGGCTGGCGCCAGGGCCAGCAGCGGCACCAGCACGAAGGCGCGCTCGGTGATGCGCGGATGCGGCACCGTCAGGGTGGCGCTGGCGATCCGTGCATCGCCGTACAGCAGCAAGTCCAGGTCCAGCGTGCGCGGGGCGTTGCGGTAGGGCCGTTCGCGCCCGTGCGCCGCTTCGATGGCGTGCAGGGCCAGCAGCAGTTCCTCTGCCGGCACGGTGGTGCTGATGCGCGCCACGGCGTTGATGTAGTCGTCGCCGCTCGAATCGATGGGCGCCGTGCGGTAGCTGGCCGAGGCGTCCAGCAAGCTGGCGCCGGGCAGGCGCGCCAGGCGCGCAAGCGCATCCTGCACGTTGGCGCTCGCGTCGCCCAGGTTCGCCCCGATGCCGATGTAAGCGATAACTGCCGTTGCTGTCTGCATGGCTGCGTTTACTCGCCGCTGGTGCTGCCGCTGGTCGAGCCGCTGGTGCCCGTCTTGCTGCGCGTGCTGCGGCGTGGCGGACGTTTCTTCTTGACGGCGCCCGGCGCGGCATTGGCGCTGACGAGCAGCGCTTCGCGCGTTTCCTCGTCGCCTTCGTAGAAGGCCGTCCACCATTCGCCGATGTCCATGTCGATCTCGCCCGAGGCGCAGCGCAGCAGCAGGAAGTCGTAGCCGGCGCGGAAGCGCAGGTGCTCGAGCAGCTTGTACGGCGCCTTGCCGACGCGACGCTCGAAGCGCGGCTGCATTGACCAGATGTCGCGCATGTCGGAGCCGATCTTGCGCTGCAAGGCCAGTTTTTCCGTTTGCGAATCGAGCACGTCGTCGGCCGCCAGGTGCAGCGCGGGGATGGTCGATTCGCCGGCGGCGCGGTAGGCCGTCCATTTTTCCAGCACCTGGTGCCACAGCAGCGAGGCAAACAGGAAGCCCGGCGAGACCGTCTTGCCGGCGGCGATGCGGGCATCGGTGGCGTCCAGCGCCAGGGTGACGAATTTCGCGCCCAGCGGCTGCTCCAGCACCACGTCGAGCAGCGGCAGCAAGCCGTGATGCAAGCCTTCCTTGCGCAGCTGCTGCAGGCAGGCCAGCGCGTGGCCGCTCATCAGCAGTTTCAGCATCTCGTCGAACACGCGCGGCGCGGGCACATTGTTGATCAGCGGCGCCATGATGGGAATCGGCGCGGCCGTATGCGGCTCGATGGTGAATTTCAGCTTGGCGGCGAAGCGCACCACGCGCAGCATGCGCACGGGGTCTTCGCGGTAGCGCTCTTCCGGCTTGCCGATCATGCGCAAGGTCTTGGCGCGGATGTCTTCCACGCCGCCGTGGTAGTCCAGCACTTCCTGCGTGGCCGGGTTGTAGTACATGGCGTTGATGGTGAAGTCGCGGCGCAGCGCGTCCTCGTGCTGCAAACCGAAGGTATTGTCGCGCAGGACGCGGCCGTGTTCATCCTTGGGCGCGGAATCGGCACCGGCGCCGCGGAAGGTCGTCACTTCCAGCAAATCCTGACCGAACATCACGTGCACGATCTGGAAGCGCTTGCCGATGATGAAGGCGCGGCGGAACAAGCGCTTGACTTGTTCCGGCGTGGCGTTGGTGGCGATGTCGAAGTCTTTCGGTTTAACGCCCAGCAGCAGGTCGCGCACGGCGCCGCCGACGACAAAGGCCTCAAAACCCGCTTCCTGCAGGCTGCTGGTGACGCGGATGGCATTCGACGACACCAGTTTCGGGTCGATTCCGTGTTGCGCAGAACCGAGCACGATGGGTGCCGTGGTGTCGCGCGCTGCCTCTTTTTTAACGCCGAGGATCTTGCGGATGAATTTTTTAATCATTGAATAAGTGAAGTGATGGCCAGCCGTGGAGGGATGCGTGTGCGCTCAAAGCGGTATTGGGGTTGGTCGCGACAGGGTGGGTCACGACCGACAGCAGGGGAATATCGTTGTGCGAATCGCTGTAAAAATAGCTGCGCTCGAACTGCCCCAGTTCCTTGCCCATCTTTTCCAGCCAGGCGTAGGTGTGGGTCAGCTTGCCCGCGCCCAGGGTCGGTGTGCCCACCAGCTTGCCCGTGACATTGCCTTTGTCGTCATACTCGGGCATGGCGGCCAGCAGGTGTTCGACGCCCAGCGCATCGGCGATGGGTTTGGTGATGAAATGGTTGGTGGCCGTGACGATGGCCAGCAGGTCGCCCGCGTCCTGGTGCTGTTTCAGCAGGGCCACGACTTCGGGGCGGATGGCCGGCATGACCACTTCGGCCATGAATTGCTTGTGCAGCGCTTCCAGGCGTTCGCGCGGGAATTGCGCCAGGGTGCCGAGGGAAAATTCCAGATATTCCACCGGATCGAGCGTGCCGGCCTGGTATTGCGCGAAAAATTCGTCGTTGCGGCGGGTGAATTCGGCGGCGTCCACGGCACCGATGCGTACCAGGAATTCGCCCCACTCGTGATCCGAGTCGATGGGCAGCAGGGTGTGGTCGAGGTCAAACAGGGCCAGATTCATCATTCTTTCGCTTCCGCCTGCAGCAACTCGCGCAATAATGGCAAGGTGATCGGGCGTTGGGTTTCAAGGGAGTAGAGGTCGAGAGAGTCCAGCATCGTCGACAGCGAACGCATGTCGCGCCGGAAATGGGACAGCAGATAGGGTAACACGCCGGGCGACAAGGTCAAGCCGCGGGTGGTGGCCGCCTGGGTCAGGGCGGCGATTTTTTCATCGTCGGTCAAGCCGTGGATTTGATAGATCAGGCCCCAGCCCATGCGTGTGCGCAAGTCTTCGCGCACGGGCAGCACGGCCGGCGGCACGGCGCCGCTGCACACCATGAAGGCCTTGTTGGCGCGGATTTCATTGAACAGGGCAAAGGCATCGATTTGCGCCAGCGGCGACAGCTTTTCGCAGTCGTCGAGCAGGTACAGGTCGACGTCGGGCGAATACACGAATTCGGACTCGATCGAGAATGGCGAAATGTAGCGCGCGCGCTCGGTGCTGGCCAGGGCCTTGAGCAGGTGGCTCTTGCCGGCGGCCAGTTCGCCCCACAGGTAGGCAAAATGTTCGCGCGAAGTGCGCGCGGCGAACTGGCGCATCAGCTGCGCCACTTCGGCATTCTGTCCCACCTCGAAGGTATCGAGGCTGTGCGCCTGGTCTGTGCCTAAATCGAGCACCAGTTGTTTCATGGCGTACGCCTTGTCCTGTTTTTCATTACTGCTTGTGCATCATTGGTATTGCCAGGTTGATATGATATCCGCTTTTATTATGCATTATAGAAGGTGCTGGACAGGTAGTGGCGTCTTAGATGCTTAAAAGCGACCATCAACACGGCAGAAGCGGGTAAAGCGAGCAGTACGCCGACGAAACCAAACAGTTGCCCGAAAGCCAATAAGGCGAAGATCACGGCCAACGGGTTCAGGCCGATGCGTTCGCCTACCAGGCGCGGCGTGAGGAAAAAGCCCTCGATGACCTGGCCGCAGCCGTAGATGACGGCCACGGCGATCACGCCGCTCCAGTCGGCGAACTGCAGCAGGGCGGCGATCAGCGCCAGCATCAGCCCCAGGCCGAAGCCCAGGTAGGGGATGAACACCAGCAAGCCCGTGATGATGCCCACAGGCAATGCCACTTCGAAACCGGCGATGGCCAGCGCCGCCGAGTAATACGTGGCCAGCACCAGCATGACGAGCAACTGGCCGCGCAGGTACTGCGCCAGCAGGGTGTCGACTTCCTGCGCCATACCCACCGTGCGGCCCACCCAGCGGCGCGGCACGGCGGCGGCGATGCGCGCCAGCATGGGATGCCAGTCCAGCAATAGGTAGAACAGCACGACGGGAATCAGCACCACGGTGGCCAGCCAGCCCAGCACGGCCGTGCCGCCGATACGGGCCGAGGCCAGCACGGTGCTCCAGATTTCATCGCCGCTGGTGGCCATCTGCTGGCTCAGCATGCGCTTGATGCCCGTGCCATCCAGGCGCACGCGGATGCCCAGGTCGCGCAGTTTCGGCGCCAGGAACTCGTTGGCCTTGCTGAGAAATTGGGGGATTTGCGCCTGCAGCAGGGGAATTTCCTTCTGCAGCACGGGCACGACGATCAGCACCAGCGCCGTAATGGCGAGGAAAAACAACACTACGACGACCAGCACGGCCAGCGGACGGGGCAGGTAAAAGCGCTTGTAATGCAGGCGTTGCAATCGGTCCACGCCGGGATTGAGCACGTAGGCGAGGATGGCGGCGGCCAGGAAGGGCGTCAGGATGGGGCCCAGGCTGACGAGCAGCAGCAGGAATGCCAGCCAGACCGCGATCCAAAATGCTGTTTGCTTCTGTTCGGCGGTGATGGCGAATGGCATGGAGTTTGTACTGTTGCGTTAAAAAAAGGCAGTTAATTACGAAATGGCGGGGCAGTTTGATAAAATAGCGACTTGATCGACCGAATTCACCCGCTGGCGTCCTGCCGCACGATGTTGAAAAACATGCTTGCGCGCGCGTGCCGGCGGGTATCCGCCTTCTATTTTACCGCCTCCGCTGCCACCACACCATGAACCAGACTTCTAATGTTTCCCTTTCCTACCGTGACGCTGGCGTCGATATCGACGCAGGCGACGCTTTAGTCGAAGCAATCAAGCCGTTTGCCAAGCGCACCCTGCGCGAAGGCGTGATGGGCGGCCTGGGCGGTTTTGGCGCCATGTTTGAAATCAGCAAGAAGTACAAGGAACCGGTGCTGGTCTCGGGCACCGACGGCGTGGGCACCAAATTGCGCCTGGCGTTCGAACTGAACCGCCATGATACGGTCGGCATCGACCTGGTCGCCATGAGCGTCAACGACATCCTGGTGCAAGGCGCCGAACCGCTGTTCTTCCTCGACTACTTCGCATGCGGCAAGCTGGACGTGGCCATCGCCACCGATGTCATCAAGGGCATCGCCCAGGGTTGCGAACAAGCGGGCTGCGCACTGATCGGCGGCGAAACGGCGGAAATGCCGAGCATGTACCCGGCCGGCGAATACGACCTGGCAGGTTTTGCCGTCGGCGCCGTGGAAAAATCGAAAATCATCGACGGCACCAAGATCGCCCCGGGTGACGTGGTGCTGGGCCTGGCCTCGTCGGGCGTGCACTCGAATGGTTACTCGCTGGTGCGCAAGATTATCGAAGTGGCAAAACCGGACCTGGAAGGCGACTTCCACGGCCGCAAGCTGGCCGACGTGCTGATGCAGCCGACGCGCATCTACGTCAAGCCGCTGCTGGCGCTGATGGATGCCATGGAAGTCAAGGGCATGGTGCACATCACCGGCGGCGGCCTGGTGGAAAACATCCCGCGCGTGCTGCAGCCTGGCCTAGTGGCCGAGCTGGACTCGAAATCGTGGACCATGCCACCGCTGTTCACGTGGCTGCAACAGCACGGCGGCGTGGCTGACGCCGAAATGCACCGCGTCTTCAACTGCGGCATCGGCATGACCGTCATCGTCTCGCAGGAAAACGCGGAAGCCGCTATCGCCCAACTGCAGGCGGCCGGTGAAACCGTCTCGCGCATCGGCACCATCCGTGCCCGCGTGGGCGACGAGCATCAGACGATCGTGATCTGATCACCTGACCAACCCTGCCGCGCTACGCCTTTGTCAGGCGCTGTGGCGTTCGTAAGAAAAAAGCAGGCCTCTTTGAGAGCCTGCTTTTTTTATGCCAGTTGCCAGCTTACCTTGCGTGCGCCGGCTTCATGCGCCCATCCGGCTGCGAGCCGCCCCTGCCGATCATGGCCACGCTGACGGCCGAGACGAGGGACGCGAACAGGATGTAGCCGACGATGTGCCACGGTTCGCCATTGCCCGTTTTCAGCAGGTAGGTGGCGATGATGGGAGTCAGGCCGCTGGCGAAGATGCCGGAGAACTGGTAGACGAAGGAGATGCCCGTGTAGCGCACCTTGGCGTCGAACAGGTCGCAGAACAGGGCCGCTTCCGGGCCGTACACGGCCGAGTACAGCACGCCCAGCGGGATGATCACGGAACACCACAGCAGCAGCGGATTGTCGGCGTGGTTGAGCATGATCCAGAAGGCGGGAATGGCCGACACGCCCGTGATCAGCGAACCCCAGAAAAACACCTTGGTGCGGCCGATGCGGTCCGACAGGCGGCCGAAGAACGGGATGCAGAAGCACATCACGACGGCCGACGCCATCACGCCCATCAGCGCTTCCGTGCGGGCGATCTTGATGGTGTTGGTCAGGTAGGTGATGGAAAAGACGCCGAAGATGTTGAAGAACACGCCGTCGATGTAGCGCGCGCCCATGCCCTTCAAGACGTTGCCCGGGTAGCGTTTCAGCAGGTCGAAAAACGGAATCTGCGTCTCCGCATTCTTTTCCTTGACGGCCTGGAATTCCGGCGTTTCCATCACGTTCAAACGTATCCACATGCCGATGAAGACCAGGGCCGCAGATAAAATGAAGGCGACGCGCCAGCCCCACGCGAGGAATTGCGCATCCGTCAGGCTGTAGGACAGGATCGCCACCACGCCGGAAGCGAGGCACAGGCCGATGGCCAGGCCGATCTGCGGCAGGCTGGCATAGAAGCCGCGCTCTTTGGGCGGCGCATATTCATACGCCATCAGCACGGCGCCGCCCCATTCGCCCCCAAGCCCGATGCCCTGCAGCACGCGCAGGAACAGCAGCAGACCGGGCGCCCAGTAGCCGATATGGTCGTAGGTGGGCAGCACGCCGATCAGGAAGGTGGAGATCCCCATGATCATCAGGGTCATCACCAGCATGCTCTTGCGGCCGATCTTGTCGCCGAAGTGGCCGAAGATCACGCCGCCGATGGGGCGCGACAAAAAGCCCACGGCGAAGGTGCCGTAGGCCAGCATGGTCGAAACGAGCGGATCGCCGCCCGGGAAATACAGCTTGCTGAACACGATGCCGGCGACGACGCCGTATAAAAAGAAGTCGTACCACTCGATGGTGGCGCCGATCACGCTGGCCATCACGACTTTCCGTAGCTCTTTGGCTTTTTTCGGATTGTTGGGATTGTTGTCCATATCTAGTCTCCAATCGATATCGATTATGTATTTTTTGATGCTGGGCTGCTTGCCGAGTCATTGGGGGCGGGCCGGTCTGTCCGCCGTTGGCATCCTCCTTGCTGGGAATGGAGCGGGTGGGTCAGGCCGCCTGCGGCAGCCGCACGGCGTCCGCCAGGATCATGTCGGCCGCTTTTTCCGCGATCATGATGGTGGGCGCGTTGGTGTTGCCCGAGACGATTTCCGGCATGATCGACGCGTCGACCACGCGCAGGTTCTGCATGCCGTGCACGCGCAGGCGGTCATCGACGACGGCCATGGCGTCATGTCCCATCTTGCAGGTGCCACTCGGGTGGTAGATCGACTGGCTGAAGCGCCGCGCCGCGTCCAGCAATTCCGCGTCCGTCTCGAACTGCGGGCCGGGCACGAACTCGGAAATGATGTGCGGCGCCAGCGACGGCGCGGCGGCGATTTTTCGGGCCACGCGCAGGGCGGCGATCGCCGTGCGCTGGTCGCGCGGATCGGACAGGTAGTTCGGGTGGATGCCGGGATAGGCGAGCGGATCGCTGGACTTGATCGACACGTGGCCACGGCTGTGCGGGCGCAGCTGGCACACGGACGACGTAAAGGCGGAAAACGGATGCGCGCCTTCGCCCGGCTTGTCGGCGCTCAGCGGCTGCATGTGGAACTGGATGTCGGGCCGCTCCACCTCGGGTGAGGATTTGGTAAATACCGTCACCTGGCTGGCCGCCAGGGTCAAGGGCCCGGAGCGGGAAAACACATATTGCATGCCCACCCACAGCTTGCCCCACAGGCTGTTGACTTCATCGTTCAGGGTTTTCAAGCGCGTCTTGAAGACGAGGCGGATTTGCAGGTGGTCTTGCAGGTTCTGTCCCACGCCGGGCAAGTCGTGCACCAGCGGCACGCCGACTTCCTCGAGCAGGGCGCGCGGACCCACGCCCGAGCATTGCAGGATCTGCGGCGAGCCGATGGCGCCCGCGCAGAGTATCACTTCGCCGCTGGCGCGCGCCTGGCGCAGCTGGCCATCTTGCCGAAACTCGATGCCGACGGCGCGCTTGCCCTCGAACAGCACGCGCGTGATCTGTGCGCGCACTTCCACGCGCAGGTTGGCGCGCTTGCGGGCCGGCCGCAAAAAGGCTTTCGCCGTGCTCCAGCGCAAACCCTTGCTGGCCGTCTGCTGGAAGTAGCCGACGCCTTCCTGCGTGGCGCCGTTGTAATCGGCATTGAAAGGGATGCCGCTTTCCGTGGCGCCCGCAATAAAGTGTTCCGCGATGGGACGGCGCAGGCGCAAGTCCGACACTTTCAATGGGCCACCGACGCCGTGGTAATCGCTGGCGCCCCGTTCCTGGTCTTCCGATTTTTTAAAGTAGGGCAGCACCTCGGCATAGCTCCAGCCAGCATTGCCCAGCTCGGCCCAGCGGTCGTAATCTTCCTTCTGCCCCCGCACGTACAGCAAGCCGTTGAGCGAGCTGGAACCGCCCAAGACCTTGCCGCGCGGCCATTGCAGCTGGCGCCCGGCGATGCCGGCGTCCGCTTCCGTGCGGTAGCACCAGTCCAGATTCGGGTCGTGCATGGTCTTGAAATAGCCGACCGGCACGTGTATCCAGGGATTGTTGTCCTTGCCGCCCGCTTCCAGCAGCAATACCTGCTTGTTGCTGTCGTGCGACAGGCGGTTGGCCAGCACGCAGCCGGCGGAACCGGCGCCGACGACGATGTAATCATAGTGTGTTTGCAACATGGTGCTTGTCTCCTGCGTTGCGGTATCGCGCCGCCTCGGCGGGCGTTTTTTGCGATACACTGGTCTTTATTGATTATTTTTGGAACGTCTTGTTCCATTTATAAAAGACGTGCAGCACCGGGACAAGCGGAAACAGCCGCATACGCGAGAGGTGAAACAGAACATGCATGATGCGTTTCAAAAACGGCCGGCCGAGGCCGAAGAAGGTAGCCAGGCGGCGCCCAGCACGGCGGCCAGCCATGGTGACGAGGCGCGGGGCTTGCGCGTGCTGCGTCTGATCGAGCACCTGGCCAGCGCCAGCCAGCCCTTGACCCTGTCGCAACTGGCCGCACGCATGCAGGTGCCCAAGGCCAGCATGATGCGCCTGCTCGATACCCTGGAGCAACACGGCTATGTGCTGCGCACGCCCGTGGGACGCGGCTACGTGCCGGGCGCCGCTTCCACCAACCTGGCGCTGGCGACCCTGCGCAACAATGCCCTGATCCGCGTGAGCCGCAGCATCCTGGGCAGCCTGGTGGCGGCCACGGGCGAGACGTGCAATCTGGCGATTCCCGAGGGGAATGCGATCGTCTACGTGGACCGGGTGGAAACGCAGGAACCGTTGCGCCTGCATCTGGTGCTGGGCACGCGCGCGCCCATGCATTGCACGGCGAGCGGAAAATTATTCCTGGCGCACATGAATTTGCTGGAGCGGCGCGAGTTGCTGGCCATGCTGACCCTGCAGGCGCGCACGCCGAAAAGCATCACGGATCCTGTCCTGCTGGAACGCGAGATCGTGCGCATCGCCCGCCTGGGCATCGGCATCGACGACGAGGAATTCGTGCATGGCATGGTGGCCGTGGCCGTGCCCATCTGCGCGGCCGACGGACGCATCGTGGCGGCCGTGGCCTGCCACGCGCCTGTGGCGCGCAAGTCCGTGGAGCAGTTGCTGCAGCACGTACCGCAGCTCAAGGAGGCGGCCGTCAAGCTGCGGCCGCTGCTGCTGGCAGAAAACAGCTAGGGTTTCAAGACCTTCGCCACCTTGGCCGCGCGCAGGCGGAAGGCGTCCGGCATGCCCGAGCCCAGCAGCGGGCGCAGGTACAGCCGGAAAGCATCCGTCACGTCCGTGCCGCTGGCGCTGATGAATTCGTCTTCCATGGTGCGCGTTTTGCCCGCCACATCGGAAAGTGGCAGCAACTCGTAATCGACGGAATAAAAGCCCGTGCGCTTGATGGCGACGGAACCGTCGCGCTCGCCCCACATGGCGAATTGCACGGCCTTTTCGCCCACTTCGCGGGCTTCGCGTTGATCTACATCAGAGACGCAGCCGATGAAGGAGCGCTGCAGATAGCCGAAGGTATCGCCGCGCACGCGCTTGATGCCCAGTTTCGCCTTGATCTCGTCGCACAGCAGGTCGGCCAGCGCGCCCGTGCCCGACAATTGCACGTTGCCGTGCGCATCGCGCTCGACCGCATTGCCCGCCTGTGTGGCCAGCAGGCTGGCGATCGGCTCGCCCGAGGCGTCGTGGATGCCTTCCGACACGGCGATCACGCAGCGGCCATGTTTTTCATACGTGGCCTTCACGTCGGCGAGGAATTGATCCAGCGCAAAGACGCGCTCGGGCAGGTAGATCAGGTGCGGGCCATCGTCGGGGAACTTCTTGCCCAGCGCCGAGGCGGCCGTCAAAAAGCCCGCGTGGCGGCCCATCACCACGCCCACGTACACGCCGGGCAAGGCCGCGTTGTCGAGGTTGGCGCCGGCGAACGCTTGCGCGACGAAGCGCGCGGCCGAGGGAAAACCGGGCGTATGGTCGCTGCCCACCAGATCGTTGTCGATGGTTTTCGGGATGTGGATGCAGCGCAGCGGATAGCCTGCCTTATGCGCTTCCTCGCTGACGATGCGCACCGTGTCGGACGAGTCATTGCCGCCGATGTAAAAGAAATGCTCGATTTCATGCGCGCGCAGCACTTCGAATATCTGCTGGCAGTAGGCGATGTCCGGCTTGTCGCGCGTGGAGCCGAGCGCCGAGGAGGGCGTGGCGGCCACCAGTTCTAGGTTGTGGCTGGTTTCCTGCGTCAGATCGACGAATTCTTCATTGACGATGCCGCGCACGCCATGCAGTGCGCCATACACGCGCGTGACGTGTTGAAAGCGCCGCGATTCGAGCACCACGCCCACCAGCGACTGGTTGATGACGGCGGTGGGGCCGCCCCCTTGGGCGACAAGAATTTTTCCAGACGGCATGGGATTTCCTCGTAAATGGAACGGCCCTCCAGCCTACTCCTTTTTTGCCGGGGCGCTGTCTTTTCCAATATTTCTGTCGAGGAATTGTTCCACGCGCTGCCAGAAATCAACGCGCGTGGCCGCCAAGCCCCAACGGTCGCCTTCGTCGGCGTACAACTGCCAGTCGACGCGCGGATTGTTCTGCTTGAGCTTGTCGCGCAATTGCGTGCCCTGATAGACGGGGACCTTGCTGCCGGCCCCCCCGTAGGCCAACAGCAGGGGCTGCGTCAACTTTTCGGCCTGATACATGGGGGAGTTGGCCTTGAGCAGGGTGGCATCGTGCACGGGATCGCCGATGCGTTGCGGCATGGTGTATTGTCTTGCTTCCTCGCCCATCCGGTGATCGACGCTCCAGTGCTGTGTAAACATTTTCGGCAAGTCGGTGATGCCGCCCCAGCTTACGCCGCAACGGAACAGGTCGCCATCCTTGATCAAGCCCATCAGGGCGGCATACCCGCCATAGGCGCCGCCGCCGATGATGCAGATGCGCTGAGGATCGGCAATGCCTTGTGCGATGGCCCAGCGTGCGCCGTCGGCCAGGTCATCCTGCATGGCCAGACCCCATTGTTTCCAGCCTGCTCGCAAATACTGGTCGCCACGGCCGCCGCTGCCGCGAAATTCGACTTGCAGCACGGCATAGCCGCGCGAAGCGAGAAATTGCCGCTCGCTCATCCAGTACCACAGGCTGCCACGTTCTGCTGGCGCACTGCGCACGAGTAGCAGCATCGGCAGTTTCTTGCCGCCCCCCTTGGGCAAGGTCAGCCAGGCAGGAATCTCCATGCCGTCGCGCGCTCGATATTGCATCAGATCGGTTTGCGCCATGTGCTCAGCATCGATGGCGGGACGGGCGCTGCCGATCTTTTGCAATTGCTGGGTTTGCTTGTTGTAGAGCAGGAAGGCGCTGGGCTGGCGGTCCGAATATGCCGTCACGATGAGCTGTCGGCTGTCTGCCCTGGAGCTGCGTGAGATCAGGTTAATGGTCGCAGGCAATTGCGCGTCGATGTCTTGCTGCACCGCCTTCCAGTCGGCGCTGAACCATTCGGTGGTGGTGGCATCATTGGTGTAGTAGACACCCAGCAAGCGTTTCTGGTCCGTGAGGATGCCGCCATCGAAATCATAGCCAGCCAGCGTCACCAGCGGCTTGCCCGTGACGCGGCCAGCCGCCAGGTCATAGGCATACAGGGCGCGCGTGTCGGCGCCGTTGCGGCTGCTGACATACAAGATGCCATCGGGACCGAATTCCAGCGGCGTAATGGCGTGAGGTTCGCTGTCGTAGGCATCCTGGCTGGCGATGACACGCCAGCGTTGCTCGCCCTGTTCAAGGTAGTAGAACGTCTTGCGCCGGTCCTCGACAGCCGTAGCCAGGCGTGGTTTGCCGTGCTGGTCGAGCAGCCAGTGAAGCACGCCTTTGGCGGGGGGCGCCACTTTTTCCCATTGCTGGGTAGTGGTATCGAGGCGCAGCAAGTCGAATTGTCCGACCCTCGCCGTATTCTCATTGCGCTCCTTGAACACGACGGCTTTCTGGACATAAATGACATCGGAATCCTGGGTACCGGACTGGTCCAGCAGATACACGGAGGACGGTAACTTCCTGGACGCAAAGCGCGGGTCATCCGGGATATCATCCATGGAAGCCAATTGGCGGTAATTGCTGCCATCGCGGTCGACGACGAACATGCCCGGCGCATATTTGCGCTGGCCATCGGCCACCTGCGAGTCCCTGGTATCGAATACCAGCCGCTTGGCATTGACCCATGCCACGTTGCCGATGTCGCGGTCGCTGAAGCTGGCAACGACCTTGACTTCCTGGCTGGCTACATCGAGCACGGTCAGGCGCCGGCGCCGGTTGTCGCCCATCAGCAAGATGGCGACCGCGTTGCCGTCAGGCGACAGCGTGACACTGCTGATCTGATCTTCGTCAAAGAAGGCGGTGGCGCCGATGCCTGACGGGACGATAGCTTTGGTGCTGGCGGCTGCCGTTTGGGCGAGTGCCGGCGGCGATACGATCGCCAGCAACAGGCAGGCCATTGCGGCGCGGGTGAGTGTTGCACCGCTTGCCAAAGTAATGTTGCTGGGTGTCATTCCGCCTCCAAAAAATAGTAAATAAGATATCTATTTATGCACTATTTCTTGAAGGTATCATTGTTTGTACGTTTCAACCAGCAAGGTGCTATTCCGGCGCCCGGATGTGTTCGACCAGCCCCGTGCTACGGCGTCCTGGCGCCGGCGTCAGCCAGCTGACCAGCACGGCGGCGGCCAGGCCGGCCGGCACGCCAAAGATGCCGGCGGAAATGGGCGCGATATGAAACCATTGACCGCTGGCATTACCGCCCAGCATGGTGCTCGTGTGCAGCATGTAATACAGGCACACGCCAAAGCCCGCCAGCATGCCGGCCAGCGCGCCCTGGTGGTTGGCGCGTTTCCAGAACACGCCCAGCACCAACGGCGGAAACAGGGTCGAGGCGGCCAGGGAAAAGGCCACGCCCACGAGCGACAAAATGTCCGCCGGCTTTTGCGAGGCCGCATAGGCGGCGATGAAGGCCACGGCCAGCAGCAGCAATTTTGAAATCGTCACGCGCTTTTGCGTCGAGGCCGTGGGATCGACGACCTTGTAATAAATGTCGTGCGACAGGGCGTTGGAGATGGCCAGCAGCAAGCCATCGGCCGTCGACAGGGCGGCAGCCAGGCCGCCGGCCGCCACCAGGCCGGAAATCACATAGGGCAGGCCGGCGATCTCGGGCGTGGCCAGCACCAGCACGTCGGCGTCGATGGAAATTTCCGCCAGCTGCACGATGCCGTCGCGGTTGACGTCGACGATGCTGATCAGGGGACTGAGCTTGTCCACGTTGGCCCAGTAGGACACCCAGGTGGGCAGGTTCGCGTATTGCGTGCCCACCAGCGCCGAGTAAATATCGTATTTGACCAGCACGGCCAGTGCGGGAATCGTGAGGTAGATCAACAAGATGAAGAACAGTGTCCAGAAGACGGATACGCGCGTTTCGTGCACGGACGGCGTGGTGTACGATCGCATCAGGATGTGGGGCAGGGCGGCCGTGCCCAGCATCATGCAGAACACGAGGGCCAGGAAATTGTTGCGCTTGATGTCGGATTGTTCCCGGTCGGCGGCGGGAAACGGCTGCGCGTGCGGAATGATCGGCTCGGCGCGTTTCTGGTTTTGCGCCTGTGCCGCCTGCCACAGCACGCGTGCCTCGTCCGGACTTTTCGGATAGGCGATCAGGTAGCGCTCCGCGTTGCGGATGTCGAACAGCGAAGCATTGCGCTGGCGCAAACTATCGAGCTGGCGCTGGGCCGTCAGATGGCCTTGTTCCCAGGAAGCGGGCAAGCCATCAATGCGCGCCTGGTAGCTTTGCGCGCGCTGGCGGAAGATGGCGCGCACTTCGTTTTCTTTCGGGTCCGTTTCCAGCACGTGTTCGCGCGCGCTCAGTTGCGGCAGCACCTTGCCGTAGGCGATCTGCGGCACGGGATTGTCCGCATGCTTGACCGACAGCCACATGGCGGGAATCAGAAAGGCGACGAGGATGATGATGTACTGCGCCACCTGCGTCCAGGTGATGGCGCGCATGCCGCCCAGAAAGGAGCAGACGAGGATGCTGGCCAGGCCCAGGAAGATGCCGACGGAAAAATCCACGCCCGTGAAGCGCGAGGCGATCAGTCCGACGGCATAGATCTGCGCCACCACATACGTAAACGAGACGATGATGGTGGCGGCCACGGCCACCACGCGCACGCTGGCGCCCCGTTTGTCGGTGCCGCTGCCGTAGCGGGCGGCGAGGAAATCGGGAATCGTGTACTGGCTGAACTTGCGCAGATAGGGCGCGATCAGCAGGGCCACCAGGCAATAGCCGCCCGTCCAGCCCATGATGAAGGCCAGGCCGTCGAAGCCGTTCAGGTACAGGCCGCCGGCCAGGCTGATGAAGCTGGCCGCCGAAATCCAGTCGGCGGCCGTGGCCATGCCGTTGAACATGGCCGGCACCCGGCGCCCCGCCACATAGTATTCGGTGACGTTCGAGGTGCGGCTGATGACGCCGATGGTGGCGTACAGGGTGATGGTGACGAGCATGAACAGGTAGCCGATCCACGCGCGCGGCATGCCTTCCTGTTCCAGTACCGACAGGGCCAGCAGGAAGGCGGCGAAACCGGCGGTAAACAGCAGGTAGTAGCGGCACAGGCGCGCAAAGAAGCTGCGTTGGCCGCTCATGCTTGCTCCTCGGCATGAAACGCCCGGTCGAGGCGCCGCATGCGCCAGGCATACAAGGCGATGATGGCCAGGTACACGAGCGAGGCGCCCTGGGCCGCCATATAAAAGGGCAGCGGCCAGCCGAACAGATTCAAATGTAACAGTTCGCGCGCATAGAACACGGTCAGGAAGCCCGTCAGCAGCCAGACCAGCAGCAGGATGGCCGTCAGGCGCCGCGTCTTGCGCCAGTGCACATCGAGGCGCGCCTGCAGCTCGGGGCTGGGCGTGCGCGCCGGCCGCGCGGGGGGAGCGGGTGGGCTCGGCTTATCCATACGTGACGTCATCCTCTTCTGGCGCGTCCGGCAACAGCAGGGCGATGCTCAGGCGCAGCAGGGTGCCCGGCAGTTTCGGCGACTGCGCGCGCGGATTGTTAAAAATATCGACTTCGGCGCCATGCTGCTGGGCAATTTCGCGCACGATGGCCAGGCCCAGGCCGCTACCGTCGACATTGCTGCCGAGAATGCGGTAAAAGCGTTCGAACACGTGCGCCCGCTCCGCCTGCGGTATGCCGGGGCCCGTATCTTCCACTTCCAGGATGGCCAGTTCCAGGGTGCTGCGCACGCGCACCGTGACGCTGCCGCCAGCCGGCGTGTAGCGCAAGGCATTGTCGATCAGGTTGCTCAGCAGTTCGCGCAGCATCATGGCATTGCCGGAGATCAAGATCGAATACGCGGGCTGCTCGAAGCCCAGGTCGATATGCTGGGCAAACGAGGCTTGCACCCAGTCTTGCACCACGCCGCGCGCCAGTTCGCTCAGCTCGATCGGCTCGAACGCCGTGCCCGCCTGCGGCTGGTTTTCCGCGCGCGCCAGGGCCAGCAACTGGTTCACCAGGCGCGTGGCCGCTTCCGAACTTTTCGCCAGTTGCAGCAGCGAGCGGTGGATTTCGTCGTGGTCGGTCTGGCGCAGGGCCAGCTCGGATTGCATGCGCATGCCGGCGAGCGGCGTCTTCATCTGGTGCGCGGCATCGGCGATGAAGCGCTTCTGCATGTCGATCGACAGCGACAGCCGCGCCAGCATCTCGTTGAGCGAACCGACCAGCGGCGTGATTTCTTCGGGCACCTGGCCCGATTCGATGGGCGATAAATCGTCGGGTGGGCGGGCGCGTATGCGTTCCTGCAATTGCGCCAGCGGCGACAGGCCGCGCGCCAGGGCAAACCAGACCAGGGCCAGGATCACGGGCAGGATGATGAACTGCGGCAAAATCACGCCCTTGATGATTTCATTGGCCAGCTGGGCGCGCTTTTCCAGGGTTTCCGCCACTTGCACCAGCGCGCGGCTGGGTTCATCGTCGTTGCCGGAAGGAATGTCGAGATAGCTGAACGCCACGCGCACGGGCGTGCCGTGGATGGTGTCGTTGCGAAACAGCACCATGCCGCTGCGGTATTTGTCGGGGTCTTGCGGCGGCGGCAGATCGCGGTCGCCGTTCAGGTATTCGCCGCGCGAGCCCACCACCAGGTAATACAGGGTGTCGACATCGTCGCCGCGCAGGAAGTCGCGGCCCTTGCCGTTTTTGTCCGGCACGTGGCGCAGCATCGCGCCATCGGCTTGCTTGACCTGTTGCGTCAGCACCGTCACGCTGTCTTCCAGCGCATGGTCGAACGGTTGATTGGCGATGCTCTTGGCCACCAGATAGGTGATGGCGATGCTCATCGGCCACAGCAGCAGCAAGGGCGCCAGCATCCAGTCGAGGATTTCGCCGAACAGCGAATGCTCGATGGTGTCATCCTGCTCCGTGGTGGGCGGCTCGAACCAGTCGTCGTCGTCCGCCTCGTCCACCGGCGCCTCGCGCACCTTCACTTGCTGGCGGATCCGCTGGCCGGGCTTGCCGATTCGCCCGCTTCGGCGTTCAGGCGCGCCGCTTCCGAGTATTTTTCCAGGCAGTATCCGAGGCCGCGCACGGTGGCGATGCGCACGCCGCCCACTTCGATCTTCTTGCGCAAGCGGTGGACATACACTTCGATGGCGTTGTTCGACACTTCCTCGCCCCATTCGCACAGGTGGTCGACCAGTTGCTCTTTTGAAACGAGGCGGCCCGTGCGGCCCAGCAGGATTTCCAGCAAGCCCAGTTCGCGCGCCGACAGGTCGAGCATCTGGTCGTTGATGTAGGCGCTGCGCCCCACCTGGTCGTAGCTGAGGGGGCCGTGCTTGATGATGGTGGCGCCGCCGCCGGCGCCGCGGCGGGTCAGGGCGCGCACTCTTGCCTCCAGTTCCGACAAGGCGAACGGCTTGGCCATATAATCGTCGGCACCGAGGTCGAGGCCATTCACGCGTTGCTCGATGGAATCGGCGGCCGTCAGGATCAGCACGGGCAGCAGCGAGGCGCGCGCGCGCAGGCGGCGCAGCACTTCCAGCCCGGACATCTTGGGCAAGCCCAGGTCGAGGATCAGCAAGTCGAATTCCTGGGTGGACAGGGCCGTATCGGCCTCTTGCCCGGTCTTGACGTAATCGATCGCATAACCGGACTGGCGCAGCGAGCGGGTCAGGCCATCGGCCAGCACGCTGTCATCTTCGGCAAGTAAAATACGCATGGTGCACTTCCTATGCTTGCGACGGTAGAAGCTTGTATTGTGTTTCATTTTCCGCAAGGTGGCGAATTTTTGTGAAAAACAGGGTTGTATTGATCTGTTTCAAAACAAATCCACGTTCCGCTTGCATTGATCACTGTTTTTTTATACAGTACTGTCTGTGTAAAGAATTTAACCCACTGGCGCTATCGCAGGCCGACCGATTCACGTGAATCGTCGACTGTAGAACGGCTGAAAGAACATATGGACGATAAAAAAGCTGTAGTACCCGCATCGGAAAAAGCCAAGGCGCTCGCCGCCGCACTGGCGCAGATCGAGAAGCAGTTTGGCAAAGGTTCGGTCATGCGCATGGATGCCAGCGCACCGATCGAAGAAGTGCAAGTCGTGTCGACCGGTTCGCTCGGCCTCGATATCGCGCTGGGCGTGGGCGGCTTGCCGCGCGGCCGCGTGGTGGAAATCTACGGTCCGGAATCGTCGGGTAAAACCACCCTGACCCTGCAAACCATTGCTGAAATGCAAAAACTGGGCGGCACCTGCGCCTTTATCGATGCCGAGCACGCGCTCGACGTCGGTTACGCGCAAAAGCTGGGCGTGAACCTGCATGAATTACTGATCTCGCAACCGGATACGGGCGAGCAGGCGCTGGAAATCTGCGACGCCCTCGTGCGTTCGGGCAGCGTCGACCTCGTCGTCATCGACTCCGTGGCCGCACTGACGCCACGCGCCGAGATCGAAGGCGACATGGGTGATTCCCTGCCAGGCTTGCAAGCCCGTTTGATGTCGCAAGCCCTGCGCAAGCTGACCGGCTCCATCAACCGCACGAATACCCTGGTCATCTTCATCAACCAGATCCGCATGAAGATCGGCGTGATGTTCGGCAGCCCGGAAACGACCACCGGCGGCAATGCACTGAAATTCTACGCCTCCGTGCGCCTGGATATTCGCCGTACCGGCTCGATCAAGTCCGGCGATGAAGTGATCGGCAACGAAACCAAGGTCAAGGTTGTCAAGAACAAGATCGCGCCGCCGTTCAAGGAAGCGCACTTCGACATCCTGTACGGCGCCGGCACCTCGCGCGAAGGCGAAATCCTGGACCTGGGTTCGGATGCCAAGATCGTGGAAAAATCCGGTTCGTGGTACAGCTACAACGGCGAACGCATCGGCCAGGGCAAGGACAACGCCCGCGCCTTCCTGCAAGAGCGTCCGGCGCTGGCCCGCGAGATCGAAAACAAGGTCCGCGCTTCGCTGGGCGTGCGCGAACTGCCGCCGCTGGCTGCTGAAAAGCCGGAAAAAGCGGATAAAGCTGCCGACAAGGCTGCCAAGGCTGCGGAAGCCAAGGCCGCCGAGTAAGCGACAGTGGCGGGGCCCGCCTGGCCCGCCGGCGGCAGCTTGCCGCACAAAAAAGTTCTACAATGATTGCCGCCCTGCGCCTGTGCGCCTGGCGGCAATTGTGTTTACAGTCCGGTGTGGTAAAGATGGGATACGGGTATGGCAGGGGTACAACTAAGCCTGAAGGGCAGGGCGCTACGCTTTCTGTCGATGCGCGAACATAGCCGCATGGAATTGCGGCGCAAGCTGCAGCGCCATGCGCAGGAGGGCGACGATGTGGAAGCCTTGCTCGACAGCCTGGAGCAAGCCAACTGGCTGTCGCAGGAGCGTTTTTCCGAGTCGCTGATCCATCGCCGCTCGGCCCGCTTTGGCAATAGCCGCATCATGGCGGAATTGCAAAGCCATGGCATTGGGGGCGAGGCGTTGCAGGAACTCAAGGCGGGCCTGGCCGAAGGGGAAGTGGCGCGCGCCTGCGAAGTGTGGCGCCGCAAATTTGGTGCAGTGGCGCAGGATGCCGAGCAGCGCAACAAGCAGATGCGCTTCCTGATGCAGCGCGGCTTTTCCCAGCGCGCCGTACAAGCGGCCTTGAAGGGGCGGGAGCCCGAGGACGACTAGGCGGCTGGCGCGCTTCTGCGAGCTTTCGTGCCGTGCCGGCCGGCCCGCTCTGGCCGCGCTGTGTTCCATCTACAACAGTCCGCACGATGCCTTGCTTGCGTGCGCGGGCCAGCCGGCCTTGCTGTTTGTCCATGTTTTCTTTGCAGGATTCTGCTTCTGTCATCGCCCTGTCAAGTCAGCGGCGTATTGTTGCGCTGCACGTCGTGAGCGCTGCCTGCGCCGTGCGATCTCGGCGCGGTGGCGGCAACTGGATGCTGTTCGCGGCCCCGGGTGCGCATATCTATCATCACTGAATGTGATAACAGCGTAAATTTCCATGTGCTTTCTTTATACTTTGAAATGTTTTTATCGAAGCAATGAAAAATTATGTTGCGGCGCAACCAGCGCCCAGTGTGCTACACTTTTAGGGTTTTTGCGGCGCCGCAGGTGCGGTTGCTGTTCGTAGAAGCTGCGAACAGAGTGCTTTAGGCACATGGCTGCTTACTAAATTATGGCCGCGCAAGCGGCATCGGTCTTATGCCCCTGTCAACTCCCGTATCCCGGCGCGCCCTCCGGCACTCCCGCGTTATCGACGTCCAAGCGTATGTGCGCGACGACGGCCTGTGGGATATTGACGCCCGTATCACCGATATCAAAAGCTACGACGCGACCCTGGCCTCCGGCCCCCGTCCCGCCGGCTCCCCCCTGCATGACCTCCACTTACGCATTACCGTCGATCGCGAACTGACCATCGTCGAGGCCGAAGCCGCCTCCGATGCCGTGCCCTATCCCGGTTTTTGCGATACCATCGGCCCCGCTTACAGAGCGCTGATCGGTCTGAATTTATTGAAGAATTTCCGCCGCGACTTGAAACAGCGCCTGGCGGGAATCGCCGGCTGTACCCATTTGACCGAACTGGCGCAAGTCTTGCCGACTGCGACGGTTCAGGCATTTGCCGGCGATGTCTGGTCGACCCGTGACGGTGCGAATGCTGACTTGTCGCATGAAAAGCCGTTTCAACTCGACAAATGCCACGCCCTGCGCACCGATGGCGGGGCGGTTGCACAGTATTACCCGCGCTGGGTAGCCAAAGCGTGACCCCGGCGCTCTGTTTTTCCTGTTTTTTTTGCACCACTAACCGTATTTTTACACATCAGTATCAGAAGGGAAGCCAGCATGAAAATCCATGAGTATCAAGCCAAAGAAATCCTCCGGCAATTCGGAGTGACGGTACCACGCGGTATTCCGTGCATGTCCGTCGAAGAAGCCGTCAAGGCTGCGGAAACCCTGGGCGGCCCGGTGTGGGTTGTCAAGGCGCAGATCCACGCAGGTGGCCGCGGCAAGGGCGGCGGCGTGAAAGTGGCAAAATCGATGGAACAGGTCAAGGAATACGCTGACCAGATCATGGGCATGCAGCTGATCACGCATCAGACCAGCGCCGAAGGCCAGAAAGTCAACCGCCTGCTGGTGGAAGAAGGCGCCGACATCAAGCAAGAACTGTACGTTTCGCTGGTCACCGACCGCGTCACCCAGAAAATCGTCCTGATGGCGTCGTCCGAAGGCGGCATGGACATCGAAGAAGTGGCCGAGAGCCACCCAGAGAAGATCCACCACGTCACCATCGAGCCGAGCGTTGGCCTGACCGATGCCCAGGCAGACGACATCGCGACCAAAATCGGCGTGCCTGCCGGTTCCATCGTCGACGCCCGCGTCAACCTGCAAGGCCTGTACAAAGCATACTGGGAAACCGATTGCTCGCTGGCCGAAATCAATCCGCTGATCGTCACCGGCAGCGGCAAAGTCATCGCCCTGGACGCCAAGTTCAACTTTGACCCGAACGCCCTGTTCCGTCACCCGGAAATCATCGCCCTGCGCGACTTGGACGAAGAAGATCCGGCTGAAATCGAAGCGTCGAAATTCGACCTGGCCTACATCTCGCTCGACGGCAACATCGGTTGCCTGGTGAACGGCGCCGGCCTGGCCATGGCCACCATGGACACGATCAAACTGTTCGGCGGCGAGCCAGCCAACTTCCTGGACGTCGGCGGCGGCGCCACGGCAGAAAAAGTGACCGAAGCGTTCAAGATCATGCTGAAAAACCCAGGCCTGAAAGCCATCCTGGTGAACATTTTCGGCGGCATCATGCGTTGCGACGTGATCGCCGAAGGCGTTATCGCCGCGGTGAAAGCCGTTTCGCTGAACGTACCGCTGGTGGTGCGCATGAAGGGCACCAACGAAGACCTGGGCAAAAAGATGCTGGCCGATTCCGGTCTGCCTATCATCGCAGCCGACACCATGGAAGATGCAGCCAAGAGCGTCGTTGCCGCCGCTGCCGGTCAAGCTTAATTAAGGAATCAACATGTCCATTCTGATCAATAAAGATACCAAAGTTGTTACCCAAGGGATCACCGGCAAGACCGGCCAGTTCCACACCCGCGGTTGCCGCGACTACGCGAACGGCAAAGCTGCCTTCGTGGCAGGCGTGAACCCGAAGAAAGCCGGCGAAGATTTCGAAGGCATTCCTATTTTCGCTAACGTTACCGAAGCGAAAAAAGAAACCGGCGCCAACGTTTCCGTCATCTACGTGCCGCCAGCAGGCGCGGCAGCGGCGATCTGGGAAGCTGTCGAAGCTGAAATGGATCTGGCCATTTGCATCACCGAAGGCATTCCTGTCCGCGACATGATGGCTTTGAAAGACCGCATGGCCAAAGCCAACAGCAAAACCTTGCTGCTGGGCCCTAACTGCCCAGGCTTGATCACGCCAGACGAAATCAAGATCGGCATCATGCCAGGCCACATCCATAAAAAGGGCCGTATCGGCGTGGTTTCGCGTTCGGGCACCCTGACCTATGAAGCAGTGGGTCAGCTGACCGCACTGGGCCTGGGCCAATCGTCGGCAGTCGGCATCGGCGGCGACCCGATCAACGGTCTGAAGCACATCGACATCATGAAGATGTTCAATGACGATCCAGATACCGACGCGGTCATCATGATCGGCGAAATCGGTGGTCCAGACGAAGCCAACGCGGCTTATTGGATCAAAGACAACATGAAAAAACCGGTCGTTGGCTTCATCGCCGGCGTAACGGCTCCTCCAGGCAAGCGCATGGGTCACGCCGGCGCGCTGATCTCGGGCGGTGCCGATACGGCACAAGCCAAGCTGGAAATCATGGAAGCTTGCGGCATCACCGTCACCAAAAACCCGTCGGAAATGGCGCGTCTGCTGAAAGCCATGCTGTAATTCCAGCCCGGTCACCGCAGTACAAAAAAGGAGCTTCGGCTCCTTTTTTTTTGTCCGCAAGACGGGCCGCATCCCGGCCCGGGACGACGGCGCTGGTCCGAACCGGCCCAAATGTGTCGCTTTTTTTTCCACGTGCATCGCCGCTGCCCGGGCGCGCCGCTGGCATGGCGCTTGCACCATGCACGGCGTGAGCAATGCACAATGGGAGGATACGATGCGCGCGCAAAGCGGATTTACCCTGATAGAACTGATGATCGTGGTGGCCATCGCCGGCATCCTGGCGGCCGTGGCCATTCCCCAGTATGGCGACTACACGATGCGGGCCAAGGTCAGCAATGTGCTGGCGGCCGCTGCGCCGCTGAAGACTGCCGTGGCCCTGTGCGTGCAGGAAAACGGCGGGCTGGCTACCGCCTGCAGCACGCCCACCCAGGCCGTGCCCAGCGCCATCCCCGTGTTCAGTGCCACGCGCGAAGTGGCCAGCGCCACAGTGGACAAGGGCGATATCGTGCTGACCCTGGCGGCCGACCTGGGCACGGGTATCGGTGGACAAACCGTGACGATGACCATGAAGCCGGGCACGAGCAGCCTGACCTGGTTCAACAGCACCACCGTGACGAATGCGGCAGCGAAGGAAGCGATTACCAAAAACAACATTCCCAACGTGACGCCGACCCTGTAAGCAAGGCTTGCCGGCAGGGTGTCAGACGATTTTTTGCCGGTCCGCGATCAGCGCTTCATAGGTGAGGTTTTGCAGCAAGGTGTAGTGGGTCGGTTCCAGGTCGATGAATTGCACGCCATATGTATAGATTTCCGCCACCTCGGCGGCGTGGCCATTCGACGGCTTGCCCACGCTGACATTCTGGATGCGCGCGCGCGTGTTGACGCGCATCTGATGCTTGTTCGGCTGCACCAGCAGGGTAAAACTGAGGGCAACGCCGTCGTCGTCCGGCGTGAGCATGCTGGGCGCCTCGATCAGCGCGCCCGAAACGCTGAGGTTGACGATGAACACGGGCACGGCCGCCACATCGCGGTAGCTGAGCTGCGCCGGGATGTCCACTTTGACGCGCATCGCCGTGCGCAGGCTGGTGCCCTGGATGGCGTCGGGAAAGCTCAGGTGGACATAATTGAGCGGACGGCCAAAGATGCGCAGCACGCTGCAGGAAAACGAACACACGGTGACGCCGGAAAACACGCGGATGGTCAGCTTGTCGCCCTCGTTGAGCATGATGGCGGCGCCGTTTTCCATGGGAATCTTGACGATCAGGTACTCATCTTTCACATAGCCGATCAGGGTCGAGAAATGCTGGATGGGTTTGATGGTGCGGTGCGTGATGAACTGGATGCGTCCACCCACCTGCAGATTCATGGCCTCGAATTCGAAGTCCTGGAGCTTGCTTTCCGCGGCGGGCTTGTTGCTAGTCATGCGATGCTCATCTGGATATGGACGACTCGCAGTATGCATGATTTCTTGATGAAAAAGCATTTATATCAATGAAATTCATATTGGCATCGAAAAATGCCATGCACGCGTGCCGGTGCAGGACTCAGGCTTTACAATTGCATCAATATTGACGAATGTAAATCTTATGCCGCGAAGCTACTTCTGGACCATGTTGTTCTTGATCCTGCATCAAATCGACGCTGCCTACTGGAAAGAGTGGGAGATGTTTCATGTGCCGGGCGGCGTGCAGGGTTTTCTGGTGTTTAACCTGGCGGCGATTGCCCTGGTGCTGGCCGGTTACCGGCATGTGCTGCTGGCCACCCCGCAGGCGACCCTGTATGCGGGCATCTGCGCCGCGCTGGGCGTGGGAACGTGTTTGATCCACGCCGGCTTCGCGCTGGCAGGGCAGGAACAGTTCCACTTGCCCCTATCCGTGGCCATCATCGTGCTGTGCCTGGCATGCGCCGTGTGGCTGTTGCGCGATTTGCGCCGCGTCAAGGTGACGCGGCCAGTGCCCGCCTGAAGCGGTGGCGTCTTACACCTCGGCGTGCCAATCGCCCGACTTGCCGCCATGCTTTTCCAGCACGCGCACGTTCGTCATGACCATGCCCCGGTCGACGGCCTTGCACATGTCGTAGATCGTCAGCAAGCCGATCTGCACGGAAGTGAGCGCTTCCATTTCCACGCCCGTCTTGCCCGTCGTGTCGACTTGGGCGCGGCAGTGCACGCTGTTGGCCGCCTCGTCCACTTCAAAATCGACGGTGACGCGCGTGAGGGCCAGCGGGTGGCACAGGGGAATCAGGTCGCTGGTGCGCTTGGCGCCCATGATGGCGGCGATGCGGGCGATGCCCAGCACGTCGCCTTTCTTGGCGGTGCCGGAAATAATCAAGGCCAAGGTGGCGGGCTGCATGCGGATGGTGCCGGCGGCCACGGCGCTGCGGCGCGTGTCTTCCTTGCTGCCCACGTCGACCATATGGGCCTGGCCCGTGGCGTCGAAATGGGTCAGTTCCCCGGCGGGGGCTTGCTTGTCTGCTGTTGTCATGGCGTCAAAATAGGTGAGGAGTGGGGGCGCGGCACGCCTGGCCACGACGTCATGCCGCTGGCATGGCGCATGCTTGTTGCGTGGGAATGGGCGCCGCGAACAAGGTATGATAGCACCCGTGAATTCAAAAACTCTTCTTCCGATCGTCCTTGAAAACGCCGGCGCGGCATGGCTGCGCAGCTCCCGGTGCGCGTCGGTGCTGGCTGCATTGTGGCTGGCGGCACCCTGTGCGCTGGCGCAAACCTATACCTCCGCGCCTGCGGCGCCGGTTGCCAGCGTGGCGGCCAAGCCGGCCGGCAGCTGGACGCCGCTGGCCGTGCCGCCGGCGCCGAATCTGCCGAACCTGGGCGACACCTCGCGCGAAGACCTGTCGCCGGCGATGGAGCGCAAGATTGGTGAGGAAATCATGCGCGGCATCCGCGGCGACCGCGACTACCTCGACGACGCGCCCTTGCTGGAATACCTGAACACCTTCGGCAACGCCCTCGTGGCGGCGCGCCCCAGCGTGCGCGGCGAAACGAATTACGACTATTTTTTCTTTGCCGTGCGCGATCCCCAGTTGAACGCGTTTGCCTTGCCGGGCGGCTTCATCGGCGTGCACTCGGCCCTGGTGCTGGCGGCGCAAACGGAGGCGGAACTGGCTTCCGTGCTGTCGCACGAGATCGGCCATGTGGCACAGCGCCATATCGCGCGCATGCTGGGCCAGCAGCGCCAGGATGCCCTGATGCCGCTGGCGGCCATGTTGCTGGCGGTGCTCGCTTCGCGTGCGGGCGGCGACGTGGCCATGGGCGTGTTTGCCGCCGGCCAGGGCCTGGCCATCCAGCGCCAGCTCAATTTCGGCCGCGACGCCGAACGCGAGGCGGACCGCATCGGTTTCCAGATCATGGGCGAAGCCGGTTTCGACACCACCGGCATGGTGGCCTTTTTCGGCCGTATGCAGGCGGCCAGCCGTTCGTACAGCGACCTGATGCCCGCCTATCTGCAGACCCACCCGCTGACGACCGAACGCATCGCCGACATCCAGGCGCGCATCCGTGAGCAGCCGTACAAGCAGCGTGCCGACAGCCTGAGTTTCCACCTGGCCCGGGCCCGTGCCCGCGTGCTGCAGGATGAAAGCGTGCAAGGCTTGTTGAACGCCAAGGCTCTCTTCAAGACGCAGCTGGAACAGCAAAGCCGTTTCCAGGTGACGGCCGCCCATTACGGCCTGTCTTTCGTTGCCGTCAAGCAGGGCAAGCCTGCGGAAGCGCAAAAGGAACTCGATGCGGCCAATGCGGCCCTGCACCAGCCGGCCGCGCCGAATGTGTTGACGTCGGGCGGCACGCAGGGCCCCAATTCGCTGCTGGCGGCAATGGGGCTGGAAGTGCTGTTGATGCCGGCGCAAAAGAAGGAAGTGGCGCAGCAAGCCCTGAAGGCGGCGGACGCTGCGCGCCAGCAGTTTCCCCTGTCGCGCGGCATTGCCCACCAGTATGCGGAAGCGCTGATGGCTGCCGGCAAGCTGGAGCAATCCACGCTGTATTTGCGCGAGCAGGTGCAGCTCTACAAGGAAGAACCGGAACTGTATGATTTACTGGCGAAAGCCTATGCGGACCAGGGCAAGATGACCTTGCAGCACATGGCGCTGGCCGAATCCTACGTGCTGCAGGGCGCCACCATGGCCGCGCTGGACCAGCTGACGATTGCCCGCAAGTCGACGGACGCGACCTTTTATGACCAGGCCGTGATCGATGCGCGCGAGCGCGAATTGCAGGAAAAACGCCGCGAACAGATCAAGGACCAGAAGGGTTAGCGCTTACCCGGCTTGCGGCGCCTGCTGGAAGCCGAAGGTTTGCGCTACGCCGGCATAGGCCAGCGGCTGCACGGCAATCTCCTTGCCGGCATGCAATATGGTCAGCTTGCCCCGCTGTTCTTCCAGCCACGCCAGCAAGGCGTCGTCGCCGGCTTGCCGGCCGTCGATGCGCAGCGCGGGCAGCACCTGGGCCATGTCGCGGTCATCCACCTGCGCGACGATGTCGCCGTGGCGCAAGATCAGTGCGCCGTTATCGCACCAATACGCTTGCTCGATCTGTTCCAGCGGCGCACCCGTCTGCAAGACAAAACCGTGCTGCGGGTCGCTGCGGGCGATGTAGGGCGTCGCTTCCAGATTCACATACACGCGCTGCGGGCCATTCTGGAAAAACCAGCAACCGCGTTCGTCCTGGGCGTAATTGCGGTTGATAAAGCTCAACAGGGCGGCGTGGGCGATCTTGTCGCCCGGCAATTTTTGCAGTTGCGCCTGCTGGTCGCGCATGCGCCAGTGGCCGCGCGCGTCCAGGCCCAGCCAGCCGTAGCAGTGGGGCACGTTCGGCCATTTGGCCAGGGCCTGCTTGACGAGTTCATCCATGTTTAGCGTTTTCCGTGTGAGTGCGCGCATCGCCAGCGTGACAGGTTTGCGGCGCCGATGGCGCCGTGTTGCCGCCTTCAAAAAAATGCATCAGGCGCTGCGGCAGCCAGCGTGTGCTTCCCGGCAATTTGCCTGCCGCAAAGCCGACGTGGCCGCCGTGGCGCGGATACTCGAGGGTGACCGTCGGCGCGGCGCTGCGCGGCAGGAAGCGTCCGGGCAGGAAAGGATCATTTTGCGCATTCAGTACCAGGGTCGGCACGGTGATGTCCGGCAAGACGTGCTTGGCGCTGGCGCGGTGCCAGTAATCGTCGGCATCACGGTAGCCGTGCAGGGGCGCCGTGACGACGTCGTCGAAGGCGTGCAGGTCGCGCGCGGCCAGCATGGCGTCGCGCGCAAACAGGCCGGGAAACTGTTCCAGCTTGGCCAGGCATTTCGGTTTCAAGGTGTTCAGGAACATGCGCGTGTAGAGCCGGTTGGCGCCGGAAGACAGGGCCTTGCCCCCTTGCGCCAGATCAAGGGGGGCGGACACGGCCGCTGCCGCATCGACGAAATCGGCCTGGTGCTGCGACTGGCCCAGCCAGCACAGCAGGGCATTGCCGCCCAGCGAGACGCCGGCCGCGTAAAACTTGCCCGTGGCGCGCGGGCGCAATGTGCGCACGACCCAGTCCACTTCCTGCGCATCGCCCGAGTGGTAGAAGCGCGGCGCCAGGTTGGCTTCGCCCGAGCAGCCGCGAAAATGCGGCACGGCGCCCGACCAGCCGCGCGCGGCCACTTCGGCCATCAGGGCGCGCGCGTAATGGCTGTTCGACGAGCCTTCCAGGCCGTGGAACAGCACCACGAAGGGCTGGCCTGGCTGACCGTCGACCAGGTCGACGTCGACGAAGTCGCCATCGGGCGCTTGCCAGCGTTCGCGGCGGAAAGCCACTGCCGGCTTGGCGAGGCACACGGCCGGATAAATCGTCTGCGCGTGGCCGCCAGGCAGCCAGAGCGGGGCAGTATAGGAAAGAGACAAAGACATCAGTGCAGGATCTGCGCCCCCGTGGCGTCTGCCGGCGCGCCGCCCGGCGCGATGGAGGCATGGTGCAGCACGATGCGCCAGCCGCGCGGCGTTTTCACGTACACATTCGTTGCCAGCAGATGCGCCGGACCGCCTTCTTCCTGGGTGACGCCTTCGATCACCGTGTGCACCGAACTCATCAGGTTGTGCGTTTCATGCAGCTGCGCCGGCACGATGTGCAGGCCGCCGCCCGCCAGGATGGTTTCCCACGAGGCGCGGATGGCGGCATGGCCGATCAGGCGCGCGCCGCCCGGGTGGATGCAGACGATCTCTTCATCGTCGGCCCACAGCGCCATCAGCGCTTCGAGGTCGGCGCGGTGCAAGGCATCGTAGAACGCCGCCTCGACTTCCGCGGCGCTGCCATTGAGTTCTTTCAGACGTTTCATGACGACTCCGGGCTGGTCGGTATAACTTGATACAAATAAAAACGGCGCGCTGGTGGCGCGCCGCTGGGCAGTTTTTTTAATGGTGGCCGGCGCTGGCGCCTTCCTTCAGGGTGTAGGCCGTGCCGCAGTACGGGCACTTGGCGATACCGTCCTTGTTGAATTCCAGGAACACACGCGGATGCGACGACCACAGCGGCATGGCCGGGTTAGGGCAGTGGGCTGGCAGGTCTTTACTGTCGAGTTCGACCGCTGGCTGGGTGGTTTTTGTCATCTTGTCATGCTCCGTGAGGCTGTATGGAAGGAAGTCGGCTGCTGCCAAAACCACGATTTTAACGGATTCAGGCAGACAGCAAAAATCATGGCTAAAATGGCGGCTCGATCATCTTCGGCTGCGGCGCGGGTTTTTACGGAAATATGGCAGCTGCAGCGCCACACTGACTGGATTTGCCTTGCCGGTATCGCCGTTGTCCCCCTTGTCGCCACGCACCATTGTTGTGCAGTTACCACACCCAGCCTGCCGGGGGCTCGCATGAACATCCGCGTGAACGCCGTCCAGGCCACCAGCGACGATGCCCTGCTGAAAGATGCCTGGCGCGCCGGCCTGAACCTGGGTGCGCCCACCCTGCTGGGCATCGCCGCCTGGGGCATGGTGGTGGGCGTGGCCATGGTGAAAAGCGGCTTGACGGTGGCGCAGGCGGGGGCCATGACCCTGTTTGTCTTTGCCGGCTCGGCCCAGCTCGCGTCCTTGCCGCTGCTGGCCGCGCAGGCACCCGTGTGGGTGATCTTCGCCACGGCCCTCGTCGTCAATTTGCGTTTTGTCATCTTTTCTGTGCTGCTGGCGCCCCATTTTTCCCATCTGCCGTGGCGCCAGCGCTTTGGGCTTGGCTATGTGGCGGGCGACATTACAGTGGGCCTGTTCCTGCAGCGCTATCCGCACGAAACGCCGGACCCGGCCAAGCTGCCTTTCCTGAAAGGCTTGATTTACCCCAACTGGCTGGCCTGGCAAATCGGTTCCTTCATCGGTATCGTGCTGGGCGCCGTCGTGCCGGCCGAATGGGGGCTGGGTTTTGCCGGCACCCTGGCGATCCTGTGCGTGACCGTGCCGTTGATCCTCAGCCGCGCCGCCCTGTGCGGCGTGCTGGTGGCGGGTGCTGTGGCCGTGCTGGCCTACGGCCTGCCGTATAAATTGGGCTTGCTGGTGGCCGTGCTGGTGGGCATGGTCAGCGCCATGGCCGTGGAAGAATTGACAGAAAAATGGACAAAACGCCATGTTTGACGGCATAGACTGGGGCAGGGCGGATGTGTGGATCGCCATCGCCGTGCTGGTGGTGGCGACGGCCGCCACGCGCAGCACCTTCTGGCTGATCGGCCATCACATCACCATTCCGCGCCGCGTGGGCGAGATGTTGCGCTATGCGCCGGCCTGCGCGCTGGCCGCCATCATCGCACCCGACATGCTGATGGAGGGGCAGCAAGTGCACTTCGAATTGTCGAATTTGAAACTCTTGTCCGGTATTGCCGCCACGCTCTTTTTCGTGATCCGCCGCAATATGCTGCAAACCATCGTGTTTGGCATGCTGGTTTTCACGGGCTTGCGACTGTTGCACGTTTTTCAGTAAAGCAGGACAAATCGGGGATTTGCTCTGGTCATTGCGGTAAAATAGCGCACTTCCTTCCACTCGTCATCTGGATCGCCATGTCAGCTGTTCTCAACTTCATCCGTCTGCAAGATTTGATCGCCCAAAATGCACTGCAAGGCAAGCGCGTGTTTATCCGCGCCGACCTGAACGTCCCGCAAGATGACAGTGGCAAGATCACCGAAGATACGCGCATCCGCGCCTCGGTGCCGGCCATCCGCGCCGCGCTGGACGCTGGCGCCGCCGTCATGGTGACGTCGCACCTGGGCCGCCCGACGGAAGGCGAGTTCAAGCCTGCCGACAGCCTGGCGCCCGTGGCGGCCCGCCTGTCCGAGCTGCTGGGCCAGGAAGTTGCATTGAAACAAAATTGGGTCGATGGCGCCGGCCTGGACAACCTGGCTGCCGGCCAGGTCGTTCTGCTGGAAAACGTGCGCGTCAACAAGGGCGAAAAGAAAAACAGCGATGAGCTGGCGCAAAAAATGGCCAAATTGTGCGATATCTACGTCAATGACGCGTTCGGCACGGCTCACCGCGCCGAAGCGTCCACGCACGGCATCGCCAAGTTCGCGCCCGTCGCCTGCGCCGGCCCGCTGCTGGCCGCCGAGCTCGATGCATTGGGCAAGGCGCTGCACGCGCCGGCCCGTCCGCTGCTGGCCATTGTTGCTGGTTCGAAAGTATCGAGCAAGCTGACCATCCTGAAAGCCCTGTCCGACAAGGTCGATAACCTGATCGTCGGCGGCGGCATCGCCAACACCTTCATGAAGGCCGTCGGCTTGAATGTCGGCAAGTCGCTGGTGGAAGCGGAACTCGTCGAGGAAGCGAAAGCCATCATCGACATCATGGCCAAGCGCGGCGCGCAAGTGCCGATTCCCGTCGATGTCGTGTGCGCCAAGGAATTCTCGCCAACGGCCGTTGCCACCGTCAAGGACGTGGCCGACGTGGCGGACGACGACATGATCCTCGATATCGGCCCGAAAACGGCGGCCCTGCTGGCGCAGCAAATCGGCGCCGCCGGCACCATCGTGTGGAACGGCCCCGTCGGCGTGTTCGAATTCGACCAGTTCGGCAACGGCACCAAGACCCTGGCCCTGGCCATTGCCGATTCGAAAGCTTTCTCGATCGCTGGCGGTGGCGACACCCTGGCGGCGATTGCCAAATACGACATTACCGATAAAATCAGCTATATCTCGACGGGCGGCGGCGCTTTCCTGGAGTTCCTGGAAGGCAAGACTTTACCCGCCGTTGAAATCCTGATGCAGCGCGCCGCTTAAGGCGCTGCCGTCAGCAATTCAGTACCAAGCGCAGCCTGACCGCTGCGCTTTTACCTTGCCGGGCGGTTCAGCCGCCAGGTCTTGCTCACCTTCGCTCGCGCACAAGGACTCCTATGCCACGCGGTACAAAAATCGTAGCAACAATCGGCCCCGCTTCCACCGACTTCGATATCCTGGTGAAGATGATACGTGCGGGCGTCGACGTGGTGCGTTTGAATTTTTCCCACGGCAAGGCGCAAGACCATATCGACCGCGCGGCGCTGGTGCGCCTGGCGGCGGCCGAGTGCGGGCGCGAAGTGGCCATCATGGCCGACATGCAAGGGCCGAAGATTCGCGTCGGCAAGTTTGAAAATTCCCGCATCCAGCTCGAAGCGGGCGACAAGTTCATCCTCGACGCCAAGTGGGGCGAAAACGGCGAACTGGGCAACCAGGAGCGTGTCGGCCTCGACTACAAGGCCCTGCCGCGCGACTTGCACAAGGGCGACGTGCTGCTGCTGAACGACGGCCTCATCGTGCTGATCGTCGAGCGCATCCACGGCAGCGAAATCCACACCACCGTCAAGATTGGCGGCGAGTTGTCGAATAACAAGGGTATCAATCGCCAGGGCGGCGGCCTGTCCGCGCCCGCGCTGACGGCCAAGGATATGGAAGATATCAAGACGGCCATGAGTTTCCAGGCCGACTATCTGGCTATTTCCTTCCCGAAATGTGCGACCGACATGGAAATGGCGCGCCAGCTGGCCAATATCGCCGGCGAACCGTACCACCACAAGCCGATGATGATCGCCAAGATCGAGCGCGCGGAAGCCATTCCTGCTCTGCAAGAGATTCTCGACGCGTCCGACGGCATCATGGTGGCGCGCGGCGACCTGGCGGTCGAGGTGGGCAACGCGGCCGTGCCGGCCTTGCAGAAACGCATGATCAAGATGGCGCGCGCGTCGAACAAGATTGCCATCACGGCAACACAGATGATGGAATCGATGATCGTCAACGCCGTGCCGACCCGCGCGGAAGTGTCCGACGTGGCCAATGCCGTGCTCGATGGCACGGACGCCGTCATGACGTCGGCCGAGACGGCCTCGGGCAAGTACCCGATCGAGACGGTGGAAATGATGGCCGCCATCTGCGTGGAAGCGGAACAGTCCGAATACAACAAGCTCGATGCCGATTTCCTCAACGTCACGTTTACCCGCATCGACCAGTCGATCGCCTACGGCGCGCTGTTCACCGCCCATCACTTGCGCGTCAAAGCCATCGTGGCGCTGACGGAATCCGGTTCCACCGCCTTGTGGATGAGCCGCCACAGTATCGACACGCCGATCTACGCGCTCACGCCCAGTGTCACCACTTTGCGCAAAGCCGCGCTGTACCGCAATGTTCGGGCGTATCATCTGATGCAGAACGCCCCCAGCGCGCAAGTGCTGAAGCAGGCGGAAGAGCTGCTGGTGGCGCAGGGCATCGTCCGCAAGGGCGACATGATCGTCGTCACCTGGGGCGAGCCGATGGGGCAGGTGGGCGGCACGAATGCCTTGAAGATTGTGAAGGTAGGCGAATTCGAGTAAAAACTGCCCAGGGCGTTGTTGCATTGCCTAGTCGTACTAGTTGTACTGCCTTCGGCAACGCGCCTAGCCCTGAGCAGTTTGTTGGACGTTCTAATTTAGTTGAAAGAATTCAGGCGCCGCCGCGGTTATTGACCACCGCGAAGCGCCGCAACGGTTTCTATTGTTATCTGGAGTATTACCATGTCTCTCGTATCCATGCGTCAACTGCTGGACCATGCTGCCGAAAACGGTTATGGCATTCCTGCTTTCAACGTCAATAACCTGGAGCAAGTGCAAGCCATCATGGCTGCCGCCGATGCGCTGAACAGCCCGGTGATCATGCAAGCGTCCGCTGGCGCGCGCAAGTACGCCGGTGAAGCGTTCCTGCGCCACCTGATCGACGCGGCTGTCGAAGCGTATCCGCACATTCCTGTCGTCATGCACCAGGATCACGGCCAGTCGCCGGCCGTCTGCATGGCCGCCATCCGCTCGGGTTTTACTTCCGTGATGATGGACGGTTCGCTGGAGGCGGACGGCAAGTCGGTTGCTTCCTACGAATACAACGTGGAAGTGTCGCGTGAAGTGGTGAAATTCTCGCACGCCATCGGCGTGACGGTGGAAGCGGAACTGGGCGTGCTCGGTTCGCTGGAAACCATGAAGGGCGACAAGGAAGACGGCCACGGCGCCGACGGCACCATGACCCGCGAGCAACTGCTGACGGACGTGGCGCAAGCGGCCGATTTCGTGCAGCGCACCCAGTGCGACGCCCTGGCGATCGCCATCGGCACCTCGCACGGCGCGTACAAGTTTACCCGCAAGCCGACGGGCGACATCCTGGCCATCGACCGCATCAAGGAAATCCACGCGCGCATCCCGAACACCCACCTGGTGATGCACGGTTCGTCGTCGGTGCCGCAGGAATTGCTGGCCATCATCCGCGAATTCGGCGGCGACATGAAGGAAACCTACGGCGTGCCAGTCGAGGAAATTCAGGAAGGCATCCGTCACGGCGTGCGCAAGATCAACATCGATACCGACATCCGCCTGGCGATGACGGCCGCGATCCGCAAGTACCTGTTCGAGAACCCGTCGAAATTCGACCCGCGCGACTTCCTGAAGCCAGCCCGCACCGCCGCCGAGCAAATCGTGCGCGCGCGCATGCAGGCGTTCGGCTGCGAAGGCCAGGCGTCGAAAATCAAGGTCATCACGATGGAAAAAATGGCCGAGCGCTACAAGGCCGGCGAGCTGTCGCAAATTGTGAAGTAAAATTCTGTCTGGAACGGGCCGGAAGCAATGCTCCGTGCCCGATTTTCTCGACCGGCGGGCATCCCCTGCCTGCCGGTTTCGTTTCATCCAACTATTCCCCCGCTATGAACAGCCTCTATCAGACTTCCATCCACTCCCTGCCATTGCTGGGCCACGGCAAGGTCCGCGACAACTACGCCGTTGGCGACGACAAGATCTTGATCGTCACCACGGATCGCCTGTCGGCCTTCGATGTCGTCATGAACGAGCCTATCCCCGGCAAGGGCAAGGTCCTCAACCAGATGAGCGACTTCTGGTTCGAGAAACTGGGCCACATCGTGCCGAACCACCTGACCGGCGTGGCGCCGGAATCCGTGGTGGCGCCAGAGGAAGTGGAGCAAGTGCAAGGCCGCGCCGTGGTGGCCAAGCGCTTGAAACCGATCATGGTGGAGGCAGTCGTGCGCGGCTACATCATCGGTTCGGGCTGGAAAGATTACCAGGATACGGGCAGCATCTGCGGCATCGCCTTGCCAGCGGGCTTGCAACAGGCGGAAAAACTGCCGGAGCCGATCTTCACCCCGGCAGCCAAGGCCGAACTGGGCGAGCATGATGAAAACATCAGCTTTGCTGAAATGGAAGAGCGCATCGGTGCCGAGCTGGCCGCCAAGATGCGCGACATCGCCATTGCCCTGTACAAGACGGCCGCCGAATATGCGGCCACGCGCGGCATCATCATCGCCGACACCAAGTTCGAATTCGGCCTGGACGACAATGGCGTCATGCATCTGATGGATGAAGTGCTGACGGCCGACTCGTCGCGCTTCTGGCCTGCCGATTCCTACCAGCCAGGCATTTCGCCGCCATCGTTCGACAAGCAATTCGTGCGCGATTACCTGGAAACATTGACCTGGGGCAAGACCGCGCCAGCGCCGGCGCTGCCGGCCGACGTCATCGAAAAAACCCAGGCCAAGTACTTCGAAGCCATCGAACGCCTGACGGGCGAGAAGCTGAAGGCCTGAGATGAGCGAGCAGAATAAGCCGCTGGTCGGCGTCATCATGGGGTCGTCCTCGGACTGGGACGTGATGCAGAATGCGGTTGCCATCCTGAAACAGTTTGGCGTGCCGTACGAAGCGCAAGTCATTTCCGCACACCGCATGCCCGACGAGATGTATGCGTACGCGAAAAGCGCGCGCGCGCGCGGCTTGCGCGCCATCATCGCCGGCGCCGGCGGCGCGGCCCACTTGCCTGGCATGGTGGCAGCGATGACCATCGTGCCCGTGCTGGGCGTGCCCGTGCCATCGAAATACTTGCGTGGCGAAGACTCCATGCTGTCCATCCTGCAAATGCCCAAGGGCGTGCCGGTGGCCACTTTCGCCATCGGCGAAGCGGGCGCGGCGAATGCGGCGCTGACGGCCGTGGCGATGCTGGCCGCTAATGACGATGTCCTGGCCGAAAAGCTGGAAGCGTTCCGTACCACGCAAACGGCCGCCGCCAAGGCCATGGTCTTGCCTGATTAATATGTTTGAAAAATAATGAATAGTAAATCGACTTCCCCATTGCTGCCTGCCGCCCATCCACCGGCATGGCTGGGCGTGATGGGCGGCGGCCAGCTCGGCCGCATGTTTGCCCAGGCCGCCCAGAGCATGGGCTACCAGGTTGCAGTTCTTGAACCTGTGCTGGAGCCAGCCGCTACTTGCCCTGCGGGGCAGGTGGCGCAGCGCCTGGTCCATGCCGCATATGATGATGTGGCCGGTCTCGACGCCTTGGCGGCACAATGCCTGGCTGTCACCACCGAGTTCGAGAACGTGCCGGCCGACAGCCTGTCGCGCCTGGCCGAACGCGTGTTTGTTGCCCCCAACGCCCACGGCGTGTCGGTGGCGCAAGATCGCATCGCGGAAAAACGTTTCTTTGTCGACTGTGCCGCGAAATCGGGCGTGTTGCCGGCGCCGCATAGGGTCATTGCCACGCAGGACGATATCGACGCCATCGGCGACGACTTGCTGCCCGGCATACTGAAAACCGTGCGCATGGGCTATGACGGCAAGGGCCAGTTCCGCGTGCGCACGCGCGACGACGTGCGCGCCGCCTTTGCGGAAATGGGCGAGGTAACTTGCCTGTTGGAAAAAATGTTGCCGCTGGCGTATGAAGTGTCCGTGCTGACGGCGCGCGGCGTGGATGGCCAGTCGGTCGTGTATCCGATCGCTGAAAACGTGCACCGCGACGGCGTCCTGTTTACCACTACCGTGCCGGGCCCGAACGTGTCGGACGACTGCGCCGCCAGGGCGCAGCGGGCGGCGCAAGCCATGGTCGCCGAACTCGGTTATGTCGGCGTGCTGTGCATCGAATTTTTCGTGCTGGACGACGGCAGCCTGGTGGTCAATGAAATGGCGCCCCGTCCCCACAACAGCGGCCACTACACGATGGACGCCTGCGTCACCAGCCAGTTCGCGCAGCAGGTGCGGGCCATGGCGCGTCTGCCGCTGGGCGACGTGCGCCAGCATTCGCCGGCCGTGATGCTCAACATTCTGGGCGACGCCTGGTTTGCCGACGACAGCGATGTTGCCTGCGAACCGGCGTGGGACCAGGTGCTGGCGCTGCCGGGCGCGTGCCTGCACCTGTATGGCAAGGACGACCCGCGCCGTGGCCGCAAGATGGGCCACCTGACCTTCATCGCGGCCACCTTGCCGCAAGCGCAGCAGCGCCTGCGCGACGCTTGCCTGATCCTGGGAATCGCGCCGTGAGCGTACTTGCACACGATCTGGCGGCGGCCGCTGCCGTGCTGGAAGGGGGCGGCCTCGTCGCTTTCCCGACGGAAACGGTGTATGGCCTGGGCGCCGATGCGGAAAACCCGGCCGCCGTGGCGCGCATCTACGAAGCCAAGGGCCGGCCTTCGGACCATCCCGTGATCGTGCACGTGGCGCCTGGCGCCGACTTGGCGCACTGGTCCGACGATATTCCGCCCGAAGCGCAGCAACTGGTGGCTGCCTTCTGGCCCGGTCCGCTGACCCTGATCGTCAGGCGCGCCGCGCATATTCCCGACGCCGTGTCCGGCGGCCAGGATACGGTGGGCTTGCGCTGCCCGTCGCATCCGGTGGCTATCGCATTGCTACGCACGTTCAAAGGCGGCAAGGGCGGCCTGGCGGCGCCGTCGGCGAACAAATTCGGCAATGTCAGCCCCACCACGGCGCAGCATGTGCGCGATGAATTCGCGGCGGAACTCGCCAGCGGCTTGCTGGGCCAGGTTCTCGACGGCGGACAGAGCGATGTCGGTATCGAATCGACCATCGTCGACCTGTCGCGCCTGGCCACGCACGGTCCCGTGCTGTTGCGTCCCGGCCATATCAGCAGCGAGCAGATCGCCGCCGTCATTGGCCGCGCACCGGCCGTGGCGGATGCGGCCGCGCCGCGCGCCTCGGGCACCCTGGAATCGCATTACGCACCGCACACGCCTGTTGCGATGCAGCACAGCGACGACGTGCGCGCCACCTTGAACCGCCTGCTCAATGACGGGCGCCGCGTGGCCCTGATCCACTACTCGGATCTGCCGCCGGCCAGCGCCAGCGTGCGCCTGGCAGCGACCCCGGAAAATTACGCACATGCGCTGTATGCCTCGCTGCGCACGATGGACCAGGTCGGCGCCGAGCTGATACTCGTCGAAGCACCGCCCACCGGCCCCGCGTGGCTGGGCGTGAATGACCGTCTGCGGCGTGCCGCCTTCGGCTCAAGTGGTATCTTGCAGCAATTTCTGTCCGCATAATAAAAGCCCCGCAAGGGGCTTTTTCTTGATGCAGCGCAATAGAGATGCTTGCCACGAAACATCTTATATCCTCCATAATTCAGCGGATCGCCCGGTCGTGACGGGGCGCTGGCGGTGTTGTTATTTCGTTGATTTTTAAAACATATTTTCTATACAAGCCTGAGGAACGATGGCATATTAGTTGGGTAGCGAATAGCACGCCCGTTCGTTTAGAAACCAGAAAAAAGACCGAGGAGACAAAATGCATCAAACAAAATTCGCGCTGGCCGTGCTGGCTGCGGCTGTCCTGGCAGGTTGCGGCGGCGCCAGTGGCGGTGATCAAGCCTTGAAAGTCAAATACACGGCGCAGGTGTCGTTCGGCGACAGCCTGTCCGATGTCGGTTCGTATGCCGTCGCCGGCGTGGCGGTGAGCGGTGGCGGCAAATTCACCATCAATGGCGACAATACCAAGATCAATCCTGAACTGACGGGCAAGAACTGGACCGAGCACCTGGCCGCGCAATTCGGCTTGCCGGCGCCATGCGCCGCCGAAACGGGCCTGGAAGGCAGCATTCCCTCCCTGCAGGCTCCGCGCGTCAAGCATGCGGGCTGCTTCGGCTACGCCATGGGCGGTTCGCGCGTCACCAACCCGGTCGGCCCGAACAACAAGTTGGCGGGCGGTGCGCTGGGCGCCCTGACCGTGCCCGTGGTGACGCAGATTGCGAACCACCTGGCCGTTTCCGGCGGCAAGTTCAGCGGTACGGAAGCCGTCTTCGTGATGGCGGGCGGTAACGACGTGCTGTTCCTGCTGGGCGACTTGCAAGCGAAGGCCACTGCTGCTGGCCAGACGGCTGGCGCGGCTGCCGGTGCCGCTGCTGGCGCGAAAGCCTTTGCCTCCAATCTGGTTGCTGCCCTGGCAGCGCGCGCCGCCAACCCTGCCACGGCAGCGCAAGCCATCGGCGCGGCCGTGGCGGCCGCCGCTGCGGCGCCTGGCGCCACGTCAGCATCGATCGTGGGCGCTGCCGTGACCGCTGCCGCCACCGCCGGCGATACGGCGGTCGCTTCGCCAGCCGTGTATAGCCCGCTGGTGACCAAGGCGCAAGCCGATGCGACGGTCACCGGCAACGCCGCCGGTGCCGCTGCCGGCGCCAAGGCTGGTGCCGATTACGCCGCGGCGAATGGTCCTGCACTGGTTGGTGCCATGAAACAGGCTGGCACCGAGCTGGTGGCGCTGGTCAAGGATCAGATCATCGCCAAGGGCGCCAACTATGTCATCGTCAACAACCTGCCGGACGTGGCCGGCACGCCATCGGGCCTGAGCAAGGATGCCAATACCAAGGCGCTCATCAATGCCATGGTCAGCGCCTTCAACGGAGAGCTGAGCGGGGGCTTGAACGGCAACGCGAAAGTCTTGCTGGTCGACGTGTTTGCCGTCAGCCATGACCAGGGCGTCAATCCTGGCCCGTATGGCTTGACCAACGTCAGCGAGACGGCGTGCGACCTGAGCACGGCGAAGAATTTCCTGGGCAGCTCGCTCGTGTGCAATGGCACGAACCTGAAAGCGGGCGACGTCAGCCACTACTCGTATGCCGACGATGTGCACCCTACGCCGTTCAACAACCTGTTGCTGGCCCGTTATGTGGCCAAGGACATGGTCGTGCGGGGCTGGCTGTAAGGGAGGGCCGCGCCAGCTGCATCCCCGTGATGTGGCTGGCGCTGGCAGCGACAAGACTGGATAGCGGGGCTATCCGCACATAATGAATCAGGAGACAAGATGAAGAATCGTTTGAATACCGCTGTACGCGTGCTGGCCGCGGCCGCCGCGATGGCCATGGCGACGGGCGCTTCGGCGCAAAGCGCAGGCACCTGGATGGCCAAGGCTGGCCTCAACAAGATCACGCCGCACGTGGAAAGTGGCGACATTTCCGCGCCAGCATTGCCGGGCACGAAAGCCGACGTCAAGTCGGATACCAAGCCCATCCTGACCTTTGCCTACATGATCACGGACAATGTTTCCGCTGAAATGATTTTGGGCGTGCCGTACAAGCATGACCTGATCGGCGCCGGTTCCATCAAGGGCACGGGCAAACTGGGGACGGCGGAAGCCTTGCCGCCGACGGCCTTCATCCAGTACCGTTTCTTCCAGCCCAATGCGATGATCCGCCCATACGTGGGCGCGGGCTTGACGTATGCCTATTTCCAGAAGGAAAAAGGCTCGGGCCAGATGACGGCCTTGCTGGATCCGGGTGGAAAACCCGTGACTTACCGCATGGACAACAAGCTGACAGGCAGCCTGGTGGTCGGCAGCACCCTGGCCTTCAACGAGCGCTGGTTTGCCGATGTGGCCGTGGTCAAGACTTACCTGAAAACCAAGGCGAAATTCTCCACGGGGCAGACGCAGGACATCAAGCTCGACCCGGTCGCCGTGAGTATCAGCATCGGGTATAACTTTACCCTGTAAAACAAAAAATCCGCCTCGGCGGATTTTTTTTTGTCCCGCTCAGGCTGGCGGTGTATTGAACTTACCATTGTGGAAGATCAAGGGCGGCTGCGCGGCAAACGCGCATTGTTCCACTTCGCCCACAAAAATGACGTGGTCGCCTTCCGGATAGCGGCTGCGGTTGTGGCATTCGAACCAGGCCGATGCGCCTTTCAGGATGGGCTGGCCCGTGCGCGACAGTTCGTATTCGACGTCGTCGAAGGGATTCGGCGTGCGGCGTGAAAAGCGCGTGGCCAGTTCCGCCTGCTCGGCGCCCAGCACATTGATGACGTAATGCGAGTTGCCGCTGAAAATGGGCATGCTGTTCGCCACGGAACCGAGGCTCCACAGCACCAGGGGCGGCGACAGCGAGACGGAATTGAAGGAACTGGCCGTCAAGCCGCGGAAACTGCCGTCGGCCAGGCGCGTCGTAATGACCGTCACGCCGGTGGCAAACTGCGACAGTGCCTGGCGGAAATGTGTCGTATCGAATTCTTGCGCGGGCGCGCGGGGAGAGCGTGTGTTCATGGGTGACCTGTCTATTTGCTGACATTATGCCAAAAATCGGCCATGCCAGCGCAATCGTGGCCGGCATGCCCGTATGTGCGGTGTCCCACGCGCCGTTTCAAGCGACGCTGCAAGCCATGGCGCTTTGCGTTACAGTGGTGAAATGATAAGTCGCAGCAGCGTTGCGGGAGGACATCATGAATCAACAGACGGAAGTGGCGGTATTCGGCGGTGGCTGTTTCTGGTGCCTCGCCGCCGTGTATGGGGAAGTGCGCGGCGTGACGCGCGTCGAGTCCGGCTACACGGGCGGCAGCGTGCCCCATCCCAGCTACGAACAGGTGTGCACGGGCGAGACGGGCCACGCGGAAGTGGTGCGCCTGGAATTCGACCCTGCCATCATCGCTTACCACGACTTGCTGGAAATCTTTTTTACGCTGCACGACCCCACCACCCTGAATCGCCAGGGAAATGATGTCGGCACGCAATTTCGCTCCGTCATCTGTTACCAGTCGGCCGCGCAGGAAAGCGTGGCGCGCAAGGTAGTGGCCGAAATGGCCGGCGTGTGGGATGCGCCCATCGTTACGCAGCTGGCGCCGGCCGCCACTTTTTATCCGGCCGAGGATTACCACCAGAATTATGTCGAGCAGCATCCCTTGCAGGGCTATTGCGCCCTCGTCGTCGCGCCCAAGGTGGAGAAATTCCGCGCCATGTACGCGGGCCGCCTGAAGTAAGACGGCCCCGCGCGCCTGTCAGGGCGCGAGCACGGGCGCCGGCCTTGTTTCCTGCGTATTCTCTTGCGCATACATGTAGTTGCGTGACCAGGGCAGGGTGGACGAGCGCCGGCCCGCCTTCACGCAGACGATCTGGTACAGGCTGATCAAATCTTGCTCGAAGGCATAGGCGCAGCCGGCCAGGTAGACGTGCCAGATGCGGAAGCGCCGTTCGCCCGCCAGCGGACGGATCTGCTCGGCATGGGCTTCGAAATTCTCCGTCCACAGGGCGCAGGTGCGCGCATAGTGGCGGCGCAGGTTTTCCACGTCCAGCACTTCCAGTCCCCCCTGCTGCATGGTTTTCAAGACATTGCCGATGTGCGCCAGCTCGCCGTGCGGAAACACATACTTTTCGATGAACTCGCCGCCGCCATACGGCGTTTCGCCATTGTCCGGGTCGGTCGAGGTGATGCCGTGGTTCATCGCCATGCCATCGGGCGCGAGCAGCTTGTGGATGATGGAAAAGTAGTCGGGCAAGTGTTTCAGGCCCACGTGCTCGAACATGCCCACGCTGGTGATGCGGTCGAACTGGCCCGTGACGTCGCGGTAGTCTTGCAGGCGGATATCGATCAAGTGGGCCAGGCCGGCCGCCGCCACGCGCTCGCGCGCCAGCGCGTACTGGTTCTCCGACAGGGTCACGCCCACGCAGCGGGCGCCATATTGCTGCGCGGCACGAATCACGAGCGCGCCCCAGCCGCAGCCGATGTCGAGCAGGGTCTGGCCCGGCTGCAGCTGGATTTTCTTCAGGATATGGTCGATCTTCTTGACCTGCGCCTGCGCCAAGGTTTCATCGCCGTGTTCGAAATACGCGCAGGAATACACGAGGGCGGGGTCGAGAAATTGTTCATAGAACGCGTTCGACACGTCGTAGTGGTAGCGGATGGCTTCGGCATCCTTGCTCTTGTCGTGCGTAAAGCTGCGCACGATGCGGGCCAGCTTGCCTTCCGGCTTCAAGGTCGTGCGCGCCAGGGCATTGCAGATGGAAATCATGTCCATCGCCGTACCCTTGACCTCGATATTGCCTTCCACATAGGCCGAGCCCAGGTTGGCCAGCGACGGGTTCAGCAGGTAGCGGGCCGAGGCGACGGTCGGCAGGCGGATGGTGACTCTGGGCGCTTCGCTGGACAGGTCGACATGCTGGCCATTCCACAATTCTATGCGCAGCGGCAAGGCGGTCTTGCTGCGGATGCTGGCGATCCAGGACTTGAGTTGGTTTTGTACAAACAAAATGGCCTCCAATGAAGCGGCCGCCATGGCAGCCGCAAATTGAGAAACAATGTCATTTAGTAACTTCTACCCTCATAGCCTACACCTATATTGACCAGCTTGCTTTGCGCCGCCTTGCTTATCCTGCTCAGGGTTGCAGGCGCTGCATGCTCCATTGCCCGTCAGCATCGCGGGTGAACACGATGCGGTCGTGGAAGCGCGAGCGGCGTCCCTGCCAGAATTCGATGCGTTCCGGCTGCAAACGGTAGCCGCCCCAGTGGGCGGGGCGCGGCGGCTGCGCATCGCCGATGGCGGCGGCCACGGCCTCGTAATGGCTTTCCAGCTCGGCGCGGCTGGCGATCGGTGTACTTTGCTGCGAGGCAATCGCTGATAGCCGGCTTTGCAGGGGACGCACATTGAAATACTCGTCGCTCTCGGCCGCCGTGGTCTTCACCACCGTGCCCTCGATGCGCACTTGCCGCTCCAGCTCGCGCCAGAAGAACAGCAGGGCCGCGTGCGGATTGTGCTCGAGTTGCTGGCCCTTGTCGCTGTTGTAATTCGTGTACCAGGTGAAACCCCGTTCATCGAACTGCTTGATCAGCACGATGCGCGAGCTGGGCTTGCCGTCGGGACTGACGGTGGACAAGCTCATGGCGTTCGGCTCGCTGACCTGGGACTTGAGCGCTTCGTCGAACCACTTTTCAAATTGCGCAATCGGGTCGCGCTGCACGTCTTCCTCGGATAACAGTCTTTGCACATAATCGATGCGCATGGCGGCCAGGGTGGCTGCATCGTGTACGGGCACGGTGGCCGCTGCCGGGGCGGCGGTCTCTTCCGGCGCGATGCCGCGGCGGCGCTGCATGGCCGTGCCCAGCTGCTCCATCTGTTGCGCGCTGAACAGGCGCTTGGCCATGGGCGCCAGCTGGCCTTCTTCCTTGGCCATGTGGGCCTGGTAAGCGGCAACATAATCGCGCACGCCGTCGGCGGACAGCTGCGTGCCCGTGCCGGCAGCGATGGCGTCCAGTTCCGGGCGCAGGGTCAGCCAGGCCTGATCCATGCGCTGGTGGTCGGCGAGGATTTCCGGCACCAGCGTGGTCAGCAGGGCGGCATCGTCGCCGGTGGCCGTCGCCTGCAGCATGGGCATCAAGTCCTGCTCTTCATCGTCATGGTGCAGATGGGCCGCTTTATTGAAATACTGCAACACCGCCTTGGCCGCCTGCTGCGCGTCCGCCGTGTTGCCGTGCTGCGCCAGATGGCCCAGCAGGTTTTGCAGGGTCGTCAGCTGCTTGCGGATCTTGTCGTGGCAATGCTTGAGCACGGCGATGGGCTGGTCAAAGCCGGGAACGGAGTCGAACAGGGGAGAGGTCATGGCGAGTTCTCGTGGTGAGCGGTGTGGGGGCGCGGCGACAATTGCTCTTGTCGCTGTGTCAATTCGGCTATTTTAGAATATCCGCCAGCGCAGTGTCCGTTAAAATGGCGCCATGCATACCTCCACCAATGAACTAATTTCCATGGACTTGACCGAGATCGATTTTGAGCGGCGTTTTGGCGGCATTGCCCGCCTGTACGGCGCGCCCGCGCTGGCGCGCTTCCGCGCCGCGCATGTGTGTGTGATCGGCGTGGGCGGCGTCGGTTCCTGGATCGTCGAAGCGCTGGCGCGCAGCGCCGTCGGCCGCCTGACCCTGATCGACCTCGATAATGTGGCCGAATCGAACATCAACCGCCAGATCCAGGCCATGAGCGACACCATCGGCAAGGCCAAGATCACGGCCCTGGCCGAACGCATCGAATTGATCAACCCGTTTTGCCAGGTCACGCAGATCGAGGATTTCATTACCCCCGATAATCTGGAGCAATTGCTGGGCGGGCGCGATTTCGACTACCTGGTCGACGCCATCGACAATGCCAAGGCGAAAGCGGCCGTGATTGCGTATTGCCGCGCGCGCAACATTCCCATGCTGACCATCGGCAGCGCGGGCGGGCAGACGGACCCGACACTGATCGCCGTGCGCGACTTGTCGAAGACGGAACAGGAACCGCTGCTCAAGCGCGTGCGCAAATTGTTGCGCACGGAATATGGTTTCCCCCGTGGCGTGAAAAACAAATTCAATGTCGACGCCGTGTTTTCCATGGAGCCGCTGAGCACGCCCGAGAGCGCGGAAGCGTGCGCCATCGACGGCAGCGCGCCCGCCGGCGTGACGGGACTCAATTGCGCCGGCTTCGGTTCCAGCGTGGTGGTGACGGCCAGCTTCGGCATGGTGGCGGCCGCCCATGCGCTGAAAAGCTTGCGCCAGGACAAAGTTGCTGAAGTGCCAGCGCCAATGTCAGTGCCGGACGCCGCCTGAGTCACGCTGCTTAAATCAGCTTCCTGCTGGCCAGGATGCGGTAATCGCCGCTGCTTTTCAGCGATTCCACCAGCACCAGTTCGTCCGCCTGCCAGGCGATGGGCGCGAAATCCTCGATGGCCGGCGGCGGCGCCTGGCGCGCCAGGGTCACGTGCGGCGTGAAGCGGTCGTGCTCGAAGCGCGGCGCCAGTCCCTGTTCCGCCAGACGCTGCATGCAGGCCGCGCGCAAGTCGAGCAAGGCGGGCGAGGACCGCGCCAGGGCGGCCCAGGCCAGCGCCAGCTGCGTAAAATGGCTGGCGTGATCGAACAGCAGGGGCATGGCATGCGCCGGCATGTCTTCCAGAATACCCAGCAGGGCGGGCAGCTCGCTGGCAGGGCGCTGGCCCAGGAAGGCCAGGGTCAGGTGCAGCTTGTCCGCGCGCACGGGCTTGCCTTCCAGACGCGCCTGCCAGGCGGCCAGGGCCGCGCGCGTGGCCGCATCGGGCCATAGCGCGTAAAACAGGCGGGGGCAATGGGCATCGGGCGACAAGTTTTTCCTATCGTTGCGGCGGTTTGCTATTATTGACGTTCCCTGCCGGTTCGCTGGCGCAGGGATCTCACCGAAACTCACTGAAAGAATACATCATGACGCGTAGCTCCGTTTTGTTTGCCCTGATCTGCTCCGTCGCCGCGTCGCTGGCGCAGGCACAGGCGCCAGCGCCTGTTCCCGCCTCCGCCGTCTCGCTGAGCCCCGGCCCTGTCGCCGATAAATTGATCTTGATCGACAACAAGGTCGGCACGGGCAAGGAAGCGTCCGCAGGCAACAACGTCACCGTGCACTACACGGGCTGGCTGTACCGTCCGCTGGCGAAAGATTCGCGCGGCAAGAAGTTCGACAGCTCCGTGGGCCGTGGCCCGTTTGACTTTCCGCTCGGCAAGGGCATGGTCATCAAGGGCTGGGACCAGGGCGTGGCCGGCATGAAAGTGGGCGGCAAGCGCACCCTGATCATTCCAGGCGAACTGGCCTACGGCCCGCGCGGCGCCGGCAATGGCGACATTCCGCCGAACTCGGCACTGATCTTCGATGTGGAATTGCTGGACGTGAAGTAATTGTTCAGTTTGGCGGCGGCGCATGCTCGCGCCGCCGCTAAAAGCGGTAGACTGGGGTTTCTTGAAATAGCGGAGCTTCCTTCCATGAACATCGCCAACGACGTCACTGAACTGATCGGCAACACCCCCCTGGTGCGCATCAACCGCATCGCCGCCGGCAGTGTGGCCACCATCCTGGCCAAACTCGAATTCTACAATCCCGCGCACAGCGTCAAGGACCGCATCGGCCTGTCCATGATCGTTGCGGCCGAAGCCGCCGGCAAGATCCATGCCGACACCGTCATCGTCGAGCCCACCAGCGGCAACACGGGCATCGCGCTGGCCATGGTGTGCGCCGCGCGCGGCTACCGCTGCACCCTCGTCATGCCCGACACCATGAGCCGCGAACGGCGCATCCTGCTGCGCGCCTACGGCGCCGAGCTGGTGCTCACGCCCGGCAGCGAAGGCATGCTGGGCGCCATCCGCAAGGCCGAGGAACTGGTGGCGGCCGACCCCCGCTACCTGATGTTGCAGCAATTCAATAACCCCGCCAATCCCGCCATCCACCGCGCCACGACGGCCGAGGAAATCTGGCGCGATACGGATGGACAAGTGGACATCGTCGTCGCCGGCGTGGGCACGGGCGGCACGATCACGGGCATCGGCGAAGTGTTGAAGGAACGCAAGCCTGGCCTGCAAATGATCGCCGTGGAACCGGAAGCGTCGCCGATGTTGTCGAAGGGGACCAAGGGACCGCACCCGATTCAGGGCATCGGCGCCGGCTTCGTGCCGCAGATTTTGAATACGGCCATCTACGACGAAATCATTTGCGTCAAGAACGACGACGCGTTCGCCACGGCGCGCCTGGCCGCCAGCGATGAAGGCTTGCTGGTCGGCATCTCTTCGGGCGCCGCCCTGTGGGCGGCCCTGCAAGTGGCGCGCCGTCCGGAAAACGCGGGCAAGACCATCGTTACCATCATCCCGTCGTTTGGCGAGCGCTACTTGAGCACGGCCTTGTACGCGGGACTGGGCGATTGATTCAATAGCAGCGGCAGGGCTATCCCTTCCGCCAGCGCCCGGTTGCCCGCGTCGCCCGGGTGCAGGTGGTCGCCCGAGTCGTAGGCGGGCAGCAGGCGCAGCGGGTGCGCGGGGTCGCGCGCCCACGCGTCGAAGTCGAGCACGGCGTCGAACGTGCCGCTGGCGCGTATCCACGCATTGAGTTGTTGCCGCAGCGCATCTTTATCAGGCTGATAATAGTCGCTCAGCGGCGTGCCGGGCAGGGCGCCTGCGAATGGCGTCAGGGTGGCGCCGACCACGCGCACGCCGCGGCTGCGGGCCTGGGCCACCAGCTGGGCGTAGCCGCTGCTCAGTTCCTCCAATGTCGGCCGCTGCTCCCGTGGCGCAAACGCCGTGCCGGGCCAGCTGATGTCATTGATCCCCAGCAAGACGACGACCGTGCGCACGCCCGGCTGCGCCAGCACGTCGCGCTCGAAGCGGGCCAGGGCATTGGTTCCCATGCCGTCGGACAACAGCCTCGCACCGGAAATACCCGCATTGATCACGGCCACGCCCTGCGGCGCCAGGCGTTCGGCCAGGAAATCGGGCCAGCGCGCATCCATCCCCAGGCTGGCGCTGGCGCCATCGGTGATCGAATCTCCCAGGATGGCCACGGCTTGCGCGGCTGGCGCCGCTTCCACCTGGATGGCGCTCAGTAAAAGGCGCGCCGTGGTGGTGTGCACGCCGGGAGAGTCATCGATGCGCGCGGCCTGCGTCTGGTCCTGCGGGGCGATCCAGGCCGTCTCGCGGCCATCCCAGTGAAACGTGGAAGTCGGGCTGGCTTGCGGCAGGTGGATGCTCACCGTCAGCCGGGCCAGGTCCGGCACGGGCAGGTCGACGGGGTCGCTGACGAGCGGCGCGCCCGGCGCCACGCTGGCCGAGGGTTGGCCGGAAAACGTGAGCGTGCGCAGGCTGCCCGCTTCGATGGCCGAACCGGAAGCGGCCAGGGCCACGGTGGCCGCGCCGATGCGCAGCGGCACCTTGCCATACGCATTCGACAGCACGATGCGCACGCGCGGGCCGCCCACGCTGAGGCGTGCTACCTGGCGCACGGTGTGCCCGTGCAGCACGGCGGGCACGTTGCTGGGGAACAGGAAGTCGCTGCTCCACACGGCTTGCGGGCTGGCCGTCCAGCTGGCCAGCCAGGCGGTGTCCGCATTGGCGGCCTGGGCAGGGCCTGTGCCGAGTGCCAGGCTCAGCAGGGCGGCGGGGAGGATGGAAAATCGTTGCATGGCGGCTCGCTTCATCAAGGGGAATGTGCGCATGATGCAAGCAACGCCATTTATGCACTAGACTATCTTATCGAAGAACATTTATGAGTTGAATTCACAATGGCCAGACTGGAAGTGAATCGTTCCGGCGAGCTGGAAGTATTTGTGCGCGTGGTCGAGCTGGGCGGCTTTTCCGCCGCCGCGCGCGTTTGCGGCATGACGCCATCGGCCGTCAGCAAGCTCGTCTCGCGGCTGGAAGAGCGCCTGGGCGCGCGCTTGCTGAACCGCTCCACGCGCCAGCTGCAGCTGACGGCCGAGGGCTGCGGCCTGTACGAACGGGGCATGCGGGTGCTGGCGGCCCTGGACGAAGCCGAGCGCTGCGCTAGCGTGCAGGATGTGCCGCGCGGCAAAATACGCGTGAATGCGAACGTGCCGTTCGGCCAGCATTTTTTGCTGCCGCTGGCGCCGCTGTTCCTCGAACGCTATCCGCAGGTGACGCTCGACATCGTGCTCACGGATGCCGTGGTCGATATCCTCGAGCAGCGCACGGACGTGGCCGTGCGGGCCGGTCCCCTGAAAAGTTCCAGCTTGCTGGCGCGCAAGCTGGGCCAGACGCGCATGGTCATCGTGGCATCGCCAGGCTACCTGGCGCGGCGCGGCACGCCGCTGCTGGCGGCCGACCTGGCGTCGCACAATCTGCTCGACGCCAATTACGCGCGCGCCCGCTCGGGCTGGCCGCTGCGCTTGCCCGAGGGGGACGTCGTCGTGCCGGTCACCGGTAATGCGCAGGCCAGCGATGGTGAAGCCTTGCGGCAACTGGCGCTGGCGGGGCTGGGATTGGCGCGCCTGGCAGCCTTCCAGGTGCGCGGCGATATCGCGGCGGGCCGTTTGCAGGCCGTGCTGGAAGCGTTCAACCCGGGCGACAGCGAGGACGTGCATGCCGTCTTCGTGGGGCAAGGCGGGCATGTGCCGCTGCGCGTGCGCGCTTTGCTCGATTTCCTGGCGGAGAACGTCGACCTGGACTGAGGGTAGCCAGGCGCATTAGGCTACAGGCGGACACGGCCGCGCAGTACAATATCGGACGGGCCGCAATGGTTCGGCCCGTATTGTGCCTTTGAATGGAAATATGTTCCTGGTAAAACCTGAACGCCGCCGCCTGCTGCAGGTGGGCGCAACCGTGGCTGTCATCGCGCTGGGCCTGGCCTCGCGCGCCTATCCCCAATTCCTTCCCGCTGCATTGGGAAAATATCCGGGCGACGCCCTGTGGGCCATGATGATCGTCTTTGCGCTGGGCGTCCTCGCCACGCGCATGCGCACGTGGCAACTGGCCTTGTGGTCTCTGCTGATCTGCTTTGCCGTGGAATTCGGCCAGCTGGTCCAGGCGCCGTGGATCGTCGAGCTGCGCGCGCATCCGCTGGGACACCTGGCGCTGGGTTCCACCTTCGGCTGGGGTGATTTGATCGCCTACACGGCCGGGGTGGCCGTGGCGGCGATCATCGACAAGCTGGCGCTGTTCAAGCGCCGCTAGTCTTATTTCACGTTACCTTCAGCATCGCGCAGTTCCACGGGCGCCAGTTTGAGCTTGCTCAATTGCGGGGCGATCTTCGCCTTGTCGCCCACGCCGATGACGATCAGCTTTTCCGGCTGCAGGTATTTTTTCGCCACCTGCTGCACTTGCTTGTCCGTCACGCTGGCAAAGCGCTGCGGCAAGGTCGTGTAATAGTCGAGGCCCAGGCCGTAGATATACGCGTTCGCCATGCTGGCGCTGATGCTGGCGTTCGTGTCGAACTGGCCCGGCAAGGACAGCACCTGCGAATTGCGCGCATTCGCCAGTTCCTTGCTGCTCAAGGGCTTGGCGATCATGGCGCGGATCTCCTTGACGGTTTCCGATACGGCCGGGCCCGTCACATCGGTGCGCACGCTGGCGGCAATCGAGAACGGTCCAGGCTGATTGCGGTACTGGAATTGCGAGCGCACGCCATACGTGTAGCCCTTTTCTTCGCGCAAGTTGGTGTTCAGGCGGCTGGTAAACAAGCCGCCCAGCGCCGCGTTCATCACTTGCAGCGGCGCGTAATCGGGCGTGGCGCGCGGCACGGCGATGGCGGACAGGCGTACGGCCGTTTGCGGTGCGCCCGGCTTGTCGACCAAAATCAGTTTTGCCTGCGTCGTCTGCGGCGTGGCGGCCACGGACTGCGCCACCGTGCCTGCCTTCCAGCTGCCGAACTTCGCTTCGGCCAGCGCCTTCAATTCCGCTTCGCCGATATCGCCCGAGACAATCAGCGCCGCATTGTTCGGCAGGTAATGCTGCTGCCAGAACGCTTGCAGGTCGGCGCGGCTGGCCGCCTTCAGCGCCGCTTCCGTGCCCAGCTGGATGTAGCCGTACGGATGTTGCGGGCCATACAGGGCCGCCGCTTCCACGCGGGCCGCCACGGCACCCGCGTTTTCGCGCTGCTGCGCCAGCTGTCCGATGCGGCTGGCGCGCTGGCGCTCCACCTCTTCTTGCGGGAATTGCGGGTGCAGCACCACGTCGGCCAGCACGTCCAGCGCTTGCGGGAACGTGGCTTTGAGCGATGTCAACTGGGCAAACGAGGCATCCGTGCCGGAACCGGTGCTCAGCAGGGCGCCCAGTTGCGCCACATCGTCGGCGATCTGCGGCGCGCTGCGCGTGGCAGTGCCTTCCTGCAGCAATTGCGCCGTAAAGCTCGACAAGCCCGGCTGCGCCGGCGGATTGGCGCCCGAGCCGCTCTTGATCACCAGCTGGCTGGAAACGAGCGGCACGGCCGGATTGTAGTGGTGGATCACGGTCAGGCCGTTCGCCAGGGTGAACGACTTGCCTTGCGGTAGCACAATCTTCGGCGCGGGACCGGCCTTCGGCACGGCATTGCGCCATGGCTCGTCCGCATTGATGGCCGTGCCTGGCGCAGGCTTGACCTTGCCCGGCGCCGGCGTCGGTACTTCCGCGCCCAGGTCCGGCTTGCCCGGCACGCCGTAGACGACGACGCGCGACTGGTTTTTCAGGTAGGTATCCACGGCGCGCTGCACGCCGGCCGCCGTCACCTGGCGGTAGCGCTCGATATCCTTGGCCAGGTAGCCGGGGTCGCCCAGGTACTGGTTGTATTCGTTGAGCAAGTTGGCCACGCCGCGCCCGCCCATTTTTTCCACCTGGCTCAGCATGGTGGTCTCGATGCTGTTGCGCGCCCGTTCCAGTTCCTTCTCGGTGGGGCCCTTGGCGCGCAATTGCTCCAGCTCCACTTGCAGCGCTTGCTCGATTTCCTCGGGCTGGTGGCCGGGGCGCGCCGTCGCGTCGATGGTGAAGATGGACGTGAGGGCATTCGAACCCTGGCTGGCGCCCACGTCCTGGGCGATCTGCTTGTCGTACACGAGCGATTTGTACAGGCGGCTGGACTTGCCGCCGGCCAGGATGTGCGCGGCCATCGACAGTTCCGCGTCATCCTTGGTGTAGGCGGACGGCGTCAGCCAGGCCATGAAGACGCGCGGCAATTCGACCCGGTCCTGCACCACGATGCGGCGTTCCTGCGTGATGGGCGGCGTCACGACAGCGGGTTTCGGCACGGCCGGGCCGCTCTTGAAGCTGCCGAAGTATTTGTTGACCAGTTCCTTGGTCTTCGCCTTGTCGATATCGCCGGCGATCACCAGGCTGGCGTTGTTGGGGCCATAGTATTTGGTGAAGAAATCCTTGATGTCGGCCAGTTTCGCGTTCTGGATGTCCGCGTGCGAACCGATGACGCTGGCGTAATACGGATGGGTCTTGGGAAACAGCTGGTGGTACAGGGCTTCCTGCACGATGCCGTACGGCGCATTTTCCACGCTCTGGCGGCGCTCGTTGCGCACCACATCCTGCTGGTTCGTCAGCGCCGTCTGGTCGAGCACGTCCAGCAGGTAGCCCATGCGGTCGGAATGCGTCCACAGGGCCAGTTCCAGCTGGTTCGACGGCACCGTGTCGAAATAATTGGTGCGGTCGAAATCCGTGCTGCCGTTCGAATCGGTGGCGCCCGCGCCTTCCAGCAACTGGTCGGCCATGCCGCGCGGCACGTGCTTGGTGGCGGCAAACATCATGTGCTCGAACAAATGCGCAAAGCCCGTCAAGCCCGGCGCTTCATTGGCCGGCCCCACGTGGTACCAGATATTGACGGCCGTGACGGGCAATTTATGGTCTTCCACGAGAATGACGTCCAGGCCGTTCGGCAAGGTGTATTTTTCGTAGGCGATGTGCGGCACGGCCGTCGCGCCCATGGGGGCCGCCGCAGCCGCATCGGCGGCGTGGGTCAGGCTCAGGGGAGCGCCGTACAGCGACAGCAGCAGGGCGGGGAGGGCCAGCAATTTGATCGGTTTCATGCATGCTTCCAGGGATAGGTGGAGGAGACGCTGCGGCTCGCTCGTGGCTGGCGCAGCGCGACGGTGCTACGGTCGGTGCTACAGTTTATACAACAGGGCCGCGCCGCCCAGCACCAGCAGCGCGCTGGCGATGGAGACGATGGCCGCGGCGCCCAGCAAACGCCATTCGCGCGGCGTGAAGCCTGCGGCTGGCGTCGCCTTGTCGGCAAGGCTGGCCAGGGACGCCGGCGGCAGCTCAGGCAAGCCGCCCGCCGCGCGCGCCTGGGCCGCCAGCGCTTGCGTGGCGGCGTCCAGCATGGCCAGCTGGCGCTCGACGGTTTCCGCCAGCACGGCTTCGTTCAGCGCCACCAGGGCGAATATCGGGTCATCGACGTCGATCTTGATGCCCGTCTTGTCGAATACGTGGCTGCGCAGTTTGTGCTGGTCCATCTACCACTGCACCTTGTCGAGCTGTTCGAAGATGTCGCGGTAGACGACCTTGATGCGCTGCTTTTCCATGATGTTGAACTTGTCGTTCTGCAACACTTCCTGCATCGTCAGGCGCGCCGTGTTCATTTTCTTGACGTCCGCGCCAAAGGTGTCGGGATTGCGCTGGCTCAAGGTGATGCTGCCTTTGACGCGCGCGCGGTTGTCGCTGTACGACTGCGATTCGACGAATTGCTTGCCGGACGCCGATTGCAGCAGGCCGAAGTGTTCGTTTTGCCACAGCACCAGCGGCACGGTCGTCGCTTGCGCCGTGGCGACAAAGCCCGTGGCCGTGTCGTGCAGGGTGTCGCCGCCGCCGACGATGGTGTGGATGTACACCTTGCGGCCCGATTCTTGCAGCAGCGAAAAACAATCGTTTTCCAGCAGGTAGCCCATCAGCGGCGAAAACGTGTTCGCGCCATTGTCGACCACGCAGTTGCCGTCTTCTTCGAGGATGTCGATCATCAGTGCGTCGAAGCGTTTCGGGTCGATGTTGCGCGCATCCGTCATCACGGGCACATGCTTGACGTTCATCGCCTTGTAGCGCGAGAACGTGGCGTTTTCCTGATCGGTGTCATAGCAGCGCAAAGGCGTGCCGTCCTTGCCGCCTATCCACTGGGCCAGCAGGGTCGAGACGAGGGTCTTGCCGATGCCGCCCTTGCCCTGCAGGATGAAATGTACCGTGTTTTGCATTGCGACTACTCCAAGTTGTTGCGTCAGTGACAATCAAAGATCCGTGACAGCGGCGCAGGCGCCCGGCCAGGCCACGACTGGCATTTTTACCACAATCCTTTGCAAATATGCCATGCGGAACAGCGAATCTGGTTATGATGTTAATCAGGATACCATTGATACAGAGCAAGTTTTGTGTGAAAAATCCACCCCAGAGTGTGAACGAGGACGCAGTGCCGATCTCCAGTCTCGATAAAGCCGACATTGACCGTCTGAATCAGCAAGCCCTGTCTTGCCTGGTCGGCAACCGCCGCCAGGCGCGCCGGCTGGCGCAGATGGCGCTGGCGGCGGCGCAACGGCAACAGTATGCGCGCGGCGGCGCGTATGCGGAACTCAATCATTGCTGGCTGGCGTATTACGCGGGCGAGGCCGAACCGTCGTGCGAACGCCTGGACGCGTATTTCCAGCACAGCGGCGACCTGGAAGGGGGCATGGAAGTGGCGGCCCTGCAGGGCGCGTATGCGAGCCGGCGCGGCGATTTTGCCGATGCCGAGCAGCATTTCCTGCAGGCGCGCAGCCAGGCCGCGCAGATACCCGACTCGCTGCACAAGTTCATGCTGTACGCGCGCCTGGGCGTCGATGCCCTGAACCGCGGCGATACGCAGGACGGTCCGCGCAATTTCCTGCTGGCACTGGACATCGCCGAGCGTTTCGGCAGCCCCGCGCACCGGGTCAACAGCCTGTCGAACCTGGCGTCGTCGCAGCATGACCTGGGCAACGATGAAGACGCCATTCCCCTGCTGGTCGAGGCGCTCGACATCATCGGCGCGCAAAAGCTCAAATACCAGCAAACCATCGTTTCGGCCAACCTGGCCATGTGTTTATTAGCCACGGGCAAGCCGGCCGAGGCGCTGGCGCTGGTGGAGCCGTTTTACGAGTGGCCGGAAGAAGACCTGGCCGTGCGCGCCTTTTTGTTTTGCATCGCCGCCCACGCCGCCATCCTGCTGCAACAGCCGGCCAGCGCCCTGCAATTGCTGTTGCGGGCGGAAGAATATGCGCGCCGTGGCCAGGACCTGGAAGAGCAGATGCATGCGTGGCTGGTGCGCGGCAAGCTGGACTTGCACGCGGGCCAGACGGCGCAGGCCCTGGCCTCGCTGACGCAGGCGCACAGCCTGCTGAGCTGGACGCGCAATCCGTTTCACCAGCAGCAGATCTTGCGCGGTTTGTCCGATATCAATGCCCAGTTGGGCGAATGGCAAGCCGCGTATGGTTTCCTGCAGCAATACCAGGCCGCGTACGAGGCCAGCAGCAAATCGGCGCGCGCTTCGCGCAGCCTGATGCGCAACCTGGAAAAGGAAATGCACAGCCTGAAAGCGGAGCGCGACAAGGCGCTGGAGCTGCAGGCGGCGCGCGAGACGGAAAACGCCAAGCTCGAGCACCTGAACCGCGAACTGGCGCACCAGATCCTGCACGTCAATTCCCTGCAGGACAGCCTGAAGGAGCAGGCCATGCGCGACCACCTGACGGGCCTGTACAACCGCCGCCATTTTGAAACTTGCCTCAATGCCATCCTGCACGAAGCCGATGCGGATGCGCCCGTGGCCATCGCCATCATCGACCTGGATTTTTTCAAGCGCGTCAACGACACCTATGGGCATAACTTTGGCGATGAAGTGCTGATCCAGTTCGCGCGCCTGGTGGAAGGCCAGTTGCGCGGCAGCGACATGCTGTGCCGCTATGGCGGCGAGGAATTCTGCCTGCTGTTGCGCGAAGCCGACAGCCTCATCGCGGCGCACAAGATCGACGATATCGCCGCGCGCTACCGCCAGCTGCTGATCCAGCAGGCGCCGCACAGCTTGTCCGGCTGCACCTTTTCGGCCGGCATCGCCGAGTATCCGCGCCACGGCGCCGGCCGCCACGAATTGCTGATGCGCGCCGACAGTGCCCTGTACGCGGCCAAACAGGCGGGCCGCGACCGCGCCTGCATCGCCGATGCTACTGGATAAAGCGCAGCAGTTCCCGCAGGGCGTGCGCCACGGCCTGCTCGCGCACGGCCTGGCGGTCGCCGGCGAAGACCCGGCGCTCTGTCTGCACGCGCCCGGCCATGGCCCAGCCGAAGCAGACGGTACCGACGGGCTTGCCCGGTACGCCGCCCGTGGGGCCGGCGATGCCCGTGGTCGAGACGGCCACCTGGGCGTCGCTGTGGCGCAGGGTGCCTTGCGCCATGGCGGCGGCCACTTCTTCGCTGACGGCGCCGTGTGCGGCGATCAGCGCGGCGGGCACGCCCAGCATGCCGGTCTTGGCCCCGTTGGAATAGGTGACGAAACCCCGTTCGAACCAGGCGCTCGAGCCGGAGATATCGGTGACGGCTTGCGCCACGCCGCCGCCCGTGCACGATTCGGCCGTGGCCAGCAGCAAGCCCTTCGCTTGCAAGGCCAGACCGAGCGCGGTGGAGAGGGGGACGAGTTCGTTGCTCATGGATGACTCCTGCAGGCGGTGAAAATGGTGGCAAGACTGTAGCATGGCCAACGGTAAAAGAAACTTTCCCCGGTCACAGCGAAAATGCGTACACTCTTTTATACATTTGCTACCACTTCGGGCCGGCAGGCGCTCTGTCGCTGCGCCACCCTGGTGCGCATCGCTCGAACAGGCCAGCGGCATGGTGCCGCGCCTTCGTATGCATTATCTTTACTCGGTTGTCATGGCAATTCTGAACTGGACCTGGTGGCGTCATCCTGGCCCCCTGCGCCACCCCGCGCGCGGCGCCGGCCGCCGCGCTCACCGCTGGGGCTGGCTATTGCTGCTGTTGGGCGTGCTGTGCGCGGAGACGCGGGCACAGGTGCCGGGGGAGCTGGAGCGCCAGGTCAAGGCCGCGTATCTGTACAAGTTTGCCGGTTTTGTCGAATGGCCCGACGGCAGCTTTGCCCGGCCCGACGCGCCGCTGGTGATCGGCGTGGCGGGAGCCGATGCGCTGGCCGAGCAGCTCGAGCAGAGCGTGGCCGGGCATAGCGTCAACGGCCGCGCCGTGCAGGTGAAAAAAGTGCGCCGCGGCGAAACGCTGGCCGGGCTGCACGTGCTGTACCTGGGCGCGCTGGAGAAGGCGGCGCTGCAGGAGATGCTGGCCGCCAGCCGTGGCCTGGCGTTGTTGACGGTGTCCGATTCGGATGAGGTCTACGCGATGGGCAGCATGATCAATTTTGTGATGGCCGAGGACAAGGTGCGCTTCGACGTGGCCCTGAAACCCGTGGCGCAGGCGCATATCCGCATCAGCGCGCGCATGCTGCTGGCCGCTTACCGCGTGCAGACGGGAGGCGCCTAGATGATACGACTGCGCTCCATCCGCCACAAGCTGATGTCGGTGGTCTTGCTGACCACCCTGGTGGCCCTCGTCATTTCGCTGGGCACCATCGTCGTCTACGACTTGCGCGCCTACCACCGCAACCTGGTGGCCGATATCAGTACCCAGGCCGAGCTGCTGGGGCACATGAGCTCGGCTGCGCTGGCCTTCGACGACGAACGCCTGGCGCTGGAAAACCTCAACCTGATGCGCATCCGCCCGCGCGTGACGGCCGGCGCCCTGTACAAGGCCGACGGCAGCCTGTTCGCCAGCTACCGCGCGAACCAGAATGTGGGCGAGCTGCCGGCGAAGGTGGGCAAGGAAGGCGAAAGCATCCAGGGCACCTCGGTGGAGCTGTTCAAGCCCATCGTCGACAATGGCGAACTGCTGGGCACCGTGTATTTGCGCGCCGACTACGAGCTGGCCGGCCGCACGGCCGATTACCTGGCCATCGCGCTGGGCGTGACGGTGCTGGCGCTGCTGGTGGCCTTGCTGTTGCTGCGCCGCCTCGATTTCGTCATCACGCAACCGATCCTCGATATCGCCGATGTGGCGCGCGAAGTGATCGAGACGGGCGACTATTCGCGCCGCGCGCGCAAGCTCAGCGTCGACGAAGTGGCGCAGCTGGTCGATTCCTTCAACAAGATGCTGGCCGAGATCGAGCTGCGCACGCAGGCGCTGGAGCGCTCGAACGGCGAGCTGGCGCGCGAAGGCGAGCAGCGCACCGAGGCGCAGCAGGAAGTCATGCGCCTGAACCAGGAGCTCGAAGTGCGCGTGCACGAGCGCACGGTGCAGCTGGAAATGACGAATGGCGAACTGGCCATGGCGATGGAAGAGGCGCGCAGCGCCAACTATGCCAAATCGGCGTTTTTGTCGTCGATGAGCCATGAATTGCGCACGCCGCTCAACGCCATCCTGGGCTTCGCGCAAATCCTCAGTTCCGACCGCCTGCCGTCGACCCTGGAGCAAAAGAAGGAGTTCGCCGGCCATATCCTGAAATCGGGGCGCCACCTGTTGACATTGATCAATGAAATCCTCGACCTGGCGAAGGTGGAATCGGGCACGGTCAGCCTGTCGCTCGAACCGGTGGGCCTGGACGCCATCTTGCAGGAATGCCGCGACATGATCGCGCCGCTGGCCAGCCAGCGCGGCATCGGCATGGCTTTCCCCGACGCCTGCCCCCTGAACGTGCTGGCCGACCGCACGCGCCTCAAGCAGATCTTGTTGAACCTGCTGTCGAATGCGCTCAAGTACAACCGCGAGCAGGGCGAAGTGAGCATCGCTTGCGCGCCGCAGGCGGGCGGGCGCGTGCGCATCAGCGTGCGCGACACGGGCGTGGGCCTCGACGGCGAACAGGTGGCGCTGCTGTTCCAGCCCTTCAACCGGCTGGGGCAGGAGGGCGGCACGGAAGAGGGCAGCGGCATCGGCCTGGTGGTCACCAAGCGCCTGGTGGAGCTGATGGATGGCAGCATCGGCGTGACCAGCGCGCCCGGCGAGGGCAGCACGTTCTGGATCGAGCTGCGCGTGGTCGATGCCTTGCCCGCGCCCGCCACCCTGGCCTTGCCGCGGCCGGACCTGGCCGGCGCGCTGCTCGAGCACAGCGCCCCCGTGACCTTGCTGTACGTGGAAGACAATCCCGCCAACCTGACCCTGGTCGAGGAAATCGTGCGCTATTGCCCGCAATTGCAGCTGCTGACGGCCACGGATGGCCGCCTGGGCGTGGAAATGGCGCGCACGCACCTGCCGCAGCTGATTTTGATGGATATCAACCTGCCGCACGTGAACGGCACGGACGCGCTGAAACTGCTGCGCGCCGATCCCCGCACGGCGCACATTCCCGTCATCGCCCTGACGGCCAACGCCATGCCGGGCGATGTGGAGCGCAGCCTGGCGCTGGGCTTTTACCGCTATCTGACCAAGCCGATCAACCTCGATGAATTTACCGAGGCGATCAACAGCACCCTGGCTTACGTGGCGCAGCAGCGCCGGCAGAAGGGAACAGGCGCGCCATGATCAGCCAGGCCGATATCTACGCGGCGAAAATTCTCATCGTCGACGACCAGGAAGTCAATCTGCGCCTGCTCGAGCATTTGCTGCAAAGCGGCGGCTACACGGCCGTCACCAGCACCCTCGACGCGCGCGCCGTGGCCGGCCTGCACCAGCGCCAGCAGTTCGACCTGATCATCCTCGACCTGGCGATGCCCGGCATGAGCGGCTACGAGGTGATGGATGCCTTGCGCCCGCTGGAACTGGAAGGCTATCTGCCCGTGCTGGTGATCGCCGCCGACCCGGACGCCAAGCTGGCGGCGCTGGAAGCGGGGGCGCGCGACTTCATCAGCAAGCCGTTCGACGCGCTCGAGGTGCTCACGCGCATCCGCAACATGCTCGAAGTGCGGCTGCTGCACCGCGCCGCGCGCCACTACAACACCTTGCTCGAACGCACGGTGGGTCAGCGCACGGCCGAACTGCAGCGCTTTCGCGGCGCCATGGACGCCACCACCGACGCCATCTTCCTCGTCGACGTGCTGGGCATGACCCTGGTCGACGTCAACGATGGCGCGTGCCGCCTGCTCGGCTATGCGCGCGCCGAACTGCTGGCGCTGGCGCCCGGCACCTTGCTGCCGTCGCCGCCGGCCCCGCCCTTGGCCGGGCTGCCGGGCGGCCCGGCGCACCTGGCCACGGAAGTGACGGAATGCGAACTGGTGCGGCGCGACCTGAGCCTGATACCCGTGGAACTGGGCTGGCACTGGTATGCGCAGGCGCCCGTGGCGGGCGGGCAGGGCGCGGGCGGCCTGCTGCTGATCGCCGTGGCGCGCGACATCAGCGAACGGCGCCAGGCGCAGGAGCGCCTGAAGCACCTGGCCCATTACGACGGCTTGACGGGGCTGCCGAACCGCAGCCTGTTTTATCAGACCCTGGCCCAGGCCGTCGAACTGGCGCAAGAAAAAAGCTGGCGCATCGTGGTGCTGTTCATCGCGCTGGACCGCTTCAAAAGCATCAACGACACCCTGGGCGCGGCGCTGGGCGATGAATTGCTGCGCCAGTTCAGCAACCGCCTGGTCGAATGCGTGCGCCTGCGCGACACGGTGGGACGCCTGGGCAACGACGAATTCGCGCTCATATTGACCATGAGCCGCAACCAGCAGGAAGCCGTGGCCGTGGCGAACCAGGTGCGCGAAGCCTTGCGCGCGCCATTCGACTTGCGCGGCCATGCGGCCACCCTGACGGCCAGCATCGGCATCGCCATGTATCCGGACGACGCCACCGACCCGGAAACCCTGATCAAATACGCGAATACGGCCATGGGCGGCGCCAAGCAGGCGGGCCGCGACGGCTACCGCTTTTTCACGGCCGGTATGAACGTGCAGGTGCTGGCGCGGCTGGACCTGGAACTGGCGCTGCGCCATGCGCTCGAACACGAACAGTTCATCCTGTACTACCAGCCCAAGGTGGATTTGCGCACGGGCCGCATCAGCGGCGTGGAAGCGCTGCTGCGCTGGCGCCGTCCCGGCTACGGCCTGGTGGCGCCGGCCGAATTCGTGCCGGTGCTGGAAGACACGGGCCTGATCGTGCGCGTGGGCGCCTGGGTGATCCAGGCCGCCTGCCGCCAGATCGCCGAGTGGCGCGACAGCGAGGTGGGGCCCGTGCACGTGGCCGTGAACGTGTCGAGCCGCCAGTTTGCCGAAGGCGACCTGGAAGGCGAGGTGACGCGGGCGCTGGCGCTGCACGGCGTGGCGCCGGAATTGCTGGAGCTGGAATTGACGGAAACGGCGCTGATGTCGAACGCCGAGCGCACCATCGTCGTGCTGGGCAAACTGAAAAAAATCGGCGTGAAGGTGGCCATCGACGATTTCGGCACCGGTTACTCGAGCCTGGCCTACCTGCAGCGCTTCCCCATCGACAAGCTGAAGATCGACATCGCCTTCGTGCGCAACATCACCAGCAACCCGAACGACGCGGCCATCGCGCTGGCCATCGTCAGCATGGCGCACAGCCTGAAACTGAGCGTGGTGGCCGAGGGCGTGGAATCGCGCCCGCAGCTGGAATACCTGCGGCGCAACCGCTGCGATGAAATCCAGGGCTTCTATTTCAGCCGCGCCCTGCCGGCGCTGGAACTGGGGCAGATGATCGTGGCCGGCGCCGGCCTGCCGCCCGGCCACGACCCGGCCGCGCAGCCGGCGCAAACCCTGCTCATCGTCGACGACGACGTCAACGTGCTGTCGTCGCTGCACCGCCTGTTCCGTCCCGAGGGCTATCACATCCTCACGGCCAGCACGCCGGCCGAAGGTTTCGAGATGCTGGCCCTGCACCGCGTGCACGTCATCGTCTGCGACCAGCGCATGCCCAGCATGAGCGGCACGGAATTCCTCAGTAAGGTCAAGGAGCTGTACCCGGAAACCATCCGCATCATCCTGTCCGGTTACACGGGCCTGGAAGCCGTGCTCGATTCGATCAACCGCGGCGCCATCTATCGTTTTTATACGAAGCCGTGGGACGACACCCAGCTGCGCGACAACATCCGCCTGGCCTTCCAGCACTACTGGATGGTGAACCAGCCGGGGCTGGCGCGGGTGGCGGTGCGGTAGAACTTAGTCGCTGAAGTGGTCGAAAGACGATAAGCGCAGGTCGAGCGGCTGCCCCGTTGCATCCACCAGCCGCAAGCCCGCCTGCGCCTCGACGCTGCCCACGCGCGTGACGGGCGTGCCGCAGCTTGCCGCCAGGGCGGCGATGGCCTCGCGCGACGATGTCGGCGCCGTGAAGCACAGTTCATAGTCGTCGCCGCCGGCGGCCGTGTAGCGGCGGCGCACGCTGGCCGCTTGCCGCGCCAGCACGGGGCCGGCGGGCAGGGCGTCGACGTCGAGAGTGGCGCCCACTTGCGACGCTTTCAATATGTGGCCGAGGTCGCCCACCAGGCCGTCCGAGATGTCGATGGCCGCATGCGCGAGGCCCGCTTCGGCCAGCGCGCAACCGAGCGCCACGCGCGGCGTCGGCGTGTGCATGCGCGCGCTTGCTGTCAGCAGGTCGGATGGCGCCAGTTCCTGCTCCATGCGGTAGCCGGCCAGCGCCAGGCGCGCATCGCCCAGGGTGCCGCTGACCCAGATATCGTCGCCCGCCACGGCCGCGCTGCGGCGCAGGGCCTGGCCCGGCGCCAGTTCGCCAAACACGGTGATGCAGATATTCAAAGGGCCCTTGGTGGTGTCGCCGCCGATCAATTCGCAGCCGAAGGCGTCTGCCAGCGCAAACAAGCCTTCGGCAAAGCCGGCCAGCCAGGCGCGTTCGGCTTGCGGCAGGGCCAGGGCCAGGGTAAAGGCTACGGGACGCGCGCCCATGGCGGCCAGGTCGGACAGGTTCACGGCCAGGCTTTTGTGACCGAGCATGCGGGCGTCGGCGCCGGCAAAGAAGTGCCGGTCCTCGACCAGCATGTCCGACGAGATGGCGATCTGCTTGCCGGCGCCGGGCGTAATCAGCGCGCAATCGTCGCCGATGCCCAGGGTGGCGCGGCCGGGGCGCTGGCGCACGAAATATTGTTTGATCAGGTCGAATTCGGAAAGCGCGTCGTGTGGGGCCATGGCGTGGTCTGTTCGTTGAATGATGGTGTGGCCCGGCTATTATAGGCTGGCCTACAATACAGGCCTTTGCCACCGCCGATCTTGCCCCTATGCCCTTCCACGATATCCACGCCCTGATGCAATCCTATCTTGACGATGGCTGGCTGCGCGAGCCGCAGACCGTCGGCCTGGCCACGTTCACGGCACCGGAACTGCTGGCGCGCGGATTTTACGAGCTGTGCGATGGCGGCCAGCTGTGCCTGTATGAGGATGAGCGCTGGTTCCGCCGCGCCAGCCGGGCCGTGCAAACATCGTTCAAGGTGTATCTGCAAGGCGGCCGCTTGCATGCGAATGGATTGGAACTCGGTTATCAAGTGCGCCTGGCCAGCGTGCTGCGCGCGGCGCGGCGCCCCCTGCCGCCGTTCCGGCTGCTGCTGGAAAGTGGCGCCCACAGCGGGGCGCTGCTGTTCGACAGCGGCCTGGTGCTGCAGTTCGCGACCAACCTGCATGGCGCGCCCCGCCATTATTTCCTGACCCTGGTCGAGGGGCAGTTGCCCGATCCCGGTGCGGGCGAACTCGACCTGCGCGCCGCCAGCGAGGGCCACGTCCAGGCCCTGTATGGACACTGTGCGCCGGAAGAATTGCAGCGCCAAGCCCGGCGCGGCCATGCGGCCCTGCGCGAGCTGGCGCGCCTGCTTTCCTAAACTTAAACTTTCTTCGCCTGCGCCATGCCGTGCAGCAGCTTGGCCAGCAACTGGTCGAGCTGGCGCTGCTCGTCCGAGTTCAAAGCCGAGAGCATCGCGCGCTCGTTGTCCACGTGCAACAGCACCAGCCTTTCAATCAATTCCAATCCCCTTTGCGTCAGGGCCACCAGCACGCCGCGCCGGTCCGTCGGATGCTTCCGGCGTTCGATCAGGCCGGCCGCTTCCAGGCGGTCGATGCGGTTGGTCATGCCGCCCGAGGACAGCATGGCCGCCTCATACAGGGCCGTCGGCGTCAGCGCATATGGCGCGCCCGAGCGGCGCAGGGTGGCCAGCACGTCGAATTCGCCCGGCTGCAAGCCGTGTTCCGCAAACAGGGGGTTGAGCCAGTCGCGCGCCATCAGCTGCGCCACCGTGCCCAGCTGGCCCACCAGCTGCATGGCGTTCGTATCCATCTGCGGCAGTTCGCGCTGCCATTGTGCGGCGGCAAATTGCGCGCGCGTGTGTTCTTGCGGGGTATCAGTCATGGCGTCATCCATTTATCTCGACATCAAGATACATTTCTATCTTTATGTTAAGATACTTTTCATCAAGTTATTTTATATGACGCATTAAACCATGTGCCTCCCAGCGAGGCAAGGACTACTCTCCCATGCCATCCGAACGCCCCGTCTCTTCCCCGCTTCCCTCGTCCGCCCTGGTGGTGGCCGCCATCATCCTGCTGGGCCTGAACCTGCGCCCCATCCTGGCCGCCATCGGCCCCTTGCTGGACAGCATCCAGGCCGGCACGGGCCTCAGTAATGCCGACGCGGGCTTGCTGACCACCGTGCCCGTGTTCGCCATGGGCGTGTGCGCCTTGCTGGGCGCGCAGCTGCAGCGCCGCCTGGGCGTGGCGCGCGGCATCGGCATCGGCATCGCCATCATCGCCTGCGCTTGCGCGCTGCGCTGGCCCTTGCACGGCAGCGGCGGCCTGATCGCCACGGCGGCCCTGGGCGGCCTGGGCATCGCGCTGGTGCAGGCGCTGTTGCCCGCCTTCATCAAGCGCCATTTCCCCGCGCGGGCAGGGCAGCTGATGGGGTTTTATACGACGGGCATCATGGGCGGCGCGGCCATTGCCGCCGCCTCCGCTTCGCCCCTGGCGCAGTCGCTGGGTTGGCAGGCGCTGCTGGCCCTGTGGGCGCTGCCCGCCGTGGCGGCCGCGCTGCTGTGGCGCCGCGCGTCGGCCTCGCGCGTGGACGTGGCCGGCGGCGCTGGCGCCAGCCTGCCCGTGGGCAGCGGCCGCGCCTGGCTGCTGATGGTGTTTTTCGGCATCGGCACGGGCGCTTACACGCTGGTGCTGGCCTGGCTGCCGCCGTTTTATACGGAACTGGGCTGGAGCGCGGCCGACAGCGGCTTGCTGCTGGGCGGCCTGACCCTGGTGGAAGTGCTGGCGGGACTGGTTATTTCCAGCGTCATCCACCGCTTTCCCGACCGCCGCATCCTGCTGCTGTCCGTCTTGCTGGCCGTGCTGGCCGGCCTGGCTTGCCTGATCGTGGCGCCCGCGCAACTGGCGCTGCCCGCCGTGATATTCCTGGGCTGCGGCATCGGCGCCCTGTTCCCCCTGTCGCTGATCGTCAGCATGGACCATGTGACGGACCCGGCCGGCGCCGGCGCGCTGCTGGGCTTTGTGCAGGGCGGCGGCTACATCATCGCCAGCAGCATGCCCTTCATCGCCGGCCTGATCCGCCAGCATTCGTCCAGCCTGGCGCAGGCGTGGATGGTGATGGCCGCCGGCGTCGTGGTCTTGTTGCTGATCGCCGTGCGCTTCGCACCCGGTGCTCATCTGGCCCCGTCGCGTTAGCGTGCGCTTGCCGGGTGCCGGCAGCTGCTATATTTCGCCCATGAACATCGTCGACCACTATTTGACAGGATTGCGCCAGGCCATGCCGCCCGAGCCGCTGGCGGAGCTGGCGCTGGCCAGCGGCGCCAGCGCGGCGCAACTGGCCAGCCTGCGCGAAACGTATCCGCTGTGCCCGGACAGCCTGCTGCGCTTGCTGGGCCTGTACAACGGCACCTATTATCAGAAGTATGCGGGCGGCACGGTGCTGGTATACATGCTGGGCTCGGACGTGTTCGAGTATCCGTATTACCTGAGCTCCGTCGAGCAGATCCTCAAGGATGGGCAGGCGAACCAGCGCAGCATCGCCGACATCTACGGCCATTATCTGGACGACGATCCCGGCATTGTCGACGCCCGCATCGACGCCGGCATCAAGCAGGGCCAGCGCCTGTGTTTTTCGCATTGCATGAACAATGGCGGCTCGTCCCGGCTGTATATCGATTTCACGCCCACGGCGTCCGGCAAGGTGGGGCAGGTGGTGCGCTTCCTGCACGATCCCGATAGCTACCTGGTCATCGCCGACAGCTTCGACTCGTATCTGCAGATGCTGATCGATGACGGCTATGCCTTCCTGACCGATGAAAATTTTGAATAACCGGGCCGCGCCGCCGTCCCTGCTGCCCGCCAACCGCCGCATCGTGCTGTCCGGCGAGGATGCGCTGCGCATCCTGCGCGAGATCGAATTCCTGCTGCAGTCGCTGCAGCACATCGGCCGCCATTATTATCCCGACGGCGACGATGACGGCGCCGATGCCCTGCGCCGCGCGCAGTATTGCGCGGAGACGACGCGCTTCATCGACGCGCAGCAAGCGACGACGCGCCTGGCGCTGATGCGCCGCATTTTGTCCGCGCCGTTCGACGGCACCCTCGGCGCGGACGACATGGACGATATCGAGCGGGCCGTCGCCGCGCTGCCGCTTTGGTGCGCCGCCGATATTCCATCATAAAAACTAATTGAAATCTAAAATTCGATAGTTTTTCCTGTTCAGGACGTTTGTGCCGCCGCACGGCCTTACAATGCTAGGTTATGCGTTTTCGTGATATCAGACTGTGGCTAGCGGAAAATACCTAGCTAATTGAAAGAATCGGTCTGATAAAATCCGGAACACCCGATCGACCAAACAGGAAGGCAGCACAGCATGGATTCGTCATCTGATAAAAAAGAAGAATTGCGTCAACAATTGCGCTTGGCCGCACTCGAGTATCACGAGTGCCCGCGCCCCGGCAAAATCAGCGTGACGCCGACCAAACAACTGACCAACCAGCGCGACCTGGCGCTGGCCTACTCGCCAGGCGTGGCCGCTCCCTGCGAAGAAATCGTCATCGATCCGGCAAATGCCTATAAATATACGGCGCGCGGCAACCTGGTGGCCGTCATCACCAACGGCACGGCCGTGCTGGGACTGGGCAATATCGGCCCGCTGGCCGCCAAGCCGGTGATGGAAGGCAAGGGCGTGCTGTTCAAGAAGTTCGCCGGCATCGACGTCTTCGACATCGAGATCAACGAGATGGACCCGGACAAGCTGGTCGACATCATCGCTTCGCTGGAACCGACCTTCGGCGGCGTGAACCTGGAAGACATCAAGGCGCCCGAGTGCTTCTACATCGAGCGCCAGCTGCGCGACCGCATGAAGATTCCCGTCTTCCATGACGACCAGCACGGCACCGCCATCATCGTCGGCGCGGCCATCCTGAACGGCTTGAAAGCCGTCGGCAAGAAGATCGAGGATTGCAAGCTGGTCGTGTCGGGCGCTGGCGCCGCGGCGCTGGCCTGCCTGGACCTGATCGTCGACCTGGGCTTCCCCCTGAAAAACATCTACGTCACCGACCTGGCCGGCGTCGTCTACAAGGGCCGCACGGAACTGATGGACCCGGACAAGGAACGCTTCGCGCAAGACACGCCGCTGCGCACCCTGGCCGAGATCATCCCGGACGCGGACATCTTCCTCGGCGTCTCCGCCGGCGGCGTGCTGAAGCAAGACATGGTGCGCAAGATGGCGCCGAACCCGCTGATCCTGGCGCTGGCCAACCCGAATCCGGAAATCCTGCCGGAAGAAGTCAAGGCCGTGCGCAGCGACGCCATCATCGCCACGGGCCGTTCGGACTATCCGAACCAGGTCAACAACGTGCTGTGCTTCCCGTACATCTTCCGCGGCGCCCTCGATTGCGGCGCCACCACCATCACGCGCGAGATGGAAATCGCCGTCGTGCACGCGATTGCCGACCTGGCGCATGCCGAGCAGTCGGACATCGTGGCCACCACCTACGGCATCAGCAACCTGTCGTTCGGTCCTGAATACCTGATCCCGATGCCGTTCGATCCCCGTTTGCTGATCAAGATCGCGCCGGCGGTCGCCAAGGCGGCCGAGGATTCGGGCGTCGCCACGCGTCCGATCAAGGACTTGCAAGCGTACGCGGACAGCCTGCAGCAATTCGTCTACCGCAGCGGCACCTTCATGAAGCCGCTGTTCCTGATGGCCAAATCCACGCCGGCCGAACTCAAACGCATCGTCTACGCCGAAGGCGAAGAAGAGCGCGTGCTGCGCGCCGTGCAAGTGGTGGTCGATGAAAAACTGGCGCGTCCCATCCTGGTCGGCCGTCCACCGGTGCTCGAAGCGCGCATCCAGAAGTTCGGCCTGCGCCTCAAGCAAGGCGTCGACTTCGACGTCATCAACCCGGACTTCGACGAGCGCTATCGCGATTACTGGAATACGTACTACGCCATGACGAGCCGCAAAGGCGTCACCGAGGAATACGCTAAACTGGAAATGCGCCGCCGTCACACCCTGATCGGTTCGATGATGATCCACAAGGGCGACGCCGACGGCATGATCTGCGGCACCTTCGGCACCACCCAGCTGCACCTGAAATACATCGACCAGGTGCTGGGCAAGCGCGCCGGCAGCAATGTCTACGCCGCCATGAACGTGCTGATCATGCCGGAACGCCAGCTGGTGATGGTCGACACGCACGTCAATGAAAATCCGGACGCCGACCAGTTGGCCGAGATCACCATCATGGCCGCCGAAGAGATGACCCGTTTCGGCCTGTCGCCGCGCGCAGCCCTGCTGTCGCACTCGAACTTCGGTTCCAGCGACAGCGCTTCGGCGCAAAAGATGCGCGCCGCGCTGGCCATCATCAAGGAACGCGCGCCGGACCTGGAAATCGACGGCGAAATGCACGGCGATACGGCCCTCGACAGCAAGCTGCGCCAGAAAATCATGCCGAATTCGGCACTGAAGAACGACGCCAACCTGCTGGTCATGCCGAACATCGAATCGGCCAACATCGCCTACAACCTGGTGAAGACGGCGGCCGGCAACGGCATCGCCGTCGGTCCGATCCTGCTCGGTTGCGCCAAGCCCGTGCACATCCTGACGCCATCGGCCACCGTGCGCCGCATCGTCAACATGACGGCCCTGTGCGTCGTCGACGCCGTGGCGCAGCGCAAAGCCTAAGGGTTTAGCTGCCGCCTGAAAGCCGCGCCATCCGCAAGGAGGCGCGGCTTTTTTTACATGGGCGGCACGGGCAGGGCCGCGGCGGGCGGATGGCGGCGCAGGTAGTAATGGCGGTACAGCATGATCTCGCCCCATACCAGCAGCAGCGCGGCCAGCGCGAACAGGCCCAGCGTGATCTTGAGCGAATTGAAATAGGCGCCGGCTTGCCGTTTGATGGCGTCGATGAAAATCATCGGCACTGACTTGTCGAGTTTGCTGAAGTCGGCATGGCGCGCCACGTCGGTGGTCAGGCGCACGGCCAGGTCGGTGCCCAGCGCGGCCAGCTCGCCCGTCGCCTGGCCACGGAAGTTGGCGCCCTTGAGCGCTTCGCCGAGCAGGCCGACCCTGGCGATCAGCTGTTCCTGCAGCACCTGGGTCAGCAGCACGCTGCCGCGGCGCAGAATGAATTCATTGATCCAGCGCGCCTTGCTGCGTTCCCAGTAGCTGCTGGACGTGGGCTGGTAATACATGCCTTGCACGAACGGTTCGAGCAGGCTGCGCACGCTGATGGGCTGGCCCGGGGCGATCAGCTTGACCTGCTGTTCCAGGTAGACGCGCAGCGCCGGCATCTGCGCCTCGACCACGGGCTGCAAGTCGCGCTCGAGGGCCTGGTTGACCACGCGGTGCACGCTGTGCACGGCGCCAAATCCGGCACCGAGGAGCGGCAGCGCGAGCAGGATCAGCACATAGCTGAGCTTGGCGGCCACATGCCAGGCGCGGGGACGGCGCACCAGCAGGCATTTTCTGGCCAGCTGGTAGCAGATGCCGAGCGCCAGCACGAAGCCGGCCGCGCTGCACAGCAGCATCCACGGCAGGGCGGTCCACAGCAGTTCGCCGCCGAACGGCACCAGGCTATTGCCCCAATTGAGGAGTTGTTGGTTCATGTACATTGCTTTGATATGGATAAACAGGCAAGTATACCCATTGTGCAACGACATGGAGCGCGCTTGGTGTCAGTGCGCCATCAGCACCGGCAAGGTCATCTGGCGCAGCACGGTTTCCGTCACGCCGCCCAGCAGGATTTCGCGGAAGCGCGCGTGGCCGTAGCCGCCCATCACCAGCAGGTCCGCATGCACTTCGGCGGCCATGGCCAGCAGCGCCGCGCCGATGTCGCCCGTGGCGACGGCCGGGCGCACTTCGACGGGCACGCCATGGCGGCTCAGGTAGGCGGCGATGTCGGCGCCCGGATGGCGCGCCGGCTGCGCGTGGCCGACCGGCGGGTGCAGCAGGGCCAGCACCACCAGGCGCGCCGCGCGCAAGAGGGGCAGGGCGTGGCCGATGGCGCGCGTCGCTTCCATGCTGCCATCCCAGGCCACCACGACCGTGTTGTACACCTGTGCGAACTGGCCGCTGCGCGGCACGATCAGCACGGGACGGGCCGCATTCAGCATCACGTAGGGCACCAGGTCGCTCATGGCACCGGGCAAGGCTTCGCTGTCGTCGTGCTGGCTCAGCACGGTCAGATCGCTGTAGCGGGCGCTGACGGCCATGCCGCCATCCTCGTCGTCTTCGATCAGGCGGCGCTCGAGCGAGGCGGCGCCGGCCTGGCGCGCCAGCGTCTCGAACTGGTCCAGCGCCTGTTCCGCTTGCCCGTGCAAGGCCGAAATCTGCGCCGCCACGGCGCCGCCGCGCATGCCGCGGTTGTTTTCCAGGGTAAAGCGCGACATGCCCGTCATGGCGGCGCCGATCAGGTGCGCCTGGTGCGCGTGCGCCAGCCGCGCCGCGATGGCGATGCGCTGCGGCGCATGGCGCGACAGGTCGGCGTGGACGAGGATGGATTTGTAAGCCATGTTGTCACTCGGTAGTCAGGATGGCAACAAGGCTAGAACGGCAACACGGGCAAGTCCAGCATTGCCGTGCTGGCCGGGGCTTTTCTTATGCTGGGCTTGATGTAAGTCAAAAAAAGAGAGGCCAGGGCCATCTGCAAGTGCGCAGCCAGGAAAGTGCAAGCTGTTTGATGTGCATCAAAATGCCTGCTCCGCCGCCAGCCATAATGGCATTGAACTCCTGGCCCCTCCAGTGGTCTGCATCGGCGCCGGCGCCATCTGTCCGGCACTTGCTTGTGTGACGCAACAACGCTGGCCGTGGCGGGAGTTCACTCTTCAAGCGGGCGCGAGGTGTTCCGCTTTCTCTGCCCAGCGCAGCCGGATGGCGTCGATGGCGGGCAGTTCCCCGACAAACAGGTCGACCAGCCGCGCATCGAAATGGCTGCCTTGTTGCGCTTGCAGATAGCCCACGGCGTCCGTCACCGACCACGCGCGCTTGTACGGGCGCACCGAGGTCAGCGCGTCGAACACGTCCGCCACGGCGACGATGCGCCCCGCCAGCGGGATCGCTTCGCCTGCCAAGCCGTTCGGGTAACCGCTGCCATCCCATTTTTCATGGTGCGACACGGCGATGGCGCGCGCCAGCGCCAGCATGCCGCCTTCCGCATGTTCGCCGATGATGTCGCCGCCGATGCGCGCGTGCGTCTGCATGATGCTCCATTCGTCCGCGTCGAGCTTGCCCGGCTTTTGCAGGATGCGGTCGGGGATGCCGATCTTGCCCACGTCGTGCATGGGCGCCGCGTGCAGCAGGTCGTCCGCGGCGGCCTCGTCCATGCCGGCGGCCACGCCCAGCAGGCGTGCGTAATGGCTCATGCGGATCACGTGCAAGCCTGTTTCATTGTCCTTGTATTCGGCCGCCAGGCCCAGGCGCTGGACGATCTGCAGCCGCGTTTCCTTCAATTCATCGATGCGCACCAGCGACAGGTGCGTGCGCACGCGGGCGCGCACGATGGCGGGGCTGAGCGGCTTGGTGATGTAATCGACGGCACCCGCCTCAAAACCGCTCAGTTCGTCGCGCATGTCGTTCAGGGCCGTGACGAAAATGACGGGGATGGCGGCCGTCAGCGGCGCGGCCTTCAGCTGGCGGCAGGCGTCGTGGCCGCTCATGCCGGGCATCATCACGTCGAGCAGGATCAGGGCCGGGCGCTCCTGCTGCGCCAGTGCCAGCGCCCGCGCGCCATCCTTGGCGAACAGCAGCGCATAGTCGTTCTGCAAGATCTGGCGCAGCAATTGCAAATTGGCCGCCTCATCGTCGACGATGAGAATCACGGGCCTGGCTGGTGCATTCATGGGGACTCCGGGGCGTAGGTGTGCAGCAAGTCGTGCAGCAGCGACTGTGCCTGGGGGAAATCAAAGTCGTCGATGGCATGCAGCAGCGGCGCCAGCTCGTCCGCTTGCGCGCCCATGGCGTGCTGCAACTGTGCTTGCGCCGCGTCATCGAGTTCGCCACGCCGCAAGGCGCTTAACAGGGCATTGGCCGCTTGCCGGACGGCGGGCGCGTCGATGGCCGCCGCCGTTGCCGCCGGCAAGACAGGCGGCGCCAGCCGGGCGATGGCGGCCGTTGCCGCCGGCCATTGCGTCAGCAGGGCGCCCAGGATTTCGTCGAGCTGCTGCGCCGTGGCGGGAACGGCACCGGGACCGGCGCAGCATTGCTCCAGCGCCGCCAGGCTGGCGGCCAGTTGCTCCAGTCCCAGGTTGGCGGCCACGCCGCGCAGTTGGTGGCTGTGCGACAAGAGCGCCGCGTGGTCGCGCGCCTCGATGGCGACCAGCAGGGCGGGCGGCAGGCGCGGATGCTCGCGTCCGAAACGGGCCAGCGCCGCGCGGTAGGCGCTGTCGTTGCCGGCCCAGCGCTGCAGGGCGCCCGCATGGTGCAGCACCCGTCCGCCAGCGGGGGGCGGCGCGTGGCTATCGTCGGCCGGGTCCGCCGCCAGGCCCAGCACGCGCGCGATTTCCAGCGCCAGCGCCTGCCATTCGACGGGCTTGGTGGCGAAACCGTCCATGCCGGCCGCCCGCGCCGCCTTGCGGTGCGCTTCGAGCACGCTGGCCGTCATGGCGATCACGGGCACGCGCGGGCGTCCGTCGCGCAGGGCGGCGGCACGGATGGCTTGCGTAGCGGCCAGGCCATCCATGTGCGGCATTTGCAAGTCCAGCAGCAGCACGTCGAAGTCATCCTGCTGCGCCAGCTGCAAGGCTTGCGCGCCATCGCCGGCCGTGACCACCGTGTGGCCACGCTTGCCCAGCAGTAAGCTCAGCAGTTCCAGGTTTTGCGGCACGTCGTCGGCGGCCAGCACGCGCAGGGGCGGCAGGCGCACGCTGCGCCGTTCGCTGGCGGGCAGCGCCGCCTGGCGCGCCGGCAGCAAGGGCAGCATGACGTGGAACACGCTGCCGTGCGGCAAGGCGGCATCGGCCCAGATGCGCCCCTGCATCAGGGTCACCAGCTGCCGGCTGATGGTGGTGCCCAGGCCCGTGCCGCCAAAGCGCCGCGTGGTCGAGGCGTCCGCTTGCACGAAGGGATCGAAAATGGCGTCGCGACGTTCCGCGGGGATGCCGATGCCGCTGTCCTGCACCAGCAGGTGCAGCTGGCCATCGTCGCGGCGCGCCGCCAGGCTGACGGCGCCGCCGGGCGTGAACTTGATGGCGTTGTCGAGCAGGTTGCCCAGCACTTGCCGCATGCGCAATTCGTCGCCATGCAGCATGGCCGGCAGTTGCGGGTCGTACTGCACCTCCATGCGCAAGCCCTTGGCGCGCGCATGGATGCCATACGTGGACGCCAGCTCGTCGACCAGCGCCAGCAGGCTGTAGTCGCGCAATTCCAGCGCCACGGCGCCCTTGTCCAGCTTGGCAGTATCGAGCACTTCGTTGAGCAGGCGCAACAGCGAGCGGCCGGACTGGCGTACGGTATCGAGGTGGCGCCGCTGCTCCGGCGCCAGCGGCGAGTCGAGCAGCACATCGGTAAAACCGAGGATGGAATTCATCGGCGTGCGGATTTCATGGCTCATGTTGGCGACGAAGCTGGCCCGCGTGGCGGCCGCCAGCTCCGCTTTTTCCTTGGCCATGCGCAAGTCTTCCTCCATTTGCCGCCGTTCGCTGATGTCGAGGATGACGCCGTCAACCCAGCGCACGGCGCCTGCCGCGTCGTGCACGACGGTGCCCCGCTCCCACAGCCAGCGCGCCGTGCCGTCCGCATGCAGCAGCCGGTATTCGAGCAGGTAGGGCTCGCCGCTGGCGACGCTGCGGTTGAAGACATCGATGACGTAGGCGCGCTCTTCGCTGGCGATCAGGCCCGTGATGGTGCGGCGCGGCGCCGCGCCGAGAAAGTCGGCGGGCGGATAGCCGGTGATGGCTTCCACGCCGTCGCTGATGAACAGCATGGGCTGGTTTTCCGCCGTGGTGCAGCGAAAGGCGATGCCGGGCAGATTGCCGATCAGCGAGCGCAACTGCTGCTCGCTTTCGCGCAGGGCGGCCAGCATGGCGCGCCGTTCGCTGATGTCCGTAATGAACAGCACATATAAATCCTGGTCGGCCAGGCGCGCGCTGGCCATCGAGCGCTGCACGGCGACGGGGACCCCGTCCTTGCGCAGGTAGACGATTTCCTCGCTGGTGTGGACCGCCTCGCCTTCGCCCGTGCGCAGGTAGTGCAGCAGGCCCTGCTGTTCCGACTGGCGCACGTCGCTGACCAGCAGGCTGACGTGGCGGCCGACAATTTCCGCCGCCCGCCAGCCGAGGATGCGCTCGGCGGCGCCGTTGAAGTCGACGATGTCGCCATGCCGGTCGATGGTGATGACGCCGTCGACCGTGCTCGTCAACAGCGAGCGCGTCCAGTGTTCGCTCTGGTTCAGGTGGCGAAACAGTTCGCGGTAGCGCAAGATGCCCACGGCCGAGGCGACGAGGATCGTCAGGGCGATGGTCAGCAGGGTCACGCTGATCACCAGCATGGGCCGGTTGGCATCGGCATCATTGCCTGGGGGAATCGTCCCCACGAAGCGGGCGGCTTGCATGCCCATGTAATGCATCCCGGCAATCGCGCAACCCATGACGCCGGCGCTGATCAAGGTGCGCCGCGAGGCAGACATGCGGCCGCTCCAGCCGCGCAGGCCGAAGCGTATCCACAGGGCCACGGTGGCCAGCGCCACGGCAACGACGAGCGACAGCGCGAACAGCAGCGGGTCGTAGCGCAGCGACAGGCCCATGCGCATGGCGTGCATGCCCGTGTAATGCATGGCGCCGATGCCCAGGCCCACCAGCAGGCCGCTCCTGAGCAGCAGCGGCGCCGTGACGGCGCGCCGGCTGATGGTGGCCAGGGCCACGAACGAGGCCGCCACGCTGGGCACGATGGATAGCAAGGTCAGGCCCGGATCGTAGGCGACGCTGGTGCCCAGCTCGAAGGCCAGCATGCCGATGAAATGCATGGCCCACACGCCGCAGCCCAGCGCCAGGCTGCCGGCTAGCAGGCACAGCAAGTGCAAGCGGCGGCTGATGCTCGCCTGCGCGCGGCTGTACGCCGTCATCTGGAAGGCCATCCACGACGTGAAAATGGCGATCACGAGCGATAGCAGCACCAGGCCCGGCGCATGCTGGCCGTGGTGCAGCTGGGCCGGGTCGGCGGGCAGGTGGAACAGGTGCTGGACGCTGGCAGGTATCATCGTGGGCAGGCAAAGAGAGCGTCGTGGCGCTGAAAACAGGATCGGGGCCGGCCATCGCTGCGGGTGGCCGATGCAAATGACCTTACCAGATTTCTGGAAACAAATATCTTATTTGTAATTATTTTCTCTGTCGTGCAAGCCGTGCGCAGGCGAAAAAGTGGGGCGTATGCCTTGCCGCACCAAGGGAATGGCGGTGCGGGCGAAGAAGTTTCCGTCAGGAATTGTGTGGTTTTTTTGCAAAGTGCGACGTCTTGCCTTGTGTCATGCTACATTCGCGTCCTGCTTTTTTCTGAAAGGATGACGATGCCTTTAGGTAACAACTTCTTGCGGCATAATCAGCAAGCCTGGGATGCCCAGGCGGCCCGGAACAGTCCCTGGTCGCAGCCCGTCGACAGCGCCACCATCGCGGCGGCGCGCGCCGGACAGTGGCTCATCCACCTGACGCCCGGCCCCTTGCCGGCCGGCTGGTTGGATGACGTGCGTGGCATGCGCATCCTGTGCCTGGCCGGCGCCGGCGGGCAACAGGCGCCCGTGCTGGCGGCCGCCGGCGCGCATGTGACCGTCTTTGATCTGTCTGAGCAGCAACTGGCGCAAGACCGCATGGTGGCCGAGCGCGACGGCTTGCAACTGGTCACCGTGCAGGGCGACATGCGCGACCTGGCCTGCTTCGCCGACGCCAGTTTCGATGCCATCGTCCATCCCGTGTCGAACCAGTACGTGCCCGATATCGCCCCCGTGTGGCGCGAATGCGCGCGCGTGCTGGCGGACGGTGGCGTGCTGTTGAGCAGTTTCTTCAACCCGGCCGTGTTCATCGGCGACCGCGACCCGCAATGGGCGAAGCAGGGCTTGATACGGCCCCGTTTCGTGCTGCCGTACTCGGATGTGGCGGATATGGATGCCGATGCGCTGGCGGCGCGCATGGAAAGGGGCGAGGCACTGATCTTTGGCCACGGCCTGGACAGCCAGATCGGCGGCCAGCTGGCGGCGGGCTTCATGCTGGCGGGATACCACGAGGAAATGCATCCCCACCCGCGCTTTGAAATTGAAAAATACCTGCCCAGCTTTATCGCCACGCGCGCCGTCAGGCTGGCGCGCGCGGGATAGCGGTTAGTTGTAGGGCTGCAAGTCCAGCCAGACGGCATACGACAGGCGCTTGCCATTCCACAGGCCGCCGCCGCGGATGACGGCGTCGCACGAGGTCAGCTGGCCCACCAGGTCCATGCGGCCCAGGTTGCGGCGCAGGCGCAGCGCGTCGTTGTGCGACAGGTAGCCCACCAGCTGGCCATCGATGAAGACGGCGATGGCCTTGTCCTGGAACGGGTTGGCATCGTCGCAGACGAGCAGGGCCAGGCATTTCTCTTCCGCATTGCCGGGACCATGCTCGCCTGCCAGTTTGGCGATGGCGGGCTGGTACATCGATTCGTTTTCCACTTCCGACGCAAAGCGCCCCTCGTCGGTCCAGTGATGCGCGGGGGCGCCCGCAGGAATCGCCGGCACGTACTGGCGCACCGACATGAGCGGCTTGTGCAGCGGTTTGGCGGGCGTGCGGCCGCTGAAGACGTAGTACAGCAGGGCGATGACGATCACGATGGCAAGCAGGTAAAGCATGGTATCTCTCTGATTTCTGAAGGGGAAGCCGGTGGCGCGGGCGCATTGCGCGGCGTTGCCGCTACTATAGCAAGTTCGCCGCCCGGTTCCGGGTAAATCTGGCCATCAGGCGGCGCCGCTGGCGCAGTGCGCGCGGGTCGTTCAGCACGATGGGCGAGGCGCCCGTCAGCCCCGAATAATACTGGCCGTGCTGGCGCAGCACGATGGCATAGTCGCGCAGCGCGTGGCCCTGCGCCAGCATGCGCGCGTCGCAATCGACTTCGATGGCAAAGCGCAGCCGGTGCAGCTGCCACCACAGGGGCACATTCCACGGCATGAGAATAATCAAGGCGTACGCCGCGGCCAGCAGCAGCGGGTCGCGCGCGGCCAGCCGGCATTGGGCGTGCGCCAGCAGCAGCGCTTGTTGCTGGGACGAAATCAATCGCAGCCAGACGGGCATCACGATGCGCGGCCGCAGCAGTCCCGCCACGCAGGGACCGATGCCGCCACTCAAGTATACGGGCGTGCCCAGCAACGATGTTTTCTGCCAGCGGCGCTGGTGCGACAGCAGCCAGACGCTGCGCAGCGCCAGCAGCAGCAACATGCCGCTCGATAGCATGAACCAGCCCAGTTTCAGCTGCGCCTGTTCCGCGGGCATGGCCGCCAGCACGCCGGGCAGCCATGCCAGGGGCACGATGGCGGACGCGGCGATGGCCGCCAGCCACAGCCAGCGCGTCGTGCGCCCGCGCCTTTGCCGCACGCGCTCGGCGCGCCAGGCGGCGGCGCTCAACAGCAGCGCCAGCGCCATGGTGCACAGCAGCCAGGCCGGCATCGGGCGCCTAGCGCTTCAGCGCCATGCCGACGGAGGCGGGCGCCGTGTGCTTGAAACCGAACTGCGCGTACAGGTCTTGCGCCTGGCCATCAGCGATCAGGCTGACATACGCGCTTTCCGGCACGTCGCGATCGATGAACTGGCGGATTTCGCGCATGATCAGCTTGCCTAAGCCCTTGCCCTGGTGGGCCGGCAGCACGGCAATATCGACGACCTGGAAGAAGCAGCCGCCGTCGCCGATGATGCGGCCCATGCCCACCACCTCGTCGCCATGCAGCACTTGCACGGCAAACAGGGAATTCGGCAAGCCCCTGGCCGCGGCATCCTTGGTTTTCGCGCTCAGGCCGGCGGCGACGCGCAGGTGCTGGTAGGTGGCGATGGAAGGGATGGCCAGGCGGGTGGTGTAGGGCGATGCTGCGGTCAAGGCGGTCTCCTGTAGAAATAGTTTGGAGCGGCAATTATAGGCGGCGATGGATTTTCGTGACGGCAGGCTTTATTCATCGCGCGCTATGTCGTCCGTGCCGCTTTTGCGCTATGGTGGCGCCATCCCCATATTTGTTGAAAGCACGCCATGTCCGCAGGATTTACCGCCACCGAGTTGTCCGTCATCAACGAAGACGACGCCCTGATCACCACCCTGGCCGCGCCAGCCGGCAAAGGCGAGCCCGTCTACCTGATGCTGCAGCGCGCCGACGAGTATGACGAGCAGGACGTGGCCATGGGCATGGACGAGCCCTACATCGAATATGGCGGCCAGGAATTTGCCTGGTACGGCCACATGCACGCCGTGATTCTGCATCCGAACCGTTTGTCCGTGCAGATGGATGCCGAGGCCGCCATGCAGATGGACGACGACGGCCAGATCGACGTGCGTTTCAACTTGACGCCCGAGCGCTACGCCCAGCTGCAGCAGGCGCTGCGCACCACGTTCGAGGGCTGCGACTATTATCGCGAAGAACGTTGATCTGCGTGGACGGCACCGGCCATGATGTCGGGTATGCTGGATAGAGGATATGGACTGGGGAGTGGACGATGACGGTGCTGATACTCGGTTTGCTGCTGTTCCTGGGCTTGCACTCGGTGCGCATCGTCGCCGACGGCTGGCGCAGCGCCCAGCTGGCGCGCCTCGGCGAAAAGCGCTGGAAGGGCCTGTATTCGCTCGTGGCGTTCGTGGGGCTGGGCCTGATCATCTGGGGCTACGCCCTGGCGCGCCAGCAGCCGCAAGTGCTGTGGTCGCCGCCCATGGGCTTGCGCCACATCAGTGCCCTGCTGATGCTGTTCTCGCTGATTTTATTGGCGGCGGCCAATGTGCCTCGCAACCATATCAAGACCCTGGTGCACCACCCCATGTTGCTGGGCACGCAATTCTGGGCCGTCGCGCATCTGCTGGCCAACGGCAATGTGGCCGATGTGCTGCTGTTCGGCGGCTTTCTCGTCTGGTCGTCAGTCGATCTGTATGCCGCCGTGCAACGCGACCGCGCGGCCGGCGTGGCGTACGAGGGCGGCACCATGGCAGGCACCCTGATCGCGGTCGGCGCGGGCTGTGCGCTGTGGCTGCTGCTGGCGTTCTGGCTGCATGGCGTGCTGTTTGGCGTACGGCCGTTTGGATAGCCGGATGGAGCAAGCGCAATTCCGTGCGTTTCAGCATTATCGATACGGGGTGGGCGGCGGTGAAGGCGGGCCTGGAGGGCAGGCTGCGGTGTCAGGGGATTTTTGGCCGGATGGAAGAGCGGCCGCTGGCGTCCAGCATAGCGCGTAACAGCTGGTCGCCCAGGCGGTTTGAGAAGTGCGTCTCATCCCAAAACATGGGCATGGAAGGAGAAGTATTGTCAGAGTGATCACTTTCACCGTTGCGCAGCTCATAGTCAAGCAAAGGCACATGGAATTGCGATGCGAGCAAGGTGACCTCCCTTTTCCACTGCGCGGCTTGAGGCACGAGTCCGGCCTGGCGGATACGTGTTTGCCATTTTTCGCTAACAGGCAAAATCAGCAAAATAACTTCTATCTGCCTGGTTTGCGCGAGATGGAAGATGGCCGTCAAATCCCTGATATCGGCGGCATTGTTTGCATGATTTTGACAAGCGCTTGCAATCGTCTTGAAGAGCTGCTTAAAGCGCGACTCATGTGCTTGCGCTCCCCCTGCACGTGTCGCCCCTTTTGCCTGATCGTCATAGTAACGTCCTTGTTTGTCAAAATAGCTGTCGAAGGAGCGCGGAGGGAACAGATTTATTTTCAGCGTTCTTAGGCTGTATATGACGGCATTCTCGGGCGACAGATAATGAAACGGCAAGTCGAGCTCATTTTTTGTCACCGCATTTTCATTTTTCGTTTCGCAGGCATTGGATGTGAGGTAATTGACTTCCAAATACAGCCTTCGAATGCGTGCCTCTTGGCTCAGGGTGAAAAACAGATCCCTGGCTGTTGATAGCGGCAGGGCATCGATGCCAGCCACTTGAACGTTGCCGCCGTATAAGCTGGAGGCGAGCGTTTCGTTGAAACCACGCCGTACCCGGGAAGAACCAAGAATCAGCACGTCAGGCGGGTTCAGCGTGCTGCGCAATACAGCCGCGCTTGCCTGGCTACTGTTAGGAATCTCCAGTCTGATGGTATTGATCTTATGGCTCGGCTGGTGCCGCCAGATGGCATAGGGATCGACGATAAAAACGAGTCCGGCAACAAGGAGCGCGAATCCGAGCGTAATGAAAAAAACGCAGGCGAAAAAGCGCGCGATGGGGATGTCTTGATTAAAACCCTGCATATTTGAACTCTTTGACAGCGGACAAATTGATGAGCGCCAGGCACAGCGCGACGGCGACTGCTACCGCCCACGCCAGGCTGGGTTTCCAGGCCAGCGAGCTGGTCGTGGACTTTTTCAGCTGCACGCTCCAGGCGGGGAGCTCTTTCGCCATCAGGTCGATCAGGGAAGGGGCGAACCAGTTAAATGCCACGGCGGCGAGGATGGCGGTGATGCCGAAAAAACCTCCAGGCCAGGCGCTTGCCTGCCCGGCACCCAGCAAGCCGAGCATGACGTGCCTGGCCTCCTGCCAGTCTGGCGTGGCCCACAGGCTGACGGAAAAGCCGATGGCCGCCAGCGTGAAGGCCCTGCCGGCCCAGTGCTGCAGCTTGCCGCCTTTGCGCGACACCAGATTCCAGCGCCGCAAGGCGTGGTTGCCCGTGACGAGCAGCCCTTGATAAATGCCAAAGATCAGCAGCGGAATGGTGGCGCCATGCCAGATGGCGACAGCCATCATCACCACGAACAGGGCTGCGTAATGCCGCCATACCTGGCGTTTTTTTGTCAGGGGCCGATACAGGTAGTCGCGCATGAAGGCACCCAGGGTCACATGCCAGCGGGTCCAGAATTCGACCGGGCTGGACGACTTGAACGGGGCATGGAAATTGACGGGCAAGTGGATGCCGAACATGCGGCTGATGCCCATGGCCATTTCCGAATAGCCGCAAAAATCATAGTACGTTTCAAACAGGAAACCCAGGCAGGCGATCCAGGTCTCGACGAGGCCGATGGGGTCGCCTTGTCCCGCGCGCAGGAAAACGTCGCCTTGCGCGTACAGGAAAATGGGGGAAATGCAGGATTTCTTGAACAGGCCCATGGCAAACAGGGTGAGGCCGACGGCATAGTCGCGCGGCGCCGGATGCAAGGCCGACGACGTGCCCGGCGCGGCCAGGAATTGCGGCAGCATGTCCTTGTGCGACAGCAGGGGGCCGGCAGGCAAGTGGGGAAACCAGGCGACGAAGAGCGCGTATTCGAGCGGATTGGTGCTGCGGGCCTGTCCCCGCGCCGTATCGACCAGGAAGGCGATTTGCGTAAACGTGAAGTACGAGATGCCCAGCGGTAAGGCTGGGATCGCCATCCCGGGCACGATAAAGAATTTCGCATACTTGTACGCGGCAAGAAAACATAAATTTCCCGCAATGGCCAGCGCCAGGTAGCGGGTTTTCCCGCGGTTCCTGCCGATGACGCCGGCGAGCAGCCAGTTGGCGCCCATCGATGCACAAAACAGCAGCAGGTTGTGCGCATCGTTGAGGTAATAAAAAGCCAGCGAAATCAGCAGCGGCAGCAGCAGCTTGACATGGCTTGTCGACAGCAAGTGGCGATAGCCATACGCGGACAGGGGCAGGAAGGCGAGGGCAAACCAGTACGAGGTAAAACTCATCGTATTACAGGCGTGCCTTGGCCGAGTTGTTGGCGTTCAAAAACAGCTTGGCCCAGATTTCCCGCACTTCCAGCCATTTGGCGAGTTCTTCCGGTTTTCTGACGGCTTCACGGATACGCGACAGATAGGTCGATTGTCCCATCGCATAAGCGCGGCAGTTGCTGCAATCGATATTCGAACTGCAGCACTTGCCCTTGCCCGGTTGATGATCGACATGCACATGCACTTGCTTGGTGACGCGAAAACCGCAGTTCCTGGCGATCTTGGTGACGGGATCGATGTCATACAGCTTGTCGCCCGTGACCCAGTCGTCATAGTGCAGGGAGTATTGCACCGTTTCCGGATAGGCCAGCATGGCGCGCACAATTTCCGCGCGTGCATGGGTAAAGTCGGCTTGCGTCAGGGCCAGGCTTTGCGTGGCACTGCTGATGCGGAAATATGCCTTGTCGTTATCGGCCTTGTTTTCCAGCTTGTCCAGATAGCGGGTGGTGGGACTGAAATAGCTGAAGGTGAGCGGCAAGCCATGACTGTTGGCAAGCTCTGCCATGATCATGATCTGATTGATATTCAGGGAGGTAATGGTAAACACGCAAACGGCACGCGGGTCGTCGCGGTAATTGTTCATCGCCTTGGTCAGCACGTCGCCGGCGCGCAATGAACTGCCGATTTCATCGACACCCCAGGAGGAGATATGGATGCGATAAAAGATATCGTCGGGCAAGCGTATCGTGCCATTGGTAAACACAATGCCATGCGGGATGTATTTTTGGGCCGCACGCAGCCGGTCGGGCACCAGGCTCGGTTCCGCGCCCGCCATGTAGGCCAGCGTGACGCCACGCGCCGCATCGGCGGCAAACAGGGCATCCCATTCGGCAAGCGAACGGCTGTCTTCGTGTCCTTCGTTTTCCTCGCCTTCGAAGAACAGGCAACCCTCGCAACGCAAATTGCATTTTGACGCCACATCATAGTTGGCCGCCTTGAGGGTTCCCAGCCGCGCATTGAGTTCACGAAAATAGGCAAAGTCATTGTGCTTCGTGGCGGACGCAAGTTCAGAGAGGGAGTTCATAGGCACCGGAAGGTAGGATCGAAAAATTTATGGACATTGAGCATCCCGTACGGCGAGGCATGACGGCAGCTTGCATGCCCAGACGTGAGCCGTAAAGTGGGCGAGGGCCTGAGGCTTTAGTATGCCGCTTGCTCCGGCAAAATGAAATATTGGCTATAAATTAATTTACTTTTGAGCCACATCTTTTTATTGCAATGCAAGATTTTCTTGACAGTATGAAATACTCCATTTTTACCGTTTGCAGGGCCTGCGCGGCCGGTGCTGCGGCGCGTGACTAGCAAGTTGGGTGCACAGGGTGCGCATTTGACACGGAGGGGGCGGTGAAAGTGTGGAAAATCAGGCGAAAAAAAACCACCCGATCCTGAGAATGAGTGGTTGTTTTCTGGTACTGCAATGTCTGGTGGTGCCGGGAGCCGGAATCGAACCGGCACGCTGTTTCCAGCGCGGGATTTTGAGTCCCGTGCGTCTACCTATTCCGCCATCCCGGCAACGCGAGACGCATTATCACTGATTTATCGTGATCCGGCAAGTTTTTCGCTTGGCAAACGGTTTAGCCCATTAATCGGGCGCTGCCCTTGCATGAAAAACGCCGTCCCGGGCGCGAACCGGGGACGGCGTGGTCAGGCTGCGGCGATGCTGGAATCAGTTATGCACGGAGTTCAGCTGGCGCGCGATGATGTCGTGGTTGAGCCAGACGACGGGCGCTTGCGGTTCCGACATGGCGTGGAACATCAGCGGGCCCGTGCCTTCCAGGACCAGCGAGCTCAGGTGGTCGGTGATCAGTTCCTTGCGGTCCTTGTGCAGCTTGGTGATGTCGTCCGAGGTGCCGATCATGACCTCGGCCAGCTCTGGCGTGTTGTCCATCGGCCAGGCGGCGAAGTTGCGGAATTGCACGCTGGTGGCGTCGCCATTGTAGGCGGCGATACGATCGAGCAAGTCTTGCAGCGAAACGCCGTCTTCCAGCAAGCCCTGGCAGATTTTCCATTGCTCTTCGGCCCAGGCTGCGCCGCCTTCTTTTTTCAGCGCGTCGAGCAGGGGGAACAGCGACAGTTCCACGCCGACGAAAATGTCGGACGAATTCGTGCGGATTTCCGGGCAATTGAAGACGGTCGCCTTGATGCCTTTTTCCCACGCAGCCTTGGCCACGTTTTCCAGGCGCATCTTGGCCAGGCCTTGCGTGTAGTTGCTGTACGTTTGCCACTGGTACTTGCCGTCGATCAAGATCTCCGTGCCGTGGTAGCCATAGGCGCTGTAGCGCACCTGGCCGCCCGTCTGCTCGATGCGGGCGCGGATGGCGGCGCTGCCGTCGATCAGGTGTTGCAGCGTGTTGGCCGTGACTTCGTCGAAGTTCATCAGGATCAGCTTGCCCAGGTCGCTGTCGAGCAGGGCGCGCGAGGACATGAAGCGCTCGCCGCGGCCCTTGTAGATGCGGTTGGCGATGGCCAGGAAGACTTTGACTTTCGGAATGCCGCCAGCCATGGTGTGGGCGAAATACACATTGCTGCCGTCAGGAATCAGGCTGTCCAGCTCGGCCATGGCTTTCGCCACGGAAGCGCTGAAGCGGGCGATGCCGGCTTCGCGGCAGCGTTCGATCTGCGCCCAGTCCAGCTTGTCTTCTTGCCAGCTTTTCAGGGTCATGTCGGCCAGCAGGGCCGTCGGGGTCGGTTCGCCGGCAGGCGCGTCCAGGTCGAAACCGGCCATCAGCGGCACATTGATGATGCGGCCGCCCAGGTTGGCTTCGGCTTCGGCCAGCTCTTCCGCGTTCAGCGGGCGCAACGCCATGTTTTCATCGCGGCGGCCCACCGTCATGCCGACGATATTCATGCCCGCCTTGCGTGCTTCGTCCAGCAAGCCATTCACATAGCCGCGGCCGAACAGCTCGCCGAACAGCACAAAGGTGTCGCCCTTGCGGAAGATATTTTTTTGCGGGATGTCTCTTAAGGACGTGATCTCGGTCATGGTATCAATTCATTCAAAAATTAGCGGGGCAGACGGCTAAACGCGCCGCCCGCTGGTTCAACATAGTGTGAAATTATGCGCCATTTCAGCGTGGAAAATCCTGTTGCGAACGATTCTCGTCTGGAATGGCATCTTCTTCTTCGTGCAGTTCTTATTCTTTCGCCATGGCGTATTTTACGCTGCCGCGGCGCACAGCGCCTGTTGGGCAGGGGCAGATAAGCCCGGCAGGCGCCGATATTACCTCAGCTTTGTCATGCTGGTCAGTAAAATTGATCTAAAACAAATCCTGCTGCCCGGACACGAGGCGCGAAAAATCATCGCCCAGGAAGGGCAATATCGCGTCGGCCACCGGCTGCAGCTGGCGCGTCAGGTAATGGTGGTAGTCGATTGGCGAGCGCTGCGTTTCCAGCGGTTCCGGCCCCGCCACCGTGATGACATAGCTGATCCAGCCGCCGTTCTGGTACTGCAGCGGCCGGCCCTGCGCCAGGTTGTAGGCGTCGGCCGTGCGCGCCGCGCGCACGTGGGGCGGCACGTTGCGCTGGTAATCGTCGAGCGGGCGGCGCAGGCGCTTGCGGTAGACCAATAAAGCATCGAATTCGCCGCGCACCGTGCGCGCCACGTAGTCGCGCACATAGTCCTGGTAGGCGTCGCGCTGGAAGATGCGCAGGTACAAGGCTTGCTGGAATTGCTGCGCCAGCGGCGTCCAGTCGCTGCGCACCGTTTCCAGGCCCTTGTAGACCATCTGCTCGCTGCCGTCGGGCTTGCCCACCAGGCCCGCGTAGCGCTTCTTGCTGCCTTCCTCCGAGCCGCGGATGGTGGGCATCAGGAAACGCCGGTAATGCGTCTCGAATTCCAGTTCCAGCGCATTTTCCAGGCCGAATTCCTCGCGCAGATGCTGATCCCACCAGGCGTTCACATGCGTCACCAGGGCGCGGCCGATCTTGCCCGCCTCTTCATCCGTATGTGCCGTTTTCAGCCACACGAAGGTGGAATCCGTGTCGCCGTAGATCACCTGATAACCCTGTTCCGTGATCAGTTCCCGCGTGCGGTGCATGATGTCGTGGCCGCGCAGGGTGATCGACGAAGCGAGGCGCGGGTCGAAGAAGCGGCAGCCGCTGGAGCCCAGCACGCCGTAAAACGCGTTCATGATGATTTTCAAGGCTTGCGACAGCGGCGCGTTACGCTCGCGCTTGGCTATCTCGCGGCCCTGCCACACCTGTTTCACGATAGCCGGCAGACAATGTTTCACACGCGAAAACTGCGCGCCCCGGTAGCCGGGCACGGTGTCGGCCTCGTCGCCGCTGGTGCCCACCACCAGGCCGACGGGGTCGATGAGGAAAGTGCGGATGATGGACGGGTACAGGCTTTTGTAGTCGAGCACCAGCACGGAATCGTACAGGCCCGACTGCGAATCCATGACGAAGCCGCCGGGGCTGTTTTCGCCGGAAATGTCGCCCAGGTTGGGCGCCACGTAACCCTGCCGGTGCATCAGCGGCAAGTACAAATGTTCGAAGGCGGCCACGGAGCCGCCGCTGCGGTCGGCCGCCAGGCCCGTCACGCTGGCCCGTTCCAGCAAGAAGGTCAGCAGCTCGGTCTTGGCGAAGATGCGCGTGACCAGCTCGCAATCCTTGAGGTTGTAGCGCGCCAGTGCCGGCTTGTCTTCGCGGAAACGCCGGTCGATCTCGGCCATGCGCTGGTAGGGATTGTCGATGGACTTGCCTTCGCCCAACAAGGTCTGCGCCACGTTTTCCAGGCTGAACGAGGAGAAATTCCACGTCGCCGATTTTAACGCTTCGATGCCGTCGATGATCAGCCGGCCCGCGGCGGCCGCAAAATAATGCTCCTGCTTGCCGCCATGTTCGCGCCATTCCATCACGGCGCCGCCCCGTCCCAGCTTCAACGGGACTTGATAACGCTCAGCATGTTGCTTGAGCACGCGCAAGTCGAACTGCACCAGGTTCCAGCCGATGATGGCGTCCGGATCGTGGCGCTCCATCCACGTGTTCAGGCGTTCGAGGATCTGTGCGCGCGAGTCGCAGTATTCGAGGTCGAAGTCGCGTTCCCCGTCGACGCCGTTTGGCGGGCCCAGCATGTAGACCTGGCGCTGGCCGCAGCCTTCCAGCGCCAGCGAATACAGCTCGCCATGGGCCGTCGTCTCGATATCGAGCGACACCAGTTTTAATGCGGGACGGTAGCCGGGCGCCGGTTTCAGCTGCACTTCCTGCAGTGTTTCTCCGCTGAATGTCACCGGCGCCGTAATAAAACGCTCCATCAGATAGCGCTCGGGCGGGCGGATGTCGGCTTCATACACATCGATGCCGTGCGCGCGCAGCTGCTTTTCCAGCTTCAGCAAATGTCGGTATTGCTTGCAGTACAGTCCCAGCACGGGGCGATGGTGGAAATCGCACAGCGACAGGGGACGCAGCTCCGCGTGGCGTTCGCCGCGCAGCAACTGTTGCGCCTGTTCCTGTTGCTCCATGGGAAGGAAGGCGACGGCCGTCTGCACGGGCAGGCGCACGTGGCGGGGCCCGGCATCCGTTGCCAGCCAGAAATCGACCTCCGTGCCGGCGGGCGTGTCGCGCCAGTGGCGGGTCAGGATGAAGCCCTGTTCGGGCGGGTGCTGCGTGTTGCCTGTCATGGTGCCGTGAATGTCGGGTGTGCTGGCCTGCACATTACAGCAAGCCGGTGCAGGGCGGGGGCGGTTGCGGCTATAATTTTTGTAGTCGATGACCATAAGAAGAGCGCGTCGCGCCATTACCCTGGAGACAGCATGCAAGCAATGAGTTATGTACATGGCGCCCACGAGACGCCGTTGATCGGCGAAACGATAGGCGCTTACCTGGACGGCATCGCCGCCCGCTACGGCCAGCACGACGCCCTGATCGTGGCGCACCAGAACGTGCGCTGGACGTATCTGGAATTCCAGCAGCGCGTGCACCGCCTGGCCGCCGGCTTGCTGAAGCTGGGCTTGCAGCCGGGCGACCGGGTCGGCATCTGGTCGCAGAACTGCGCCGAATGGGTGCTGACGCAGTTTGCCACGGCGAAAGCTGGCTTGATCATGGTCAACATCAATCCCGCCTACCGGCGTTCGGAACTCGAATACGTGCTCGACAAGGTGCAGTGCAGCGCGCTGATCCTGTCGCCCAGCTTCAAGTCCAGCGATTACCTGGCCATCGTGCAAGATGTGGTGCCGGAAATCGCCCGTTCGCGCGCGGGCGCCCTGCAGTCGCCGCGCTTGCCGCAATTGCGCCACGTCATCCGCCTGGGCGCGGCCGCCACCCCCGGCATGCACAATTTCGATGCCTTGATGGACGGCATCACCGACGCCGACCTGGCGCACCTGGAAGAAGTGAGCGCGACCTTGCAGTTTGACGACGCCGTCAACATTCAGTTCACGTCCGGCACCACGGGCGCGCCGAAGGGCGCCACCTTGACGCATCACAATATCCTGAACAACGGTTTCTTCATCGGCGAAGCCATGCGCCTGACGCAACAGGACCGCTTGTGCATTCCCGTGCCCCTGTACCACTGCTTCGGCATGGTGCTGGGCAACCTGGCCTGCGTCACGCATGGCGCGGCCATGGTGTTTCCCGGCGAAGGTTTCGACCCGAAAGCCGTGCTGGAAACCGTGCAGGCCGAGCGCTGCACGGGGCTGCACGGCGTGCCGACCATGTTCATCGCCATCCTCGACCATCCTGATTTCAAGCAATACGACTTGTCGAATTTGCGCACCGGTATCATGGCCGGTTCGCCATGCCCGATGGAAGTCATGACGCGGGTCATCGAATTGATGCACATGGCGGAAATCACGATTGCGTATGGCATGACGGAAACGTCGCCCGTCAGTTTCCAGACGGCGATCGAAGACCCGCGCGAAATGCGCGTGTCGTCCATCGGCAGGGTCCATCCGCACCTGGAAGTGAAAATCGTCGATGCGGAAGGGCGCATCGTGCCGCGCGGCGAAAAGGGCGAATTGCTCACGCGCGGCTATTCCGTGATGCAGGGCTACTGGGGCGATCCTGAAAAAACCAGTGAGGCCATCGATGCGGCGCGCTGGATGCACACGGGCGACCTGGCCGTGATCGACGCCAACGGCTTTTGCAGCATCGTCGGCCGCTCGAAAGATATGGTCATCCGCGGCGGCGAAAACATCTATCCGCGCGAAGTCGAGGAATTCCTGTACCGCCACCCCAGCGTGCTCGACGTGCAATGCGTGGGCGTGCCGGATGCCAAGTACGGTGAAGAGTTATGCGCCTGCATCATCTTGCGTCCAGGAACGCAGGCCACCAGCGACGACATCCGCGCCTTTTGCGATGGGCAGATCGCCTATTACAAGATTCCCCGCTATGTGCGTTTCGTCGAGGAATTCCCCATGACGGTGACGGGCAAGATCCAGAAATACCTGCTGCGCAAGCAGGTGGCGACGGATCTGGGGTTGAGCGGGGACTAAGTCTTTCGCCAGCGCATAAAAAAACACCGGGACGCTCGCGCGGCCCGGTGTTTTTTATGGATTCAGCGTAAAGCTCAGGCCATCGCGGCTTGCGGTGCGCGCGCTGGCGTGCGGCGGCGCACGAAGGCCAGCAAGCCCAGGCCGGCCAGCAGCATGGCGTAGGTGCCTGGTTCCGGCACGGCCGAGACGTTCACCGTGTTGAAGCCGGCGCCGTTCATCGAGACGTGGCCATAATTGATCGAGCTGACCGAATTGGCGACCAGGGTGCCGTTCATGCTGCCCGAACCGGAAAACGCGCTGTTCGGCGCCAGGATGCTGCCGTTGATGCCAACGTTGTTCAGGCTGGTGGTGGTGGCATTGGCGAAGTTCAGCAGCGTACGGTCGGCGAAGCTGCCGAAATTGTCGAAGCCGCCGCTCATGGTGATGTTGGTGGCGGTGCCGTTGATGATGATGCTGGCCGTGCTTTTCAGCGACGAGACGTCCAGGCTCAGGTTATGCAGGTCGTTTGCATTGATCGTGAAGACGTTGACGTCGGCGTTGATGTCGCCTACCAGCTTGAAGCCGCCGTATTGCGAAATCACGGTGCCGTTCGATTGCAGCTTGGCCACATCGCCCGACAGGGTCGTCAGTTGCTGCTGGGCAGCTGCAAAGTCCAGGGTGGAAGCATTGCCCTTGCTGAAGGTGCCCGTTGGGTACCACGATGGGGCCGTCACGGTGCCGTTGGCATTGCTCACGCCATATACGCCCGTACCGTTGATGCTGCCGCCGCCGATGTTCAGGTTGTTACCTGCGACCAGCGTGTTGGCGGCGCTGCCCGGCTTCTTGTTCGTGCCGACGCTGTAGCCTTCCAGATAGATATTGCCGCCGGCTGCCAGGCTGCCGCTGACGCTGGTAAAGCCGCTGGCGTTGCTGCTGCCGATGTTGCCGAAAATGAAGGCCGAGTAGCCGTTGGCGACGCCGAGGTCAATCACGGTGGCCTGGGCCGAGGCGCTGAAGGAGAAGGCAAACAGGGCGGCGCTGATGAGCGGCAAGGTACGTGTGGCAAATTTTTTCATGGACAGCCTTATGGTGAATTGGGGGACGAATAGGGCGGGAAAGCAAGACACCGCCATCGCGCAAGCCATCATTATAATATAAAAAGCAATTCTAGTTCAATTTAGGTAATTAAGTATATTTAAAAGCAACACTTTTGCTGTCGGCAGTGATTGGCTTGCGGACATAAAAAAACCGGGCAAGGCCCGGTTTTTTTGCTGCTTACCTGACGCGCTGGTACAGGCGGAAGCGTTCCACGTCATCCGTGGGGCGGCGCCCTTCCCACAGCTTGATCCAGTCCGCGCCGTGGTGTTCGGGCAATTGTTCCTTGCTGTCGGGAACCTTGATGCTGTCTTGCAACAGGAACACATCGCATTCCTGCTGCCCCACGCTGGCAAACGGCAAGTGGCCGAAGTAGGCGAACGAGGCGCGCTGGGCAGCGCCGACGTTGCTGTTGATGCACTTGCTGCCCGGCGGCAGGTGGATGGAAATCTGGTGCGCCACGCTGGCGTAGCTCTTGCTGTAGTTCAGCGGCGGCAGGAACAGGGTCATGATCAGCACCCAGATCAGGATCAGGCCGCCGGACGACAGCACCACGGCGCGCCACAGCACGGCCGGCTGGCGCGAGATGCGCCAGTGCACCAGCGCCACCCAGCCCGCGCTGACGCAGGCGGCCACGAAAAAGGCCAGCAAGTCCAGCTCGGGCTTGAAGCCTGGCATGAGTTTCAGGGCGTTGTGCGCCAGTTTTGGCGGCCAGCCGGTCAGGATGGCGAACCAGAACAGCCACAGCGCGAGGGCGCAGATGGTCAGCACCATTACGGAGAACCAGTCGATGGCGTTGATGGCGCCCCGCTTCATGGTCAGCAAGCCAAACGCGGCCATGACGGCCAGCGGCGGCAGCAGGGGCAGCAACTGGCTCGGGTCGGGATCGGGGTGGCACAGGCCCAATATTGCTAACATTGCAACAAAAGTCAGCGGCACGACGATGTGCAGCACGTGGTGCTGGCGGCGCCAGGCGTACACGGCCCAGGCGGCGAAAGGCCATGCGGGCCAGAAGAACCAGATGCCGACACGCAAGAAATACTGCACGCTTTTCAGACTCGGAGCGCTGAACTGGCGGCAATTCCACTCCATCCAGGCGTGCAGCGGCGAATGGCCGTACGGCAGCAGCCATTCGCCCGGCAGCAGCCAGACGAGGGTCAGCGCGATGCCGATCAGGATGGCCAGCGCCAGGTGGCGTATGCTGCGCAGCAACGGCAGGCGCAGGAAGATAGTGCACAGCAGCAAGGCGATGCTCAGGGCCGCTGGCGTGATCCAGCCGCGCGCCAGGGCCAGGCCGCCCATCGCCAGGCCCAGCAGGGCCGCATTGCGCACGGACGGGCCTTCCATGTAGCGCACGGCGCGGTACAGCAAATAGGCCATCAGGGACACATACAGCGCTTCGGCCGTGATGTCGTGGCTGTGCTGCAGCAGGCCCAGGCAACCCAGGTAGATGAGCACGGCGGCATCGGCCAGGGTGCGGCCGAAGTCGTCCGGCTCGGGCTGGCCGCCGAAGGCCAGGCGCAGCGGCTGGGCATCGCTGCGGCGTCCCAGGTTGAAGGCGGTGTACCAGACGGACAGGGTGCTGACGACGAAGATGCCGATGGTCGACATGCGCGCGCCAAAGACGTCGCCGTCGACCCAGCCGAACAGCTTGATGAAGATGGCGCCCAGCCAGAAGGCCAGCGGACCTTCATCGGGCAGCGACAGGCCGGCCACGTTGGGCCACAGCCAGTCGTTCAGGCCGCCATGCGCCATGGTCCACATGATGCCGAAACTGGCGGCATCATCGTTCTTCCACGGTTCGCGGCCAATCAGGCCAGGCAGGATGTACAGCAGGCCGAGCGCAAACAAGGCCCATCGTGGCAGCGCGAGTGTGGCGGCGGCGGGAAGGCGGACTGGCTTCATCGATAATCGGTATCAGAATAGTGGCAAGACGCGACGAATGGCGTCGGGTATGCGCGAGTATAAAGTAAAGCGGCCAAAGACAAAAAAGGCAGCCGTAGCTGCCTTTTCTCTGGTAGCCGAAGCTGCCCTTTTTTGCCGCAATGCGGCAAAAATTAGCCTGCTGCGACTGCGGTTTTCGAACCAACCGAACCGAACTTCTGACGGAACTTCTCGACGCGACCGGCGGTATCGACGATTTTGTGCTTGCCCGTGAAGAATGGGTGCGATTCAGCCGAAACCTCGATCTTCACCAGTGGGTATTCTTTACCGTCATGGGTGATTTTTTCGCGGGTTTGGATGGTCGAGCGGGTAACGAATTTGAAATCGCACGACAGATCGTGGAAAACAACTTCGCGGTATTCTGGATGGGTATCGACTTTCATGGTCTTCTCTCTAGTTTGGTAGCCAAACAGCACTTCGTCGGTCGTCCTGCTTCTTGACCCGATTGCCGATCACTTGCCAGGGTTTAAAATAATGCAACCGTCGATTATATAGCGCTTTCCGGCGGACGGCAATAAAAAAGCCGCTCGATGAGCGGCTTTCGCGGGATGATCAACGGAGGGCTGGGGTCAGACGGGGTCGCCTAGACCCGTCGGGTCTGACCCCGGAAATCAGCCACCGCGTCTCATCATATCGAAAAATTCTGCGTTGTTTTTCGTCGCTTTCATCTTGTCCAGAATGAACTCCATCGCCTCGATCTCGTCCATCGAGTACAGCAACTTGCGCAAAATCCAGATTTTTTGCAGTTCGTTCGGCTTGATCAGCAATTCTTCGCGGCGGGTACCCGATTTGTTCAGGTTAATTGCCGGATAGACACGTTTTTCAGCCAAACGGCGTTCCAGATGCACTTCCATGTTGCCGGTACCCTTGAATTCTTCAAAGATCACGTCATCCATGCGCGAACCCGTTTCGATCAGCGCCGTGGCGATGATGGTCAGCGAGCCGCCTTCTTCGATATTGCGCGCGGCGCCGAAGAAGCGTTTTGGACGTTGCAGCGCATTCGCGTCGACACCACCGGTCAGGACCTTGCCCGAGGCAGGGATCACGGTGTTGTAGGCGCGTGCCAGACGGGTGATCGAGTCCAGCAGGATCACGACGTCTTTTTTCATTTCGACCAGGCGCTTGGCTTTTTCCAGCACCATCTCGGCCACTTGCACGTGGCGCGTGGCCGGCTCGTCGAAGGTCGAGGCGACGACTTCGCCGCGTACCGAACGTTGCATTTCGGTAACTTCTTCCGGACGTTCGTCGATCAGCAGCACGATCAGGGTGATGTCCGGGTGATTTGCCGTGATCGCATGGGCGATGTGCTGCAGGATCACGGATTTACCGGATTTCGGCGACGCCACCAGCAAGCCGCGCTGGCCTTTGCCGATCGGGGCGATCAGGTCGATGATGCGGCCGGTGATGTTTTCCTGGCCATTCATTTCACGTTCCAGGCGCAGCGGCTCGTTCGGGTGCAGCGGCGTCAGGTTTTCAAACAGGATGCGGTGTTTCGACATCTCCGGCGATTCGCCGTTGACCTTGTCGACTTTGACCAATGCGAAATAGCGTTCGCCATCTTTCGGGGTCCGTACCTCGCCTTCGATCGAATCGCCGGTGTGCAGATTGAAGCGGCGGATTTGCGAAGGGGAGATGTAAATGTCGTCGGTGGACGCCATGTAGCTGGCGTCGGGCGAGCGCAGGAAGCCGAAGCCGTCAGGCAGCACTTCCAGGGCGCCGTCGCCAAAAATCTGTTCGCCGGACTTGGCGCGTTTTTTCAGGATAGCGAACATCAGCTCCTGTTTGCGCAAGCGGGCTGCGTTGTCAATGTCAAGACCGATCGCCATCTCAAGCAGGGCGGATACGTGTAGGGCCTTTAGTTCGGATAAATGCATATGTGTTGAGTGTCCCGAGACGGGATGTAAAGGTAGGGGAGGGGACTGCGTGGCGTTGATTAATTATTGGGGAAGGCTGTGCACGAATGAGGGCAAAGCCGCTTCCCGGTCGTTCCAGTCAGGCGGCGCTGCGGGCGCAGCGCTGCCCATCATACATTAAATGTTGCTGTCGACGAAAGCGGTCAACTGGCCCTTGGCCATGGCGCCCACTTTTTGAGCAGCTGCAACACCATCCTTGAACAGGATCAGGGTCGGGATGCCGCGGATGCCGAACTTGGCAGGCACTGCCTGGTTCGCGTCCACGTCCATCTTGGCGATCTGGATGCGGCCGGCGTATTCCTTGGCCACTTCTTCCAGGATCGGGGCGATGGCCTTGCAGGGACCGCACCATTCTGCCCAGAAGTCGACCAGGACTGGCAAATCGGATTTCAGGACGTCTGCTTCAAAAGATGCATCGCTAATGTGTTTGATATTTTCGCTCATATTTTCCTCAAATGAGGGTGGGATCAATAATGCCTGGAATTAACCATACGCTGGTTCGCCATCCATGCTTCCTGGAATGCAGTTAGAAGATGGGGACAATGGGCACGACTTCAATGTCTTGGAAGGTGCGACCAGAGGTATGCAGGCGGGGATGGCTGAAATAATAACCCATTTTTTCAAAGCGTGGCGATTATTGCAGAAAAACTTGAGGCATATCGTCCCCATGCGTGCCGGCAGGGCGGCAAAGCCGCATGCCTGCTGGCCTGCAGCGCCGTGTCCGCCCTCCCGGCCGGCCTGCGCGCTCAGGCTTGCACGCTGGCCAGACGCGCCGAGTGCTGCAGTTGCAAGTTCACCATCAGCTGCAATTCCGCGCTTTCCATCGGCTTGCGGAAAGTGCCCAGGATATGCAGGCCGTTGGCCATGGCCAGGCGCTCGGCCGCCAGGCGCACGGCCGAATGCAGGCCCGACAGCAGGACTACGCCGCCGCGGAAGCCGTTTTCCGCCGCCATGCGCAAAAATTCGATGCCGTCGATGTCGGGCATCGACAGGTCGCAGATCAGCAGGTCGGGCTGGTGCTGCTTCAGGGTCGACAGCGCCTGTTCGCTGTGCGACTCGCAGCGGATATCGAACTGGCCCATTTGCTCGAGCATGTCGCTGAGCACGTCGAGCATGAAGACGTCGTCGTCCAGCAGCAGCACGCGCAATGGCGCCAGGCCTGCTTCGTTGTGTTCCCGGCTTGCTTGGTTTGATACAGTGTTCATCGTCATGTCTTTCTGTTGATATGCATCGTTGTTGATGCCGATACCTTGCCGCAATCCAATTTGGCGGTAGCTAATCGTCATTGGCAAAGCTGGTGTTATTCATGATTTGTTCGGTAATCTGTTCCAGCAGGGGCCACAGGCGCGTGACGATGCGCCGTGCCCGCTCCGCCTCGTCGGCCGGTTCGCCCGGCGCCAGGGTTTCCAGGTTGTGGCACAGTTCAGCCAGCCCCAGGGCGCCCACGGTGCGCGCCGACGATTTGATGCGGTGACCCAGTTCGCGCACCTGGTGCACGTCGCCGCGCGCCAGGGCCGCATCGATGTCGCCGAAGCCATCCTGCGTGGTCTGCAGGAACTTGAAGGCGAATTTGCGCACCTTTTCCGGGTTGTAGCCCAGCAACTTGGCCAGGATGGACAGGTCGATCACTTGCGGGTCGCCCGCCAGGGTGGTCTTGAAGGCGGGCGCGGCGCGGCTGCGCGCCGGCGGCGGCGGTGTTTCGTGCGCCGGCAGCCAGCTGGCGATGGTCTGGTACATCATGGCTGGCTGGATGGGCTTGGAAATGAAATCGTCCATGCCCGCCTCCAGGCAGCGCACGCGGTCTTCGCTGGTGGCCGTGGCCGTCATGGCCAGCACGCGCAGGTGCGCCAGCTGCGGGTCGGCGCGGATGTGGCGCGTCGCCTGCAAGCCATCCATCAGCGGCATCTGCACGTCCATCAGCACGCAGTCGAACTGGGTCTGGCGCAGCAGGTCGAGCGCTTCCTCGCCATTGTTGGCCAGGCAGACGGAGGCGCCCGCTTCCTCCAGCAATTCCAGCGCCACTTGCTGGTTGAACGTATTGTCTTCCACCAGCAGGATGCGCGCATGCTTGAGCGTGCGCATCACCAGGGCCGCGTCGGCGCTGGCGCGCATGGCGGCCGCCGTCTGCACCATGCTGTCGAGCATGGCGGGCGCGGCCTGGTCGGAAATGCCCAGGTTGGCCGTGAACCAGAAGGTGCTGCCGGCGCCGGGACGGCTGTCGACGCCCACGTCGCCGCCCATCAGCTGCGCCAGCTGCTTGCAGATGGCCAAGCCCAGGCCCGTGCCGCCATATTCGCGCGTGGTGGACGTGTCGGCTTGCTGGAAGGATTGGAAGAGCTTGCTCATTTCATCCTGCGACAGGCCGATGCCGTGGTCGCACACTTCAAAGCGCACGAGGCAGTGTTTCGCGTCCGCCACCACCCTGCGCACTTTCACGGTAATACTGCCCTGTTCGCTGAACTTGATGGCGTTATTGGCGTAGTTGATCAGCACTTGCCCCAGGCGCAGCGGGTCGCCCACGAGCACGGCCGGCAATTGCGGGTCGATTTCGAACAGCAGTTCCAGGTTCTTGCCGGCGGCGCGCGGCGCCACCACCGTCATCAGGGTTTGCACGACGTGGTCGAAACTGAAGTTGACATGCTCGATTTCCAGCTTGCCCGCCTCGATTTTCGAGATGTCGAGGATATCGTCGATGATGCCCAGCAAGTGTTCGCCGGCAAAGCGGATTTTTTCCAGGTAGTCGCGCTGGCGCGGTTCCAGGTCCGTTTTGAGGGCCAGGTAGGCCATGCCGATCACGCCATTCATCGGCGTGCGGATTTCATGGCTCATGTTGGCCAGGAATTGTCCCTTCGCCAGGCTCGCTTCTTCGGCCACTTGCTTGGCCTGGTCCAGCTGTTCCGTGCGCTGCGCCACGCGCTCTTCCAGATGTTCATTGAGCTCGCGCAAGGCGCTCTCGCTGCGCTTGTGATACGTGATGTCCGTCAGGCTGGCCACCACCATGCCCACCTTGCCGTATTCATCGCGGATCGCCTCGGTATTCACGGATAGCCACGACAGGCTGCCGTCGGGCTGCTGCACGCCCATCAGCACGTCGCGCATGGCTTCGCCCGTCGACAGGGTGATGTGCACGGGATGGCTGCGCTGGTCGAAGGCGGACCCGTCTTCGCGGATGGCTTGCCACAGGCTGTTGCCGGCCGGACTGGCCGCCAGCATGCGTTCGGCGGCGGCATTGCTTTCCAATATGTGGCCGTGGCTGTCCTGCACCACCAGGCCATTCGTCACGGCGCCGAACACGGACGCCATGCGCTGGCTCGAGTTCGACAGGGCGATCGACGCCTGGCGCCGCTCGGTGATGTCGGTGATCATCGCCAGCGTGCCGCCCGGCTCGCCGTTGTCCGACTGGATGCTGGTGCTCGACAGCAAGCCCCACAGGCTGGACTGATCCTTGCGGAAGAAGCGGAAATCGACCTGGTCCGGCTGGCTGGCGAAGCTGCCGTGGCTGGCCAGGCGGCGCTGCATCAGCAACTGGCTGTCGCGGTCCATGAAGTCGAGCAGGGGACGGCCCAGCATTTCCTGCACCGTGTAGCCCAGCATGTGCGCCATCTTCGGGTTGACGAACGTGGTCTTGCCGTTCGCATCCGTCATCCAGATGCCTTCGGCGGCCGTCTGCACGATCAGACGATAGCGTTCCGAACTGGCGTGCAGCGCTTCCTCGGCGCGTTGCCGCTGCGTCATGTCGCGCAGCGAGACGATGGAAAACACCTGGCCCGCCATGCGCAGCGGCGACAGGCTGACCTTGGCGGGGAAGTGCGTGCCGTCGCGGCGGCGCGCCATCATCACCCGGCCCGGCAGGCTGTGCCGCCCTTGCGGGTCGCCCGCGGAGTGGCTGGACGTGCTTTCCGGCACCAATTGCTCCAGCGACATACCTGTCAATTCGGCCAGCGGATAGCCGAAGCAGCGCGCGCCGATCTGGTTGGCGTAATGCACCTTGCCCTCGACGTCGGCCACCAGCATGGCTTCGGGCGCCGCTTCCAGCATCGAGCGCATGCGCGATTGCTCGTCCTGCTTGCGCTCGCTGATATCGCAGACGATGCCGCTGGCCTGCGTGGCGCCGCCGTTCGAGGCGCGCGACAGGACGGCGCCGCGCGCCAGCAGCCAGCGCCAGTGGCCGTCGCTGTGGCGCAAACGGAATTCGCAATTGAAGGTGCCGGGTGCCTGGCCATCCAGGTGCTGGCGGAAGGCAAGGCTCAGGCGCGCGCGGTCGTCCCGGTGGACTTCGGCCAGCCAGTCGGCCAGCGCATGCTCGAGTTTGGCATTCTTGTCGCCCAGGACATCCTGGTACTGGGGCGCGAACTGCAGCCGGTCGGACTGGGGCCGCCAGGTCCAGCCGGCCATGGTGGCGCCGCGCAAGGCTTGCACGGCATCCTGTTCGGCCTGGGCTTGCGCCGGTTGGGGCTGGCGGTGCAACTGCTGGCGCAGGCGCCAGGCTTGCCAGCAAGCCAGTCCCGCCAGGGCGGTGGCGCTGGCAGCCGCATACGGCCACAGCAATGCCGGCGCCATGACGGCTGCCGCCGCCTGCGCCGGCAGCGAAAGTGTCATGCCTGCCGCCAGCATCGTACGAGCGAGCCGGCGCAGCGCAGGGCGCCGTGGGCGTGGTGCGCCGAAACTCGTGTGGCTGCAATACGACAAATGCATCCCTTTCTGGGGCGTGATTGGACTAGGCTGGCAGTACATGAGGCGCGCTCAAATAAACGCCTGCGGCGCTTTCTGGCGGCAACTATAGCATCGAATATTTACTCGGAGTATTTAAGTTCAGAAACGGCCAAAACGGGATTTTTTTTGCCCCGAAATGGCCGTTTTTTTCGCGATTTGGTGAGAATTCGTGAGAAAGTTGGCGCGAAATCGTGCTACTCAATCGAGGCGATAGCCTCAGCTAAAGCTGCCGGCGAATTGATAGCGGTGTCCGGGATGCCACATGGTGGCGATCGAGGCGATCTTGCCGCCCGAGCGCGTCTGGCGGCGCAGCACCAGGCACGGCTGTTTGGTGTCGATGGCCAGCATTTCGGCGATGTCGCGCGGCGCCGACAGCGCTTCGATGCTGTAGGTGGCCCCTTGCAGGGGCGCGGCGGCCATCAGGTATTCGTTTGGCGTGATGCTGGAAAAATCCTGCGTCATGTAATCGGGCGCGCACTCGGGATTGACCCAGCGGTCTTCCACCTGGATCGGCACGCCGTTTTCAAAATGCACGATCAGCGAATGGAACAGCGGGTGTTCCGGCGGCAGGCCGAATTGCTTGGCCAGCAAGTCGGACGCCTTGGTGCGTTCCAGCAATTGCAAGCTGCTGCGGTGGATATGTCCGCGCGCCCGGACTTCATCGGCGATACTCTTGATTTCCAACAAGGTCGCCTGATATTTTTGCTGCGCCACATAGGTGCCGGAACCCTGGCGCCGCGTCAGCACCTGCTCGCTGGTCAGTTCGCGCACGGCGCGGTTGACCGTCATGCGCGAGACGCCGAATTGTTTGACCAAGGCTTGCTCGGAGGGAATCACGTCGCCTTCCTTCCAGCGTCCGGCGGCGATGCCGGCCAGCAGAAAATCCTTGATGCGCTGGAAAATGGGCGTATTTTCTTGTGTATTGTGGTCGTCCAATGCGATTTCTCCGGGGCACGGGCAGGGCGCGCCGCCGGCTGGAGGCGCGATGGCCGATTTTAGCACCGAGCAAGGCAGGCGCCGCCAGCCTTTTTTGAATTCAAAAGCAAGCGCCGGAGTGTGGTGCGCCCAGGCGCTGGCTATGCTGGAGACTTGCCAATCACAAGCACGGAGTCCGACATGCCTCACTCATACCTGACCGACGACGAGCGCTGGGACGCCCTGCAGCGCCGCGCCGCCGACGCCGACGGCGTCTTTTACTATTCGGTGCGCACGACGGGCGTGTATTGCCGGCCATCCTGCGCGGCGCGCCCCGCCTTGCGCCGCAACGTGGCTTTCCACGCCACATGCGAGCAGGCGGAGGCGGCCGGTTTTCGTCCCTGCCTGCGCTGCAAGCCCAACCTGCCGCCGCTGGCCCAGCGCCAGGCGGCCATCGTGGCCGACATCTGCCGTTTGATCGACGCCAGCGACGAGCTGCCCGACCTGGACAGCTTGGCACAGGCGGCCGGCCTGAGCCGCTTTCACTTTCACCGCGTCTTCAAGGCGCACACGGGCATCACGCCGAAAGCGTATGCGGCGGCGCGGCGCGGCGAGCGCCTGAAGGCCGGCTTGCAGGGGGCGGGCAACGTCACCGAGACCTTGTACGCGGCCGGTTTCAATTCCAGCGGCCGCCTGTATGCCGCCACGCCGGGCTTGCTGGGCATGACGCCGGGCGCGTTTCGCGCCGGCGGCAGCGGCGCCGTGATCCGCTTTGCCATCGGCGCCTGCTCGCTGGGCGCCATCCTCGTGGCCAGCACGGCCAAGGGCATTTGCGCGATTTTGATCGATGACGACCCGGAAGTGCTGCTGCGCGACTTGCAGGACCGCTTTCCGCAAGCCGAGCTGCGCGGCGCGGAAGCCGACTATGAACAGACGGTGGCGCAAGTCGTCGGCCTGGTCGAAGCGCCGGGCCTGGGACTGGACTTGCCGCTCGATGTGCGCGGCACCGTGTTCCAGCAGCGCGTGTGGCAAGCCTTGCGCGAGATTCCTGCCGGCAGCACGGTCAGCTATGCCGAGCTGGCGCGGCGCATCGGCTCCCCGCAAGGCGCGCGTGCCGTGGCGGGCGCCTGTGCCGCGAATGCGCTGGCCGTCGCCATTCCCTGCCACCGCGTGGTGCGCAACGATGGTGCGCTGTCCGGCTACCGCTGGGGCGTGGAGCGCAAACAGGTGCTGCTCGAGCGTGAGGGCGAACGGTGAGGGCGCTGGACTGGCGCCAGATCGAGGATGATCTGAATCAATACGGCTGCGCCGTCGTGCCGGGCTTGCTGAATCCCGCGCAATGCGCTGCGCTGGCGGCACAGTACGACGATGCGTCGCGCTTTCGCAGCAAGGTGGTGATGCAGCGCCATGGTTTTGGGCAAGGCGAGTACCAGTATTGGGCGCACCCGCTGCCGGACGCCGTGGCTGCCTTGCGCACGGAACTGTATCCGCCGCTGGCGGCCATCGCCAACCGCTGGCACGCCAGCATGGGACTGGAGGCGCGCTTTCCGCCCAGCCACGCCGATTTCCTCGCGCGCTGCCATGCGGCGGGGCAAACCCGGCCCACGCCCTTGCTGCTGCGCTACCGCGAGGGCGATTACAACTGCCTGCACCAGGACTTGTATGGCGAGCACGTGTTTCCGCTGCAACTGGCCGTGCTGCTGTCGCGCCCGCAAGACGACTTCACGGGCGGCGAGTTCGTGCTGACGGAGCAGCGCCCGCGCATGCAGTCGCGCGCCGAAGTGGTGCCGCTGGCGCAGGGTGACGCCGTGCTCTTTCCCGTCGCGCAGCGCCCCGTGAATGGCATGCGCGGCAGTTACCGCGTGAACATGCGCCACGGCGTGTCGCGCCTGCGTTCGGGCTTGCGCCACACCCTGGGCATCATTTTCCACGATGCGAGCTGAACGGTAGCTGCTGCGCTTGAGTTTCCAGGATTACATGGCATGATGGCTGCTTCTTGTCACTCTTTCATTTCTGCCATGTCCGCGCTGCTCCGCCTGTTGTGCCTGTTGACCATTTTCCTGCTGCCCGCAGCCCATGCGGACGATGGCGTGCCCGCGCTCGTTGCGGAGGCCGCGTCCGTCGTGGCGCCGTCGCAGGCCGCGGCGGCCAGGACGGCGCCGCTGATGTTTGCCAACCGCAAGGTGTTCGTCTTCCGCGCCGCGCTGGCCGGCTATCCGCCCGATGAGCGGGCCACGGGCGCGCAGCGCCGGCTGGAAGGCGTGCTGGCCAAGAATGGCCCCTTGCAGACGAGCACGCGCATGATTCCCGAAGGCACGCAAGTGCTGCTCGACGGCGTGCAGTTGTTCGTCGTCGTGCCTGGCGATGTCAACCAGCTGGCCGGCGACACGACGGAAAGCGTGGCGAAAACGGCGGCCGGCGAGTTGAGCAAGGCCGTGCTCGATTACCGCGAACAGGGCAGCTGGCGTTACCTGGCCATCGCCGCCGCCGTGTGCGCGGCCGCCACCCTCGTGTTCTGGCTCGTGTGGATGGGGCTGACGCGCCTGTATCACTGGGCCAAGCGCCGCAGCGGCATCCTGCTGGCCTCGCGCCTGCGCGACGTGCGCCTGAAGAATGTGCGTGTGCTCGACGCGGAACATTACATCGCCTTTGCGTATCAACTGCTGAGCGCCGTGCTGTGGGGCTTGCGCCTGATGGCCACGTACCTGTGGGCCGCCTTCGTGCTGGGCCGCTTGCCCTACACGCGCTCGTGGGGCGAAAGCCTGAGCGGCTATCTGTTCGACGTGGCCGCCGACGTCTTCCAGGCCATCATCGGCGCCTTGCCGGGGCTGGTGCTGGTGTGCGTGATCTTCGCCATCGCGCGCCTGATCGCCGCCACGGCCGCCTCGTTGTTCAAGCGCGTGGAAAGCGGCGAATTGCAAATCGGCTGGCTGGACAAGGACACGGCCCTGCCGACGCGCCGCATCGCCAGCGTGGTGATCTGGCTGTTCGCGCTGGCCATGGCCTACCCGTATCTGCCCGGCTCGCACACGGCCGCTTTCCAGGGCCTATCCGTGCTGGTGGGCCTGATGGTGTCGATCGGCGCGTCGAGCATCGTGGGGCAGGGCGCCAGCGGCCTGATCCTGATGTACACGCGCGCCCTGCGCAAGGGCGAATATGTGCGCGTGGGCGACAGCGAAGGCACGGTGGTCGACGTGGGCATGTTCGAGACGCGGCTGCGCACGGGCCTGGGCGAAGAGGTCGCCTTGCCGAACGCCTGGGTGATGTCGCAGACGACAAAGAACTATTCGCGCGCCCAGCCCGGCGGCGGCTTCGTGCTCGACTCCACCGTCACCATCGGCTACGCCACGCCATGGCGGCAAGTGCACGCCATGCTGGAACTGGCCGCGTCGCGCACGACGGAATTGTCCACCACGCCGAAACCGTATGTGATGCAACTGGCCCTGCAAGATTACTATGTGCAATACCGCCTCGTCGCCTACGCCAGCGCCGAAGTCCCCCGCCAGCGCGCCGAAGTGCTGAACCGCTTGCACCAGAACATCATCGACGTCTTCAACGAATTCGACGTGCAGATCACCTCGCCGCACTACATCGATGACCCGAAAGAGTCGCACGTGGTGCCGCCCGGTGAATGGTTCAGGGCGCCGGCGCAGCGGGGGGAGGAAGATAAATAACGTCGAATTATGGGCGTGATGGATGGGGTGGGCAGATTTCAGTGCGCCACTCCTGCATGTCGCTGTTAATAGGAATGACTTGCTGACCGCCAGCAGCCGTAGCTTTCACGCAGAATTTTCCTTGATAGCCATACGTTGGATCGGACGGATCTTTGGGGCTGCCATTCAGGAATACGCTATAGAAATGCCCGGGTATCAGTTTTTCTGCGCGTATGCCCGTCGCACCGGTAGGCACGTTTCCATAGCGGATGCATGTGCTGGCACGGATGGATAAGGGCATGTCTGGCGGCAGGGAGAACCCCCATACTTCCTTTACCGGTTGCACGGACATGTCTGAAACCATGAGTGCGCCAAGAAATGGCAGGCCATTGCGTGCCTCTTCTTTTTTTGTAATGGAGAAGCAGGGCATGCCCTGCGCCGACTGGATAACTGCTTCTGCCATGCGGGAATATGCCCATGTGTCAGGGAATATCGAATATAGGCTCATGGTCAATATCGTTACCAGGCAAGTTTTTCGGGCTCTTGCGGTCGTTAAAAAAATCATTGAGTACCTTTTTAAACAGTTCTCCGGAGTTTTTATAGCGTTGCTGGCGCATGGCACGAGTGGAAGTTAAAAATCTCAGCACAAAGTAGTCCGCCAATAAATCACCTTGCGCTTCCATGTCATGGCTGGATAATTTCTGATTGGGGAGCAAGGTATATTTGTAGTCCAGCCCCAAGCGAATGGCTCCCCGCAGTTTTACTTGATATCCGAGTTGGTACTGCCAAACATGAACCATTTCGTGCATAAACCAGTGTTTCAGACTATCTTTTTCTTTGGAAAAGTCCTCCTTGTAGTCCAATACATGAAAATACATCTCCCCATCCGGCGTCATGGCCACGTTCTTGGGCTGCAAGCCAAACCATAGATACGGCTCCCCATGCACCTTGACCTTGCCGTAGTCGATCGCATCCTGGAACAGCATCCACGCCATGTCGATCTCGCCCCTGGTCAGCGGGCGAACCTTGTCCTTCACTTTGACCTGTTTCACGGATGAGCCGACATCCTTGTCGGTCGTCTTGATGCCATCGAGCTGGACGACCTTGACGGCAGGCACAGCGTGTTTTGGCGCGGCGGCGCAGCATGGCGATTTATCCGCGTGCGGCAGGAATTCGGCCTGGGTGATTTGCGCCTCCCGCTTGCTGGCGATACGCCCTGTGCGCCCCTTCGCATCCGTCGTCCCCGTCCACGTTTCGCCATTGCTCAAGGTGAGCCGGTAGTCGGCGTGCGCCAGCGGTGCGTTGGCTTGCGAGACGAATTCCAGCTGCTCGTCATAACCGCAGCACCAGCATTCGTCGGGCTGGCCGGTCAGGCGGTGCAGTTCGCAGCCGCTTGTCGCGTTGCGCAGGGTGGCGCCCAGCACGGGCTGGCCACCGGCGCTGAAGGTGACGATCATGCTGTCGAAACGCGCGCCCAGGCTGCTCTTCTGGTGCGCCACGAGCTTGAAGAACACGTCGCACGCGGTGGTGCTGATGACATGGTGCCTGGCCATGGGGTATTCCACCTGAAAACCTCAGCGTAGACCTGTGGCGTCTGCAAGTATTGACTGGGCGCAAAGCCTGCGCGCTTGCGTTAAGATGCCGGGCGTTTCAATGAGAAGAAAGAGTCCCCATGTCCAGCCCATCCAACATCGAATCCTCCGGCACCGCCCGCAGCCTGGCCGTCGCCCTGATCGGCGATCCGTTCTACCGCACCGTCACGGTGGCGTGCGGCGACGACGAGGCGGCGCGGCTGGCCATGCTGGACGCCTACTTCGCGCTGGCGCTGGCCGAGGGGTGGCAGGCGGGGCGCGTCGACCTGGCGGATGACGCGGGCCATGGCGCCGCCATCTGGACGACGGATACGCCGGCGGCCCTGCGCCAGGCCGCGTATGCGCAGCGCGAAGCCGCCTTGCGCGCGCTGCTGGGGGCGCGTGGCTTCGCGCATTTCACGGCGATCGTCGCGAACATGGAGCATGCGCTGGCGCCGCATGGTTTGCGGGATGCCTGGTATTTGTCGATCGCCGGCATCGCTCCCGCCGCGCAAGGGCAGGGGCTGGGCGCGTCCGTGCTGGCGCCTGGCCTGGCGGCCGTCGATGCGGCTGGCGCTGCGTGCTTCCTGGAGACTTACAACGAGCGCAGCCTGCCGTTCTATGCCCGTCTGGGCTTCGTGGCGGCGGGCCGCTACGCGGAAGCCGTCACGGGCTGCGATTACTGGCTGATGGTACGAGCGCCCCGCGCTGCCTGATTGACCATTTTGCCAATTTCTATACACTCGTCTTTTTGCTAACGACTAAAAGACCTGGAGATGGAAATGCCGACCTTGCCACTGCGCCGCACCCTGCTCACGCTCGCCTGCCTGGGGGCCATCGGCCACGCGCATGCCGATACCGTCATCGACAATGCCAACGGCTACACGCTCAATGCTGCCGGCAAGGTGCTGCGTTTCACGGCGCTGGCCTTTGACGACGGGGGCAAGCTGCTCGCCGTCGGCAGCGCCGCGCAGGTGAAACGCAAGGCGGCCAAGGGCGCCATCCATGTCGACGTGCAGGGAAAAACCGTGCTGCCAGGCCTGATCGACGCGCACGGCCACGTCTTCGGCCTGGGGACGATCGCCAGCGGCGTGATGCTGTACGGTTCTGCCTCGCTGCCGGCCGCCGTGCAGGCCGTGGGCGACTTCGCCAAAGCGCATCCCGAGCGCAGCTGGGTCGTCGGCAATGGCTGGAACCAGGAAATCTGGAAGCTGGGACGCTTTCCCACGGCAGCGGAACTCGATGCGGCGGAAAGTGCGCGGCCCGTGTGGCTGCGCCGCGTCGATGGCCACGCGGGCTGGGCCAACAGCCGCGCGCTGGCGCTGGCCGGCATCACGCGCGCCACACAAGACCCGGCGGGCGGCAAGATCGAACGCGATGCAGATGGCAATGCCACCGGCGTGCTGGTCGACAGCGCCATGGACTTGATGGACGCCGTGCTGCCCAAGCCGGGCGACGTGGAAAACCGCGCCGCCCTCGATGGCGCACTGGCGCAGCTGTCGCAAGTGGGCCTGACCAGCGTGCACGATGCGGGCATCGGCCAGATGCAGGACCGGCTGTTCCGCGACTATGCGGACCATGGCAAGCTGACGGTGCGCGTGTACGGCATGATTTTTGACACGACGGAAGACTTCGACGCGCTGTCGAAAAACGGCCCCTTGAATAGCTATGCGCGCGACATGTACGCCTTGCGCGCCGTCAAACTGGTGTCCGACGGCGCCCTGGGCAGCCGCGGTGCGGCCCTGCTGGCACCGTACAGCGACGATCCCTCTACCCGTGGCCTGCTGTTCTACCCGGACGACGCCATGCGCGCGAAGATGGAAAAGGCCATGCGCGCCGGCTACCAGGTGAATGTGCACGCCATCGGCGACGCGGGCAATCACCAGATCCTCGACGGCTATGCAGCCTTGATCGCGCAATACCGCGGCGCGGGCCTGCGCCACCGCATGGAACATGCGCAGGTGGTGCAATTGAGCGATATCCCCCGCTTCAAGACCCTGGGCATCGTGCCGTCGATGCAGCCGACGCACGCCACCTCGGATCAGAACATGGCGGAGCAGCGCGTGGGTCATGAGCGCATCAAGGGCGCGTATGCGTGGCGCACCTTCCTTGCGCAAGGCTCGCGCATCGCCTGCGGTTCCGATTTCCCCATCGAGTCGCCGAACCCGTTCGAGGGCATCCACGCGGCCGTCACGCGGCAAAACAGCGAGGGCTTCCCGGCCGGTGGCTGGTACCCGCAGCAAGCCATGACGGTGACGCAGGCGCTGCGCTGCTTCACCCTCGACGCGGCTTGGGCGGCGCACCAGGAAAAGGCCATCGGCACCCTGGAAGCGGGCAAATGGGCGGACTTCATCGTCGTCGACCAGGACCTGTTCAGCGTGGAACCAAAGGCCATCGGCAAGACGCAGGTGCTGCAGACGTGGGTGGCGGGCAAGCGCGTGTTCGAGAAAAAATAAGGATTTGACGCCTGCAAAAACCTGTTGACTTGGTTGTATAGACAACCTATGCTGGGAGTACCAGAGCGGGCCAGGTATCGGGCTAGATACGCCCGCTCGCACCCTACGAGGAGACAGCATGAACAGCACAATGGACACCGATCCACGCTTTGATGCCAGCCGTACCATCCGCGCCCCGCGCGGCACGGTCATGGCTTGCAAGAGTTGGCAGGCCGAGGCGGCCTACCGCATGTTGCAAAACAATCTGGACCCGGAAGTGGCGGAAAATCCGCAGCACCTGGTCGTCTACGGCGGCATCGGCCGCGCGGCCCGCAACTGGGCCTGTTTCGACCAGATCCTCGCCTCGCTGCGCGAACTGGAAGACGACCAGACCCTCCTGATCCAGTCCGGCAAGCCGGTGGGCGTGTTCCAGACCCACGCGGATGCGCCGCGCGTACTGATCGCCAACTCCAACCTGGTGCCGAAATGGGCCAACTGGGAACATTTCAACGAACTCGATCGCCAGGGCCTGTTCATGTACGGCCAGATGACGGCCGGCAGCTGGATTTACATCGGCACGCAGGGCATCGTGCAGGGTACGTATGAAACCTTCGCCGAAGCGGGCCGCCAGCATTTCGGCGGCGACTGGGGCGGGCGCTGGATTCTGACGGCGGGTCTGGGCGGCATGGGCGGCGCGCAGCCGCTGGCCGCCACCATGGCGGGCGCCGTCTCGCTCAATATCGAGTGCCAGCAAAGCAGCATCGACTTCCGCCTGCGCACGCGCTACCTGGACAAGCAGGCGGCCAGCCTGGACGAAGCCCTGGAACTGGTCAAATACCACACGCAGCGCAAGGAAGCCATTTCCATTGGCTTGCTGGGCAACGCGGCCGAAGTGCTGCCGGAGCTGGTGCGCCGCGCCAAGGCGGGCGGCCTGGTGCCGGACCTGGTGACGGACCAGACGTCCGCGCATGACCTGGTCAACGGCTATCTGCCGCGCGGCTGGAGCGTGTCGGACTGGAAGGCGGCGCAGCAAGACCCGCAGCGCCATGCGCGCCTGACGGTGGCCGCCGCCGATTCCTGCGCCGCCCACGTGCAAGCCATGCTCGATTTCCACGCCATGGGCGTGCACACCGTCGATTACGGCAACAACATCCGCCAGGTGGCGTTCGACCAGGGCGTGCAAAATGCCTTCGACTTCCCCGGCTTCGTGCCCGCCTACATCCGCCCGCAGTTCTGCGAGGGGCGCGGCCCGTTCCGCTGGGTGGCCTTGTCGGGCGACCCGGAAGACATCTATAAAACGGATGCAAAGATCAAGGAGCTGTTCCCGCACCACGCACAGGTGCACCACTGGCTGGACATGGCGCGCGAGCGCATCGCCTTCCAGGGACTGCCGGCACGGATATGCTGGCTGGGACTGGGCGAGCGCCACATCGCCGGCCTGGCCTTCAACGAGATGGTGCGCACGGGCGAACTGAAGGCGCCCATCGTCATCGGCCGCGACCACCTCGATACGGGATCCGTCGCCAGCCCGAACCGCGAGACGGAAAGCATGAAGGATGGCACGGATGCCGTCTCCGACTGGCCGCTGCTGAACGCCATGCTCAATACGGCCGGCGGCGCCACCTGGGTCTCGCTGCACCATGGCGGCGGTGTGGGAATGGGGTATTCTCAGCATGCGGGCATGGTTATCGTGGCCGATGGCAGCGAAGCGGCGGCGAAACGCCTGGCGCGCGTGCTGGTCAACGACAGCGGCTCGGGCGTGATGCGCCATGCCGATGCCGGCTACGAAACAGCGGCCGCCTGCGCCAAGCGCAACGGCCTGATTCTTCCCATGATTCCTTGAGACCTCGATTCGAATGACTATGACACAGCATGCCAAAAGTTGGACCCTGAAACCGGGCGCGATGACCCTGGCCGACCTGCGCGCCGTCTGGGCCGCGCCGGCAAAATTGACTCTCGCTGCCGAGGCCTATCCCGTCATCGAGGCGTCGGCCGCCGCCGTGCAAGCCATCGTCGCCAAGGGCGACGCGGCGTACGGCATCAACACGGGCTTCGGCCTGCTCGCCAAGACGCGCATCCCCGATGAAAAGCTGGAGCAGTTGCAGCGCAACCTGATCCTGTCGCATTCCGTCGGCACGGGGGAACTGCTGTCGGACGCCGTCGTGCGCCTGATCATGCTGATGAAGATCGGCAGCCTGGCGCGCGGCTTTTCCGGCGTGCGCCCGCTGATCGTCGATACCCTGATCGCCCTGTACAACGCGGACATCATGCCGGCCATTCCCGCCAAGGGGTCCGTCGGCGCCTCGGGCGACCTGGCGCCGCTGTCGCACATGACCCTGGCCATGCTGGGCGTGGGCGACGTGCGCGTCAACGGCGAATTGATGGCGGCCCCCGAGGCGCTGGCGCAGGCGGGCATCGCGCCCGTGGTGCTGGCGGCGAAAGAGGGCCTGGCGCTGATCAACGGCACGCAAGTGTCGAACGCGCTGGCGCTGCATGGCCTGTTCATGGCCGAGCGCCTGCTGGAAGCGGCCATGGTCACGGGTGCGCTGTCGCTCGACGCGGCCAAGGGCAGCGATTCGCCGTTCGACGCGCGCGTGCACGCCGTGCGCGGACAGCCGGGCCAGATCCTGGCCGCGCAGATGTACCGCCAGTTGGTGGCGCACAGCGCGATTCGCGCTTCGCACCTGGAAGGCGACGAGCGCGTGCAGGATCCGTACAGCCTGCGCTGCCAGCCGCAAGTCATGGGCGCCTGCCTCGATTTGATCGGCAACGTGGGCCGCACCCTGCTGATCGAAGCCAATGCCGTCACCGACAACCCGCTGATCTTCCAGGATGGCCCCAACGGGCAGGCGGAAATCGTCTCGGGCGGCAATTTCCATGCGGAGCCGGTGGCCTTTGCGGCCGACACCTTGGCGCTGGCGATTTCTGAAATCGGCGCGCTGGCCGAGCGCCGCATCGCGCTGCTGATCGACGCCACCTTGTCCGGCCTGCCGCCCTTCCTCGTGCGCGACCCGGGCGTCAATTCCGGCTTCATGATCGCCCACGTGACAGCCGCCGCGCTGGCGTCGGAAAACAAGTCGCTTGCGCATCCGGCCAGCGTCGACAGCCTGCCGACGTCCGCCAACCAGGAAGACCACGTGAGCATGGCCACGTTCGCCGGGCGCCGCCTGGACGACATGGCGCACAACACGGCCGTCATCGTCGGCATCGAGCTGCTGGCCGCCGCGCAGGGCATCGATTTCCACCGTCCGCTGAAAACCTCGCCGCACCTCGAACATGTGCATCACCAGTTGCGCCAGAAAGTGCCGTTCTTCGACGCTGACCGCTTCTTCGCGCCTGACATCGAAGCGGCCAAGCAGATGGTGCTGCAGGGTGAGTTGAGCAGCACGTGCAAGAATTTGTTCGCCCCGCTGTACGCTTGAGCTGGAGCAAGGAGACAAGCATGGATTTCCGCTTTAATGAAGGCAGCATCCCGCTGCTGGTGTCGATGCCCCACGTGGGCACCGACATACCGGACGATATCGCCGCGCGCATGACGCCGCAGGCCCTGATCAAGGCCGACACGGATTGGCATCTGCGCGAGCTGTATGGTTTTTTGCAGGAGATGGATGCGTCCGTGCTGTCGGCGCGCTGGTCGCGCTACACCATCGACTTGAACCGCCCGCAGGAAGACACGAATTTGTATCCGGGGCAGGATACGACGGGCTTGCTGCCCAACGATACCTTTCACCGCGAGCCGCTGTACCTGGCCGGCCGCGAACCGGATGCGCAGGACGTGCGGCAGCGGCTGCAGCGCTACTGGGCGCCGTATCATGCGCAGCTGCGCGCGGAACTGGACCGGCTGCTGCGCGTGCATGGCGCCGTGGTGCTGTGGGATGCGCACTCCATCGCCTCGCGCGTGCCGCGCTTCTTTGACGGCAAGCTGCCCGACCTGAACTTCGGCACGGCCGATGGCGCCAGCTGCGATGCGGGCCTGACGTCCGCCGTGGTCGATATCGCGCGCGCGCAGGAGGCATTTACCGTGGCCTTGAATGGCCGCTTCAAGGGCGGCCATATCACGCGCCAATACGGTCAGCCGGCGCAGCGCGTGCATGCGATCCAGCTGGAGATGTGCCAGTGCCTGTACATGGATGAAACGGAACCGTTTGGTTACAGGCCCGACCTGGCGGCGCAAGTGCAGCCGCTGCTGCGCCAGATGATGGAAGCGGCCGTGGCATGGGTGGCGCGTTGAGTGCGTCCCTGTTTGCGCGCCATGCGCTGCTGCCGCAAGGCTGGCGCCGCGACGTGCTGCTGGAATGGGACAAGAATGGGGATTTGACGGCGGTGGCGGAAAACGCCGCGCCGTCTGCCGGCGCCGAAGTGGCCGAATATGTCTTGCCCGGCATGGTCAACCTGCATTCGCACGCGTTTCAGCGGGCGCTGGGCGGCATGACGGAGATTGCGGGTGACGGGCCGGACAGCTTCTGGACCTGGCGCGACCTGATGTACCGCTTCGCGCGCCACATCACGCCGGAACAGATGGAAAGCATCGCCGCGCAGCTGTTTGCGGAATGCCTGCGCCATGGCTACACGGCCGTGTGCGAATTCCACTACCTGCAGCGCGATATGGCCGGTGCGCTGTATGCGCGTCCCGCGGAAACGGCGGAAAGGGTGCTGGCGGCGGCGCGCCTCAGCGGCATCGGCCTGACCATGCTGCCCGTGCTGTACAGCCATGCGGGTTTCGGCGAACAGCCGTTGAAAGCGGAGCAGGCGCGCTTTCGCACCGGTGCGGACGATGTCTTGCGCATCGTCGAGGCGCTGGCGCCGCAGCGCGGCGGGCAGGTGGAGGTGGGCTTTGCGCCCCATTCGCTGCGCGCGGCCGGCGTGGCGCAGATCAAACAGGTGGCGCAGGTGCTGCCCGCGGGCCGCCCCATCCACATCCACATCGCCGAACAGCAGGGCGAAGTGCGCCAGAGTCTCGATTACAGCGGCCGGCGTCCGGTGCAGTACTTGTACGAGCAGGTCGACGTCGATGCGCGCTGGTGCCTCGTGCATGCCACGCATGTGCAACCCGATGAAGTGGCGCTGATGGCTACGAGCGGCGCCGTGGCGGGCCTGTGCCCGACGACGGAGGCAAACCTGGGCGACGGCCTGTTCCCGCTGGCCGAATTCATCGCCGCCGGCGGGCGCTTCGGCGTTGGCAGCGACAGTCATGTATCGCAGTCGCCCGTCGAGGAATTGCGCTGGCTCGAATATGGCCAGCGCTTGCAGCGGCAGCAGCGCAATGTCGCCGCCACGCCGCAGGAGCGCCATGTGGGCGACTACCTGTGGCAGGCGGCCCTGCAGGGCGGCGCGCAGGCGGCCGGGCGCAAGCTCGGTGCGCTGGCGCCCGGCTGCCGCGCCGACTTGCTGGTGCTCGACGAAGCGCATGTGAACCTGTGCGGCGTGGCCATCGAAAATGTGCTGGGCAGCGTACTTTTCTGCGGCAATGACAACCTGGTGCGCGACGTGCTGTGCGGCGGCCAATGGCAGGTGCGCGACGGGCGCCACGTGGCGCAGGACGCCATCGCCGCCGCCTACAAGCGCACGCTGGCGCAACTGAGGGCGCTCTGATGGCGACCTTCATCCCGCAGGAATGCCTGCGCGCCGCGCCGTGGAAAAACGGCGGCGGCAGCACGATGGAAATCGCCATTGCTCCGCCCGGCGCCAGCCTGATGGAATTCGACTGGCGTATCAGCCTGGCGACGATCACGGCCAGCGGGCCGTTTTCCAGCTTTCCCGGCATCGACCGCAGCCTGATGCTGGTCGATGGCGACAGCGTGCAGCTGACGCTCGATGGTGTGCGCAAGGTGACCTTGAGCGCGGCGCAACCGATGCTGTGGTTTCCCGGCGAAGCGGCCGTGGAGGCGCAAGTCAGGGGAACGACGACGGATTTCAACGTGATGACGCGGCGCGACCGCTGCCGCCACCAGCTGGAAAAAATCACGGCCCCGTGCCGGCTGGTGCGGCGCAGCGCGGCGACCTTGCTGTTTGTCGCCGGCGAAGGCCACGTGCTGGCGCGCGGTGGCGAGCAGCAGTTCGCGCTGGCCCGCCATGACGCGCTGCTGCTGGACGCCGACGATGCGCAGGAATGGCGGCTCGACGCCTTGCAGCGTTCGCCCGTCTTGTGCGTCGACCTGTTTACCTAGGGAGAGATAGCGATGCAAGACTGGGACCTGGTCATCCACAACGTCCACCTGGCCACCATGGAGTACGGTTATGGCGAGCTGCTCGATGCGGCCATCGCCGTCAAGGATGGCCGCATCGCCTGGTTCGGCCCCGGCGACGAGCTGCCGGCCAGCGGCGCGGTGCTGCAGGATGGCCAGGGTTGCTGGCTTACGCCCGGCCTGATCGACTGCCACACGCACATCGTCCACGCGGGCAACCGCAGCGACGAATTCGAGGCGCGCCTGAATGGCGCCAGCTATGAAGACATCAGCCGTGCCGGCGGCGGCATCATGTCCACCGTGCGCGCCACGCGCGCGGCCAGCGACGACGAATTGCTGCGGCAAAGCCTGCCCCGCGTGCTGGCGCTGCTGGCCGAGGGCGTGACCACCTTGGAGATCAAGTCCGGCTACGGTCTCGACGCGGCCAGCGAAGCGAAGATGCTGCGCGTGGCGCGCCGGATAGGGCAAACACTGCCCGTATCCGTGCGCACCACCTTCCTTGGCGCGCACGCGCTGCCGCCCGAGTATGCAGGCCAGGCCGATGCGTATATCGGGCTGCTGTGCGGGCAGATGCTGCCCCAGCTGGCCGGCGACGGCCTGGTGGACGCCGTCGACGCCTTTTGCGAGCGCATCGGCTTTACGCCGGCGCAAACGGAATTCGTGTTCGAGGCGGCGAAAGCGCTGGGGCTACCTGTGAAACTCCATGCCGAGCAGCTGTCGGACCTGGGCGGCGCGGCGCTGGTGGCGCGCTATGGCGGCCTGTCGGCCGACCACCTGGAATTTTTGTCGGCAGAGGGCGTCGCCGCCATGGCGGAACACGGTACGGTGGCCGTTCTGCTGCCGGGCGCGTATTACTTTTTGCGCGAGACGCAGCCGCCGCCCGTGGCGGCCTTGCGCGCGGCCGGCGTGCCCATGGCCGTGTCCACCGATTGCAACCCGGGCACGTCGCCGCTGACGTCCCTGCTGCTGGCGATGAACATGGCCTGCACCCTGTGGCGCTTGACGCCGCAGGAAGCGCTGGCCGGTTGCACGATCCATGCGGCGCGCGCGCTGGGCCTGCAGCAGGAAACGGGCAGCCTGGCGGTGGGCAAGCGCGCCGATTTCGCCCTGTGGCGCATCGCGCGCCCGGCCGACCTGGCGTATGCGCTGGGCCTGAACCCGTGCGCGGGCGTGGTACACGGCGGTGTCTGGCGCGCGCCGGTGGTAAGCTTGACGGATTGATCATCCGTCCTGGAGCGCCGCGTGCGTGCTGCTTGTTTGCTGTTTTATCTGCTGTTCTCGCTTGTCTTCGCCGCCGCGCCCATGTCCTCCCTTGCCATGGACGGCGGCACCCTGAAGGTGGGTTCGAAGCGCTTCACGGAATCGTATATTCTCGGCGAAATCGTCAAACAGAGCGCCGCGCCGCACGTCAGGGCGGAACACCGCCAAGGCCTGGGCAACACGGCCATCGTGCTGGCTGCGCTGCAGGCGGGCAGCATCGACGTGTATGCCGAATACATGGGCACCATCGCCGGCGAAATCCTCAAGCACGACAAGGCCATTGATCTGGCGCAGATGCGGCGCGAGCTGGCGGCGCTGGGCCTGGGCGTGGCCGTGCCGCTGGGCTTTAACAATACCTATGCGCTGGCCATGCGCGGCGATGAAACGGGCATCGCCAGCCTGGCGCAGCTGGCGCAGCATCCCGCCTTGAAGTTCGGCCTGTCGCATGAATTCATCGGCCGGGTCGATGGCTGGCCGGGCCTGGCCGCGCGCTATGGCTTGCCGCAGCGCCCGCGCGGGCTCGATCACGGCATCGCCTACGAGGCGCTGGCGCAGCGCCAGGTGGATGTGATCGACATCTATTCGACGGACGCGAAGATACGCCAGTACGGCTTGCGCGTGCTGGCCGATACGCAGCAGTATTTTCCCCGCTACGACGCCATGCTCTTGTACCGGCTCGACGTGCCGCAGCGTTTTCCCGCCGCCTGGCTCGCGCTGCAAGGCTTGCAGGGGCGCATCAGCGAGAGCGACATGATCGCCATGAATGCGGCCGTGGAAATCGATGGCAAGACTTTTTCCGGCGTGGCGCACCAGTGGCTGGCCTCCGGCACGTCGGCGAAAAAACCGGCCGCCGCGCGCAGCAAGCTGCTCGATAAACTCATCGGCGACGATTTGTGGACCCTGACGCGCCAGCACCTGACCCTGGTGCTGCTGTCGGTGGCGCTGGCGTGCCTGATCGGCATTCCGCTGGGCGTGCTGGCGGCGTTGTCGGCGCCGCTGCGGCAAACGGTGCTGGCCTTCGTCGGCGTGCTGCAGACGGTGCCGTCGCTGGCCCTGCTGGCGATATTGATCCCGCTGCTGGGCATGATCGGCACCGTGCCGGCGCTGGTCGCGCTATTCGTGTACGCTTTGCTGCCCATCGTGCGCAACACGTGCACGGGCATCTTGCAGGTGCCGCAAGGCTTGCGCATGGCGGCGCTGGCGCTGGGCTTGAGCAAGCGCGACCGCTTGCTGCACGTGGACTTGCCGCTGGCCTTGCCGGTGATGCTGGCGGGCATCAAAACGGCGGCTGTGATGAGCGTGGGCACGGCCACCATCGCCGCCTTTATCGGCGCGGGCGGTTACGGCGAACGCATCACCATCGGCCTGGCGCTGAATGACAACGACATGCTGCTGGCCGGCGCGATCCCCGCAGCCGTGCTGGCCCTGCTGACGCAAGGCTTGTTCGAGCTGGTGGAGCGCTGGGCCGTGGCCGGCCGGCAGCACTGACGGCATCACGATTACAGCGAGTGCAGTTTCGAGCGCACCGAGACGACGGCCTGGTGCAGGATGCGTTCAGCCTGGAAGTCGTTCTCGCGCTGTTCGGCGATGGCTTGCAAGTCGCGCGTATAGCGTTCCAGGCGGGAGCGCAGGTAGGCGCGGTAGATTTTCATGACGAGCGGTTTGGCAGAGACATTCATGATGTGGCTCCCAGGTGCGTAACGATGCGTTCATTTTGTGTGAGCGGAATGCCGCCACTTTGCGCCATATCAAATGCCATGACCCCGTCAAATTGGCGCGTTTGAGATTGCGCAATGCCCCCCTGACCGAAGATGCCACACTGAATCTTCCCTGCTCGCCCGGTCATCATCAGGCGCCGCGGGTCCTGATTCCCTCAAGCATACTCAAGGAGCGTCGCATGGTCATTTTCGCCGTGGTTGCTGGCTGCATCGCCTGCCTGACAGTGTACCAAATCTATACAAATACGCAGGACGGCAGTGGGGTTGCGCAACAACATATCGGTTTGCACGGCACATTGATTGAACCACGGAAATAATCAGTGTCATCCGAGCGACACTTGGTGACACTTGGTTAGCGGATTTAAGTCAAATGTAAGGCCCGGTAAGCAAATGTAAAGGTCTGCGCGGTGGCAAGCGGCAGCGTTTATATTGATAACCGTTGATTGCATTCTCCCCCTCCCACTTGACAATGGGTTCACCCCGCGGTGCCGCTAGCCCGCGGGGATTTTTTTGGAACTTACTGCGCGGCGCGCCTTGCGGCCTGCGATGCTCACTGTACCTCGCGTACAGTTCCGCTTCTCGGCCACAAATCGCATCCGCTCGCTACAGTTCCCCCTCCTCGCAGTTCCCCTTCCTTGCAGTTCCCGCTCCAATCAGGCCGGCTTTGGCGTACCCGCCGACAATTGCGTCAAGGCATCGCCAGCGACCCGGCAGATGCGCCAGTCCGGCATCACGTCCGCGCCCATGCCCTTGTAGAAATTGATCGCGTTTTCATTCCAGTCCAGCACCGACCATTCGAAGCGGCCGCAATCGCGTTCGACGGCCAGTTGCGCCAGCGCCACGAGCATTTGCTTGCCATAACCCTTGCCGCGCACCGATTGCTTCACATACAGGTCTTCCAGGTACAAGCCCTTGCGGCACAGGAAGGTGGAAAAGTTGTGGAAGAACAGGGCGAACGTCACCACCTCGCCATCTTCCTCGCCCACCAGCGCTTCGCACGCGGGATGGGCGCCGAACAGGCTGTCGTGCAGCATGGATTCCCTGGCGATCATCATGTGTTCGAGTTTTTCAAACACGGCCAGTTCATGGATCATGCCAAAGATGGCGGCCACGTCGGATGCGGTCGCGGGACGGATGGCGAGGGAGGAAGAGGTGCTCATGTTGCCTTTGTTGATGGAGTGGTGGAAATAGAGGAAACGGCAGCCGTCTTGCGCGCGCCCGACGTCAGGGCCCAGGCCACGCTGGACAGGCACAGCACCATGCCCGCCCATTCGATGGCGGCGGGCCGGTAGTGTTCGAACTGCACCGACAGCAGCACGGAAATGACGGGGGTGACGACGCCGATATACACGGTCTTTTGCGTGCCGATGCGGGCGATTAAGGTGAAATACGCGCTGAAGGCGATGACCGAGCCGAAGATGGCCAGGTACAACAATCCCATCCAGTAACTGGGGCGCGCGGGCAATTGCCAGGACTGGCCCGTGGCGACGGCCCAGGCGGCCACCATCAAGGTGCCCCACAGCATGGTCCAGGCCATGGTCAGCATCACGTTGCCGGAATGCTCGCGTACTTTCATGACGAGGGCGTTGCCCACCGTGCTGGACACGGTGGCCACCAGGGCCAGCATGAAGCCGAGCAGGAAATGGCCATTGCCGCCGCCCAGGATATCTTGCAGTGCCGCCCCGATGGACTGGTAAAACAGCAGCACGATGCCGCAGATGGCGACGAAGGCCGCGCAGCAGGTGCTCCAGGTGATGGGCGTGCCGAAGGCGATGCGGTTGAGCAATGGCGTCCAGAACACCATCAGCGCAAACAGCACGCTGACGAGGGCCGAGACGAGATATTGCTCGGAACTATACGTGCACACATAGCTGAGGGCAAACGAGGCCAGGCCCTGCAGCAGCATCCATTTCTGCACGCGCCAGGGCAGGCGCAAGCGGTCGCCGCGCAAGGCGCACCAGGCAAACAGGGTGGCGGACGCGAGGCCGAAGCGGTAGACCACGGAAACGGCGGGGGCGACATCGCCCAGCTGCAAGGTGATGGCCCAGAAGGTGGAGCCCCAGATCAGGCAGGCAATGATGAACAGGAGAGGAGAGGACATCGCGCAAGTATACGGGCATCGCGCGGGGATGGCGAGTCTTGGCCGGGCTTGCTCAAAGAGTGGTCAGGAGACAACGAGGCATTGAGCCAGCGCAGTGCTTCTGGAAAATGTTGAATTTATGAAAATATTTACTTTATTATCAAGTAAACATTTTCTGAATTGCATCTTTGAAGGGGACCGCCATGCCAGCCTCACTGCAGATCAAAGTATGGAGCGTGCTTGTATATGTCGTGGTGGCAACCTTGGTTGCCATCTGGCTGCATGAGGGCATGTCGCCCTCGGCCTTGCTGATGGCTGCCGGCGCATTCGGCTGAGCGCATGCGCCGGCAAGCAGATCAGTGGGTGACGCGGGTCTTGCGGCCATCGGACAGCAGGCGCACGCGTTCGCCCGGACGGAACAGTTCGTCCGCGTCTTGCACGATGGCACGCATGTCGCCATTGTCCAGGCGTACGGTGATTTCCAGGCCGGGTTTGTTGGAAGCGTTCGCTTCGATGCTTTTGCCCGCCATGCCGCCGGCGACGGCGCCCAGGATGCTGGCAGCGATGGCGCCCTTGCCGCCACCGACTGTCGAGCCGGCCACGCCGCCCAGCGCCGCGCCAGCCAGCACGCCCGTGCCCGTTTCACCCTTGTCGATGGTGACCTGGCGCACGGATTCAACCGTGCCCATGCGAACCGATTGTTCATTCTGCGCCTGGCGCGCGTTGTACACATTCGCCGAGTTCGGTTGTACGGCGCAGCCGGCCAGGGTGGCCAGCAATGCCACTGCAATAATTGGTGCTTTCATGTGGGACTCCCTTGGACAAAAGTTAGTTGCCGATTACATTGACCGACAGATGATGACTTATCATAAGGACACTTGCCTCATATAACTAGTTGCGAATAGTAAAAATCTGTTACGGCCCCGCGTGACCGCTTGCTGCTCAATACGCCAGCCGCAGGCGCCGATACAAAAATCCCAGCACGAACAGCGGTCCCACCAGCAAGAAGCGCAAGTCGTCCAGGAACGACGGTTTCTTGCCTTCGATCTGGTGGCCGATGAACTGGCCTATCCAGGCCAGCACGAACAGCGCCAGCGACACGGGCAGGACGGTCAGCGCCGGCATCAGCAGCAGCAGGCCCAGCATGGCGGCCAGCATGGCCAGCATGCCCGCCGCAAACGGGCGCGACAGCTTGTAGTAATAGTATAAAGCGAGAATACTGCCGAGCAGCGCCACGCTGGGATGCACGCTCCACAGCAGTCCCAGCAGGCTGAAAACGATCAGCGGCACGCACACGATGTGTACCCATTCATTGACGTGGTTGCGGTGGCTTTCGCCATACTGGGCCAGCAGGGTGTCGATGGTGCGCATGGGCGGTCTCTTGTGTAGGGATGGTTGTCCGGGAATTCTACACCGTCGCGTGGCCGGGTAAAATGGCCCTTCATTTCCCCCTCCGGACCGCTCATTTGAATAGCCCAGCCTTCTTGCCAGACACTGCCGCCGACCCGCGCAAGCGCTGTTTCGATCCCGTCGTCGACGCCGATACGCGCTTGCTGATACTGGGCAGCTTGCCCGGCGAAAAATCGCTGGCGCACAGCCAGTATTATGCGCATCCGCAAAACAAGTTCTGGCGGCTGCTGGGAGAGGTGCTGGGCGTGGACTTGACGAGCCAGCCCTATGAAGCGCGCTTGAGCACCTTGCTGGCGCATGGCGTGGGCCTGTGGGATGTGGTGGCGCAGGCGCAGCGCACGGGCAGTCTGGACAGCAATATCCGCGCCCGCGACGATAACGACTTGGTGGCCCTGGCCGCCAGCCTGCCGCAATTGCACACGATCGCCTTCAACGGCGGCACGGCCGCCAAGCTGGGCGTCAAGGTGCTGGGCGAGCACGCGCAGCGCTACCGCATCGTCAGCTTGCCGTCGAGCAGCCCCGCTTACACACTCGCGTATGGCGCCAAGTTGCTGCAATGGAAAACATTGCAGCCGTTGTAATGCGGGGACTCAGTTGATCAGTTTGCCGGCTTTATGCCGGCGCGTACGGCTGCGCTTCCAGCGGCTGTCCCTTGGCATCGAATTTCAGCGCCACTGACAAGTTGCTGACGCCGATGGTGGCCAGCGCGTCGCAGATGTCGTCGACTTCGTCCTGCAGGTCGGCGGCCAGGTCCAGCGGCTTGTCGGCGCTGTGCAGCAACTGGCCGTCTGCCGTGCTGACGTTGACGCGCAGCAGCATTTCGCCGTGTTCCTCGGCCGGGCCGACGACCACCGAGACGTCGCCCGCGTCCACGTTGTTTTCCGCCAATGCATGGTTGATGCCGGACATCATCTGCAGCATCGCATACTCGCTCATGCCTTGTTCCTTGCCGCCGTGGAACAGGTCCTGGTAGAGGAAGCTCACTTCCAGGGTGTTGCCGGCCGGCGCCAGGCAGCGCTTCACCAGATCGCCCACTTCCGTCGTCCACTGCTGGTAGCGGGCCATGCGCGCGTCGAACCAGGCGTCGAGCGCCGCTTCATCCTTCGGCTCCGCATAGAACGGGTCGTCCACGCGCTTGAGGGCAAAGCCCAGCAGGAAGCGCAGTTCGACGGCCGTGTCCTGCGGGCCGAAGGCCGTTTCGCTCCAGCCGACGATGCTGCTTTCCAGGCCCGGCGTGGCGACGATCTTCTTGTCCGTCATCGAAGAATACGCATCGCGCACCATTTCGTGCAGGTGGCTGTAGGTGATGCGGTCGATTTCATCGAGGTCGTAGGCGTGGCTCATCAGGACTACCTTGGCCTTGGCGCTTTCCAGTTCTGCCTGTTGGAAACTTTTCACCAGCGCTTCGAACGCGTCCTGGTCCTGGAAGCTGTCCGCTTCCTTCAGGCCGCCCGTGCTTTGCACCAGCAGGGGCACGACGAAGGCGTTGATTTCCATGGCCGGAGCATTTTCGCGGCGGATCACGGAAATGGACGCCGCTTCCTCGATATGGCTGCGCAGGTACTGATAGGCGCCCACGTCCTCGTATTTCGCCCGCTCGATGGCGTCGTACAGGATTTCATCCTTCTTTTGATTCAAGGCCTTGCGGATTAGGCGGCCGAACTCGACGGCTTGCTCGGCCAGTACCGTGCCCTGCGATTCGCTGTCTTCCTGCTCCGCCAGGTTGAGGGCCATCGTGCACAGCATGCGCGTGACGGATTCATCCTTGTCTTCAGGCGTGTTGGCGGATTTACGGGGGACAGGGCGCTTATTTTTGGGCATGGCGATCAACAGGTTAAGAAAGACGGGTCGGGCAAACGGAAACAGGCGCCAGGGCTTGTGCCAGGCGCCGGGACGGATCATACAGGCGGCCGCGGCCGCCTGATACCTCAATGGTCGGTATCGAACATCTCGTGCAGTTCGTCGAGCAGGTCGGCGGCTTCTTCCTGCGACAGGCCAAGATGCTGGCAAGCAAGTTCGCCGCCCTTGTCCCACTCCAGCGAGGTACTGTTGCCATGGTAGCGCTGAATGCCCTTTTCGGCCAGCAGCGACAGGGCGACGAGCGAGCGGATGGCGTCGTCCGTGGACGGGTCGGCCAGCACCGTGTAATCGTGGTGGTGCAAAATCGCCCACGAGACGTCGGAAGACAGGCCCCAGTTGCGCGCGAGCAAGCAGCCGATGGCCGCGTGGTTGGTCTGGTGGCGCGCGTCTTCCAGTGCTGTAAAACAATTGTGCGCATCGTTGGCGGCCGCCGCGTACGTGTTGACGTAGTCGGGAAAGCGGTTCATCAGCAGGGGCACGCCGATGTCGCAGAACAGGCCGAAGGTGTGGGCGATGTCGGGCGGGGCGATGCGCAGCTTGCGTGAGGTAAATACCAGGGCGCGCGCGCGCTTGGCCGACACATCCCAGAAGTTGGTCAGTTCCACGCCTTCCGCTTCCAGCGCCTGGCGTGCCAGCAAGCCCGTCATCATGGCGCTGCACTGGTTGATGCCGAGGAAATTGATGCCTTGCTCGACGGACTTGGCCTTGCGCGCGGCGCCATAGAACGGCGAATTGGCCAATTTCAGCAGGGCGCCCGACATGCCGACGTCGTCGGCGATGATGCGCGCGATGCGGCGCGGCGACGGGTCCTGTTCCGCCAGTTCGCGCTGCAAGTCGACCAGCAGGCTGGGACGCGGCGGGATACGGATGGAGCGCATCAAGGCGTCAACCGGATCTTCCTGCTCTATCTGCTTTTGCGCTGCCGCTCTCATCATCACGCTTTCATCATCATTTTTGTGCCCGGTGCTTATTCTGTTGCGCGCTGCCGCTGCCCGCCTCAGGGGCGTCTGGCGCAGTGCCCGACGATTATCGCTGTTTATGCATAGCAATAGTTCATATCTGCAATATATTCTGGAAAAAATCCCCGTTTTGGCCCGGTCCGGCCGTGATTTTCATCATTTTACGACCTTGCCCATCCCGGTATCCATGATGAAAAAACCAAGTTTTATTTGTTTTCAAGGCGGGGCCAGGCGTGCGGCCGGATGCGCGGCAGTACAATTGCCTGATGAAAAAAATCCTTGCGGGTATCGATTTCGCGGACGATTCCAGCAGCGTGGCGCGCCAGCTGATCGGCGTGACCGTGCTGGTCGACGGCGTGGGCGGGCGCATCGTGGAAACGGAAGCGTATGACCGGCTGGACCCCGCTTCGCACACGTATGGGGGCATGACGCCGCGCAATGCGGCCATGTTCGGCCCGCCCGGGCACGCCTATGTCTACCGCTCGTACGGCATCCACTGGTGCCTGAACTTTGTGTGCCGCGAAGCGGGGCATGGCGCGGGCGTGCTGATCCGCGCGATCGAACCCGTGGAGGGGCTCGATGCGATGCGCGAACGGCGCGGCGTCGAGGGGGAGCGGCTGCTGTGCTCGGGACCGGGCAAGGTGTGCCAGGCGCTGGGCGTGAGCCATCTGCACAACCGGCTGGCACTGGACGCGCCGCCGTTCCTGTTGCTGGCCCGCGAAGGCAATGTCACGGTGCAAACGGGGCCGCGCATCGGCATTTCCAAAGCGATGGACACGCCGTGGCGCTTCGTGCTGGCCGGCTCGCCCTATCTGAGTAAACCGCTGCGCGCGCCCGCCGTCTAGCTGCGCCGGCGCCGCGATGCATCGTTGGCGCCATGCCGGCCGGGCATGCCGCGCAGCGGGCTGTGCAATGCGCGCCGGTCCTTGCCTTCTCCGTTGGCGGGGCTGGCCGGATGCTGGAATGCTTCGTCTTCGGTGTGGCCAGCCGGTGAGGCGGGGCGCTCATCCAGAGTGAACACGGCCACGGCCGCCGACAATTTGACGGCCTGGTCTTGCAAACTGGCCGCCGCCGCTGCCGCCTGCTCCACCAGGGCCGCATTTTGCTGGGTGACGTCATCCATTTGCGTGACGGCCTGGTTCACTTCCGTGATGCCCGACGCCTGTTCCGCGCTGGCCTGTTTCACGCGCTGGATGATCTCATTGACTTGCTGCACCGAGGCCACGATGGCGCCCATGCTGTCGCCCGCTTGCTGCACGGCCACGCTGCCGCCATCGATGGTGGTGACGGACGTGGCGATCAGGGTCTTGATTTCCTTGGCGGCCTGCGCCGAGCGCTGCGCCAGGGTGCGCACTTCCGACGCCACCACGGCAAAGCCGCGGCCCTGTTCTCCCGCGCGCGCCGCTTCCACCGCCGCATTCAGCGCGAGGATATTGGTCTGGAAGGAAATGCCGTCGATCACGCCGATAATATCCACGATCTGGCGCGAATTGGCGCGTATCGTCGCCATCGTCGTCACGGCTTGCTGCATCGACACGCCCCCTTGCACGGCCAGGGTGGATGCCTGCCCCGCCAGCTCGCAGGCCAGCTGGGCGTTGTCGGCGTTGTCATTGACGGCTTGCGTCAGCGCTTCCATGGCGCTCGATGTTTCTTCCAGCGAACTGGCTTGCATTTCCGTGCGCGCCGACAGATCCAGGTTGCCGGTGGCAATTTCATGCGAGGCCGTGTCGATCGATTGCACGGCGCCCATGATGGTGCGCAAGGTCTGGTTCAAGTGGGCGATGGTCTGGTCCAGCACGCGCGAGGTGGCGGCGATTTCATCATTGCCCTGCTTGGGCGCGCCAGCCATCAGCTTGCCCTCCGCCAAGTCTTGCACGGCGTCGGCAATGCCGCGGATTTCCACCAGCATGGCGCGCCGCACCAGCATGGTCACCACGATGGAGACGAGGATGGAGAGCAGGACGGTCAGCAGCAAGCTCCAGCACAGGGTGCGAAACTCGGCGCTGGCCGTCGCATGGGCCTGGCTGCTGAGCGTCGTTTCCAGCGCGGACAGTTGCGCCAGCTGCGTATTGAACTGGCCGAATTGCGTTTCCGCCTTGAGCATGGAATTGGTGGCGATCGACTGGTCCATCTGCGCCATTTCCATGGTTTCCAGCACAGCCTTGCGATAGCCGGCCAGTGCCGTGATGGCCGCATCGACCAGGGTGAGTTCGGCGCCCGTGGCCGTGGCGCGCAGCGAGGCCAGCTGGGTGCCGATGGCCGCGTGGCGCGCCTTGATCTGTTGCTCCAGTGTATCGAGGCGGGCCTTGGCGAAGCTGCCATTCGTCCACGACAGCAACTGGTACATATTGCCGTGCACATGCTTGGCGTCCCCTAGTACGTCGGCGGCTGCCTTCAGGTGCGTGATGCGTACCCGCACCATGTTTTCCAGCGAGGCATTTTGCCGCACCATGCCATACCAGGCGCCGGTCGAGCTGAGTATCAGCAACAGCAAGACCAGGGTGGGCGCCAGCAATAATTTTGGCCCTATGCGTAATTGATTGAGCATGCTCGACTCCTGGCGATGGCTGTTCAAACCGCAGGCGGCGCGCGGTGTGCGTGCGCGCCGCCCTTGCCCTATTTTTTGTAGATCCCCGCTTCCAGCACCACATCGTTGACGCGCAGGATGTAGGTGGTCTTCGGTTCGATCTTGCCGGTGGTGGGATTCTTGTACTGATAGTCGACCCAGCCCTTGCCCTGTTTTTGCGCCAGCTCAATGATTTCACGGCGATATTTCTTGCCATTCGCATCGGGCACATCCGTCAAATCCTTGCCGACGATGGAAGGATTGATGGGGTGGGCCAACACGATGCCCGTCTTGATGTCGCGCATGTCCACATACAGCGAGCCCTGCACGAAGTCCGGGTCTTTCGCCGTGATTTTCTTCATCATTTCTTCCTTGCCATGCGCCTTCATGAAGGCGGCGCCCCGTTCGGCCATGGCGATGGCGTCTTTTTCCGTTGGTTCGACCGCGGCGCTGACGTTGCCACCGGCAAATGCCAGGCACAGCAGGCTACCCGTGAATAAGCGTTTCATGAAAGCTCCTTGTGATATCGAGGGATATGTTGCCAAGTCGTAATTTACGTCGCCGGCGCTTCCCGCAAATTGCGATGGCACAAACTAAGGTGTTGCTTGTCGGTAGCTTGCAACGTATCGACGGCTTGTTGATATGTAACAATTTGGTTCCGAGCGGCAAGAACTATGATGACTTTCACAGCATGCCAAGCGGGCAAGGCATGGCAGAGGAAGAGGCTGGAATTGGCCGGGATAGGGCTGGTTTCAAGGAAGTTATCGCTGTTTACTAGCAAGGAGCCGATCGTGTCCGCACCCATTACCGAGCCGTTTTCACCCAAGTTCAAGCCGTATACGCGGCACACCATACAACAGGCGCGGCAGTGGGAATGGCTGCCGGAAGAGCAGCGCGAAGCCGTGCAAGTGGTCTCGCACGTCTTGCCGTTTCGCACCAATGCCTATGTGCTCGATCAATTGATCGACTGGAACAACATCCCCGACGACCCTATCTATCGCCTCGTCTTTCCCCACCGCGACATGCTGGCGCCCGAGCAGTACGCGCACCTGCGCGAGCTGGTGCTGGTGCAGAAGGACAAGGCCGCTATCGATGCCTATGTGCATGGCTTGCGCCTGGGCATGAATCCCCATCCGGCCGGCCAGATGACGCACAACGTGCCCCGGGTCAACGATGCGCCCGTGCGCGGCTTGCAGCATAAATATGCGCAAACGGTGCTGTTTTTCCCCAGCGCAGGACAGACGTGCCACGCGTATTGCACCTTCTGTTTCCGCTGGCCCCAGTTCGTCGGCATGGACGACATGAAGTTCGATGCGCATGAGTCGCATGAGCTCGTCGCCTACCTGAAACTGCATCCGGAAGTGACGGACGTGCTGATCACGGGCGGCGACCCGATGATCATGAATACGCGGCAACTGGCTGCCTACCTGGAACCGTTGCTGGCGCCGGGCCTGGAACATATCCAGAACATCCGCATCGGCACCAAGGCGGTGGCGTATTGGCCGCAGCGCTTTGTCTCGGACCGCGATGCGGACGACTTGATGCGCCTGTTCGAGCGCATCGTCAAGGCGGGCAAGAACCTGGCCGTGATGGGCCATTACAGCCATGCCGTCGAGTTGCGCCAGGACATCGCCCAGCAAGCGGTGAAGCGCATCATTTCCACGGGCGCTACCTTGCGCATGCAGGGGCCGCTGATCCGCCACATCAACGAAGACCCCGCTAGCTGGGCCGAGCTGTGGCAGACGGGCACGCGCCTGGGGGCGATTCCGTATTACATGTTTGTCGAACGGGACACGGGCCCGCGCAGCTATTTCGAGTTGCCCCTGGCGAAGGCGCACGAGATTTTCCAGGCCGCCTACCAGATGGTGTCCGGCCTGTCGCGCACGGTGCGCGGGCCTTCCATGAGCGCGTTTCCCGGCAAGATCGTCATCGATGGCATCGTCACCATCCATGGCGAAAAACTGTTTGCCCTGCAATTTTTGCAGGCGCGCAACCCGGACTGGGTGCGCCGGCCGTTTTATGCCAAGTTCGATGCGGAAGCGACGTGGATGGACGATTTGAAGCCGGCCTTTGGCCAGGACAAGTTTTTCTTTGAAACGGATGACCCGGTGCCGCAGGTGCCGCATAAAATCATCCGCCTGGCACAGGCCGCCTGAGCATGCACGGCCACGGCGCGCCTGCCCGCTCCGGCGCGGCCGTGTTTTGCCTGGTGTTCCTGCCGTTCGCGCTCGGTCATTACCTGTCCTGTCTGCTGCGCGGCGTGAATGCCGTGCTGACGGCCGAATTGCTGGGCGCCATCGCCCTGACGCCGACCCAGCTGGGTCTGCTGACCAGCGCCTTTTTTCTCGCCTTTGCGCTGGTGCAATTGCCGGTCGGCATGGCGCTCGACCGCTACGGCCCCCGCACGGTGCAACTGTGGCTGCTGGCGCTGGCGGCCCTGGGCGTGTGGCTGTTCAGCCGGGGCCACAGCTTTGCCGGACTGATGTGGGCACGCGCCTTGATGGGGGCGGGCCTGGGCGGCTGTTTCATGGCTGCCGTGAAAGCGATCTCGTGCGCCATCGCGCCAGCTCGCCTGCCTTCCGTGCATGGCTACCTGATCGCCGTGGGCGGCCTGGGGGCGGCCACGGCCACCATGCCCGTCAAGCTGGCCCTGCATTACACGGATTGGCGCGGCGTGTTCCTGGGCCTGGCGCTGGCGGCGCTGGCCATCGGCTTGCTGATCCGCCTGCTGTCGCCGGCCCTGCCTGCGCCCGCCGCCGCGAGGAACAAGGTCAGCGTCTGGAGCGTGTATCGCGACAGGGCCTTTCGCCGCACCATCGCGCTGATCCTGCTGCCGCACACGGTGTTCTTTGGCGTGCAGGGATTGTGGGTGGGGCGCTGGCTGGCCGACGTGGGCGGCTTGTCCGACGACAATGTCGCGTACTTGTTGTACCTGGGCATGGCGGCCGTCATCTTTGGCGCCATCGGCATGGGCATGCTGACGGAATGGGCGGCGCGGCGCGGTATTGCACCCATGCAAGTGGCGGGCGTGGGCATCGTCCTGTTTGTCGCCGTGCAAGTGGCGATGGCGTGCAATGTGGTGCCCAGCCTGCCTTTGCTGTCCGTGCTGTTTACCCTGCTGGGCACGGTGACGGGCCTCGAGTATGCGATCGTTGCGCAAAGCATGCCGGCCAGCTTGACGGGCAGGGCGGCCACCTGTTTGAATTTGCTCATTTTCACGGGCGCCTTCCTGGTGCAGGCGGGCTTTGGCCTGATCCTCGGCTGCTGGCCCCTGAACAGCCAGCAGCAGTATCCGCCGCAGGCGTACCAGGCGGCGTTTGGCGTGCTGGCGGCCTTGCAATTGCCGGGACTTGCGATGTTTTTCATTCACCGCTGCAGGCGTGCCGGGCCATCCGGTAAAATGGCAGCCTGCACAGCGGCAATGATCAACTCCAAGGAAGACTATGAAACTCGTTCGTTATGGACGTCCAGGCAAGGAAAAACCGGGCCTGATCGATGAAGAAGGCAAACTGCGCGACCTGTCCGGCGTGATTGCCGATATTGATGGCGCGCAACTGTCCGACAAGGCCCTGCGCAAGCTGGCCAAGCTGGACGAAAAGACCTTGCCTTTGGTGCGCGGCAATCCACGCTTCGGCGTGCCGCTGGCGAAAGTCGGCAAGTTCATCGGCATCGGCCTGAATTACGCGGATCACGCGGCCGAGGCCGGCATGCCGATCCCGGCCGAACCCATCGTCTTCATGAAGGCCATCACTTGCCTGAATGGCCCGGACGACAATGTCGTGTTGCCGAAAGGCTCGAAAAAGACGGATTGGGAAGTGGAGCTGGGCGTGATCATCGGCACGCGCGCGCAATACGTGAGCGAAGAGGACGCCCTGAAATACGTGGCCGGCTATTGCGTCGTCAACGACATTTCCGAGCGCTCGTTCCAGCTGGAACGGGGCGGCCAGTGGGACAAGGGCAAGGGTTGCGACACCTTCGGCCCCGTCGGCCCATGGCTGGTGACGCGCGATGAAGTCATCGACGAGCAGGACCTGGACCTGTACCTGGAAGTCAACGGCAAGCGCATGCAGACCGGCAATACGCAAACCATGATCTTCACGGTGGCGCAGATCGTCAGCTACCTGTCGCAATTCATGACCCTGGAACCGGGCGACGTCATCGCCACGGGCACGCCGCCGGGTGTGGGCCAGGGCCGCAAGCCGCAGCGTTTCCTCAAAAAAGGCGACAGCATGCGCCTGGGTATCGCCGGCCTCGGTGAACAGCAGCAGGACGTGGTCGCCTGGACAGCCTGATGGCCGGTAGCGATATCGACCGTTTGCCGCCGTTGCCGCTGGACCAGCTCGATGTCCAGCAGCGCGCGGCCGCGCAAGCCATCATCGACGGTCCGCGCGGGGCGCTGTACGGCCCCTTCGTGCCGCTGATCCGCAGCCCCGAGCTGATGGAAACGGCGCAGCGCATGGGGGCATACTTGCGCTACCGCAGCGCCATCGGCACGCGGCTGTCGGAACTGGCGATCCTGGTGACGGCGCGCCAGTGGGACCAGCAAGTCGAGTGGGCCATCCACGCGCCGCTGGCCGTGCAGAACGGCATTGCGCAAGCGGCCGTGGATGCCATCGCTGCGCGGCGCGTACCGCTGGCCCTGAAAGAAGATGAGCAAGCCGTGCACGACTTTTGCATCGAGTTGCAGCAGAACAAGCGCGTCAGCGATGCCACGTATGCGCGGGCGCTGGCGCTGTTCGGCGAGCACGGCGTGGTCGACTTGATGGGTATCAATGGCTACTACACCTTCCTGGCCATGGTGATGAATGGCGCGCAGACGGCGGTGCCGGCCTTGGGTGTGCCGCCCATGCCCGCCTGATGACAGGTGTTTTTCGGGCAAAGATGGACAAAGTGTAATGAAGTTGAAATTATTCAATATATAATTTTACTTCCCTGCCATTGCCAACAAGCTCAATGAAAACTCGTCCGTGCTTCACCCTGATGGGCCGCGCCTTCCTGGCGCTGGCCCTTTCTTTTTGCCCCTTGATGACGGTGCGCGCGCTTGCCGCCGAGACCGCTGCCACCGCCAGCCCCGGCGCTTCCGCCCTGGAAAATTCCGTCGTCAAGGTGTTTTCCACCCTGCGCGGGCCGGATCCGTACAAGCCTTGGAGCAAGGCTGCGCCGCAAGAGGTGACGGGTTCCGGCGTCGTCATCGAAGGCCGCCGCATCCTCACCAATGCGCATGTGGTCGGCTATGCCAGCCAGGTGCAGATCCAGGCGAATGGCGCCGGCGACAAGATACCGGCGACCGTGCTGGCCATCTCGCGCGGCATGGACCTGGCCTTGCTGAAAATCGACGACGACAGTTTTTTTGCCAGCCATAAAGCGGTGCCGCGCGCCAATGTCTTGCCGGACGTGCGCGATGCCGTGCTGGCGTATGGCTATCCGACGGGCGGCACCTCGCTGTCGATCACCAAGGGCATCGTTTCGCGCATCGAATTCGTGCGCTACAACTTCCCCGTGTCCGGCCTGCGCATCCAGATCGATGCGGCCATCAATCCGGGCAATAGCGGCGGCCCCGTGATTGCGGGCGACAAGATGATCGGCCTGGCCTTTGCCGGCATGGCCAATGCGCAAAACATCGGCTACATCATCCCTAACGAGGAAATCGAACTGTTCCTGCGCGACCAGGACAGTGGCGCGCCCAAGGGCAAGCCGGCCATGCGCGACGTGACGCAAACGCTGGAAAATCCCGCGCTGCGCACGTATCTGAAGCTGGCCAAGGGTGTCGAAGGCGCCGTCGTGATGACGCCGGCCAGCAAGGATGCCGCCTATCCGCTCAAGGAGTGGGATGTCATCACGCATATCGGCGATTTTCCCATCGACAACCAGGGCATGGTCAAGCTGAATGCCAACAGCCGCGTGCGCTTCCAGTACCGGGTACAGCAGCTGGCGAAAGACGGCCAGTTGCCGTTGACGGTGGTGCGCCAGGGCGCTCCCCTGAAAATCAAGGTGCCCGTCTCGGCGGCGCACCCGATGCTCATCAGCGGCTTGCAGGGCAATTACCCATCCTATTTCATCTTCGGTCCGATGGTGTTTTCGCGCGCCAGCACGGAATTCATGGCGGCGCCGAATGGCAACCCAACGATATTGGGCGGCATGGCGTTTGCCGGCAATCCGCTGGCTACGCGGCGCGGCGATGCGCCCGACATCGAACGCGAGGAACTGGTGGTGATCGCCGCGCCGTTCTTCCCGCACAAGCTGATGAATGGCTACAGTACCCGTTTCTTCTCGGTCGTCGATTCCGTCAATGGCGTGCGCGTGCGCAGCCTGGCGCACCTGGTGGCCTTGCTGCGCGACCAGACGGATGAATTGCTGACGTTCCGCTTCCAGCAGCGCGATGCGGAAATGGTCGTCGTGCCCCGCAAGGACATGCTGGCAGCGACGGAATCGGTGCTGACGGATAACGGCATCCGCTCGGAAGCGTCGCCCGATATGTTGAAAATCTGGAATGAAAAAACGCCGGTAAACTGATCGTTCCCGGCGTTCCGCAAGACAACAGGCGCGGCGCAGACCGCGCCTGTTTTACTTTAAGCCAATACTTTCTTTAGCCATGCGCCGATGGCGTCGATTTCTTCCTGGCACAGCGAGTGCTGCATCATGTACTCGTGCCATTCCACCTTGTAACCCATGCCGGTGAGCAAGTCGCGCGACTGTTGCGCGCGGCCGATCTGCACCACGGGGTCGGCCGTGCCGTGCGCCATGAAGATCGGCGTCTGCAGGCTGGCCGGCGTGCGTTCCAGAGCCGTCTTGTCGGCCAGCGGCAGATAGCCGGACAGGCACATCAGGCCGGCCAGCGGTTCCGCATGGCGCAAGCCCGTTTGCAAGGTCATGGCGCAGCCTTGCGAGAAGCCGGCCAGGATGATGCGGCTGGCGGGAATGCCGCGCGCCTTTTCGCGCGCGATCAGCGCTTCGATCTGCAGCTGCGAGGCGCGCAAGCCGCCCTCGTCTTCGCGGCGCACGAGGTCGCTCACGAGGATGTCGTACCAGGCGCGCATCACATAGCCGTTGTTGATGGTGACGGGCATGGTGCCGGCGCTGGGGAAGATGAAGCGGATGGCGGGGCAGCCGCGCAAATCGAGTTCTTTCACCAGGGGAACGAAGTCGTTGCCGTCGGCGCCCAGGCCATGCATCCAGATGATGGAGACGGTGGGGTTCGGTGCGCTGTCGAGTTCGATGGTTTCCAGCAAAGTGCTCATGTATTTTCCTCTGGTAATGGTTGCGCCGGACGCAGCGCCGATTTGGGACGGAAGGCCTTGCAGATGGCCGGGTCGGTTTCCATGTAGGGGCCTCCGATGAGGTCGATGCAATAGGGCACGGCGGCAAAGATGCCGTTTACCAATTGATTTCCATCAACATCCTTCAAGCCTTCCAGGGTTTCCTTGATGGCTTTCGGCTGGCCCGGCAAGTTCATGATCAGGGCGGCGCGCTCGGGCGTCTCGCGGATCACGGCTACCTGGCGCGACAAAATGGCCGTCGGCACGAACTGCAGGCTGATCTGGCGCATCTGCTCGCCGAAACCGGGCATTTCCTTGGTCCCGACGGACAAGGTGGCGTCCGGCGTCACGTCGCGCCGCGCCGGACCCGTGCCGCCCGTCGTCAGGATCAGATGGCAGTGGCTCAGGTCGACCATGTCGATCAGGGTGTTTTCAATTTGCGAGCGCTCGTCCGGGATCAGGCGTTTTTCCAGGCGGAAAGGCGTGCGGATGGCGGCGGACAGCCAGCTTTCCAGGGCGGGGATGCCCAGGTCTTCATACACGCCGCCGCTGGCGCGGTCCGAGATCGACACGAGGCCGATAATCAATTCGTCTTCGAGAGTGGTGGACATCGGTCACCTATAAAAGTTTGGAGTGTCTTAAAAACAATAAAACCGGGATTATCCCGGTTTTTTGTCCATCCTTGCGTTTGGGACGGTCAATTACTCGTCGTCTTCCGCTTCTGCGTCATCTTCGTCGGCATCTTTCTTGCCGCCATTTTGCTTCTTGGCGATCTCTTTCAAGATCTGGAAGATTTCACGGTAGGCCTTCGGCGGCTTGTTCTCGGCTTGCTCCTTGCGGGCATTGCGGATCAGGGTGCGCAGGTGCTGCACGTCCAGTTCCGGATTTTCCGACAGCAAGACGGTCAGGGCCTTGTCGTCCGTCAAGAGTTTGTCGCGGCGGCGTTCCATCGCGTGCATATTGGCCGTGTCGGCTTTCGACAAGCCTTTCCAGCTATCGATGGTGCGTTGGATGGCGGCAACTTCGTCTTCATCCAGGGTGCGCATCTTCTTGCCCACGTATTGCAGCTGGCGGCGGCGGCCTTCGTGATCCTTGATTTGCTGGCATTCGAGAATGGCGTCGCGCACGTCTTCCGGCATCGGGACGCGCTTGACGCGGTCGCGGGCCTCATTGACGAGTTCTTCGCCCAGCTTTTGCAGGACGGTCATCTGGCGCTTGAGTTCCGACTTCGAAGGACGTTCATATTCCTGTTCGAATTCGGTGGATTGGAAGCCGCAAGCTCCCCGGTTTGGATTTGGCATGATAAGGCGGGATTGGCCGCGTAGGCCGCACCTGTAAACTGTAAACGACTGCTATGATAACCTTTTTAGCGGCTTTCCGAAGAAAACAGCGCATGAACGACTCCGTATTTACCCATAGTCAAGAGCAATTGCAGCAACTGGCCCGTGATGTGTTGTCTTTTGCGCGGGAAGCGGGCGGCACCGACGCAGCCGTCGAAGTCAGCGAAGGCGGCGGCTTGTCCGTTTCTGTACGAAAAGGCAAGATCGAGACGATCGAGCAAAACAAGGACAAGGGCATGGGCGTGACCGTGTTTGTCGGCAAGAAGCGCGGCAATGCCAGCACCTCCGATTTCTCGCCGTCCGCCCTGCGCGCCACGGTGGACGCGGCCTACAACATCGCCCGCTTCACGGCCGAGGACGATTGCGCGGGCCTGGCCGACACGGACATGCTGGAAATGTCGCCCCGCGACTTGCAATTGTTCTATCCCTGGCTCATTTCCACCGAGGAAGCCGTCGCCCTGGCCCAGCGGGCCGAAGCGGCCGCGTTTGCCGTCGACCCGCGCATCACGAACAGCGAGGGGGCCAGCGTGCACGTGCAGCAATCGCACTTTGTTTCCGCCAATTCGCGCGGCTTCATCGGCGGCTACCCGTTTTCGCGCCACACCCTGTCCGTGGCGCCCATCGCCGGCAAAGGGGCGAAGATGCAGCGCGACGATTGGTATTCGTCCGTGCGCGACGCCTCTAAAATGTCGAGCCCGGAAGCCATCGGGCGCTATGCCGCCGAGCGCGCCCTGTCGCGCCTGAACGCGCGCAAACTGGGCACGCGCACTTGTCCCGTGCTGTTCGAGGCACCGCTGGCGGCCGGTTTGCTGGGTACCTATGTGCAAGCGACCTCGGGCGGCGCCCTGTACCGCAAATCCACTTTCCTGAACGATTCCCTGGGCACGCAAGTGCTGCCGTCGCACGTGCAGATCTTCGAAGACCCGCACGTGATCGGCGGCGTCGGTTCGGCGCCGTTCGACGAAGAGGGCGTGAAAACCGTCAGCCGCGACGTCGTCAAGGATGGCGTGGTGCAAGGCTATTTCCTGTCGACCTACACGGCCCGCAAGCTGGGCATGCCGACGACGGGCAACGCGGGCGGTTCGCACAATCTGTATCTGACCTCGAACCTGACGGCCGCCAGCGACGATTTTAGTGCCATGCTGAAAAAGCTGGGCACGGGCTTGCTGGTGACGGAGCTGATGGGACAAGGAACCAATTACGTGACGGGCGACTATTCGCGCGGCGCATCCGGTTTCTGGGTGGAAAATGGCGTGATCCAGTATCCGGTGGAAGAAATCACCATCGCCGGCAACATGAAGGACATGCTGCGCAACATCGTTGCCGTGGGCGCCGACGAACTGCGCCGCGGCACCAAACAGACGGGTTCCATCCTCATCGAGAGCATGGTGGTGGCGGGCGGCTGAGCGCCTGCATGGCAAGCGCGACAACGCCGGGCGGGCGCGCCACGCTTTACTGCTGGACTTGATAGCCATCCGTCAGGGTGGCCAGGAACTTCACCATATCCTCGATCTCGCCCGCCGTCAGCGCCGGCGCCATGCCGCGCTTGCGGTCGAACGGCGCTTCCTTGACGTTCACGTTGGCGCGGTATCTGGCGGGTATGTCATTGAATTTCTGCACTTTTCCCCGTTTGTCGCGCGGATACCATTCTTGCGGATGCGTATCGCGCCGCACATAAAAACGCAGGGCCTCCGTCAGGTTGTCGAACACACCGTTATGAAAAAACACTTGGCGTGTGGCTACATTGCGCAGGCTGGGCACCTTGAAGGCGCCGCATAGCTCGCCTTTCGCCGCCAGGTCCGTACGGTCGGGACCGCACAAGCCCAGGTCGAAATAGGCCGGGTCGGCCGTGGCGGGAATGCGCATATTGCGCGGCACGCCCAGATTGTCGAAACTGAAGTCCGTGAACAGGGGCGGCGCGCCATGTTCGCCCCGCACGCTGGGGTGGCAAGCGGCGCAATTGCCCTTGCGTTCATCGTTGAACAGGGCCAGGCCCCGCAATTCGGCCAGCTCCAGGGGAACCTTGTTGGCCAGGTAGAGGTCATATTTGGAATCGTAGCGGTGAAAATCCAGCTCTTCCTGCTGGAATTGCTGCAAGGCATACGTGATGCGGCTGAATGCCTGTTGTGGTTGCGCAAAGATGGCGTCGCCAAAGACGCGCCGGAATGCGTCCGCATAGTTGCCGTTGCGCAACCGTTCCACCACCGCATCCGTGCTGGCATTGGCCATTTCGTGTGCTGCCAGGAACGGCCGTTCCGCCTGTTCTGCCAGGCTGGCGGCGCGGCCGTCGCGGTTGATGCCGCCGTTGGGTGCGCCTTCCTCATCAAAGCGGAAGGGCGGATTGTGGTCCAGGTAGCGCAGCGATGGCGTGGCGCGGTAGCCGTGCGCCTGGCCATCGGCGCCGCCCAGTTGCACGGCCAGCTTGTTGCCGGGCGCATAGGCGTGGGCCGGGTCATGGCAGCTGGCGCACGACTGCCTGCCCGAGGCGGACAGGCTGGCATCGTGGAAGATGCGCCGCCCCAGCTGCGCGGCAGGGCTGAGTTCGGCTGCCGTGCCTGGCATGCCGTACAAGCCAAGAAACAAGAATATGCACACGTGTGCAAGTCGGGTCGGTGAATATCGCGCCTCGGCGCGTGGCTGGTCTTTGATGGTCATATGCGGGATGGTTGTCGGCAAGGGAGAGACAGGCAATGCTGCGCCCAGTATAGGCAGCAATGGCTGGCGTGGCAACGATTAGCGATGCTGCGCTGCGCAAGACGGGGAGCGGAAAACAGCCGGCGGCAGAGTAAGCGCCGGCCAAGCCCGTCACGTCATGCGTAGCGGGCCAGTTTCATGCGCGGCTCAGGCGCGCAAGGTGGACAGGATAGGCTGCAGCACGGCCGCGCCCAGGGCGGCGCTGCGGGCACCGCTCCAGCCCGTTTGCGGGTCGGGATCGTTGGCATTGTCCTTGAACGGCAATTCCAGGGTCAGCGACAGGCAGCCGAAGGCGTGGGTGATGTGGGGCGAACCCATGGTCAGCACTTCCGGCGTGAACGGGCCGTCTTCGTAGCCGTGCTCATCCTGGAAGTCGGGGCTGGCCACCTTGAAGTCGGCGATGAAGCGGTCTTGCTCGGCCTTCTGTGCTGGCGTGAAATTTTCCAGCGCATCGCTGCCGGCCACGAAGACGTAAGGCAAGCCTTCGTCGCCATGCACGTCGAGGAACAGGTCGCAGCCGATTTCATGCATTTTCTGTTTCACCAGGAATACTTCCGGGCTGCGCTCCATCGTCGGCGTCATCCATTCGCGGTTCAGGTTGGCGCCGGCTGCGTTGGTGCGCAGGTTGCCATGCACGGAACCGTCCGGGTTCATGTTCGGCACCACGTAGAAGACGGCGTCTTGCAGGCACTGGCGGGCAAATGGATTGGCCTGGTCCAGCAAGGCTTCCAGCATGCCTTCGACAAACCATTCGGCCATCGTTTCACCGGGATGCTGGCGCGCGATGACCCAGACTTTCTTTTCGGCATCGGCGTCACCGACCACCAGCAGATTCATGTCGCGGCCTTCGACGGTGCTGCCCAGGTCGATCAAGCGCACCAGCGGCGACGCTTGCGCGCTGTCGATCAGGGCCAGGTGGCGGTCCCATGGGTACGGTTCGAAATAGGCGTAGTACACGCTTTCCTCTTCCGGCGTGTGTTCGATGGTCATCACCGTGCCGTCAAAGCTGGTCGGTACGCGGAACCACGTTTCGCGGTCGTAACTGGCCACGGCCTGGTAATCTTTCCAGCCGTCCGGGTAGGCCGACTTGCCTGCGTTCATGAAGCGGATCGTGCAGGCCTCGCCTTGCGCGCCTTGCAGGCGGAAGTAAAACCACTGCGTGATGTCGGCGTGGGAATCCTTGCGGATGTTCAGCTCGATGGATTGGGCATCGTCGGCGCGCAGCACCTCGATCGCGCCGGCGTCGAATTGCTGGCTGATTTTAATGGTCATGAGTGTTCCTGATAAAAACGTATGGGTTTTGCATCGTGTGCAATGGCGCGATGATACCTGTTTTGCGGTGGACTTTGTGCTGGCGCAAACGATGACGGACGCGCTTTGCTAACGTGATAGCTCCGACACGGGGAGGCCATCATGGATGACAACGGCAAACATATACGCGAACTGGAAAAGAAAATCAGCGCCCTCAGCGACGCCCTGGCGCACCTGGGCAAGGGCACGACCTTGCAGGAATTGCTGCGCATCATACGTTTCCCCGGCTATACGACGCCGGCCGAATTCACCTTCAACGTCGCCATCCTCGACACCATGCTGGTGCAAGCCAATGCGCTGGAAAAGCTGGGGCAGGATTTATTGGCAGGGGCGAAACAGGTGGTGGCAAAACAGTGAGCGCAGGCACTGACGTATTCCTGAATGCCTGAAAAATGGCCAGGGCCAGGGCCGCAGACAGTGCTAATGGACGCCCAGACCCTGCAACATCGTCATGGACGTGTTGTCAGGTGTTCAGGCCGCCGAAACGTTCGTAGAACCACGGCTCCACATCGGGCGCCTGCGCATCTTCGCGCCGCAAGGTGGCCAGGATATGTTCCTCGGCCGCCGCGTACGTGATGCGGTACAGGTCGCGCGCCAGCGCATACGCCTGCGTGCCGGGCCACGGTTCGGGCAAAAGTTCGACGGGCAGTTGCGGGTCGTGCAATTGCACGCGGCGATAGGCGTGCGTCAGCAGCGAGCGGATGACGAACGCTTGCTCTGCATCGAACACGGGCGCTTCTTGCAGCAAGGTCAGCAGGGGCTGGAAACTGGCGATGAATTTCTGGTAGCCGGCCATTACTTCCGATAAATCCCAGCAGTCGCCCACCATGTCGCGCAGGGGGCGCGTGCTGACGCCCGGCAATTCCGTGGTGTGGCAGACATACAGCTTACCCTGCACCTCATTGCGCACAAGGATATCTTCCAGCGCCTCCGTATTGCTGGCCGGATGGCCAAAGATGCCGGGAGAGATCAAGCCATAGCCCGCCCACAATAATTCCTTGCGCAGCGCCCCCCGCTCGGCGGCGCCGATGCTGCCGGCCGGCCCGATCACCAGGGTCCAGCTGCCATCCCAGTGCACGACCAGCGGCGCATAGATGCGGCGATAGGCGCGCTCGAAGCGGGCCAGCGCCTCCGGGCGTATCGTATAGGCGCTGCGGCGGCCGTCGCGCTGCGAGCTGAGCCAGCCTTCCTGCGCCAGGCGGAACACGCTGGTGCGCAATAAACGGTCATTCACGCCAAACGGCGCCAGCAGTTCGATCAGGCTGCCCAGCCAGATGGCGCCACCGCGCGGCACGATGGCGTCGCCAAAGATGGTCATCACCAGAGACTTCGAGCGCGGTGGGTCGCGTTCCAGGAAATCGGCTATCCATGCCGTGCAGCGGGTGTTCTTCATGTGGTTCCGGTCTGGCCGTGTTGCGGTCGGTTCAATAAAAGCAGCAGTTTACTTGGCTGCGCGGGTAGCGCGGCAATAATTTGCCGGAAGCGCTGGTGGCGCTCCGCAGTGTTTTCTCATAAGCAATATCATACGCACAAAAAAGCTGCACAAGATACGAATTTTTAAAATGATTCATATCAAGTGTATGCAAATCGTTTTTTGTATCGTATTATCTGTTCATCGCACCGCGTTGCTGCGCAAAATCAAAGACATGGGAGACAGATCATGTACGCACAAATGGTTGAAACCGGCCTCAAGAACGTTCGTTCCCTCGACGACATGGGTCAAGAAGAGCGCGCTTTCCAGGCGCGCATCGACGAAGGCATCAAGATCGAGGCCAAGGACTGGATGCCGGATGCTTACCGCAAGACCCTGATCCGCCAGATTTCGCAGCACGCGCACTCGGAAATCGTCGGCCAATTGCCTGAAGGCAACTGGGTCACGCGCGCGCCCACCCTGAAACGCAAGTCCATCCTGCTGGCGAAGATACAGGACGAAGCAGGCCACGGCCTGTACCTGTATAGCGCCGCGGAAACCCTGGGCGTGTCGCGCGACGACTTGCTGGCCGCCTTGCATTCGGGCAAAGCCAAGTACTCCAGCATCTTTAACTATCCCACCCTGTCGTGGGCCGACATGGGCGCCATCGGCTGGCTGGTCGACGGCTCCGCCATCATCAACCAGATTCCCCTGTGCCGCTGCTCGTACGGCCCGTATGCGCGCGCCATGATCCGCGTCTGCAAGGAAGAATCGTTCCATGCACGCCAGGGCTACGACATCATGATGTCGCTGTGCAAGGGCACGCCGGCGCAGAAAGCCATGGCGCAGGATGCGCTGAACCGCTGGTGGTGGCCGTCCCTGATGATGTTCGGCCCGTCCGACGCCGCCTCCGTCAACAGCGCCCAGTCGGCGCAATGGCGCATCAAGCTGTTCTCGAACGATGAATTGCGCCAGCGCATGGTCGATCAAACCGTGCCGCAAATCGAATACCTGGGCTTGACCGTGCCCGATCCCGACCTGAAATTCAATGCGGAAACGGGCCACTATGAATTCGGCGAGATCGACTGGTCCGAGTTCAACAATGTCTTGAAGGGCAATGGCCCGTGCAACCGCGAACGCCTGCAAACGCGCGTGAAAGCGTATGAAGACGGCGAATGGTTCCGCGATGCCTTGGTCGCCTACGCCGACAAGCAAGCCGCTAACGAAAAAGCGGCAGCCTGAAAACATCTATAAAAGGGGATAGCAACATGAGCAAAGAATGGCCTTTGTGGGAAGTTTTCATCCGCAGCCAGCACGGCCTGGCGCACAAGCATGTGGGCAGCCTGCACGCTTCCGACGCCACCATGGCGGTCAACCATGCGCGCGACGTCTACACGCGCCGCAATGAAGGCGTGAGCATCTGGGTGGTGCGCGCGGCCGATATCGTCGCCAGCAGCCCCGGCGACAAGGGCGCCCTGTTCGAACCGTCGAACAGCAAGGTGTACCGCCATCCCACCTTCTTCCCGATGCCGGAAGAAGTCAAGAATCTGTGATGGGAGCGCCTGCAATGGATGACAAGGTCAATTACCTCCTGCGCCTGGGCGACAACGCCCTGATCCTCAGCCAGCAGCTGTCGCAGCTGTGCGGCAAGGGCCCTGCGCTGGAAGAGGACATGGCGCTGACCAACGTGGCGCTGGACTTGCTGGGCCAGACGCGTTTGTGGTTCAGCTATGCGGCCGAACTGGAAAATGCGGGCCGCGACGAGGACGACATCGCCTTTTTGCGCGACGCCCACGATTTCAAGAATTGCCTGCTGGTCGAGCAGCCGAACGGTAATTACGCCGACACCATGATGCGCCAGTTCTTCTTCGACAGCTGGCACTATTTCCAGCTGCTGGAACTGACGAAATCGACGGATGCGCGCATCGTCGAGGTGGCGCAAAAGTCGATCAAGGAAGTGACCTATCACTTGCGCCGCAGCGGCGATCTTGTCGTGCGCCTCGGCGACGGCACGGCGGACAGCCACGCGAAAACGCAGGCCGCCGCCGACAAGCTGTGGATGTACACGGGCGAGATGTTCAAGTACGACGCCGTCGACCAGGCCATGGTCGCCGCCGGCATCGCGCCGCCATCCGACATCCTGCGCCAGGCGTTCCTGGAACACGTGGCCGAGATCTTCGCGGAAGCGACTTTGAGCGTGCCGGCGCCCGACGCCTGGATGCAAAAAGGCGGCAAGCAGGGCACGCACACGGAACACCTGGGTTTTATTCTGGCCGAGATGCAGTTCCTGCAGCGCGCCTATCCCGGGGCGGAGTGGTAATGAACACGGCCGCGGCAGCGCTGGACGCCGCCCAGATCTGGGCCTGGCTGGGCGACGTGCCGGACCCGGAAATCCCCGTCATTTCGGTGGTGGACCTGGGCATCGTGCGCGCCGTCGAAGTCACCGGCGGCGACGCCTGTACCGTGACGATCACGCCCACGTATTCGGGCTGCCCTGCCATGCAGGTGATCGCCGACGCCGTCACGGATGCCTTGCGCAGCCATGGCGTGGACAAGGTGACGCTGGTGAACCAGCTGGCGCCCGCCTGGACGACGGACTGGATGAGCGAGACGGGCAAGGCCAAGCTGAAAGCCTATGGCATCGCTCCGCCGCAGCAGCAGGTGATCGACATCAGCGGTTTACGTGGTGGCGTCAAGCGCCAGGCGACGCCGAAACTGGACGTGATTTGCCCGAATTGCGGTTCCACGCATACGCAGCTGACCAGCCAGTTCGGCTCCACGCCGTGCAAGGCCCTGTACAAATGCCTGGATTGCCGCGAACCGTTTGACTACTTCAAGTGCCACTAAAAAAATCAGGCACACGTTCCGAAGAAACTGGAGATGAAGCATGAGTAAATTTTATCCGCTGTGCGTGGCCAACGTGCGCAATGAAACGCGCGACACCATCGCCGTCACGTTCGACGTGCCAGCCGAGTTGCAGCAGCAGTTCCGCTTCCAGCAGGGCCAGCACCTGACCCTGCGCGCCCATATCAATGCGGAAGACGTGCGCCGCTCGTATTCGATCTGCTCGGCGGTGCAGGATGGCACCCTGCGCGTGGCCATCAAGCGCACACCGGGCGGTGCCTTTTCCACCTGGGCGAACGATACCCTGAAAGCCGGCGCCACCATCGAGGTGATGCCGCCCATGGGCCACTTCAACGTGCCGCTCGACTGCGTCAATCGCAAGCACTACCTGGCGTTTGCGGCCGGCAGCGGCATCACGCCCATCCTCTCCATCATCAAGACGACCCTGCTGACGGAGCCCCTGAGCCGCTTCACCCTGTTCTACGGTAACCGCGCTTCGTCGTCCGTCATCTTCAAGGAAGAATTGACGGACTTGAAGGATGTGTACCTGGAGCGTTTGAACCTGGTCTACGTGATGAGCCGCGAACAGCAGGACATCGAACTGTTCAACGGCCGCATCACGCAGGAAAAATGCGAGCAGTTCCTGCAGCACTGGATCAAGATCGAAGACTACGACAACGCCTTCATCTGCGGCCCGGAAGACATGATGCTGGGCGTCTCCGCCGCCCTGCAGGCAGCCGGCATGCCCAAGCAGAATATCAAGATCGAGCTGTTCGCCGCCAGCATCCCGAAAAACGCCCACAAGCCGCGCGCCCAGCTGGCTGCGGACGCCGTGCAGGAAACGGAAGTGACCGTCATCCTGGATGGCAACCACACGACCTTCACGATGGACAAGGACAAGGAGTCCATCCTCGACGCGGGCCTGCGGCAGGGCATCGACATGCGCTACTCGTGCAAGGGCGGCGTGTGCTCGACCTGCCGCTGCAAGATCCTCGACGGCAAGGTTGAAATGGACGTCAACTACGCGCTGGAAGACTATGAAGTGGCGCGCGGCTTTGTCCTCAGTTGCCAGAGTTTTCCGGTTACTGACAAAGTCGTGGTGGACTTTGACCAAGCCGAATAACCCAACTGCCACTGCCGGGGTCAGACCCGACGGGTCTGACCCCAGATTGCCGCTGTGGGTTGATAACTAAAATAGCGAGACGCCATGACCTACCAAAACATCCTCTTCACCATCGAGCAGGGCATCGCCACGCTCACCCTGAACCGTCCCGACAAGCTCAATAGTTTTACGCAAGCCATGCACGAGGAAGTGCGCGACGCCATCGCCAAAGTGAACGCCGACAGTACCGTGCGCGTCTTCGTGCTGACGGGAGCGGGCCGCGGCTTTTGCGCAGGCCAGGACTTGTCCGACCGCGCCGTGGAACCGGGTTCGAAGGGCGTGGACCTGGGCGAATCCGTGGAAAAGAACTATGCGCCGCTGGTGCTGGCCTTGAAAGCGCTGCCGATGCCCGTGATCTGCGCCGTCAACGGCGTGGCCGCCGGCGCAGGCGCCAACCTGGCGCTGGCTTGCGACATCGTCATTGCCGGCAAGTCGGCCAGTTTCGTGGAAGTATTCTGCAAGCTGGGCCTGATCCCGGACACGGGCGGCACCTTCTTCCTGCCGCGCCTGATCGGTTCCGCGCGCGCCATGGGCCTGGCCATGCTCGGCGAAAAACTGACGGCGGAAAAAGCGGAGGACTGGGGTTTGATCTGGAAATGCGTCGAGGATGCCCAGCTGGCCGACGAAACGCGCAAGCTGGCCGTGCATTTTTCTACCGCACCGACCAAGGGCCTGGCCTATACCAAGCAGGCGCTGGCCGCCAGCGGCGCGAATACCCTGCCGCAGCAGCTTGCGCTGGAAGCGCGCATGATGAGCGATCTCGGTAACAGCGACGATTACCGCGAAGGCGTGGCCGCCTTCGTGGAAAAGCGCGCACCGCAATTCAAGGGACATTGATATGGCAGCTTTGGACAATAACAGTATCGTCGCCGTCATCGGCAGCGGCGCCATGGGCGCCGGCATCGCGCAGGTGGCCGCAGCCGCCGGTTACCGCGTCAAACTGTACGATACGCGCACGGAAGCCGTCAGCAAGGCGTTGGCCGACATTGGCAAGATGTATGCGAAGCTGGCTGAAAAGGGCCGCATGACGCCCGACGAAGCCGCGGCCGCCACGGCGCGCCTGCAGGCGGCCGGCAGCCTGGCCGATGTGGCAGATGCTGCCCTGGTGGTGGAAGCCATCGTGGAAAACCTCGACGTCAAGCGCGGCCTGTTCTCCGAACTCGAAGCGCTGGTCAGCGACGACTGCATCCTGGCGACGAACACCTCGTCGATTTCCGTCACGGCGATTGCCGCCAAGCTGCGCCGCCCGGAACGCCTAGTCGGCATGCACTTCTTTAATCCCGTGCCACTGATGGCGCTGGTCGAAGTGATCAGCGGGCTGGCCACCAGCGAGCAAGTCGCCGCCACCGTCTACAATACGTCCATCGCCTGGGGCAAGAACCCCGTGCATGCGAAATCGACGCCCGGCTTCATCGTCAACCGTGTCGCCCGTCCGTTTTATGCGGAAGGCTGGCGCTTGCTGAATGAACAGGCGGGCGACGCCGCCACCATCGACGCCGTGCTGCGCGAAGCGGGCGGTTTCCGCATGGGGCCATTCGAATTGATGGACCTGATCGGCCATGACGTCAATTTCTCCGTCACGCAATCCGTGTTCGGCGCCTATTTCAACGATCCGCGCTTCACGCCGTCCGTGCTGCAGCAGGAAATGGTCAACGCCGGTTTCCTCGGCCGCAAATCGGGCCGGGGTTTTTACCTGTATGGCGAAGGCGCCGTTGCCCCCGTGGCGCAGGCGGAAGGCGCGCAAGCGAAGCCGGAATTCGTTGCCCTGTCGGCCGCCATCGGCGGCGATGGCCGTGGCCACAGCGGCATCATCCGCAGTCTGGTGCAGCGCCTGGAGCAGGCCTGCATCACCGTCAGCCGCCGCGTGACGCAGGAAGGCCAGTCGCATGACGAGGCGCCCGCCCTGCATTGCCATGGCGCCGCGATTTATCTGACCGATGGCCGCAGCGCCACCCAGCGCGCGCACGACAACCAGCATCCGGACACGGTGCTGTTTGACCTGGCGCTCGATTACGCCAATGCCAGGCGCATCGCCGTGGCCCGCGCCGACCAGTGCAGCGATGCGGCCTACGCGGCCGTCGTTGGCCTCTTCCAGGCGGCCGGTTTCATCGTCACGCGCCTGGACGACGTGCCTGGCCTGGCCGTCATGCGCACGGTGGCCATGCTGGCCAACGAAGCGGCCGACGCCGTCAACCAGGGCGTGTGCACGGTGGCTGCCGTCGATATCGCCATGCAGAAGGGCGTCAACTATCCGTGCGGACCGCTGGCCTGGGCCGATGCCGTCGGCGTCCAGCACATCGTGACCGTGCTGCACCACCTGGCGCAAGGCTATGGCGAAGACCGCTACAGGGTCTCGCCGCTGCTGCGCCGCAAACTCGCCAATGGAGCACAGTTTCATGCATAAGGAAGAGCAAATCCACGCTGCCCAGGCTTTGGCCGAAGCGGCCGCCGCCTCCATGCTGTCGCGCGATAACGCCACCGTTGCCATGGGCATCGCCCTGGCCGACGTGGGCCCCGGCCATGCCCGCATGACGATGACGGTGCGCGCAGACATGCTCAATGGCCACCAGACCTGCCATGGCGGTTTTATCTTTGCCCTGGCCGACAGCGCTTTCGCGTTTGCCTGCAACAGCTACAACCTGAACACCGTGGGCGCCGGCTGCACCATCGATTATCTGGCGCCGGGCCGTGAAGGCGATGTGCTGACGGCGCACGCCGTCGAACAGGCGCTGGCCGGCAAGAGCGGCGTCTACGACGTCAAGGTCAGCAACCAGGACGGGCGCGCCATCGCGCTCTTCCGCGGCAAGTCGATTCGCGTGGCGGGTGAAGTCATCAGCAATTGAAGTTACAAGAGCAGGCTTGAACTGCCGGAACGAATTACATAGTTATAGAACCGAATCAGGAGACAGAGATGGTCCAGAGAACCCCAGCACCGAATGACCTCGAGCCGATCGAGCGCGCCAGCAAGGATGAACTGCAGGCGCTGCAGCTCGAACGCATGAAATGGACGCTCAAGCACGCGTATGACAACGTGCCCCATTACCGCGCCGCTTTTGACGAAGCGGGCGTGCATCCGGACGACCTCAAATCCTTGTCCGACCTGGCCAAATTCCCGTTCACCGACAAAAAAGTCTTGCGCGACAATTACCCGTTCGGCCTGTTCGCCGTGCCGCGCGAGCAGGTGGTGCGCATCCACGCATCCAGCGGTACCACGGGCAAGGCCACGGTGGTCGGCTATACGCAGAACGACATCGACACCTGGGCCAATGTGGTGGCGCGCTCGATCCGCGCCGGCGGCGGCCGCGCTGGCGACATGGTGCATATCTCCTACGGCTATGGCCTGTTCACGGGCGGCCTGGGCGCGCACTACGGCGCCGAGCGCCTCGGTTGCACGGTCATTCCCATGTCCGGCGGGCAGACGGAAAAGCAGGTGCAACTGATCCAGGATTTCAAGCCATCGATCATCATGGTCACGCCATCGTACATGCTCAACATCATCGAGGAATTCACGCGCCAGGGCCTTGACCCGGCCGAGTCGTCGCTGAAGGTGGGCATCTTCGGCGCCGAGCCGTGGACGGACGCCATGCGCTCGGAAATCGAGGCGCGTGCCGGCATCGACGCCGTCGACATCTACGGCCTGTCCGAAGTGATGGGCCCTGGCGTGGCATCCGAATGCATCGAAAGCAAGGACGGTCCCGTCATCTGGGAAGATCATTTTTACCCGGAAATCATCGATCCGGAAACGGGCGAAGTGCTGCCGGACGGCGAAGAGGGCGAGCTGGTGTTTACTTCGCTGTCGAAGGAAGCGCTCCCCATCATCCGCTACCGCACGCGCGACCTGACCCGCTTGCTGCCGCCGACCTCGCGCTCGATGCGCCGCATCGGCAAGATCACGGGCCGCTCGGACGACATGCTGATCATCCGCGGCGTGAACGTCTTCCCCACGCAGATCGAAGAACTGATCCTCAAAATGCCGAAGCTGGCGCCACAGTATCAATTGGTGGTCACGCGCGACGGCCACCTCGACAAGCTGGAAGTGGTCGCCGAGCTGCGTATCGACCTCACTGCCACCATCTCGGCCAGTGAAACGGACGCGCTGGCGCGCGAGCTGGAACACCGCATCAAGACACACGTGGGCGTGAGCACGCGCGTGCGCCTCGTGGCCGCCGCCAGCATCGAACGCACCCTGACGGGCAAGGCCCGCCGCGTGGTTGACCAGCGCCCGAAGATTTTCTCCTGATAGCCCGAACAAGGAACCAGACATGAACGACGCTTTTATCTGTGACGCCGTACGCACTCCCTTTGGCCGCTATGGTGGCGCGCTGTCCAGCGTGCGCGCCGACGACCTGGGTGCGCTGCCGATTGCCGCGCTGATCGCGCGTAACCCGTCCGTCGACTGGTCCGCCATCGACGACGTATTTTACGGCTGCGCCAACCAGGCGGGCGAGGACAACCGCAACGTGGGCCGCATGGCTGCGCTGCTGGCCGGCTTGCCGGCGGCAGTACCGGCCAATACCATCAACCGCCTGTGCGGTTCCAGCCTGGATGCCGTCGGCATGGCTGCCCGTTCGATCAAGGCAGGCGAGGCGGAGCTGATCATCGCCGGTGGCGTGGAAAGCATGACGCGCGCGCCTTTCGTGATGGGCAAGGCTGACAGCGCGTTCTCGCGCGCAGCGAAAATCGAAGACACGACCCTGGGTTGGCGCTTCGTGAACGGCAAGATGAAGGCGCAGTACGGCATCGACACCATGCCGGAAACGGCGGAAAACGTGGCCGTGGAATTTGGCATCAGCCGCGCCGACCAGGATGCGCTGGCCTTGCGCAGCCAGCAGCGCTGGGCCGCCGCCCACGCGGCCGGCGTGTTCGAGCGCGAAATCGTGCCTGTCGCCGTGCCGCAAAAAAAGGGTGATCCGAAAATGGTCACCAGCGACGAACATCCGCGTCCCGACACCTCGCTGGAAATGCTGGCAAAGCTCAAGGGCGTGGTCAAGGCGGATGGCACTGTCACGGCCGGCAATGCCTCGGGCTTGAACGACGGCGCCTGCGCCATCTTGCTGGCGTCCGCCGCCGCCGTGGACAAATACAAACTGACGCCGCGCGCAAAGGTGCTGGGCATGGCCACGGCCGGCCTGGCGCCGCGCATCATGGGCTTCGGTCCCTCGCCCGCTTCGCGCAAGGTTCTGGCGCAAACGGGATTGAGCATCGAGCAGATGGACGTGATCGAACTCAATGAAGCGTTTGCCGCGCAGGCGCTGGCCGTCACGCGCGACCTGGGTCTGGCGGACGACGCAGCCCACGTGAACACGAATGGCGGCGCGATCGCCATCGGCCACCCGCTGGGCGCATCGGGCGCGCGCCTGGTGATGGCCGCGTTGAACCAGCTGGAACGCACGGGCGGGCGCTATGCGCTGTGCACCATGTGCATCGGCGTGGGGCAGGGGATTGCAGTAGTGATTGAACGCGTATAAAAAGTAAAAACAAAAAAGGCGCAGGCTTGTAAAAAAGCGCCAACCATACATTGACCGTAGTGCCAACCTGGTGGAGACCACAATGATTGCCAATATCTTCAAGAAAACCCTGATCGCCGGCGTGCTGGCCATGTCCGCCGCGGGCGCGTATGCGGCCGATAACATCAAGATCGGTTCCGTGCTGTCCGTCACGGGACCAGCCGCCTTCCTGGGCGATCCGGAACTGAAAACCCTGCAGCTGTATATCGAGAAGATCAACGCGGCAGGCGGCGTCCTGGGGCGCAAGCTGGAACTGGTGCACTACGATGACGGCAGCGACGCGGCCAAGGCCAACGGTTTTACCAAGCGCCTGATCGAGTCGGACAAGGTCGATGTACTGATCGGCGGCACCACCACGGGCGCGACGATGGCGATGGCGCCTCTGGCAGATCGCGCCAGCATGCCTTTCATTTCGCTGGCCGGTGCCGTTGTCATCATCGATCCGGTCAAGAAATGGGTGTTCAAGACGCCGCACACGGACCGCATGGCGGCCGAGAAGGTGTTCGAGGACATGAAGAAGCGCGGCATCAGCAAAGTGGGCCTGCTGTCGGAAACGAGCGGCTTTGGCGCCTCGGGCCGCAAGGAATCGCAGATCGTCGCCTCCAAATACGGCATCACCCTGGTGGCCGATGAAACCTACGGCCCGAAAGACACGGACATCACGGCGCAGCTGACCCGCATCAAGAATACTGGCGGCGTGCAAGCCGTCTTCGTCTTTGGCCTGGGCCAGGGCCCGGCCGTGGTGACGAAGAACTACGGCCAGCTGGGCATGGCCGCGCTGCCGCTGTACCAGTCGCACGGCGTGGCGTCGGACGAATACCTGAAGCTGTCGGGCAAGGCCGCCGAAGGCGTGCGCCTGCCGACGCCAGCGCTCTTGATCGGCGCCATGCTGCCCGACAGCGACGCGCAAAAGGCCGTCGTCGTCGGTTACGACAAGACGTATAAAGACCGCTACAAGATCGACCCGTCGACCTTTGGCGGCTATGCGCTCGACGCCCTGAACCTGTCGGTCGACGCCATCAAGCGCGCCGGCGGCACGGACCGCGAAAAAGTGCGCACGGCGCTGGAATCGACCAAGGGTTTTGTCGGCACCACCGGTGTCTTCAACATGTCGGCCAAAGACCACATGGGCCTGGACCTGTCGGCGTTCCGCATGGTCGAAGTGAAGAACGGCGAATGGCAATTGTCTAAATAAGTTCGAGAAGGTAAGCCGGAAGTACCCGCGCGGGCCGCCCTTGAAGGCGGTTCGCGCGCAGCCGAACATAATGGAGACACCATGGAAGTCGCTCAATTTCTACAATTTCTGTATTCCGGGATGACGGTCGGTTCCGCCTATGCGCTGGCGGCGCTGGGCTTTACCATCATCTACAACACCAGCGGCGTGATCAACTTCGCCCAGGGCGAATTCATCATGCTGGGCGGGATGCTGGCCGCCGTGATGTCGGCCGCCGGCGTGCCGCTGCCGCTGGCCATCATCCTGGCCGTCGTCGCCACGGGTATCGTTGGCCTGCTGATGGAAAAAACCGTGATCGAACCGGCGCAAAATGCGCAGGTCATCACGCTCCTGATCATCACCATCGGCGCCTCCCTCGTGCTGCGCGGCCTGGTGCAAATCTGGCTGGGCAAGGATACGCACTCGCTGCCGGCGTTTTCCGGCGATGCGCCGATCGAATTCCTGGGCGCCAGCCTGCTGCCGCAAAGCCTGTGGGTGCTGGGCGTCACGGTGGTCATCGTGCTGGTGCTGGGCTGGTTTTTTGGCCGCACCCTGATGGGCAAGGCCATGCTGGCCACCTCGCACAACAAGCTGGCGGCACAACTGGTGGGCATCAACACGCGCAAGGTGCTGCTGTTCTCGTTCGGCCTGTCGGCCTTGCTGGGTGCTGCCGGCGGCATCCTCGTTGCACCGATCACCTACACCTCGTATGACGCTGGCATCATGCTGGGCCTGAAAGGCTTTGTCGCCGCCGTCCTCGGTGGCCTGGGCGGCGGCGCGGGCGCGATTGCCGGTGGCCTGATCCTCGGCATCGCCGAAGCCATGACGGCCGGCTACATCTCGTCGGCCTACAAGGATGCGGTGCCCTTTGTGCTGATTTTATTGATCCTGTTCTTCCTGCCGCAAGGCTTGTTTGGCGCTAAAAATTCGGAGCGTGTATGACCAACTTTTTCACACGCTCGCGCCACGGCGGCTTGTTGTTGCTGGCCCTGGTGCTGGCCATCCTGCCCCTGTTCCTGACTAACGCGTTCTACTATGACGTGGCGATCCGCATCGCCCTGAACGCCATCGTCGTCATCGGCCTGAATCTGCTGATGGGCTACACGGGCCAGATCAGCCTCGGTCATGCCGGTTTCTATGGCCTGGGCGCGTATGCGTCGGCCGTGCTGACCACCCACTACGGCTGGCCGCCGCTGGCCGCGCTGGCGGCGGGCGCCGTCGCCACCGGCCTGCTGGCGCTGTTGCTGGCGCGCCCCGTGTTGAAACTCAAGGGCCATACCCTGGCCATGGCGACGCTGGGCCTGGGCATCATCATTTCCATCGTCATCAACAACGAGACGCAGTGGACGGGTGGCCCTGATGGCATCGGCGTGTCCGCCTTCACGGTGGCCGGCCTGGAAATCGCCGGCGAGAAATCGTGGTACCTGGTGTGCGCCGTGCTGTTGTTGCTGGTGACGTGGCTGGCCCTGAACCTGATCGATTCGCCCGTCGGCCGCGCGCTGCAGGCCATCCACGGCTCGGAAGTGGCGGCCCGCGTGGTGGGTGTCGACACGACCCGCTTCAAGGTGCGCGTGTTCGTGCTGTCGGCCGTCATCGCCAGCATCGCGGGCAGCATCAGCGCCCACTACATCGGCTTCATCACGCCCAACCTGGCCGGCTTCTTCCACTCGATCGAGCTGGTGACGATGGTGGTGGTGGGCGGCATGGCGTCGATCTTCGGCTCCATCATCGGTGCGGCCCTGCTGACGATCCTGCCGCAATTGCTGTCCAGTTTTGAAGGCTGGGAAACGGTGGTGTTTGGCGTGATCCTGATGGCCACCATGATCTTCATGCCCAAGGGCCTGGTGCCCAGCCTGGCCAGCCGTTCGCGCAAGCGGGCAGCCGTGCCCAAGGCGCCCGTCAAATCCGCGCAGGAGGTGTGACATGCTGACGATTAACAATCTGAGCAAGAGCTTTGGCGGCGTGCACGCGGTGCAGGACGTGAGCTTCACTGTCAAGGAAGGTAATATCCATTCCGTGATCGGCCCGAACGGCGCCGGCAAGACGACCCTGTTCAACCTGATCACGGGCGTGTACACGCCCACCAAAGGCGAGATCTTGCTCAATGGCGAAAACGTGGCCGCCATGTCGCCCGATGCGCTGGCGCGGCGCGGCATGAGCCGCACCTTCCAGAACCTGCAGGTGTGCATGAACATGACGGCCATCGACAATGTGATGGTGGGCGCGCATTTGCGCCTGAACCAGAACCTGTTCGCTTCCATGCTGCGCTTGCCGTCCGTGCGCCGCGCCGATGCGGCTTGCCGCGACGAGGCGGCCAGTTTGATGGAGTTTGTCGGCGTGGGACGGCATATCGATGACGAAGCGGGGCAGATGTCGTACGGCGCCTTGAAGCGCCTGGAAATCGCCCGCGCGCTGGCCGCCAAGCCGAAGGTGCTGCTGCTCGATGAACCGGCCGCAGGCCTGAACCACACGGAAACGGGCGAAATCGAAGCCTTGATCCGCAAGGTGGCGCAGTCGGGCGTGACGGTGGTGCTGGTCGAGCATGACATGAAACTGGTGATGAACCTGTCGGACCATATCCTGGTGCTCGACTATGGCAAGAAGCTGGCCGAAGGGACTGCCGCCGAAGTGCGCGCCAATCCTGACGTGGTGGCAGCGTATCTGGGAGTGGCGGCATGATGCAAAATGAAATTCAGGCTCCGCTGGTACTCGATATCAAAGGGCTGACCAGTCATTACGGCCGCATCCAGGCCCTGCACGGCATCGACCTGCAGGTGCGCCAGGGCCAGCTGGTGGCGCTGGTGGGCGCGAATGGCGCTGGCAAGACGACCCTGTTGCGTGCCATCTCCGGCGTGCAGCCGATCAGTGCCGGCAGCATCGCCTTCGCCGGCCAGGACGTCAGCCGCATGAGCGCCGACAAGCGCGTGCGCAGCGGTATCTGCCAGGTGCCGGAAGGACGGCAAGTGTTCGGCCCCATGACGGTGGAAGACAATCTGCGCCTGGGCGCCTTCACGCGCCCCCCGCAGGACGTGGCGGGCGACATGGAGCGCATGTACGGCCTGTTCCCGATTCTGAAGGAAAAGCGCTTGCTGCTGGCCGGGACGCTTTCCGGCGGACAGCAGCAGATGCTGGCCATGGCGCGCGCGCTGATGGGCCGCCCGCAACTGCTGTTGCTCGACGAACCGAGCATGGGCCTGGCGCCTTTGCTGATCGCGGAAATCTTCCGCATCGTGGCCGAACTGCGCGACCAGGGCATCACCATCTTCCTCGTCGAGCAGAACGCACACGCCGCCCTGTCGATCGCCGACGTGGGCTACGTGATCGAGACGGGCGCCATCACGCTGTCCGGTCCCGGTCCCGAATTGCTGCATAACGAACAGGTACAAAGCGCCTATCTGGGCATGTAAGGAGTCTGTATGGTCAAAGTGTATGAAATCAACGGCGTCACCCCCGTCGTCCATCCCAGCGCCTATGTGCACCCGAGCGCGGTGCTGATCGGCGACGTGATCGTCGGCCCGCGCTGCTACATCGGCCCGTTGGCCTCGATCCGCGGCGACTTCGGCCGCTTGATCCTGGAAGAGGGCGCGAATCTGCAGGATACCTGCGTCATGCACGGCTTTCCCGGCTGTGACACGGTGGTCGAAGTCGATGGCCATATCGGCCATGGCGCCGTGCTGCACGGCTGCCGCATCGGCCGCAATGCGCTCGTCGGCATGAACGCCGTGGTGATGGATAACGCCATCATCGGTGAGGAATCCATCGTCGCGGCCATGAGTTTTGTGAAGGCTGGCATGATCGTCGCGCCGCGCAGCATGGTGGTGGGCACGCCGGCCAAGATCATCCGCGCGCTGACCGACGATGAAATCAAATGGAAAAGCTCGGGCACGGGCCAGTACCACGAGCTGGCCGTGCGCTCGATGCAGACAATGCGTGAAGTGGAAGCCCTGACGGAAGTCGAGGCGAACCGCCAACGCCTGAATTTCGAATCGGCCTTGCCGCTGCATTTGCACAAGAACGCCGCAGCGCAGTAAGCACGCAGTAAACCAACATAGGAGTAAACCACATGGCTCACATATCCACCCTGCAAAGCCTGATCGCCGGCCGCTGGCTGGGCGAAAGCGCCGCCGTGCCCCTGCACAGCGCCTTGAACAACCGCGTCATCTATCACACGCATGCGGAAAAGATCGACTTCGACGAAGCCGTCACGTATGCGCGCAAGACGGGTGTGCCCGGTCTGATGGCGCTGGACTTCCAGCAGCGCGCCGCCCGCCTGAAGGCACTGGCGCTGTACCTGGTCGAGCGCAAGGAAGAACTGTACGCGATCTCGCACCTGTCGGGCGCCACGCGCGCCGACAGCTGGGTCGATATCGAAGGCGGAACGGGCACCCTGTTTGCCTACGCCAGCATGGGCAGCAATGAGCTGCCGTCGTCGAACGTGCTGCATGAAGGCCCGGCTATCGCGCTGGGCAAGAAGGGCGGCTTCGCCGGTACGCACATCCTGGTGCCGCGCGGCGGCCTGGCCGTGCACATCAACGCCTTCAACTTCCCCATCTGGGGCTTGCTGGAAAAATTCGCCCCGAGCTTCCTGGCGGCCATGCCCTGCATCGCCAAGCCGGCCACGGCGACGAGCTACCTGACGCAGGCCGTTGTGCGCATGATGCACGAATCGGGCTTGCTGCCTGCTGGCAGCCTGCAATTGGTGATCGGTTCCACGGGCGACTTGCTGGATCGCTTGAATGGCCAGGATTTCGTCACCTTCACGGGATCGGCTGCCACGGCCGCCAAGCTGCGCACCAATCCGAACCTGATCATCAATTCCGTGCCGTTCAACGGCGAAGCCGATTCGCTCAACTGCGCTATCCTGGCGCCGGACGTCACGCCGGACGATGTGGAATTCGACCTCTTCGTCAAGGAAGTCGTGCGCGAGATGACGGGCAAGTCGGGCCAGAAGTGCACGGCCATTCGCCGCATCATCGTGCCCGAGCACCTGATGGACGCCGTCGGCACGCGCCTGCGCGAGCGCCTGGCCAAGGTGGTGGTGGGCGACCCGTCCATCGAGGGTGTGCGCATGGGCGCGCTGGCATCGAAAGAGCAGCAGAATGATGTGGCCGAGCGTGTCGCCACCCTGTCGCAGGGCAACGAGGTGGTGTTCGGCGCGGCCGACGGTTTCAATCCGCTCGGTGATGGTGCGCAGGATGGCAGCTTCTTCTCGCCGACCCTGCTGCTGTGCCGCGACGCCTTCGGCAACGACGCCGTGCATGACGTGGAAGCGTTCGGCCCCGTCAGCACCATGATGGGCTACAAGGACATCGACGAGGCGCTGGCCCTGGCCGCACGCGGCAAGGGCAGCCTGGTGAGCACCCTGGTGACGCGCGATCCGAAGATCGCCGCGCGCGTGGTGCCGCAAGTGGCGGCCACGCATGGCCGCGTGCACGTGCTCGAGCGTGTGGCGTCCGTCGATTCGACGGGCCATGGCTCGCCCCTGCCGCAGCTGAAGCACGGCGGCCCTGGCCGCGCGGGCGGCGGCGAGGAGCTGGGCGGCGTGCGCGCCGTGCGCCACTACCTGCAACGGGCGGCCGTGCAAGGCTCGCCGACCATGCTGGCGGCCATCACGGGCGAGTACGTGCGCGGCGCGGACGTCAACGAAAGCCCGATCCACCCGTTCCGCAAGCACTTCGAGGACTTGAAGACGGGCGACTCGCTGCTCACGCATCGCCGCACCGTCAGTGAAGCGGACATCGTCGCCTTCGGCGGCATCTCGGGCGACTTCTTCTACATGCACTTCGATGAAATCGCCGCCAAGGAGTCGCAGTTCGGCAAGCGCATCGCCCATGGCTACTTCGTGCTGTCGGCCGCTGCGGGCCTGTTCGTCTCGCCCGGCGTCGGCCCCGTGCTGGCCAATTATGGCCTGGACAACCTGCGTTTCGTCGCTCCCGTCGCCATCGGTGACACCATCCGCGCGCGCCTGACGTGCAAGCGCAAGGTCGACCGCAACCGCAAGGACGTGTTTGGCGTGGGACAGGGTGTGGTGGCGTGGGACGTGCAGGTGACGAACCAGAACGAAGAACTGGTGGCCAGCTACGATATTTTGACCCTGGTATCGAAGCGCGAGTAAGCGTTTCTGCAGTACGGCATTGACCGTCGCCACCCGCGATTTTCGTGTGGGTGGCGTTTTTTTTAGTCGGATTATTTTTCTCTTGAATTATCCATAAGTGTATGAAAAATATAGCCTAAGTGTGGTTTTGCACAGCGTGCTATTTAGATAAATACCTCTAGAACGCGTGCTTTTTCCTTGAAAACGGGCGAATTCGCTCATTGCTTCAAGAAAACTTTCCAACGTAAAACCTTTTCTCTGTAGCATGGTTTTACTCACTGGTCACGCCGCCAAACACGCTCAACGATGCGGTGGCGGCGCGAAAAAAACGGACCCGGCCTTTTACGGCCGGTGAGCCATCGACCGCGAGTCCCATTCCACGATTAACGTTCACCGCTACGGGTATTTAATTACTATGAATAAACACGTCCTGATTTTCCTGTTGGCCATGCCCCTGGCCATCAGCCATGCCTATGCCGAAGAGGCCCCTGGTCCCGCGGTCAAGATCAGCGGTTACGGTACTGCCGCCCTGACCATGGCCGATACCGACAACGCGCAGTTCGCGCGCCCGAACCAGGCTGCCGGCGCCGGCCGCACTGCCCGCACGGGTATCGATTCCAACCTGGGCTTGCAAGCTAATGTCACCGTCAATCCCTGGTTGTCGGCCACCGTGCAGGGCCTGGCGCGCAAGGATGGCGAGGACGATTTCGGCGCCGAACTGGCCTGGGCCTTTGCCAAGGCCAAGGTGTCGGACAGCTTCAGCGTGCGCGTCGGTCGCATGGGTCTGCCCGTCTTCATGATTTCCGATTATCGCAACGTGGGCTATGCCAACACCATGCTGCGCCCGCCCGGCGAAATGTATTCGCAGGTTCCCCTGAACAGCATCGATGGCGTCGACGGTACCTATCAGTTCAGCGCGGGCGATACCAGCATCACCACGCAGCTGGCGCTGGGCCGCACCAAGGCCACCCTGGCCACGGGCCCCGATTCGACCGTGCAGGTGGAAGGCAAGTCCATCGTCGCCCTCAACGTGGTGGCCGAGCATGGCCCCGTCACCGTGCGCTTCGGCCGTGCCGAAACCAGGCTGACGATCAACGATTCACCCAGCCTGAACACCTTGATGGGCAGCTTGCGCGCGGCCGGCAGCGGCTACCGGATCGCCCAGCTGGGTGCCCTGGCCGATGCGCTGGAAGTCAAGGACAAGAAGGCGTCATTCACGTCCGTGGGCCTGGGCCTGGACTGGAACAATGTCCTGGTGCAGTCCGAATATGCGAAGCGCAAGACGGACAGCTATGTCAGCGACAGCACTTCGTGGTACGTGATGGGCGGCTATCGCATCGGCGCCTTCCTGCCGTACTACAGCCACGCCAGCCTGAAGGCCGATGGCCGCGTGAACAACACCGTGCCCGCATCCTGCCCTGCCGGGTATCCGGCAGCCTGCACGCTGACGTTGCGCACCCTGTCGGCCGGCGTAGACACCCTCGCGTACATGCGTAATCAGCTGGAGCAGTCGACGGACAGCATCGGCGTGCGCTGGGACTTCCACCGTTCGGCCGCGCTGAAGGTGCAGATCGACCGCATCAAGCCGAAGAATGGCCCCGGGCTGTTCGTGCAAGCCAAGCCCGGTTTCCACGGTCCCGTCACGGTGGCTGCCGCCGCCATCGATTTCGTTTTCTAAGGAGCGCCGCATGAAACCATTGATCTTGTATGTGGCTGCCTTGCTGGCGCTGTCGAACGCTGTTCCCGCCATGGCCGAAGTGGTCGTGGTGGTCAATCCGAAGAGCGCCGCCGGCGCCATGACGAATGAACAGGTGGCGCAGTTTTTCCTCGGCAAATCGACGGCCATGACGCCGATCGACCAGCCGGAAAGCGCCCCCGTGCGCGCCGAGTTTTACAAGAAAGTGACGGACAAGGAACCCTCGCAAGCGAAGGCCCTGTGGTCCAAGCTGGTCTTCACGGGCAAGGCGACCTTGCCGAAGGAAGTGGCCAATAGCGCCGACGTGAAGAAGGCCGTGGCCGCCGATCCGAAAGCCATCGGCTATATCGAAAAGAGTGCCGTCGACGGCACCGTCAAAGTGGTGCTGACGGCGCCATAAAGCCTGCTCGGGCCGCGCGCCATGCGGCGGCCCGACAATCGATCAACATCAGGAGACAGCAATGAGCATCAAACGCAAGATATGGGCGCTGCCTGTCGTCTCGGCCGTGATTTTCGGGCTGGGGCTGGCCGTCAGCGCCTATCTGTCCACAGCCACGCTCAATTCCATCCACGCCACCGAAAGCGCCGACTATCCCGTGCTTGACATGGCCAAGTCGCTGACCCTGGACGTGGCCGCCGTCGGCGACGCCCTGCGCGATGCCGTCAGCGAAGGCGACAAGGAGCGTATCGGGCAAGTCGGCGGCCAGGCCGTCAAGCTGCGCGCCAAGCTGGCGGCCTTTGCGGCGATCCCCGGCCAGCGCGAACAGGGCCAGCGCCTGGCCAGGGAATTCGATGCCTACTATGCGCCGGCGCTGAGCGCGGCGCGCATCATGCTGGAAATGGAGGAGGGCGATCCGCAAGCGACCGTGGCGCGCATGCAGGGTGCGCTGGCGGTGCTCAACACGGACCTGGAAAAAACCAACGAACAGGCGCAAATACAGTTCAAGCAGGGCATCGAACGCAGCGCGGCCAATGTGCGCAATGCGCTCAATACCAGTATCGCCGTGGCGTTGGCCGTCATCGTCTGCCTGGTGGCCGTGTCGCATTTCGTCGTGCGCGCCATCTGGCAGCAGCTGGGCGGTGAACCCGAATACGCGCGCCAGATCGCGCGCGCCGTGGCCGATGGCGACCTCTCGATGAATATCGTGACCGAGGCGGGCGACCAGGGCAGCTTGCTGGCGGCGCTGAAGGAGATGCGCGCCAAGCTCGGCGGCATGGTCTCGGACATCAAGGCGTCGGCTGAAACCATTCAGGTGGCCAGTGCCGAGATTGCCCAGGGCAATGCGGACCTGGCCGCGCGCACGGAATCGCAGGCGGGCAGCCTGGATCAGACAGCGCGCAGCATGGACAGCCTGACCGCCACCGTGCGCGACAACGCCGCCAACGCGGGCCAGGCGCATGAACTGGTGGTGTCGGCATCGTCGGTTGCCGTGAAGGGGGGGCAAGTGGTCAGCCAGGTGGTCACCACCATGGGCGAGATCAACGAGTCATCCAGACGCATTGTCGACATCATCGGCGTCATCGACGGCATCGCCTTCCAGACGAATATCCTGGCCCTGAATGCGGCCGTGGAAGCGGCGCGCGCGGGCGAACAGGGGCGTGGCTTTGCCGTGGTGGCGTCCGAAGTGCGTAACCTGGCGCAGCGCAGCGCGGCAGCGGCGCGCGAAATCAAGCAATTGATCGGCGATTCGGTGGCCAAGGTGAATGTCGGTTCGAAGCTGGTCGACGAGGCGGGGCTGACCATGGGGCAGATCGTCGATTCCGTGAAAAAAGTGGCCGACATCATGGCCGAGATCAGCGCCGCCAGCCAGGCGCAAAGCGCTGGCATCGGCGATATCGGCGTGGCCATCGGCAGCATGGATCAAATGACGCAGCAAAATTCCGCGCTGGTGGAAGAGGCATCGGCGGCGGCCGAATCGCTGCAGGAACAGGCCGTGCAACTGGGCACGGCGCTGGCTGTGTTCAAGCTGGCGCAGGGAAGCGCGCCGGCGATCACCACCGTGCCAGCGGCACGGCGGCTGGCGTTGACGAAGGCGGCTTAAACCTTCAGCCCGAACGGATCGTCGATGCTGTGCGCTGGTTCGGTGAACCAGCGCGGGCCGTTTTCCGTCATGTAAAAATGGTCTTCGTGGCGGATGCCGAATTCGCCGGGGATGCAGATCATCGGCTCGTTCGAGAAGCACATGCCGACGTCCAGCGGCGTCGTGTCGTTGCCCACCAGGTAAGGCCATTCGTGGATATCGAGGCCGATGCCGTGGCCCGTGCGGTGCGGCAGGCCGGGCAGCTTGTAGCCGGGGCCAAAGCCGTCCGACGCCAAAGAGACGCGCGCCGCGCGGTCCACGTCGCCGCAGGGTACGCCCAGCTGCGCGGCGGCGAATGCGGCTGCCTGCGCGGCCTTTTCGCTGTTCCACACGCTGCGCTGGCGTTCGCTGATGGCGCCAAACACATAGGTACGCGTGATGTCGGAGATGTAGTTCATCACCTGGCAGCCCGTGTCGATCAGCACCATGTCGCCCGCTTTCAGGGTCTGCACGTAGTTGACGCCATGCGGATAGGCGGTCGCTTCGCCGAACAGCACGATGCAGAAATACGAGCGGGGCGCGCCCACCTTGCGGTGCGCGCGCTGGATGAATTCTTCCACTTCCACCGTCGTGATGCCTTCATACAGCATGCTGGCTGTGGCTACGTGCACGGCCAGGGTCATGTCCATCACGCGCTGCATCAAGGCGATTTCGGCCGGCGACTTGCGGCTGCGGCAGTATGCCGTCACGGCGCGCGCATTTTCCAGCGCGTAGCCGGGGGCCAGCGGTTTGATGCCGTCGTAGATGAAGAAGGCAGCGCTTTCGCAGATGCCCACGCGCGGCGGCGCGGCCGCATCCTGGGCTATGCCCATGCGCGCCAGCGCGTCGACGAACAGCTGGTACGGGCTTTCATGCTCTTCCCAGCAATTGACCTTGCCCTCGATGAGCATAAAGCCCGTCAGGGTGCTTTCCTCGAAGGCGGGAGCGATGTATTCGAGCTCTCCGCTGGCCGGCAGGATGGCGCCCACCATGCGTTCGCTGGCATACCACTTGGTACCAGTGAAATAGGTGAGGTTGGCGCCCGCGTTCAGGTAGATCGCGGCGATGCCCTGTTTGCGCATGAACGCCTGCGCCTTGGCGATGCGCTGCGCATGTTCGTCCTTGCCGATGGCGACCATGCCGGACGTCATGTCCGACAGCGATGCCAATGCCTGTTCGATGGAAGTGCCACCTATGCTCATGCCTGCTCCTTTGTTCGATGCTGAATATGGAATGCGGGCATGATATCAGTTCGCGCCTTTCGGTTTGAGCCCGGGTGCTCCGCCGGCGGCATCGGGCGGGGCCAGCACCAGGTCGTGCGGATACGTGAAGTGCCAGTCCGCGTAGCGTTGCTTGCGGCGCAGGCTGGCGTCTTCGTCGAGAAAATTGTCCTGCTTGATGGGCAGTTGCGGCGACAGCGAATGGATGCCGACGATGCGGCCCTCCTGCCGCAGCACGCCCCATTCCGCCTTGCCCGTGACGGGGTCCGCATACAGGCGGCGCAAATGCCGCCGGGCGTTGGCGAAGCGCGGGTCGCGCAGCAGTTCCTGCAAGGTCAATGGATAGCGGGGCCGCCCGTCGCCCGGCGTGTTGTCGTAGTAGCGGCCCAGCGCATTGCGAAATTCATGGCCGATGAACAGCAGCTCGCGCTCCTTGTCGCGCCGCGCGGCCGTGGCATGCAATTCGCTGGCCAGCACCAGGCCCACGCCCATGAAGGCGACCAGCATCAGGGTCCAGATATACGCGAAGCCCCGTGCGCGGCGCTGGAAACTAGAGCTGCTCAAAGGGGATGCCCTCGCGCGTCTTGCCTTTGGCGCCGCTGCGCACGTCCGCCACGCCACCGATTTCGCCATTCGGCGAAGGGATCAGTTGCCAGGTGGCGGCGGACTCCGTGACGGGATCCAATGGCACGCTGCGGAAGTAATGGTGGGTGACCAGGTCGGCCAGCGCGGCCGGGTACTCGCCCTTGTCGGCATAGTATTTATCCAGGCCGCTCCTGAGCACCTGCAGGTTCTCCTTCAGGGCGACCTCCTTCGATTTTTCCACCGAGCCGAAATAGCGGGGAATGGCGATCGTCAGCAGCAGCGAGATGATCGCCAGTACCACCAGCAGTTCGACCAGGGTAAAACCGCGGCGCGGATATGAGCAGGGCATCGAAATCACCATTCCTTGAGCGGCACGCCGTTCAGGCCCACCTTGGTCGAGCGCGAGGCGACGTCGAACACGTCTTCGCCTTCGCTGGGATTGTCGGGCGGTGAGGTGTAGGCGCGCTTGCTCCAGCTGTCGGCCGCGCTGCCGGCTTCCCTGGGCAGGAACGGGTCGCGCGGCAGGCGGCGTAAAAAATAGATGTTCTGCTTCGAGGGACTGCGTTGGTCGGGCACGCCCTCGACCAGTTCCTCGAGTTTTTTCGGATAGCCGGAAGCGCCCAGCGAAAGCTTGATGCGGCCATTGTCGGAAGCGCGCTTGTAGGTATCGATCGCTTCGCGTATCTCGATCAGGGCGCTGCGCAACTCCTGTTCCTTCGCCCTTTGCTGCGCCACCTGCGCCATCGGCACGGCGACCGTGGCCAGAGTCGCCATGATCGCCAGGGTGATCATCAATTCGATGAAGGTAAAGCCCCGCTGCTTCACTGGCCACCTCACTGGCCACCCTTTACAGTGGCCTTGTCGCCGGCCGCTGGCGCCTCGTCGCCGCCCGTCATGGGCGAGCCGCTGCGTGGGGCGGCCTGCTCGGGCGCGGCGACGGCTTCGGGGCTACCACCCACGCTGGCGCGGCCGCCCACGGATACCTCGGTGCCGGAATTGAATTCGGCCGTCATCAGATCCGGGCGGCGGATGCTGCGCAGCAGGCGCGGCGTGATCGACAGCACGATCTCGCTGCGCATGGCGTCGTCCTTCTGGCTGCCGAACAGGCGGTTCAGCACGGGCAGTTCGCCCACGCCCGGCACCTTGTTGGCCGTACCCCGGTCCTCGTCGCTGATCAGGCCCGCCAGCACCTGTGTTTCGCCGTCTTTCAGGCGCAGGACCGTCGAGGCGCTGCGCGTGCCGATCTGGTAAGCCTGCGTGCCCGTCTTGCTGATGACTTCCTTGACGACATTCGACACTTCCAGGTTGATCTTGATAGCCACTTCGTCGTCCAGGTAGACGTTCGGTTCGACGTCGAGCTTCAGGCCCACGTCGATGTAGTTGACGCTGTCGGAACTGACGCCGTTATTCGTCGTGACGGTAATGACAGGCACGCGGTCGCCGATGAGGATCTTGGCCTTTTCCTTGTTGCGTACGCGGATGCGCGGATTGGCCAGGATATTGCTGTCGCTGTCCGTCTTGTTGGCGTTCAGGGTGACGCCGCCGATGCCGAGGTTGATGTTGTCGCCATTGATGCGGTGCAGGTCCGCCACCTTCAAGCCACCCAGGCCCCCCGTGCTACCTGCGACGCCGGCCAGTGTCAGGCTGGCCTGGTCCGGCCAGCGCACGCCCAGTTCCATCAGGCGCGTGCGCTTGACTTCCAGCACCTCCACTTCCAGCATCACTTCCGGGTCGGCCAGGTCCTGCACGTTGATGATGCGCTCGGCCATGCGCACCATTTCCGGCGTATCGCGCAGCATGATGATGCCCAGGCGTTCATCCGTGACGACGTCCTTGGCCTTGAGCAGGGTCTTGATGGAAAACGCCACTGTCTTGACGTCCGCATTGGCGAGGAAGAAGGTACGCACCACGAGCTGCTGGTAATCCTTCACCTTTTGCGGCGTGTTCGGGTAGATCGTGATCGACTTGTCGCTGGTGACGCTTTGTTCCAGCTGATTGGCGCCCAGCAGCATGGCGATCGCCTCTTCGATGCTGGTGTCGCGCACGGAGATGGTGGCGCGCAGGGCCGGGTCGACTTCCTTGTCGAAGACGAAGTTCAGGCCCGACACCTTGCTAAGAAGATCGAACACGGAGCGCAGCGGCGCGTCGCGAAATTCCAGGGTCACGGGTTTGCGGTAGGCGGCCGCCAGCTTGCCGCCGGATGGCAGGTTTTTTGACTGCGCCTCGCCGATGCGGCTTTTCAGGGCCAGCGCCTCGCGCTGTGCGGGGCGTTCCTGCAGCACCTGGCGCAAGGCTTCCTGCGCCTGCGCGATATTCGCTTCGCCACCGCGCTGGTAACTGGCCTGCGCTTCCTGCACCAACTTGCGGTGCCGCTCATCCTGCGCCACGCCGGCCAGGCCCCGCTGCGCCACATCGTTGCTGGCATCCAGCGCCAGCGCCTGCTGGTACAGCGCTTGCGCCTCGGGTAGCTTGCCTTGCTGGCGCAGCGCTTCGGCGCGGCCGTTCAGGTTGTTCAGCGCGCGCATCCTGCCATTCGTGACGGCGATGCGGTACTTGGCGTTGGTCGGCTCGGCTTGCGCCGCTTGTTCCAGCAGGGCCAGGCCCTGTTCCGTGCGACCGGCGCCCAGCATGGCCTGGCCGTCGTTGTAGGCCTGGTTGCCGGCGCAGGCGGCCAGCAGGGACAGCACCGGCAGCAGGGTGAGGATAGTACGAGACATACGTGCGGCGCGTCGTTTCAATTGAGGTCCCCTACGGCGAGTGTCTGTTTCAGGTTGAGCGGCAGATAGGTAAATTGCAGTGCGCCCTGCACCACGCCGTCGAAGCGGTAACGCTCTTCGAGCGTGTCGCCGGGGCGCGCCACGACGTTGCGTTCACCCGCTTGCAGGAAGTAGGCAGCCTTGCCTTCGTCGACGAAACGGCCAAGGAATTGAAAGGGCAGTGGCGGCGGTGCGTTCGCGTCGACGGCGGCGACAGCGCGCGTGGCCTGCGCCGCCTGTTGGTCGAGCATGATCTTTTTCGGCGTCTCCGGCTGCCAGCTTTGCTTGGCGAACAGGGTGGCCGCCTCGTCATCGTCGAGTGCGCGCCGCGGATGGATGGCCAGCGCGCGATTGGTTTGCGGCGCGGCGACTGCAGCGAGAGGCGCGACCGCCACCCGCTCCACCTGGCGCGTGGTGGCCGTGGCCGGTCCCACGATGCTGCCTTCATCCTCGGGCGCGAAGAGGGCGGCCAGCAAAGTGGCCACGGCGGCGCCTCCCAGTACGGCTTTTTTCATCGGCGTACCTCCGGCTTCTTCACCAACAGGATGAACTGGATGCGGGCGTCGATCTCGCCCGCTTCGATCTGCTCGCGCTTGAAGAGCACGGAGTCAAGCGTCAGGGTGGGCAGCTCCTGCAAGGCGTCGACGATGAACGTTTGCAGCTGCGTGTATTCGGCTTTCACGGGCAGGGTGATCTGGTAGCGCAGGAAGGCCGTGTTGCCATCCTCCTGCGGCTTGTAGTCCGCCTTGGCCAGGGTGACGCCGCTCTTTTGCGCCACTTCCAGCAAGGTTTTCAGCTGCTCGGGAATGCTGTCGTGCGCGGGCAGATAGGCGTGGAAAGCGGCCAGGCTGTCCGCATCGGCATCGAGCGCGATTGGTGCCGGCGGCAGCGCCGACTGTCTGGCCGCAGCGGTCAGTTGCGCCGCCAGTTGCTGCTGGCGCGCGGCCAGCGCATCGCCTTGCTGCATGGCGAAAGCGGCCAGCGCGAGGCAGGCCGCGCCGATGGCGCTGGGCCAGCCCAGGGTACGCCACAGCCGTTGCGCTTCCCACCGCAGGCGCGGCGGCAGGCGCAGTTGCAGGCGTGGATGGGCCACGGGCGTGCTGGCTTTCAGCACGGATTTTATTGCCGCCATTGCGCCTCCAGCTGAAAACGGTACGGGTGTTCGGGCGCGTTCGCATTCATCTCGTGCTTGAGCAGATACACGGAGCCGAACATGGGCTGCTGGTTCAGGAAGGCCAGGTAGTTGAGCATGTCCTGCGGCGTTTCCGCTTCGGCGGCGATCTTCAGGACGCTGGCGCCATCCTGTCCCTGCTGCGCATTCAGGTCCAGCCCCAGCAAGGCGATGCGCACGTCGCGCGGCGGCTGCACCGTCCTGACCAGGCGCGTGATGGGCAGGTTGAGCTGGCGCACGGCGACGGCCACCTGTTTCAGTTCGCTGTCGCGTTCGCGCTGCTGGCTGGCGGACAAGGGCGCACGCACGGGACGCGCGGGCTGCAGCTGGGCCAACTGCGCTTCCAGGCGCCGTGTCTCCTGCGCCTGCACCAGCCAGTACACGGCGGCCGGCAGCAGCATCAAGCCGCCCGCCAGGCACAGGGCCAGGCGCCAGCCGCTGAATGTCTGCACTGTACCGGGCGCCAGCAATTCCAGGCGGCTCAGGCCCATGCAGCCTCCCGCATCAGGTGGGCGGCGCCGGCCACGGGGAGGGGCTGAAAGCGCGCCGGCAGCGCATCCTGCGGCACGCCGCTCAGGTCGAGCAGCGCTACGTGTTCGATGGCGTCGAGCTGCGGCGCGCGCAAGTTCCAGCGCCGCCACGCCCGATCCAGTTCGTCGCCCCAGGCGGCGCCGCAAGATTGGCTATGCAGGGCCGTGATGCGCCCGTCGCTGCTGGTGGCCAGCAGTAGCCGTCCCGCTTCCACCAGGGCGAAGGCGGCAGGCTTGTTGCCGGCGATGCTGCGCCAGGCCGGCCCCACGATGGGTTCGATGGACAGGCAGCGCCGGCCATGCGCGGCGGCTGCATCCTGCACCCCTTGCAGCAGGGCCGCATCGACGCCGCAGGCCAGGCGCGGCTTGCCGTACGATGCATCGTCGGCAGCCAGGCGCCAGGCCCGTGCGCCATCGCCATAGACGGCGGCGAACTGGCTGTGCAGGAAGCGCTGTGCGCTGGCCGCGTCGAGCAGGGCGCCGCTCCACGGCACCATCAGCATGGCGCACCAGCGGCTGGCCAGGCTGACGGCCAGCGGCATTTTTTTGTCGCCATCTTGTTCCAGCCAGTCGCGCAGGGCGGCCAGCGCCACTTCCCAGCTGGCGTCGGGATTGGCAATGGGGAGGTGGAAGGCGCTGCCAGGCACGGGACGGCTGGCGCGGCGCAGCACGCCGTCCAATCCGTGCGGCGCCAGGTGCAGGCACAGGGTGGCGCGGGTAAGGCGTTCAATAAGTGACACGATTGAGCTCCGCTAAAGTGGTTTCGCCGCGCCGTACCAGGTCCAGGCCCGCTTCGCGCGCCAGGCGAAAGCCGTTGCGCGCCGCTTCTTCCTTCATCTGGCTCAGGGGGGCGCGCGTGCAGATCATTTCGCGCATCGCGTCGCTGAGCATCAAGACCTCGGCGACGGCCTTGCGGCCCTTGTAGCCGGTGCCGCGGCAGTGGCCGCAGCCCTTGCCGGCCATGAATTGCCAGTCCTGCACCTGGTGCAGGGCCAGGCCGCTGTCGCGCAGCTGCTGCGCATCGGCCAGCACCTCGGCGCTGGCGTCGACGGCGCAATGGGCGCAATTGAGGCGCAGCAGGCGCTGCGCCACGATGCCGTTCAGGGCGGCCGCAAAGCTGTAGGCATCGACGCCCATGTGCAGGAAGCGCCCGACCACATCAAAGACGTTATTCGCATGCACGGTGGTAAACACCAGGTGGCCCGTGAGCGCCGCCTGCACGGCGATCTGCGCCGTCTCGTCGTCGCGGATTTCGCCGATCATGATCTTGTCAGGGTCGTGGCGCAGGATGGAACGCAGGCCTCGTGCGAACGTCAGCCCCTTTTTTTCGTTGACGGGGATTTGCAGCACGCGCGGCAAGCGGTATTCGACGGGGTCTTCGATGGTGACGATCTTGTCGCGCCCCGTATTGATTTCCGTGATGGCCGCGTACAGCGTGGTGGTCTTGCCGGAACCCGTGGGCCCCGTCACCAGCAGCATGCCGTGCGGCTTGGCGGCCAGGCGCCGTATCTGTTCGATGGCGTCCTCGTTCAGGCCCAGGCTTTCCAGGCGCAGCGCCTGCGCCGCCTCCGTCAGTGCGCGCCGGTCCAGCAGGCGCAGCACTGCGTCCTCGCCAAAGATATTGGGCATGATGGAAACGCGGAAATCGATCTCCGCCCCTTTCACGCGCACTTTGAAGCGGCCATCCTGGGGGATGCGGCGCTCGGCGATGTCGAGGTCGGCCATGACCTTGATGCGCGAGATGATCTGTTCCGCCATCGCCAGTCCCTGCACCTGGCCCGCCTGCACCAGCACGCCGTCGACGCGGTATTTGATGACCAGGCTGGCCACGTCGCATTCGAGGTGGATGTCGCTGGCCTGGAATTTCAGGGCGTCGTAGATGGTGGAGTTCACCAGTTTTACCACCGGGCTGCTGTCCTCGCTGATGCGGATCAGCGAGATGTCTTCGATGCTCTGGTCGAGTCCTGGAACGTCATCCCCGTGCTGCATTTCCTGCATCGCCTGCTGCACGCTTTCCTGCTGCTGCAGGTAGGCGGCCAGGTCGTCCGGGTGCGCCAGCGCCACGGTGAAAGGCGTGGACAGGGCGAAGTCGGCCCATTGCAGCAAGTCTTCGGCAAACGGGTTGCCGATGACCAGCACGGGTGGTGCGCCGGGGACTCTCGGCTGCAGCAGCACGCAGTCGCGCTGCGCGCAATCCGTGTAGGGCAGCAGGGCAAAGGCGGGCAAGGCGGCTTGCAGCTCGGCCATCGTCCAGGCCGGGTAGCGGAACAGGGCGGCCAGCTGGCGCAAAAAGACTTCGGGCGGCAGGGCCGCCGTTTCCTGCAGCACGGCCATCTGCGGACGGCCCTGTTCCAGCGCGCTGGCGTGGGCGCGGCGCAGCATGGCGGCATCGAGCACGGCCCGTTCTTCGTCGCGTGCGTTCATGGCGTGACCCTCACGATAACGTTCACGATAAGCTCCCGGCCAGTTCAAAGATCGGCATGTACATCAGCACCACCACGCCGCCGATGACGACGCCGATGACGGTCATCAAGAGCGGCTCGAGCAGGCGCGAGGCCCAGTCCACCCAGCGGGCGAATTCCTCGTCGTGGAACTTGGCCGAGCGTTCCAGCATGTCGCCCAGGCGGCCCGTGTTTTCTCCCACTTTCAGCAGCGATTGCGCCACGGGCGTGGCCATGGCGGCGTGTTCCAGCGCGGTGGAAAACGGCATGCCCTCCTGCACCGCGCGGCGCGCCTGCGCCAGTTGCTCCTGCTGCGCCGGCAGCAGCATGGGGGCGACCATGGCCAGCGCCTTGTGCAGCGGGATGCCGGCGTGCAGCAGCAGGCTCAGGGCCCGGTAGAAGCGCGCCAGGCGGAATTCCGCCGCCTTCCCGGCCAGCACGGGCAGGCGCAGCAGGCGCAAGACGAGGGCCTGGCGCGCACCGGTATTGGCGATGCCGAAGACCACGGCGCCAACGGCGGCGGCGAGCGCCGTGGCACACAGCAGCGGATGCGCGGCCAGGGTCTGGCCAAAACCGAGCAGCATTTGCGACATCCACGGGATTTCGCGGCCCGAGCTTTCGTAGACGACGCTGAACTTCGGCACCACGTAGCCGAGCAGGAACAGGGTCACCAGACCGCCGACGACGAGCAGCATGCACGGGTAGATGGCGGCGGAAATGAGTTTTTTACGGATGGCGTCGAACTGCAGCTGGTAGCCGACGAAGCGCGCCAGCGCCTCGGGCAGGTTGCCCGAGCGTTCGGCCGCATGCACGGTGGCGATGTAAATGTCGGGGAAGATGTCGGGGAAACCGGCCAGGGTGTCGGAAAAGCTTTGCCCTTGCTGCAGGGTGAGCACGATGGCGGCCAGGGTGGCCTTGGCGCCCGCGCGCGTTTCCTTGTTGTGCAGGGTGGCCATGGCCTCGCCCAGGTTCAGGCCCGCTTCGAGCAGGGCCAGCAGCTCCTGGCTGAATTGCAGCAGGGGCAAGCCCTGCTTGCCCAGGCGCGGCGCGACGCCAGCCTCCTGCGCCGCGCCATCGTCGACGGCCAGCACGCGCCAGCCGCCGCGCACGGCCGCGCGGATCGCCTCGGCCTCGCTGGCGGCGTCGATGGCCAGCGCCTGGCTGCCCGCCGGGCCCTGCACCTGGAGGTGGAACTGCATGGCCGCGTCAGGCGAGCATGGTGGCAGGCGTAAAAATGGACAGACTGGAATGGGGGAAAGCGCGTGCGGACAAGGTCGAAGTAGGCATCGGTCAGGAACAATCTAAAAAAAGTTCAATTCGTCGCGGGTACCGGCAGCAGGCAAGATGCAATTACTGCCTCAGGGTAGACTGTAATTGCCAGAAAATCAATCGTGCTGTGCGGGCAAGCCTTGTATCGATGGCTTGCCCGCATGTTCAGCCGCTTACTGGGTAACCAAGCTGACCTTGTCGATCACGAACGAGGTTTGCAGCGATGCGTCCTCGGTCGCGGCGAACGAGATCTGCACGGTCTGGCCCTTGTAGGCGATCAGGTCAAACGTACGGATCTGGTAGCCGGCTGCCTTGTTCACGTTCGAATACGTGGCCAGGGTACCCAGCACCGTGCCGGCGCTGTTCTTCACGGTGACGACCAGCTTGTCGTACACGGTATTGCCCGTTTCAGCCGTGTCGATATGCAGCGCGAAGGTCAGGCTGGCGGACGTGGCGGCGGCCGGAATGGCCACGCTTTGCGTCAGCGATTCGCTGGCTGTGGCGCCATTGCCGCCCAGCCAGGCATACTGCGTGCCTTCGTATGCGGTTTGGCCCGTGAAGGTGCCGATAGCGCCCGTGGTGCCGCTCCAGCCCGTGGCGCCGGACTCGAAGCCGCCGTTCGTCACGCGTTCGGTGGCGCTGCTCGTGCCCACCGTCAGCGTGGCGTTGTTCGACGTGGCCGTCACGGCGGGCGAGGACGAATCCGTCACCGTGGCCTTGAACACGGCGCCGCTATCGGCCGCCACGGTCGTGAAGCTGTAGGCAGGCGACGTGGCGCCGCTGATCACGGCGCCGTTGCGGTACCACTTGTAGGTGTACGGCGCCGTGCCGCCGCCCGCGCCCACGGCGAACGAGGCGGTGGCGCCCGGTGCGACGGTGATGCTGGCCGGCTGGCTGGTGATGGTCACCGCGCCGCCCGTGGTCGATTCATCGACGTCGGCGCCCACGTTGATGGCCGCATACGCGCGCTTGACGGCGATAGCCTCGGCGCTGCCCACGCCATACAGTTCCTCGGCTGCCTGCAGCACCTTGTTGCGCGCGTCGGCATAGTTGGTCGACGAGGTGAACTTGGTAGTGGCGGCCTTGAACCAGATGCGGTAAGCCTTGTCGCTGCCGATACCGGTCATGGCCAGCGGGCTTTTGTTCAGGTACGAGCTGTAGTAGTCGCTGCTGGACGTGGAGTTCGAACCTTGCGACAGGAAGTAGAACATGCGGTTGTTCGGGCCGCTGCTGTAGTGGACGTCGAGGTTCTTGATGGTGCTGCTCCACGCATTCGGGCTGCTGCCATCCTTGCTTGGCTTGTACAGCCAACGCAGCGGCTGGCCATTCTTGGCGATTTCCTTGCCCGTCATCCAATCGTTGCCCGTGTTGGGGATGCTGGTGCCCGTGCCGCCGGCGCGCGCATAGGCTTCCACCATTTCGCCGGCGATGTCCGAGCTCGATTCGTTCAAGCCGCCCGACTCTTGCGAGTAGATCAGGCCCGAGGTGGCGTCCGTGATGCCGTGGCCCATTTCGTGGCCGATAACGTCGATGGAACCGAGGTTGTTGAACGAGCTGCCGCCGTCGCCGATGTACATGCACTTGCAGCTGCTGTCGTAGTAGGCGTTGTCGTAGGCCGTGTTGACGTGGGCGGCGATGTGGGTGGCCGTGTTGTTGCCGTCCAGGCTGGACCAGCCCAGCACATTCTTGTGCGTGTCGTAGGTGTTCATCAGGCCCCACATCGCGTTCACGGCCGCCGTCTGGCCGTTGGCGTTGGTGGTGCTGCCGCCGTTGATGTATTGCTGGCCGTCGCCCCAGGTATTGCTGGTGCTGCTGTACACGCTGCCCGAGGTGGTGCCGTGGTTGGCATTCGTGATGGCCATGCCGCCGAAGCTGCCGCCGGTACCGCGGCTGGGGTCTTTCATGGTGTAGGTGCTGCCCGTGAGCGTGGTGTTGAGCGGTACCTGGCCGTTGTACTGGCTGTTGCCGATGCCGGCCACGGTTTTCAGGGCTTTCCACTGGCGCAGGATGCGGCCATCCTTGGCGCTGACGACGGTGTCGTAGTAGACGGGCTTGTTACCGCTGATCATGCGCGTCTGCACCAGGTAGGCCAGCTCGTAGTGGTCGACCACGTCCTGCACGTCAAGGGCGTTCAGCGCGGCTTCCGACTTGTTCTCGGCGCCGGCCACGCGCACCGTTTTCATCACGGGGTAGATCAGCAGTTGCGCATGCGGCGGCACGTGGTCGACGGCCGGCACGCCGATGCTTTTCACTGCGGCGGCGATGGCGGCTGCGGCGCTGACGGCCGGCGTGGTGTCGATATCGGTGGTGGCGCTGCGGGTGACGGAATTGACGCCGCCGCTACCGAGGCCGGAAGCGCGGTCCGACACGGATTCGCTGACGATGTCGCCGGCGTTGTTGCTGACCACGACCGTCTCGGAACCGAAGACGGGCAAGCCCTTGTAGGTGTGCTGTACGCGGCTCACACGCGTGCCGCTGACGCCCGGATGCTGGGCGCCGACGGCAAAGCCATGCTCGGTATTCAGGCCGCGGCTGCGTGCCTGCGCGGCCAGCTTGTTGACCAGGCTGGCGTTCTCTTGTGGAGAGGCCAGGCTGACCGGGGCGGCCATCAGGGTCTGTGGCAGCGGCGAGGCGGCATCTGCCGTGGTGGCCATCAGCGGCAGGGCGGCGATGGATGCGGCAACTATCGTCAAACGTAAATTCATTTCTGCTCCATGGTATCGGTTAAGGAAATGGTGAATGAGCTGGCCGCGATGCCTGATGGCCACCCCGGCGTGCCTGGCGGCGGGCGGATAGCCTGCCGTTTTGTGGTGGCATGACGCCGGGTAGGGGGACACTAAACTTGTCGAGATCGCCATGTCAAAAAATTCAAGAAATGGGTCACTACGCGAATTTTTGTTAAGAATTGAACATTTATCAGCGCTGTATCGTTGGAAAGTTTGATCTACCACAAGCTGCAACTTTTGTTTTGGACTACTTCCCCTAATGGAGCGCTCTGTTGGAAAAACACTGTTGCATTTTTTAAATGTTGCGATCTACACTAGCTCTTCATGTGGTCCCCAGCGGATCACGCGAAGACAAAAAAAGCGCACGCGGCAATGACCGCGTCCAGATACAGCGCATCGGGAAAAAAATCGGGAGTTTCACATGACGTCAGTTCTGTTTTCTGCTGTTGGTTTCAGCCATTTCCCCTCTGGAGCGGCATTCATGCTGCATCCGCCTTCCTAGCCGCCGCCAACCGGCCCTTCCCCCGCGAGGGGGGCTTTTCAGCGAGTCCGACCGCGCCGCCCGGTGCGGCCGCTGGCGCAGTGCATCCTTTTTTCAGGAAGGGTTGCCGGCTCCTGGTGCGTGCACCGGAATCACCGGCCCGACGAACTATGCTTTCGATAGCGACCAAAGTGGAACAGATCGTGATGGAATCGGCCTTTCTCAGCGAGGGACTGGGCCGGGGCTTGCTCAACCTGTCGGAACTGGCGCGCCAGCTGCAGCCGCAATTGCAGAGCGATTTATGGAAACCGGTGGGCCAGGCCGCCGTGGTGATGGCGCTGCGCCGCCTGGCCGAACGGATGCCGCAGCAGAAAAGCGGCGAGATCGTGCTGGCGCACCGTGCGGGAGAACTGTCCACGCGCAGCGAGCTGATGATTTTTACCTACCGTTACTCCGACCAGACGTATGCCTGCCAGCGCCAGTTGCTGGCGCTGGCCGCGCCCCAGCGGGGCACGTTCATTACCGTCACGCGCGGCGTCAACGAGGTGATGGTGATCTGCAGCCGCAGCCTGCATGCGCTGGTGGAAGAGGTTTTCGGCGAAGAGCAGGAGCTGGCGCGCCTCGAACGCGTGACGGCCGTGACCTTGCACCTGGCGCCCGAAACCTGCTATACGCCGGGCGTGTATCACGCCATCCTCAAGCGCCTGGCGTGGGAGCGCATCAACCTGATCAACATCATCTGCACCTACACGGAGCTGACCTTGCTGCTGGAAGCATCGCAGACGGGGGCCGCCTTTGCCGTGCTGTCGAAAATCGTCGCCCAATGAAAAACGCCCCGCTGCGGCGATGCAGCGGGGCGCTGGCGGGACGCAGCCCGTTTATTTTTCCAGTTGCGTACGCACGCGGGCGATCGCGGCGCGTACCTGGCGTGGCGCGGTGCCGCCCACGTGGTCGCGCGCGGCGACAGAGCCTTCCAGGGTCAGCACGGCAAACACGTCTTCATCCGTCAGCGGGGAAAACGCGCGCAGCTGCTCCAAAGACAGGTCGGCCAGGTCGCAGCCGGCGTCGACGCAGGCGCGCACGGCCAGGGCCACCGCTTCATGCGCGTCGCGGAACGGCAAGCCTTTCTTGACCAGGTAGTCGGCCAGGTCGGTCGCCGTGGCGTAACCCTGCAGGGCTGCCGCGCGCATCGCTTCCGGTTTTACCGTGATGCCGCCGGCCATGTCGGCGAAGATGCGCAGGGTGTCGATGACGGTGTCGACGGTGTCGAACAGCGGTTCCTTGTCTTCCTGGTTGTCCTTGTTGTAGGCCAGCGGCTGGCCTTTCATCAGGGTCAGCAGGCCAGTCAGGTGACCATACACGCGACCCGTCTTGCCACGCGCCAGTTCCGGCACGTCCGGGTTCTTCTTTTGCGGCATGATCGACGAGCCGGTGCAGAAGCGGTCGGCGATGTCGATGAAGCCGATGCGTGGGCTCATCCAGATCACCAGTTCTTCGGCCATGCGCGACACGTGCATCATCAGCACGGCGGAGGCGGCGCAAAATTCGATGGCGAAATCGCGGTCCGACACGGCGTCGAGCGAGTTGTGGCAGACGTCGTCAAAGCCCAGCGTCTTGGCCACGCGCAGGCGGTCGATGGGGAAGGTGGTGCCGGCCAGGGCGGCGGCGCCCAGCGGCAGGCGGTTGACGCGCTTGCGGCAGTCGGCCATGCGCTCGGCGTCGCGGCCGAACATCTCGACATATGCCAGCATGTGGTGGCCGAAGGTGATCGGTTGGGCTACCTGCATGTGGGTAAAACCCGGCATGATGGTGTCGGCATGCTGTTCGGCCAGATCCGTCAGCGCGCCGCGGAACGTCGCCAGCAGGGCGGTGATGTCGTCGATGGCGGAGCGTACGTACAGGCGAATGTCGGTCGCCACCTGGTCGTTGCGCGAACGGCCCGTGTGCAAGCGCTTGCCCGCATCGCCTACCAGTTCGGTCAGGCGTTTTTCAATATTCAGGTGGACATCTTCCAGGTCCAGCAGCCATTCGAACTGGCCGGCGGCGATTTCCTGCGAGATTTGCGCCATGCCGCGCTGGATTTCCGCGTAGTCGGCCGGGCTGATGATGGCTTGCGCATGCAGCATTTCCGCATGGGCCAGCGAACCTTCGATGTCGAACAGCGCCAGGCGCTTGTCAAAAAATACAGAAGCTGTGTAGCGCTTGACGAGGTCCGAGACCGGTTCGGAAAACCGGGCCGACCAGGCTTCGCCCTTTTTGGAGAATTGATCAGTCATGAAAGAAGTCCTTTAGTGTAGGGCGATTATAAACAAGGTTGGCCGGCGGTAGGGCTTTTAGGGGCTTGCAGGGCGCTGAAATGGCCAGGAATGGGGCTGGCAAGCCTCAAATGCCACGGCGTGTGCACGTTGTGCGTTCCATCCGGGCTTTTTGTATTCTGTCCCGCGAATCGTGCGTTTGGTCGCAATTCGATGGCGGTTCAGGGGGGATCGGCCTACAGTTCAATCATCGCAGCACACAACCAGCCACCCAAAGGACATCATCATGAACATCGCTAAAAACATGGAAGCCATCTTCGTCGCCATCATCGCCATCGCCGCCGCCACCAGCCTGGCTACCGCCGCCGTGCCGAAGTTCCGCGCCGCGCCGGCACCCATTGCGGCCAGTGCCGAGCAAGTCACCATGCACACCGTGTACGTCAGCGCCAAGCGCCTGAGCGCGGAAGAAAAAGCCGCCCTGTAAGCGCGGCCATGCCATGCAGGCAGTAGCAGTACCTCGCAGTTTCCCATCACGGGCCATTCGAACGGGCGGTACCCCCGGTTCGCTCCAGCCCAGGTGACAGCAGCAATACGCAACACAGCATAACGACGGGCGGAACGTACGCCTCCAGCCAAGCAGCCTACTTTCACGCGTCAGCCCTCACGGGCCGGCGGCAGCGGACAGCCACGCCTAGCGCATTTCGTCCAGCGCCCAGCGCGCCTCGCTGGCCACGTCGGGGACGGGGTCATGCAAGCGGCTTTGCAGCATGGGAATGGCGGCGCCAGCTTGCAAGTCGCCCAGCGCATGCGCCACGCGACGGCGCACCACGGCGTCCTGATCGCCCAGCATGGCGATCATCGGCGCCAGCCAGCGCCGCTCGCCCATGTCGCCAAGCGCAGCGGCAGCCTCGGCGCGCACCGCGGCGTCGCGATCGGCCAGCAGCGCCGCCACGGCGGGTGCCGTTTCCGTAAAACGCATTTCACCGAAGGCCCAGACGGCAAGCTTGCGTACGACAGGCTGCGGGGCGCGCAAGGCCAGCAGCAGCGCCGGTATGGCGGCGCGCTGGCGGAACGATTCCGTCTCGGCCGCATGGCGCAGCGTGTAGTCCCTGGCGCGCATCGCGCCGGCAAGCCGGGTGAAATTCGGATTGTCGAGCGCTTGCAGCAAGGCGACCGGGTCTTGCTGCCGCCTGTCGGGGCCCGGCAGCAGGCTGTCCGGCCACAGCACCCGCTCCCCTTGCAGCGTGATACTGCCGATCACGCACATCAGCGCCACGCTTGCCAGCATGCCGTTCCACCATTGACGCAGCGTGACGCGCCCGCGCGGGCGATGGGCTTCCAGCAGCGCCGCGATGCGTGCGCCCAGCATGGCGCCGCGGCTGGCAATGCGATTGGCCATGCCAGTTGCCGGCTTGCCTGCCGTTCCTGCGCCGAAGGCCTGGCGCGACACCGTGAGCAGGGTGTGGGCATAACGCGATGGCGTGGCGCCGGCAGCCAGCACCGCATCATCGGCAGCGCATTCCGTATCGTGTTCGAACATGCGCAACAGCGGATACATCAGCGGGTGCCACCAGTACAGGGCAAGCAGCACGCGCGCCAGCAGCATGGGCCAGTCATGGGCGCGGATATGCGCCAGTTCGTGGGCCAGTACGGCATCGGCCTGTGCGTTGCCGGCGCTGTGACGGTCCAGCAGGATGACGGGATGATGCCAGCCCCAGCTGTATGGCGATGCGGCCGTATCGGAGACCAGCAGGCGCACGGCGCGGCGCAGCCCCAGCGACCGATGCAGCCTTTGCAGGGCCGTTGTCCATGCCGGCGCTTCGAGCACCTGTGCGGCGACGCTCGCCTGGCGCAAGCGCGCCAGGTTCAGCGCCAGGCGCAGCAGGTGGCATGCCACGCCGACGGCATACGCGGCCAGCAGCCAGCGGCCCAGCCATGCGGCACGTGCCGGGGCAGCCACGGCTGCCTCGATGTCGGGCAGCGCGGCCGTCGTCACGCTGACGGGGATGCGCAGCGGAGGATCGAGCAGGGCCGACAGGGCCAGCGGCATGCGCATGGGCAGCTGCGGCAGCCATAGCCAGAACAAGGGCAGCAACAGCAGCGCCACCAGGCCGCAGCGCGTGGCAAACACGCGGCGCGAGGCCGATGCGCGGTGCAGCAGGCGCAGCATGCAGAGCAGCAGCACGACCGTCACGCTATGCTTCAACAGCAGCTGCGCGAGGTCGGTTCCCGCCATCAGCAGCCTTCCTGGCGTGCCTTCGCGATCATCGCTTCGAGGTCATCGAGCTCCTTCGCACTCAGTTCGCCGGACATGCCGAGCAAGGCCGTCGCGGCGCTGGCCTTGGAATTATTGAAAAAGGTACCGACCAGTTTTTTCAGCGCCGACTCGCGCACCTGCGCCTGCGGCGCCACGGCGCTGTACAAATAGCGCTGGCCATCGACGCGATGCTGCAGCACGCCCTTCGTTTCCAGGCGCGCCAGCATGGCGCGCACCGCCGAATTGCTCAAGTCCGGGCCCAGTGCTTCCTGGATTTGCGACGCGGTGGCTTCCTGCAGCCGGTACACGCATTCGACGACCTGGCGTTCGCGCGGCGCCAGGTCTTCCAGTCCGCGCATGTCGGCGCCTGTTGTGGATACGGGATTTTTTTTCATGGTTGTTTCAATGCTTGCTCTGCTTGTGAAAGATGCTGGCGGTAGCCGGCCATTGCCTGTTCGCGTGCACCGTTGGCCTGTCCCAGCGCAAGCGCCCGCGTGAACTGGCGCTGCGCTTCCGCAGGGCGAGCGTCCGCCAGCAAGGCTTCGCCGTAGCTGTCCGCGGCATTGTCGGACTGCGCGTGGGCCTGGTTATTGTACGCCAGCACCAGCGTGGCCAGCGCCGTGCGCTTCGCCTTGGTCAGCAGGTCGAAACCCAGCGTATTGATCTCCGCTTCGCTCAGGGCGCTGTCCCGCAGCGCCAGCGCGATGCGGCTTGCGGCCGCGTCGTTCTGCTGCTTGCCCAGCAAGGCGGCGCTGTGCTCCAGTTCCCCCATCAGTTTTTGTCTGGCCTGCGCCCTGGCCACGCGCGCGGCGCTCTGCGTGGCCAGGGTCATGACCTGGCCGATGGCGGCAACGACCAGTTCCGGTTCCTGCATCTGGATGCCATGGCCGCTATTCGGCGTGAAGACGTGCGCGCCGCTGGAAAACTGGCTGAGGAAGGCGGCGTGCCGCTCGCGCTTGATCTTGACGATGGCTGGCGTCTCCTGGAAAAAGTTCGAATCGGCACGCGCCTGCACGGACGTGAGCAGCACCGCCGGTACGTCGGGCAGCGCCGGCATCGTCGGCAGCTTGCCCGCATCGAGGATGGCCTGGATGGTCTGCAGCTCGCCCTGCCACTTGGCCGGGATGCTGGCAGCGAGCATGCGCTGGTCCTGTTGCAAGCGCACCGGATCGAGGCGTTTGAGGACGGTTTCCAGGCCTTCATCCGCGGGGTCGACAAAGACCAGACCCGCGACCTGCTGCGGATGCGTCGCCGCGAAATAGCGGATCAGGAAGCCGCCATAGGAATGGCCCACCAGGATCAACGGTCCTTCCACCTTGCGCTGGCGCAGCACATCGGCCAGCTCGGCGACGCTTTGTTCCATGCTGAGTGGCTGGGGACGCGCCGGCGACTTGCCGTAGCCGGCACGCGAGTAGACCAGCACCGCCGCTTTCTTCGCCACCTCCGGCGCCACCTTGCGCCATACCGACAGGTCGCTGGCGAAGCCGCCTCGAAGACGACGGTATACGGCCCGGCGCCAGTCTGCGCCACGTGCAGCGGATGCCCGCCGACGCTGACCATGCCGTCAAAATAGGCGGCGACGGCCGGTGTTGTCAGGGCGGCGGCAGACAGCAGGCCGGCCCATGTCCACTTCCATGCGAATGAGAGCATCGTTTTCCTTGATGGTTGAGTTGGCTACAAATGTAGCATGCGACATTTGTAGCACCCCTGCAAGCAATGCATGCGGCGATTTGTCCGCCGCAGGGAACGGCGGCCAGCCAGCCTTCCTGCCTTTCATCGGGCCGGTTGGTATTCTGTCCCTTCTTTTGGGCGGTTTGTCGCAAGCCGCTGGAGATGGCCGGCCCATGCGCCTACAGTTCCATCATCGCAGCAGACAACCAGCCACCCAAAGGACACCATCATGAACATCGCTAAAAACATGGAAGCCATCTTCGTTGCCGTCATCGCCATCGCCGCTGCCACCAGCCTGGCCACCGCCGCCGTGCCGAAATTCCGCGCCGCGCCGGCATCCATGGTCGCCAGCGCCGATCAAGCCACCATGCACACCGTGTATGTCAGCGCCAAGCGCCTGAGCGCCGAAGAAAAAGCCGCCCTGTAAGGATGACGGCAACACGACAGACTGCCTATCGGACCCATGATCCCATGACCTCACATTTTTTCTGGCCTCTGCTTGCCATATCGTTCTCGGCGACTGCTGCGCCCATGCCGGAGGCATTCAGCCCGGCGCCTTGCGAGACGGGTATTTTTCGCCAGAACCAGACGGGCTTCGTCGCCCTCACCAAGGGGGCGAAAGGCTATGGCTATACCTTCAGCGACGGGACCGTCGGCAACACGCAGGACGCCGGCGCGTTGCTCGCGTGCGGAAAGGACGCCGTGCTTGTCAACGGCAAGGAACGCTGGCCGAAAGTGGCTTTGGCCGAAACAGATACGCGCTTTGAATCGCATGGCATCATGCTCGCGGGCCGCCTGATGGAAGCGCCGGGCGCCGGCAAGGACACGCCACTGGTCGTGTATGCCCATGGTTCCGAAAGCAGCGGCTGGATTGACCGCGCGCGCGACCCTTATCAGATGGTGGGACGGGGCGTGTCCGTTTTCGTGTATGACAAGCGCGGTACCGGGCTGTCCGAAGGCGAATATACGCAAAATTTTCCGTGCCTGGCCGATGATCTGGTGGCCGCGTCGCGCGAAGCAAAACGGCTGGCGCAAGGGCGTTACGGCCGCTTCGGCCTGATGGGTGTAAGCCAGGGCGGCTGGATTGCCCCGCTGGCGCAGGCGCGCGCCAAGGCGCAATTTCTCGGCATCGGCTATGGCCTGGTGGCCGATATCACGGAGCAGGATGCGGCGCAGGTTGCCAGGGAACTTCAGGACAAGGGTTATGGCGGCGACGTCATCGCGAAGGCCAGGACGGTGACGGATATCACGGCCAGAATCGTCAAATCCGGCTACAAGGATGGCTTGGACGACCTGTCGGCATTCCAGCAGCAGTTTGGCAAGGAGCCGTGGTTTGCCCTCATCAAGGGCGGCTACACGGGCGTGTTGCTGGGCATGCCGGCCGATGAGCTGCGCAAGAATGGCATACCGCGGTTCGACAAGCTCGGTGTCGACTGGTCGCTCGATCCCGTGCAGGTCGCGCGGCAAGTCACGGTGCCGCAGCTGTGGGCCCTGGCAGAGGATGACCGCCAAGCGCCGCCGGCTGTCACTATCGAGCGCTTGACGGCGTTGCGCGGCCAGGGCCAGGCCATCTCGGTCTATCTCTTCCCGCAGGCCGATCACGGCATGCGCAGCTACGCTCAGGCGCCCAATGGAACGCGCAAGCCGACCATCATCACGCCCGGGTTTTACGACCTGATGGCCGACTGGGCAAAGGGCGGCATCCATGGCGCCTACGGACAGGCGTACCGCAAATAACGCCACGGCGACGGCGCGTGGCCGTGGTTATTGCCAGTGCATCAGGCAGGGCGGAATCAAGAGCAGCAGCGCCAGCACCAGGTAAATCAGCTGCAGCGGGATCATCCACTTGGCCCACGTAATCCAGGGCACACGCGCCAGCGCCAGCACGCCGACGGTGATGCCGGACGTTGGGATCATCGGCGTGGTGAACTCGCCGAACTGGAAGGCCAGGATCGCTGTCTGGCGCGTCACGCCCACCAGGTCGGCCAGCGGCGCCATGATGGGCATCGTCAGCGCGGCCTGGCCGCTGCCGGAATGGATGAAGAAGTTGATCACCGACTGCATGAAGAACATCTTTTGCGCGGCGAAGACGGGACTCGACGAGGCCACCAGGGGCGTCAATGCATGCAGCATGGTGTCGATGATCTGTGCGTCGCGCGCCAGGATCATGGTGCCGCGCGCCAGCGCGATGACCAGCGCCACGCTGACCATGTCGCGCGCGCCCTGTACGAACGACGCCACCAGGCTGTCCATGTCGAGCCGGCCCACCAGGCCGACGACGATGGCCATCACCAGGAACAGGGCGGCGATTTCATCGATGAACCAGTCGTATTTGACGACGCCGACGACCATCGTCAGCAAGGTCGCCATGAAAATCCACAGCACGGCGCGGTGCGTGCGCGTCATGCCGGCAAAGCTGTTCAGGTCCAATGTGTGCTCACTGCGCTTTTCGATGTCGAGCAGGTAGGTCGGGCTTTTTTCCGGATGGCGCTTGATGCGCGCCGCATACCACATCAAAAACACGATGCTGACCGCCGTGGCGATGGCCCACACGATCAGGCGGTAGCCGATGCCGGAAAAGATCGGCACCCCGGCGATGCCCTGTGCGATGCCGACATTGAACGGGTTCAGGAAGGCGGCGGAAAAGCCCACCTGCGAGCCGATGAAGGGAATCGACACGCCCGTGATGGTGTCATAGCCCAGAGCCAGCGCCAGCGGCACGAAAATCAGGATGAAGGGGATGGCTTCCTCGTTCATGCCGAAGGTGGCGCCGCCCAAGGAAAACATGGTGAAGAAGACGGGGATGATGGCGGCGCGCACGAAGCGCGAACTGGTGTGCGCCTTGGCGATGGCCTTGATCAGGGAATCGAAGGCTTCGGTTTTTTGCAGCACGGCGAAGGCGCCGCCGACGATCAGCACGAAGCCGATGATCAGGCTGGCGTCGACGAAGCCCTTGATGGGCGCCATCATCAGGGCGGCGAGCCCCTGCGGCTTGTTGTCGACATAGTGAAACGTACCGGGGATGATCAGCTGCTTGCCGTTCACCAGTTGCGTGTCGAATTTCCCGCCTGGCACCAGCCACGTCGCCAGGGCGATCATGGCCAGGATGCCGCACAGCAGGACGAAGGTATTGGGGAGCTTGAATTTTCTCATGGCGTCATTGGCTCAGCAGGCTGCCGCCGCGGAAGGCGACAGCGCCGGCGACCTTGCCGACATTCATGCCGCGCAGGACGTGGCGGTGGGCGCTGCGCGCAAAAAAGACGCCGGAGACGGTGCAGCGCAAGGTCGTCGTTTCGCCGCTGACGGGGTCGATCAGGTCGGCCACCGCATCGCCGGCGGCAAGTACGTCGCCCATTTCGCGCAGGTAGACCAGCACGCCATGATGCGGCGCGAGGATTGGTTCCACGCCGGCCAGCGGCGTCGGTTCGCATTGCGGCGCGGGCAAGTCGTCGCCGGCGCCGGCTATCTCCAGCACGCCCTCGATGGCGAGAAAACGCAGCAGGGCGGTGGCGTCGCGCTCGGCCAGGGCGTAGCTCACTTCCACTTCGCCGCGCAACTCGACGGTGGTCGACAGGCAGGCGGCGGGAATCGGATAGCGGCCCTGGAAATGCGCGTCGAGATCCCACCATAATCGGCTGCAGGCTTCGTCGAACGGTTCTTCACCGGCCGCCAGTTCTAGCAGCACGGCGCGCGCGCCCAGCAACGCGGACAGGGGGGCGATCTGCGCGGCCAGCGGCGTGCCCGTATAAATGTGCAGGGCCGCCTCGTTGTCGCAATGCAGGTCGAGCACGATGTCGGCGTCGATGGCCATGCCCAGCAGGGTTTTCTTCAGCGTTTCCGCATCCGTGCCCGGCCGCCAGGCGGCGACGGCGGCGCGCGCATATTCGCGTATCAGCGCCACGTTGGCTTGCGCATCCTGTCCCAGCAGACCATCGAGCGTGGTTTTCAGTTCATCGGCCACGTGGCGGTAGGCGCGGTTGAAGTTGATGCCGGTGGTCAGGTCGAAGCGGCCGAACGGCGCGCCGTGGATGGCTTGCGCCAGGCCGATCGGGTTGGCGGCCGGCACCAGGATGATTTCGCCGTGGATCTTTCCCGCCGCTTCCAGCGCCAGCAGCTCGCGGCGTAAAAATTGCGACACCAGCATGCCCGGCACTTCATCCGCATGCAGCGCCGCCTGGATGTACACCTTCTTGCCGCTGCGGCTAGCGGCGGCCGCACTGCCAAAATGGAAGCTGCTCAATTGGCACGCTACGCTGGCGTGCGCGGTGGAGATGGGATGCTGTTGTACTTGCATGGTGAATTCGCCCCAAAACGGGGCGCGGTTGATGGATTCCGGTCGATTATGTAGCAATATTTTCACGAAGTAAATCAATGAAAATCCTTTTACAAATATTTGTTGAGTTTTCTTTTTGATATGAGTACAGTAAGTTCCAGCGACCCGATTTCGCCTTCCGCCAGTGATCCGCAGTGTCCAAGAATACAGGCCGCCAGTGATATGAAAGCATCCGCCAGTCCTGCACGCAGCAGTCCCCATACGCCACGGGTTGGCACGTTGTCGGCGCCCGATGCCGCCTTCGCGCAGTCTCCGCTGGGGCAGGCGCTGATGCACGTGCTGGCCAGCGGTTCGGCTTCGCAGCGGCAGATCGCCGATTACCTGCTGCGCAACCAGATGCGGGTGACGGCGCTGGGCATCGAGGAACTGGCCGACAGCTGCCAGGTATCGACGGCCACCATCAGCCGCTTCGCGCGCGATATCGGCCAGAAGAATTATTCGGCCATGCGTGGCGCGATGGCCGAAACCTTGCAATCGCTGTTGCAGCCAGTCGACAAACTGCGCCGCACGATAGAGCGGCGCGCGCGCGCCACGTCGCCCGTCACGGAAAGCCTGGAATATGCGGCCGCGAACATCGCCGCCACATCCGATGCCCTGTCGCCGCCCGCCGTGCAGGCCGTGGTGCGCCGCCTGACGCGCGCCAAGGTCGTGTATGTGATGGGTTTTGGCCTGTCGGCCAACCTGGCCGGCATGCTGGTGCAGCATCTGCAGCCGTTTTGCTCGCATGTGGTGGAAGTGGTGGGTATCGGCGGCTCGGAAGTGGCGGCCGGCCATCTGGTCAACCTGACGGCGCACGATGTGCTGGTGGTGATCTCGTTCCCCCGTTACACGCTCGACTGCATCGGTCTGGCCAGCTTCGCGCGCGACCGCGGCGCCTGCATCGTGGCGCTCACCGACTCGCCCGCCTCTCCCCTGGCCGAACTGGCCGATCACGTGTTGTATGCGCAAAGTACCCATCCCGTTCTGCCCAGCAGTGCCAGCACGGCGCTGGCCATGATCGAGGCGCTGGCCGTGGCGCTGATGGTATCGAACAGGAAAAACGTTGAAAAAGCGGCCCGCTTGAGCGAAGTCATCGCCGCCTACCTGTACGGCGGCGAACATGGCGCGCAGGGTACCCGGAAAACAGCAGCAAAGCAGCGCAAGGCAGTGCCGCAGTCATTATAAAAACAGGGTTAATACCATCTGGGAGAGTTTGCATGCAAGCAGAAAAACAAGACGGCAGTTGCGTATCGCCACGCGAGTCGGCACTGGCGCAAGGCGTGCGCCTGGCGCTGGGGGCCTTGAGCGTGTCGGCGGCGCTGGGCATGCTGGGCAACGGCGCGCTGGCGCAGGAGCAGGACGGAGAAGCGGCGCCGAAAAAAATGCAGCGCGTGGAAATCACGGGGTCGGCCATCAAGCGGCTGGAATCGGAGACGGCGTTGCCGGTGCAGATCATCACGCGCGCCGAGATCGACAAGGCGGGGGTGACGACGGCGGCCGAGCTGATGGCGCGCGTGTCGGCCAACGTGGGCGGCCTGACCGATGGCGCCAGCATCAATATCGGCGGCGACCAGCGCGGCTTCAACAGCGCCAATCTGCGGGGCGTGGGCACGTCATCGACCCTGGTGCTGCTCAATGGCCGGCGTATGGCCAACTTTGCCTCGCCCGGCGACGATGCGGGCGTGGACCTGAATAATATTCCCGCCGCCGCGCTGCAGCGCGTGGAAGTGCTGCTCGACGGCGCCTCGGCCCTGTATGGCACGGACGCCATTGGCGGCGTCATCAATTTCATTACGCGCAAGGATTACCAGGGTGTGGAGCTGAATGCCTACGGCAGCGGCACGCAGGAAGGCGGCGCCGGCAAGCGCACGGTCAGCATCACGGCCGGTACGGGCGACCTGGCCACGGATGGCTACAATATCTTCGCCGTGCTCGACGCGCAGCAGACGGACCGCCTCAGCACCTCGCAGCGCAAGTTCATTCCGAACCTGAACGTGCCCGAGCGCCTTGGCCATTTGCTGTCGAGTTTTACCAGCCCGGCGAATATCCGCCTGTCGGGTGCCCAGCGCGATCACCTGCAGGAGGTCGGTTTCCTGTTGAACGGCAAGCCGATCACCAACCGGCAAATCAACCTGTCCATCCCGGACTGCAATCCACCTGCCAATTTGTACCTGCCCAACGGCACTGGCGGCGTCGATGGCTGTACCTACGATTACATGCGCGATACGGAGTTGTATCCGAAGTCGGAGAAGCAGAATTTTCTTTCGCGGGGCGTGTTGAAGCTGAACCCGGAGCATCAGGTATATGCGGAGGTGGCATTGAGCCGTTCGCGTACCAATTATGTCGCGTCGTCGACACGGGTGATCGGTTACCTGGATTACAGCAAGGTGCCGCAATTGGCCAATACCGGTTTTGATACCATATTGGATGACGATGGCAAGCAGGTGGAGCGCGAACTGGAAGTGCGCATGCGATTGAAGGAGGCGGGCAACCGCACCAGTGAGTTGACCAGCGAAAGCCAGCGCTTCGTGGTGGGGGCGACCGGTACAGTGGCGGGATGGGATTATGACGTGGGTTTGAATCATAGCGTCAATACCGTCAGGGACCGTGATACCAAAGGCTATCTGCTGAAGGACAAGCTGCGTGCAGGTATCGCCGATGGCAGCATCAATCCCTTCGGGCCTTCCAGTGCCGAGGGCCTGGCACTGATTGAGAGCATCCAGGTCAACGATGAAGTGCGCCACGCGCGCGGCGTCATGGATGCGCTTGATTTCAAGGCGTCACGTGCTCTGATGGCCATGGGGGGCGGCGACATGGCCCTTGCCGTCGGCGGAGAGGTGCGCCGCGAACGTACGCAGTTCCGTCTTTCCAAATTACTGATGAGTAATAATATCAATGACGATTCGGCGCCGGAAGGCGGCAAGGACACCAGCGACAGCCGCACTGTGCAAGCCATTTACAGCGAACTGCTGCTGCCGTTTACCAAGCAGTGGCAGGCGCAGTTATCTGGCCGTTACGACCATTACCAGCAGGTGGGTGGCGCCCTAAGCCCCAAGGTGGGCCTGACTTACATGCCCAGCAAGCAGGTGCTGATGCGGGCGTCCACCGGCAAGGGCTTCCGCGCTCCATCGATGTCGGACTTGCACCGGCCCACCGTCTACAGTAGTACGGCGACCCTGCCCGATCCCGTGTTATGCGCCACTGTGGATAATAACTACGCCGATTGCGCGCAAAACTGGGATACGCGCCGCTACAGCAACGACAAGCTGAAACCGGAGCGCAGCCGCCAGTTCACGGCCGGTGTGGTGCTCGAGCCGAGCCAGCACTGGACCTTCAGCTTCGATTACTGGAACATCAAGCGCACGGATCTGATCAGCGAAATCGGCGACGACATCATCCTCGGCAACCTGGCCAAGTACGGCGACCTCGTACATCGCAACAAGGACAATGAAATCGACTACATCGAACTTCGCAAGGAAAACCGCGGCGCGCAAAAGGCTACGGGCATCGATATCACGGCCGACCTGCATGGCGTGAAGACGGCCTGGGGACGTTTCGGCGCCCACCTGAGCGGCACCTACGTGCTCGATTCGAAAATCCAGACGAGCCCCGGCGATGCCTTTATCAGCAACCTGAATAAATTCGTCACGGACGGCGTGGTGCAGCGCTGGCGCCATACGATTACCCTGGACTGGGACCATGGCCCGTATTCGGCCAGCCTGTCGAACACCTATTCGAGCAGCTACGATGACCAGAACTCGGCCATCAACACGGATGACGGCAGCGTCGTCAAGCCGAATCGGGTCAAGGCCTACACGCTGTGGGACATGTCGGGCGCGTATGCCGTCAGCAAGCAGTTCAAGCTGCGCGCAGGCATACAGAATCTGTTCAATACCAGCCCGCCATACTCGAACCAGGCCTACTTTTTCCTCTCCGGCTATGACCCGACCTATACGGATCCGCGCGGCCGGCGCTTCTATGCCAGCGCCAATTACAGTTTCAAGTAAAAATTGGAGATACCGCAACAACGCTGTCATATGCAGCAAGTAGTATCGTAGTGCGATGGCGTTGGATTGCAAGCAGCAGTTTTGGCAGCAAGGGCGCGTGCCTGTATCAACAAATATGCGCCACTTTCCTTGTATTCGAAAGGCACCATGAAATCATCTTCAAGCCTGTATCAACAATTGTGCGCCGCGCTGCTGTTCGCGCTGGCATTGTGCAGCGTCCAAGCCGTGGCGGCGCCCGGCGGCAGCGCCATCGGCAGTGCGCCGCAGGGGACGCTCGTCATCATCGGCGGCGGCCTGCGCGCCGATAATGCCGAGGTCTGGCAGCGCATCGTCAAGCTGTCGGGCGGGCCAGGCGCGCGCATCGCCGTGCTGGCCTCGGCCGCGATGAACCCGGAAAAATCGGGCGAAAGCATCATCAAAAAGCTGAACCAATATGGCGCCGATGCCTTTTTCGTGCCGCTGGCCGTCAAGCTGCCGAACAGGGATTACCGCAAGGCTGCCGAAGACCCCGCCATCGTCACGCAGATCAAGTCGGCCAGCGGCATCTATTTTGCCGGCGGAGACCAGGGGCGCATCACGCAAGCCTTGCTGCGGCCGGACGGCAGCCGTACGGCAGCGCTGGAAGCCATCTGGTCGGTCTATCGCAATGGCGGCGTGATCGCCGGTTCCAGCGCCGGTGCCGCCATCATGAGCACCACCATGTTCTACGACGCCAAGCCCGTGCTCGACATGCTCAAGATGGGCGTGACGGATGGCCGCGAGATCGCGCCCGGCCTGGGCTTCATCGGCAGCGATGTCTTCGTGGACCAGCATCTGCTGGTGCGCGGACGCTTTGCGCGCATGATTCCCGTGATGCTGAAAAAAGGCTATCACCTGGGGCTGGGCATCGATGAAAACAGCGCCATGGTGGTCGACGCCATGCGCGACGTGGAAGTCATCGGTTATAGCGGCGCCCTGCTGATCGACCTGTCGGGCGCCATCAGCGACCGTGGCGTGAAAAATTTTAACATCAGCAACGCGGCCATTAGCTACCTGGACCGGGGCGACAAATTCAACCTCGTCACGCGCGTGTTTACGCCGTCGCCGGACAAGGCCGACAACAAGCTCGATCCGAACCAGCCTGACATGCGCGAACCCGTTTTCACCAATGACATCCTCGGCAACAACGCCGTGCTGGACCTGATGGGCAACCTGATCGACAACGCGCAGCAGGAAGCCATCGGCATCGCCTTTGGCAACCCGCGCGACCCGTATCCGGACCTGGGCTTCGAGTTCCGCTTCAGTAAAACCGTCAACAGCGTCGGCTACAGCTCGACCGAGGCGGAAGCGTATTCGGTGCTGAAACTGCGCCTCGATATCCGCCCCATCCAGCTGCGCCAGCCCCTGTACCGCTACAAGTAAGCGGCGCGCCGCCAGCGCGGCCACGCGGCGATCGTCAAGGCCCTGAGTAGCCACTCGACGGGGCCATACGCGTGGCCGCGCAGCCACCAGCGGCTCAATGGCAGCTGGAGGCCGAAGATGATGACGGCCAGCGCCAGCGCGCCCAGCGGCGACACACTGCCCATCAGCCGCGCGCCATACGCGAGGAACAGCACGGCGCAGATGGCCGACTGCAGCAGGTAGTTCGACAGGGCCATGCGGCCCGTGTCGGCCAGCAGCGCAAACAGCGTGCCGTCGCGCAGGCGCTCGAACAGGGCCAGCGCCAGCGCCAGGTAGGCGCCCGCCAGCAGTGGCGCGCTCGCCAGGCCCACGGCCAGTCCCGCCACCTGCCATGCCTGGCTATCCCCATACACGGAGGTCCACGCGTAGAAGGCGGCGCCGGGCAATCCCGCCAGCGCGCCGGCCCACAGCAGGTGGCGGCGCAGCGGCAGATAATCGCTTGCGTGCAGCAGCATCTCGCGCTTGCCGGCGGCCAGGCCGCACAGGAACATGGCCAGCGCGCAGGGCGCCTGCACCAGCAGCAGGACGATCCAGATTTCACTCAGTTCGCGCAGGTGCTGCGCGATGACGGCGGCCGGCGTGGCATGGTAGGCGGCCAGGGCGGCAGCCACTTTCCGCGCCATCGCCACGGCATTGTCCGCGGCGTCGCCCGCCGGCTGCAGGCTTTGCAGCCACGCCATGCCGGCCCAGAATGCCACGCAGACGGCGACGAGTATCAACGCCAGGGACAGTGCCTGGCGTTCGCCGCAGCGGTGCAGCGCCAGCAGCACGATGCCCAGCAGAGCGTAAGTCGTGAGTATATCGCCATGGAACAGGAAGACGGCATGCAGGGCGCCGATCAGCCACAGGCCAGCCTGCCGGCGCAGCATGCGTGGCACGAACGGCGCGCCGGCCCGTGCGGCCGCCTGCATCTGCAAGGTGAAGCTGTAGCCGAACAGGAAGGAAAACAGCAGATAGAACTTGGTCTCGAACAGCAGCGCGACGAGGAAGTGCGTGGCGCGGTCCACGCTGCCGTGAAAGGCCGGATCGGTCAATCCCAGGCCGAACCACGGCGTGGCGAAGGCGCCGATGTTGACGACCAAAATGCCGAACAGGGCGCAGCCGCGCAGGGCGTCGACGTCGGCGATGCGTGTGGGCTGGGCTTGCATGGCGGCGCTCATGCCAGGGCAGGGCGCAGGAAGCGCGCCAGCAGCAGGTGCAGGCTGGCGCGCTGCGCCAGCGGTGCATAATCGGGATCGACGGCGACCCGGTTGAAGATGCCGTCGATCAGCGCGGCGATCCAGCTGGCCGTTTGCGCGGCGTCCAGCGCGGCGTCGACCTGGCCCCCTGATGCCGCCTCTTCCAGCAAGGCTTGCAAGCCGCCGCGCAGGCTGGCGTCGTTGCGCGCCACCCTGGCCGCGATATCCGCGTCGCGCATCGCCTCGGCGGATATTTCCAGCGCCAGCCCCGCAAAGTCGTCATCGGCCGCCAGCGCCAGCACCAGGTCCATGAAGTCGAGCAGGGCGCCGTAGGCATCGGCGCTGCCTTGCACGCCGGCGAAATAGGCGGCCGTCTCGCTGCCTTCCTCGTCGACGATGGCGGCGATGATGGCTTGCTTGGTGGGGAAGTAGTGAAACAGGTTGCCGGGACTCATGCCCGCCTGCGCGCAGATGGCGGCGGTGCTGGTCTGGTGAAAGCCCTTGCGCGCAAAGCAGTGGCGCGCGGCGGCGAGAATGGCGTCACGGCGGGCCGCGTGTTTGCCGGGATCGATGGTGCGCATGGCCCTTTCCTTTAGTTAATCGACTAGTCAGTCTAATATAGATTAATTGTATCGTATGGTCAAGCGAATCGCGTGAAATGGGCGCTTTGCACGCCCGCATCCTGTCGCTACAATGTGCCGCAGCGGTTTTTCCCGCACCTGCCGGCAGGCCCGCCGATTGTTTGGAAAACCGTTCCCTTCACCTGTTTTTCTACCGTTTTAGGAATGACATGCAGCAGACTCCGATTCGATCCTTCCTCTGCGCGCTGGCGCTGGCCGCCGGCATCGTCCCTGCCGCGCAGGCGGATAATGCGCCGCCGCCGGCCACCATGCGCCTCGATTACCAGCACAGCGGCAATGCGCTGGGCGAGCACTATGCGGTCGAGCGCGTGCTGGTCGAGCCCCTGCCATGGCCGGGCAACCTGGCGCGTCCCATCGACGACAGCAACCGCGGCAACAACCTGCTGGAAGTGGTCGACATCAAGTCGGGCAAGGTGCTGTATTCGCGCGGTTTTTCCACCATCTTCGGCGAATGGGCCAGCACCGATGAAGCGAAGACCACCACGCGCGCCTTCCAGGAATCCGTGCGCTTCCCGCAGCCCGAGCACCCCGTGCGCGTGCGCATCCTCAAGCGCGACGAGCGCGGCCTGTTTTCCGTTGTGTGGAGCACCGATGTCGACCCTGCAGCGCAGGACGTGATCCGCAAGCAGCCGCCGGCGCCCGTCCAGCCGATCCCGATCCGCATCAGCGGGCCATCGCCCGACAAGGTCGACCTGCTGATCATGGGCGACGGCTATACGGCCGCCGAAATGGGCAAGTTCGAAGCGACGGCGCGCAAGCTGGCTGACCATCTTTTCACCGTCTCGCCATTCCGCGAGCGGGCCAGGGACTTCAACGTGTGGGCCATGGCCGCGCCGACCCAGGAGTCGGGCGTGTCGCGCCCCTCGACGGGCGTGCATCACGCGTCGCCGCTGGGCACGCGCTACGACATCTTCGGCAGCGAGCGCTATGTGCTGACGACGGATAACCGCGCGCTGCGCGACCTGGCGCAGTACGCGCCGTATGAATTCATCGAAATCCTCGTCAACAACGATACTTACGGCGGCGGCGGCATCTTCGGCCAGTTCAGCACGGCGGCGGCCAATAGCGACTGGGCCAACTACCTGTTCGTGCATGAATTCGGCCACCATTTCGCCGGCCTGGCCGACGAGTACTACACCTCGCCCGTGGCCTATCAGTCGAATGGCGAGCGCCAGGAACCGTGGGAGCCAAACGCCACGGCGCTGCGCGATCCGGCCAGGCTGAAATGGAAGAACCACGTCAAGGCCGGCACGCCGCTGCCGACGCCATGGCCGAAGGAAGCATACGACAGCCATGCGCGCGAATACCAGAAGCAACGCGCGGCCCTGCGCGCGGCCAACCGCCCGGAAAGTGAGATGAGCGACTTGTTCAAGGCCGACCTGGCCTACACGCAGCAGCTGTTCTCGAAGGCGCCGCAGCGCCATGCGGTGGGCGCCTTCGAAGGCGCGAACTACGAGTCGTCCGGCTACTACCGGCCCGAGATGCAGTGCATCATGTTCGACCGCAGCGAGACGTTCTGCTCCGTGTGCCAGGATGGCATCAGCACCATCATCGACCTGTATTCGCGTCCCGCCGCGGCGCCGGGCAAATAATGCCGCTCTTGCCGCTTCCGTAATGCATGGGGGGTCATGTTGCATCGCAATAGCATGACCCCTATTCTGCCTCTCCCCACCGCCTGCCTTCCGCCGCTGTCCAGCGCTGCTTGTTTTCCATGCAATACCAATTGTCGCTCACCTGCGCGCTTTTCTTCTCGCTAGCCCAGTGATATTATCAAATCAATACGTTCACACGCTTGCCTGAAAAATATTTCATTTAGATAATATTGAGGTAAAATTTGATTTACATCAATGTTGCATTGCCGCAATCGCACTTATAGTTGACCTAGCTCAAAGCGTCATGGAATGCGGATCGGACTCATCACGAATCACGCGTCTAAATGCTGTAGAGTAATTTCGCCCCGTACCAGTTCCCCGAAAATGCACTGGTGCGTGCCTCGAATTTCAGTGACGGAAGCCGATTCATGAAGATGCAGACCCCCGCGCCTGACGCGTGCAGTACCTTACACCCCCACACTCCCATTGCCTTGCCGTATGCGCGTGCCGGCGGCGTGACGCTGGCCACTTGCGCCGCCGCTATGCACGCCGGCGCGGTGCGATGCGTGCATGCGGCCACGCCGTGGCCCGCCCTGCGTCCGGTCCAGGCATGACGGCCGACTTGCGGCCCTTGCCTTTGCAGGGCAAGCGGGGCCTGGTGGTGGGTATCGCCAACACGCAAAGCATCGCCTGGGGCTGCGCCAGCGCACTGCGCGCGGCCGGCGCCGAACTGGCCGTGACCTGGCTCAATGACAAGGCCCGTTCATACGTGGAACCGCTGGCGCAGCAAGTGCGGGCGGCCATCATGGCGCCGCTCGACGTGGCTGTGCCGGGCCAGCTCGAAGCGCTGTTCGCGCAGATCGAACGGCAATGGGGGCGGCTCGATTTCGTCGTCCATTCCATTGCCTATGCGCCGAAGCAGGACTTGCATGGCCGCGTGACGGACAGTTCAGCCGACGGCTTTGCGCAGGCGATGGATATCTCTTGCCACTCCTTCATGCGCATGGCGAAACTGGCCGAACCGCTGATGCCGAACGGCGGCAGCCTGATGACCATGAGTTATTTGGGCGCGGAGGAAGTCATCGCCGACTATGGCCTGATGGGGCCCGTGAAGGCGGCGCTGGAAGCGTCGGTGCGCTACTTGGCCGCCGAACTGGGCCCGCAAGGCATCCGCGTCAACGCCATTTCGCCGGGGCCATTGGAAACGCGGGCCGCTTCCGGCATCGCCCATTTCGACCGCCTGATGGCCGACGCCATCGAACGCTCGCCCATGCGGCGCCTGGCCACCATCGAGGACGTGGGCGCGCTGTGCGCCTTCCTCGCCGGCGACGGCGCGCGCGCCATCACGGGCGGCACTCTGTACGTCGATGGCGGCTACAACATTCTGAATTGACTGGAAGAAGATGACCATGGCTGTTCCTACTTTGCCCAACTGCGCCAGGATGGCCGCGCTGGCCACCGCGCTGGCCCTGGCCGGCTGCGCCTCGATGGCGCCGCCGTATGCGCCACCGCCACTGCCCGTGGCGGCGCAGTATCCGGAAACCGATTCCGCCGGTGCGCACGCGCCCGACGTCGCCTGGCAAGCCTACTTTGCCGACGCGCGCCTGCAGGCGCTGGCGAGCAACCGTGACATCCGCATCGCCGCCTTGCGCGTGGAAGAGGCGCGCGCCGCGTATGGCATCCAGCGCGCCGAACAATTTCCCACCATTGCGCTGGGCGCTTCGGGCAGCCGCGCGCGCGTGCCCGGTGACCTGAGCGTGACGGGCCGTCCCATGACGAGCGCGCAGTACCAGGCAGGCTTGAACGTGAGCGCCTGGGAACTCGACTTCTGGGGCCGCGTGCGCAGCCTGAAGGACAGCGCCCTGCAAACCCTGCTGGCCAGCGACGAGGCGCGCCGCGCCGTCGGCGTGGCCCTGGTGGCGCAGGTGGCCAATGGCTACCTTGGCTTGCGCGAACTCGATGAACGCGTGGAACTGGCGCGCGCCACCGTCGACAGCCGCGCCGAATCGCTGCGCATCTTCACGCGCCGCTTTGAAGTCGGGTCGATTTCCAAGCTGGACCTGACGCAGGTGGAAACCTTGCTCAGCCAGGCCTTGTCGCTGTCGGCGCAGCTGGAACAGGCGCGCGCCGTGCAGGCGCACGCGCTGGCCCAACTGGTGGGCGGCCCCATCGACCTGACGCCGGTGGCTGGTGAGGTGCGCCGCTTCGACGACGCCAGCGTGCTGCAGCCGCTGCATGCGGGCCTGCCCTCGGCTTTGCTCACGCAGCGTCCCGACCTGGTGGCGGCCGAACATCAGCTGCGCGCCGCGCAAGCCAATATCGGCGCCGCGCGCGCCGCCTTCTTCCCGACGATTTCCTTGACGGCGGCCTACGGCACGGCCAGCGCGGAATTGAGCGGCTTGTTCGATTCGGGCAGCGGCGCGTGGAATTTCGCGCCGCGCCTGGTGCTGCCGATCTTTGACGCGGGCCGCCTGCGCGCGAATATGGAACTGGCCGAGGTGCGCCGCGACGTGGCCGTGGCCAACTACGAAAAGAGCGTGCAGGGTGCTTTCCGCGAAGTGGCCGATGCGCTGTCGAACCGGCGCTGGCTGGCGCTGCAGGTCGATATCGGCAAGACCACGCTGGCCGCGCAGAGCGAACGGGCGCGCCTGGCCAAGCTGCGCTACGACAATGGCGCCGCGCCCTACCTGGAAGTGCTCGACGCGCAGCGCGATTTGCTGACGGTCGAGCAGCAGCTGGTGCAGACGCGCCGCGCGCTGCTCTCGAGCCAGGTCAGCCTGTATGCGGCGTTGGGCGGTGGCGCGCCAGCCACTTCCGCCGCCGCTTCCACCCACTAATTTGATCGCCCCGATACCATGACTCCACAACTGAAGAAAAAACTCATTCCCGCCGCGCTGTTCGTGGCCGTCCTCGTGCTGGGCTATGTGGCTTGGCAAAAAATGCGTCCCACGGGCCCAGGTGAAGGTTTCGTCAGCGGCAATGGCCGCATCGAAGCGACGGAAATCGACGTCGCCACCAAGCTGGCGGGCCGGGTCCAGGAGATCCTTGTGCGCGAGGGCGACTTCGTCAAGGCGGGCCAGCCGCTGGCCACCATGCAGGTCGATTCCCTGACGGCCCAGCGCGACGAGGCGCGCGCGCGCCAGCAGCAGGCGTCCGACGCGGTGGTGGGCGCGCAGGCGCAGGTGGCTGTGCGCGAGAGCGACAAGGCGGCCGCGCTGGCCATGGTGGCGCAGCGTGAAAGCGAACTCGATGCGGCCAAGCGCCGCCTGGCCCGTTCCGAAACCCTGTCGAAAGAGGGGGCCTCCTCGGTGCAGGAACTCGACGACGACCGTGCCCGCGTGCGCAGCGTGGCAGCAGCATTGAACGCGGCCAAGGCGCAAGTGACGGCGGCGCAGGCGGCCATCGACGCGGCAAAGGCGCAGGTGGTGGGTTCGCGCTCCGCCGTCGTCGCCGCCGAGGCGACGACGGCGCGCATCGATTCCGACCTGGCCGATGGCCAGCTGACGGCGCCGCGCGACGGCCGCGTGCAATACCTGGTGGCGCAGCAGGGCGAAGTGCTGGCGGGCGGCGGCAAGGTGCTCAACCTGGTCGACCTGTCGGACGTCTACATGACCTTCTTCCTGCCCGAGACGGCGGCCGGCAAGGTGGCGCTGGGCGGCGAAGTGCGCATCATCCTCGACGCGGCGCCCAACTACGTGATTCCGGCAACGATCTCGTTCGTTGCGGCCAGCGCGCAATTCACGCCGAAGACGGTGGAAACGGCCAGCGAGCGCCAGAAGCTGATGTTCCGCGTGAAGGCGCAGATCAGCCGCGAGCTGCTGCAAAAGCATCTGGCGCTGGTGAAAGTGGGCTTGCCTGGCGTGGCGTGGGTGCGTCTCGATGCGAAGCAGGCATGGCCCGCTGAACTGACTGCCAAGGTTCCGCAGTGAGCATGGACGTGAACTCCTTTGTCGTCCGCATCAAGGGCGTCAGCCAGCATTACGGCAAGACGGTGGCGCTCGACGCCATCGACCTGGACGTGCCGGCCGGCCGCATGGTGGGTTTGATCGGGCCCGATGGCGTGGGCAAATCGAGCTTGCTGTCGCTGGTGGCCGGCGCGCGTGCCGTGCAGCAGGGCAGCGTGATGGCGCTGGGCGGCGACATGCGCGATGCGCGTCACCGCGACGACGTCTGCCCCCGCATCGCCTACATGCCGCAAGGCTTGGGCAAGAATCTGTATCCGACCTTGTCTGTCGAGGAAAACCTGCAGTTTTTCGCGCGCCTGTTCGGCCACGACGCGGCCGAACGCCGCCGCCGCATCGACCAGCTGACCCGCAGCACGGGCTTGCAGCCCTTCCTGGCGCGCCCGGCGGGCAAGCTGTCGGGTGGCATGAAGCAGAAGCTGGGCCTGTGCTGCGCCTTGATCCACGATCCCGACCTGCTCATTCTCGATGAACCCACCACCGGCGTCGATCCGCTGGCGCGCGCCCAGTTCTGGGACTTGATCGCCGGCATCCGCGTGCAGCGCCCGCAAATGAGCGTGATGGTGGCCACCGCCTACATGGACGAGGCGCAGCGCTTCGATTGGTTAGTGGCCATGGATGACGGCAAGGTGCTCGATACGGGCACGCCGGCCGAACTGCTGGCGCGCACGGACAGCGGCAACCTGGAAGCGGCCTTCATCAAGCTGCTGCCCGACGCCAAGCGCGCCGGTCACCAGCCCGTCGTCATCACGCCGCTGGATGCGGCCAGTGCGCAGGACGTGGCCATCGAGGCCAAAGACCTGACCATGCGCTTCGGCGATTTCACGGCCGTCGACCATGTGAATTTCCGCATCGGTCGCGGCGAGATTTTCGGCTTCCTGGGATCGAACGGCTGCGGCAAGTCGACCACCATGAAGATGCTCACGGGCCTCTTGCCGGCGACGGAAGGCAAGGCCTGGCTGTTCGGCAAGGAGGTCGATTCCAACGATATCGACACGCGCCGCAGGGTCGGCTACATGTCTCAGGCCTTCTCCCTGTATAGCGAATTGACGGTGCGCCAGAACCTGGTGCTGCACGCGCGCCTGTTCCACGTCCCGGAAGCTGAAATCGGTGCACGCATCGACGAGATGGCGCAGCGCTTCGACTTGCGCGCAGTGATGGACGACTTGCCCGACAGTCTGCCGCTGGGCATACGCCAGCGGCTGTCGCTGGCCGTGGCCATGGTGCACAAGCCGGAAATGCTGATCCTCGACGAGCCGACGTCCGGCGTCGACCCCATCGCGCGCGACAATTTCTGGCGCCTGATGATCGAGCTGGCGCGGCGCGACCGCGTCACCATTTTCATCTCCACCCACTTCATGAACGAGGCCGAGCGCTGCGACCGCATTTCGCTGATGCACGCGGGTAAAGTGCTGGTCAGCGATGCGCCGGCAGAACTGGTGCGCAAGAAGGGCGCACCGTCGCTGGAAGCGGCTTTCATCGCCTACCTGGAAGAGGCGGGCGGCGGCACGGCGCCCGCGGCAGTGCAGGAAACGCCGGCGCCCGCGCAGGAAGCGGCAGTGCAGGCACCAGCGCCGCAGCACCGGCGCAGCCGTTTCAGCCTGGGACGCATGCTCAGCTACATGTGGCGCGAGACGCTGGAATTGCGCCGCGACCCCGTGCGCCTGACCCTGGCGCTGGGCGGCTCCGTGCTGCTGCTGTTCGTCATCGGCTTCGGCATCAGCCTGGACGTCGAAGACCTCAGTTATGCGGTACTTGACCACGACCAGACGACTTTGAGCCAGAATTACACGAACAACCTGGCCGGCTCGCGCTACTTCATCGAGCGACCGCCCTTGCGCGACTATGCCGATATCGACAAGCGCATGCGCAGCGGCGAACTGTCGCTGGCCATAGAAATTCCGCCCGGCTTTGCGCGCGACGTGCAGCGCGGCGCGCCGGCCCAGGTGGGCGCGTGGATCGACGGCGCCATGCCGATGCGCGCCGAAACCGTGCAGGGCTACGTGCAGGGCATGCATCAGCTGTGGCTGGCCGACCAGGCCTTGCACCGCTATGGCATCACGATGAACAACCCCGTCGCCATCCAGACGCGCTACCGCTACAACCCGGACGTGAAAAGCCTGCCGGCGATGGTGCCGGCCGTGATTCCCCTGCTGCTGCTGATGCTGCCGGCCATGCTGGCGGCGCTGTCCGTGGTGCGTGAAAAGGAACTGGGCTCCATCATCAACCTGTACGTGACGCCCGTCACGCGCCTGGAATTCTTGCTTGGCAAGCAGGTGCCGTACGTGCTGCTGGCCATGCTCAATTTCATCCTCATGGCGCTGCTGGCGGTGACGGCCTTCGGCGTGCCGGTCAAGGGCAGCTTGCCGACCCTGATCGGCGCCACCTTCATCTTCAATATCTGCGCCACCGGCATCGGCCTGTTCGCGTCGACGTTCACGCGCAGCCAGATCGCGGCCCTGTTCGTGACCATGATCGGCACCATGATCCCGGCCATCCAGTTTTCAGGCCTGCTCAATCCCGTCTCGTCGATGGAAGGCGTGGGTAAGGCGATCGGCCTGATGTACCCGGCCACGCACATGCTCAATATCAGCCGGGGGGTGTTCAACAAGGCGCTGGGATTCGGCGACCTGCATGCCTCGTTCTGGCCCCTGATCGTCGCCATTCCCGTGATCCTTGGTGTGACGGTGGCGCTGCTGAAGAAACAGGAGAGCTGATATGCGGCATCTTGAAAATATCTACCGCCTGGGCGTGAAGGAAATCTGGAGCCTGATCCGCGATCCCATGATGCTGATCCTGATCCTCTACACGTTCACGTTGGCCATCTACGTGGCCGCCACGGCCAAGCCGGAAACCCTGCACATGGCCTCGATCGCCATCGTCGACGAGGATGGCTCGCCCCTGTCCGGGCGCATCGCCTCGGCCTTCTTTCCGCCCCAGTTCACGCCGCCGGCCATGATCAACCAGAGCCAGGTCGATGCGGGCCTGGACGCGGGCAAGTACACCTTCGTGCTGACGATACCGCCCAAGCTGCAGGCCGACGTGCTGGGCGGGCGCCAGGCGGAACTGCAGCTGAACGTGGATGCGACGCGCATGAGCCAGGCCTTCAGCGGCAGCGGCTACATCCAGCAGATCGTCGCCGGTGAAGTGGCCGAATTCGCCAAACGCTATCGGGGCGCGACCGTCTCGCCGGTGGAACTGGTGATGCGCGCGCGCTTCAATCCATCGCTGAGCCAGGCGTGGTTTGGCTCGCTGATGGAAATCATCAACCAGGTGACGATGCTGTCGATCATCCTCACCGGCGCGGCCCTGATCCGCGAGCGCGAACACGGCACCATCGAGCATCTGCTGGTGATGCCCGTCACGCCGGCCGAAATCATGCTGGGCAAGGTATGGTCGATGGGCCTGGTGGTGCTGCTGGCCGCCGCCCTGTCGCTGAACCTGGTGGTGCGCGGCATGCTGCACGTGCCCATCGAAGGCTCGATCGCGCTGTTCCTGTGCGGCGCGGCGCTGCACCTGTTTGCCACCACGTCGATGGGCATTTTCCTCGCCACCGTGGCGCGCAGCATGCCGCAGTTCGGCATGCTGCTGATCCTCGTGCTGCTGCCGCTGCAGATGCTGTCGGGCGGCAGCACGCCGCGCGAAAGCATGCCCGAGCTGGTGCAAAACATCATGCTGATCGCCCCGACCACGCATTTCGTCGAGTTGAGCCAGGCGATTCTGTACCGGGGTGCCGGCATCGACGTGGTGTGGAAGCCGTTCCTGGCCTTGCTGGCCATCGGCACGGCCTTGTTTACCTTCGCGCTGGCGCGCTTTCGCAAGACCATCAGCCAGATGGCGTAGCCCCCGCGCCGGAATGGTCCGGCGTTTTTTGCATGAAAAGGATAGCCATGAAGATCGAAGCTGCACCATTTTTCTCCACCGGCGGCTTGCCGTCGCTGGGCGTGCTGGGCGACTATGCGCGCGACTCGTGGCAGCGCATCGTGCTGTACGCGGACGTGATGCGCCGGCGCGGCAACCAGTACCAGGAGCACATGGCCGAGGAAGTGCCGAACGTGTTGGACTTTCCCGCCGAACTGGTGATGTCGGGCCTGGAACTGGCGCGTCCCGTCAACTACGGCCTGGCGCGCATCTTGACGCCAGATGCGCCGGAACCCGATCCATCGAAGCGGCCATTCGTCGTCGTCGACCCGCGCGCGGGACACGGTCCCGGCATCGGCGGCTTCAAGGCCGAAAGCGAAATCGGCGTGGCCTTGCGCGCCGGCCACCCGTGCTACTTCATCGGCTTCCTGCCCGATCCCGTGCCGGGACAGACGGTGGAAGACGTGATGCACGCCGAGGCGGCCTTCCTGGAAACAGTCATCGCCCTGCATCCGCTCAGCGAGGGCAAGCCCGTCGTCATCGGCAATTGCCAGGCGGGCTGGCAAATCCTCATGACGGCGGCCATGCGCCCGGAATTGTTCGGTCCCATCATCGTGGCTGGCGCACCCGTGTCGTACTGGGCCGGCTGGCATGGCCGCAATCCGATGCGCTACGCGGGCGGCCTGATGGGCGGCAGCTGGGCCACGGCGCTGGCGGGCGACCTGGGCAACGGCCGTTTCGACGGCGCCAGCCTGGTGCAGAATTTCGAGAAGCTCAACCCGGCCAACACCCTGTGGAGCAAGCAGTACAACCTGTATGCGAACATCGACACGGAAGCGCCCCGTTACCTGGAATTTGAAAAGTACTGGGGCGGCCACGTGTTCCTCAACGACGTCGAGATGCAGTACATCGTCGACAATCTGTTCATCGGCAACCGCCTGGCCACGGCGGAACTGATCACCTCCGATGGCGTGCGCCTGGACTTGCGCAATATCCGTTCGCCCATCGTCGTGTTTTGCTCGAACGGCGACAACATCACGCCGCCGCCGCAGGCGCTGGGCTGGATCACGGACCTGTACCGCGATGACAAGGATGTGCTGATGCACGACCAGACCATCGTGTATGCCGTGCATGACAGCATCGGCCACCTGGGCATCTTCGTCTCGGCCAAGGTGGGACACAAGGAACACCAGAAATTCGCCAGCAATATCGATCTGATCAACCTGCTGCCGGCCGGTATCTACGAAGCGCGGATTGTCGACAAGACGCCCGACACGCCGAACGCCGACCTGGCCAGCGGCGACTATGTGCTGCAGGTCGAGCACCGCGGTATCGAGGACGTGCGCGCCATCGTGCAGCCAAGCGTGGAGAACGACCGCAAGTTCGCCGCCGCCGCGCGCGTGTCCGAAGTGAACCTGGCCCTGTACCGCACGTTTGCGCAGCCGTGGGTACGCGCCATGGTCACGCCGCAGTCAGCTCGCTTCCTGCAGCTCGCGCATCCGCTGCGCGTGTCGTACGAACGCTGGACGGACCACAATCCGCTGGCCAGGCTGGTGGCCAAGGAGGCGGAAAAAGTGCGTACCCACCGCCAGCCGGTATCGCCCGACAATCCGCTGCTGGCCATGCAGGAAGCAGTTTCAGGCGCCATCACGGCTGGCTTGAACGGCTGGCGCGACTGGCGCGATACGGTGCAGGAAACCACCTTCGACCTGGTGTACGGCTCGCCCCTGGTGCAGGCGCTGACGGGACAAGCCATCGGCGACACTACGCCGCCGCGCCCCCATCCCGGTATCTCGCCCGAGCATTGCGAATACGTGCGTTGCGAAACGCGCAAGATGGACGAGGACATGCAGCGGGGCGGCCTGGTGGAAGCGGCCGTGCGCGCGCTGTTCTACATCTACCGCTTCCGCATGATCGCCGACGAGCGCAGGGTCAACCTGGCCCTGAAATTGATCAAGCCGCAGTACCGGCAGGATGTCAACATGGAGGAATTCCGCGGCATCGTGCGCCAGCAGGCGCGCTTGATGCTGCATGATTTCGATGCCGCCATCGCCGCCTTGCCGATTCTGCTGTCGCGCGCCAGCCCGGACGACATCGGCGCGCTGTCCGAATGGCTGCAGCAAGTGCTGCAAGTGCCCGAAGCGCCGACGCCGGACGAGGAAGCGAGCCTGCAGCAGATGCAAGACGTCTTCGAGCGCGCGATCAAGGCGCAAGCGAAGGCGTTGCCGTCGGACGCGCGCTCATCCCCTGCCGGGCCAAAAGCCAAGCCGGCCAAACACATTACCCCTGTATAGAAGACCACGATGACTACTACCCAAGACGATGACTTGAATATCGTACGCAACCGCACCTTCGACCAGATCGCCATCGGCGACAGCGCCAGCATCACGCGCACCCTGAGCATGGACGATATCGCCCTGTTCGCGGTGATGTCGGGCGATGACAACCCGCAGCACCTCGATGCCGAATTTGCCGCCGCCAGCCGCTACCAGGGCGTGATCGCCCACGGCATGTGGGGCGCGGCCCTCATTTCCGCCGTGCTGGGCACGCGCCTGCCCGGCGCCGGCACCGTCTACACGGGCCAGACCCTGCGCTTTTTGCAGCCCGTGCGCGTGGGCGATACGCTGGCCATCAGCGTCACCGTCACGGCCCTTGAGCCGCGCAGCCGCCACGTGACCCTGGCGTGCCGCTGCGTCAACCAGCATGGTGCCGTGGTGCTCGACGGCGAGGCGCAGGTGATTGCGCCCGCCGAACAGATCGAACGCCAGCGCGCCACCCTGCCCGAAGTGCGTCTGCATAACGGCGACGGCACGCGGCGCCTGCTGGAACATGCGCGCACCCTGGGCCCCATCAAGGTGGCCGTGATCCATCCTTGCGATGAACTGAGCCTATCCGGCGCGCTCGACGCGCATGCGGCCGGCCTGATCACGCCCGTGCTGGTGGCGCCGCGCGCGCGCCTGGAGGCGGTGGCGCTGGAAGCTGGCCTGAGCCTGGCGGGCATCGCCATCGAGGACGTCGAGCATAGCCATGCGGCAGCTGCGCGCGGCGCCGAACTGGCGGGCAAGGGCGAAGTGGAAGCCTTGATGAAGGGCAGCCTGCACACGGATGAACTGATGTCGGCCGTGCTGTCGGCCAGCGCCGGCCTGCGCACCAAGCGCCGCATCAGCCACTGCTTCCTGATGCAGACACCCGCGTATCCGCGTCCCTTCATCATCACGGACGCGGCCATCAATATCGCGCCGAACCTGGCCATGAAGGCCGACATCGTGCGCAACGCCATCGACCTGGCGCACGTGATCGGCGTGGCCAGGCCGCGCGTGGCCATCCTGGCCGCCGTGGAAACGGTGAACGCGGACATGCCCGCCACGCTCGATGCCGCCGCCCTGTGCAAGATGGCCGACCGCGGGCAAATCACGGGGGCGATCCTCGACGGCCCGCTGGCTTTCGATAACGCCGTCTCGATCGCCGCCGCCACCGTCAAGGGCATCGTCTCCGAGGTGGCGGGCCGCGCCGATATCTTGCTGGTGCCCGATCTGGAAAGCGGCAACATGCTGGCCAAGCAGCTCGAATACATGGGCGACGCGGACAGCGCCGGCATCGTGCTGGGCGCGAAAATCCCCGTCATCCTGACCAGCCGCGCCGACTCGCGCGCCAGCCGCATCGCCTCATGCGCCATCGCCGTGATGCTGGCCAACCATTACCGGAGCACGCCGCCATGAACGCGCCAATCACCCATGCCGATGGCACCCTGATCCTGGTGCTCAATTGCGGCTCGTCGAGCATCAAGTTCGCCTTGTTCGAGCAAGCGGGCGGCGTACTGCCGCAGCAGGCGCAATGGAGCGGCAAGGTCGAAGGCATCGGCCGCGAAAACGCCACTTACCGTGCCGGCGGACTGCCGGCAGTCGCCTTGCAGCTGGACCCGGAGCAGCCGCATCACGCGGCCCTCGAATACATCCGCGCGCAAGTGGTGGCGCAGCTGGCCGGGCGTCCGCTGCGCGCCGTGGCGCATCGCGTGGTGCATGGCGGCAGCAAGTATTTCGCCCCCGTGCGCATCGATTTCACCGTATTGGCCGGCCTGAAAAGTTTCGTCCCGCTCGCGCCCCTGCACCAGCCGTTCGCGCTGGAGGCAATCGAGGTGCTGCTGGAATCGCGGCCCGACATCGCCCAGGTGGCGTGCTTCGACACGGCCTTCCACCACACGGTGCCGCAGGTCGAGCAGATGCTGGCACTGCCGTACGATGCGTGGGAGCGGGGCTTGCGCCGCTACGGCTTCCACGGCCTGTCGTACGAATACCAGTCGCTGGTGCTGGAGCAGCGCTTCGGTGCTGCCGCGCGCGGCAAGGTCATCGTGGCCCACCTGGGCAGCGGCGCCAGCCTGTGCGCCATGGATAATCTGCACAGCGTGGCCACCACCATGGGCTTTTCCGCGCTCGACGGCTTGATGATGGGCACGCGCTGCGGCTCGCTCGATCCGGGCGCCGTCATCTACTTGATGGAGATCGAAAAGCTGTCGCTGGAAAAGGTGGCGCACGTGCTGTACCACGAGTCGGGCTTGCTGGGCGTGTCGGGCGTGTCGGCCGATCCACCGGTCTTGCTGGCGCAGCAGGAGCGCCAGGATGCCACGGGCGAGCGCATCCGCGCCGCGCTGGCTTTATATATCCGCCGCATCGTGCGCGAGATCGGTGCCCTGACGGCCGTGCTGGGCGGGCTGGACATGCTGGTGTTTACGGCCGGTATCGGCGAGCACAGCGCCGAGCTGCGCCAGCGCATCTGCGCCGAACTGGGTTTTATTGGTCCCGTGCTCGACGCGCAGGCCAATGCGCGCAACGCCAGCCGCATTTCCAGCGATGCCAGCCGCATCGTGGTGGGCGTGGAGCCGGCCAATGAGGAGTGGGTGGCGGCGCGCCACGCGGCCCTGGCCGTCAGCGTGTGAGGTCCTGCAGTGTACGGCCGCGCTCGATGGGAAGTTTGCCGAAATGCACATATTTTCCGTTGAGTGCGCTAACGCACTGTGTGGTTTGCCAGTTATCTTTACTATGAAGTCATGCCATTGCGCTACATCAAGAAACAGCGCGATGCCTGGCAAATTTTGAACATTTTGCCCGCCTTTAGTAAGAATAAAATTAAACCATATTGAAAGGTCACATCATGAACAAATTACTCGCCGCACTGATCGCTACCCTGTTTGCCACCGCCGCCTTCGCGCAAACCGCACCGGCCACGGAAGCCGTTGTGAAAGCCCAGGCTTCCGCGCAAAAAGACGTCAACAAGGCTGTTGCTTCGGAAGCCAAAGTCGATGCCAAGGCTGACGCGAATGTCGCCAAGGCGGAAATGAAGGCCGATGACAAGAAAGCCGACGCCCACCACAAGGCCAACAAAACCAAGGCCAAGGCACACGACAAAGTCGTCAATGCTGATGCGGAAGACAAGCTGAAAGCGGAAGCCAAGGCGGATAAAACCGATGCCAAGGCCGATGCGAAAGCCACCAAGACGGCCGTGAAAGCGAACGCCAAGGTCGCCAAGGAAAAAGTGGAAGCGAACGCCGACAAGGCCCTGGCCGCCACCAAGACGGAAGAAGCCAAGGCCAAGGCCGACGCTGAAGTCAAGGCAGCCGCCGCCAAGTAATTCCCCGTTTGCGGGCCACGGCCCGCAAACCCCAAAGACAGCTTCGGCTGTCTTTTTTTTCGTCCGCCACTTTTCCCTGGCGTCGCTTGCCAGTCTTGATCTGCCGCAAATGCTCCTCTTTTCGCCGTGCCATAGTGATCTGGCAAACAGACGAAGGGAGACATCATGAGCACCGCTAAAACGAAAAAAACACCGGCCACCGGTTCGGCTGAAGGCATGTCCGCCATGTCTTCCATGCAGGCGATGCCGGTCGAGGGCGACATGCAGGCCGATGCTGATGCGACGGGCGGCGACGCTATGCCGGGGCCGCGCCTGGGCGTGTCGTATGCCGACCAGACGGCGCTCGCCCAGGGGGCGACCGCCGTGGATGCCGGCGCCATGCCGGGCGGCGGCATGCAGCAGGCGCCGCAAGGCATGGCGGGCACCAGCTGCATGCAGATCGGTGGCGGCGGCATGGGCGGCGATGGTGGCGGTGGCAACGGCGGCGATGGGGGGCAGGGCGGCGGCACGCCGCAGGTGCGCACCTGCGCCACGATGGACGTGCATCGCCGCCTGCTGACCGAAGATCCATCCTATGCGAACGTGCGCGCCGATATAGAAAACCTGGCGGGACTATACGAGGGCGACAGCAGCATTGCCGGACGTTCCGGTGTGACGCAGATACCTGTGGTGGTGCACGTGGTGTGGAATACGGCTGCGCAGAATATTTCGGATGCGCAGATCGCCAGCCAGATCGATGTCCTCAATCGCGACTTTCGGCGCGTCAACCCGGATGTGAACGGCACGCCGGCGCCATTTTTGCCGCTGACGGCCGATGCGCGCGTCGAGTTTGCGCTGGCCTCGACCGATCCGCATGGCGCGGCCACCAGCGGCATCGAGCGGCGCCAGACGACGGTCGCCTCGTTTGGCGCGGACGATGCCGTCAAGTCGCAGGCGACGGGCGGCATGGATGCCTGGCCGGCCGACAGCTACCTGAATATCTGGGTGTGCCAGCTCGGTGGCGGCTTGCTGGGCTACGCCCAGTTCCCCGGCGGCCCGGCCGCCACCGACGGCGTGGTGATCCTGCAATCGGCCTTCGGCACGACCGGCACGGCCGCACCGCCGTTCCACCTGGGGCGCACGGCCACGCATGAAATCGGCCACTGGCTGAACCTGAACCATATCTGGGGCGACGACGGCACCGGGTGCTCGGGCACGGACAACGTGGCCGATACGCCGAACCAGGGCGGGCCGAACACGGGCCAGCCTTCGTTCCCCCACGTTTCCTGCAGTAACGGGCCGAATGGCGACATGTTCATGAACTACATGGATTATGTCGACGATCCCGCCATGTTCATGTTCACGGCGGGCCAGGTGGCGCGCATGCAGGCCTGCCTCGATGGGCCGCGTGCCAGTATCGGCACGGGGGGCACGGGGGCAGGCGCCACGCCGCGCCAGAGCTCTTCTCCCGTCGTGGCTTGGGGGGCGAACCGCCTCGACGTCTTCGTGCTGGGCACCGACCGCGCGCTGTACCACAAGGCCTGGAATGGCTCGGCCTGGGCGCCGTCCGTCACCGGCTATGAAGGGCAGGGCGGCATCTGTACCAGTGCGCCGCAGGTGGTGTCGTGGGCGCCGAACCGGCTCGACGTGTTCGTCACGGGCACCGACAGCGGCTTGTTCCACAAATGGTGGAACGGCACGGCGTGGGGACCGTCCCTGACCGGCTATGAAGCCATGGGCGGCTTGTGCGTGGGCGACCCGCGCGCCGTGGCCTGGGGGCCGAACCGCCTCGACGTGTTTGTCGTCGGGACGGACCGGGGCCTATATCACAAGTGGTGGAATGGCGCCGCCTGGGGGCCGTCGCTGACGGGTTACGAAGCCATGGGCGGCATCTGCCTGGGCCAGCCGGAAGCCGTGGCGTGGGGGCCGAACCGTCTTGATGTCTTCGTCATCGGCACGGACCGGGCCCTGTACCACAAGTGGTGGAACGGCACGGCCTGGGGGCCGTCGCTGACGGGCTATGAACGCCTGGGCGGCATCTGCACCTCGTCGCCGAAGGCGGTGGCGTGGGGGCCGAACCGCCTCGACGTCTTCGTCACGGGCACCGATGGCGCGCTATACCACAAGTGGTGGGATGGCGCGAAATGGGGGCCGTCCAACGACGGCTTCGAACGCCTGGGCGGCATCTGCGTGGGCGAAGTGGAAGCCGTGTCTTGGGGGGGCAACCGGCTCGACTTGTTCGTCATCGGCACGGATAGTGCCCTGTACCACAAGGCGTGGAACGGCAGCGCCTGGAGTCCGTCGCTGACGGGATTTGAAAACCTGGGCGGTATCTGCACCTCGCGTCCGCGCGCCACGGCCTGGGCGCCGAACCGCCTCGACGTGTTTGTCACGGGCACGAATGGCGCCCTGTTCCACAAGGCGTGGAACGGGTCGGCCTGGTCGCCCTCCGTGAGCGGCTATGAAAATCTGGGCGGCGTGGTATCGTGTTTCTGATGACAATCTGTGAAACGGGAGGCGGCATGCACGGCATGACAATGGCTTTGCCGAGCGGTAGCTGGACGCATTCCTTCGAGGAGGATGCAGACGGCGTCGAGGTGTACCGGCCCACGGCCACGTTCGCCTTTCCGCCCAGCCGCAGGGGGCGCAAGGTGCTCGAGTTTAGGGCGTCCGCCGGCGCCGAGGCGCAAGGGGAGATGACATTGACGTCCATGGCGCCCGGCCCCGATGACCGGCTCCGCGCCGGCCCCGTGACCCGGTTGCGGCCCATGGGCATGGGGCGTTACGCGCTGGGCGATGCCAGCGGGGCGCAGGAGGTGATCGACATCGTTGAAGCGACGCCCGACGTGCTGCGCCTGTCGCGGCGTTAAGGCGTGCCGCGCAGCTTGCACGCGAGCGCCGTGCGGTTGCCCACGCCCAGCTTCTGGTAAATCGCATGCAACTGGTTGCGTACGGTGGCCGGCGACTTGCCCAGTTCCCTGGCGATGCTTTTATACGGCAAGCCTTCGGCTGCCATCGCCGCCACCAGCCGTTCGGCCGGGGTCAGGCGCTGCATGGCCGCTTGCCTGAAACGTTGTTTGTCATCGCTGTTCTCCTCTCCGTGGGCAGCATGCCGGTGGCATGCCTGCAGGGATAACGGGAGCGCGGGACGTATCTGTAAAATTATCTGTACAACTATTTTCTCTGCGGCCGCTACGGGGCGATAGGCGAAAAAAAAGACAGGCGAACCTGTCTTTTCATATAACTTGATGGCGGTCAGCCGATGGCCGCCATGGATACCGGTTTCAGCTTGGCCGCCAGCGCCTTGCCCTTCTTCGCGCGCTTGCCGAAGTGTTCGGCCAGGGCCGTGGCGCCCAGCGACGCATCCTGCGGTTTCGATGCCCGGCCGATACCCGAGACTACCACGCCGCGCTGGGTGATCGGCTGCACGGCCAGCAGCTTGTCCTTGGCATCGAGGTCGATCAGCTTGACGCCCGTGCCGCCTTTGGACAGGGTTTTCATTTCATCGAGGCCGAACACCAGCAGGCGCGCGCCTTCCGTCAGGCAAGCCAGGGCGCTGGCCGCCTCGGGAATGACTTTGGGCGCCAGAGGCACGTCACCGTCGTCCAGGGTGATGAAGGCCTTGCCGCCTTTCAGGCGGCTCGTCATGTCGCCTGCCTTGGCGATGAAGCCGTAGCCGGCGCTCGTCGCCAGCAGCAAGCTGGTGGCGCCATTGCCCGCGAAATAATGGAGGATGCGCACGGCGTTGCCGGGCGTGCCGCCGCTCAGATCGCACAAGGTCGTGATCGGTACGCCATCGCCGCGCGCGTTGGGTAGCGCCGAGACGGGAACCGAGTAGATCTTGCCATTGTTGCCAAAGCCCAGCAGCGTGTCGACCGTGCGGCATTCGAAGGCGCCATGCAGGCTGTCGCCCGCCTTGAACGTGAACTGCGCCGCGTCGTGGCCGATGCCGGTGCGCGCGCGCACCCAGCCTTTTTCCGAGATGATGACGGTGACCGGTTCATCGACCACCTTCTGTTCGGCCACGGCTTTTTGCGCTTCCTCGATCAGGGTGCGGCGCGCATCGCCGAACTGCTTGGCGTCCGCCTCGATTTCGCGGATGATGGCGCGCTTCATTGAGCCCGGGTTGTCGAGCAGGTCTTGCAGCGACTTTTCTTCCTTGCGCAGCTCGGCCAGTTCCTGCTGGATCTTGATCGTTTCCAGGCGCGCCAGCTGGCGCAAGCGGATTTCCAGGATGTCGTCGGCCTGGCGTTCGGACAGCTTGAATGCCTCGATCAGGGCCGCCTTCGGTTCATCCGAATTGCGGATGATCTGGATCACCTTGTCGATATTGAGCAGGATCGCTTCGCGTCCTTCCAGGATATGGATGCGGTCCTTGACCTTGCCCAGTTTGTAGCCGGTGCGGCGCGTGACGGTCTCGAAGCGGAAATCGATCCACTCGCGCAGGATGTCGCCCAGCCCTTTCTGGCGCGGACGGCCATCGCCGCCGATCATCACCAGGTTGATCGAGGTCGACGATTCCAGCGAGGTGTGCGCCAGCAGCATCAGCATGAATTCCGTCTGGTCCTGGTTCTTCGACTTCGGTTCGAACACCAGGCGCACGGGCGCGGCGCGGCCCGATTCGTCGCGGATGGTGTCGAGCGAATTGAGGATCAGCGCCTTCAGGGCCACCTGGTCCGGCGACAGCGCCTTCTTGCCCAGCTTGATCTTCGGATTCGTCAATTCCTCGATTTCTTCCAGCACCTTTTGCGACGAGGTACCGGGCGGCAGTTCCGTCACGACGGCTTGCCACTGGCCGCGCGCCAGTTCTTCGATCTTCCAGCGCGCGCGCACCTTCATGCTGCCACGGCCGCTCGCGTACATGTCTTGAATTTGCGATGGCGGCGTGATGATCTGGCCGCCGCCGGGGAAGTCCGGGCCGGGAATGATGGCCATCAGTTCGGCGTGCGTGATTTTCGGATCGCGGATCATGGCGACAGCCGCTTTCGCCACTTCCGCCAGGTTGTGCGACGGGATTTCCGTCGCCAGGCCCACGGCGATGCCGGAAGCGCCATTGAGCAGCACCATCGGCAGGCGCGCCGGCAGCAGCTTCGGTTCTTCCGTCGAACCGTCGTAGTTGGGCTGGAAGTCCACCGTGCCCATGCCGATTTCATCCATCAGCAGCTTGGCGATGGGCGTCAGGCGCGCTTCCGTGTAACGCATGGCCGCGGCGCCGTCGCCGTCGCGCGAGCCGAAGTTGCCCTGGCCATCGATCAGCGGGTAGCGCAGCGAGAAATCCTGAGCCATGCGCACCAGCGCGTCGTACACGGACTGGTCGCCGTGCGGATGCAATTTACCCAGCACGTCGCCGACCACGGCCGCCGATTTGCGCGGCTTCGCGGTGGAGTTCAAGCCCAGCTCATTCATCGCATACAGGATGCGGCGCTGCACGGGTTTCTGGCCGTCGCACACGTCGGGCAGGGCGCGGCCCTTGACGACGGAGATGGCGTAATCGAGATAGGCGCGCTCGGCGAAAGTGGAGAGGGTCAGCGCTTCGCCGTCGAATACCGGTTCATCCGGCTCGATCGGCTCAGGCTGGGCATCGTCAAATAAATTGGTTTGTGTGGACATGGCGCTTGTTTCGGTGTTAAGTGGTTGCGGTTGAATTCGTGGAGCTGATTATGACAGCCCGGATTTGGAAAAGGACTTGCCGTACGTCAGATACATGTAGCGCAAGGTCAAATAGAGCACGGCCAGGGCCAGTTCGACGCCGTTATGCATCATCGGCATGGCGCGGATGGCCGGGGCTTGGCTGGCCAGCACGAAAGTGGCGATGGACGGCACCAGTACCACCGGCCAGATCGTCTTCCATTTGAAATCGCTGGGGGAAAACAGCAAGCCGGCACACGACCAGACATACAGCGCGGCGCCGACGAAGGCGGCCGGCAGCAGTTGCAAATACAGTTGCAGCAGCAAGCCCGCGCAGCCGATCAGCCATGCCGCGCGCAGGCGCGGCAAGAGCGCCTCGGGGAAGCGGCAATCGCCATACAGGCCGGTGGCGCTGCGCAGGGCCAGCGCCGCCAGGCAAAACATCAATGGCATGGCCTCGCCGACGGCCAGCGCCGACTGGCCCCTGCCGCTCATGAACATGGCCGCGAATAGCGACAGGCCCAGACACAGGAACAGCAGCATGCCATGCAATAGCTGGCGGTTCATCGCATACGCGAGCAGGGCCGACGCGCACAGGCCGGCCGCAGTAACGAGGCGCATGGTCTCGCTGCGTTCGGGCAGGAACAGCATTAGCGCCAGCAGCAGATAGGGAACGATCCAGCCCAGTTGCCGCAAGCCGGGCCGCTGCCACAGCACGGGCAGGCGTTCCTGCAACGTTTCCTGCAGCGCTTCCAGGCGCGCGAACAGGGGCGCCGGCCAGCGCAAGGCATGCATGGCCAGCAGGGAAAAGGCGAGCGCCTGGAAGCCCAGCAGGCTGGCATAGGCAGCCGTGTCGCCGAGCTTGAAGCCGGCCGCATCGAGCACACCCGCGAGCATGAAGTGCAGCACGAAACCCAGGCCGCCCGAGGCCAGTGCCGTCTGCTTGAAGTAGCGTTTGGCATGGACGGCCTGTTCCCACTGCTCGAACAGGTCTGTATCGAGCTTGCAGGCAAGCATCTCGCCGTGCTGCCAGCGTATCGCATGCAGCAGCTCGCGCAGCTGCAGCGTGAATTTTTGGTCGAACAGCTGGCGCGCGTAGGCGCTTGGCGGCTGCTGCGACATGATGCAGTCCAGGCCGGGGTAGCTGTCGCGGTTGTCGCTGAAATGGGCGAACGAGCGGTCTGCCCGGTAACGCTGCACGGCGCCGCGCACCAGGTCCGCATGGCTGCGCACCAGGTAGGAAAAGTCGCGGTCCCAGCCCAGCTGCTCGAACAGGGCCTGGCGCAGCGCCAGGTCATAGCCGGCGCTGGCGCAATAGCGCAGCGCGCACAGGTCAAATTCCTCGCGCACGTCGAGGTTCAGCATGGCGTCGTCCTGCAGCATGCGGGCCAGCACGTCGCCGGCATCCGCATGCCGCGTCAGCTCCAGGCAACCTTGCCACAGGTTGGCCGCTTCCTGCGCCGGGTCGATGGCGACCACGCCCCATTGTTCCGGGGGAGGAGTCTGTTCCTGGGCAATGATGCCCCACAGTTCCGCAGGCGCTTCCTGCGCCGCCTCGTCGATGACGCCCCACAGGTCGGCAGGTTCCATGGGCGGCGCTTCCGGCACTTCCGCCGCGTCGGTCTCGCTCCCGGCCATTTGCGCTTCCGGAAATTCCTCGGCAAACAGGTGCGCATGGCGCAGCGCGTATTCATACGCTTCGCGCAGTTCCTGGAAGGCGGCCGGATCGTCTTCGGGACGCGTCACCTTCAGGCGCTTCGCGTACGCGCGCTTGAGGGCGCGCTCGTCGCCCGTCGGCTCCGTGTCCAGGATCTCCCACAGGCTGCGCTGCCCGTTGTGCATGCCGCCGTCCATTTACAGGAAGCTCTCGCTCTCGACCTGGCGCAACACATCGTCGAGCGCCTGGCGCGCCTTGCGGATGGTGCTCGGGTCCTGCGTTTCCAGCGCCGCCTGGAAATTGGCCGTGTGCGCCGCCAGGTACTGGCGCACGTCGCCCAGCGACTGTTCGTACAATCGGTCGGCGCGCGTGACCAGGGTGCGGTTTTCCAGCTGCTCGCGCGGGTGGATCTTCAGGTCGGCCAGTTCCGCAAAGCGCTGCTCGATCTGTTCCGGCGTCATCACGCCCGCATTGTCGCTGATGAGCATCTTGTGCTTTTCCTGCGTGGCCAGCACCGTCACTTCCGCTTCCAGCACGCCGCTGACGTCGTAGGTGAAGCGCACGTCGATGCCGATCTCGCCCGCCTTTTTTGCGGGAATCGGGAAGTTGATCTTGCCGAGGAAGACGTTGTCGGCCACCAGGCGCGACTCGCCCTGGAAGATCGCCACGTTGATTTCCTTCTGGTTGTCGTAGATGGTGGTGATGTTTTCCGTGCGCGAGACAGGCACCACGGAATTGCGCTCGATGATGGGCAGGTAATGCCCGCCTTCATACTGGTTCGCGCCGACCTGGCGCGAAATCGAAATGCCCAGCGAATACGGTGCCACGTCCGTCATGACCACTTCGTCGAGGGCGGAGTCGCGCATCTTGAGGCCCGCCTGCACGGCGGCTCCCAGTGCCACGGCTTCGTCCGGGTCCAGGTGGATGGCGGGGAAGCGGCCGAACATGCGCGAGACGAGTTTACGCACCAGCGGCATGCGTGTGGCGCCGCCGGCCAGCACCACTTCATTCAATTCCGCGGCGCGGATGGTGGCGTCGCGCAGCGCCCGCTCCACGGGCAGACGCAGGCGGGCCAGCAGCGGTTCGCACAGCTGCGCCAGCTTGTCTTCGTTGATCTCCCAGCTGTATTCCTTGTCCTGGTAGTGCGTGGCCATGCGCACGGACGGCTGTTCCGACAGCAGGCGCTTGACGCGCTCGGCTTCATCGCGCAGCAGCTGCTGCTGGCGCGGGTCGAACAGGCGGCTGCCGGCGGCGTCGCGCAAGCCGCTGCCTTCCAAAAAGGCGTCGACCAGCACGGTGACGAAGTCTTCGCCGCCCAGAAAATTGTCGCCGGCCGAGGCGCGCACTTCCATCACGCCTTCGAACAGCTCCAGGATCGACACGTCAAACGTGCCGCCGCCCAGGTCGAAGACGAGGAATTTGCTTTCCTGTTCCTTGTCGCGGATGCCGTAGGCCAGCGCGGCGGCCGTCGGCTCGTTGAGCAGGCGTTCCACGCGCAAGCCCGCCAGTTGTCCGGCGATACGCGTGGCCTTGCGCTGCGCATCGCTGAAATACGCGGGAACCGTAATGATGGCTTCCTCGACCTTGTGCCCCAAAAAGGCTTCGGCATCTTCCTTCAGCGCGCGCAGCACCATCGACGATAGTTCTTCCGGACGGAATTGCTGCGTGCCGAGGGTGATCTTCTTTTCGCTGCCCATGTAGCGCTTGAAGACGGCTGCCGTCAGCTGCGGGTGCGTCTGCAGGCGCTCGCGCGCGGCGCGGCCCACCAGCACGGTGCCGTCGTCATCGATGCTCACGCACGACGGCGTCAGGTGTTCACCGAGCGCATTCGGGATGATGGAAGCCTTGCCGTCGCGCCAGATGGCGACCAGGCTGTTGGTGGTGCCCAGGTCGATGCCGATGATCATCAGATATCCGCCTCCGCTTCATTGCCGTGTTCTTCGATCCAGGCGCGGCGTCCTGCAGCTTCGCCTTTGCCCATCAACATATTGAAGCGGGAGGCCGAGGCCATGTGGTCGACTTCACCGAGCGTGACGGGCAGCAGACGGCGCGTGTCCGGGTTCATCGTCGTTTCCCACAGCTGCTCAGCGTTCATCTCGCCCAGGCCCTTGAAGCGCGAGATCGACCAGGCGCCCTGTTTCACGCCTTCCTTGCGCAGCTTGTCCTCGATGGCGAGCAGTTCGCCGTCGTCGAGCGCATAGATCTTCTGCATCGGCTTCTTGCCGCGCGCGGGCGCATCCACGCGATACAACGGCGGGCGGGCGATGCAGATGTGACCTTTGTTGATCAGGGCCGGGAAGTGCTTGAAGAAAAGCGTCAGCAGCAGTACCTGGATGTGCGAGCCGTCCACGTCCGCATCGGACAGGATGCAGATCTTGCCGTAGCGAAGGCCGGACAGGTCGGGCGAGTCGCCCACGCTGTGCGGATCGACGCCGATGGCGACCGCGATGTCGTGGATCTCGTTATTCGCGAACAGGCGGTCGCGGTCCGTTTCCCACGAATTCAAGACCTTGCCGCGCAGGGGAAGAATTGCCTGGAATTCCTTGTCGCGGCCCATCTTGGCCGAACCGCCCGCCGAGTCGCCCTCGACGAGGAACAGTTCATTGCGCGTGATGTCCGACGATTCGCAGTCGGTCAGCTTGCCCGGCAGGACGGCGACGCCCGAGGATTTTTTCTTTTCCACTTTTTGCAGCGAGCGCTGGCGCGATTGCGCCTGCTTGATCACCAGCTCGGCCAGCTTCTTGCCGTAGTCGACGTGCTGGTTCAGCCACAGTTCCAGCGGCGGCTTGGTGAAGGTCGAGACGAGGCGCACGGCGTCGCGCGAGTTCAGGCGTTCCTTGATCTGGCCCTGGAATTGCGGGTCCAGCACCTTCGCCGACAGCACGAACGAGGCGCGCGCGAACACGTCTTCCGGCAGCAATTTGACGCCTTTCGGTAGCAGCGAGTGCATTTCGACGAAGTTTTTCACGGCGCCGAACAGGCCGTCGCGCAAGCCCGATTCGTGCGTGCCGCCATTCGAGGTGGGAATCAGGTTGACGTACGATTCGCGCACGATGGCGCCTTCTTCCGTCCACGCCACGACCCAGGCCGCGCCTTCGCCTTCGGCAAAGCCTTCCGAGTCCGGGCCCGCATACTGCGCGCCTTCGAACAGGGGAATCAGGGTTTCGCCATTCGATACCTGCGCCAGCGTTTCGGTCAGGTAGCCGCGCAAGCCTTCCGCGTACTGCCAGGTTTGCGTATCGCCCGTTTTCGCGTTGGTGAGGGTGACGGTGACGCCCGGCAGCAGCACGGCTTTCGAGCGCAGCAGGCGTTGCAGCTCGGTTTGCGAGATGTTCGGCGAATCAAAGTATTTGGCATCGGGCCAGGCGGTGACGCGCGTGCCTGACTTCTTGCCGTCGCGCGGGGCGGGGCGGGAGCTCAGGGGCTCGATCACGTCGCCGTTGGCAAACACCATATGGTGCAAGCCGTTACCGTCGCTTTCCTTGCGCCAGACGGTGATTTCCAGGCGCGTCGACAGCGCATTGGTGACGGACACGCCGACGCCATGCAAGCCGCCCGAGAACGCATAGGCGCCGCCCGAACCCTTGTCGAACTTGCCGCCCGCGTGCAGCCGCGTAAACACGATTTCCACCGTCGGCACGCCTTCTTCCGGGTGCAGGCCGACGGGAATGCCGCGGCCATTGTCTTCGACGGTGATGCTGCCATCCGTGTTTTGCGTCACGGCGATATGCGTGCAGTGACCGCCCAGCGCCTCGTCGGAGGCATTGTCGATCACTTCCTGAATGATGTGCAGCGGATTTTCAGTGCGGGTGTACATCCCCGGGCGCTGCTTGACGGGTTCCAGTCCTTTCAGGACACGGATGGATGATTCGCTGTAGTCGGATGCTGGTTTTTTAGTGGCCATACGTGTTCAAGCTAAGTAAAGACAGTGGTTGGAACGCCAGGCCAGGGCACTGCGGGGCACAGTGACAGCGGCGGCGATAACTGTATGAATATACAGTATATCCCGTCCAGCGTCACTGGGGGAGGGCAGTGCGGCAGGCTTGGCGTCCTTGTGCGGACGCTCGCGCATTCTATCTTGTCCCGCGAGCAATAGCGCTACTCCAAGGCAACAACAGTGCGCCGCGCGCGTGGTTTGGCGCCCATTGTGAAGGATTTTATGCGGTAAAGCGCCCGTTTTTACATCTTGTTTACAGCTGCCTCCCCAGTCTTTACGAATTTTTTAGACCCTTTTGGCTAATCTGCTCACTATCAAAACAAACCTGAATGAGGGTGGGAATGGATCTCGTGTATCTCGGCTTGATTGCCGTGTTTTTCGTCGTGGCGGCCGGCTTTGCCGTCGCCTGCGACAAATTAGGGAGCGTCAAATGAACGCGTTTTATGTGCTGGGCGCCGTCGTGTCGGCTGGCCTGCTCGTGTACCTGCTGGTCGCGCTGCTGAAGGCGGAGGAACTGTGATGACGACGCAATCGATATTGTTATTGGTGGCTTTCCTGGCCGTGCTGCTGGCCGCCGGCTATCCGCTGGGCCTGTATATGGCCAGGGTGGCCGGCGATGGCCCCGTGCGCGGCCTGGGCTGGCTGCAAAAGCTGGAAAACCTGCTGTACCGCTGGTCCGGCCTGCCCGCCGACAAGGCCATGGGCTGGAAAAGCTATGCCATCGCCCTGATCGTCTTCAATACCGTGGGCGCCGTCTTCGTGTACGGCCTGCAGCGCCTGCAGGGCTTCTTGCCCTTGAATCCCCAGGGTCTCGGCGCCGTCAGCCCCGATTCCTCGTTCAATACCACCGTCAGCTTCGTCGCCAATACCAACTGGCAGGGCTACGGCGGCGAACAGACCATGAGCTACCTGACGCAGATGCTGGGCATGGCATGCCAGAACTTCTTTTCGGCGGCCACCGGCATCGCCGTGATCTTTGCGCTGGTGCGCGGCTTCGCCTCGCGCTCGGGTAAATCGATCGGCAATTTCTGGGTCGACCTGGTGCGCTCGACCCTGTACATCCTGCTGCCGCTGTCCCTGGCCCTGTCCGTCGTCTTCATGGGCGAAGGCATGATCCAGAATTTCTCCGCCTACAAGGAAGTGACCCTGCTCGACCACGTGGCGTATGAAACGCCGAAAATGACGGCCGACGGCCAGCCCGTGCTGGATGCCGCCGGCAAGCCCGTGATGGAAGCGCAGGTGGCGACCACGCAGACGATCGCCATGGGGCCCGTCGCGTCGCAGGAATCGATCAAGCTGCTGGGCACGAATGGCGGCGGCTTCTTCAATGCCAATTCCTCGCACCCGTATGAAAACCCCACCGTGCTGTCGAACTTCCTGCAGATGCTGGCCATCTTCATCATCCCCGCCGGCCTGTGCTTCACCTTTGGCCGCATGGTGGGCGACCTGCGCCAGGGCTGGGCCGTGCTGGCCGCCATGACCTTGATCTTTGTCGTCATGACGGCCGGTGTGATGAGCGCCGAGCAGCAAGCCAATCCCGCCTTGCAAGGCCTGGGCCTGGACCAGCAGGCCAGCAGCCTGCAATCGGGCGGCAATATGGAAGGCAAGGAAACGCGCTTCGGCATCAGCTCATCGACCCTGTTCGCGGCGGTGACGACGGCCGCATCGTGCGGCGCCGTCAACTCCATGCACGATTCCTACATGCCCCTGGGCGGTATGGTGCCGCTGCTGCTGATGCAGTTCGGCGAAGTGATCTTCGGCGGCGTGGGCACGGGCCTGTACGGCATGCTGATGTTCGCCATCCTGGCCGTCTTCATCGCCGGCCTGATGATAGGCCGCACGCCCGAATATCTGGGCAAGAAAATCCAGGCCTATGAAATGAAGATGGTGTCGCTGGCCATCCTGATTACGCCAGCCCTCGTATTGACGGGCACGGCGATCGCCGTGATGGTCGAACCGGGTACGGTGGGCGTGGCCAATCCGGGCGCGCACGGCTTCTCGGAAATCCTCTACGCCTTCACGTCGGCGGCCAACAACAACGGCAGCGCGTTTGCCGGCCTGTCCGCGAACACGCCGTTCTACAACGTGATGCTGGCGATCGCCATGTGGTTCGGCCGCTTCGGCGTGATCGTGCCCGTGCTGGCGGTGGCCGGTTCGCTGGCGGCCAAGCAGCGCCTGTCGGCCAATGCCGGCACCATGCCCACGCACGGCCCCATGTTCATCGGCTTGCTGATCGGCGTTGTCGTGCTCGTCGGCGTTTTGAATTACGTTCCCGCGCTGGCCCTGGGCCCGATCGTCGAACACCTGCAACTTTTCATCAAATAAGAGGCTACCATGTCACGCACAAGCCTGACCTTGTTCGATTCCGCACTGATCGGCCCCGCCGTCGTCGATGCGTTCAAAAAACTCGACCCCCGCACGCAGTGGCGCAGCCCCGTGATGTTCGTCGTCTACGTGGGCAGCATCATCACGACCCTGCTGGCCATCCAGGCCCTGAATGGCCAGGGTGAAGCGCCATTCGGCTTCATCGTCGCCGTCGCCGTGTGGCTGTGGTTTACCGTGCTGTTCGCGAACTTCGCCGAGGCGCTGGCCGAAGGCCGCAGCAAGGCGCAGGCGGCGTCCCTGCGCGCCCTCAAGCAAACGGTGATGGCAAAGAAAATGCAAACGCCGAAGTACGGCACTTCCTGGCTGCCCACTCCGGCCACCGACCTGCGCAAGGGCATGACGGTGCTGGTCGAGGCGGGCGACGTGATTCCCGCCGACGGCGAAGTGACGGCTGGCGTGGCCTCCGTCGACGAAAGCGCCATCACGGGCGAATCGGCGCCCGTCATCCGCGAGTCGGGCGGCGACTTTTCCGCCGTGACGGGGGGCACCCGCGTGCTGTCGGACTGGCTGCTGGTGCGCGTTTCCGTCAATCCGGGCGAAGCCTTCATCGACCGCATGATCGCCATGGTCGAAGGCGCCAAGCGCCAGAAGACGCCGAATGAAATCGCCCTGACGATCCTGCTCGTCGCCCTGTCCATCGTGTTCCTGATCGTCACCGTGACCTTGCTGCCGTATTCGCTGTTTTCCGTGGCGGCGGCCGGCAGTGGCACGCCGGTGACCATCACCGTGCTGATCGCGTTGCTGGTGTGCCTGATCCCGACCACCATCGGCGGCCTGTTGTCCGCCATCGGCGTGGCCGGCATGAGCCGCATGATGCAAGCCAATGTGATCGCCACGTCGGGCCGCGCCGTGGAAGCGGCCGGCGACGTGGACGTGCTGCTGCTGGATAAAACGGGCACCATCACCTTGGGCAATCGCCAGGCATCGAGTTTTGTACCGGCACCCGGCGTAACGGAGCAGCAGCTGGCCGATGCGGCGCAATTGGCCTCCCTGGCCGATGAAACGCCGGAAGGGCGCAGCATCGTCGTGCTGGCCAAGCAGAAGTTCAATATCCGCGAACGCGAGATGGCCAGCCTGCACGCCACCTTCGTGCCCTTCACGGCGCAGACGCGCATGAGCGGCGTGGATATTCCGGGCGAACAGCAGGTACGCCAGCTGCGCAAGGGCGCGGCCGATTCCATGAAAAAATATGTGGAAGCGCTGGGCCAGCCGTATCCGGCGGAGGTGGGGCGCGCCGTCGACGATATCGCGCGCCGCGGCAGCACGCCGCTGGTGGTGGTCGACGATGGCCGCGTCATGGGCGCCGTGGAATTGAAGGATATTGTCAAGGGCGGCATCAAGGAGCGCTTCGCGGAACTGCGCCGCATGGGCATCAAGACCGTCATGATCACGGGTGACAACAAGCTGACGGCAGCTGCCATCGCCGCCGAGGCGGGCGTGGACGATTTCCTCGCCGAAGCGACGCCGGAAGACAAGCTGAAACTCATCCGCAGCTACCAGTCCGAAGGCCGCCTGGTGGCGATGACGGGCGACGGCACCAACGACGCTCCGGCGCTGGCGCAGGCCGACGTGGCCGTGGCCATGAACTCGGGCACGCAGGCGGCAAAGGAGGCGGGCAATATGGTCGACCTGGACTCGAACCCGACCAAGCTGCTGGAAATCGTTGAAATCGGCAAGCAGATGCTGATGACGCGCGGTTCGCTGACGACGTTCTCGATCTCGAACGACATCGCCAAGTACTTCGCCATCATCCCGGCCGCCTTCGTGGGCACCTATCCGCAGTTGAAGGCGCTCGACATCATGCACCTGGCCAGCCCTGCGTCAGCCATCATGTCGGCCGTGATCTTCAATGCCTTGATCATCGTCGTGCTGATCCCATTGGCGCTGAAAGGCGTGCAGTACCGGGCTATCGGTGCGGCCAGCCTGTTGCGCCGCAACCTGCTGATCTACGGTCTGGGCGGCATCGTCCTGCCCTTTATTGGCATCAAGCTGATCGACATGCTGCTGTCCGCACTCAATTTAGTCTAAAGGAACCATCATGAGCACTATCGTACGTCCCGCCCTGGTCCTGTTTGCCGCGCTGACCGTGATCTGCGGCGTCGTCTATCCGTTTGCCACGGCCGGTATCGGGCAGCTGGCCTTCAACGATGAAGTCAACGGCAGCATCGTCGAGCGTGGTGGAAAACCTGTCGGATCGAGCCTGATCGGCCAGTCCTTCACCTCGCCCAAGTACTTCTGGGGCCGGCCATCGGCCACCGCGCCGATGGCGAATAACGGCGCCGGTTCGGGCGGCTCGAACCAGGGTCCGAGCAACCCGGCCCTGGTGGACGCCGTCAAGGCGCGCATCGCTGCCCTGCAGGCAGCCGATCCGGGCAATCGCACCCCGATCCCTGTCGACCTGGTGACGGCGTCGAGCAGCGGCCTGGATCCGGAAATCAGCCTGGCGGGCGCCTTGTACCAGGCGCCGCGCGTGGCCCGCGTGCGCGCGTTGCCGCTGGCGCAGGTGGAAAACGCCATCGCCAAGGTGCAGAAAACCGCGTATATCGGCTTTTTCGGCGAACCGCGGGTCAATGTGCTGGAACTGAATCTGGCGCTGGATGCGGCCGCGAAGTAAGATGATGCAGGGGCAGAGCCGCCGGTTTTGCCCCTGGTTTTGACATTAAAAGATGCCCATGCTCCCCAACGACAGCCAACGCCCCGACCCAGACGCCCTGCTGGCGCAAGTGCAGGCGCAGGAAAAGAAAGCCGCGCGCGGCCGGCTGCGCATTTACTTTGGCGCCTCGGCCGGCGTCGGCAAGACCTATGCGATGCTGGCCGCCGCCCGCAAATTGCTGGCCGATGGCCAGGACTTGCTGGTGGGCGTGGTGGAGACGCATGGGCGCCAGGATACGGCGGCCCAGCTTGACGGCTTGCCCGTGCTGCCCCTGAAGGCCATCGAATACCGGGGCAAGACCCTGTTCGAGTTCGACCTGGACGAGGCTCTGCGCCGCGCGCCGGCACTGATACTGATGGATGAACTGGCCCACTCGAACGTGGCCGGTTCGCGCCATCCGAAGCGCTGGCAGGATGTCGAGGAATTGCTGGCGGCCGGCATCGACGTGCTCTCCACCGTGAATGTGCAGCACCTGGAAAGCCTGAACGACGTGGTGGGCGGGATCACGGGCGTGCGCGTGGCGGAGACCCTGCCCGACACGGTGTTCGACCGCGCCGATGAAGTGGTGCTGGTCGATATCCCCGCCGATGAACTGCTGCGCCGCCTGAAGCAGGGCAAGGTGTATCAGCCGCTGCAAGCCGAGCGGGCATCGCAGCATTTTTTCCGCAAGGGTAACCTGATCGCCCTGCGCGAACTGGCCTTGCGCCGCACGGCGGACCGGGTACAGGACGACGTGCAGGCTTACCGCGTCGAGAAATCGATCAATCCCGTGTGGAAGACGGGCGCCGCGCTGCTCGCCTGCGTGGGACCGCACGCGGGCGGCGAGCACGTGATCCGCAGCACGGCGCGCCTGGCCAGCCAGCTGAATGCGGAATGGCATGCGCTGTACGTGGAAACACCGCGTTTGCAGCGCCTGCCGGCGGTCCAGCGCGAGCGCATCCTGAAAACCCTGAAACTGGCGCAGGACCTGGGCGCGCGCACGGCCATTGTGCCGTCCGCCGATATCGCCGGCGCCGTGGTCGAGTATGCGCGCAACGCGAATATCTCGAAAGTCATCGTGGGCCGTGGCCGCGCCGGTGCGCTGGCGCGCCTGTGGCACACGCCGCCAGCCGCGCGCATGGCCAGCCTGGCGCCCGATATCGATCTGATCGAGGTGGGCTTGCCGCCTGCCGATGCGGCGCCCCGGCGCGCGGCCGGCGACGATGCGGAGGCGCCGCGCCGGCCCTCGCGCCATTGGCGCTACATCCTGGCGGCCGGCGCCAGCCTGGCCACGGCTCTCGCCTCCGTCCCCCTGCAGCCCTATCTTGACCTGGCCAATATCGCCATGCTGTCCTTGCTGACGGTGGTGCTGGTGGCCGTGCGCCTGGGGCGCGGGCCGGCGGCGCTGGCCAGCCTGGTGGGAGTGGCTTGCTTCGATTTCATCTTCGTGCCACCGCGCTTTTCGTTTGCCGTGGGCGATTTCCAGTATGTGATCACCTTTGGCGTGATGCTGGCCGTGGGCCTGATCACGGGCCACCTGACGGCCGGCCTGCGCTTCCAGGCGCGCGTGGCTTCGCACCGCGAAGCGCGCGCCCGGGCCCTGTACGAATTCTCGCGCGAGCTGTCCGGCGTGCTGCAGACGGAGCAGATTTTCGACATCACGAAAAGCGCCATCGAACGGGCTTTCCGCGCGCGCGCCACCTTGCTTTTACCTGATGACGAGGTCAGCTTGCAAGCCCCGAACGGCGGCGAGCCGCTCGATATCGGCATCGCGCAGTGGGCCTTCGACCATGCGCAGGCGGCGGGGACAGGCACGGATACCTTGCCGGCGTCGCCCATTTTCTACCTGCCGCTGATCGCACCGATGCGCACACGGGGCGTGCTGGCACTGCTGCCGCTCGAGGGCGCACACCGCGGGCGCTGGCTGCTGGTGCCGGAACAGCGCCAGCACCTTGACACCTTTGCCGCGCTGGCGGCCATCGCCCTCGAACGCGTGCATTACATCGACGTGGCCCAGGGCGCGCTGCTGCAGATGGAGTCCGAGCGGCTGCGCAATTCGCTGCTGGCGGCCCTGTCGCACGACTTGCGCACGCCGTTGACGTCGCTGGTGGGCCTGGCCGAATCGCTGGCCTTGTCCCGGCCAGCCTTGTCGCCTGCGCAGCTGGACATGGCGCGCTCGCTGCAATCCGAAACCGTGCGCATGAGCGCCCTGGTGGCGAACTTGCTGGACATGGCGCGCATCGAAAGCGGGCAAGTGCGCCTGAACCTGCAATGGCAGGCGCTGGAAGAAGTGGTGGGCAGCGCGCTGCGCGCCAGCGGTCCGCAATTGCAGCAACATGCCGTGCAGACGCAGCTGGCGCCGGACTTGCCGCTGGTGCGCTACGACGCTGTGCTGATCGAGCGCGTGCTGTGCAACCTGCTGGAAAACGCGGCCAAGTACACGCCGCCCGGCAGCACCATCACGGTCGCGGCCGGGGTGCACGGCCAGTTCCTGCAGGTGACAGTGGCCGATGATGGCCCGGGCTTGCCGCCCGGCCGCGAAGAAGCGATCTTTGAAAAATTTACGCGCGGCGAACGCGAATCGAACAAGCCGGGCGTCGGGCTGGGGCTGGCCATTTGCCGCGCCATCGTCGAAGCCCACGGCGGCACCATCCACGCGCAGCCGCACGCTCCGGGACGGGGCGCCGCCATTGTGTTCAGCCTGCCGCTGGGCACGCCTCCGGCGCCGCCGGAGATCGAGCTCGATGACGCCAACGACCATGAAACAGGAAAACCAACATGAACGAACCTTCCGCCACCGCCCTGCTGGTCGAGGATGAACCGCAAATCCGCCGCTTCGTGCGCGCCGCGCTGGAGGACGAGGGCTGGCAGATTTTCGAATCGGCCACCATGCAGCGGGGCCTGATCGATGCGGGCACGCGCCGGCCCGACCTGATCGTGCTGGACCTCGGTTTGCCCGATGGCGACGGCATCGATTTCATCGCCGACATCCGCAAATGGTCGGCCGTGCCCATCATCGTGCTGTCGGCGCGGGTCGACGAGCAGGACAAGATTCGCGCGCTCGATGCGGGCGCCGACGACTATCTGACCAAGCCGTTTGGCGTGGGCGAGCTGCTGGCCCGCGTGCGCGCCACCCTGCGCCGCCAGCGCCAGCCTGCCGCCAGCGACGATGGCGTGGTGCAGTTTGGCGACGTGCGCGTCGATTTGAAGGATCGTCTGGTGACACGCAACAAGCAGCTGGTGCACATGACGCCGACGGAATTCCGCCTGCTGTCGGTACTCGTTAAGAATGCCGGCAGGGTGGTCACCAATCCGCAGCTGTTGCGCGAAGTATGGGGGCCGTCGAACAGCGAAAACGGCCACTATCTGCGCATCTACATGGGCCATCTGCGCCAGAAGCTGGAAGCCGATCCGGCCCAGCCGCAGTACCTGCTGACGGAAACGGCCGTCGGCTACCGGTTGCTGCTGCCGCTCTAACACCTGTTATTTCCCTGTTTGAAAACAGGCGCCGCGCGCGCCAGGGGGACGCTTTACCCATTTTTTTGCAGCGGCGGGCCAGCTGCGCCATGTTGGCAAAGGCCCATACCACCCATGAAGAAGAAAAAACCATGAATAAAATGCTACTGGCACTTGCCCTAGCCACCCCCTTCACCGCCTTGACGGGCAGCCTGGCCCACGCGGATGAGGTCAAGCCCAACAACGAAGTCAGTTTCAACGTGGCCGGCGTGTCCGACTACCGCTACCGCGGCATTTCGCAGACGCGTTTGAAACCGGCGCTGCAGGGCGGCGTCGATTACGTCAACAACCCGACGGGCCTGTATGCGGGCGCCTGGGCCTCGACCATCAAGTGGACCAAGGACGCGGGCGGCAGCGGCGACGTGGAAGTGGACCTGTATGCGGGCAAGCGCGGCCAGTTGACCGGTGATATCGGCTATGACGTGGGCGTGCTCGCCTACGTGTATGCGGACAACGGCTTGAAGAATATCGGCCTGGCCAACGCGGACACGCAGGAAGTCTACGGCCAGCTGTCGTATGGTCCCGCCTACGTCAAATATTCGCACGCCGTCTCCAACTTGTTCGGCATCGTCAACAGCAAGAACAGCGGCTACCTGGACATCGGCGCGACCATTGACCTGACGAACGGCTGGACCGGCAACCTGCATGCGGGCCACCAGAAGGTCAGGAACAACGACGCGTCGAGCTATACGGACTGGAAAGTGGGCGTCACGCGCGACTTCGGCTTTGTTTCGGGCGCGCTGGCCGTGATCGGCACGAACGCGGGCAAGTCGGCCTATGCCTCGCCCGTGAATGGCAAATTCATGGGCAAGACGGCGCTGCAGCTGACGGTCAGCAAGACGTTTTAATGGACTGAGTTGACTGAAAGGAGAGGCGGCGCATGCGCCGCCTTTTTTGCGTACTTACGCTGGCAGGTTGAAAACGGCGCAGTATAGCTGCCCCAGTCCCACCACGCGGGCGGAGGGGATCTGCGCGGCCAGCGCATGGGCGGGTGCCGCTTGCGCGTCCGTTGCCAGCAGGACGCGCAGGTCAGGATTGACGCTGCGCGCGTGTGCGATGCGGCACGCCAGGCCCGCCTGCGCGGCGCCATCGACGACACCGTCGAGCGGCACCACCAGCACGCGCGCGGCGATCAGGGCCGAACGGCTGCCCATGGAGTCGCGGCCTTCGCTGTCGATGACGATGTCGTGGTAGCAGTGCACCAGGTGCTCGAGCTCCGGCTGCAAGCCCTTGGCGCTGATGGCGCGCGCCATCAGGCGCGGCCGCGTCAGGCTGCCGTGCATGGCGCCGTCGTGCAGGTTCCTGGCCTGCGCCATGGCGCCCTGGCGCGGATCGGCATCGAGCAGCAATACCTTGCGTCCGGCCAGCGCGCGCGAGGCGGCCAGCCGTCCGGCCAGGATGGATTTCTCCATGCCCCCGCGTTCATCCGTGATGGCGATGATCATCTTGGCGCACGGCTGGCATGATGTTGGCAGGGGAGACCAGCTGCAGCAGACAGCCTTCGCGCGGCGCGTCCCTGTCGCTGGCTGTCCAGACGGGCAGAGCCATCAAGGGCTCGAGTGCCGCACTCAGGGCGGCCTGGCCGGCGGCGGACATGGGCGTCATCGGCAGGCGCAATGCGTCGCGCACCTTGCCCTGCATGGCCAGCGCCGCCTTGACGGGAGCGGGATTGGGGTCGGAAAACAGCAGGCGGATGACGGGCAGCATGGTCTTGAACAGGGCACCGGCGGCGCCGTGGCGGCCCTGCTTGACCAGATGATATAGCTGCGCATACAGATCGGGACGGACATGGGCGGCGGCCGACATGGCGCCGTGGCCGCCCATGGACAGGCTGGCCAGCAGCAGCGCATCGTCGCCGCACAGGACGTCCAGGCGCGTGTCGAGCAGCAGTTCGCCCAGTTGCTGCAGCTTGCCGCCCGCTTCCTTGATGGCGACGAAGTGCGAGTCGCGCGCCAGCAGCGCGGCCGTCTGCGGTTCGATATTGACGCCCGTGCGCGCCGGCACGTTGTACAGCACGATGGACTGGTCGGTGGCGGCGGCGATGGCCTGGAAGTGGCGCACGATGCCGTCCTGCGACGGGCGCACATATGCGGGCGCGGAGACCAGCAGGCCGGCCAGCGGATGGTCGTTGTAGCGCTGCACCGTGGCGACGACGCCGCGCGTATCGCTGCCGCCGATCCCCATCACGACGGGGAAACGGGGGCCGACGGCTTCGAGCACGCTGTCGAGCAGCATGGTCTGTTCCGCGGCGCTCAGCATGGCCGCTTCGCCCGTGGTGCCGCACACCACCAGGCCATCGATGCCGCTGGCGGCCAGTTCGCACGCCAGTTGCTGGGCGGCGTCGAAGTCGATTTCGCCATCGACATCAAGGAATGGCGTGACCATCGGCACCCAGATGCCCTGGAAGTGCGCGGTGATGCGCAAGGAAGACATCGCGTGTTCGCAGGCATACTGGTTCATAGCGATTTCCCCTGGCTGATACGGCCAAATTCCGCCGCCGGCAGCAGGCGCATGACGGCATCCATGGTCAGGCGCAGGGCCGGTTCCGTCACGCACAGCCAGACTTTCATGCGCTCGGCGTGGTCGACTGCCTCGACGCGCATGAATGACAGCATACCGCCGCAGGTTCGCACGACCAGCTGGCGCAGCTCGGCCAGGCAGGCTTTGTCGACCGTGATATGCATGAGAAAGGTGGGCAGGCGGGGATGGCGGTGGGGCAGGGCTTGATGCGTTTGCTGGCGTGAATGGGGTTCCATGGTGGCTTTGCAGCGGTGGTTGAGGTACGTTCAAGATTAGCAGCGGGGGCGTAAAGATTCTCTAAAAAGCGGGGCCGCCAGCGTAAACGGGCTGTATGCATCGGGTGTGGACGTGTTGCGTGGATGCCCCGCGCGTGGGCTTTTGTTACAAAATTGAATCGTGCTTTCCGGGGCAGGGGTTTATATTGAAAACGTCTCCGCTTTCAGTCAGCCCCGCCATGTCAGACGAAAAAGATCCCCAGCTTCCCCCTTCCACCGATCCCGCGGCGCCAGCTTCGGCGCGGCCCGACCGGGTAGGCAGGGCGCCCGATGATGAGCACCGCGCGCGCGATGCCGCACCCCGCTATCTGAAGGACAACGACACGCCGCTGGCGCTGGCCTGGCGGGTGATCTCGTCGCGCTACCGCTCCATGCGCGACAAGGCCAGCCGCGATTTCATGCGGCGCACCCTGCGCATCGGCATCTCGGCGCGCATTTTCCACCCCGAATCGGGTGCCACTGGCCTGCGCAGCAAGAACCTGCAATACCTGGAAGAGTCGATCGCCCAGTGGGTGATGTCGCGCGACGTGCTGGTGTTCATGATCCCGACCGTCAATACCAGCGGCCAGCTACACCCGAGTAACATCACCTTGCGCCACTATGCGCGCCACCTGGACGGCCTGGTGCTGCAGGGCGGCGCCGACGTCTCGCCGCAGACGTATTCGGAGGCGGCCACGCGGCCCGAATGGAGCGGCGACCGCGCGCGCGACCTGTACGAACTGGAACTGCTGCACGAATTCGTCGATGCGGGCAAGCCCGTGCTGGGCATCTGCCGCGGCTGCCAACTCATCAACGTGGGCTTTGGCGGCACCCTGTACCAGGACATCGCCTCGGATGTGGAAGGCGCCACCTCGCACGTCAACGACCTGTATGACCGCCACCGCCACAGCATCGTCTTCCCGAAAGGCTCGTCGCTGGCGGGGCTGTTCCCGAAGACGGGCGAGGCGCTCGTCAATTCCATCCACCATCAGTCGGTCAAGGACCTGGGGCGCGACATCACGGTGGAAGCGTATTCGCAAGGGGACAATATCGTCGAAGCCATCCGCTACCAGCGGGCGCGCTTCGTCATGGGCCTGCAGTGGCACCCGGAATTCCATTCGGCGGGCGGCGTCGAACTGCTCGATTGCACACCCATCCTCGATAACTTTTTGCGCGCGGCGCGGGAGACGCGGTTTTGAGTACGCACCTGATGCGCCGGCGCATTGTGCTGGCCGGCCTGCTGGCGCTGCCCCTGGCTGGCTTGCGCGCGGCGCCGCGCCCGCATGAAGGCGCGCTGCCGTTTGCGCTGACGTCCGCCGCGCGCGCCCGCACGCTCAAGGCGCGGGTGGTGCCGGCCATTGCGGAACAGGTGGTCAAGGCGGCGCGCAAGGATGCGGCGCGCCCCGTGCACCTGATGGCCGAAGTGCGCACGGGCGGCTTGCTGAAGGGCGAGGGCGGACGCGAGACCAGCCAGCAGGCGCAGGAAGACTGGCGCCAGGCACGCCTGCAGGCGCTGGCCTGGAGACTATCGGGCGAGATGGCGCATTTCGAGGCGGCGCGCCAGCTGCTGCTGGCCTGGAGCGGCGCCTACCAGCCGTCGTTCAGTCCCGTCGACGAGACGGAGCTGGCCAGCCTCCTGATGGGCTTTGACCTGGTGCAGGAACGCTTGAACGGCGTGGAGCGCGAACAGGTGCAGGCATTTTGCCGCACCCTGGCGCACGGATATCTGAGTGACCCCATCAAGGTGGGCGGCCCGTCCACGGCGCGCAACAACTGGCATAGCCACCGCATCAAGATCGGCACGGCCGCCGCGTATGTCACGGGCGACGCCTTGCTGATCGCGCGGGCGAAGGAACACTTCCTGGCGCACGTGCCGCGCAATATCGGCGTCGGCGGCGTACCCTTCGACTTCGAGCAGCGCGATGCCCTGCATTACACCACCTACAGCCTGGAGCCGTTGCTGACGACCGCCCTGATGGCGCAGGCGCATGGCGACGACTGGTATGGCGCGCCGGAAGCGCGGCGCCTGGCCGAGGCGCTGGCCTGGCTGGCGCCGTACGCGCAGGGGAGAAAGACGCACGAGGAGTTCGCGAAAAGCGCCGTGCCCTTCGACCGCAAGCGCGTGGCGGCCGGCGAAAAAGGCTTTACGGGGAATTGGGAGCCGAAGGGCGCCGCCAATGTGTATCTGCTGGCGGCGCGCTTCGATCCCGCTTACCTGCCGCTGGCGCTGGAATTGCGCCCGCCAGCGTGGGCGCTGGCGCTGTACGGCACTTAGCTGGAACGTCGCGTTAAAACTTCGTGCGCACGGTGAACATCACATTGCGCGGTTCGCCGTAAAAGCCCGTCTGGAACAGGCCCAGTCCTGTCAGGTACTTCTTATCCAGCAGGTTGTTCACGTTGAGGCTGGCCGTGACGTTCCTGCTGATCTCGTAGCGCGCCAACAGGTTGAGCAGCGCGTAGCTGCCCTGCTTGATGCGTGCATTGTCCTCGATGGCGGGATTCCAGATGTTGCCGTCGTAGCTGCTTTGCCAGTTGATGCCGCCGCCGACGGTCAGCTTGTCCAGCCCGGCCGGCAGGCGCCACGTGCCTTGCACGCGCACCAGGTGGGCAGGCTGCGTCGTTTGCAGCATGGTGGAAAAGACGTCCTTGCCATCCGCGTCGCGCACGTGGGTGTAGGTGTAGCCGGCGCTCAGCTTCACATCCTTCATCACTTCGCCCGTCACTTCCATTTCCACGCCGCGGCTGGTGACGCCGTCGATGGCTTTATACGCTTCCTCGCCATTGACTTCGCCCACGGAGCTGGCCACATTGCTCTGGCGGATCTGGAACACGGCGGCGCTGGCATTGACCTTGCCATCCAAATATTCCGCCTTCACGCCCGCTTCAAATCCCTTGCCGCGCACGGGCGACAGGAAGTTGCGGTTCACGTCGCGGTTGCTCTGCGGCGCGAAGATGCTGGTGTAGCTGCCGAACACGGAATAGGTCTTGTCGAGGTCATACACGACGCCCGCATACGGCGTGATGACCTTGTTTTCCTCGATGCGCGAGGTGATGCGCACGGTGTCGGCGTCGAAGAAGGTGCGCTCCTGTTCCTGCTTGTAGTCGCTCACGCGCGCGCCGAGAATTACCGACAGCGCATCGACGGGATGCAGGCGCACGGCGCCATACAGGCCGCTCTGGCGCGTGCTGTCGTTGTCGTTGCCCGTGCGTTTGAATGCCGGTTCCGCGTACTGGCCGCGCCAGTCGAAGTAGCTGCCATCGAGGGGCGGATAGATCGAATCATAGACGGGGCCATCCTGCTTTGCCGTCGAGGTGGAGTAGCCGATCATCGCTTCATGCCGGCGGCCAAAAGCTATAAACGGGCCGCTGGCGTCCACATTGACGGTGGTCTGGCGGCGGTCGCCCTTGTATTTTCCCATGAAGAAAAACGTGCCTGCGCCCGTTACAGGGTGGGGATTGCCGCCGCTGGCCGAACCGAGCACGCTGTCATGCTTGCTGCGCAGCTGGTTGGCGCTCAATTTCAGTTTCCACTCGCTGGCGAGCGTATGTTCGAGCGACGTGAACAGCGTGGTGTTCTGCATGTCGCGGCGACTCCAGTCCGTGGCCGGATTCCACGAAGTGGGGAAATCCGTGCGCGAGCCATCGGATAGCAGCACGGGGAAACCCGTCCAGGTCGAGCCGCGCGGCTTGTAATCCTGGTGCGTGAAGCCGGTCGTGAGCAGGGTGACGGGTGTCAGGTCCGCCTCGATGATGCCGTAGGCGACGGATTTCTGCTGCGTGTAGCGATCCAGGTAGGAGTGCTTGTCCTGGTAGGCGCCCACCAGGCGGCCGCGCACCGTGCGGCTGGCATTGAGCGGGCCGGAGACATCGGCTTCGCCGCGGTAGTTGTTCCACGATCCCGCGCCCAGGGTGGCCGAACCTTCGAAGTGGGCGGTAGGGCGCTTGCGCACCATGTTGACGGTGGCCGACGGGTCGCCCGATCCGCTCATCAGCCCCGTCGCGCCTTTCAGCATCTCGATGCGGTCGTAGATGGCCATGTCGCTATTGGTCGTGCCCCAGTCGTAGACGCCGTCATAGATGGCCGACACGCCGTCGTACTGGAAATTGGTAACGGCAAAGCCGCGCGCCTGAAAGCTCCAGCGGTCGCTGTCGTAGTTTTGCACGCTCACGCCATTGACGTTCTTCATGACGTCGGAGACGGCGTTGCTGTTCTGGTCATCCATCTGCTGGCGCGTGACGATGGTCAGCGACTGCGGCGTTTCGCGTTGCGTCAACGCCAGTCCCGTGGCGCCGCTGGCGGGGCCGCCCATATAGCTGCCGGTGCCGCCCGTCACGGCGCTACGCTCGGCCGCCGCCACCACGGTGACGCCGCTCATGACGGCCACGCCGCGGCTATCCACCGAGGCAGTATCCGCGCCGGCGGGGATCTTTTGCAGCAGGTAGCCGCCGTTCGATTGCGGCACGGCTTGCAGGCCGCTGCCCGCCATCAGCACGCGGAAACCATCGTGCACGCCATAGCTGCCTTGCAGGCCGGCGCTGCGCAAGCCTTGCGTGGCGTCGCTGGAGAACGACAATAAAATGGCGCTGTCGCTGCCGAAGCGCGTCAGCACATCGCCCAGCGCGCCGGCAGGAATGCTGTAGACGCGCACTTGCTGGCTTTGTGCTTGGGCCAGCGCCGGCAGGGTGATAGCCATGCCGATCTGCGACAGGGCGCAGGTCAGGACGGTGCGGGTAAGGAGGGAACGCGAAGCGTGGTGCATGGAATAAAACCTTTCGTGGATGCGCAAGATGGAGACTGCCTATCTTCCAAGTCACGCGAGCACGCCGAAACAGCTCACTTTGCAGAAAATATTTTTCAGCGGGCCGCCAGTTCGATGCGCACCACCTGATGGCCCCAGAAGCGCGTGACGGTATTGCGCCGCAGTTGCAGGCTGGCGCTGACGGCGTCGAGGATGGCGCTGACATCGGCCAGCGGGTAGGAACCGGACACGCGCAGGCTGGCGATGGCCGGCGCGCAGGTCAGCGGATGGTCGCTGTAGCGCGCCAGCTCGGCGAGGAAATCGGCCAGGCGCATGTCGCGCGCCACCAGCATGCCGTCCAGCCAGGCGCCGCCATAAGGCGCCAGCGCCTGGCGATGATGGCTGTTGCTGTCGAAATGGGCACCTTCGCCGGGATGCAGCACCAGACGCTGGGCGCCGTCGCTGGCCAGCATGGCGACGGTCCCTTCGAGCACGCCGGCGCTGGCGTATTGCTCGTGCAGGCGCACGGTGAAACGCGTGCCCAGCGCCTGCAGGCTGCCGTGCGGCGTGCCGACGAAGAAGGGGCGCCGTGCCGCATCCTTGCCGGTGGCGATGAAGATTTCGCCGGCCAGCAGTTCGATGCTGCGCCGCTCGCCGTCGTAAGCGATGTTCACGGCGCTGCTGGTGTTGAGCGTGAGCTGGGTGCCATCGTCCAGTGTCACCACGCGGCGCTGGTTGACTGCCGTGCGGTAATCGGCCATCCAGCCGCGCCATGGGCTGCGGCGCTCAAACGCATACAGCGAGGCACCGCAGGCCAGCAGCAGGGCCAGGGTCTTGACGGCATGGCGGCGCGGCGCATTCGCTTGCACGCAGGCGCGCAGCAGGGTGGCGTGCATGGCGGGCGGCAGGTGTTCATGCTGCGTTTGCAACTGCTGCCACGCCTGTGTGGCGCGGCCGGCCCGCTGCAGGTGGCGTTTCACCGTGGCCAGCGAGATGCCGAGCTGGCGCGCGATGTCTTCCTGCGGCAGCTCGTCGAGCTGGCGTAGTAAAAAAGCCCGTTTCACGGGAGGCGGCAAGCCGTCGAGCATGCGGTCCAGTTCAAACACGGTTGCCAGCAGCAGTGCCCGTTCCTCGGGCGATGGCGCATGCCGGGGCGGCAGTTGCGCCAGTACGTCGAGGTAAGCCTGTTCGAGTTTCTGACGGCGGTAATGGTTGAACAGCACGCGCTGCGCGACGGTGGCGAGAAAGGCGCGCGGCTCGCGCGCGGCGACGGCGTCTTCGCGGTCGAGCAGGCGCATGAAGGTATCGTGCGCCACGTCGGCCGCACACGCCGTGCTGCCCAGCTTCTTGCGCAGCCAGCCTTGCAGCCAGCCGTGGTGGTCGGCATACAGTGTCGCGATGTCCTGGCGTTGTAGCGGCTCTGCCAGCGGCATCGCATTCCCCTTGCATGGCCGGCCCGGGTGGGCTGGTGTTTTTAAACAATAATAAGAATCATTCTCAATTATTGTAACAAGCGGTGGCGGCGGCTGTAAACGATGGGGAGATGGGGTGTGGTTTTTTGGGTTTGACGTTGTTGAATGCTGGGGTCTGACCCGGCGGGTCAGACCCCATGGACGCGACGTTGGCTGGACCGGACAGCGTCAATAGTTCATCGGTTCACCGCGAAAACATCGGATCGCCGAATCGACCATGCCCTCGGCACTGCCCTGCAAGCTGTGCTGCTTGCGCAGGTATTGCGCGTCGCTCCATTGCTTGGCCACGTCCGACAGGTGTTTCAGGGCTGGCGTGCTGCCCAGCGCCTCGGCGTGCGGTTCCATCTTGCGCAGGGTGGTCATGATGTCTTCGCGCAGCGACATCGTTTCGTAGGTTTTCGGATGCGTGATGGCGCCGTCGAGGCCGAAGCGGCAAGCCTGGAAGCGGTTGTAGTTATATACGAGATAATCGTCTTCCACCGGCGGGGTTTCGCGGCGTTCGAGCAGGTAGCGGCACAGCGCTTGCAGGTAGGCGGCCAGCGCGGCGGCCCGTTCCACCGTCAGCGGCGTGTCGCACACGCGCAGTTCGATGGTGCCGAATTCCGGCTTGGGACGGATATCCCAGTAAAAATCCTTCATGCTCTTGATGATGCCCGTGTTCTCCATCTTGGCGAAATACTCGTTGGAGAACTGGTCCCAGCTCAGGGTGAACGGCGCGCGCCCGCTCATGGGAAATGCGAACACGGAATTGAGGCGCGCCGAGTCGAACAGGGTGTCGCGTCCCTGCACGTAGGGCGAGGAGGCCGACAGGGCGATGAAGTGGGGGATGTAGCGGTTCAGCGAATGCAGCAGGAACATGGCGTCGTCGCCCGAGGCGCAGCCGATGTGCACGTGCTGGCCGAAGATGGTGAATTGCTTGGCCAGGTAGCCGTACAGTTCCGAGATTTCCTGGAAGCGGGGCTTGGAAAAGATCTTTTGCGACGACCATTGCTGGAACGGGTGCGTGCCGCCGCCCGCGATGCCGATATTGAGCTTGTCGCCGGCCGTGATCAAGGTGTCGCGGATTTCCTGCAGCTGCTCCAGCAGGGGGCCGTGATGCGTGTGCACGCTCGAGTTAATTTCGATCATGCTCTCGGTGATTTCCGGCGTGACGTTGCCGGGGAACGGCTTCTTGTTCAGCAGATGCAGCAGGTCGGGGCTGGCGGCCGTCAAGTCATAGTCCGACAGGTTCACCAGTTGCAGTTCGAGTTCGACGCCGAAGGTCAGCGCGGCCGATTGGCCAAAGGGTTCCAGCGGCATTTAGCGCTCCTTGATTTCGTGGGTTTCTTTGGCCAGCATCAGCACGCGCTGCACCAGCACGGGGCCGACCAGTTCCAGGCCCAGGGTGATGGCGGCCAGGGCGTTCAATTCGTCGCCGAAGTTCACGCCGTGCTGGCGCGCGTGTTCCAGCAGCAGGATGATGAAGACGGAGACGGGCGTCAGTGCCACGCCCGTCAGCACGCCCTTGCGCCAGGAAATGCCGCTCACATGCGAGAACGCGGCCACGCCGACGACTTTCGTCAGCAATCGCCCACCGACGACGGCCAGGGCCAGACCCGCGCCGGCAGCCACGCTGGCCCATTCAAGGGTCGAGGCGGCATATACGAACAGCAGCACCGTCAGCAGCTCGCCCAGCGCGCCGAAATTGCGCTGCGCCTGGCTGAAGGCGACACGGCGGTGGCGCGCCACCAGGCCGAAGGTGAGGGTGGCCAGCAGCGGCGACAGGCTGGTGGTGTAGGTGAGGGCGACGAGCAGCATCACCGACAGCGCGAAGGCGACGGTGGCATCCTGTGCCATATTGCCCAGGCGGCGCAGCATGGCCGGCACGACGATGCCGAAGACGGTGCCGGCGGCCACCGAGGCGGCCAGCACGGCGGCGCTGCTGCTGCTCGCTTCGATCAGGTCGGTGGAACTCTGGAACATCCAGAAGCCGACGATGATGTTGAACGTGAAGACGGCCAGCACGCAATTGAGAGCGGTGAGGTGGACGATGCGTTCCGTGACCTGGCCCGAACTGCGCTCCTCGTTGATGACGCGCATGATGGTGGCCGGCGAGGTGGACATGGCCAGGGACGCCAGCAGCAGCGCCGTCATCGAGGTGGAACCGAATTCGATGCCGATGAAGTAGACGACGGCAAAGGTCAGCAAGGATTCGACCAGGCCCGTGACGGCGATCCACGGATTGTTCTTCAGCCAGCGCAGGTTGATGCGGTAGCCGACTTCGAACAGGATCAGACCGAAGGCCACGTCGGCCAGCACCAGCATGGGGCCGGCGTCCGTCTGCGGCAGGATGCCTACCTGGGTTTGGGCGAGGACGAAACCGATCACGCCGTAAAAACTGATGCGCGGCAGGCCAGTCCAGCGGTGGCCGAATTCGCCCACCACCCAGGCCAGGGTGATGGCGAACGGCCAGGACAGGTCGGCGGCGATCGAGATCAGACTTTGCATGCTCATTCCTTTGAAAATGGCGCTTGCACCGGCCGGTAGCACGGGGGCTGGCGCGGCAATGTCGTGGTGCAGCGATGGTGCATGGTTTGCGCAGAGCGATGCGCCGATTCTACCGGAGCAGAAGGCGCGCACGATGTGCGCAATCGAACAGTGTCGCGGCCATGGCGGCCGCGCACAGGATGCAGCAGGTTGGGCAGGGCTGGTATCAGCGTATGGTACCCGCCCGCAGCGGAGAGGCTCCGCACGGTAGTGCCGTGTTGCAGTGTACGGCATGGCGGCCCCCTGCCGCCATGGACTTTTTGTTGCGTGCTTTTATTTACTGAGCAGACGCATGCCCCGTTCCAGCCCGTCGATCGACAGGGGGAACATGCGGTTGTTCATCAGTTGCCGCATCACGCCGATCGACTGGCGGTATTGCCACAATCCCTCCGATTCGGGATTGAGCCAGATGAATTTCGGGAATGCCTGGGTAAAGCGGGCCAGCCACGTCGATCCCGCTTCCTCGTTGTTGTACTCGACGCTGCCGCCCGGTTGCAGGATTTCATAGGGGCTCATGGTGGCGTCGCCGACGAAAATCAGCTTGGTGTCCGGCGGGTATTTGCGCAGCACGTCCCAGGTGGGGAACCGTTCGGCGTTGCGGCGCCGGTTGTTCTTCCACAGGTAGTCGTAGACGCAGTTATGGAAGTAAAAGAACTCCATGTTCTTGAATTCCGTCTTCGCCGCCGAAAACAGTTCCTCGGTGCGCTCGATATGGTCGTCCATGCTGCCGCCAACATCGAGCAGCATCAGCACCTTGATGCGGTTCTTGCGTTCGGGCCGCATCCTGATGTCGAGATAGCCCGCGTTATTGGCCGTGGCGGCGATGGTGGCGTCGAGCGCCAGTTCATCTTCCGCGCCTTCGCGCGCGAATTTGCGCAGGCGGCGCAAGGCCACCTTGATGTTGCGCGTGCCCAGTTCGCGCTCGCCGTCGTAATCCTTGTAGCTGCGCGCTTCCCACACTTTCACGGCCGTGCGGTTGCCGCCCTTGCCGCCGATGCGGATGCCTTCCGGGTTCGTGCCGCCATTGCCGAATGGCGACGTGCCGCCCGTGCCGATCCATTTGCTGCCGCCTTCGTGGCGCTCCTTCTGTTCCTTCAGCAGCTCGTTCAGGCGGTCCATCAGCTTGTCGTAGCCGAATTTCTCCAGCTGCGCCTTCTGCTCCTCGGATAGCTCGCGCTGCATGCGTTTGAGCAGCCAGTCGAGGGGAATCGCCGCGTTCGTGTCGAAGGCCGCGTTGACGCCCTTGAAGTACTGGGCAAACGCGCGGTCGAACTTGTCGAAATGGGCTTCATCCTTGACCAGGGTCAGGCGCGCCAGATAGTAAAAATCGTCCATCGAGGCGTCGATGACGTTCTTTTGCAGCGCCTCAAGAAGGGTCAGGAATTCCTTGATCGAGACGGGAATCTTCGCATCCTTGAGCGTGAAGAAGAAGTCGATCAGCATGGCGCTTCCTCTGTCCCGGCGTCGCCTGCGCGAGGCAGTGCGGTGATCGGGCGCTGCGCCAGCTTGTAGCGCAGATGGGCGGCGATTTCCGGCCATTCGCCGCGCGTGATGCTGTACATGACCGTGTCGCGCACGGTGCCGTCGCGGCGCAGCGCATGGTGGCGCAGCACGCCATCCTTTTTCGCGCCCAGGCGTTCTATGGCCGCCTGCGAGGCATGGTTGAAATTGTCGGTGCGCAGACCCACCAGCGCGCAGCCGAGTGTGTCGAAGGCGTGCGCCAGCAGCAGCAATTTGCAGGTGGTGTTGACATGGCTGCGCTGGCAGCGCTTCGCATACCAGGTGTAGCCGATTTCCAGACGCCCGATGGCTGGCACCACGTCGTGGTAGCTGGTGGTGCCGAGCACCTCGCCGCTGGCCACGTCGATGACGGCAAAGGCGAAGCGCGAAGGGCGCATCTCGATACCCTTGAAAATGTACTGGTCCACCTGGTTCGGCTCGGGCACGGAGGTGACGCGCAGGTTCCACAGTTCGCCATCCATGGCCGCCGCGCGCAAGCCGGGCGCGTGGTGCGGCGCCAGCGCTTCGAGGCGGATGCCGTGCAGTTCCAGGGGGACGAAGACCTTGTCCGGGCTGATGTCGTTCACCGGCGCTCCTTAGCGGTTGGTGCGCGACATGAACATCAGGCGCTCGAACAGGTGCACGTCCTGCTCGTTTTTCAGCAGCGCGCCGTGCAGCGGCGGCACGACGGCCTTGTTGTCCTTGCTGCGCAGCGCGTCAAAGGGGATGTCCTCGGCCAGCAGGAGCTTGAGCCAGTCGAGGAATTCCGACGTCGACGGCTTTTTCTTCAGGCCCGGCACGTCGCGCACTTCATAGAAGGTTTGCAGCGCTTGCGCCAGCAATTCCTGTTTCAGATGCGGGTAGTGGACGGCGACGATCTGCTCCATCGTGTCCTTGTCCGGGAATTTGATGTAATGGAAGAAGCAGCGGCGCAAGAAGGCGTCCGGCAATTCCTTTTCGTTGTTCGAGGTGATGATGACGAGCGGGCGATGGCGCGCCGTGACCATTTCGCGCGTCTCATACACGTAGAATTCCATGCGGTCCAGTTCGCGCAGCAAGTCGTTCGGGAATTCGATGTCGGCTTTGTCGATTTCATCGATCAAGAGCACCACCGGTTCGGGCGCCGTGAACGCCTGCCACAGCACGCCCTTGACGATGTAGTTCTGGATGTCGCGCACGCGCTCGTCGCCCAGCTGCGAGTCGCGCAGGCGCGAGACGGCGTCGTATTCGTACAGGCCCTGCTGCGCCTTGGTGGTCGATTTGATATGCCATTGCATCAGCGGCATGTTCAGCGCGGCGGCCACTTCCTCGGCCAGCATGGTCTTGCCCGTGCCCGGTTCGCCCTTGATCAGCAGCGGGCGTTGCAGGGTCAGCGCCGCATTCACGGCCAGTTTCAGGTCGGCGGTGGCGACATAGCTGTCGGAACCTTCGAAGCGTTGGCCTTGCTGGGTGTGCTGTGCTTGCATGAGCGGTCTGCCAAAGTAGGGAAATGGTGAGTATAAACAGAACTGTGGCGCACCGCCACGCTGACGGCCTGTGCCTGCCTGCCTACAATGCGGGTTTTATAGGTGGACTTGCAAGAATATCTTGGCTAGAATCGGCAAGCAGCAGATTAATTGTCAACCTTAATTGTCAACACATAAAATCAATAAAAACCAGCTCTGGCGTTTCTCCGATTACCTTTGTTCACATTGCCACTATGAAAAAAATATTTGCACTTCTCGTGCTTGCCGGCATAGCAAATGCCGTCACAGCGGCTGACATTGTAGGAAACGCCAAGGCAGCCACTGCCAAGGTGGAAATGTGTATCGGCTGCCATGGCATCCCCGGTTACAAGGCAACCTTCCCCGAAGTGTTCCAGGTGCCGATGATCGGCGGCCAGCCGGCAAAATATATCGAGAATGCGCTGCAAGCCTACAAGAAGGGCGATCGCAAGCACCCGAGCATGAAGGGCATCGCCAGCAGCCTGTCGGACCAGGATATCGCCGATGTCGCCGCGTATTATGCGCAACAAGCCAAGCCGAACTGAGGACCAGCCAGATGATGAAAACACTACTCGCCGCCCTCGTTTGCGCCACCGTCTCGTTCGGCGCCAGCGCCGCCGGCAATATCAATACGGGCAAGGCCCTGGCCGAAAAATACAGCTGCGCCACCTGCCACGGCAAGGATTACGGTTCGCCCATCGACCCGTCCTATCCGAAATTGGCGGGTCAGCACAAGGATTACCTGGAACACGCCTTGACGGCGTATAAGCGGGGCGACAAGGCCAATGGCCGCAACAACGCCATCATGACGGGCCAGGTGAAACCGCTGAGCAACCAGGACATCAAGGACCTGGCCGCCTACCTGCACAGTCTGCCGACCACCCTGGTCATTCACCGCTGAGTTTTAGCCGGGCTCAGGCTTTCAAGCCGACCCGGCGCGCCAGCTTGTGCAGATTGCTGGCGTCCAGCCCCAGCTGGCGCGCGGCAGCGGCCCAGTTATCCTGATGTAGCACCAGCGCTTGCCGGATGGCCTGGCGCTGGCTCGCTTCCACGATCTGATGCATGGACAGCAGCGGCGCCGCCGGCGCTCCGCACGCGGCCGGCGCAGGGAGCGACGCGTCCGCGCCGGCTGGCGCCTCCAGCGCATCGAGGTCGAGCATATCCGTTTCCAGGGTCACGATGTCCTTGCGGTCCGCACCGCGGATCACAGCTTTCAGCGCGGCCCGGCTGATCACATGTTCCAGTTCGCGCACATTGCCCGGCCAGCGGTAGTGGCACAGGGCGTTTTCTGCCGTGGCGGACAGGCGCAGGCTGCGCAAGCCCAGGCGCGCGCGGTTGAGCTCAAGAAAACCACCGGCCAGCAGCAGCACGTCATTGCCCCGCTCGCGCAGCGGCGGAATCGGCACGGGATACACGGACAGGCGGTGATACAGGTCGGCGCGGAAGGTGCCGTCGCGCACATGCTCGCGCAGGCTGCGGTTGGTGGCGGCGATCACGCGCACGTTGACGCGGCGCGGCCGGTCCGCGCCCAGGCGCTGGATTTCGCCATTTTGCAAGGTGCGCAGCAGCTTGGCCTGTATCGACAGCGGCAATTCCCCCACTTCATCGAGAAACAGGGTGCCCCCTTCGGCTGCCTCGAAACGCCCGGGCCGGTCGCTGACGGCGCCGGAAAACGCGCCGCGTACATGGCCGAACAATTCGCTCTCGGCCAGGGACTCGGGCAAGGCCGCGCAATTGACGTGGATCAAGGGCTTGCCTGCGCGGCGCGACAGCCGGTGCAGGCGGTGCGCGCACAGTTCCTTGCCGACGCCCGTCTCTCCCAGCAGCAGCACGGGCAGTTCGGAATCGGCGACCACTTGCAACTCGTGCAGCAAGTGCGTGATGGCGCTGCTCTGGCCGACGAAATCGTGTTCCTCGCGCGGCGCTTGCGCATCGGCCAGCATGGCGCCGCCCGACAGGCGCAGGGCGCGGATTTCCGTTTCCAGGCGGGTCACGCGCACGGCCGCCTCGATGGCGCAGGCCAGTTCCCCCAGGTCGCGCTGCGCTTGCGTATCGAAGGTGCCTACCTGCAGGGCGTCGAGCGTGATCACGCCCCAGCGTTCGCCTTCCAGGTCCAGCGCCATGCCCATGCAGTCGTGCACGGGCAGCGGCTCGCCGGCCCGCTCGGCGATCAGGCCATCGTAGGGATCGGGCAGGGAGCTGTCGTGATGGAAGCACAGCACGCCGCGCCGTTGCAGGATGGCGGCAAGGCGCGGATGGTCGGCGACGGCGAAGCGTCGCCCCAGCGCGTCGCTGGCCAAGCCGGCCATCGCCACGGGGCGCAAGTGCTCGCCATCGAGCTTGAGCAAGGCCACGGCTTCGCAGCCGAAGTGCGCGCGCAGGCTGCCGACCAGGCGCTGCAGTCGCACGGCCACGGGCAGGTCGGCGACCAGGTCGGTGAGCAGCAGCAGGTGGATGGCAGTGGTGGTCATAAGTACCATGCAGGGTACAACGAACCACGGCAAACAAGGGTCATTACGACCCTGTGTTTTTCAAATCATTGATTTAAAACAAGTTTTTCCTGGCACACGGTTTGCCTAGATATGAGTGCCAAACCGGCATACAAGACCAAGGAAAGCTTGATGAAAACGACTCCCTCCCTCCGCGCCATTGCCGCCGCCGTCTGTGTCCTGGCCATGCCCCTGTCCGTGCAGGCCCAGGCGAGCCTGCCTGCCAGCGCTGCCGCCACTGCCGCCAAACCTGCCACCGCCGCGGTCAAGCGCTATGAACTGCAAACCAATATCGTCGACGGCAAGATGGTATTCATCGACGCCAAGGGCCAGGTCAACCCGGTGCTGGCGGCCAAGGTGGGGGAAACGGTCGAACTCGTGCTGAAAAGCGGCGAAGGCGCCGAACACGACCTGCTGATCCCCGAGCTGAACGTGGCTTCAAGCAAATTCAGCGCCAATAGCGGCAGCACCACCGTGCGCTTCAAGGTCACGCGCGCCGGTACGTTCACCTATTACTGCTCGATTCCCGGCCACCGCCAGATCGGCATGGAAGGCAAGCTGGTCGTGAGCGGCACTTCGCTGGCCGAAGCGGGAGCACCGAAGGCTGCCGGCGCCGGCAGCGCGGCCAGCGAATCGAGCCAGGCCGCCGCGCTGGCCCTGTACACGCCCGCACCGTCGCCGATGCGCGGCCCCGACCCATCGGCCGTCAGCGTGGCGGCCAATCCTGCCTCCGTGCCCACCGCCATCGGCGCGCGCGCGCCGCAAACCCTGAAATACCGCATGGAGACGGTGGAATTGCCGGGCAAGCTCGATGACGGCACCAGTTTTACGTATTGGACCTTCAACCGCCAAGTACCCGGTCCCATGCTGCGCGCGAAGGTGGGCGATACGGTCGAACTGACCCTGTTCAACGCCAGGGACAGCAAGATGATCCACTCGATCGATCTGCATGCCGTGACGGGCGGCCATGGCGGCGGACAGCACACGCAGGTGGCGCCGGGGCAGGAAAAGACGGTCACTTTCAAGGCGCTCAATCCGGGCCTGTTCGTCTACCACTGCGCCACGCCCCTGGTGCCGCAGCATATCGCGGCCGGCATGTACGGCATGATCCTGGTCGAACCGGAAGGCGGCCTGTCGAAGGTGGACCGCGAGTATTACGTGATGCAGGGCGAGATGTATACGGGCCGTCCGCACGGCGCGCCCGTGCACCAGGAACCGAACCTGGAAAAAATGGCCAATGAGCTGCCCGACTATTACGTCTTCAATGGCGAAGTGGGCGCCTTGAGCAAGACGCACAAATTGCAGGCGAAAGTGGGCGAGACGGTGCGCATCTATTTCGGTGTCGGCGGCCCGAACAAGATTTCATCGTTTCACATCATCGGCGAGATCTTCGACAAGGTGTACAGCGAAGGCTCGATCAGCAGCCCGAAACACGACGTGCAAACCACGCTCGTGGCGCCGGGCGGCGCGACCATCGTCGAACTCAAGGTACAGCATCCGGGCAGCTATCTGCTGGTCGACCATGCGCTGTCGCGCGCAGGCAAGGGCGCCGTGGGCGTGCTGGAAGTGACTGGCGAACCCGTACCCGGCGTCTACCACGCGGGCGCGGTGCAATAAATCTACCTATTCATCCTCAAGGAACTGTTATGGAAATGATCGACCTATCCCTGGGCCAGCTGGCCCGCCGCATCCCTGGCGCCACGCGCCTGTTCGATGCGCACCGCCTGGACTTCTGCTGCGGCGGCAACAAGACCCTGCGCGCGGCGGCCGAAGCGGCCGGCGTGGATGCGGCGCCCATCGTCGAGGAACTGAAACTGCTGGCAGGACGGATTGACGCCAGCGGCGAGCGTGACTGGCAGGACGCCTCGGCCACCGAGCTGGTGGAACACCTGCTGGCGCGCTACCACGCGGTGCACCGCGAGCAGCTGCCCGAACTGATACGCCTGGCACGCAAGGTCGAGCAGGTGCATGGCGACCGCGCCGACTGTCCGCACGGGCTGGCGGAACACCTGTCGGCCATGGCGCAGGAGCTGGAAAGCCATATGCGCAAGGAAGAAGACGTGCTGTTCCCGATGATCGTGCGCGGCCAGGGCCCGCGGGCCGGTGCGCCCATCAACGTCATGCGCATGGAGCACGACGACCATGGCGTGGCCTTGCGCGCGATGGAGGCAATGACGAACGATATCACCGCCCCTGGTGGCGCCTGCACCACCTGGCGCGCGCTGTACACGGGCTTGCGCACCTTCCGTGCAGACCTGATGGCGCACATCCATACTGAAAACAATATCCTGTTCGAGCGCTTTGCGCCGGCCGTGGTGCACTGACAAAGGAATGACCCATGGGTCCGTACAAAAAACTCTGGTTCACCCTGATCGGTGTACTGATCGTGACGTTTTCGCTACTTGGCTACTACGGCACGGAAGTCTACCGGCAGGCGCCGCCCATCCCCGCGCAAGTGCTGGCGCAGGATGGCCGGCAACTGTTCGACCGCGAGGGCATCCTCGACGGCCAGACGGCCTGGCAATCCGTCGGCGGCATGCAGCTGGGCTCTATCTGGGGCCACGGCGCCTACCAGGCGCCCGACTGGACGGCAGACTGGCTGCACCGCGAACTGACGGCCTGGCTGGAACTGGCCGCGCAAGAGCAGCATGGCAAGGCCTACGCGGCGCTCGACGGCCCTGCGCAGGCGGCGCTGCGCGAAGCGCTCAAGCTGGAATACCGCGGCAACCGGGTCGATGAGACGCAAGTGCTGCGCCTGTCGCCGCGCCGCGTGCAAGCCATCGCCAGCACGGCGCACTACTACGACCAGCTGTTCTCCGACGCGCCTGCGCTGCACGCCAGCCGCGAGCATTTCGCCATGAAGGAAAACACCTTGCCCAGCGCCGAGCGGCGCGCGCAGATGACGCAGTTCTTCTTCTGGACGGCGTGGGCCGCCGCCACCGAGCGTCCGGGCCAGAAAGTGACCTATACGAACAACTGGCCGCATGAACCTCTGATCGGCAATCAGCCCAGCGGCGAAAACCTCGTCTGGTCGGTCGCCAGCGTGGTGGTGCTGCTGGCCGGCGTGGGCTTCCTCGTCTGGGGCTGGGCCTTCCTGCGCGACCATGACGAAGCGCTGCCGGCGGCCGGTCCGCGCGATCCGCTCACCACTTTCGCCCTCACGCCTTCGCAGCGGGGACTGGGAAAATACCTGTTCCTGGTGGTGGCGCTGTTCATCTTCCAGGTCTTCATCGGCGGCTTTACGGCGCATTACACGGTGGAGGGGCAGCAGTTCTACGGCATCGACGTGTCGCGCTGGTTCCCGTATGCGCTCACGCGCACCTGGCATATCCAGGCCGCGCTGTTCTGGATCGCCACGGGCTTCCTGGCCGCCGGCCTGTTCCTGGCTCCCCTGATCAATGGCGGCAAGGACCCCAGGTGGCAGCGCCTGGGCGTCGACGTGCTGTTCTGGGCCCTGGTGCTGGTCGTCGTCGGTTCGTTTATCGGCAATTACCTGGCCATCGCGCAAGTGATGCCGCCCGAGTGGAATTTCTGGCTCGGCCACCAGGGGTATGAATATGTGGACCTGGGGCGTTTGTGGCAGATCGGCAAATTCGTCGGAATCCTGCTGTGGCTGGTGCTGATGTTGCGCGGCGTCATACCGGCCCTGTGCCAGAAGGGCGGCGACAAGAACTTGCTGGCGCTCCTGACCGCATCCGTGGGCGCCATCGGCCTGTTCTATGGCGCCGGCCTGTTCTACGGCGAACGCACGCATTTATCGGTGATGGAATACTGGCGCTGGTGGGTGGTGCACCTGTGGGTGGAAGGCTTCTTTGAAGTGTTCGCCACGACAGCGCTGGCCTTCATCTTCTCGACCCTGGGCCTGGTGTCGGTGCGCATGGCCACGACGGCCAGCCTGGCGTCGGCCTCGCTGTTCATGCTGGGCGGGATACCCGGCACTTTCCACCATCTGTACTTTGCCGGCACCACCACGCCCGTGATGGCCATCGGCGCGAGTTTCAGCGCGCTGGAAGTGGTGCCGCTGATCGTGCTGGGGCATGAAGCGTGGGAAAACTGGCGCCTGAAGGAGCGCGCGCCATGGATGGAAAACCTGCGTTGGCCCATGATGTGCTTTGTCGCCGTCGCCTTCTGGAACATGCTGGGTGCGGGCGTGCTGGGCTTCATGATCAATCCGCCCGTCGCCCTGTACTACATCCAGGGCTTGAACACGACCCCCGTGCATGCGCATGCGGCGCTGTTCGGCGTGTACGGCTTCCTGGCGCTGGGCTTTACCTTGCTGGTGCTGCGTTATCTGCGTCCCGACTACCGTTTCAGCCCTGCATTGATGAAGACGGCGTTCTGGGGCTTGAACGCGGGCCTGGTGCTGATGATCTTTACCAGTTTGCTACCGATTGGCATCATCCAGTTCCACGCCAGCGTGACGGAAGGCCTGTGGTATGCGCGCAGCGAAGCGTTCATGCAGCAGCCGCTGTTGCAGAACCTGCGCTGGATACGCACCTTTGGCGACGTGGTCTTCATCGTCGGCGCCATCGCCATGGCGTTGCAGGTGGTGCTGGGATTGATGGGACGAGGGCCGACACAGGTCTTGCCTCAGCGCATGAAGGAGGCAGTAAAACCGATGTGAGGTAGTACTGGTACAACACCTGGCAACACCGTAGCGAGCGGCAGCGATTTGTGGCTAAGAAGCGCAACCGTACTCTCTAGTACGGTGAGCATCGCAGGCCGCAAAGCGCGACGCGCAGCAGGTTTTGACAGGTGTTCCTACCGGCGGCGGACGCAGTCGATATAGGCGTCCGTGTCCGGCGGCAAGCCCGAGCGCTGCGACGCCCAGATCATCTGGCCCAGGCATTCCATCACTTCGTGCTGGGCGGCATGGGCCGAATCGAGGCGCTGGGTGAGCTGCTGGACGGCCGGGCGGATGCCGCGCGGCTGATCCACCTGCACCTGCTCCGTGATCGACAGATGCATGGACAGGTGCAGGAAAGGATTGGCTTGTCCCCCTTCGACGGAATAGTCGCGCGCCAGCGCCGCTTCGACGTCGGAGAGCTCGTTTTCATACTCGGGGTGTTCGAGGATCCAGTCGAGCGCAATGGCTTCCATCGGCGTGAGGATTTCATGGGCGCGGTGCTTGCGCAATGTTTCGCAAAAGAAACGGCGCACGTCGTCGGAAGAGGGGTTGAACATGGCTGAAGGACTATGGCTAAAGGGCAGCCGGCATTGTACCGCGTACATAAATAAAGGGCATCGAGGATGCCCTTTTTGCCGTCTGGCGGCCGCTTGCATGACCTGATAGTCACCGTCATTTAATACCCTGTAGTAAGTATTATCCACTACCGCCACGGCCCGGCGGCGCCAAATAACGGTGATAAAATCGCCGTTCTTGATATTTGCACTGGACATGACGGCGATTTCATTGCCGGTTTTTCAGCCGACAACGAGGTCCGCGCTGTCCATTGCCCGCACCTTTGCCACCAGATCATGCTCTTGGGATATCCCGGAGCGCGGCAGCATGCCTATCACCATCGACATTGACCTGTCCGGCCGCCCTGGCGTTCCGGCTGGCTGGCTGTTTTTCATTCAATACGGCGATGGTGCCGCCACGGTGGCGCGCAAGAATCATCCTTCAGTATTCATAAACGGAGTTACGTATGCGTAAATCGCTATTACTTTTGATGTCGTGCCTGATCCTGGCGGCATGTGACAAGACCCCTCCGGCCTCGTCCGAAAAACCGGTCGACGTGCTGCTGATCGGCGCCGGCACCATGAGCGCCACCCTGGGCAGCATGCTCAAGGAACTCGATCCGTCGCTGACGATGGAAATGGTCGAGCGCCTCGATTCCGTGGCCGCCGAAAGCTCGGATGCGATGAACAACGCAGGCACGGGCCACTCGGCGTTTGCCGAACTGAACTACACGCCCGAAGCGGCCGATGGCAGCATCGAGACCAAGAAAGCCGTTGCCATCAACGAGCAATTCGAAATTTCCAAGCAATTCTGGGCTTATCAGGTTGCCAACAAGCACCTGGGCGCGCCGCAAACCTTCATCAATAACGTGCCGCACATGGCCTTTGTGTGGGGTGACGACAATATTGCCTTTTTGAAGAAGCGCTACGCCGCGCTGCAAAAGGAAAACCTGTTCAAGGGCATGCTGTTCTCGGAAGACCAGGCGCAGATCGAGCAATGGGCGCCGCTGGTCATGCAAGGCCGCGACAAGGGCCAGAAAGTGGCCGCGACGCGCATGGAAATCGGTACCGACGTCAATTTCGGCAACCTCACGCGCGGCCTGGTCAAGTACCTGACGGACAGCCACGGCATGGTCCTGCACCTGCGCCACCAGGTGGAAAACATCCAGCGCGGCGCCGATGGCGTATGGAACGTGACGGTGAAAGACTTGAACGCCGGCAAGGAAAAGACCATGCGCGCCAAGTTCGTCTTCATCGGCGCCGGCGGCGGTTCGCTGCCGCTGCTGGAAAAATCGGGCATTCCTGAAGCCAAGGGCTACGGCGGCGTGCCGGTGGGCGGCCAATGGCTGGTCACCACCAACCCGGAACTGGTGGCGGCGCATGCGGCCAAGGTCTACGGCAAGGCGTCCGTCGGTTCGCCGCCGATGTCCGTGCCGCACCTGGACACGCGCATCATCGACGGCAAGAAAGCCCTGCTGTTTGGCCCGTTTGCCACCTTCTCGACCAAGTTCCTGAAAAACGGTTCGTGGATCGACTTGCCTGCCTCGATCGGCACTGGCAATGTGAAACCCATGCTGCAAGCCGGTTACGACAATATTCCGCTGACGAAATACCTGGTCGAACAGGTCATGAACACGCCGGAAGACCGCCTGAAGACTTTGCGCGAGTACCTGCCGAATGCCAAGATGGAAGACTGGACCTTGCAAAACGCGGGCCAGCGCGTGCAGATCGTCAAGGATGACCCCGTAAAAGGTGGTTTGCTGCAGTTCGGCACGGAAGTCGTCGGCGCCGCCGATGGCAGCATCGTCGCCCTGCTGGGTGCGTCGCCAGGCGCCTCGACCGCGCCGCCGATCATGATCAAGGTGCTGCAAACGGCATTCAAGAGCCGCCTGGCAACGCCGGAATGGCAAGCGAAGATGGTGGAAATGGTGCCGTCGTACGGTCAAAAGCTGAACAATGACCCAGCCCTGGCGAACAAGATCCGCCACTACAGCAGCAACATCCTGGGCTTGAAGGCGATCACGCTCGACGTGCCAGCCGCTGCGCCAGCGCCGGCAGCAAACTAAGTCAGCCTTGCCGGCAGGGGAGTTTCCTGTCGGAATGAAAAAAAGGGGCAGCCTGTTCAGGCTGCCCCTTTTGCGTGGGAGAGTGCGTTCATTGCGGTGGACTACCCCTTGCCCGGCAAGATCAACTCCGGCGTACACCCTTCGGCGGCAATGCCGTCGCAAGGCTTGGCCAGTGCCGCCCCATCCTGTGCCCGTGGCGCATGGGGCTGGCGCAGGTAGCGCGACGTGTGGCGGTGCGCTTGCTGTGCGTTGCCATGCACGGGCCAGGTCAGGAAGCGGGACAGCTCCTGCAAGGCGCGCTGGTAGACATCGCGTTTAAATTCAATGACGACATCGAGCGGGACCCAGTATTCATGCCAGCGCCAGGCGTCGAACTCCGGATGGTCGGTCAGGCGCAGATTGACGTCGTTATCGCGCGCGCACATTCTCAGCAGAAACCAAATCTGCTTCTGGCCACGGTAATGGCCGCGAATCTCGCGCTTGATGAAGTGGTCTGGCACTTCATAGCGCAGCCAGTCGCGGGTGCGGCCGACAATTTTGACGTGTTCCTGTCTGAGTCCGATTTCCTCTTCAAGTTCGCGAAACATGGCTTGTTCCGGTGTTTCGCCATATTTGATACCGCCTTGCGGAAACTGCCATGAGTGCTCGCGCACCCGCTTGCCCCACCACACCTCGTTCTGGGCGTTTAGCAGGATGATGCCGACGTTGGGCCGAAACCCTTCACGGTCGAGCATAATGCACCTCAAACTTTCTGCGACAGTGCATCCTTTTTTACATAATTACCCACAACTTCGCAAGCCGGTGACCTTTTCGGGGTGCGAAAAGCGCCGGAATCGCACCAATTGAGCGCATTTGTGTAAAGTATGGACGCATCAGCCAGCTAATCCTTTAAAATTAGGTTGATTATAACCCTCTCTTTTTAAAAAGAATTCACCGTTATGCGCGCCTCCCGTTTTTTTATTTCCACACTTAAAGATGCACCTTCTGACGCGGAAATCGTCAGCCACCAATTGATGATGCGTGCAGGCATGATCAAACGCCTCGGTTCCGGCATCTATACCTACATGCCGATGGGCTTGCGCGTGATCCGCAAGGTGGAAGCCATCATCCGTGACGAGATGAACAAAGCCGCTGGTATCGAACTGCTGATGCCGCTCGTGCAGCCGGCCGAACTGTGGCAAGAGACGGGCCGCTGGACCAAGATGGGCGACGAACTGATGCGCGTGAAAGACCGCCACGGCCGCGAATACGCGATCCAGCCGACATCGGAAGAAGTCATCACGGACGTCGTGCGCACGGAAATCAAGTCCTACCGCCAGTTGCCATTGAACTTTTATCACATCCAGACCAAGTTCCGCGACGAGCGCCGCCCACGCTTCGGCCTGATGCGCGGCCGCGAATTCACCATGAAGGACGCCTACTCGTTCGACCGCGACCTGGCCGGCATGCAAGCGTCGTACAAGGTCATGTTTGACGCCTACACGCGCATCTTCACGCGTTTCGGCCTGCAATTCCGCGCCGTGGCAGCCGATAACGGCGCCATCGGCGGTTCCGGTTCGCATGAATTCCACGTCATCGCCCACACGGGGGAAGACGCGCTCGTGTACTGCCCGACCTCCGATTACGCGGCCAACATGGAAGCGGCCGAAGCGCTGCCGCCAGCGGGCGAGCGTCCGGCAGCAAGCCAGGCGCTGACGAAAACGGCCACGCCGGACACCGTCAAGTGCGAAACCGTGGCTGCCCTGCTGGGCATAGCCCTGTCGCAGACCGTGAAAACCATCGCCCTGACGGTGGAAACCGTTGGCAAGGATGAAAAAGTCACGAAACAGCATTTCATGCTGCTGCTGCGCGGCGACCATGAATTGAACGACATCAAGGTGGGCAAGGTTGCCGGCCTGGCCGGTCACCGTTTCTCGACGGAAGCGGAAATCCTGGAAGTCTACGGCACCATTCCCGGCTATCTGGGCCCGATCGGCACGCAAGCGCCCGTCACCGTGGTGGCGGACCGCACGGTTGCCCACATGAGCGACTTCGTTTGCGGCGCGAATGACGCCGGCTTCCACTACACGGGCGCGAACTGGGGCCGCGACGTGGCCGAGCCTGCCATCGTGGCCGATTTGCGCAATGTCGTCGCCGGCGACGCTTCGCCGGACGGCCAGGGCACGCTCGCCATCGAGCGCGGCATCGAAGTGGGCCACGTGTTCCAGCTGGGTACGGCGTACTCGGAAAGCATGAAAGCCACCTTCCTCGATGAAAACGGCAAGCCTGCGCCGCTGCAGATGGGGTGCTACGGCATCGGCGTGACGCGCATCCTGGGCGCCGCCATCGAACAGAACTTCGACGACAAGGGCATCATCTGGCCTGCCTCCATCGCGCCATTCGAGGTCGTGCTGTGCCCGATGGGCATGGACCGCAGCGAACTGGTCAAGGAAGAGACGGAGAAGCTGTACGCGGCCCTGCAAGGCGCTGGCGTCGATGTCATCGTCGACGACCGCGGCTTGCGCCCTGGCGCCATGTTTGCTGACTGGGAACTGATTGGCGTGCCGCACCGCATCGTCATCGGCGAGCGCGGCCTGAAAGAAGGCAAGCTGGAGTACCAGGGCCGCCGCGATGCGGAAGCCACCGGCGTGGCGCCGGACGAGATCGTCGCCTTCATCCAGGGCAAAATGGCGCAGTGAAGCGCATATCCGTAAGTAAAACGGCTGGCGCACTCGCGCTGGCCGCCTGCCTGGCCTGCGTCTCTCCGGCGCAGGCCGGCAACCAGAAGGAGGAGGCGCTGGCCGACTCCGTCCGCCTGGCGCTGTCGCACGCGATCCGCGACGAACGCCCGCCGCAGCCCAAATTTGCCACTCCCGCCGACTTGCAGCGCTACCAGCAATGGCTGGCGCAGATGTCGTCGCGCCTGCAGCGCAAGCTGCCGGATGCGCAGCTGCGCACGGAATTCCTGGAAACGGTCTGGTATGAAGCGCGCCGCGCGGGCCTGGAACCGGCCCTGGTGCTGGGCCTGATCCAGGTGGAGTCGGCTTATCGCAAATATGCCGTCTCGCTGGCCGGCGCGCGCGGCTACATGCAGGTGATGCCGTTCTGGACGGGCGTCATCGGCGACAGCGACCGCAGCAAGCTGTTCCACATGCAGACGAATCTGCGCTATGGCTGCGCGATCCTGCGCATGTACCTGGATATGGAAAAGGGCGATTTGTACCTGGCGCTGGGGCGCTACAACGGCAGCCGGGGGCGGGCCGAGTACCCGAATGCCGTGCGGGCGGCGTGGCGGCAGTGGGAATTCAAGACGGCCAGTTGAACCGCAGGCAAAAAAATGCCCCGCTCGCAGTGATGCGGCGGGGCACTCGCTCGGCTGTTGAAGCCGGCGCGTATCTGATTTATTTCAAATGATCGGAGATCAGTTTCGTCATTTCAAACATGGAGACTTGGGCTTTGCCGCCGAAAACTGCTTTCAGCTTGTCGTCCGCATTGATCATGCGGCGGTTGGCCGGATCTTGCAGATCGAGTTTTTTGATGTAATCCCATACCTTTTTGGTCACTTCCGTGCGCGGCAGCGGTGCTGCGCCAACAACGGCGGCCAGATCTTTCGATGGCGTCATTGCTTTCATGAATGCTGCGTTTGGCTTGCGTGGTGTTGCCGGTGCTGCCGCTTTCTTCGCCGCTGCTGGTTTAGCTGCTGCCTTGGCTGCGGGTGCTGCTTTCTTGGCGGCTGCAGGCTTGGCTGCTGCTGCTTTGGCTGGCGCTGCTACTGGGGTTTTTTTGGCTGTTGCCATCTTCGAGCCTCCTTAACAAACACATGGGAAATTGCGCAATTAATCGCACGGCTAATATTGGTGTGGATTTACCTTGTATGCAAGTGTTTTTCACGTTTTCACGAGGAAAAAGCAGGGAAATGGCAATGCTGTCGCCCGGGCGCACCGCTTGGGAGCGCAGAACGGCGTTTTTGCCCGTAAATGGCATGGTTGCTGGCTGTGCGGGGAGGGGGACTGCAGCGGAGGGAAGTAATGATGCCGGACACATGAAAATGCAATCCGGCATGATTTTATAACGGTGTTTCTTGACTTGAACTACGTCTCACGCGGCGTAAAAAAGGCCTTCAAAATCACAGCGAGCGGGGATGATTTGTGGCCGAGAAGCGCAACCGTACTGAAGTACGGTGAGCATCGCCGGCCGCAAAGCGCCCCGCGCAGCGGATTTTGAAGCCTTCCACTACCTCATGCCGGGCATCATGCCCTTCATGGAGCGCATCATCTTCATCATGCCGCCACCCGACAATTTCTTCATCATCGTCTGCATTTGCTCGAATTGCGTCAGCATGCGGTTCACTTCCTGCACCTGCACGCCGGCGCCGGCGGCGATGCGGCGCTTGCGCGTGGCCTTGATCAGTTCAGGCTTGGCGCGTTCCTGCGGCGTCATCGAGTCGATGATGCCGCACATGCGGCGTACCTGTTTGTCGGCCTGATCCATGTTCTTGCCGCCTGCCGCCTGCTGGAACTGGGCCGGCAGCTTGTCCATCAGGTTGGCCATGCCGCCCATTTTCTTCATCTGACCCAGTTGCGCCTTGAAGTCGTTCATGTCGAACTTGCCGCCGACCTTGATTTTTTGCGCCAGGTCGGCCGCCGCCTTGCTGTCGACGCCCTTGCGCGCCTCTTCCACCAGGGCGAGGATGTCGCCCATGCCGAGGATGCGGTTGGCCATGCGGGTCGGGTCGAACGCTTCCAGGCCGTCGAGTTTTTCCGAGACGCCGGCAAACTTGATCGGTTTGCCCGTGATATGGCGCACCGACAGGGCCGCACCGCCGCGCGCGTCACCGTCGAGCTTGGTCAGCACGATACCGGTCAGCGGCAGCGCATCGTTGAAGGCTTTTGCCGTATTGATGGCGTCCTGGCCCAGCATGGCGTCGACGACAAACAGGGTTTCGATCGGTTTCACGGCGCCGTGGACGGCGGCGATTTCGCGCATCATCTCTTCGTCGATACCGAGGCGGCCCGCCGTATCGATGATCAGCACGTCGTGGTAATGCTTTTTCGCCCAGTCCAGCGCGGCCAGGGCGATATCGACGGGCTTGTCCGTGCTGGTGGACGGGAAGAAGTCGGCGCCCACCTGGGCGGTGACCGATTGCAGCTGGGCGATCGCGGCGGGACGGTAGACGTCAGCCGAGACGGTCAGCACTTTCTTCTTCTTTTCTTCCTTCAGGTACTTCGCCAGCTTGCCGACGGTGGTGGTTTTACCCACACCCTGCAAACCGGCCATCAGGATGATGGCGGGCGGCTGCTGGGCAAAGCTGATCTGCGACGCTTCCGGTCCCAGGTCGGCGCCCATCAGGGCGGCCAGCTCGCGCTGCACCACGCCAACCAGGGCCTGGCCTGGCGTGAGCGAGGAAATGACATCCTCGCCCATGGCTTTTTCTTTGACTTTGGCGATGAATTCGCGCACGGCGGGCAGGGCGACGTCGGCTTCGAGCAGCGCCAGGCGCACTTCGCGCAGCATGTCGGCGGTGTTCGCTTCGGTCAGGCGCGCCTCGCCGCGCATGGTCTTGACGACTTTGGCAAGCCGTTGGGTGAGATTATCTAGCATGATGAACCTGCAATGAAAAGCTTGGGAGTGGGCGGCGCAAGCCGGACGATGGCCGTCATTTTACCTTATCGCGGGTGGCTGGCGTTCCCGCGCTGCATCGCCTGGCGGTTGGCCTGCTTTTGAATTAGTTGGTATTTCTGGCAATGCCGCGATTGCATGAAAGGCATTGCGCGGTTAAAATGAGAATAATTCTTATTTACATTCTCAGGCGCCGCACGCCTGAGCGGAAAGGGATGCCATGTCGGCTGCCGATTTTGCACAGCAACAAGACCTGCACGCGCTCTACAGCAGCCATCACGGCTGGCTGCAGGGCTGGCTGCGGCATAAGCTGGGCAATGCGGGCGACGCGGCGGACCTGGCGCAAGACACCTTCATCAGCGTGCTGACGGCCGATTCCGCGCCGCAGATCCGCGAAGCGCGGCCTTTTCTGGCCACCATCGCGCGCCGCCTGGTGGCGCACCGCTACCGCCGGCAAGTGCTGGAAGACGCCTATCTGGAGGCGCTGGCCTGCCTGCCGCCCGAGGTGGCGCCCGCGCCCGAGGAGCGGCTGCTGGCGCTGGAAGCCTTGCAGGAAATCGACCAGGCCCTCGACGGCTTGCCTGCGCCCGTGCGCACGGCGTTCTTGCTGGCGCAGCTGGAAGGCCTCAGCTATGCCGAGATCGCCGCGCGCCTGAACGTGTCGGCCAGCTCGGTCAAGCAATATCTGACCCGGGCCAATCGCCAGGTGTTTTTCTCGCTGCCGGCATGAGCACGGTGGCAGAACCCGCAGCCGCGGCAGCCATCCGCGCAGAGGTGCAGCAGCAGGCGGCCGAGTGGCTGACGGTGCTGATGTCGGAGCAGGCCAGCAAGGCGGAACACGCCGCCTGGCAGCGCTGGCGCGGGGCCGACCCGGAACACGAACGGGCCTGGCAGCATATCGAAGCGGTGTCGCAGCGCTTCAACGGCTTGCACCGCGGCGCGGCCGCGCAGGCGCTGGCCGGTACGCAGCGACAAGCCGTCAACGGCAAGCGGCGCCAGGTGCTGGCGTGGCTGGGCGTGGCGGCCGGCGGCGGCATGCTGGCCGCGCAGACGGGCGTCTGGGATGGCGTGCGCGCCCTGCGTGCCGACTACCGCACGGCCACGGGCGAGCGGCGCGTGGTGGCGCTGGCCGACGGCAGCGTGCTCAGCCTGAATACGGGATCGGCCGTGAACGTGCGTTTCGACGCCGGCCGCCGCCTGATCGAGTTGCTGGCCGGCGAGGTCCTCGTCACCAGCGGTCATGGCGCCGGCAGCGACGCCCCGCTGGAAGTGGCCACGCGCGAAGGCCGGGTGCGCGCGCTGGGCACGCGCTTTGCCGTGCGCCAGCAGGATGGCTACAGCACCGTGGACGTGTTTGAACGCGCCGTTGAAATCCGTCCCCGCGACGATGTCGGCGCGCCCTTGTTGCTGGCGGCCGGGCGCGGCGTGGCCTTTTCCCGCCATGCGCCGGATGCGCCGCACGCCATCGATGTACATGCGCACGCCTGGTCGCGCGGGCAGCTGATCGTCGACGATGTAACCCTGGGCGATTTCCTGGCCGACCTGGCCCGCTACCGCCCCGGTGTGATTCATTGCGCGCCGGAAGTCGCCCAGCTGCGCCTGTCGGGCGTGTTCCCGCTGACCGACACCCAGCGCATCCTGAACATGCTGCCCAACTCGCTGCCCGTGCAGGTGCGCAGCCGCACGCGGTATTGGGTCAGCGTCGAACCGGCGCCGTAGCCCTTGCAATAAAAAATAATGTTCAATCGGGCTGCCCGTTTTCGATTCTCGCGGCACCTGTAGTTAAGAGACTCAATATCCAGTACCCATGCAAGGCGCCACGCTGCCCGGTTTCATGCCGCTGCGTGCTGCCGCCACGATCAACCCAAATGGAAGGACGCAGTGTGATGCATCTGATGTACAAGGTCTGCCGCCCGGCACAACAGCCATACCCAGGAGTGCCGCGATGATGAAATCGGCCCACATGATGTTGTTCTCGCGCGTGCTCGCCGCCATCTTTGGCGGCTATGCGCTCACGTCCGGCGTGGCCGTGTTGCTGTCGGCCGTGCTGCCGCTGTCGCGCGCCGAAGCCGTGCTGACGGCGACCCTGAGCGCCTTCGTCGTCTACACTTGCGCCGTGATCTGGGTCTTTGCCGTGCAAGACCTGCGCCGCGCCTGGCTGGGCATGCTGTTGCCGGCCATCGTCTGCGGCGGCATCGGCATGCTGCTGTCGCGAGGTGCCGCATGAACGCCGTCAAGGTCGATAAAGTGGTGAAAACGCCGCAGCAGGGGGGCTTGCGCCAGGCCATGGCCTGGCTGCATACGTGGAGCGGCCTGTGGATTTCTTGGCTGCTGTTTGCCATCTTCCTGACCGGTTCCCTGGCTGTCTTCGACGACCCGATCGGCCACTGGATGACGCCCGAGCACGCTTTGGCCGAGGCGGCGCACGCGAACGATCCGCCGCTGCCGAAGGTCACGGACCGCGCGCACCGCCTGGAGCTGGCGCTCGACTTCATGGGGAAGGAACACCCGAAGGCGGATATGTGGGAAATCTGGCCCGTGCAGCGTCCCGGCCATGGCCTGTCCGCCTATTGGTTCCAGCCCAGCGGCGGCTATGGCTCGGCGGACCTCGATCCGCTGACGGGCGCCGTCATCGAGCCTGCGCGCGAGGCAACGGAACGGGAAACCATCGGCGGCCACCATTTCGTCGATTTCCATTATGAACTGCACGCGGGCCGCATCGGCGTGTGGATCGTCGCCATCACCACCATGATCATGCTGGTGGCGCTGGTGAGCGGCGTCATCACGCACAAGCGCATCTTCAAGGATTTCTTCACCTTCCGCCCGGCCAAGGGCCAGCGCTCGTGGCTCGACGCGCACAACGCGGTGGCCGTGCTGACGTTGCCGTTCCAGTTCATGATCGCCTACACGGGCCTGGCATTCTTCAGCGACGACTATGTGCCGGCCCCCGTGGCGGCGCAATACGGCATGGACAATCCCAAGAAAGCCTTCCTGGCCGACTGGAACGATGCGGGCAAGCCTGCGCGGTCGGGCCAGCCGCTGGCCATTCCCGCGCTGGAATCGTTCGCGCTGCGCGCCGAGCAGGCCATCGGCCAGGAAATCCGCGCCGTGGTGCTGGACAATCCGAACGATGCCTCCATGCGCGTGTGCATGTACGGCTGGAATGAGGACACGGAACTGCTCACGCGCCTCAGCGCCAATTCGGGCAGGGCCTGTTATGCGCTGGCCACGGGAGAACAGGTCGCCGTGCGCCTGCCGGGCAAGTCGGACACGGGCGGCGCGGGCCTGACGCGCTCCGTCATGTCGAACCTGCACATGGTCGGCTTTGGCGGCACTCCCATGCGCTGGCTGTATTTCTTCTGCGGCCTGGCCGGCACGGCCATGATGGGCACGGGTGCCATCCTGTTCATGGTCAAGCGCCGCCAGAAGTCCGGCGGCGAGTTCGGCGCCTACACGCAGCGCGTGTACCGCGTCATCGCATGCCTGAACGTGGCGGCGATCGCCGGCCTAGCGATCGCCTGCGTGGGCTTCCTGTGGGCCAACCGCTTGATCCCCGTCGGCATCGAGCAGCGTGCCGGCTGGGAAGTGCGCGCCTTCTTTGGCGTCTGGTTCCTGATGCTGTTGCACGCCTGCCTGCGCGCGGAAAAACGCGCGTGGATCGAGCAATTGGGCTTGCTGGCGGCCCTGTGCCTGCTGCTGCCCATCCTGAATGTCCTGAGCACGGGCGACAACCTGGCGGCGCAGATTGCGCGCGGCGACTGGGAAAGCGCCGGCGTGGAACTGGGCAGCATGGCCTTCGGCCTGCTGGCCGCCTGGGGCGCGTGGAAAGTCCACAAGCGCAAGGAAAAGCCGGTGAAAAAGGCTGCCGCCAGGGAAAGCGCTGCGCCCTCTTCCAGCCTGCAAGTCAATACGGAGGGACAGTCATGATCCATACCATCCTGTGCGCGCTGGGCCTGTCGTATGCGGGCATGGCCAGCCTCTCCCTGGCGATGGACCGCCACCATGGCCAGGTCTGGGGCCGGGACGCGGCGCCCAACGTGCGGCGCGCGCTGCAGCTGGCTGGCGCGCTGTTGCTGGCGCTGGCCATCTGGCCTTGCGTGGCCGGCTGGAGCGCCACCGTCGGCGTAGTCGCCTGGCTCGGATTCATCGGGGTGGGCGCGCTGCTGGTGGCCCTGCTGCTGCCGTATGCCCCCCGCTTGCTGTTTCGTAGTTCCCTGCTGGCAGCCGTCGCCGCGCTGGCAGGTCTTGTGACGTTCCTGCGGTGATGTTCACCGCCATTTTCAAGGATAGACCGATGTACTTTTCACGCCTGGCGACACCGTTTGACGTTTGTAATTTCGTTTTGACTTCATCCATGGCGGCTGCCTGATGGCGGCCCGCCTGCCTTCCCGCCGTACCCGCATCCTGGGCGGTGTGGTCTTGCTGGCACTGTTCGGTGCCGGCGCACTGTGGGCCACGCGCGGCCCGGCAACCGTGTTCGATACGGCGCCCGTCAAGCGCGGCAATATCGAAGCCAGCGTCACGGCCATCGGCACCCTGCAGCCGCAAACCTATGTCGACGTGGGCGCGCAGGTGTCGGGCCAGATCACGCGCCTGCACGTGCAGCCCGGCAGCGCCGTGGAAAAAGGCCAGTTGCTGGCTGAGATCGACCCCAGCGTACAGCAAGCCACGGTCGATGCGGGCCGTGCCGCCCTGGCGGGCCTGCGCGCGCAGCTGGCCGACCAGCAGGCGCAGCACCGCTTGGCGGGCCAGCAGCACGTGCGCCAGAAACAGATGGCCAAGTTCGATTCCACGCCGCTGGCCGACCTGGAAACGGCAGAAGCCACGCTGGCCTCGGCCGGCGCCAAGATCGACCACCTGAAGGCGCAGATCGACCAGACCCAGGCCAGCCTGAAGGCGGACGAGGCGCGCCTCGGCTATACGCGCATCTACGCGCCCATGGCCGGCAAGGTGGTGGGCCTGGATGCGAAGGAAGGGCAAACCCTGAACGCCACCTACCAGACGCCGAACATCCTGCGCATCGCCGATCTGTCGGCCATGACCGTGTGGACGGAAGTGTCGGAGGCGGACGTGCGCCGCGTGCGTCCGGACATGCCCGTGTATTTCACCACCCTGGGCGGCGACCAGCGGCGCTGGAGCGGCAAGGTGCGGCAAGTGCTGCCGGCGCCGCCGGTGCCAGGCGGTTCTGCCGCCGGCACGGCCCTGGCGCCGTCGACCAGCAAAGTGATTTTATATACGGTGCTGTTCGACGTGGATAACGCCGATGGCGAATTGATGCCGCAGATGACGGCGCAAGTGGTGTTTGTCACGGCCGCGGCGAACAATGTGCTGGCCGTGCCCTTGCCTGCCCTGAAACCATCGACGGAAGAAGGCGCCAAGCCGGGGCAGTTTACGGCCCGCGTGATGGATGCGGACGGCAAGGTCGATACGCGCACCGTCACCGTGGGCGTGCGCAACCGCCTCAGCGCGGAAGTGCTGCAAGGCTTGCGCGAAGGCGAATTGCTGGTCACGGGCGAGCAGCCGGCCGGCAGCGGCAGCAGCAGGTTCCAGCTGTGAGCGCCATGAGCGAGGCCAGGTCGCTGGGGCAGCCAGCGGAACCTGGCCAGCCGGTTCCCCTGATTGAACTGCGGGGCATCCGCAAGCGCTACGGCGGCCATGACGGCGCGCCGGCCGTGGAAGTGCTGCGCGGCCTGACCTTGTCGATCGGCGCCGGCGAATTCGTCGCCATCGTCGGCGCGTCCGGTTCCGGCAAGTCGACCCTGATGCATTTGCTGGGCTGTCTTGACCGGCCCAGCGACGGCACCTATCGCTTCGCTGGCCAGGACGTGGCCAGCCTGAATCCCGATGAACTGGCGTGGCTGCGGCGCGAAGCGTTCGGCTTCGTCTTCCAGGGCTATCACCTGATCGCCACCGAATCGGCGCGAGAAAACGTGGAAGTGCCGGCCCTGTACGCGGGCATGCCTGCCGCGGCCCGCCATGCGCGCTCGGAAGCGCTGCTCAAGCGCCTGGGCCTGGGCGAGCGGCTCGATCACCGGCCAAACCAGTTGTCCGGCGGGCAGCAGCAGCGCGTGTCGATCGCCCGCGCCCTGATGAACGGCGGGCGCATCATCCTCGCCGATGAACCGACGGGGGCGTTAGATAGCAGCAGCGGCGCCGAAGTCATGGCCCTGCTGGGCGAATTGGCCGACGCGGGCCACACCATCATTCTGATTACGCATGACCGCAAGGTGGCGGCCCAGGCGCGCCGGGTGATCGAGATCAGCGACGGCGAAATCGTCGCAGACTCGGGCGCCGTTACCATTCCGTCCACGTCGACGGCCCTGCCGCCGCTGGACATGTCGCGCGCCGCCCACGACACGGGCGCGTCGCTGGGCACGGAATTGCTCGACGCGGCGCGCGCCGCCTGGCGCGTGCTGTGGATCAACCGCTTCCGCACGGGCCTGACCCTGCTCGGCATCGTCATCGGCGTCGCTTCCGTGATCGTCATGCTGGCCATCGGCCTGGGCACGCGCCAGCAGGTGATGGCGCAGCTGGGCGCGTTCGGCTCGAATCTGCTGTACATGGCGTCGCGCGGCGAAAGCTCGCGCATCCCCGGGCGCAGCATCACCCTGGCCGACCTCGATGCGCTCAAGGACGTGCCGGGCATCACCCACGTGCTGCCGAATGTCACGGGCAACAAAGTGATCCGCCATGGCAACCTCGATGTGCAGACCTATGTGCGGGGCACGGGGCCGGCCCTGCCGCAGATCCAGACCTGGCCGGTGGCCAAGGGCGGCTTCTTTACCGAGGAGGACGAGCGCGAGATGGCCACCGTGGCCGTGCTGGGCGCGCACCTGGCGGAAAAGCTGATGCCCAACGTGGCCAACCCCGTGGGGCAGAGCATCCTGATCGGCAATGTGCCGTTCCAGGTGATCGGCGTGATGAGCGCAAAGGGGGCGCTGACGGGCGAGAAGGATGAAGACGACGTGCTGCTGCTGCCGTTTTCCACGGCCGGCATCCGCGTCTTCGGCCAGCGCGAGCCGACGTACACCGTCATGGCGGTGGCCGACGTCAAGCGCGTGACGGAGGTGGAGGCGGCGGTCGACGCCACCATGTTCGAGCGCCACCGCATCCGCGACTACGGCATCAGCAACGCGGCCGCGTCGATCGCCGCGGAAGCGAAGACGCAGGACAACATGACCGTGATGCTCAGCCTGATCGCCGCAGTCTCCCTGGTGGTGGGCGGCATCGGCGTCATGAACGTGATGCTGATGACGGTGCGTGAGCGCACGCGCGAAATCGGCATCCGCATGGCGACGGGCGCGCGCCGGCGCGACATCCTGCGCCAGTTCCTTACCGAAGCCGTGCTGGTGTCGGTGGTGGGCGGCATGGCCGGCATCGTGGTTGGCGTGACGGTGGCGGCCCTGCTGCTGGTATGGGACGTGCCGGTGATCTTTTCGCTGAGCGCCGTCGGCGGCGCCTTTGCCTGCGCCGTGGTGACGGGGCTGGTGTTTGGCTTCATGCCGGCGCGCAAGGCGTCGGGGCTCGATCCGGTGGTGGCGCTGGCGGGGCAGTAGTGACAACGCCGGCAGCGTGGCTGCCGGCAAAAAAAATGTTGCCCTGGCTCCAACACACGGTACTATCTCCTCATAATAAAAGCGCCGTGTTTTATGCCCTTGCGGGCACACACCAACCACCACAGGAGAACCCGATGCAGAAAAAATCAACTTTGAAGACTGGTATTGCCGCCGCCCTCATGCTGGCCTTTGGCATGGGCGCTGGCCAGGCTCAGGCGCAGGAAGTCGTGCGCCTGGGCAATTTGAAGTTCGCCCATTACGGCGCCGTGTCGTACATCAAGGAAATCGCGCCCAAGTGCGGCATCAAGGTCGAAGAGCATGTCTTCGCCAAGGGCCTCGATGTGATGCAGGCGATTATCGCGGGCGAGCTGGACGTGGGGGCGACGGCCTCCGAAGCGGCCATTTCCGGCCGCGCCGGCGGCGCACCCATCTATGTGGTGGCAGGCTTTGCCAAAGGCGGCGCGCGCCTGGTGGCGGGTGCCGGGCAAAAGATCGCCAGCGTCAAGGAACTCAAGGGCAAGCGCGTGGGCGTGACGCGCGGCGGCATCCAGGAAGTGCTGCTGCTGGCCGAGCTGTCGCAGGCGGGCCTGACGTATTCCGAAACCAAGGGCAAGGATGTGCAGCTGGTGTTCCTGGCTTACGCCGACTTGAACCAGGCGCTGATGGGCAAGAATATCGACGCCATGATGCAGTCGGAGCCGCAATCGTCGCAGGCGATCAACAAGGGTTTCGGCACCGAAGTCATCAAGCCGTACGACACGCCGATCGGCGAACCCGTGCGCACCATGGTGATGACGGAAAAGTTTTACAAGGAACGCCGTCCCGTGGCGGAAAAATTCATGCGCTGCTTCGTCGAAGCCACCAAGGCCTTTATCGACAACAAGGCGACGGCGGAAAAGTATGTGCGCGAAGTGGTGTTCCGCGGCCAGATCACGAAGGATGACTTCGACGACGCGATCAGCAATTCGCCGTATTCGTATGACATCTCGCCCGAACACATCCAGATCACGACGGACGTGATGGTGAAAACGGGCGTGGGCCGCATGACGAAGCCGCCCGTGGCCAGGGACTGGGTCAAGACGGACTTGCTGGAGCAGGCGAAAAAGAGCCTGAATGTGAAGTAAATCAGGAAACCATGAAAAAAACCTCCGCGCCAGTGCTGGTGCGGAGCTTGTGGCGGGTTGCCTTTAGCGGGCGTTGAAACCCATCCAGCCTTTCTCCGTCTGGCGGAAGCTCAGCGTGTAGATGCGGGTCAGCTCGTCGCCTTTCTTGAGCTGGCGGCTGATGATGGCGCCGTAATTGTCTTGCACGATCTGGTCCGACCACTGCATCAGGTTCTCGAAACGTTCGGCCGTCATCGCCGCCTGGCGCGCCAGCAGCGGCGCGGGAATCGCCTTCTTTTCCTGCTGCTGCGCCCAGAATTCGCGGAAAACCTTGTTTTCACCGCCCATGCCGCGCGCCATCAGGCCCAGGCCCATGGTCATGCCCACGGAGCCATCCGTCTTCGCCTCTGTTTCGAGCCTGTCGGCCACGTCGGCCAGCAATTCCAGGTAGCCCACCTTGGCGCGCAGCACGGCCGAGCCCTTGATTTCGTACTGTTCGTTCTCTTTCCAGCCATTGAGCTTTTCCAGCTTCGCGATGTCGAAGTACTGTTTGTACAGATCATAGCTTTGGATGGACGTACGGAAGTATTCCTCGTACGTGGATTGGGAAGGTGCATCTTTCATGCAGCCGCCTAATATAGTACAGGCGGCCAGCAAGAGACAGGTCCAGGACAATTTTAGAAAAGACATGGCGGGGGGCGGTGGCGTCAGGGTGGATAAATATTGCTTTGTGGACATAATTATAGGACTGGCTAATCAGGGTGGCAACATACCCGCAGCGCGGCGACAGTGTGTCGCAGGAAAGATTGCCGAAATCTTGAGGGTGCGCCACCCCGTCATGCCTCAGGCGCGATATCATGGCAGGCTTGCGGCATTGGATGGCGGCGTCGTGCCTGTCACCCGGGCTGTCGCCTGAATCGCGCTTGTCGGCTATGGTGTAAACTTAAACTATGCAGATCTATTTCTTTTTCATCGCCGCCCTGTTGTATGCGGTGTGCGCGGTGCTTCCCTCGTCCCGTGCCCGGCTCATTGCCGGCCTGACCGGCGTCGCCTGGCTGGCGCACGCCGCCACCCTGTGGTTCGACCTGATGGCGCCGGGCACCTTGCGCTTCGGTTTTTCCGCCATGCTGTCGGCCGCGCTGTGGGTCTCGGTAGGCGCCTACTGGATAGAAAACCGCAATTTCAGCCTGGACGGACTGCGCCGCATGGTCATGCCCAGCGCCGTCCTCGCCATCGGCCTGGCCTGGGCCTTTCCCGGCAGCCAGGTCAGCATGGAAGGCAAGTCGGCCGTCTTCGGCTGGCATATTGCCGTGGCCGTGCTCGCCTACAGCACCTTGACGATTGCCGCGTTTCACGCCGTGCTGATGGCGCTGCAGGAATCGCGCTTGCACACGCGCAGCGAAAGCCGCGGCTTCATCGGCAGTGCGCTGGACCAGTTGCCAGCCCTGCTGACGATGGAAAAGTTGCTGTTCCGCATGATCGGCCTGGGGTTTATTTTGCTCAGCCTGACCGTGCTGTCGGGCATCGTGTTTTCCGAGCAATTGTTTGGCAAGGCGCTCAACTGGGATCACAAATCCGTGTTTACCATGCTGTCGTGGCTGCTATTTGCCTCGCTGCTGGCAGGCCGCCGCTTCCGCGGCTGGCGCGGCAAGACGGCCCTGAGTTTTACCCTGGCCGGTTTCGCCACCTTGCTGCTGGCCTATGTCGGCAGCCGTTTTGTACTGGAAGTGGTTTTACACCGAGGATTCGCATGACACGTGTTTTATTCTGGCTGGCGCTGGTGTTCCTGGTGCTGTTCGCTATCCGCAGCAAGATCCGTGGCATGCAGCAGCGGGCCCGCGCGCAACAGCAACAGCGGCCGAATCCGTTTACGCCGCCGGTGCGGCCGCAGGAGTTGCCGGATGCCGAACTGATGCTCTGCTGTGCCCATTGCGGCGTGTACTACCCGGCCTCGGAAAACGTGCAGGCCAAGGGCCACGACTACTGCAGCCACGCGCACGCCACGCTGTAAGGGGCGGTCCGCAGGCGCGCGTGCGTTGCTCATCCGTATCGTAACGTCCTCCGGCATCCGTCCGGCGTAGCATCTGCAGCAGGCGGTTCGTCGCCGCCATTGCAGAAAGGCGCGCTCACCATGTCCCGTCCCAGCCCCCGCTCCATCCCGCCGACCGCCGACGGCATGCCGCCGGCGCCGCAACTGAGCGGCAACTCGCTGCCCATGCAAGCGCTGCGCGCGCAGATCGGCCGCATCGCCTGCTGTGGCGCGCCGGTGGCCATCCGGGGCGAATCGGGCACGGGCAAGGAACTGGCGGCGCGCGCCATCCATGCGCAGGGCGCGCGCGCCAGCTTTCCGTTTATCGCCGTCAACTGCGGCGCCATTCCCGAAGCGCTGATGGAAGCGGAATTCTTCGGCTGCCGCCCGGGCGCCTATACGGGCGCGCTGCACGAGCGCCAGGGCCTGTTCCAGGCGGCCCACGGCGGCAGCCTGCTGCTCGACGAAGTCGACGATCTGCCGCTGGCCATGCAGGTGAAACTGTTGCGCGTGCTGCAAGAGCACCGCGTGCGCAAGCTGGGCGGCAGTACTGACGAAGCCGTCGACGTGCGCATCCTGTGCGCCAGCCAGCACGGCCTGACGCGCGGCGTGGCCGCCGGGACGTTTCGCCAGGACCTGTTTTACCGCCTGAATGTGATCGAGCTGGCGCTGCCGCCGCTGCGCGAACGGCGTGGCGATCTGCAGGTATTATGTGAGGTGATCCTCGCGCGCCTGTCGCCGCGCCGGGTCGTGAGCCTGGCGCCGCCGGTGCTGGCGGCCCTGGCCGCATATGCGTTTCCCGGCAATGTGCGCGAACTGGAAAACGTGCTGGAACGGGCGCTGGCCTTTGCCGATGGCGGCGTGATCGCGCTCGATGGGCTGGCCTTGCCCTCCGCGGCGGGCAACGTGCCCTTGCGGGCGGCGCCGGCCATGCCGGCTGTGTCGGAGCGGCAACAGTGTCTGCCCGGCATGGCGGCGTATGGCGTGGCCAAGGTCTTGCCGCTGGACGTGTATTTGCGCCAGGCCGAGCGCGACATGATCATGCTGGCGCTGGTGCAGGCGCGCTACCACCGCGCACGGGCGGCGCGCCAACTGGGCCTGAGCGTGCGCCAGTTGCGTTACCGTATGCAGAAATTGACGATACAGGAAGCCCTATTTGATGAGCGTATGGACGATAGATGAAGACGGCTGGTGCGACGGCGCGCTGCGCTATGACTCGCCGTACTGCGATGCGCGCCCGGACGGTGCGCAAGTCGACTTGCTGGTGATCCATAACATCAGCTTGCCGGGTGGCCGCTTTGGCGGGCCGCATGTGTCGGACTTGTTTACGGGCCGGGTAGATTATAATGCCGATCCTTCTTTCGCCGACCTGCGTGGCTTGCAGGTGTCGGCGCACTTTTTTGTGCGGCGCGATGGTGCGCTGTTGCAATATGTTTCTGCTGATCAACGTGCCTGGCATGCGGGCGCGTCCGCCTTCGAAGGACGCCCGCAGTGCAATGGCTATTCCATCGGTATCGAAATGGAAGGTGCGGACGATGTGCCGTTCCAGCGGCGGCAATATCATGTGCTGGCGGCGCTGACGGCGGCGCTGGTGGCGCGCTACGGGCTGTCCCAGGTGCGCGGCCACGAGCATATCGCGCCGGGCAGGAAGACGGATCCGGGGCCGTTTTTTGACTGGCATTTTTATCAAGAATGCTGGCTGGAAACCCTGAGCGGACAAGCTGCGTTAGCGCTTACTTCGCGTGGATTGGGCTTCCCATCCATGCCCTGAAAAGTCAACCGAAATCGTATATGAAAATACAAAAAATTACGCCGACGGATGCCGGAAAACTATTGCATCGCCCTTCGATGGGCACTACAATTAGTGCAGAAGTTGGATGTAAAGACTATATGTAGTGCCATCACAGACGTTTTCAGAATTATTGTCAAAGCTACCCGGATTGCTGATAAAGCACTGGAACTGGCGGTTTATCACCCTTGATCGTGTTTTGCGCCAGCCGGGCAGTGCGGTGTGGCGAGATGGATACTGAGCTGTTTTATGTACTATGAATTTACTATTTAGCAACAAATACCTGAAGAAACCCTGACCATCGGGCGTTCTATTCAACAACACACGCGGCAGCAAAACTGCAGGCTGACTTTAGCTGACAACGGGAGCTTCAATGCAATCACCACAAGATATTTCCATCCATCCAACGCCAGTATCGCCAGCGCCAGGCGCGGCCAACAGCGTAGCGAGCACGGGCGCGGCATTGGGCGACTATCGCATCATCCGCCGCAACGGCGCGGTGGTGGCATTTGAGCCTTCGAAGATCGCCATCGCCATGACCAAGGCGTTTTTGGCCGTTAACGGCGGCCAGGGCGCAGCCTCGGCCCGCATCCGCGAACTGGTGGAACAATTGACCGACGGCGTGGTCGCTGCGCTGGTGCGCCGCCACCCGGGCGGCGGCACCTTCCATATCGAAGACGTGCAAGACCAGGTGGAACTGTCGCTGATGCGTTCGGGCGAGCACGACGTGGCGCGTGCCTACGTGCTGTACCGCGCCAAGCACATGGAAGAGCGCCGTCTGCAGAAGGAAGCGCAAGGCGCCTCGGCGCAAGTTTCCGCACCACAACTGAACGTGACCGACAACGGCGTGCGCCGCCTGCTGGACATGCAGGAAGTACGCGACCTGATCAACGCCGCCTGCGCCGGCCTGGAAAAGCACGTCGATGCCGACGCCATCCTGGCTGAAACCGTGAAAAACCTGTACGACGGCGTGCCGGTGGAAGAACTGCACAAGTCGGCCATCCTGGCAGCGCGCGCGCTGATGGAAAAAGACCCGGCCTACAGCCAGGTCACGGCCCGCATCCTGCTGCACACGGTGCGCAAGGAAGTGTTCGGCAAGGAAGTGCCGCAAGCGGCCGCTGCCGCCGAGTACCTGACGTATTTCCCGCAATATATCGCCAAGGGCATCGCCGCCGAGCTGCTGAACCCGGTACTCGCCAGCTTCGACCTGGAACGCCTGGCCAAAGCCATCGTGGCCGACCGCGACTTGCAATTCGGCTACATCGGCCTGCAAACCCTGTATGACCGCTACTTCCTGCACATCCAGGACGTGCGCATCGAAATGCCGCAGGCGTTCTACATGCGCGTGGCCATGGGCCTGGCGCTGAACGAGGCGGACCGCGAAGCGCGCGCCATCGAGTTCTACAGCCTGCTGTCCTCGTTCGACTTCATGAGCTCGACCCCGACCCTGTTCAACTCGGGCACCCTGCGCTCGCAGCTGTCGTCGTGCTACCTGAGCACCGTCTCGGATGACCTGGAAGGCATCTACGACGCCATCAAGGACAACGCGCTGCTGGCCAAGTTCGCCGGCGGCCTGGGTAACGACTGGACGCCAGTGCGCGCCCTGGGCGCCCACATCAAGGGCACCAACGGCAAGTCGCAAGGCGTCGTGCCGTTCCTGAAAGTGGTCAACGACACTGCCGTGGCAGTCAACCAGGGCGGCAAGCGCAAGGGCGCCGTCTGCGCCTACCTGGAAACCTGGCACATGGACATCGAGGAATTCCTCGACCTGCGCAAGAACACGGGCGACGACCGCCGCCGCACGCACGACATGAACACGGCGAACTGGATTCCCGACATGTTCATGAAGCGCGTCATGGAAAAAGGCGAATGGACCCTGTTCTCGCCGTCGGACACGCCAGACTTGCACGACAAGGTCGGCAAGGCTTTTGAACAGGCTTACGTGGGCTATGAAGCCAAGGCCGCCGCCGGCGAAATCCGCGTCTTCAAGAAGATCGCCGCACTGGACCTGTGGCGCAAGATGCTGTCGATGCTGTTTGAAACGGGCCACCCATGGATCACGTTCAAGGACCCTTGCAACATCCGCAGCCCGCAGTCGCACGTCGGCGTCGTCCACAGCTCGAACCTGTGCACGGAAATCACCCTGAACACCAGCAGCGATGAAATCGCCGTCTGCAACCTCGGTTCCGTGAACATGCCGGCGCACATGAAGGAAGGTAAGCTCGATCACGTCAAGCTGGCCAAGACCGTCCGCACCGCCATGCGCATGCTCGACAACGTCATCGACATCAATTACTACGCCGTCGACAAGGCGCGCAATTCGAACATGCGTCACCGTCCGGTCGGCATGGGCGTGATGGGCTTCCAGGACTGCCTGCACATGATGCGCATTCCGTTCGCCTCGGACGCCGCCGTGTCGTTTGCCGACACCTCGATGGAAGCCGTCTGCTACTACGCCTACCTGGCGTCGACGGAACTGGCCGAAGAGCGCGGCCGCTATGAATCGTATGCCGGTTCGCTGTGGGACCGCGGCATCCTGCCACAGGACTCGGTCAAGCTGCTGGCTGAAGAGCGCGGCGGCTATCTGGAAGTCGATTCCTCGTCGGCCATGGACTGGACACCGGTGCGCGAGCGCATCGCCAAGTTCGGTATGCGCAACTCGAACTGCGTGGCGATCGCCCCGACGGCGACGATTTCGAACATCATCGGCGTCTCGGCCTGTATCGAGCCGACATTCCAGAACCTGTACGTGAAATCGAACCTGTCGGGCGAATTCACCGAGATCAACGGCTACCTGGTGCGCGACCTGAAGGCGCGCGACCTGTGGGATGAAGTCATGATCTCCGACCTGAAGTACTTCGACGGCTCGCTGGTGAAGATCGACCGCATCCCGCAAGACCTGCGCGATATCTACGCCACCGCCTTTGAAGTGTCGCCAAGCTGGCTGGTGGAAGCGGCTTCGCGTCGCCAGAAGTGGATCGACCAGGCCCAGTCGCTGAACATCTATATGGCTGGCGCATCGGGCAAGAAACTGGACGAGACCTACAAGCTGGCATGGCTGCGTGGCCTGAAAACCACCTACTACCTGCGTACCATCGCCGCTACCCACATGGAGAAATCGACCTCCAAGACGGGCGCCCTGAACGCCGTGGCAGTCGATGGCGGCATGTCGGCCAGCGCGCAGAGCGCCCAGGCGGCGGTCGTGGCGGCAGCAGCAGTGGCCGTGGCGCCGGTAGTGGCAGCGGCAGCGGCAGCGGACGACGCCGATGGCGAAGCTTGCTACCTGCGTCCGGGTGACGATGGCTTTGAGGAATGCGAAGCCTGCCAGTAAAATTTTAGTTGTCAGCCCGGCACGGTCGGGCTGATTCAATGTTGTCAATGTCCGCATTGTCCGATACAACGGGCCTGTTGCGGATCGCCGGTTCGCCGGCATGGAAAGGAAGAAGAATATGTCGTTGTCATGGGATGATGAAACCACGTCGGCAGCTGCGCCGCGTCCGGCGCAGCAAGCGCCACTGGGTAATACCGAATTGAACCTGCCGGCCGGTGCCGAGCCGTCCGAAGCGAACGCCGAGCAAGTCGCGCGCCGCGTGAATGCCGACGACAAGCGCATCATCAACGGCAAGACGGACGTCAACCAGCTGGTGCCGTTCAAGTACAAGTGGGCGTGGGACAAATACCTGGCCGGCTGCGCCAACCACTGGATGCCGCAGGAAGTGAACATGCAGCGCGATATCGAGCTGTGGAAAAACCCGAACGGCCTGACGGACGACGAGCGCCGCCTGGTCAAGCGCAACCTGGGCTTCTTCGTGACGGCCGACTCGCTGGCCGCCAACAACATCGTGCTGGGTACCTACCGCCACATCACGGCGCCGGAATGCCGCCAGTACCTGCTGCGCCAGGCGTTCGAGGAAGCGATCCACACGCACGCCTACCAGTACATCGTCGAATCCCTGGGCCTGGACGAAGGCGAGATCTTCAACGCCTACAACGAAGTCAAGTCGATCCGCGACAAGGATGAATTCCTGATTCCGTTCATCAACACCCTGACCGACCCGGCGTTCGTCACCGGTACGGTGGAAAACGACCAGAAGCTGCTCAAATCCCTGATCGTGTTTGCCTGCCTGATGGAAGGCCTGTTCTTCTACGTCGGCTTCACGCAGATCCTGGCGCTGGGCCGCCAGAACAAGATGATGGGCGCGGCCGAGCAGTACCAGTACATCCTGCGCGACGAATCGATGCACTGCAACTTCGGCATCGACTTGATCAACACGATCAAGATGGAAAACCCGCAGTTGTGGACGGCCGCCTTCCGCGAAGAGATCAAGGACCTGTTCATGAAAGCCGTGGAACTGGAATACGCATACGCGGAAGACACCATGCCGCGCGGCGTGCTGGGTCTGAATGCGCCGATGTTCAAGGGCTACCTGCGCTTCATCGCCAACCGCCGCGCGCAGCAGATCGGCATCGAGCCGCTGTTCGCCCAGGAAGAAAATCCGTTCCCGTGGATGAGCGAAATGATCGACATGAAGAAGGAACGTAACTTCTTCGAAACGCGCGTGACCGAGTACCAAACCGGTGGTGCGCTGAACTGGGAGTAACCCTTTTTCAGTCAACGCCCAAAAGCGCCGTCATCGAGACGGCGCTTTTTTTTCGCCTGCATGGCGGCGGGAAAATGCGTGCCTCATCGCGTCATGCGATGAGGTTTGCACCAGGATTTTCGGCTGCCGCGAATGGCCGCATCGCGGGCGCCAAAAATCATTTCCGGAGACGCTGGCGGCGGCATTTTCCGCGCGATTGTGCGATAGCACGCGTAACGTGCAAAAAAGCGGGCGAAAACGTGTCGTGCCGGTTGCGCATTGACAAGGTTTTCGTGTACTTTATGAGATTGCAAATGCGAGCGTTAGAATGCGGGGTTTTTTAACCAGCGCGGTAGCGAAAAAACCTCGCAAAACAGGGATACAGATTTACACGGATATGCACAAAACCACACCGTTTTCGTCTGCCGCCGTGCCCGAATTTTTTCAGGCATGGCGGTTTTTTATTTGACGGATGGGTGTTGTGGCGAGCGCGATGCGAGGAGCGAAAAAACGCACGGCATCGAAAACGAATGACCGAATTCAGACTTTGCCACCAGCTGCGAGATAAAGCAGGGTGGCACCGACGATGGCTGAAGTGCTGCAAACGTGAGGAGTTGCAGCAGTTCAGCTGGTGCCGAATTCATTAGCGCAAACGACCGTTTGTGCCGATGAATAATTCGCCTGGCCTATCCCTGTGGTGGGTCGGACGGGTTTAAATCTTGTAGCTTAAATTTCTCATCTCAGATGAAGGAGAGACAAATGGCAACAGCCGCTAAGAAATCAGAAGTAAAGAAACCAGCCGCCAAGGCTGCTCCTGCCGCGAAGAAGCCGGCAGCCGCAGCGAAGACGGTTGCCGCTAAACCAGCTGCCAAAGCCGCAGCAAAACCAGCCGCCAAACCAGTCGCCAAAGCCGCAGCCAAGCCTGCAGCAAAAGTGGCTGCCAAGCCAGTAGCGAAAGCCGCAGCGAAACCAGCGGCCAAGGCAGCAGCAAAACCGGCCGCCAAGCCAGCAGCGAAAGCCGCAGCGAAACCTGCAGCCAAGGCAGCAGCCAAACCTGTCGCGAAAAAAGCCGCAGCCAAACCAGCCGCCAAACCGGCCGCCAAGCCAGCAGCAAAAGCCGCAGCAAAACCAGCGGCCAAGGCAGCAGCCAAGCCAGCGGTGAAAAAAGCTGCAGCGAAACCTGCAGCCAAGGCAGCAACCAAGCCAGCAGCGAAAAAAGTCGTCGCCAAGGCAGCAGCCAAGCCGGCCGCCAAAGCAGCAGCGAAACCTGCAGCAAAAGCAGCAGCCAAGCCAGCGGCAAAAGCAGCAGCGAAGCCAGCAGCAAAAGCAGCAGCCAAGCCAGCAGTGAAAAAAGCCGCCGCGAAACCTGCAGCCAAGGCAGCAGCGAAACCGGCCGCCAAGGCGGCAGCCAAGCCAGCAGCGAAAAAAGTCGTCGCCAAGGCAGCAGCCAAGCCGGCCGCCAAAGCCGCAGCCAAGCCAGCGGCCAAAGCAGCAGCCAAGCCAGCAGCCAAGGCAGTAGCGAAGCCAGCAGCAAAAGCTGCAGCCAAGCCAGCGGCCAAGGTAGCGGCGAAGCCAGCAGCGAAAGCGGCAGCCAAACCTGCGGCCAAGGTTGCAGCGAAGCCAGCAGCCAAGCCAGCAGCGAAAGTCGCAGCCAAGCCGGCCGCCAAAGCAGCAGCGAAACCTGCCGCCAAGGTCGCAGCAAAACCGGCAGCCAAGGTAGCAGCGAAGCCAGCAGTAAAAGCTGCAGCCAAGCCAGCCGTCAAGCCGGCAGTGAAAGCCGCAGCGAAACCTGCCGCCAAGCCAGCCGCCAAGCCAGCCGCAGCGCCAGTCGTGGCAGCCGCACCAGCCGCAGCGCCGGCAGCAGCTCCAGCGGCACCAGCCGCCGTGGCAGCCAAGCCAGCAGCCAAGAAGGCCGCGCCTAAAAAGGCCGCACCGAAGAAGGCAGCTCCTGTCGCCAAGCCATCGGCGCCTATCGCACCTGTAGCAAAAACCGTGTTGGCACCGGCTGCAGCCTGGCCATTCCCAACCAGCACCCGCCCATCGTAATTTCTGCGATACGGGTGCCTGGATGAGGCAACACGCCGCTGTGTGACTCAATCACACAGCGGTTTTTTTTTGGAGAATTAGTCGTGCTGATCGTTATCCTTACATTGATCGTTGATACCATCGCCACCTTGCTGGGCGGCGTGTTGCTGCTGCGCTTCTGGATGCAGGCGGTGCGCGTGCGGCCGCCCTCGTCGGTGGCGCAATTCACGTTTCAATTGTCCGACTGGCTGGTGCGTCCCCTGCGCCGCGTGGTGCCGGGCGTGGGCGGGTATGACTGGGCCAGCCTGATCGGCGCCTTCCTGATCGTGCTGCTGGCCAGCTCGGTGCTGTTTATTTCCGGCTATCCCGTCGAGGTGGTACTGCTCAAGTCGCTGCAACGCTTCCTGCAATGGATACTCTACGGTTTCATGGCCTTGCTGATCATCGAAGCCATCTTCAGCTGGGTCAACCCGCATGCGCCGCTGGCGCCGTTCGTACGGGCCCTGAACGAGCCGCTGCTGCGTCCGATCCGCAAGGTCGTGCCGCTGGTCGGCAGCCTGGACCTGTCTTTGCTGGTGGCGTTGATCTTGCTGCAGATTGCGCAAGTGCTGGTGGGGATGATTATTGTATTGAGGTAAAACGAGGAGGTCGGCCTGGCGCTAGTGCACAAGCCGACCGGACTACATATTAATAGCGGTAACCGAACGCCGCTTCGAACTGGTCGGCGATGCTTTCCGGCGTAAATACGTGGTTTTGCGCACCTTGGGTGGCGATCTTGATGGCGCCCAGCAGGCTGGCCAGGCGGCCGCTCGTTTCCCAGCCCAGGTCGTTGGTGATGCCGAACAGCAAGCCAGCACGGTAGGCATCGCCGCAACCGGTCGGATCCAGCACTTCCTTGGCGGTCACGACAGGAATGTCGATGCGCTTGCCGTCCGTATAGATTTCCGATCCTTTTTCGCCACGCGTGACGATCAGCGCTTCCAGGCGGCTGGCGATGTCCGGCAGGGTCAGGCCCGTGCGTTCCATCAACATCTCCATTTCATAGTCGTTGGCCGACACATACGTGGCTTTGTTGATGAAGTCGATCAACTGTTCGCCGTTGAAGCGTGGCAACTGCTGGCCTGGGTCGAACATGAAGGGGATGCCCAGCTCGGCCAGGTCGGCGGCGTGCTTGAGCATGCCCTGGTCGCCATCCGGCGAAATGATGGCCACCTTGGCCGGCCCTGCATTGGCGATCGGGTTTTCATGCGCAAACGACATGGCGCCCGGGTGGAAGGCGTTGATCTGGTTATTGTCCGCGTCGGCCGTAACGAAGCATTGCGCGTTGTAGCTGTCGGCCTTGATCAGGATGTTGGCGGTGGAAATGCCCAGCTTTTGCAGGCGCTCCAGGTAGGCGGCGCTATCTTGCCCCATGACGCCGACGATGCGCGGGTCGCCGCCCAGCATTTTCAGGCTGTAGGCGATGTTGCCCGAGCAGCCGCCGAACTCCGTGCGCATGGTGGGCACGAGGAAGGAGACGTTTACCTTGTGCAACTGGTCGGCCAGCAGGGATTCGCCGAAGCGGCCGGGGAATTGCATGATGGTGTCGGTGGCAAGCGAGCCGCAGATCAGCGATGTTTTGGTCATGATAGTGTCTGTTAAGGGTAAAAGATGGCGATATGGTAGCCAGACGCCGTGAGCTGGTCTAATGCAAAGTACAGTTTGATGGCTTGTTCCGAACGCGGCGCAAACCCCGTGCTCAGGTCGATCGTGGCCGGCAGGTAGTCGCGCGGCGCGATTACGCGGCGCAAGACCGGTTTGTCGTTGGCGTCGTTGAGGATCAGTTCGATGCTGGGCCAGGCTTGCACGCTGCGGCCCTGGTTGCGCAGCAGCGAGACGTAGGAAAAGGTTTGGTCCTTCAAAGTTTGCAACTCGCCTTGCTCGATGGACAGCGCCTCGATCTGCGCCGGCAAGTCGACTTGGCAGCCACTGAGCTTGCACAGGGCTACCAGGGTCGGTTTCCACTGGGGAAACTGCGCCGCCAGCGGATTGCGGAAAGTGGTCATCACTTGCAGTAATAATAATAGCAGCAGTACCACCGAGCCGAGGGCCATGGCCACGCGCAAGGCCTTGCCGCTCTGTTCGCGGCGCCGGCCCAAGGTCACAAAGGCCGGCTCGTCGTCGGCCGGCGGCTGGACGGGTTCTTCCTGCTCTTCGGCGGCATCCGGCGTAATGGGGGGGACGGGCAGCGGGTCGGCCAGCGTGGGTTCCCGGCGCGCGGGGCTGGTTGCGGCAGGCGCCGCCGGCAGGGGCTTGTCCAGGCTGACTTTTTCGGCGGCAGGCAATGTCGGGGCCACTGGGGCTGCCGCCGCTTTCAGGTTCGGTTCGCGGCGGCTATCGCGCAAATACGTGGCGAAGGCGGGCGCGTCATCGACCTGGCGGCGCTTGAAGGGCGCCATTGGCTGGGGCAACGGTGGCTCGGGCAGTTCTGCCGGTGTTTCTACTGGTGTTGCTTCAGGTATATCGAGCGGTGCGGCGGCCGGCACGTGGTCCAGCGCCTCGTCGGGCAGGGCCACGTCGAGGTCCAGCTCGATGTGATCGCCATCGTCTGCATCGTCCTTGAGCTGCGCCGTTTCCGGCAAGATGCCGAACGGGTCGAACGAGGTATCGAAGTCGAGGGAATAAATGGGTTCGTCGTCCGTGGCGGACGGCAGGCTGTTGTCGATCGGGTAACTGGTCGACAGGGGGGCGGCAGTGCCGGGGCCGGATGTTAAAAACGGCGATGCCGCAGCTGGATCGACCAGCGCGGCATTGCCGTCAAAGACTTCCCTGCACGTGCCGCAGCGCACGATGCCCCCACGTAACTTCAACTGGTCAGCAGCGACCCGAAATATCGTGTTGCAATGGGGGCATTTGGTGGCGAGGGCCATTGCTGTGCTTATGCACCTTCCGCGCGGGGCGCAGGTGCTTGCGTGCTGCCCAGGCGGCCATGCAGGGCCACCCAGCCGTCTTGCTCGGCCCATACACCCAGCTGGATGAACGGTGCGTAGGCAGCGGCCACTTCTTCCGCCTGGCGTGCCAGCACGCCGGACAGGATCAGGGCGCCGCCGTCGGCAACGCGGCCCGACAGCATCGGTGCCATCAGTTTCAATGGGCTCGACAGGATGTTGGCGACGACGATGTCAAACTTGGCCGTGGCGTGTGCCGAAGTGGCAAACGTGTCCGGCAAGAAATATTCGATCTCGCACTGGTTACGTTCGGCATTGTCGCGCGCCGATTCGATCGCTTGCGGGTCGATATCGACGCCGGCGACAGTTTCCGCACCGAGTTTCTTGGCCACCATGGCCAGGATGCCGGAACCGCAACCGTAGTCGAGCACGGTCTTGCCGGGAGCAGGGTTCGCTTCCAGCCATTCCATGCACAGGCGCGTGGTCGGGTGACTGCCCGTGCCGAAAGCCAGGCCAGGGTCCAGTTCCAGGATCAGGCCGTCAGGATCTGGTGCCTCGTGCCAGCTGGGCACGACCCAGATATTCTTGCCGATGTGAATCGGTGCGAATTGCGACTGGGTCAGGCGCACCCAGTCCTGCTCTTCCACGGGACGCATGGTAAAGACAGGTACGTCCGTCATGCCGACCGCCTGGGCGGCGGCGGCCACGATGGCGGCCTGGTCGGCGTCGACGTCCGTCAGCGCCACCACGCGGCTGCGTTCCCACGCCGCTTCCTTCGGTTCCATGCCTGGCTCGCCAAACAAGGGCTGCTCGGCATCCGTGCCTTCATCGGCGTCTTCCACCGAGACCGACAGGGCGCCCGCTTCCATCAACGCGTCGGACATGGCCTCGGCGTTGTCACGGGCGATTTCGATGACGATTTCCGTCCAGCTCATGCGCCCGCCTTGATTTCGGATTTCTTGGCGATGCTGGGGCTGCCGCCATTCAGGTTCTTGCCCAGGTCCGGCATGTCGGCCAGCTTCTGTTCCAGATAGTGAATGTTGGTGCCGCCTTCGATGAAGCGCGCGTCGATCATCAGTTCGCGGTGCAGGGCGATATTCGTGTTGATGCCTTCGACCACCATTTCGGACAGGGCGATCTGCATGCGGCGGATCGCTTGCTCGCGCGTGGCGCCGTAAGCGATCACTTTGCCGATCATCGAGTCGTAGTGCGGCGGAACGTAGTAGCCGGCGTAGGCGTGCGAGTCGACGCGGATGCCAGGGCCGCCCGGCGCATGCCAGGAGACGATCTTGCCGGGCGACGGCGTGAACTTGAACGGGTCTTCCGCGTTGATGCGGCACTCGATGGCGTGGCCCGACAGCAAGACGTCGCGCTGGCGGAAACGCAGTTTCTCGCCGGCGGCGATGCGGATCTGCTCTTGCACGATGTCGATGCCGGTGATCATCTCGGTGACCGGATGTTCCACTTGCACGCGGGTATTCATTTCAATGAAATAGAACTCGCCGTTTTCGTACAGGAATTCAAACGTGCCGGCGCCGCGGTAGCCGATCTTGCGGCACGCTTCGGCGCAACGGTCGCCGATTTTCTCGATGAGTTTGCGCGGGATGCCCGGCGCCGGTGCTTCTTCGATCACTTTCTGGTGGCGGCGCTGCATGGAGCAGTCGCGCTCGCCCAGCCAGACGGCGTTCTTGTGTTCGTCGGCGAGGATCTGGATTTCCACGTGGCGCGGATTTTCCAGGTACTTCTCCATATACACTTCAGGATTGCCGAAGGCCGTGCCGGCTTCCGTCTTGGTCATCGCCACGGCGTTGATCAGGGCCGCTTCCGTGTGCACCACGCGCATGCCGCGTCCGCCACCGCCACCGGCGGCCTTGATGATGACCGGGTAGCCGATCTTGCGGGCAATTTGCACGATCGCTTTCGGATCGTCCGGCAACGCGCCTTCCGAGCCGGGGACGCACGGTACGCCAGCCTTGATCATGGTTTGCTTGGCCGACACTTTGTCGCCCATCAAACGGATCGATTCGGAGCGGGGGCCGATGAAGACGAAGCCCGATTTCTCGACGCGTTCGGCAAAGTCGGCATTTTCCGACAGGAAGCCATAGCCTGGGTGAATCGCTTGCGCATCTGTCACTTCAGCGGCGCTGATGATGGCGGGCATGTTCAGGTAGCTCAGGGACGACTGGGCCGGGCCGATACAAACGGATTCGTCGGCCAGCTTGACGTATTTCGCGTCCTTGTCGGCTTCGGAGTGGACTACAACCGTTTTAATGCCCATTTCGCGGCAGGCGCGCTGAATACGGAGGGCAATTTCACCACGGTTGGCAATCAGGATTTTTTCAAACATGGTAGGTTCGCGTATGTCTGTGAGAGCCGGCGAGCCGGCGAAACAACAAGTGTGAGGGGCTAAAACTGCAAACGGCCGTTGCCGGCCGTGTGGACTGGGTTTTAGCCGATCACAAACAAGGGTTGACCGAATTCGACCGGTTGGCCGTTTTCGACCAGGATCTGGGTCACGACACCGGCTTTATCGGAGTCGATTTCATTCAGGAGCTTCATCGCTTCGATGATGCACAGGGTATCACCTTCCTTGACGGTCGAGCCCACTTCAACATAGGCGGCGCTGCCAGGAGCGGAGGAACGGTAGAAGGTACCGACCATCGGCGACTTGACCACATAGCCCGTTGGCTCGGCGGCGACCACGACGGCGGCTGCCGCAGCGGGAGCGGCGGCTGGCGCGGCTGGCTGGTATTGGGCTGGCATGCCTTGCGGCTGCATCATGACCATCTGGTTTTGCGGCATGGCCGACGATTTGACGATGCGAACCTTGCTTTCGCCTTCGGTAACTTCCAGCTCTGCGATATCCGATTCGGCGACCAGGTCGATCAAGGTCTTGAGTTTTCGTAGATCCATGTAAAACCCCTAGGAATGTAGTTTGTTTTATGAGTGATGCGGTGATGTCCAAGAACCTATCGCCGCGCTAAATGCGTGCAGATCGCGTAGATTAACGTTTTTTAAGCGCAAAGTCGATGGCAAACCGATATCCATCGATACCCAGGCCGCAGATCGTCCCCTGCGCGATCGCGCTGAGAAATGAGTGATGTCGAAACGTTTCGCGTTGATAAATATTCGAGATATGGACTTCCACGAACGGGATGGCGACCCCGGCCAGCGCATCGCGCAAGGCAACGCTGGTATGGGTCAGGCCGCCCGGATTGATGACGATGGCATCGATCCCTTCCGCTCGCGCGGCATGGATGCGGTCGATCAGCGCGCCTTCATGGTTGCTTTGAAAGCAAACCAGGTCGGCACCGGCCGCCATGGCTTGCGCCATTGCTGCCTGCTCGATATCGGCCAAGGTGCTGGCGCCGTAGACCTCAGGCTCGCGCGTTCCCAGCAAATTCAGGTTGGGACCGTTGAGCAGAAGGAGGTTTTTTGCCATGTATGGAAGACCGTTTTAGCGAAAGTTCCGCATTTTGCCGCCAAAGATACGCATTGGCAAGAGAAAAAAGCACGCTCCGAATTTACAATTTATCCAGATCGGCGCGCAACTGATCAAATTTCAAGCGGCCCAGATAGGTCTTTTTGACTTCGCCATCGGCGCCGATCAGCACCGTAAAGGGCAAACCGCCCGTGGCATTGCCAAAATGACGCGACAGGTCGGTGCCGCTCATGCCGGACACATACACGGGATAGGCGATCTTGACCTTGCTGGCAAAAGTGGCAATATTACTGGCCGAATCGATACCGATGCCGATCACCTGCAGGTTTTTCGCCCCGTAGTGGCCTTGCACTTCGGATAACTCTGGCATTTCTTCCACGCAAGGTGGGCACCACGGCGCCCAGAAATTCACCAGCAGGTTTTTTCCTTTCCATTGCGATAACGCCTGCGTGACGCCCGCCGCGTCCGGCAGGGACAGCGCATACAGTTCGTTGACGGGACCCTTCGCGCCTGGCGCGATGGCGGTCGTCTGCGGTCCCGCTTCTTTCCCCGCTTCTTTCGCTTTTTCCTTGCTCAAACCGACGTAAGCACCCATGCCGCCGAACATCAGCGCCACGATGGCGCAGGCGATCCAATTCTTTTTTGTCATAACTTTATCTATATCAATGTTAGTCGGCAGCCGGCACGCCGTGGGCGAGGCTGGCGGCCAGCAGGCTGCGCAACCCGGCGATGTCGGTGCGCAGCACTTTTCCATCCGCCTTGGCTTTCAGCGCGCCGCGCATGTCGTCGAGTTCATACATGGCCGCGTGCACGCCTTCGTTTTTCCACAAGAAACTGGCTGTCTCGACCGCATCATAACGCGCTCCCTTGAAATGCGGGCTTTCCGACATGTCGAGCACGACATTTTTATTCAGCAAGAAGATGTGGATGTCCTTGGCGCTCTCGGCAAACAGTTGCAAATAGATCTCGTCATGGGGGCCGGCCGTGCCATTGAGCACGGGGCCGCTGAGCAGGGGATGAAATTGTTGCAACGCTTCCATCACCTGCAGCGCAATCGTGCGCAGCTGGAACAATCGTGCCGGCTGGCTGTCGGCCAGGAACAGGGCATTGTATTGCCGCACCTGTTCTTCGATCATGTCGTTGTCCGGCAAGATATTGGGGCGGTTCGGCGCGTCGCCCAGGACTTGCCGCGCCGCCTTGCGCTTGGCGCTGCCATAGTCGGCGCCATCCTGCGCCACGAGGCGCGCGGCAGCGGCGGCGATTTCCAGGCGCAACTGCGCGCTATCGTCAAATGCATCGTTCGTCATGAGCGAGATGATACTCCGAAGCGGAAAAAGTCATGGCGTCAGGTAAAATCCTGCACTTGCTGTTTTTTATCTCACCGTCTTACTTACTTAAGCGTGCACCTTTCGCACTGATCACATGCATATTCATATTCTCGGCATTTGCGGTACCTTCATGGGCGGCCTGGCTGTCCTGGCCAAGGAAGCCGGCCATAAAGTCACTGGTTGCGATGCCAACGTGTATCCGCCGATGAGCACCCAGCTGGAATCGCAGGGAATCGAACTGATCCAGGGCTTTGATCCGGAACAAACTAAGCTGAACCCGGATTTGTATGTGATTGGCAATGTGGTCTCGCGCGGCAACCCGCTGGTGGAAGAAATCCTCAACCGCAGCCTGCCGTATGTGTCCGGCCCCCAGTGGATCGGCGAACACATCTTGCGCAACAAGTGGGTGCTGGCCGTGGCCGGCACGCATGGCAAGACGACAACGTCGGCCATGCTGGCCTGGATACTCGAAGACGCGGGCTACGCGCCGGGCTTCCTGATCGGCGGCGTGCCGATGAACTTTGGCATTTCCGCCCGCCTCAGCGGCAAGATCGACGGCAAAAGCGCCGATTCGGATTTCTTCGTCATCGAAGCCGATGAATACGACACGGCCTTCTTCGACAAGCGCAGCAAGTTCGTGCATTACCACGCGAAGACGGCCATCATGAATAACCTGGAATATGATCACGCTGACATCTTCCCCGATCTGCACGCGATCGAGACGCAATTCCACCATCTGGTACGCACCGTGCCCGGCATCGGCCGCCTCGTGTTCAACGGCGACGAAGCGTCGCTGCAGCGCGTGCTGGCGCGCGGTTGCTGGAGCGAAAAGGAAAGTTTTGGTCAAGATGCCAACTGGCAACTGCAAGAGCAGGCCGATGGCAGCTTCGACGTGTACTTTAATGGCCAGCAGGAAGGCCATGTGGCGTGGGTGCTCACGGGCAAGCACAACCGCAGCAATGCGCTGGCGGCCATCGCCGCCGCGCGCCACGTGGGTGTGCCGATTGCCCAGGCGTGCGCCTCGCTGGCCACGTTCGAGAGCGTCAAGCGCCGCATGGAAGTGCGCGGCGTGGTCAACAACATTACCGTGTACGACGATTTCGCGCATCACCCGACGGCCATTGCCACCACCGTGGGCGGCCTGCGCCAAAAAATGAGCCAAACCATCGGCAACAGCGGCCGCATCCTGGCCGTGCTGGAACCGCGTTCGAACACCATGAAGCTGGGCGCCATGAAAGATGCGCTGCCCGGCAGCCTGAAGGATGCCGACCTGGTCTTCGGTTTTGGCAGCCATGCCGCGCTGGGCTGGAGCCTGGGCGACGCGCTGGCGCCGTTGGGCCAGATTGCCAGCGCCTATGAAGACATCGATACTTTGGTGGCGGCCGTGGCCGCCAGCGCCCGTCCCGGCGACCAGATCGTCGTCATGAGCAACGGCGGTTTTGGCGGCGTGCACCAGAAATTGCTGGAGGCGCTGGGCCGATGATTCTGTACCTGCATGGATTCCGCTCGTCGCCGCTGTCGATGAAGTCGCGCCTGCTGGCCGCGCAGATGCAGGCGCTGGGCCGCGAAGCAGAATGGCTGTGCCCGCAGTTGCCGGCCTCGCCCAAGCTGGCCATCGAGCTGGCCCTGTCGCTGGTCAAGGATGCGGCGCCGGCCGACTTGACGATTATCGGCTCCTCGCTGGGCGGCTATTACGCTACCTGGCTGGCCGAACAGCTCGGTTGCCGCGCCGTGCTGCTCAATCCTGCGATTGTTCCCCTGATTGACCTGGAGCAACATGTGGGCGTGACGACCGAATTCCATTCGGACAAGCCATTCGAGTTCAAGCGCGAATACATCGATGAGCTGCGCACGTTTGCCGTGGAGAAAATTACGCAGCCGCAACGCTATTTCCTGATTGCCGCTACCGGCGATGAAGTGCTCGACTACCGCGACATGGTGGCGCATTATCAGGGGGCGCAGCAGTGCATCATCGATGGCAGCGACCATGGCATCAGCGAATTTGCCGATTACCTGGCGCCCGTGCTGGCCTTTTGCGGCATTGACGCGGACTCTGCGCGGTGAGGCCGGGTTCGCTGCGCCAGGCGCAATGGCACGCGCACGTGAATGCCGTCAATGCGCCGCCGGCCTTGCGTCACTGGCTGACGGGCGGCGGTTCGCTGACGGCCAAGCTGAAAGCGCATAGCAGCGCGTTCCGCGTGCAATGTTTGCATCAGGAAACATCGCGCTGTTTGACCGACGAGGCCGCCATCATCGGTTTGCACCGTGCGGGCCGGGTGTGGGAACGCGAAGTGCTGTTGCGTTGTGATAACAAACCGGCCGTGTTTGGCCATACCGTCGTGCCCATACAGGCGACGGCCACGGACTGGCCCTTGTTTTCCGCGCTGGGCGAGCGTTCGCTGGGTACGACCCTGTTTGGCGACCGCATGGTACGGCGCGGTGAATTGGAATTTGCCCGCTTGCGCGCCGGGCACCCGCTGGTGCAGCGGGCGCAGGCGGCGCTGGCAGGGGAAGGGCAGCGCACCAATGACAAGTCGCTGTTTTTTGCCCGCCGCTGCCTGTACCAGCGTCACCAGGGATTGTTGCTGGTAACTGAAGTATTTTTGCCGGCGGTGCTGGAGTTGACGTCCGTCACTCGCACCGTTGCAACCGACACATTAATAAACAAAGCATAACAATGAATCTATTTTTTGAAGAATCCGGCGATTTCAAGGTCGGCACGGTCCTGTCGCAAGCGGGCGAAGCGTACCAGGTCGAAATGGCCAGCGGCAAGCGCACCAAGGTCAAGATCAAGGATGTGCTGCTGCAGTATGAAAAGCCGTCCCCTGCCGAGCTGCTCGAGCAAGCCAAGACTGTTGCTGCCGAGATCGACCTCGATTTCCTGTGGGAAGTGGCAGGCGAAGACGAGTTCGGCTTTGCCGAGCTGGGCGCCGAGTATTTCGGTCACGCACCATTGCCGCCGGAAGCTGCCGGCCTGATCCTGGCCCTGCATTCGGCGCCCGTGTATTTCTACAAGAAGGGCCGTGGCCGCTACAAGGCGGCGCCGGAAGCGTCCCTGAAGGCGGCCCTGGCCGGCATCGAAAAGAAAAAACAGCAGGCGCTGGTGCAAGCCGCGTATGTGGAAGAGCTGAAACAGAACCGCTTGCCCGCCTCGATGCAGCCGATGGTGCTGCAACTGCTGTTCAAGCCGGACAAGAACACGATCGAATACAAGGCACTGGAAGCGGCGTGCACGGAATTGCACACGACGCCGCCGCGCCTGATGCTGGCCGTCGGTGGTATTGCTTCGCCGAAAGACTTGCACCTGTCGAAATTCCTCTTCGAAAATTTCCCGAAAGGCGCCGGCTTCCCGAGCGTGCCCGTGCCATCCGTGACGGCCAAGCTGCCGCTGGCCGACGTGGCCGCCTTCTCGATCGACGACGTGACCACGACCGAGATCGACGATGCCTTCTCCGTGCAACCGTTGCCGGATGGCACGGTCAAGGTCGGTATCCACATCGCCGCGCCGGGCCTGGGTATTCGCCCGGAAGACGTGATCGACAAGATGGCGCGCCAGCGCATGTCGACCGTCTACATGCCGGGCGACAAGATCACCATGCTGCCGGACGAAATCGTCAATGCGTTTACCCTGGCGGAAGGCACGACGTGCCCGGCACTGTCGCTGTACGCCACGCTGGACCCGAAAGCGGACTGGGCAGTTGTCAGCACGCAGACGCGCGCGGAACTGGTGCCGATCGCCAGCAATTTGCGCCATAACCAGCTGGACGACCTGGTCAACGAGGAAACCCTGGCCAGCGGCGAGGGCGAATACCCGCACAAGGCCGATTTTGCCGTGCTGTGGCAATGGGCGCAGCAGCTGGAACAGGGCCGCATGAAAAAGCGCGAAGCGTTTGGTTTGAAGCCGGAACAGAATAACCGCGTCGATTTCAATTTCTATGTGGAAAATGACATCGTCACCGTGGCGCGCCGCAAGCGTGGCGCGCCGCTGGACAAGATCGTTGCCGAATTGATGATTTTTGCCAACAGTACCTGGGGCAAGATGCTGCACGACCATGGCGTGCCGGGCATCTACCGCAGCCAGGGCGGCGGCAGTGGCAATAGCTGGGCGGCAAAGATGCAGGTGCGCATGGTCACCCATGCGGCGCCGCACCAGGGCCTGGGCGTGGATCAATACGCGTGGAGCACCTCGCCCTTGCGCCGCTACACGGACCTGGTGAACCAGTGGCAAATCATCGCTTGCGCCGAGCATGGCGTGACGGCGCCGCTGGTGGCACCGTTCAAGCCGCGCGACGCGAATTTGTTCGCCATCGTCTCCGCCTTCGACGCCGCGTATGCCGCGTATGGCGATTTCCAGTCGAACATGGAACGCTACTGGTGCTTGCGCTGGCTGCATCAGGAAAACGCGCGCCAGGTCGATGCCGTCGTCCTGAAAGATGAAATCCTGCGTTTGGTCGACATTCCGCTGGTTATCAAGCTGCCGGGCATGCCATCGGTGGCGCGCGGCGCCCAGGTGAAACTGGACTTGCTGCGCTGGGACGAAGTCGACCTGAGCATCGAAGCGCGCCTGCTGGAAATCGCCGCCGTGCCGGACGCGGCAGCCGACGCCGTGCTCGACTACGAAGAGGAATCGGGCGACGAAGGCGCGGACGAGGGCGACGTGGCGCCGGAAGCATCGCCGGAAGCGGCCAACCAGGTCAGCGACGCCGAGGCGGAAGTGGCGGAACTGGCCAGCGAAGACGTGGTCAGCGAACCCGGGGTCAAGTAAGGCGTCCGTCAGGCCATCAGGCGGTGCTGAAAACTGTTGCCGGCACCGCCCTTTGACGTAGAATTCAGCCATCTTGTATCTTGTGCTTGTTGCGAACTGGGTTGCGCGTGAAGTCTTTCCGAGAGAATCGTTTCCTGATGATAGCCGTGGCGGTCTCGCTGCTGGCGCACGGCGCCTTGCTGGCGATGCATTTTGTCGCCCCGGCGCCGCAGCGGGCCGTGGCCACCGATCCCGGCCTGGAAGTGATCCTGGTCAATGCCAAGCATGCGAACAAGCCGCTGAAGGCCGAGGCGCTGGCGCAAGCCAACCTCGACGGTGGCGGACAGGCCGACAAGGGGCGCGCCAAGTCGCCCTTGCCCGACATGCGCAAGGTGGAAGAGGGCGACAGCGTCAAGGCCAGCGCCAGGCGCATTGCCGAACTGGAACAAAAACAGCAGGAATTGCTGACGCAGGCGGCCAAGCCGACGCCTTACAGCGCCGCGCCCGTCACGGAAAAGGACAAGCCCAATCCCCTGGCCAGCGGCTCGGACTTGATGGAAAGCAGCAAGGCCATCGCGCGCATGGCGGCCGAGATCAGCCAGACCGTGGAAGACCAAAATAAACGTCCGCGCAAGACTTTTATTACGCCCAGCACGCAGGAAGTCGGCTATGCCATGTATTACAAGACCCTGCAAAAGCGCATCGAGGAAATCGGCACCCTGAATTTCCCGCAAAAGAATGGCCGCAAGATGTATGGCGAACTGGTCGTCTACATCCCCATCTTCCAGGACGGCACGATTTACCAGAAGGAAGGCGGCGCCCGCGTGGAAAAAAGCTCGGGCAACCCGGCGCTCGATGCGGCGGCCCTGGCCATCGTGCGCCGCGCGGCGCCGTATGGTCGTTTTCCACCGAATATGTTGTCGAGTGACAAGGATGACCTGTGGGTCGTCATCACCCGCTTCAAATTTACGCGCGAAGAAAAAATGGAAGCTAACCTGACTGGCGGCAGCAATTGAGCAAGCAAAACATTCATCCAGATCAATATTGCGTTTTCGGCAATCCCATCGCCCACAGCAAGTCCCCCTTGATCCACGCCGCGTTTGCCTTGCAGACAGGGCAAGCCATGGTCTACGATCGCCGGCTGGCGCCGCTCGACGGTTTTGCGCTGGCGGCCCGTACGTTTGCCGCCGAGGGCGGCAAGGGCGCGAACGTGACGGTGCCCTTTAAACTGGACGCGTGCGCGCTGGCCACCGAGTTGACGCCGCGTGCGCAAGCGGCCGGCGCCGTCAATACCCTGCGTTTCGATAATGAAACCATTCTTGGCGACAATACCGATGGCGCGGGCCTGGTGGCGGACATTGTGCGCAACGCGGGCGTGAGCGTCGCGGGCAAGCGTATCCTGCTGCTGGGCGCCGGCGGCGCGGCGCGCGGCGTCGTGCTGCCCTTGCTGGAGCAGGGGCCGCAGGAAATGTTCATTGCCAACCGCACCGTGGCCACGGCCGAGGCGCTGGTGGCGCAGTTTGCCGATGCGCTGGCGCACCCCGGGCAGCTGCGCGCCGGCGGCTTCGCGCAGCCCGATGGCCAGTTCGATATCGTCATCAATGCCACCTCGGCCAGCCTGGCGGGCGACTTGCCGCCCGTGCCGCCGGGTATTTTCGGCCGCCACACCCTGGCGCTGGACATGATGTACGGCGCCCAGCCCACCGTCTTCATGGACTTTGCCGCCCAGCATGGCGCGCAGGTGCGCGACGGCCTGGGCATGCTGGTGGAGCAGGCGGCCGAAGCGTTTTACGTGTGGCGCGGCGTGCGGCCGCAGACGCAGGATTTGCTGGCGCAATTGCGCAGTGCCCTGTGAGCGCCGGCAAGAAGGGCGCGCGCCGCAGCGGCAGCCGCTACGGCTGGATCAAGTGGCTGTTCATCCTGCCCGTGCTGGCGTTTATCGTCGTGCAACTGTATTTCTTCCTGCAAATCTGGTGGTGGGTCGACCATAACCCGTCCAGCACGGCTTTCATGCGCGAACAGTTGTCTGTCTTGCAGGACAAGAATCCCAACGCCACCATCCAGCAGACGTGGGTGCCGTACAACCGCATTTCGAACAACCTGAAACGGGCCATCATCGCCTCGGAAGACGCGAATTTTTCCGAGCATGAAGGCGTGGACTGGGAAGCCTTGCAAAAGGCATATGAAAAAAACAGCAAGAAGCAGAAGGTCGTGGCGGGCGGCTCCACCATCACGCAACAGCTGGCGAAGAATCTGTTCCTGTCCGGCTCGCGCAGCTATGTGCGCAAGGGCCAGGAATTGATCATCACGTATATGCTGGAAAGCCTGATGGAGAAGCAGCGCATTTTCGAGATTTATTTGAATGTGGTGGAGTTTGGCACGGGCATCTTTGGCGCCGAAGCGGCCGGACGCCACTATTACCGGGTCAGCGCGGCGGGCCTGAGCGCCGGACAGGCGGCAAAACTGGCCGTGATGCTGCCGAATCCCCGCTATTATGACCGTCACCGCGATACGGGCTACCTAAACCGGCGAACCAGTGTGATCCTGCGCCGCATGGGGGCGGCGGAATTGCCTTGAGGATAGTGGAATTTCTTTACATAAAATCAAAGCTGCCTGATTGGCATTATTGCGGCGCAGCATCTTAATCGGCCCCGTTGGTGCAACGCCGCACTTTTTCCGTGAAAAAGCGGTGCCGGGGGTGGTCGTGAAAAGGCCTTTGCGGGTACACTTGCGCTGTTTTCATTTTTGGCGCCAGCGCCAGCACATCACGATAACCCAACATCCGGCTGAGAGCGCGCATGATCAATGTCTTTGTATTACAGAATGGCCGGCTCAACCAGGTGCCGATCGACAGCCGCGCAGACCTCGAAAATGCCGAACCGGTGTGGGTCGACCTGACCGACCCCACCGATGATGAACGGGCCTGGGTCAAGGCCATCTACAACGTCACCCTGCCGGGCGAAGACGAAGTCAAGGATATTGAAGCGTCGGCCCGCTATTACGAAGCGGAAAACGGCGACTTGCACCTGCGCACGGACTTCCTGCGCGAAGAGGACGACGGCCCGTCGCGCGTCATCACCGTGGCCTTCATCCTGGCCCGCAAGATCCTGTTTTCCATGCATACGGACGACTTGCCCGTGTTCCGCCTGGTGCGCATGCGCGCCCGTTCGCGGCCAGGCTCGATCGCCGACTACATGGACGTGCTGCTCGACCTGTACGCCACCGATGCCGAATATTCGGCCGACGTGCTCGAAGGCATTTACCAGAACCTGGAAGAAGTCAGCACGCGCGTGCTGCAAAAGGAATTTACCGATGCGCACGCGGCCGAAGCGCTGAACGCGATTGCCCACGAGGAAGATTTGAATGGCCGTATCCGCCGCAACATGATGGATACGCGCCGCGCCGTCAGCTTTCTGATGCGCGGCCGGCTGCTCAATTCCGAGCAGTTCGAGGAAGCGCGGCAGATTTTGCGCGACATCGAATCGCTGGACGGTCACACGTCTTTCCTGTTCGACAAGATCAACTTCCTGATGGATGCCACCGTCGGCTTCATCAATATCAACCAGAACAAGATCATCAAGATCTTCTCGGTGGCCAGCGTGGCCTTCCTGCCGCCCACCCTGATCGCCAGCGTGTACGGCATGAACTTCAAGCTGATGCCGGAACTGGAATGGTCGTTCGGCTATCCGTGGGCCTGGGGCCTGATGATCACCAGCGCCATCGCGCCCTTCCTGTACTTCCGCCACCGCGGCTGGCTGAAATAAGCGCTTGTCGCCGGGACGCGTCAGCGCCCCGGCGCCGCCACCGGATCTTGTCCGGATTTCAAGGCGAGCGCAGCAATTTCAAAAATCAGCGATAATCATTGGTATTACGTGGTATTGAATTGGTATTTGCGCGTCAACGCTAGCCTGATGCCCGATTCTTCCCCCGTAGTCTGCTGTTTGCAGAAAAGTATCGTCATTCAGACGTTTTCTGCGTGGTAGCGTCCGCCTGTTCCACCTATGATCGTTGCGATGCCAGCCTTGGCCGGCTGGCCGCCGCATTTCCCGTCACCGTTGCCTTCTGGAGAGTCCATGCCTGATACCGTCACCACCCCACTGCGCTTTACCCATTTGATCAGCGACTGCGATGGCGTGCTGATCGACAGCGAAGCCGTGGCCCTGCAAGCGCTGCTGGAACTGCTGGCGCCGCGCCTGCCGAACCTGCCCGAAGGCGTCACCCTGCAAGGCTTGATCGAGCCGCGCCTGGGCCAGCGTCTGGTGCCGTTGATGCAGGATATCTACAAGGAACTGGGCTTGCCGCAATTGCCGGCCGACGAGATCATGTCCATCGGCAACGCCGTCGATGCGGCCTGCGACGCGCAATTGCGCGCCGTGCCCGGCGTGGCGCAGGCGCTGGCCGCCATTCCCCTGCCCAAGGCCGTGGCCTCGAACAGCGTCAGCGCGCGCGTGCTGTCGGCGCTCGAGCGCACAGGCATGGCGCCGCTGTTCGACAGCCGCGTCTTCACGCCGGACCTGGTCGGCCATGCCAAGCCGCATCCGGGCGTCTACCTGGCGGCGGCGGCCGCGTTTGACGTGCCGCCGCGCCAGTGCCTGGTGCTGGAAGACAGCGTCACGGGCGTGACGGCCGCCGTGGCGGCGGGCATGACGGTATTGGGATTCATCGGCGGCGGGCATATCGCCGCCGGCCAGGAAGACAGGTTGAAAGCGGCTGGCGCGCACGTCGTGTTCAGCGACATGGCCAGCCTGCCGGCGCTGGTGGCCGCGGTGATGGACACCGCGGCGGTGTAACTTTACGCGAGCTTGGCAAACACCTTGCGTGCGGCGGCGATGGTGGCGTCGATGACGGCATCGTCGTGCTGCGCCGAGACGAAGCCCGCTTCGAAGGCGGCGGGCGCGAAGTACACGCCTTCGTCGAGCATGGCGTGGAAGAAGGCGTTGAACTTGCTGCGGTCGCCCGCCATCATTTCCGCATAGCTGGTCGGTGGCGTTTCGCTGAAATAAATGCCGAACATGCCGCCGATGTAGTCGGCGCAGAAGACCACGCCCGCTTCTTTGGCGGCGGCGGTCAGGCCTTCGGCCAGGCGCTTGGCCGTGGCGCCCAGCTGCTCGTAGAAGCCGGGCTGCTGGATCAGTTTCAAGGTGGCCATGCCGGCCGCCACGGCGACCGGGTTGCCGGACAAGGTACCGGCCTGGTAGACGGCGCCCAGCGGCGCCATGTGGTGCATCAGCGCGGCGCTGCCGCCGAAGGCCGCCACCGGCATGCCGCCGCCGATCACCTTGCCCAGCGCCGTGAGGTCGGGCTTGATGCCGTACAGCGCCTGCGCGCCGCCCAGGGCCACGCGCAAGCCGCACATGACTTCATCGAAAATGAGCAGGGCGCCGTGTTGCGTGCACAGTTCGCGCATCGCCTGCAGGAATGCCGGCGTGGCTTTCACCAGGTTCATGTTGCCGGCCACCGGTTCGACGATGACGCAGGCGATCTCCGCGCCGAAGCTGTCGAAGGCGTCCTTCAGCTGTTCCACGTTGTTATAGTCGAGCACCAGGGTGTGTTTCACGAAGTCTTCCGGCACGCCGGCCGACGTCGGGTTGCCGAAGGTGAGCAGGCCGCTGCCCGCCTTTACCAGCAGCGAATCGGCGTGGCCGTGGTAGCAGCCTTCGAACTTGACGATCTTGTCGCGTCCCGTGGCGCCGCGCGCCAGGCGCAGGGCGCTCATGGTCGCTTCCGTGCCCGACGAGACCAGGCGCACCTGCTCGATCGACGGCACCAGGCGCGTGATTTCCTCGGCCATCAGCACTTCGCCTTCGGTCGGCGCGCCGAACGACAGGCCCAGCGCGGCTGCATCCTGCACCGCTTTCACTACTTCAGGATGGGCGTGGCCGACGATGGCCGGGCCCCACGAGCCGATGTAGTCGATATAGCGCTTGCCGTCCGCGTCCCAGAAGTAGGGGCCTTCGGCGCGCGTGATGAAACGCGGCGTGCCGCCCACGGAGCGGAAGGCGCGCACGGGAGAATTGACGCCGCCTGGCGTGGTTTTTTGTGCGCGGGCAAACAGGATGTCGTTCTGTGAAGTCGTCGTCATGATAATCGTGCCTTGAAAGTGGATCGTTGTCTGTGTCGTCTGATCGGTGTCTATTGGGCGCCGCGCTGGCGCTGCTGCCGGAACAGCCGGTTCGGCACCAGCTTGCCCATGCCGTGGCGCTGCGCGTGGGCCAGCGCGCCGGCCGTGAATTCCTGCGCCGCCACCACCACCTGCGGCACATCGTCTTCGTTTTCCGCCAGCGCCAGCAGGGCGGTGGCCGCTGCCGACAGGGTGCTGCCGGCGCCGTTGAAGATGCCGGGCAGGTGCTGCCATTCGTCGTGGCGCACCACGCCGTCTTCGCCGAACAGGGTATTGGCGCGCAACTTGCCTTCGGCCGTGCCGGACTTGCTGGCGTCGGCCGGCATGCCGGTGACGAGCACGTATTCGCAGCCCAGCGCCACCAGGTAATCGACGTCGTTCTGCAAGGTGTCGTCGGGATCGGCGTCGCGCCAGGTCTCGGCCAGGCGTTCCAGCTCCACCGGCGAGAGCACCAGCAGGGTCGTTTGCGGGATCAGCAACTGGCGCACGGCCGTGAGGATGTCTTCGTCGTCCATGCCCTGTTCCGGCAGCGCCGAAATGAAGGGATCGAGGATCAGCGGCACGTTCGGATAGTCGGAGACGATTTCGGCGATGGCCGTGACGTTTTCCACGCTGCCCAGCGCGCCGATCTTGATCGCGGCCACGGACATGTCTTCCAGCAGTACGCGCGCCTGGTCGGAAACCCAGTCCGGATCGACCGCCTGCACGTCTTCCACGCGCGCCGTATCGCTGATCAACAGGCCGGTGGTGACGGACAGGCCATGGCAGCCAAAGGCTGAAAACGTGGCCAGGTCGGCCTGGATGCCGATCGCGCCGACCGGATCGGACACGCCGAAGCTTAATATGAGGGGAGAAGTTTGGTTTTGCACGGCGGGTAGATTAAGATACCTAATTCAGCATTTTACTTGATTGAAGGGTGGCAGAACGTGAGTAGCAACGAAACAACGCAGCAATTCCAAACGTGGATGTGTCTTATTTGCGGCTGGGTTTATGATGAAGCGGCTGGTCTGCCTGACGAAGACATCGCTCCGGGCACGCGTTGGGCCGATGTTCCGATGAACTGGACCTGCCCTGAATGCGGTGCGCGCAAGGATGATTTCGAGATGGTGGCGCTGTAATTGATCGCGGTCCATGGGATGCCGCTGCCGCAAGCAGGTATCGCGGCAGGCTGTGCTATGGTATGAAAGATTGTCGAATAATCACATGACGCGTCCCTTTTTGCCCGAGGCGCCGGCCGATGCCGCGTGCACCGGCACCACGATACTCGTCATCGACGACAGCGCGACGATACGCAGCGCGGCCGCGAAGATCCTGGGCGAGGCCGGTTATCGCGTGGTGGTGGCGGAAAACGGCTTCGAGGCCCTGGCCAAGATCGCCGACTGCCAGCCGGCGCTGATCGTGTGCGATATCGTGATGCCGCGCCTCGATGGCTACCGCACCTGTGCGCTGATCAAGGCCAGCGCGGCGTATCACGCCACGCCGGTGCTGATGCTGTCGTCGAAGGAGGGCTTGTTCGACCGCGCGCGCGGCGCCATGGCAGGCGCCAGCGCCTGCCTGGCCAAGCCGCTGGCGCGCGAGGCGCTGCTGGAGGCCGTGCGGCTGCACCTGGCCGGGCATTTTGAGTAAGTGGTTTTATTGATTGACAACGCAGCAAGGAAGCAGATGGCCATACACACAATTCTGATCGTCGACGACTCGCCGACAGAACGCTATTACCTGAGCGAGATCCTGGTGCGTGCCGGCTACGCCGTCCTCACGGCGCAGGATGGCGCCGACGCGCTGGCGCAACTCAAGCAGGCCAGGCCCGACCTGATCCTGATGGACGTGGTGATGCCCGGTGCGAATGGCTTCCAGATCACGCGCGCCATCGCGCGCGATCCCGAATTGCAGGACGTGCCGGTGATTATCTGCTCCAGCAAGAGCCAGGAAACGGACCGCATCTGGGGCTTGCGCCAGGGCGCGCGCGATTACCTGGTCAAGCCGGTGGTCGAAGCCGAGTTGCTGGCCAAGATCGCCGCGATTTCCTGACCATGCCAACGATGCCAGGTCCCGGCGTGCCCACCGCGGCTTACCCGTCCGCCGCCATGCCCTCCTTCGAGACGGGCGCGCGGCAGGGGCGCTTGCGCCAGTATCAGCTGCAATTGATCGAGCGGATACAGGCCGCGCGCAGTGGCGCGCTGGCGGCGCGCAAGGAACTGGGCGTGATGCTCGGTGGCCGGCCGTGCCTGCTCGACCTGACGCAGCTCGGCGAAATTGTCATTGCCGCCGGCGTGCAGATCCAGGGCGTGCCGCTGGCGCAGGACTGGTATCTGGGCCTGGCGGCCATGCGCGGACGCCTGACGGGGGTCGTCGACCTGGCCCGCTACATGGGCGAAGCGGCTTGCGTACCCGGTAATCACTGCCGCATCATCACCTTTTCTCCGCGTCTCGGCCTCAATTGCGCCTTGCTGGTCGAACGCGTGCTGGGCTTGCGCCAACTGCGCACGATGCAGCCCGTGCAGGATGCGGCGCAGGGCGTGTTCCCAGCGTGGGCGGCGCAGGCGCTGCGCGACGGCGAAGGGCAGCAGTGGCTGCGCCTGGACCTGGCGCAGCTGGCGCAAGCGGAGCGCTTCCTCGACGCCGGCTTTGGCGGCCTCCCCGACCACAAGGATATTTGCTGATGGGCGCCAATTCTCCGATCCTGGCGGCCGGCATGCCCGAAACGCAGCACGCGCCCGGGGAGCCGGCATCGACGGCCGACCTGCCGCTGCGCCTGCGCGACGCGCTGGGACGGCGCAAGTCGCTGGCCAGCGCGCCGGCCGGGGACTGGAAGCTGCCGCTGATCGGCCATTTGCCGCTGCAAAAACAATTGAGCATCCTGTCGACGGTGATGGCCCTGAGCCTGGCCGCCAGTCTGCTGTTCGTCGGCCTCAATACGCGCAGCGGCAATATCGCCTCGGCGCAGACGCAGCTGGCCAGCGACGCGCTGATGCATTCGCAGCGCATCGGCAAGGCCGCGCCGAACGCCGTGCAAGGCAATCCGGAAGCCTTCCGCCAGCTCGAGGAAAGCCGCAATGAACTGAACCAGGATTTCCGCCTGATGCTGCGCGGCGGGACGTATCACGGGCGCGATATCGGCGAGTCGCGTTCCGCCCTGCTGGCGGCGGTGGCTGACGCGCGCAAGAAATGGGCCAGCAGCGACCGCGCGGCCAGCACCATCTTGCGCCTGAAACTGGAACTGGGCGAATTCGACAAGACCTTGCAGCAATTGAATGCGCTGTCGCCGGCGCTGCTGGCGCAGACCGAGGAAGTCGCGGCCCTGAAGGTGCAGCGTGGCGGCAATGCGCGCGACCTGGCCGTCATCGGCCGCCTGATGATGCTGAGCCAGCGCATGAGCCGCAGCGCCAGCGAGTTCCTGTCGTCGGGCAGCATCAGCTCGGAAACGGCGTTCTCGCTGGGGCGCGACACGACGTATTTCCGCACGGCCGTCGAAGGCTTGCTCAATGGCAGCGTGTCGCTGCAATTGGCGCCCACGCGCGACGCCGAACTGCGCGACCGGCTCGTGGCGCTGAAGGCCAGTTTCGATACTTACCAGAAGCTGGTCTCGTCGATACTCGACCGGCTCGACAAATTCAGTTCGGCGAAAAGCGCCGAACAGCTGATCTTCAACGAGAACGAAGACCTGCGCCAGCGTTTGACCCTGCTGCAGCAGATGTACCACGTGAACCAGGAAACCCTGGGCATGGCCTTCTGGATGATGGTCGGCGGCGTGCTGCTGACCCTGATCGCGGCGGCCGGCATCGGCAGGGTGCTGCTACAGGACTCCGTCAACCGCACGCGCGACGCCGAGCGGCGGCGCCAGGAGGCGGAAATCCTGCGCCTGCTGTCGCAGGAACAGGAGGAGCAGGCCAAGGCCACGAATGAACAGAACCAGGCGGCCATCCTGCGCCTGATGAACGAATTGCAGAAGGTCGCCGACGGCGACCTGACGGTACAGGCCACCGTGTCGGAAGACATCACGGGCGCCATCGCCGATTCCGTCAACTACACGGTCGAGGAATTGCGCGGCCTGGTGGGCAGGGTGACGGCGACGGCCGAACAGGTCAATCGCGCCTCGACGCAGGCGCAAAGCATCTCCAGCAAGCTGCTGATCGCGTCGCAGCAGCAGTCGCGCGAAATCCAGGGCGTCAGCGCCACCGTGGTCAAGATGGCCAATGCGATTACCGACGTGTCGAAGTCGGCCAGCGTCTCGGCCGACGTGGCGCGCCAGTCGGTGGCGGCGGCGCAGCAGGGTTCGACGGCGGTGGAAAACGCCATCAAGGGCATGCATGAAATCCGCGAGCAGATCCAGGATACTTCCAAGCGCATCAAGCGCCTGGGCGAATCGTCGCAGGAGATCGGCGAAATCACCGAGCTCATTTCCGACATCACCGAGCAGACCAATGTGCTGGCGCTGAACGCCGCCATCCAGGCCGCTTCGGCCGGCGAGGCGGGGCGCGGCTTCTCCGTCGTCGCCGAGGAGGTGCAGCGCCTGGCCGAACGCTCGGCCGCCGCCGCCAAGCAGATCGGCGCGCTGGTGCGCACCATCCAGGCCGATACCCAGGATGCGACGCGGGCGATGGAAACTTCAACGCAGGGCGTGGTCGAGGGCGCGCGCCTGTCCGACGCGGCCGGCGCCGCCTTGAACGACATCAGCCAGGTGTCGAAACACCTGGCCGAACTGATCCAGGGCATCTCGTTCGCCACCGGCACGCAGGCCGGTTCGGCCAGCGGCGTGGCCTTGAATATCCAGCATATCCTGAGCGTCACGGAGCAGACCCAGGATGGCACGCAGCAAACGGCGCAATCGATCCATAAACTGTCGATGCTGGCGCAGGAACTGAAAAATTCGGTGTCGCGCTTCCGCGTCGCCGCCTGAACGCCGCGCCAGTCCAGGCGATTTCCTTACCGAGGCATGCATGAGCACACCTGATAGTCCACAGCAGTCCAAGCCGTTCGACAGCGAACCTCTGTCGTGGGTGATGGTGGAGATCCGTGAAGCGCTGGGGCGCTCGAAAACGGCCCTGTTTGAGGCGGGTGGCCGCGAGCGCGAGGAACGCGCCACGGCCCTGCAGCATGCGCGCTCGCACCTGCACCAGGCGCATGGCGCACTGGTGATGGTGGACGTGGCCGGCGCCAGCCTGCTGACGGACGGCGCGGAACAGGCGCTGGCGCGCTTTCGCGACGGCAGCCTGGAATACACGCTCGACCATGCGCAAGTCGTCGCCGACCTGTATCAGGCCCTGACCGAATACCTGGAAGACCTGGTGGCCGGCACGCCGCCGCAGCCGACGCGTTTGTTCCCCTACTACCGCGACCTGCAAACCATGCTGGGCGCCGAGCGCATCCACCCGGCCGACCTGTTTTTTCCGCCAGCGTCGATGCTGGAAGGGCATGCCATCGCGCTGGCGGAGGCGCCGCCGGCGGCCGATTATCCGGCCTGGCGCGGGCGCTTTGAGAAATCCCTGCTGCCTTTCCTGAAGGCGCAGGATGACGCGGCGCGGCGCCAGCACGCGGGCGAGCTGCACGCCACCTTGACCCTGGTGGCCGACGCGCAGCAGGAGGCGCCGGCGCGTACCTTCTGGTTCGCCATGCAGGCGTTTGCGGGGCTGGCGGCCAGCGGCGAGGGCATGGGCACGCTCAACGTCAAACAGCTGTTCGGCCTGATCAACCTGCAATTGCGCCGCCTGGCGCAGGGCACGGCCAGCCTGCCCGAAGCGATGCTGCGCGACGCCCTGTTCTTCATCGCCGCGGCACACGCGCCGACGCCGCAGGCACGCCAGCTGCGCGCCGCCTTCGCGCTGGAAGGCATGCTGCCCGCCGACGTGGAAGCGCGGCGCTATGGCCAGGTCGACCAGGATGCCTTGCAAGGCGCCCGCACGGCCCTGGCGCAGGCGCGCGCCAGCTGGAACCGCCTGGCGCAGGCCGACCTCGATCCAGCCCTGGGCATGGATTTCGACGAGTCGCTGCAACAGGTGGCGGCGCATGTGGAGTCCCTCAAGCAGCCGGCCCTGGCCAGCCTGCTGCGCGAATGCGCGGCCGTGGCGCGGCAAGCCGTGGCCAGCGGGCGCAGTGCGGCCCTGGAGAATGAAATCGGCATGGCGCTGCTGTTTGCCGACACGGGCCTGGAACAGCTGCGCCGCCTGCCGGACGATTTCGCCGGCAATGCGGAAACCATCGTCGCGCGCCTGCAGGCGCTGCTGGCTGGCGAAGCGCCGCCGCCCGTCACGGCGGGCGAGCTGTCGCGCCAGATCGAGCAGGGCCAGACCGTGGCCGCGTTGGCCGAGGACATGAAGACGGGCTTGCGCCAGGTGGAAAAGGTGCTCAATGCGTATTACGCGGATGCGTCGCGGACGGGGACCCTTGATGGCGTCGCGCCCGTGCTGGCGCAGTTGCAGCAGCAGCTGGCCGGGCTGGGACAGGACGATGCGCGCGCCGCCGTGCTGCAGGTCGATGCGGCCGTGCGGCAGCTGGCCGGTGGCGACGCCAAGGCGGAGGCGCAGGCCGAGGCGCTCGACGAGATCGCGCAAAATGTCAGCGCGCTGGGCTTTTTTATCGATATGCTGGGTCGCAACGCGCAGGCGGCCAGCGGGCGTTTTCATTTCGATGCCGCCGCCGGCACCTTCCGCGCCCTGCCATTTGAAAAAGTCGCCGCCGCCGGCGCCGTGCCCGTACCCTTGCTCGACCAGGCCCTGGCGCCCGCCGCGCGTGCCGGCATGGATGCCGCGCCGGCAGTGACCGATGTCGATGCGGAGATGCTCGACATCTTCATCGCCGAAGCGCGCGAAGTGCTGGCCTTTGTCGACACCACGCTGGCCCTGCCACGCGAACAAGCCGCCAGCGGCGACCACCTGGCCATGCTGCGCCGCTCGTTCCACACCCTGAAAGGCAGCAGCCGCATGATCGGCCTGGCGCAGTTTGCCGAAGCGGCCGGCGCCATCGAGCGCGTCATGAATACCTGGCTGGCCGAAGCGCGACCCGTCAGCGACGATCTGTTTACCCTGCTGAACTACGGCTGGTACCAGCTCAGCGAATGGGTGGCGGAACTGGAAGGCGGGGCAGGGCGAGAGCGCGAGGCCGGCATGCTGCTGGCGGCGGCCGAGCGCGTGCGCGAAGGCGGTCCGTTCGAATTGCGCAAGCCGCGCCCGGCCGCGCCCGTGGCCGGCAATGGCAATGTGATCGGCCTTCCCCTGGCCACGGCGCCCGCGCTCCACGAAGCGCCGGACGATCACCTCAAGCACGTGGGCGAACTGCGCATCAGCCTTCCCTTGTACAACATCTACCTGGCCGAGACGGATGAATTGCTGCGCGTGCTCACGCGCGACTTCGGCGAATGGCGTCATGAGCAGCGCGCCGTCAGCGCGGAAGCGCTGCAAGCCGTGCATACCCTGGCGGGGACGTCGGGCACGGTCGGCTTCCAGTCCCTGCGCGACCTGGCGCATGCGCTCGAGACGGTGATCGAAACGGTGGTGCCGCCGCTGGCCGGCCTGCGCGCCGAACAGCACGACGTGCTGGAGCAGGCCACGCAGCGCATCGGGCAAATGCTGCAGGCGTTTGCGCTGGGCGATCTGGCGCCAACGCAGCCGGACATGATCGAAGCGCTCAACACCCTGTGGCGCGCCCTGACGGCGGCGCCCGGCGAGAGCAAGGAAGAGCGGCTCGACGCCCTGTTTGCGGCCGCTTACGCCAGTATCGTCGGCGCACCGGCCCAGCCTGCCGAGTCGCTACCCGACGCGCTGGCCGACGCATTGGCCGAGATGCCTGTGCCCCAGCTCGAGGCGCTGTTCGAGGCGACGTATGCGAGCATCGTCGCCGATGCGCTGCAGCCGGAGGCTGCCGAAGCACCCGTACCGGCGCTGGTGCACGACAGCGGCGCCAGCGACGACCTGTTCGACGCCGGCTTCGAGCACGCGCCGCCGTTGGAGCATGCGGCGCCGGAAGCGCCTGCGCCCACCATCATGCCGGCCGATGCGGCCGCGCTGCTGGCGGCCAGCGCCGGCATCAGCGATGAACTCGACCTCGATTTATTGTCCGTCTTCCTGGAGGAGGGCGCCGACCTGCTGCCGCAGATTGGCGAGGCGCTGCGCAGCTGGCAGCAGCAGCCGCACGACAGTGGCCAGGCGCAGATGCTGCTGCGTACCCTGCATACGGTCAAGGGCAGCGCGCGCATGGCCGGCGCCATGCGCCTGGGTCAGCATGCGCATGAAATCGAGACGCATATCGAAAACATGCTGCACGCCGGTACCGCCACGCCGCAGGCCTTCGAGGAATTGCTGGCCCATTACGACCATGCGCTGCACCTGTTCGAGCAGTTGCAGCAGCCCTTGCTGCCCTTGCCTGGCATGGAAGACACGCCGGCCGTCGAACCGAAGGCGGCGCTGGTGCGCGTGCGCGCCGATATCCTCGACCGCCTGGTGAACCAGGCCGGTGAAGTGTCGATCACGCGCTCGAAGATGGAAAATGAAGTCGGTGTGCTGGGCGCTTCTCTGTCCGAGTTTTCCGACAACCTGGCGCGCCTGCGGCGCCAGCTGCGCGAAGTGGAAATGCAGGCCGAATCGCAGATCGCTTCGCGCATGGCCGTCGGCAGCGAGCGCGATTTCGATCCGCTCGAATTCGACCGCTTTACGCGCCTGCAGGAGCTCACGCGCATGATGGCCGAAAGCGTCAACGACGTGGCGTCCTTCCATGAAAACCTCAGCCACAGCGTCGATGCGGTGACGGACGACCTGGTGCTGCAGGCGCGGCTGACGCGCGAGCTGCAGCGCGACCTGATGCAGATCCGCATGGTGCCGTTTGCCAGCATCGCCGAACGGCTGTTCCGAGTGGCGCGACAAAGCGCCAAGGAAGTCGACAAGCGGGTCAACCTCGACATCCGCGGCGGCGGCGTGGAAATCGATCGCAGCGTGCTCGAACGCATGGCCGCGCCCTTCGAGCACCTGCTGCGCAACGCCATCGTGCACGGCGTCGAGCCGCGCGACGCGCGCCTGGCGGCGGGCAAGAGCGAGACGGGCGAGCTGCTGGTGCAGGTCAGCCAGCAGGGCAATGAAGTGGCGATCGCCTTTTCCGACGATGGCGCGGGGCTGGACCTGGAACGCATTCGTGCCAAGGCACACGGCGCCGGCCTGGTGGCGACGGATGCGCCGTTGACCGACGCGCAGGCGGCCGAGCTGATTTTCACGCCCGGGTTTTCCACCGCCGACAGCCTGACGGAACTGGCCGGACGCGGTGTCGGCATGGATATCGTGCGCTCCGAAGCGCTGGCCCTGGGCGGGCGCGTGGAAACGCTGACGCAGGCGGGCCTGGGCATGCGCTTCACCATCCACCTGCCGCTGACCCTGGCCGTCACCCAGGTCGTGCTGCTGGCGGCCAACGGCAAGACGTATGCCTTGCCATCGGTGCTGGTGGAGCAGGTGCTGCACCTGAAAGGCGAGCAGCTGGAGCAGGTGCGGGCGGCCGGGCGCATCGAGTCGCACGGCCAGTCGCTGGCGCTGCACCACCTGTCGGCCATGCTGGGCGAGACGCCGGCGGCGCAGGCCACGCAGCGCTATGCGCCCGTGCTCCTGCTGAGAAATGGCAACGACAGGCTGGCCTTGCAGGTCGATGACGTGGTGGGCAACCGCGAAGTGGTGGTCAAGCACGTGGGCCCGCAACTGGCGCGCATGCCGGGCATCGCCGGCGCCACGGTGCTGGGCACGGGCGACATCGTGCTGATCCTGAACCCGGTGGCGCTGGCGCAGCACCTGGAGCATCATCCAGAATTGTTGTCGCAATATGCGCTGGCCAGCAGCGCGCAGCATGCCGCTTCCAGCGCGCTGGCCGTGCCAGCCGTGCGCGTGATGGTGGTCGACGATTCGCTGACGGTGCGCCGCGTGATGCAGCGCCTGTTCGAGCGCGAAGGCTACCAGGTGCTGCTGGCCAAGGATGGCGTCGATGCGCTGGAGCAGTTGCATGCGCTGGAGCCGGCTGCCATGCCGGCCCTGCTGCTGGTCGACGTGGAGATGCCGCGCATGGATGGTTTTGATTTGACGCGCAATGTGCGCAGCGACGACAAGACGCGCGCCATCCCCATCATCATGATCACTTCGCGCAGTGCCGACAAGCACCGCGCACATGCGTTCGAGCTGGGCGTGAATGCGTATTTCGGCAAGCCGTTCCAGGAAGAGGAATTGCTGGCGGAAGTGGGGCGCTTGTTGACCGAATCTTGACCTACGCCACCACCTTCACCACGGCATAACGCTCCAGGGTCTCCTTGCGCGCCTCGTCGTGCTGCACCAGCGGTTCCGGATAGTCGCGCCCCAGCACGATGTTTTTTTGCTCGAGCAGCATGCGCGGCACCAGCCAGGGTGCGTGGATTTCCTTGTCGCCCAGCGCCTTCAGCTGCGGCAGATAGCGGCGGATGAAGCGCCCGCTGGCATCGAATTTTTCCGATTGCGTGATCGGATTGAAGATGCGGAAGTAGGGCTGGGCGTCGCAGCCGGACGACGAAGCCCATTGCCAGCCGCCGTTGTTCGACGCCAGGTCGAAGTCATTGAGGTGCAGCGCGAAATACGCTTCGCCGCGGCGCCAGTCGATACCCAGGTCCTTGATCAGGAAGCAGGCCGTGACCATGCGCAGGCGGTTGTGCATATAGCCTGTCTGGTTCAGTTGCGCCATCGCCGCGTCCACCAGCGGATAGCCGGTGCGTCCCTCGCACCAGGCGGCAAAGGCGGCATCGGCTTCGGGACCCGTGTCCCAGGCGATGGCGTCGTAGGCCGGTTTGAAGGCGCCGCCTTCCACGTGCGGGTTCTGGTACAAAATCATGGCGTAGAAATCGCGCCAGATCAGTTCGGCCAGCCAGACGGGCGCGCCATCGCCTCCGCCGCCCCTATCCATCAGGTCGACGATGGTGCGCACCAGGTAGCGCAGCGACACGGTGCCGAAGCGCAGATGCATGGACAGGTAGGACGGTCCCTTCAGGGCGGGGAAATCGCGCGCCACGTCGTAGCGGGCCACGCGCGGCAGGAAATCCTCGAACAGCATGCTGGCGCCCGACATGCCGGTGGGAATGGCCAGCTCGGCCAGGTTGCTCGGTTCGAAACCCAGCTCGCCCAAGGTGGGCAGGGGCACCGGTGTGCCGGCGCGCGGCGGCGCCAGGCTGGCCGCATGCGGCTCGATAGCGAATGGCGCCAGGCAGCCGGGTTCCGCGCGCATTTTCTTCAGCCAGGCATTCTTGTACGGCGTGTAGACGGTATACGGCTTGGCCGAGAGCGTCAGCACTTCGTCCTTTTCAAAGATCACCTGGTCCTTGAAACTGAACCACAGGCGCGCATCGCGCGTGAGCGCGGCGGCCACCGTGGCGTCGCGCGCGATGGCCTGCGGTTCGTAGTCGTGGTTGGCAAAGACGGCGTCGGCGTTCAATTCGGCGGCCAGGCGCGGGATGGCCTCGGCCGCGTCTGCGTGCAGCACGATCAGGTCGCCGCCCAGCTGGCGCAGCTCGCCAGCGAGCTCGGCCAGGCTGGCATGGATGAAGTCGACCCGCCGGTCGCGGCGCGGCAGGGCCGCCAGGATGGCGGTGTCGTACACGAAGACGCAATGCACGGTCTGGCTCTGGCGCAGGGCGTGATGCAGTGCAGCATGATCAAACGCGCGCAGATCGCGCCGGAACCACACCAGGGAAGTCTTGATTGTCATTATTTCGCGTGTTCAGGGTCAAAGATAGGCCATTTTTTGCCGCCAACGGGGCTTTATCGCCGCTCGCGTCGCGCCTTTGGCGTCGCTGCGGCGGCAATTCAGTGTAAACTACCGGGTATGTTCGTGGTGCTTTATGTGCGACAGCGATTTTGCAATCAATTTTACAATTGGCATTGAAATGCGCCTGCAGGCAAAGCGAATTGACCATTAATTTATAACATAACAAGAATAGCGCCTGGCAACACGGCTCTCGCCGCCCAACATTCGCGGCAGGAGGTGCCAGGCGTACGATAGCGGGGTAAGCGAGACTTGCCAGCAAGCCCACAGAGAGAGCATCGCGTATGAAAAAGAGTAAAATCGACCAGACTCTACCAGGACATCGTTTGATGCAGGGTGTGGGAGAGCCGGCCGCGACCGGTTCCTCCACCCTGAATCTGGCCAACCATTTCCTCATTGCGATGCCGGCCATGCAAGATCCGATCTTCGGCGGCACGGTCGTGTACGTGTGTGAACATAATGAAAACGGCGTGCTGGGCGTCGTCATCAACAAGCCCACCGACATGACCATGGAAGTGCTGTTCGACCGTATCGACCTGAAACTGGCGGCCGGCAGCGACACGCCCATCATCAACGAACCGATCATGTTCGGCGGTCCGGTGCAGGACGACCGCGGTTTCGTGCTGCATACGCCGGGCGCGCGCTATTCCTCGTCGCTGACGGTGACCGATGAAGTGGCGTTTACCACCTCGATCGACGTGCTCGAAGCCGTCGCCAAGGGCGATGGCCCCGAGCGCATGCTGGTCTCGATCGGCTACTCGGGCTGGAGTCCGGGCCAGCTGGAAGACGAGATCGGCCGCAACGGCTGGCTGACGGTGGGCGCCTCGGCCGACATCCTGTTCGATTTCCCCATCGAGCAGCGCTATGTGGCGGCCATCAAGTTGCTCGGTATCGATCCCCTCATGCTCGCCAGCGAGGCTGGCCACGCATGAGCGGTGACGCCATCGACACCATCCTCGCCTTCGATTTCGGCTTGAAACGCATCGGCGTGGCCATCGGCAATACCATGATTTGCCAGGCCAAGCCGCTCAGCGTGATCACGGCCACGGCGAATGAGCCGAAGTTTGCCGCCATCGATAGCCTGATCAAGGAGTGGGGCGCGAGCCGCATCGTGGTGGGCTTGCCCAGCCATCCCGATGGCACGGAACACGAAATGAGCGCGCGCTGTCGCCGCTTCGCCAACCAGGTGCATGGCCGCTTCAACCTGCCGGTGGAACTGGTCGACGAGCGTTATTCATCGGCCGTCATCGCCGCCAAGCGGGGTGAAGTCATCGATGACCGCGCCGCCGCCATCATCCTGCAACAGTATTTCGACGCGAATTATTAATCTGACCTTTGACCCATTCCTGAATGATCAAGAACCCTATGCCGCATCCTACGAATCCTTCCCAACTCGACGCCGAGGCCCTGTACGCGGTCTTGCTGCAACAGGTGCAGAGCGGCCTGGCGGGCATCCCCAACGTGGCCATCGTCGGCATCCATTCGGGCGGCGCCTGGCTGGCTGAACGCCTGGCACGCGACCTGAACCTGCTCGACCGCCTGGGCGTGCTCGATGTCTCGTTCTACCGCGACGACTTCGCCCAGAAGGGCCTGCATGCCGACGTCAAGCCGACGCAAATCAGCTTTGACGTGGCCGGCGCCACCATCCTGCTGGTCGACGATGTGCTGTACACGGGCCGCACCACGCGCGCGGCCATCAACGAATTGTTCGACTATGGCCGCCCGGCCAAGATCATGCTGGCCGCCCTGGTCGACCGCGGCGAACGCCAGTTGCCGGTGGCCGCCGATTTCGTGGCCGCCTTCACTGCCGTGCCGCCGGGTCAGGCCCTGGTCCTGAAGCAAGCCGACGATGGAAAATTCACGCTCACCATAGATACCCACCATGCTTAATCCGCAACTGAATAAACACGGCGAACTGCAACATCTGCTGACGATTGAAGGCTTGCCGAAGTCTATCGTCAACCACATCCTCGATACCGCTTCCTCGTTCGTCGGCATCTCCGACCGCGATGTGAAAAAGGTGCCGCTGATGCGCGGCAAGAGCGTTTTCAACCTGTTCTTTGAAAACTCCACGCGCACCCGTACCACCTTCGAGATCGCGTCAAAAAGGCTGTCGGCCGACGTCATCAACCTGAACATCCAGGCGTCATCGGCCAGCAAGGGCGAGTCCCTGCTCGACACCATCGACAACCTGTCGGCCATGCATGCCGACATGTTCGTCGTGCGCCATGCGCAGTCGGGCGCGCCCTACCTGATCGCCAAGCACCTGATCGACACGAAGCAGCCGCATGTCCACGTGGTCAACGCGGGCGACGGACGCCATGCGCACCCGACCCAGGGCTTGCTCGACATGTATACGATCCGCCACTACAAGAAGGATTTCACCAACCTGACGGTGGCCATCGTGGGCGATATCCTGCACAGCCGCGTGGCCCGTTCCGACATCCACGCGCTGACCACCCTGGGCGTGCCGGAAGTGCGCGCCATCGGCCCGCATACCCTGCTGCCGGGCGGCCTGGAGCAGATGGGCGTGCGCACCTTCACCAACATGGATGAAGGCCTCAAAGGCGTGGACGTGATCATCATGCTGCGCCTGCAAAATGAACGCATGAGCGGCGCGCTGCTGCCGTCGGCGCAGGAATATTTCAAGAGCTATGGCTTGACGCCCGAGCGCCTGGCGCTGGCAAAACCGGATGCCATCGTCATGCATCCGGGCCCGATGAACCGCGGCGTGGAGATCGATTCGGCCGTGGCCGACGGTCCGCAGGCGGTGATTCTGCCGCAGGTGACGTTCGGTATCGCCGTGCGCATGGCGGTGATGAGTATTTTGGCTGGTAATCAGGGCTGATAGCCCAAGGACGAGTAAGCGAGCATGACGACACTACATATCAAGAATGGCCACCTGATCGACCCTGCCAACGGCATCGATGGCTTGCAAGACCTGTTTATCGCCGACGGCAAGGTGCTGGCCGTGGGCAGTGCCCCGGCCGGTTTCACCGCCGACACCACCTTTGACGCGGCCGGCCTGGTGGTCTCCCCCGGCCTGGTCGACCTGTCCGCGCGCCTGCGCGAGCCGGGCTACGAATACAAGGCAACGCTGGAATCGGAATTGCAGGCAGCCCTTCAGGGCGGCGTCACGAGCCTGGTGTGCCCGCCCGACACCGATCCCGTGCTCGACGAGCCGGGTCTGGTGGAAATGCTGAAATACCGCGCCAAGACGCAGAACAAGGCGCACGTGCATCCGCTGGGCGCACTGACCATGGGCTTGAAGGGCAAGTCGCTGACGGAAATGGCCGAATTGACGGAAGCGGGCTGCATCGGCTTTGCGCAGGCGGAAGAGCCGATCGAAGACACCACCGTGCTGCTGCGCGCGATGCAGTACGCGAACACCTTCGGCTACACGGTCTGGCTGCGCCCGCAAGACCCGCACATCGGCCGCGGCGGCATCGCCCACAGCGGCCCGCTGGCATCGCGCCTGGGCTTGTCTGGCGTGCCCGTGATGTCCGAAACCATCGCGCTGCACACGATTTTCGAGCTGATGCGCGCCAGCCGCGCGCGCGTGCACCTGTGCCGCATTTCGTCGGCGGCGGGCCTGGAACTGATCCGCGCCGCCAAGGCCGAAGGCTTGCCTGTCACCTGCGACGTGGGCGTACACCATGTGCACCTGACGGACGCCGATATCGGTTTCTTCGACCCGAACGCGAGGGTCACGCCGCCGTTCCGCAGTCAGCGCGACCGCGATGCGATCCGCGCCGGCCTGCTCGACGGTACGGTCGACGCCATGTGCTCGGACCACACGCCCGTCGACGACGATGAAAAATTGCTGCCGTTCGGCGAAGCGTCGCCCGGCGCCACTGGCCTGGAACTGCTGCTGTCGCTGGCCCTGAAATGGGCCGACGACTATGCGCTGGCGCAGCCGCAGGCGGGCGCCCGTCCGCTGGCGCGCGCCGTGGCCAAGGTCACGGCCGACGCGGCCCGTGTCGCCGGCATCCCTGCCGGCAGCCTGGCCGTGGGCGAAGTGGCCGACATCTGCGTCTTCGATCCCGCCGCGCGCTGGACCGTGTCGTCGGCCTCGCTGGCCAGCCAGGGCAAGCATACGCCTTTCCTCGGCTATGAGCTGAGCGGCATCGTCAAGGCGACCATCGTCGCCGGACAGGTGGCGTTTCAGCGTTAAAAAATCAGATCCGTGGACCGGGGCACGCTGCCCCGGCATCCCTTGTCTGCTCCCGGATTTCGGTTCTGGTTTATTTGTTGGTGTGATTTGAAACTTCTGCTTACCTACCGCCTCGCGCGCATCGCCATTCACCTGAGCTGCGGCATGGCCAAGAGCGCCGTGCTCTTTCCCTGGCTGGACCTGGAGGGGCGGAACCGGCGCATCCGCCGCTGGTCGACGCAGCTGCTCGATATCTGCGGCGTGCACGTGGCGCAGCCGGCGGACAGCGTGCCGGCGCTCGACCATGCGATGGTGGTGGCGAACCACGTGTCGTGGCTCGATATCTTCGTCATCAATGCCGTGCACCCTTGCCGTTTCGTCGCCAAGGCGGAAATCCGCGCCTGGCCTATCCTGGGCTGGCTGGCGGGACGCGCCGGCACCATCTTCATTTCGCGCGGCAGCAAGCGCGATTTGCGCCTGATCTTCCAGGGCCTGGTGGATAAATTGACGGCGGGCGAGCGCATTGCGTTCTTCCCCGAAGGCACGACCGCCGCGCAAGGACAGATACTGCCGTTTCACGCCAACCTGTTCGAGGCGGCCATCGACGCGCAAGTGCCGGTGCAGCCGTTCGCGCTCGTGTATGTGGATGACAAGGGAGCCTTGCACCACGCCGTCGACTTCATCGGCGAGATGAGCTTTGCGCAAAGCATGGTGGCGATTCTGAGCGGCCCGCCCATCACGGCGCGCCTGACCTGTCTGGCGCCAGTGGCGACGCTCGATGCGCACCGGCGCGAACTGGCGACGGCAACGCAGGCGGCGGTGGCCGCCGCGCTGCCGCTGGAAAAGACCGCCTAGTTTTTGACGTGCAGCCAGCGCGCATGCGCGGCGCGGGCCAGGTAGTCGAGGATAAACCCGAGTATGCCGATCAGCACGATGGCGGCCATCAGCTCCGAATACGCGAGGCGGTCGCGCGTATCGAGGATGAAGTAACCGAGACCCGCCGACACGCCCAGCATTTCCGCCGGCACCAGCACGATCCAGATGATGCCGATGGCCAGGCGCACGCCCGTCAGGATATCGGCCGTGATGCCCGGTAAAATCACCTTGAAGACGATTTCGCTGCGCGTGGCCGACAGGCTGCGTGCCAGCAGCAGCCAGTTCGGATCGAGCCGCGCCACGCCGGCCGCCGTATTGAGCAAAATCGGCCAGACGGCCGCAAACGCCAGCAGGAAGTACACGGGCGCATCACCGACGCCGAGCACCATCACGGCGATCGGCATCCACGACAACGGCGAAATCATGCGCAGCAACTGGAACAGCGGCATGGCCGCACCGGAAAAGCTCTTCGACATGGCCACCAGCACGCCCAGCGGCACGCCGATGACGATCGCCAGTCCCAGGCCCACGGCCACCCGTTGCAGGCTCAATACCACGTGCAGCCAGATATCCGAACCGCCCACCATCTCCTGGAACGCCAGCGCCGTGGGCAAGGGCGCGAAGGCGGTGGCGATGGGCGTGGATTTCTCCAGTGCCGTCACGCCCATGGACCACAGCAGCAAGGCACAGGCCAGCCCCACCAGGGGCAGGCCGAACTTCGTGAACAACTTGCTTGCCATCGTCAGACCGCCACGGTTTCGCTGCGCAGCAGGTTGGCCGGCAAGCCGAAGGCGGCTGGGCCGCCGACTGCCGTGATGGCCTTGCGCACGAAGCGGTCATCGACCAGGTCGCGCGCGGCGAACTTCGGATCGAGGTTGGCCAGGAAGCGCGTATCGCCTTCGACCTTGGTACGGCCGATGGCGCGCACCAGTTCTTCCGTGTACGAGGCAAACGGATATGGCTGGAAGTCGATGCGGCGCTGCTGCCAGTTCTTGTGCACGATCAGGCCCTGCTTTTCATAGCCGGCGTAATCGCTGGTGGCCAGCACCTTGGTCAGCACCTGCAGCGGATGCGGCGTGTAGCGGTGCTCGCCCACGTTCGACAGCAGCTTGGCCGTGTCGACCTGGTTCGAGCGCGTCCACAACTGCGCCTTGACGATGGCGTTGGTGACCTTCTGCGCCCATTCGGGGCGCGTGTTGATGTCGCGCTCGGACAGGAAGGTGACGCAGCATGCATGGTTTTTCCACACGTCGCCCGAAAAACGCAGGACCTTGCCGATGCCGGCGTTTTCCGCCGCCGCGTTGAACGGTTCGGCCACGATGTAACCGGCGATGGACTTGCTGGCCAGGGCCGAGACCATTTCGGCCGGCGCCAGCACGATCAGGTTGACTTCATTCGGCTTGATGGCGGCATTGCGCGCCCGCGTGACCGGGGTCAGGCCGTTGGAGGACAGGATTTGCTGCAGCAGGATGTTGTGGATCGAGTACCAGAACGGGATGGCGACCGTGCGTCCGCCCAGGTCGGAGACCTTGTTGATCTCGTTGGCCACCGTCAGCGCGGAACCGTTGACGTGGTTCCAGGCGACGACTTTCGCAGGGAACTTGGCGCCGTAGCGCACCCACAGGGTGGCCGGCGACAGCAGGTGGATGACGTTGACCTGGCCGGCGACGAAGGCTTCGATGATCTGCGCCCAGCTGCGGAACAAGCGAGGTGTTTCCGCCTGCAGGCCTTCCGCTTCAAACAGCTTGCGGGCGTGGGCGACGAGCAGCGGGGTGGCGTCGGTAATCGGCAGGTAGCCGATTTTCACGGGCTGGTCGTCGCCTTTTGGGCCTTGCTGGGCCATGGCGTCGCCGGCGAACAGCAGGGGAGAAGCCACGCTGGCCGTGGCCAGGGCCGACATGCGCAGGAAGTCGCGCCGCGTCAGGCCGCAGTCGCAATCGGACGAGGCGCAGATATGCAGGGGGGTGTTATTTTCTGGGAGGGACATGAAGTGCTCCGATTGGTTATAGGGGGGCGAAGGCTGGCTGCTGGTCTTGCTTTTGCAGCGCCTGCAGGGCGTCGAGGATGTCCATCTTGAGGGCGATGACGTCTGCGCTGTGGCCGATGCGGGGCTGAGCGATGGCGACGGGCCATTCGCGCACGATGTTGCCCGGCTTGCCGCCCATCAGCAGGATGCGGTCGGCCACGAGGATCGCTTCATCGATATCGTGTGTGACGAGCAGCACGGCCGTGTGCCAGCGGTGCACCACGTCGACCAGCAGCGATTGCATCTCGGTGCGCGTGATGGCGTCGAGCGCGGAAAACGGTTCATCGGCGAACAGCAGTTCCGGTTCGCGCGCCAGCGCACGGGCCAGCGCCACGCGTTGCGCCATGCCGCCCGAGAGGGCGGATGGATACAGCTTTTCGCGTCCCTTCAATCCCACCGCTTCGATGGCTTGCGCCACGCGCGCCTGGTGCGCTTCGCGCGTCAGCTTGGGCTGGTGCTTGAAGTCCAGGCCAAAACCGGCATTGCCCGTGACGTTCAGCCAGGGCAGCAAACTGGCTTGCTGGAAGACGAGGGCGCTGCGCGGGTCCGGTTCGCGCATGGGGGCATCGAGGAATTGAATCTCGCCCGTGGACGGCGGCTGCAAGCCGGCCAGCACGCGCAACAGGCTCGATTTGCCGCAGCCGCTGCCGCCCAGCAGGCAGACGATTTCGCGCTTGCGCACACCCAGAGACACGTGCTGGAACACGGGCGCGCTGCCCGCATAGGCATAGCTCAGATCCTGCGCCTGCAAGGCCCAATCAGCAACGCTCATGCCGGCGCTCCCGCCGCCTTGGCCGCCTGCTGGCTGTCGAACAGCTGCAAGGCTGCCTGCAACTGCGTCAGGCTGGGAGTGACGATGGGGATGAACGACGATTCGCGCCAGCGGCGGGCAAAGCCCTGCTGCTCGGCGTTCAGGTAGGCGCGCCCGCCCATGGCTTGCAGTTCCAGCATCAGCGCCTGCTGCAGCACGTCGGCCAGCTGTATGCGCAGGCGGAACATGGCCGGCGCCTGCGTCTTGAAGCGGCCATCGTGCACGCCTGCCAGCAAGGTGGCGACGGCGGCTTCCAGGGTCGCTTGCAGTGCTTCGATGCGCGGCGTAAGCTGGTTGCGCGAGCCGGCGGAAATTTGCGCCGCCTTGGCCAGGCTGGCGCGCGCCAGGCCGATCGACAGGCCGCACTGCATGCCGAGGAACGATGGGCGCACCTGCGGCAGCCAGGCCGGCGCGTTGTCGCTGATGATGTCCGCGGCGGGAATGTGCACCTGTGCCAGCTTGACGGAAGCCGTATTGCTGCCGCGCAGGGCGATCAGGTCCAGGTCGTCGCTGCGCTGCACGCCTGCCGTGCCGCTGTCGAAGGCGACGATGACAGGGGGCGCGCCATCGTTCGGCGCCACGGCGGCGGCCGCGACAAAGCCCGCCTTGCGCAAGTTCGTCACCCAGGCCAGGCCGCCGTCGACCAGCAAGCCGTCTTCCTGGCGCGCGCCCGTGATTTGCAGTTGTTCGATGCCGGACAAGAATTTCATGGCGTTCGACAGGCCGCTGGCGCCCGCCTGCGTGCCTGCCAGCAGGCCAGGCAAGCGGCATTCGGCCAGGGCGCGGTTCCCGCTTTGCAGCAGGAATTCGATGAAGCAGCGCTGGCCCCAGAAAACAAAGGCCGCCGTCACCGATTGCTCGGCAACTTTGGCGATGGCGTCGATGGCGTCGCGTACGTCGCCGCCCGCGCCGCCGTGTTCCTGCGGCACGCCGATGGCCAGCAACTGGTCGCCAGCGAGGGCTGGCAAAATGGTTTCAGCCAGGTCCGACGATTGGTCCAATTGGTCGGCATGCGTGTGCAGCCAGTGATTGAGGTGGCCCATGTCAGACGGCGCCAGGCAGGTAGGGCGTCAATTGCAGATTGACGGGCGTGCCGGCCAGGCTGTTGGAGAAATTGCACAGCGTCGCCAGGCTGATGCCCAGCACCACTTCCAGCGCCTGCTGTTCGTTGTAGCCGGCCGCCAGGAATGTTTGGTATTCGGCGTCGCTGACGGCGCCGCGCGTGGCGATGACGGCCGTGGCGAAGGCGGCGACGGCGTCCAGCTTGGCGTCGTTCGTCGGCTGGCCATGCTGCAGGGCGCGCACCGTGTCCGGTGTCTGTCCCGCTTTTTTCAGCGAGATGGCGCTATGGCCGGCGATGCAGAAATCGCAGCCGTGGATGCGCGCGGCCGTGATCTGCACCACCTCGCGTTCCATTAACGTCAGGCTGGCGCGCGCATTGATGCCGGAGACGGTCAGATAGGTTTCCAGGGCCAGCGGGGCATTGGCCAGCACGCCGATCAGGTTGGGCAGGAAGCCATTGTTGGCGATGGCCTTTTCCACGAAGGGGCGGCTATCGGCCGGGGCGGTATCGAGAGTGTGCAGCGTCAGACGGGACATGGGGTACCTTGCTAAGTTGGTAAGTCACTCATGCATTATATCGGCCATGCCGTGCAGGTAACAGACGTCAGCGTCGTCCTTTTGTGCTCGTTCGTCTGCGATTGTGCGATCCTTGATTTCAGCTGGCCAGTTGGCGCTGGCGCTGGTCGCGCCGGTAGGCGCCTGGCTGTTCGCCCGTGACCCGCTTGAAGGCACGCGTAAAGGCGGCGTGCGAGCGGTAGCCCACCAGTTCGGCCGCGCGTTCGACGGAGACGCCATCGTGCAGGCGCCGCGCGGCGATCTTCATGCGCAGCAGGAGCAGGAACTGTGCCGGCGAGTGGCCGCTGGCGCTGGCGAAATGCTTGCAGAAGCTGGCGCGCGACATGCACGCGGCCTTGGCCATGTTCTCGATCGACCAGTCGTCGGCGGGGGCGTCGAGCATGCGTTCGAGCAGCGGCGAAAATGCGGGCCGGTGCAGCAGCGACAGCAGGCCGGCCGCCACCTGTTCGCCCTGCGCCACATGGCGTATCAGGTAAAAGAACAGCAGTTCGACCAGGCGCGCGATGAGCGGCGACGGTTGTTCCGGGTCGCCGCCGGCTTCCGCCAGTATCAGGTCGAACAGCGCGGCAGCGGCGTTGAAGGCGGGCGCGTCGCCGCGTATCAGCAGGTACGGCGGGAAGGAGTCGACGATCAGCGCGGAGAGTGCGCCGCGAAATTGAAAGAAGCCGCAGGCCAGCGCCGTCGCCGGCTGGTCCGTGGACGACTGCAGCGGCAGCATGGCTTGCGCGCTGACCGCCTGCAGCGGGTCGCTGTGCGGGCTGAGGAAGTGCGGCAAGTCGCGCAGCAGGAAGACGCCGTCGCGCGGGCCGAGCGCAATCGGAGCCGCCCCGTCGAGGTGCAGATAGCAGTGGCCATCGAGTACCAGGTGAAAGCTGCCCAGTTCCCGGCCCGCCGTGGAGGCGCGCCAGCGGCCGCAGTACTGGCCCACATGCAGGACGGCGGTGTCGAGTTCCAGGCTGCCGAGCAGCCAGCGCGCCAGTCTGTCGGTATCAGGATGCATGGGATCGCAAAGGCAAAAGCTGCATCATACGGGCTGCGCGCGGCAAGGCCAACGACCGATTTCGACTAAGCATATGCGCGCCATGCTTGCCATTTAGCGCTTGCCGCTGTGCTGCTGGAAGGCGGGGCAGGCGACTTGCAGCAGCGAGCGGTCTTCCAGGCACACGGCCGACAGTTTTCCACCCCAGACGCAGCCGCTATCGAGGCCGATCAGGTGCTCCCGCAGCTGCAGTCCCAGCGCCGACCAGTGGCCGAAGACGATGGTGTCGCGGGCGCTGCGCCGTCCCGGCACGTCGAACCAGGGCAGCAGGCCGGAACCCGGCGGCGGGCTGCCGCTTTCCTTCATCTTGAAGTCCATCACGCCTTCCGGCGTGCAAAAGCGCAGCCGCGTCATGGCGTTGACGATGCAGCGCAGCCGGTCGGCGCCCTGCAGGTCGTCGCGCCAGGCGGCTGGCTCGTTGCCGTACATGGTGCGCAGGAAGGCCACCCAGCCGTCGCTGCGCAGCATCGCGGACACTTCCCCGCTCAGGGACAGGGCCTGGGCCGCGCTCCATTGTGGCAGCAAGCCCGCATGTACGAGCACGTGGCCATCGTGTGCCAGTGCCAACGGCCGCTGGCGCAGCCAGTTGATCAACTCGTCGCGGTCGGGCGCGTCGAGAATTTCGGCCAGCGTATCGGACGCATGCTCGGGGCGTATGCCGTTAGCCACGGCCAGCAGGTGCAAGTCATGGTTGCCCAGGACGCTGTCGGCCAGGCCCTGCTGCGCCAGCGCGTGCACGTGGCGCAACGTGGCCAGCGAGGCCGGGCCGCGGTTGATCAGGTCGCCAGCGAACAGCAGGCGGTACGGGCCATTCGCTGCCGCCTGGATCAGTTCGATCAGTTCGATGGTTTGTGCATGGCAGCCTTGCAGATCGCCGATAAAGTAAGTTTTCATATGTGCCGGGGTGAAGTGAACTACGCGCCTGCATTATAAGCATGCCTGCCCTTTGGCGTTGGGTGCATTCCTGGCCGGTACCCGATTGCGCGCACGGCCGGCGGGAAGAAAAGCGGATGCCGATTATGCTGCCGGAGATTTAATGGGGCGGCATTTCCCGCTGGCGTATATCGATAATCATCCGCCAGCGCGTTTATCGGAATGGATAGCCGCGCCACGCTGATCTTGCAAGCGGCCTGCGCAGGCTGCCGGAATACCACTCATCCATGTTTATTTATTTTCTACGCGTACTTTCGGGATATTTTTCATTGAATCTTAATATGGAGCAGATAAATAAGCCGATGGCGGTGATTCAATAGGCGATGGATTATGCAACGCTGCGCAGATGTTTATGCAATGTAGTATATTCCACGTGATTTTATTATCTAAATTAATGTAAAGGATATACCGGATGGATCTGTCAACGATGACGATGCTGGAATTGCGCAAGCTGGAAGATAATGTCAAGCAGGAATTGAACGGCCGCGAGCGCGAAGACTTGAACAAGGCGCGCGAACAGATCATGGCCATCGCGCAGCAGGCGGGCATTCCGCTGAAACAGCTGATACTCGACGGCTTGCACCCGCGCACGGGCAAAGTCGCGGTGCGTTACCGCCATCCTGACAATGCGACCGAGCAATGGACAGGCCGTGGCCGCCAGCCGCTGTGGGTCAGGCAATGGGTGGAATCGGGCAAGTCGATCGATCTGCTGCGCGTATAATTCGGTATACTCTTGGCGCAGTAGCAAGCTGTCAGCCCCGCGCTGCACCTTGCCAGGCACCCTATTTGACCCTCTTTATACCGCCCACACCATGCTTCCATTGTCCAGAACGATCTTCAAGGCCTACGATATTCGCGGCATCATCGCTAAAACCCTCGATGCCAGCGTGGCCCACAAGATCGGTCAGGCATTTGGCCAGGCCGCCCTGGCCAAGGGCGAGCAGCGGGTCGTGATCGGCCGCGATGGCCGCCTGTCTGGGCCGGAATTGACGGCGGCGCTGGCGCAGGGCTTGCAAGCGGCAGGCGTCGACGTGATCGACCTGGGCGTGGTGGCCACGCCGATGGTCTACTTCGGCACGAATGTGCTCGACACGCGTTCCGGCATCATGGTCACGGGCAGCCACAATCCGCCCGACTACAACGGTTTCAAGATGGTATTGGCCGGCGAAGCGATCCACGGCGAAGCGATCCAGGCGCTGTACCACAGCATCGTCGCGCACGACGGCCGCGCCAGCAGCACGCCAGGCAGCTATGCCACGCATGATATCCGCGCCGCCTACCTGGAGCGCATCCTGGGCGACGTCAAGCTGGCGCGCCCGATCAAGATCGCCGTCGATTGCGGCAATGGCGTGGCCGGCGCATTTGCGGGCGACCTGTTCCGCGGCATGGGCTGCGAGGTCATCGAACTGTTCTGTGAAGTCGATGGCAATTTCCCGAATCACCATCCGGATCCGGCGCATCCGGAAAACCTGCAAGACCTGATCCGCTGCCTGGCCGAGACGGATGCGGAAATCGGCATCGCCTTCGATGGCGATGGCGACCGCCTGGGCGTGGTCACCAAGGATGGCCAGATCATCTACCCCGACCGCCAGATGATGCTGTTCGCCGCCGACGTGCTGACCCGCCATCCGGGCGCGCAGATTCTGTATGACGTGAAGTGCACGCGCCACCTGGCGCCTTACATCACCAAGCATGGCGGCGTGCCGCTGATGTACAAGACGGGCCACTCGCTGGTGAAAGCCAAGCTGCGCGAAACGGGTGCGCCGCTGGGTGGCGAAATGAGCGGCCATATCTTCTTCAAGGACCGCTGGTACGGTTTCGACGATGGCCTGTATTCGGCTGCGCGCCTGCTGGAAATCCTCACGCGCGAAGCCGATCCATCGGCCTTGCTGAACTCCCTGCCGCAGTCCGACAGCACGCCCGAACTGCACCTGGAGCTGAAGGAAGGCGAGAATGTCGCGCTGATGGACATGCTGCGCCGCGACGCCGTCTTCCCTGGCAATGAGCAGATCATCACCATCGACGGCTTGCGCGTGGAATACGCGGATGGCTTCGGCCTGGCCCGCTCGTCGAACACCACGCCGGTGATCGTCATGCGCTTCGAAGCGGAAACGCCGGCAGCGCTGGCGCGCATCCAGGGACAGTTCAAAAGCGTGATCCTGGCCGCCAAGCCAGACGCTGTGCTGCCGTTCTGACAGCATGGCCGGCCAAGCTGGCGCACAGGCGCCCTTGAAAATCCTGCTGGTGAGGGTGTCCTCGCTGGGCGACGTGCTGCATAACCTGCCGATGGTAGCGGACATCGCCCGCCATTATCCGGATGCGACCATCGACTGGGTGGTCGAAGAGGGTTACGTCAGCCTGGTGCGCCTGAACCAGCGCGTGGGTACCATCTTCCCGTTCGCGCTGCGGCGCTGGCGCAAGAGCCTGGGCAAGAAAGAAACGCGTGCGGAAATCGCTGCCTTTTTCCGCAGCCTGCGGCAGACGCGCTACGATTATGTGTTCGATACCCAGGGCTTGCTCAAGACGGGCATCATCATGGGTGCCGCGCGCCTGGCGCCGGGTGGACAGAAAGTCGGCCTGGCCAATGGCAGCGAAGGCTCCGGCTACGAAGGCATCTCGCGCATTTTTCATACGAAAAGCATTCCGCTCGACCCGCGTACGCATGCGGTAGCGCGCGGCCGCCTGGTGGCCGGCGCGGCACTCGGCTATACGGTCGACACGCCGGCCGATTTCGGCTTGCCGGACGTATCGGCCAGCGAAGCGCGTCCGGACTGGATGGGCGAGGCGCCCTACTGCGTGTATTTCCACGGCACGGCGCGCGACGCCAAGAAATGGGCGCCGGAGAACTGGATCGCCCTGGGCCACGCGCTCGCGCCCATGCCGATTTTGCTGCCCTGGGGTTCGCCCAAGGAAAAGGCGGAAGCCGAACAACTGGCGGCCAGCCTGCCCAACGCGCGCCTGCTGCCAAAGCTGTCGATGGACGACGCCACCCTGCTGGCGCGCCATGCGGCGCTGGTGATCGGCGTCGACACGGGCCTGACGCATATCGCCGCCGCCTTTGTGCGTCCGACGGTGGAAATCTATGCCGATTCGCCGCTGTGGAAAACGGAAGGCAACTGGTCGCCGAGAATCATCAACCTGGGCGACAAAGGCGCGCCGCCCGGCGTGCCGGAAGTGCTGGCCGCGGCGCGGCGCCTGCTGGCCGACCACCCTCCCGCCTGACTTTAACATCAAACAAATATGCGACTTCTTTATACCCTTGCCTGGTGGCTGGCCTTGCCCCTGGTGCTGGCGCGGCTGTGGCTGCGCGGACGCCAGGAACCCGGCTACCGCCAGCATTGGGGCGAGCGTCTGGGCTTTTATGGACGCCGGCCGACATCCGCTACCGACACCATCTGGCTGCACGCCGTCTCCGTCGGTGAGACGCGCGCGGCCGAACCGCTGATCGATGCGCTGCTGGCCGCATGGCCCGCATGCCGCATCGTCCTCACGCACATGACGCCGACGGGGCGCGCCACGGGCAAGGCCCTGTTCGCGAAACACGGGACGCGCCTCGTGCAACGCTACCTGCCGTATGACACGGGCGCCATGCCGGCCCGTTTCATCCGCCATTTCGCGCCGCGTATCTGCATCCTGATGGAGACGGAAGTGTGGCCAAACCTGATCCACCAATGCAATCGCTACAAAGTACCCGTGGTGCTGGCCAATGCGCGCCTGTCGCAGCGATCGCTGGGCAAGGCGCAGCGCCTGGGCAAATTGATTGCCGATGCGGCGCGCGGCATCACCCTGGTGGCGGCGCAGACGCAGGACGATGCCGATCGGGTGCGTCAGCTGGGCGTGCAGGACGTGGTGGTCACGGGCAGCATCAAGTTCGACGTCGTCGTGCCCGAAACGGCGCTGGCGACAGGCGCCTGGCTGCGCGGCGCCATCGGCACACGTCCCGTGCTGCTGTGCGCCAGCACGCGCGAAGGGGAAGAGCAGCTGATCCTCGATGCTTATACCCGCGCCAGCCTGCCCGCGAATGCACTGCTGTTGATCGTGCCGCGTCATCCGCAGCGCTTTGACGAGGTGGAAAAACTCATCGCGGCGCAGGGCTTGGCCGTGCAGCGCAGGTCCGGTCTGGGCCAGGATGGCATCGTGGCTGCGGGCACGCAGGTGCTGCTGGGCGACTCGATGGGCGAGATGTTTGCGTATTACGCGGCCTGCGATTGCGCTTTCGTGGGCGGCAGCCTGCTGCCGCTGGGCGGGCAAAACCTGATCGAGCCGGCGGCCCTGGGCAAGCCCGTGCTGATCGGCCCCCACACCTTCAATTTTGCGCTGGTGACCGAACAGGCGATTGCCGCCGGCGGTGCCGCGCTGGTGGCGGACGCCGACGCGCTGATGGCGCAGGCGGCGGCCCTGCTGCAGGATCCCGCGCGCCTGGCGGCCATGGGAGAAAAAGCGCTGGCGTTTGCCAGCCAGCACCGGGGCGCCACGCCGCGCACGATCGCTGCGATCCAGCCTTTGCTGCCAGCTTAATTGAACAGGACTGGTAATTCCTGCGAGCGTTTTCTGAGCGCCTGCTTGGCGCCATCGTAATCGGGATAAATCGATTCCACGGTGGCCCAGAAGCGGGGGCTGTGGTTCATTTCCAGCAGATGCGACAGTTCGTGCGCCACCACGTAGTCGATCAGCGGCAGGGCGAAATGGATCAGGCGCCAGTTCAGGCGGATCTTGCGCTCGATGGTGCAGCTGCCCCAGCGCGTGCCGGCCGATGATAGCGACAGTGAATCGTACTGCACGCCCAGCTTGTCCGCATACACGTCCAGGCGCGCCTCGAACAGCTGGCGCGCTTCGTGCTGGAACCATCCCTTCACTTTTTCCTTCAACTGCTGTTCGCTGCCCGTGGGCGTGACCCAAACGTGCAGCTCATTCGTCTCGCGCTGGAAGCTGGCGCGGTGGCGCGGTGCCTGGTGCAACCGCAAGGTGATGTCGCCACCGAGGTAGGGCAGCACGGCGCCGTCGATCCATGCCACGGGCGGGCGCTGCTGGCGCTGCACCTTGCGCTCGCCCCGTTCCAGCAGTTTCGAGACGATCCAGCCTTGCTTGGCGCGGATGGCGTTGTCGATTTCGGCCAGGGTGACGCGCTTGGGCGCCGTGACGCGCAAGCCGTTATCGTCGATCATGAAGCCGATGGAACGGCGCGTGGAACGGCGCAGGGCAAATTCGACGAGGTGGCTGCCCAGTTGCAGCTGGCGCAGTGGCGGGCCATCGGCGGTGCGTGGCGGGGAAGGCAGGGGAGGCGGGGCAGGACGAGCGATGGGGGGCGCGGGTGCCACTAGCGGTGGCGCCACGGGCGGCGCTGGCGGTGCCGTGGGGCGCACCGCCGGGGGCGTGCTGGTCGAGACGTCATGCGCGAACAAATCCAGTTGCTGGTCGCCGACCCTGATGGTCTTCATCTGCTGGCGCAGTGTCGGCTCCTGGATGACCGCGCTGATGCCGTCTAGCCAGCGTTGTAGGCGTGAGGCGAAATGACGCGCATTTCTGATTCTATCCAATTTTCCACCTGTTGCATCATGCTGTCCGGGGTTTGCCCTTCCGGCGAAATCGGTTTGCCTATCGAGACGGTGATCAGTCCCGGGCGTTTGAGGAATGACTGCTTGGGCCAGCACTCGCCTGAATTATGCGCAATCGGCACCACCACGGCGCCCGTGGCGATAGCCAAACGCGTGCCGCCGCTCTTGTACTTGCCCGCCTGGCCCACGGGAATGCGGGTACCTTCAGGGAACATGATAATCCATTGGCCATCTGCCAGGCGGCGCTTGCCATGTGCGACGACGCTCTTGAACGCATGCTTGCCCTGCTTGCGGTCGATGGGGATCATGCGCAGCAGCGCCATGGCCCAGCCGAAGAAGGGGATGTACAAAATCTCCTTCTTGAACACATATACGAGCGGGCGTGGCAGGCTGGGAAGCAAAAAGATGGTTTCCCAGGCCGACTGGTGCTTCGAGAGCACGATGGCCGGCGCATCGGGGAAGTTCTCTGCGCCCTTGACTTCATAGCGGATGCCGCAAATGACCTTGGCACACCACAGGATAAACACGTTCCAGCGCGAGGTGACCCAATAGCGCTTGTTGTAGCTCAATGGCGCGGCAAAAAAGCACACGCAGGCCCAGACGATGGTGGCCACGATCATGATGATCATGAACAGCAGGGATCGCAGGAACAGGGAAATATTACGCAATGCGGTTCTCCGAAGATTAGATACTGAATGCCACTGTGGGCGCCGGTGTCGCTGGCGCCTTGAGCAGGTGGCTGACGACGGCGGCCAGGTCGGGGAAGACCTGGGTGCCAGGCGGCAGGCCGCCCGTTTCATTGGTCTTCTCGCCCTTGCCCGTCAGGACCAGGTAGGGCACGCAGCCGCTGATGAAGCCTGCCTGCAGGTCGCGCAGCGAATCGCCGACCGTGGGCACGCCTTTCAGGCTGGTGTTGTAGCGCTGCGAAATTTCATGGAACATGCCGGGCTTCGGCTTGCGGCAGTCGCAATTGTCCGCGCCCGCATGCGGGCAAAAGAAGATGGCGTCGATATCGGCGCCCACCTGCTGCGCCAATGTGTGCATCTTCTGGTGGATCGCGTTCAAGACCGTCATGTCGAAATATTCGCGCGCGATGCCCGACTGGTTCGAGGCGATGACGACGCGATAGCCTGCCTGGTTCAGGCGGGCGATCGCTTCGAGCGAACCGGGTATCGGCAGCCATTCGGCAGGCGACTTGATGAAGTCCGGCGAGTCATGATTAATGACGCCGTCGCGGTCGAGAATAATCAGTTTCAGCGCCGGCGTGCCCATTATGCCGCCAGCTTCGAAATGTCGGCGACGCGGTTCATCATGCCGTGCAGCGACGACAGCAAGGCCAGGCGGTTGTTGCGCAGGGCGACATCCTCGGCCATCACCATCACGTCGTTGAAGAAGCCATCGACATCGTCGCGCAGCTGCGCCAGCGTTTGCAGGGTGCTGGTGAAGTCGCCCTTGGCGAAGGCCGCGTCGACTTCCGGCTGCACGCGCGAGACGGCGGCGGCCAGTTTTTTCTCCGCCTCGTCCTGCAGCAGCGCCACGTTGACGCCGCCGGCGGCGACCTGGCTCACGGCTTCTTCGTTCTTTTTCAGGATGTTCGTGATGCGCTTGTTGGCGGCGGCCAGCGAGGCGCTTTCCGGCAGGGCGGCAAACGCCTGCACGGCTTCCAGGCGCTGCACGATGTCGTCCAGGCGGTCCGGATTCTGCGCCACGACGGCTTCGATTTCATTCGGCGAGAAACCGCGCTCGCGCAGGATGCCGCGCAGGCGATCCAGCATGAAGGTGGTGACGTCCGCGACCGGGTCCTTGAAGCCGGGAACGGCTGCGAACTGCGCGGCGGCATCGGCCAGCAAGCCCTGGATCGACAAAGGCAGGCGTTTTTCCAGCAGCATGCGCAGCACGCCCAGGGCATGGCGGCGCAGCGCGAACGGGTCCTTGTCGCCCGTCGGCGCCAGGCCGATGGCCCAGATGCCGACCAGGGTTTCGAGCTTGTCGGCCAGCGCCACGGCGGTGCCGGTGGCGGTCGATGGCAGGCTGTCGCCGGCAAAGCGCGGCTGGTAGTGTTCGGAGGCGGCCAGCGCCACTTCTTCCGGTTCGCCATCATGGCGCGCGTAGTACGTGCCCATGATGCCTTGCAGCTCGGGGAATTCGCCCACCATGTCGGTCAGCAAATCGGCCTTGGCCAGCAGGGCGCCGCGTTCGGCCAGGGCGACGTCATATTGCAGCTTGGCGGCGATGGCGCCGGCCAGCGACTTGACGCGCTCTGTGCGCGCAGCTTGCGTGCCCAGCTTGTTGTGGTAGACGACATTGGCCAGCAGCGGCAGGCGCGATGCCAGGGTTTTCTTCTTGTCTTGCTCGAAGAAGAACTTGGCGTCGGACAGGCGCGGGCGCACGACGCGCTCGTTGCCGCCGATGATGTGCTCTGGCGTGTCCGTCTCGATGTTCGAGACGATCAGGAAGCGCGAGCGCAGCTTGCCTTCGCTGTCCGTCAATGCGAAGTATTTCTGGTTCGTCTGCATGGTGAGGATCAGGCATTCCTGCGGCACGGCCAGGAATTCTTCCTCGAAGTGGCACTCATACACGACCGGCCATTCGACCAGGGCCGTGACTTCATCGAGCAGCGCTTCGGGCATCAGCACCTGGTCGGCACCGGCCTTGTCCAGCAACTGGGCGCGGATGCGCTCCTTGCGTTCCTCGTTGCTGGCGATGACGCTGGCGTTGAGAATCAGCGACGGCGCATAGTTTTCCGCGTGCGCGATGGTGATCGGTTCGCCGTCGGTGAGGAAGCGGTGGCCCAGGGTGGTGCGGCCGGCCGTCAAACCCAGCAGGGTCAACGGCAGGATATTGATGCCGTGCAGGGCGATCAGGCTGTGGGCCGGACGCACGAATTGCACGGTGCTGCCGTCCGGGCGCTGATAGCTCATCAGCTTTGGAATCGGCAGCTTGGCGGCCGACTCGGCCAGGGCAGCTTGCGCGCCCGTGGCGAGCTGGCTGCCGGGCGCCGTGTAGGTGTAGAAGAAGCTTTCAGCCTTGCCGTCGGCGGCGCGTTCCAGCTCGGCCACCGTCAGGTCGGGGAAGCCCAGCGCGGCCAGTTTCTTGGCCAGCGGCGGGGTGCCGTTGCCGTTCGCGTCCAGCGCCACGGAGACGGGCAAGACTTTTTCGCGGATCGATTTATCGGGCGAGACTTCACGCACGTTGGTGATGGAGACGGCCAGGCGGCGCGGCGAGGCGTAGCTGGTGGCGACGCTGTCGGCTTCCAGGAAGTCGCGCGCCTTCAGGCCGTTGACGATGCCGGCCGTGAAGGCGGCGCCCAGTTTGGCCAGCGCTTTCGGCGGCAGTTCTTCGGTCAGCAGTTCGATGAGCAGTGTTTGGTTCATGGTGTTCTTGTCTGGTACGGCGGTGTATGAGCTAGGCGATCAAGCGGCGGCGGGTTGGTCTGCTGCGGGCAGCATCGGGAAACCGAGGCGCTCGCGCGAGTCGTAATACGCTTGCGCCACCAGGCGCGACAGGGTGCGCACGCGGCCGATGTAGGCGGCGCGTTCCGTCACCGAGATGGCGCCACGCGCATCTAACATATTGAAGCTGTGCGAAGCCTTCATGATCTTTTCGTAGGCGGGCAGGGTCAGTTGCAGCTCGATCAGGCGCTTCGCTTCCGCTTCGTAGTTGCCGAACTGTTCGAACAGCAGGTCCGTATTCGCGTGCTCGAAGTTGTAGGTCGATTGTTCCACTTCGTTCTGGTGGAAGACGTCGCCATAGGTCAGATTTTTCGTGACCCCGTTCTCTTCCCACTCGGTCCACACCAGGTCATACACGTTTTCCACGCCTTGCAGGTACATGGCCAGGCGTTCGATGCCGTAGGTGATTTCGCCCAGCACGGGCTTGCAATCGAGGCCGCCCACTTGCTGGAAGTAGGTAAATTGGGTCACTTCCATGCCGTTCAGCCAGACTTCCCAGCCCAGGCCCCAGGCGCCCAGGGTCGGGCTTTCCCAGTCGTCTTCGACGAAGCGCACGTCATTCTGCTTCAAATCCAGGCCCAGGGCGGCCAGCGAACCCAGATACAGGTCGAGGATGTTTTCCGGCGCGGGCTTGAGCACCACCTGATACTGGTAATAGTGCTGCATGCGGTTCGGATTTTCGCCATAGCGGCCATCCTTCGGGCGGCGCGAAGGCTGCACATACGCGGCGCGCCAAGGCTCCGGGCCGATCGCGCGCAGGAAGGTGCCGGTGTGGAAGGTGCCGGCGCCGACTTCCATGTCGTAAGGCTGGAGCAGGGCGCAACCTTGCTTGTCCCAATAGGTTTGCAAGGTCAGGATAATTTGTTGAAATGTGAGCATCGTATGAGTTCGCCGCGCGGGAGGCTGCGCTTTGTTAAGGTTTGCTTGAAGCCCGGACACATGCTTGGAAGCGCGTCCGGGCCGGGGTTTTGCTAATTTTAGCGGTTTTTACGGGCCCACTGTGACTCTTCGGGCAATATCGGCCGCTTATTGCTGCGCGGCGCGGCCACGGCGGGCGGCGCGCGACAGCAGGAAGGCCGTCAGCAGGGCCAGCGCGGCCAGGGCCAGTACCAGTTTGTTGCCGTAAAGAATGTATGGCGTCATGCCGCCCATGCCTTGCACCTTGGCCGCCAGGGTGGCTTGCTGTTCCGGCGGCAGCAGGCTTTGCACCACGCCCTTGCCGTCGATGACGGCGGTGGCGCCCGTATTCGTCGAGCGCAGCATGGGGCGGCCCGTTTCCAGGCTGCGCATCTGCGAGATCTGCAGATGCTGCGGGATGGCGATCGAATCGCCAAACCAGGCCAGGTTCGAGATATTCAGCAGCACGGATGCCGACTGCTTGCCGCTGCGGTGGGCGCTGGCCAGCTGGCCGGCGATTTCCTCGCCAAACAGGTCTTCGTAGCAGATATTCGGCAGCACCAGCTGGTCGCGCACGGCCAAAGGCGCTTGCACCTCGGCGCCGCGGCCCATGTCGCCCAGCGGGATGGCCATCATGGCGACAAACCAGTGCAGGCCGGGCGGCACGAATTCGCCGAACGGCACCAGGTGGTGCTTGCGGTACTGGTAGTACGGTCCCGGCGTGCCGTTGGGCGTGATCCCCACGGCCGCATTGTAAAAGCGCTGCTGCTCGTCGAGCACGGGCATGCCGACCAAAATCGAGCTGCCCGTCTGCCGCGCATACGTCGCCAGGTTATCCAGATAGCCGGGCGGCAGCTGGTGCGGCAGCACGGTGACGGCCGTTTCCGGCGTGGCGATCAGGTCGGCCGGCGCGCTGGTGATGGCGCCCTGGTACATCTGCAGGGCGCCCAGCACGAAGCCGGGGTCGAATTTCTGCTGCTGCGGCACATTGCCCTGCAGCAGGCGCACCGTGATCGGGCGTCCGACCGGGTGCGTCCACGCCACATATTGCAAGCCGATGCCGGCCGCGTACAGCGCGATCACGCCGCCCAGCGCGAACCAGCGCGTGCGGTGCGTGAGCAAGAGCAGGGCGCCGGCCGACAGCGCCGCCAGCCAGCCCAGGCCATAGGCGCCGACGATGGGGGCAAAGCCGGCCAGCGGGCTGGCGTTGTGGGCGTAACCGGTGGCCAGCCACGGAAAACCCGTAAACAGCCAGCCGCGCGTCCATTCGAACAGGGTCCAGGTCGCGGGCAGCACCAGCAGGGTCATGGCGGGCAGGGACAGCACCCAGCGCTGGCGCAGCCAGGCGGCCGCGCCCATGGCCAGGGCCACGTAGATGGCCATCAGGAGGGCCAGCAGGGCCACGGCGACGGCGGCGATCGGCGCGGCCATGTCGCCATAGCGGTGCATGGAGATGTACAGCCAGTGCGTGCCGGCCGCGCACCAGCCGAAGCCGTAGGCCCAGCCGATCAGCGCGCCGCCCTTGACGCTGGACGAACGCAGCACCTGGTAGAACAGCACGCCCAGGCTGAGGATTTGCAGCGGCCAGTAGCTGAAAGGGGCGAACGCCAGCACGGCGACGGCGCCGGCGATGGCGGCAGTCAGCATGCGCGCCCAGGTGCTGCGGGGCGGTTTGGCGGGGGCGTTGGGGTCGGCGCGTCTGAAACGCATTTACAGGACGCGCATGTCAGAGTTCCAGTTCCGGTACGTTGGGCAGGCGCTCGACGAGCAGCACGTGCACCTGGCGCGCATCGGCGCGCAGCACCTCGAAGCGCAAATTGCCCAGGTCGAAGATATCTCCCTTGTGCGCCATGCGGCCCAGGTACTTCGACACGAGGCCGCCGATGGTGTCGACGTCGTCGTCCACCAGGTGGCTGCCCACTTCTTCGTTGAATTGTTCGATCTCGGTCAGCGCCTTGACGCGCCAGCGGGGGCCGAACTGGCCTTCCTTCAGCGACAGGATGTTGTCCTCGGCTTCGTCGAAGTCGTATTCGTCCTCGATATCGCCGACGATCTGTTCCAGCACGTCTTCGATGGTGATCAGGCCGGCGACGCCGCTGTATTCATCGACGACGATGGCCATGTGATTGTGGTTGGCGCGGAAATCGCGCAGCAGCACATTCAGGCGTTTCGATTCGGGGATGAAGATGGCGGGGCGCAGCATGTCGCGGACGTCGAAAGTTTCTTCTGCGTAATAACGCAGCAAGTCTTTCGCCAGCAGGATGCCGATGACCTTGTCGCGCTCGCCTTCGATCGCGGGGAAGCGCGAGTGGGCGGTGGACAGGACTTCCGGCATCCATTCCTCGATCGGCTTGCTGATGTCGATGACATCCATTTGCGAGCGGGGAATCATGATGTCGCGCGCACAGAGATCCGATACCTGAAACACGCCTTCGATCATCGACAGGGCGTCGGCGTCGATCAGCTTGCGTTCATGCGCATCGTGTAGAACATCGAGCAATTCTGCACGGTTCTCTGGCTCGGGGGAAATGAGTGCGGTCAGGCGTTCAAACAGTGACCGGTGGGGCTTGACGTCAGTTCTGACGCCACTAGGGTGCTCGGGCATAGGAGGCGTGAGCCGTTGTTGCGAAGGGATATAGGATACACCAAAAGTGGGGGAATACCGGATTTCCCCGCTTTTGATGCAAATTTAATACGTCGAAGTGCGCCGTTGCCCGATGTTTTACGCGGCGTCCGGGCCCAGCACGCGCGCGCGCAGGGCCGCCACGTCGGCTTGCCAGTCGGCGAAATGCTCGCTGTCCTGCCACAACTGGCGCAGTTCCGACGACTCGGCCGTGATGCGCTCGAAGGCCAGGCGCGCCTTGTCCAGCAGCGGCGGCGTCACCTTTTTCTTGCAGGCGGCCACCCACTCGTCCACTTCCGCCGTGGCCGGATCGTCCTCGCCCGGCTTGCCCAGGAGGCGCGCGATCACTTCCAGCGCGGCCAGCGCTTCGGCGGCGAACGGCGCTTCCAGTTCCGCTTCCTGGCTGTCGATGACGTTGTCGAGCGTCGTCTCGACCAGTTCCAGGGTTTTATATTCGTGCAAGTCCTGTGCCCAATCCATGGCGTAGTCGTTGCCGAAGGCGTCAGTGGCCCAGGTTCCCATGGTCTTACTCCTTGTACGGATCGGTAATGCCAAGTTTTGCGAGGATTTCCGTTTCCAGACCCTCCATTTCGGTGGCTTCTTCGTCATCCATGTGGTCGTAGCCTTGCGCATGCAGCACGCCGTGCACGATCAGATGGGCCGTGTGCTCTTCCACGCTTTTCTTCTGCTCCGCCGCTTCCTTTTCCAGCACGTCGGTGCACAGGATGATGTCGGCGCGCGTCGGCTCGTCGTCGCTTAATTCTTCGCCTTCGTTGTAGGCGAACGTCAGCACGTTGGTGGCGTAGTCCTTTTCGCGGTAATCGCGGTTCAAGGTACGGCCTTCTTCCGCGTCGACGAAGCGGATGGTGAATTCGGCGGGGGCGAACAGGGCCGCCTTGACCCAGCGGCGCACTTTCGGGCGCGTGATCAGGGTTTCCAGGCGGGCGTCCGGGTATTGCACGGACAGGGACAGTTTATTTTTTTCGGACATTTTTGGCGGCAGCTGGTTTCAACAAGGGGAGTAACTGGGCGGCGTCGGCGTTGGCCGCCTGCGCCGTTTCATAGGCGTCGACGATGCGCGCGACGAGTGGATGGCGCACCACGTCGGTGCTGTTAAATTGCGTGAAGCCGATGCCGCGCACATCTTTCAATACGTGCACGGCGTCGATCAGGCCGCTCGTCTGGCTCTTGTGCAGGTCGACTTGCGTGACGTCGCCCGTCACCACGGCCTTGCTGCCGAAGCCGATGCGCGTCAAAAACATCTTCATCTGTTCGACGGTGGTGTTTTGCGCCTCGTCAAGGATGACGAAGGCGTGGTTCAGGGTGCGTCCGCGCATGTAGGCCAGCGGGGCGATCTCGATCACCTGTTTTTCAAACAGTTTTTGCGTGCGGTCAAAGCCCAGCAAATCATACAGCGCATCGTAGAGGGGACGCAGATACGGGTCGACCTTTTGCGCCAGGTCGCCCGGCAGGAAGCCCAGGCGTTCGCCCGCTTCGACGGCGGGGCGCGTCAGAATGATGCGCTTGACGGCGTCGCGTTCGAGCGCGTCGACGGCGCAGGCGACGGCCAGGTAGGTCTTACCCGTGCCTGCCGGGCCGACGCCGAAGCTGATGTCGTGTTCGAGGATGTCGCGCAGGTAGGCGATCTGGTGCGGCGTGCGCCCGCGCAGGTCGGCGCGCCGCGTTTTCAGCACGGGGCTGGCGATATCCGGCTCGACGAAGGTGCTGACGGGTGCGTTGGCGTGGTGTTCCGAGGCGGCGGACAGGCCCGCACGCTGTTCCACCAGGGCCAGCTGCACTTCTTCCAGCGGCACGACCTTGTTGGCGATGGCGTAGAACTGTTCGAGGATTTCCACGGCGCGTTCGGCATTGCTGCCGCCGACGATGAATTTCTCGCCGCGGCGGAAGATCGTCACGTCGAGGGCGGCGGAAATCTGGCGCAGGTTTTCATCGAGGGGGCCGCACAGGTGCGCCAGGCGCGTGTTGTCGAGCGGCTCGGGGATGAAGTAATGCGGCTGTATCGGGGCTTTGGTTTTCAACTGGCTCTTTTCAATGCGGGTGCGCTGGCGACGAGTTCGCCGCGCAGGGTGTAGGAATGGCTTTCGGTGATGCGCACGTCGACCAGCTGGCCGATCAGTTGCAAACCGTCGGGGCCGGCGTCGAAATTGACCACGCGGTTGTTTTCCGTGCGGCCTTGCAGTTCGCGATCTATCGTATCCTTTTTCGAACGGCCTTCGACGAGGATGGTTTGCACGGTGCCGACCATGGCCAGGCTGTATTTGCGCGTGTTGGCGTCGATGGCCGCCTGCAACTGTTGCAAGCGAGCCAGTTTGACGTCATGCGGCGTGTCGTCTTCCAGGCTGGCGGCCGGCGTGCCGGGGCGCTTGCTGAAGATGAAGCTGTAGCTGTTGTCGAAGCCCACGTCGGCGATCAGCTTCATCATGGCGTCGAAGTCGGCCTGGGTCTCGCCGGGGAAACCGACGATGAAGTCGGACGAAATGGCCATGTTCGGGCGCACGGCGCGGATGCGGCGGATGATGGACTTGTATTCGAGGCCCGTGTAGCCGCGCTTCATGGCGCCCAGCACCTTGTCGGAACCGTGCTGCGCGGGCAAATACAGGTGGTCGACCAGCTGCGGGATCTTCGCATAGGCATCGATCAGGCGCTGCGTGAATTCCTTCGGGTGGCTGGTGACGAAGCGCATGCGAGCGATGCCGGGGATGTCGGCCACGTATTCGAGCAGCAGGGCGAAGTCGGCGATCTCGCCGCCTTCCATCGCGCCACGGTAGGCGTTCACGTTCTGGCCCAGCAGGGTGATTTCCTTGACGCCCTGGGCGGCCAGGCCCGCCACTTCCGTCAGCACGTCCTCGAAGCGGCGCGACACTTCCTCGCCGCGCGTGTAGGGCACGACGCAGTAGCTGCAATATTTGCTGCAGCCTTCCATGATGGAAACGAACGCCGAGGCGCCTTCCACCTTGGCCGGCGGCATGTGGTCGAATTTTTCGATTTCCGGGAAGCTGATGTCCACTTGCGCATCGCCGCTGGCGCGGCGCAGTTCGATCATCTGCGGCAGGCGGTGCAGCGTTTGCGGGCCGAAGACCATGTCGACATACGGCGCGCGCTTGACGATGGCGTCGCCTTCCTGCGACGCCACGCAGCCGCCCACGCCGATCAGCAGGTGCGGCTTGGCCAGTTTCAGCTCGCGCAGGCGGCCCAGGTCGGAAAACACTTTTTCCTGCGCCTTTTCGCGCACGGAGCAGGTATTGAGCAGGATCACATCGGCATCTTCCGGCGTGTCGGTGCGCACCAGGCCATCGGAGGCGCCCAGCACGTCGGCCATCTTGTCCGAGTCGTACTCGTTCATCTGGCAGCCGAAGGTTTTAATGAATACTTTTTTCTGCATGGCGTCGGGTGCTTATCGGTAAATGTGGCGGCAAATAAGTGGGACAAATAATGGAGCAAATCAGTGTGGCTGCAAATAAGCTGGGCAGGGGGCTTGCGCTGTGCGCCGCTTGGGGCGGGAGGCGGTGGATGACCGGCCGGGCGCCTCTGGCTGCCCGGCGGCAGGCTCGCTGCAAGTTCAGGCCATAGTTTAGCGTAAATCGCCGGGGCGGGCCATGTTGTGCTTACCTTGCCGACAAGGTTGTCGCTTGTATATGTGGCCCTGCGTCGTGATGCTCAAAAGCATTTATTGCCGTGTGACACCATTGATTTGTAACAAGTTGCTGCAAAGCCTTGTGTGCGCCCGCTGGCATCCTAATGTGTTGAAATAGCATCGTTGCCAAGCCAACCAGCAGCTTGATTGATATTTAACAATCAGGAAGTTTGCGCGAGGCGCAGATGCCGCGTGTTTGGGCTAGTATATTGCCTTATATGCAATTCATTTCAGTGAATTGCACGTGCTTTTACTCACGCGGCAAATTGCGTACGTTGGCTGGGCGTGGCTGTGCGAGTCCTGTGCAGGCAGTGCGATACGGAGGAAGGGCGGGGGAGGGCTGAATCCGATGACAGACGTTTATTTGAACACTCTAAGCCAGCCTTAAGTTCGTATCGGCATTATTTTCTACATTCACCAGACGAGGAAAAATCATGGCACATCATGCATTAGCATCGCAAGAGAGTTACAACCCGAACCACCTGCTGGATATTCTGCTGAGCAAGATGCAGCTGAAAAACGATGCAGCCCTGTCGCGTCTGCTCGAAGTGGCGCCACCCGTCATCAGCAAGATCCGCCATCACCGCTTGCCGGTCGGCGCCTCGCTGCTGATCCGCATGCACGAAGTGACGGGCATGAGCATCCGTGACCTGCGCGACTTGATGGGCGACCGCCGCACCAAGTATCGTCTGTCCGACGCCCAGGGCCGTCCAAAAGCGGAAGACCGCGGCGATGCGCAAGAATCGAATTACGCGCACTGATGCGGCGGTGGCGCGCTGACTGTGCCGCTTGCGTAGCTGCTGGCGGCACTGGCGTGGACCGGGCAGCATGGACACACCGCAGTACCCTTGACGGCTTTCGCTTCGCAGCGAGAGCCGTTTGCGTTTGCGGCCATGTTTAGCTCAGCAGTGCCGAGGTGATTTCGTCGTAGCGCAGTTCCGTCTCGCGGAACAGCTGCAGATACGTGTCTTCGCCCAGGCCCAGCGCATCCCAGGCCACCGGCGAGACGCGCGGCACCATGTCGTCGCCCGCCTGCGCCAGGTCGAGCGCGCAGACGACGGCATTGGCCACGTGGATCAGCGACGCGAGGAAGCCTGCTCCCGGCGTGTCCGGCTGCAGATAGTTGCCCAGCGCCAGGCGCATCGTGTCGGAAAAATTCCAGTGTTCGGCCAGCGCCACGCCGGCTTGCACGTGATCCACGCCCAGTACGGTTTGCTCCGCTTCGAGCAGGCTGCAATCGTGCGCCGCCTGGTGCGCGATGACTTGCGCATAGTGCGCGGGGAAACTGCTGACCAGCACCAGGCGGCCGATGTTGTGCAGCAAGCCGGCCGTGAACGCGTAATCCTGGTTGAAGCGGATTTGCCGCGCCAGCACCTTGGCGCAGGCGGCCGTCGCCACCGAATGGCGCCAGAAGGCCTTGTCGTCGAAACCGGGGCAGCGTCCTTCCGGGAAGCAACCCGTGATGGCCGCCGACGTGATCAGGCTGCGCGTGGTCTGGAAGCCCAGGTAAGTGATCGCCTGCTGGATGGTGGTGGCTTTCACCTGCAAGCCATATTGCGATGAGTTGGCCAGGCGCAGGGTTTTCGCCGTCAGCGCCTGGTCGTACGACACTTTTTTGGCCAGCACGGAAATATCGACGTCTTCCTGGTCGATGCTGTTCAATAGTTCCATGACGACGGCGGGCAGCGAAGGCAAGTCATCGAGGTGGGCGACGATGTCGTCGAGCGTCAGCTGGGTGCTCATGCGGCCTCTCCCGTGCCCAGGCGGTAAGCCGTGACATAGCTGCGCAGCAAGGTGGTGGCCGCGTCCAGGGGATCCTCCGGGTCATGCTTGCGGAACAGGTAGGCCAGCCGTTCGCTGTCGGCCGCCTGTTGCGCGGCGATTTCTTCCGGCGAGGGGGGCGGCGCCTGGATCGGCAGCATGTCGATGTTGTGGCGCGGCATCAGGGCCAGCATGTTTTCCGTCAATACCGCGCCTTGCGGCAACAGCACTTGTCCATGCGCATCGAGCAAGACATCCGACAAGACCATGCCAGGACGAACTTGTTCCAGGGGTAGATGTTGATGCATGACCGCCATGACGACTCCTTAGATGATTGCGGGATATTACCATTGCCATGACGCAATGTCTCAACCTGTATCAAGGCCTGGTGGAAAACGGCATTGCTGTAAATCTTGCCAATAAGCATGTCATACCGTACATTTGATTCAGGCTGTTGTCCGTTGACGTCACTGCGCCCGCGCCGCGGGCTGGCGGCTTGGCCCGGGGAGTGTTGATTGATGGTGAGTATCCAAGTCCGGCTGACCCTGCTTTTTGTCGTGATCGTCACCCTGGTGCTGGGCATTTCGGGTAGCTATACCCAATATACCTTGAGCAAGGAACTCGAATCGGGCAGCGCGCGCCTGCGCAGCGGCGTGCTGACGCGCTTGCAGACCAGCTTGCCGTCCGCCCTGTGGGACCTCGATAAATCCAAGGTCGACAGCATCGTCGCGGCCGAAATGCTGCCGCCGGAACTGGTCGGCATCCGCGTCTACGATGCCTCCGTCGGCCTGTTCGCGGGCGAAGTGCGCGACGCGGCCGGCACCTTGGTGCCTTTGACCTCCGACGTGGCCATGGGCGGCACGCCCGTCGAGGCGCCGCTGGTGTTCCGCGACGCCGTGGCCGCGGCCACGGGCGGCAAGCCGGTGATCGTCGGCAAGGTCATCGTCAATTTCAGCCGTGCCCAGATCGATGCGGCCCTGCGCGGCGAAGTGCGGCGCAAGGTGCTGGAAGTGTTGCTACTTGACATCATTTTGGTGGGCGCCCTGGCGCTGAGCCTGCGCATCGTCTTCGGCCCCTTGAAACAGTTGCGCGACGGCTTGTTCGACCTGGCCACGCGCGGCAGCGATGACGTCGAAGAGCTGCCGGAAAACCGGCGCGACGAGCTGGGCGACGTGATCCGCGGCTTCAATGCCGTGCAGCGCAAGCTCAAGTCCATCATCGAGGGCAGCCGCGAGGCGGAAGACATGGCGCGCCGCTCGCAGCAGGAGACGGCGCAGGCCATGGACGAATTGCGCCGCGCGCAGGAATCGTTGCTGCAGTCGGAACGCCTGGCCTCGCTGGGCAGCCTGGTGGCGGGCGTGGCGCATGAAATCAACACCCCGGTCGGCATCGCGCTGACCAGCGCCTCGGTGCTGAAGGAAGCCACCGATGGCATCAGCGCGGCGGTGGCGGGCGGCAGCGTGAAGAAGACCGATATCGTGCGCTACCTGGAAACGGCCGGCGAAAGCGCGCGCCTGATCATGAACAATGCCTACCGCGCCGCGCACCTGATCCACAGCTTCAAGCAGATCGCCGTCGACCAGGTCAGCGAAGCGCGCCGTTTGTTCGAATTGCGCGACTATATCGGCGAAGTCATCTCGAGCCTGCAGCCGACCCTGAAAAAGACGCGCATCCGCATCGATATCGATTGCCCGCCCGGCATCATGCTCGACAGCTATCCGGGCGCGCTGGCGCAGGTGCTGACCAACCTGGTCCTGAACTGCGTCGAGCACGCCTTCGATGCGGACACGGACGGCCACATCCATATCGGCGTGCACGGCGACAACGACTGGATCGCCATGCAGGTGCGCGACAATGGCCGCGGCATCGCGCCCGACATGCTCGACCGCGTGTTCGACCCGTTTGTCACCACGCGGCGCGGACAGGGCGGCACGGGCCTGGGCTTGAATATCGTATTCAACTTGATTGCCAAGCAGTTTGGCGGCACCATCACGGTCAGCAGCACCTTGGGGCAGGGCGCGACGTTCCTGCTGCGCCTGCCCAAGGTGACGCCATTGCCGGAAGGCGCCGCCAGCGTTCCGGCCGGCCAGGCATAGGCAAGGAGACAACACATGGCACAGATGGAAAATAGTCAGCAAGTGGCGCTTTTGCGCGGGATCAATGTCGGCCGCGCCAAGCGCGTGGCCATGGCCGACCTGCGCAAGCTGCTGGGCGACCTGGGTTTTGCGCAGGTGCGTACCGTGCTCAACAGTGGCAACGTCGTGTATGACGGGGGCAAGGTCGCGCCGGCCGACGCCGCTGCCCGCATCGAGGAAGCGCTGGTGCTGAAACTGGGCGTGGCGGCCCGGGTGACGGTGCTGTCGGCCAGCCAGTTTGCCGAACTGATCGAACAAAACACCCTGGCGCCGGCGGCCGATGCTGCCCGTCTGCTGACCTTGGTGCTGAACAATCCGGCCGACATGCAACGCCTGGCGCCCCTGGCGCAGCGGCCGTGGCAGCCGGAAGCGCTGGTCCTGGGGCGCTGGGCCGCGTATGCCTGGTGTCCCGATGGCGTGTTGGCCAGCAAGGTGGTGGCGGCGCTGGGCGTGCTGCTCGGCGATGGCGTCACCTCGCGCAACTGGGCCACCATGCAAAAATTGCATGTGCTGCTGAACGGGCCGGAGGCGGCCGCCACCTCTTCATTTTCCAAGGAGTACTGATGCCTACCATTCGCGGTACATTCGACGTCATCATCACCCCGGAAACCTTGTCGGACACGGCCGCGCAATCGGGGCTGGGACGCCTGTCGCTAGCCAAGCGCTACCACGGCGCCCTCGACGCCAGTGCGCGGGGCGAGATGCTCAGCGCGCGCGCCAGCGTGGCCGGCTCGGCAGGCTATGTGGCGCTGGAGCGGGTGGAAGGCACGCTGGACGGGCGTCACGGCAGTTTTTATTTGCAGCACAGCGGCACGATGACGCGCGGCGCGCCAGCCTTGTCGGTGACGGTGGTGCCCGATACGGGGACGGAGCAATTGCAAGGCCTGTCGGGCAGCCTGGCCATCCGCATCGAAGAGGGCAAGCATTATTATGCTTTCACGTATGAGATTGCTGACGCGCCGTGAACTGGGAGATCGTCAAGGGCGTGCTGATATTGCTGGTCGCCGTCAGCGTCCTGGGCACGGCCTTCGTGCTCATTTCCGCCTCGGGCACGGACAAGGCGGCCTGCATCGCGCGCGCCCTGAAGTCGGGCATTCCTGTGGGCAATATCGAACGGGTTTGCCGCTTGCTGGACAAGTGAGCATCAAGTGAGCATCAACCCAGGCACGGCAGGCAAAAAAATTCCGCGCAAGGCGGAATTTTTTTTAAGGCAGCGGCATCGGCTGCCGGAATAGGGTCAGCTATCGAATTTTTCCTGTTTTTCACCGTGCATGCTAAAGGCCAGCAAGCCCAGCCCCACCAGCAACATCGAGACCATGCTCGCTTCGGGCACGGGCGGCGGCACGTTCGTTTGCTGCACGGGCGGGGCCGTGGCGGCTGCGGACGGAGGCAGTGCGCCGTGGCGCGCACCGGTGCTGCTCCAGCGCGGGGCCGCGTTGAGCATGGTGCCCTGCGCCAGCAGGCGCGCATACGGCAAGTCCGGTGTGTCCCAGCCGGGATTGTCGGCAGTGCTGGTGAAACCGAGACTGTCGTCGCTCACGACCTGGGCGTGTGTCGTGGGCGGGGTGCTGGCCGCCGCACTGCCGGCGCACGCCGACAGCGCCAGCATGGCCATGCCTAGCGGCTGAAGTAACTTCATCTTTGACTCCCTGGTTCACCGTGCGGTGCGGTCGAAAACCGGCCTGCGCCTGGACGGACAATGCGCCTGTACGGGGGCGTATCACGATTTTTCTGAAGAGGTCTTATTACAGCACAAATCGTGGCAATTTTGCTACGCTTATTTACTTTAAATTACGAATATTTATCATTTTGATAGCGTGATGGCTATCGCTGCCGCACACTTCGCATGAGCACGCTATCGCCGAAAAACACTGTTGTTTTTTTGTGCGAATCGCCAGCAGGAAAACAGTATATTGATTAGTATATTGTTTATCGCATGATGATCAATATGACCGCCTGTGGGAGGGCACGATGGAGACAGTCGCAACACAACACGCCGAATACAACCTCGACGCCATGCGTGGCTCGGCCTACAAGGCCAGCTCGCTGCTCAAGGCCATGGGCAATGCCGACCGATTGATGCTGCTGTGCCAGCTATCGCAGGGCGAGCATTGTGTCAGCGACCTCGAACAAAAAGTGGGCATCGGCCAGCCGACCCTGTCGCAGCAACTGGGCGTGCTGCGCGAAGAGATGCTGGTGGCCACGCGGCGCGACGGCAAGCAGATCTATTACCGCGTCGCCAGCGCGCCCGTGCTGGCCGTGCTGCAAGTGCTGTACGCGCAATTTTGCGCGCCGCGCCCCACGTTCAACGACGAAGCGGACTGAGTATTTCCATGCACATCGACTGGCAGCATTTCACGCCTTGGGCCTCGCTGGCCGGCGGCATGCTGATCGGCCTGGCTGCGGCCCTGCTGATCTTGTTCAATGGCCGCATCGCCGGCATCAGCGGCATCCTCGGCGGCTTGCTGCGGCCGCGTCGTGGCGACCTGGCCTGGCGCATCGCCTTTCTTGCCGGCCTGGTCGGCACGCCCTTGCTGTATTCGCTGTGGCAAGCCTTGCCGCCCGTGCGGATCGACGCTGGCACGCCCGCCCTGATCGTGGCGGGTTTGCTGGTGGGCGTGGGCGTGCGCTATGGCGCCGGCTGCACCAGCGGCCACGGCGTGTGCGGCCTGTCGCGCCTGTCTCCCCGTTCGCTGGCGGCCACCATCGCCTTCATGGCGGCCGGTTTCCTCACCGTCTATCTGTTGCGCCATCTGTGAGCAAGCTTATGAGCAAGCTGATCCTTTCTCTGTTGAGCGGCCTCGTCTTTGGCCTGGGCCTGATCGTTTCCGGCATGGGCAACCCGGCCAAGGTGCTCGGCTTCCTCGACCTGGCCGGCGCCTGGGACCCGTCGCTGGCGCTGGTGATGGGCGGCGCCATCGGCGTGGCCCTGCCCGCCTTCTGGCTGGCGCGGCGGCGCAGCACGGCACTGCTGGGCGAACCCATGCAATTGCCAGTATCGCGGCGCATCGACCGGCGCCTGCTGCTGGGCAGCCTGGCCTTTGGCGCGGGCTGGGGCATCGCCGGTTTCTGTCCCGGCCCCGCCCTCGTCTCCCTGCTGGCGGGCCAGCCGAAGGCGTGGCTGTTTACCGGCGCCATGCTGGCCGGCATGCTTCTCTTTGAAGTGCTGGAGCGCCGCAAGCTGCCGGCGCCGGCCTGAGACGGTACAATCTGGCGCATCGCCACTTGAAGATACCCGCCTGACATGAAAACCGTGATTTTCCGCGCCGGCGCGCGCGCCGCCCTATTGTGCAGCGTGCTGGCGCTGGCCGCCTGCGGCAGCTTGCTGAAGAAAGAGGCTCCGCCCGCTCCCGTGCCCGTGGCCGACACCTTGCCCAATCCGCAAGTGTTGCTGCTGGGCGAAGTCCATGACAATGCGCAAGGCCAGCGCCTGCGCGTCGAGGAATTGCGTCGCCGCCTGGCGACCGGCTGGCGTCCCGTGATTGTCATGGAACAGTTCGACCGCGAAAACCAGGCCTTGCTGACGCGCGCCGCGCGCGATTGCGCCGACCCCGACTGCATCATCCGCGTGATGGAACAGCCGCGCTGGGACTGGAGCTTGTACCGGCCCGTGCTGGACCTCGTCATCAGCTACCAGCTGAGCCTGGTCGCCGGCAACCTGTCGCCCGCCGATGCCTCGCGCATCGTGCGCGATGGCATCCAGTGGGCCATGCCGCCCGCCATGGTGGCCACGTACCTGGCCGCGCCCGTGCCGGCGGACATCCTGGACGGGCAAGAGAAGGAAGTCCAGGCAGCCCGCTGCAATATGCTGCCCGACATGATGATCAAAGGTGTCGTCAACGCCCAGGTGGCGCGCGATATCTGGATGGCCAAGCTGATCCGCGACCAGGCGCCGCGCGACGTGGTGTTGATCGCCGGCAACGACCACGTGCGCAAGGATATCGGCGTGCCCCGCTGGCTGAAGCTGGCCGATCCGCAACTGAACGTGCGCAGCATCGGTTACCTGGAGCAGGGCGGCAGCGGCTACAAGGGCACGTTTGACCTGACGCAAACGATGCCCGCGCAACCGCGCCCGGACCCGTGCGCCAAATTCAAGAAATAAGGTTCAAGCAATAAGCGCTACTGCTGCACCCGCACCAGGGCGCTGACCCGGCTTGCCGTGTCGAGCAGTTTCGGCAAGCTGTGTTCCAGCAGGTGCGCCACGGACGGTCCCGCCGTCTGGCCGCTGACGTTGATCGCCGCCACCACCTTGCCGGCCCGGTCGAACACGGGCGCGGCGAGGGCGATCAAGCCCTGTTCCAGCTCTTCCTGCACCAGGCACCAGCCCTGGCGCCGCACTTGCGCAATCTCTTCCATCAAGACGTCGATATCGACCTTGGTCGCCGGCGTGATTTTCAGCAGCGCCATCTTCGACAGCCGTTCGCGCAGCACCTCGGGCGCCAGGCCCGCCAGCAAAACCCGTCCCATCGAGGTGCAGTAGGCGGGCAGGCGGCTGCCGATGCCCAGGTTGATCGACATGGTGCGGTGCGCGGACAGGCGCACCACATACACGATGTCGTCGCCGTCGAGCACGGTGGCCGAGCACGACTGGCGCAAGGTCTGCATCAATTCTTCCAGCAGCGGCTGCGCCTGCGTCCACACGGGCAGCGACGACAAATAGGCATAGCCGAGGTCGAGCACCTTCGGCGTCAGGCGGAACAGCCGTCCATCCGCTTCCACGTAGCCAAGATGCAACAAGGTGTGCAGGATGCGCCGCGCGCCCGCGCGCGTCAGCTGCGCCCGCTCGGCCACTTCGCTCAGGGTCTGTTGCGGCGCGTCCGCGCCAAAACTGCGCAGCACGGCCAGGCCCCGCGCGAACGATTGCACATAGCTGTCGCCAGGACGCGGCGCGCCGTCGGCATCGAGGGTTTCTTCGGCGGAAAGGGGCGTGCTGCTGCGTGCGGTCATGGCGATTCCAATTGGTCAAGGTGGCAATTATAGCCATGGGGCCGGCGAAAACGGCAAATTGACAAGCGCCCCGATCAGGCATATTCTCACGAATAAGTTCTAAATACGAATATTTGTTCGTTATACGAACAAGTGTCTGATGAGTTTGATTGGGAGGAGACAGGCAATGATCGACAAACTGCGTTCCAGCGTGCTTGATGCGCTGGCCGATATCCACGATGGCGCCACCGTCATGATTGGCGGCTTCGGCGGCGCGGGCCAGCCGGCCGAGCTGATCGACGGCTTGATCGCCCAGGGCGCGCGCGACCTCGTCATCGTCAACAACAATGCGGGCAATGGCGACACGGGCCTGGCCGCCCTGCTGAAAAACGGGCAAGTGCGCAAGATCATCTGCTCGTTCCCCCGGCAGGCCGATTCCCACGTGTTCGACGCGCTGTACCGCGCGGGCAAGCTGGAGCTGGAATTGGTGCCGCAGGGCAACCTGGCCGAGCGCATCCGCGCCGCCGGCGCCGGCATCGGCGGCTTTTTCACGCCCACCGGTTACGGTACGGACTTGGCCAAGGGCAAGGAAACGCGCGAGATCGACGGCCGCATGTATGTGTTCGAGTCACCGATCCACGCCGACTTCGCGCTGATCAAGGCGGAGCAGGGCGACCGCTGGGGCAACCTGACTTACCGCAAGACAGCGCGCAACTTCGGCCCCATCATGGCCATGGCCGCGAAAGTCAGCATTGCTTCCGTGCATGAAGTTGCCGAGCTGGGCAGCATCGATCCCGAGCACGTCATCACGCCGGGTCTGTTCGTGCAGCGCCTGGTGCAAGTGCCGCGCACGGCCACCGGCCCCGCCGGCTTCAAAGCTGCCTGAGGAATATCAAGTGAATAAATGGAATCGAGATCAAATGGCGGCCCGCGTGGCGGCGGACATCCATGAAGGCAATGTCGTCAACCTGGGCATCGGCTTGCCGACCCTGGTGGCGAACCACTTGCCGGCCGGCGCGGACATCATCCTGCACAGCGAAAACGGCGTGATCGGCATGGGCCCCGCGCCCGCGCCGGGAGAGGAAGACTACGACCTGATCAATGCTGGCAAGCAACCCGTCACCCTGCTGGCCGGCGGCAGTTACTTCCACCACGCCGACAGCTTCGCCATGATGCGCGGCGGCCACCTGGACATCTGCGTGCTGGGCGCGTTTCAAGTCTCCGCCACGGGCGACCTGGCCAACTGGCACACGGGTGCCCCCGACGCCATTCCCGCCGTGGGCGGGGCCATGGACCTGGCCATCGGCGCGAAAAAAACCTGGGTCATGATGGAATTGCTGACCAAGACGGGTGAAAGCAAGCTGGTGCAGGCATGCACGTATCCGCTGACGGGCATAGCCTGCGTCAGCCGCATCTACAGCGACCTGGCCGTGCTCGACCTGTCGCCCGCCGGCGCCACGGTCGTCGAACTGGTGGATGGCTTGAGTTTCGAGCAGTTGCAAGCGTTGACCGCCGTGCCGCTGACGGACGGACGTTAGTTCACCATCAATACGCAAACTACTTTCTTGGAGGAAAGAACATGACCCATGCTTACATTTGCGACGCCCAGCGCACGCCGTTTGGCCGCTATGGCGGCGGACTCGCCGGCGTGCGCGCCGACGACCTGGGCGCCGTGCCCATCCGTGCCTTGATGGCGCGCAACCCGAATGTGGACTGGAACGCCGTCACCGACGTGCTGTACGGCTGCGCCAACCAGGCGGGCGAGGACAACCGCAACGTGGCGCGCATGGCGGCCTTGCTGGCGGGCTTGCCCGACAGCGTGCCGGGCGCCACCCTGAATCGCCTGTGCGGCTCGGGCCTGGACGCCATCGGCAGCGCCGCCCGCTTCATCAAGAGCGGCGAAGCGGGCTTGCTGATCGCCGGCGGCGTGGAAAGCATGAGCCGCGCGCCGTTTGTCATGGGCAAGGCGGACAGCGCCTTTTCGCGCGGCATGAAAATGGAAGACACGACCATCGGCTGGCGCTTCATCAATCCCTTGATGAAGGCGCAGTACGGCGTCGATTCGATGCCGGAAACGGCGGAAAACGTGGCGTCGGACTTCGGCATCAGCCGTCTTGATCAGGATGCGTTCGCCCTGGCCAGCCAGGTCAAGGCGCTGGCGGCGCAGCAGGCGGGCGTGTTCGACAGTGAAATCTGTCCCGTCAGCATCGCCCAGAAGAAGGGCGACCCTGTCATCGTTGCCCGCGACGAGCATCCACGCGCCACCACCCTGGAAACCTTGACGAAACTCAAGCCCGTCGTGCGCGCGGATGGCACGATCACGGCCGGCAACGCGTCCGGCGTCAACGATGGCGCGGCGGCCCTGCTGCTGGCCGACGAGGCGAACGCGGCCCGCTTTGGCTTGACGCCGCGCGCCCGGGTCGTGGCCATGGCGACGGCCGGCGTAGCGCCCCGCATCATGGGCATCGGCCCCGCGCCCGCCACCCTGAAAGTGCTGGCCATGACGGGCTTGACCCTGGCCGACTTCGACGTCATCGAACTCAATGAAGCGTTTGCCGCGCAAGGCCTGGCCGTGCTGCGCCAGCTGGGTTTACCCGACGACGACCCGCGCGTGAACCCGAATGGCGGCGCCATCGCCCTGGGCCACCCGCTGGGCGCGTCGGGTGCGCGCCTGGCGATGACGGCCGTCAACCAGCTGCACCGCACGGGCGGGCGCTATGCCTTGTGCACCATGTGCATCGGCGTGGGCCAGGGCATCGCGCTGGTGCTGGAACGGGTCTGACCTCCAGCGCGTCCGGGCAGGCACCATGCACTGTGCACTGTGCACTGACACAAGATGCGGCATCGGCATCGGCCAGGGCATCGCGCTGGTGCTGGAGCGGGTCTGATTCCGCCCGCCCGCAGGTGAAAAAAGTTGCCGGCGATACGTATTAACGCGTATGCCGGCCGGCTTTTTGACCCTGATCAAGGGCGTATGATGCAAAACCAGCCTGGGAAACCCGGCTGGCGTTGGCTTTTTCACACGAACAAGAAGACTGATATGACATCCCACGATACTCCGCATGACGTTGCGCAGCTGACATCCCAGCAGCGCATCAAGGCCATCATTGGCGCTTCCTCCGGTAACCTGGTCGAATGGTTCGACTTCTACATTTACTCGTTCTGCGCGCTGTACTTCTCGCACGCCTTCTTCCCTTCCGGTAACCCGACGACGCAGCTGCTGCAGACGGCCGGCATCTTTGCCGCCGGCTTCCTCATGCGTCCCGTGGGCGGCTGGCTGTTCGGCCGCATCGCCGACAAGTACGGCCGGCGCCAGTCGATGATGATTTCCGTGCTGATGATGTGCGGCGGCTCGCTGATGATCGCCGTGCTGCCCACGTATGAAACCATCGGCGCCTTCGCCCCGTTCCTGCTGCTGGTGGCGCGCCTGTTCCAGGGCTTGTCCGTGGGCGGCGAATACGGTACCAGCGCCACCTATATGAGCGAAGTGTCGGAATCGGGCAAGCGCGGTTTCTTCGCCTCGTTCCAGTACGTGACCCTGATCGGCGGCCAGCTGCTGGCCTTGCTGGTGCTGGTGGTCTTGCAGCAATTGCTGACCCTGGAAGAATTGCGTGCCTGGGGCTGGCGCATCCCGTTTGTCTTCGGCGCCCTGGCGGCCCTCGTGTCGCTGAACCTGCGTAAATCCCTGACGGAAACGACCACCGCCAGCGAGCGCAAGGACAAGGACGCGGGCAGCCTGCGCGGCTTGCTCAAGCACAAGCGTGCTTTCATCACGGTACTTGGCTTTACGGCCGGCGGTTCGCTCGTGTTCTACACGTTTACCACCTACATGCAGAAATACCTGGTCAACACGGCCGGCATGGACACCAAGACGGCCAGCGCCGTCATGACGTGCGCCTTGCTCGTCTACATGATTTTGCAACCGGTGTTCGGCGCCTTGTCCGACCGCATCGGCCGCCGCACCTCGATGCTGTTTTTCGGCGGCCTGGCCACCCTGTGCGTGCTGCCGATCATGCATGCCTTGAAGGATATTTCCAGCCCGTACGCGGCGTTCGGCCTGATCATCATCGCGCTGGCCATCATCAGCTTCTACACCTCGATCAGCGGCCTGATCAAGGCGGAAATGTTCCCCGTCGAAGTGCGCGCGCTGGGCGTGGGCCTGTCGTATGCGGTCGCCAACGCCATGTTCGGCGGTTCGGCCGAATACGTGGCGCTGCAGTTCAAGGCCTGGCACGTGGAAGAGTATTTCTATTGGTACGTCACCATCATGTGCCTGATTTCCTTCATCGTCGCCATCCGCATGCCGGACCCGAGCCGCTCGGGCTTGCTGAAGTAACGTTGTCGTAAAATAGGGGACACTGCGGTGTCCCTTTTTCATCGCCGCCTTTTTATCGTGCCGATCAGGAGTTTTCATGTCGTATGTCATTCCCGCAGCCATCCAGCCCAGTGTTCCCGTCAGCGGCAGCGTTGATACTTTCCCCGTCCACCGCATCTATTGCGTGGGCCGCAACTATGTCGACCATGCCAAGGAAATGGGCCATACGGGCCGCGAGGCGCCGTTTTTCTTCATGAAGCCTGCCGACGCCGTGCTGCCCGTGCCTGCCGGCACGACGGGCGAGTTGCCGTACCCGGCGCAGACGCAGGATTTCCAGCACGAGATGGAACTGGTGGTGGCTATCGGCAAGGGCGGCAGCGATATCGGCGTGGCCGATGCGCTGAGCCACGTGTGGGGTTATGCGATCGGCCTGGACATGACGCGCCGCGACGTGCAGGGTGCGGCGAAAAAGCAGGGCCGTCCGTGGGAAACGGGCAAGGCGTTCGAGCACTCGGCGCCCATCGGTTCCATCACGCCGGCCGCGCAGGCGGGCGACGTCAGCCATGCCGCCATCACCCTGCACGTGAATGGCGAGCTGCGGCAAAGCAGCAGCATCGACATGCTGATCTGGAATGTGGCGGAAACCATCGCCGACCTGTCGACCTACTTTACCTTGCAGCCAGGCGACCTGATCTACACGGGAACGCCGGCCGGCGTGGCGGCCGTGCAGCGCGGCGACGAGCTGGTGGGGGCCATCGATGGCCTGGAGACCTTGCGCGTGAAAGTGGTCTAAGTTGTCAAGGAGACTGGCATGATGAATGACACGTATGCTGTGGCGCAACCCACGCGCGCCGGGATCGACGCCCTGGCGGGGCCGGCCCTGCTGGAATTTGGCACGGGCTGGTGTGGCCACTGCCGCGCCACCCAGGCGCCGCTGGCCGCCGCCTTTGCGCTACACCCTGAGGTGCCGCACCTGCGCGTGGAAGACGGCCCCGGCCGCGCCCTGGGACGCTCGTTCCGCGTGAAACTGTGGCCGACCTTGATTTTCCTCAAGGATGGCCAGGAAGTGGCGCGCCTCGTGCGCCCGCTCGACAGCGCGGAGATCGCCAAGGCGTTCGCCCTGATCGACGCGTAGGCGGTTTCCATCATTTCTTGCCGCACCGCACCACTGCGCGTATCATAAGCCGCTTACAGCAAGATCAACCGCATCCTTCGTGATGCAGGCGCGATCATCGCCGGCCCGCTCCACCCGGAGGGGCCGCAGGCAAGGATTCACCACAAATGACCGATGCCGCGATGCCGACGCGCGGGTCTGGTACGGAATGCCTGGCGATACGCCGGGCCTGATACACGTCGCCCATCCCCTGACGCCTTTCCTGCCGTGCCCCGGGTAACCGGATGGCGCACGACCGTTGTTTCTCTGATCAGCACTGATCGCAGCGCGATAGCGCGCGTTTGTTCACCGTTGCCTGCCGTTAACAACGGCGTGTTGCTGCGTGGAATTTGTTTGCGAATTTAATAGCAAATTCACAGCAAATACGTCCGCGCACAGCTATGATAGGTGAACAATGCGCCTAAGTAATCGTCGGGAAATTATTGTAAATTTATGATGAACAGAAGCGGATGTGATGCAAGGCGGCTGTCGCGACGCAGTGCGAGCATTGCGAGCGGCTGCCAACGCAGCAGCACGCCGCTTATGGAAGTCAGAAATAACAATAATTTACTGGCGGTTACTTTATACAACGTGCTGTGCTGCTGCCTGAAAAAACATCCAGAGAATGGCCTTTAGACACCCTCCCCAAGGAGCGCAGTAAATGAGCACCCCCCCCAAGAAAAATTCCCCCGGCACGGTGCTGTTCGCCAGCCTGATCGGCACCACCATCGAGTTCTTTGACTTTTATATCTACGCCACCGCCGCCGTGCTGGTGTTCCCGAAACTGTTCTTCCCCGCCGGCGACCCGTCGGCCGCCGTGCTGCAGTCGCTGGCCACGTTCGCCATCGCCTTCTTCGCCCGTCCCATCGGTTCGGCCGTGTTCGGCCACTTCGGCGACCGCATCGGCCGCAAGGCAACCCTCGTGGCCGCCTTGCTGACCATGGGTATTTCCACCGTCATTATCGGCTTGCTGCCCACGTATGCCGCCATCGGCACCCTGGCACCGCTGCTGCTGGCGCTGTGCCGTTTCGGCCAGGGCCTGGGTCTGGGGGGCGAGTGGGGCGGCGCAGTGCTGCTGGCCACGGAAAACGCGCCACCGGGCAAACGTGCCTGGTACGGCATGTTCCCGCAGCTGGGCGCGCCGATCGGCTTCTTCCTGTCGGGCGGCATCTTCCTGCTGCTGAGCGAAACCATGACCGATGAGCAATTCTTCAGCTACGGCTGGCGCATCCCGTTCCTCGCCAGCGCGCTGCTGGTCATCGTCGGCCTGTACGTGCGTCTGAAGATCACGGAAACGCCGGACTTCCAGAAAGTCATCGACAAGAACGAGGTCGTCAAACTGCCGGTAGCCACCGTGTTCCGCCAGCATGGCCGCATGTTGTTCCTGGGCACCATCATCGCCCTAGCCACCTTCGTGCTGTTCTACCTGATGACTGTGTTCGCGCTGAGCTGGGGTACGACCAAGCTGGGCTTCACGCGCAAGGAATTCCTCGTCGTGCAGCTGTTTGCCGTGCTGTTCTTCGCCCTGACGATTCCATTCTCGGCCGTGCTGGCCGACCGCCGCGGCCGCCGCGCCACCCTGATCTGGGTCTCCGTCGCCATCGCCATCTTCGGCCTGGTGCTCGCGCCCATGTTCGGTTCGGGCGTGACGTGGGAAGTGACGGTCTTCATGGCCGTCGGCCTGGGCCTGATGGGCATGACCTACGGACCGCTGGGCACGATGTTGTCCGAACTGTTCCCGCCCGAAGTGCGCTACACGGGCGCGTCGCTGACGTTCAACCTGGCCGGCATCCTGGGCGCCTCGCTGGCGCCGTACATCGCCACCTGGCTGGCCACGAACTATGGCTTGCAATACGTGGGCTATTACCTGTCGCTGGCAGCCGTGCTGACCCTGGGCGCGCTGCTGATGGTGGGCAAGCCACGCGCGGGCAAGGAAGCCTGGCAGTAACACCCCTCTGACCCCACCGGTCCCGAAAGCCGCCAGCTGCAACGCTGGCGGCTTTTTTTGTCGGTAAAACACCACGCCGCACGCCTGCCGAGATTCTTGTTGACAGTCAAAATCGGCTGGTGGTAAGGTGTGCACACGTGTGCAATGCAGTGCAAGTCTTGAAAAAGCACATCCCGGGACAGTGACACCGCAAGATAGCGGTGCGGTCTGAAGTACCACAACGACAACAAACTTGGAGTGAGACGATGAAGATGCGCAATGTTGCGATTGCTATAAGCCTGGCCCTGCCGATGACGGCCATGGCCGCCGAGGAACGCCTGTCCGTGCTGTGTTCGGCCGACATGGAGTGGTGCCAGCTGATGAAGAACCGCTTCGAGGCGGAAAGCAAGATCAAGGTATCGATGATCAGGAAAAGCGCCGGCGAGGCCTATGCGAAGATCCGCGCCGAAGCGTCGAACCCGAAATCGGACATCTGGTGGGGCGGCACGGGCGATCCGCACCTGCAAGCGGCCGCCGAAGGCTATACGGAAGAATACAAGTCGCCCACCCTGCCCAAGCTGCAGCCGTGGGCGCTCAAGCAGGCCGAGACGGCCAAGTACCGCACCGTCGGCATCTACATCGGCATCCTGGGCCTGGCCTACAACGAAAACGTGCTGAAGAAGAAAAACCTGCCGCCGCCCCAATGCTGGAAAGACCTCGTCAAGCCCGCCTACAAGGGCGAGATCGAGATGGCCAACCCGAACTCCTCGGGCGCCGCCTACAATGCGCTGGCCACCGTGGTGCAGCTGTTCGGCGAAGAGGAAGCCTTCGATTTCCTGGCGAAAATGGGTCAGAACGTCAGCAAGTATCCGAACGCGGGCGTGGCGCCCGGCGAGGACGTGGGCCGTGGCGAAGCGGGCGTGGCCATCGGCTTCATGCACGACCTGATGAAACTCACCGTGGCCGGTTTCCCCGTGAAAGTCTTGCCGCCCTGCGAAGGCACGGGTTACGAGATCGGCTCCATGAGCATCGTCAAGGGCGCGAAAAACATGGAGCAGGCAAAGAAATTCTATGAATTTGCCCTGCGTCCGGACGTGCAGAGCGAAGCGGTGAAAGCGCTGGCGTTCCAGATCCCGTCCAACACGGCCGCCACCATTCCCGCCGCCTCGCCGCGCCTGGAAAACATCAAGACCATCAACTACGACTTCGCCAAGTATGGCGCCTCGGACACGCGCAAGCGTTTGCTGCAACGCTGGACGACACAGATTTATTCGGCCGGCAATTAAGGCGTAAAGACTGTCATCGTACCGAACCTGCCGCATGCCGCAATGGCCATGCCGGCGGGTCTACTTAGCTGGATAGAGACCTCATGAAAAAGATATTTTACGGCTGGCTGCTGGCCGCCCTGGCAGCGTTGTGCCTGTTGCCCTGGCAGCAACAGGAAGCGGGATTGTTTGCCGGCGAATGGTTGCGCGACGGCCAGTTCTTCAGTGACCGTGGCGCACCGGCCGTGCTGCACCTGCTGTCGTTCGGCGCCTGGCCGCTGGGCGTGTTCTTCGCCCTGATCGCCGCCAGCGCTGCCCTGGTGGCCGGCAATGTGCCGCGCAAGACCCTGGGCCTGGGCCAGATCGCCATCGGCGGCGGCGGCATGCTGTGGCTGGCATGGCTGGGCTGGGGGCCGCTGGCCGCCAGCACGGGCCTGGGCTTCGGCGCGCTGCTGCTGGCGCTGTGCCTGCTGTTCCTCCTCACCTCGGGCGCGGCCGCCTGCGGCGTGTGCCGCGGCGACGCCTTCGTGGCCGGCGCCATCGGCCTCATCATTTGCCTGATCTCCCTGTTCGTGCTGTTCCCCGTCGCGCTGATCCTCGTCAGCGCCGGCCAGCCCATGGACGATGGCGGCACGGGCGCCGCCGCTCTGGCGCGCCGCCTGGCGGACCCCGGCATCTGGAGCCTCAATTGCGTGTCCGGTCCCGGCCGCTGCGGCGTGGCCTGGAATACCCTGGCGCTGGCGCTGCTGACGGGCGTGTCGGCCACCTTCCTCGGTCTCGTGTTCGCCCTCTTGGTGACGCGCACCAATGGCCGCTGGGTGCGCCCGATGCGCGCCATTACGATACTCCCCATCGTCACGCCGCCTTTCGTGCTGGGCCTGGCCCTGATCCTGCTGTTCGGCCGCAACGGCGCCATCACGGGCCTCGTCGGCGACCTGTTTGGTATCGAGCAGAGCCGTTGGCTGTACGGCATGACGGGCGTGTGGCTGTCGCAGATGCTGGCCTTTGCGCCGATTGCCTTCATGACATTAATTGGTGTGGTGGAGGGCGTCAGCCCTTCGCTGGAAGAAGCGTCGGGCACCCTGGGCGCCAGCAGCTGGCAAACCTTCGTCAAGGTGTCGCTGCCCTTGATGCGTCCCGGCATCGCCAATGCCTTTTTGCTGTGCTTTATCGAAAGCATGGCCGACTTCGGCAACCCGATGGTGCTGGGTGGCAACTTCCACGTGCTGTCGACGGAAATCTTCTTTTCCGTGGTGGGCGCCTCGAACGACCAGGGTCGCGCCGCCACCCTGGCCATCGTGCTGCTGACCTTTGCCGTGGGCGCCTTCTTCATCCAGAACTTGTGGCTGGGCAAGAAATCGTATGTGACGGTGACGGGCAAGGCCGACCATGGCGGCCACGCCTCGCTCAACCCGCGCCTGAAAACCATGCTGTGGACCATCGCCCTGCCATGGTTCGCCTTCACGGCCCTGATCTACGGCACGGTGGTGGCGGGCGGCTTCGTGAATAACTGGGGCCAGGACAATGCCTTCACCTTGCGCCATTACATCGACGCTTTCGGTATCACGGCGGGCACTTCCGGCTGGCACTGGACGGGCCAGGCCTGGCCGTCGCTGTTCACCACCTTGACGATTTCGGCCATCGCCGCGCCCTTGACGGCCTTTGTCGGCATCCTCTCGGCCTGGCTGCTGGTGCGCCAGCAATTCGCCCTGAAAAGCGCGTTCGAGTTCGGCACCATGCTCAGCTTTGCCATTCCCGGCACCGTCATCGGCATCAGCTACATCCTTGCCTTCAACTCGGCGCCAATCGAGTTGACGGGCACGGCGACGATTTTGATCCTGTGCTTTGTCTTCCGCAACATGCCGATGGGCTTGCGCACGGGTATCGCCGCCATGCGCCAGCTCGACGGCAGCCTGGACGAGGCCTCGATCACCCTGGGTGCCAGCAGCTGGACCACCATGCGCAAGGTCATCCTGCCGCTGTTGCGCCCGGCCATTGCCTCGGCCCTCGTGTATGGCTTCGTGCGCTCGATCACGTCGATCTCGGCCGTCGTCTTCCTCGTCAGCGCCGATTACGACATGGCCACGTCCTACATCATCGGCCTGGTGTCGAACGGCAACTATGGCACGGCGATTGCCTACGCCACGGTCTTGATCGTCGTCATCCTGCTGTGCATCCAATTGATCCATTTGCTGGTCGGCAAGCGCCGCCTTCGCCGCGTCAGCGCCGAAAAAACGCTGCCGGCCGCCGTTCCCAACCTGGAAAAGAGCTACGCATGAACCACTTTACTACCCATGAAACAGCCATCGCTGCGCTGGAATTCGATGGCGTCACCAAGCGCTACGGCAAGGCGCTGGCCGTGAACGATGTGTCGTTCACGATCGCGCCGCGCACCATGGTCACCCTGCTGGGCCCCAGCGGCTGCGGCAAGACCTCGACCCTGCGCCTGATCGCCGGCCTGGAACGCGTCAGCGCCGGACGCATCCTGCTGGCTGGCGAGGACGTCACCTTGACCTCGGCCGCCGAGCGCGACGTCAGCATGGTGTTCCAGTCCTACGCCTTGTTTCCGCACATGACGGTGCTCGACAACGTGTGCTACGGCCTCATCGTGTCCGGTGAAACCAAGCCGCGCGCCGTGGAACGGGCGCAGGAAAGCTTGCGCCTGGTGGGCCTGGCCGACTTTGCCGCGCGCTTCCCGAACGAGTTGTCGGGCGGCCAGCAGCAGCGCGTGGCCGTGGCCCGCTCACTGGTGCTGCAGCCCAAGGTGCTGCTGCTGGACGAACCGCTGTCGAACCTCGACACGAAACTGCGCCGCCGCGTGCGCGACGAGATCCGCGACATCCAGGTCAAGCTGGGCTTGACTGCCGTGTATGTCACGCATGACCAGGAAGAGGCGCTGGCCATTTCCGACCAGATCATCGTGATGAACCGGCAAGTGATCGCGCAAAAGGGCACGCCGCACGAGCTGTTCGAATCGCCGGCCGACAAATTCGTCGCCGACTTCATCTGTAACGCGAACATCGTCGATGGCGTGATCGAAGCGGTGGCCGACGGCAAGGCCACCTGCGTCATGGGCAAGTTGCGGCTGCGTCTGCCATGCCGCAGCCAGCGCAGCGGCGAAGCGAGTTTCGCCGTGCGTCCGGAAGCGATCCTGCTGTCGCCCGCGCAGCCCGACAGCGCCATGGTGGTGCGCGTGGCACGCGCCACCTACCTGGGACGCGAAATGCAATACACGCTCGACACGCCGGTCGGCGAACTGTTTGCCGTCTCGCACGACTTGAGCCAGGTTTTCACGCAAGGCACATCGGTCGCCATGACCGTACACGAACATGGCGCAGCCATCATTGGAGGACAAGCATGACAGATATGACACAGGCAGCGGTACTGGCCGACGCGGCCACCCTGGAGCGCTATGCCTACGCCCGGCACATCATCCGCCAGGCGGGCGAGATTGCGCTGGGCATGTTTCACCGCCGCACGGAACTCGTGATCGAGGAAAAGGGCTTGCAGGACATGGTCAGTATCGCCGATCGCATGGTGGAAGACTATGTGCGTGCGCAAATCGCCGCGCGTTTTCCTGACGACGCCGTGGTGGGCGAGGAGCGCGGCGGCGGGGCGTCGGACGCGCGCTGCGTGTGGGTCATCGATCCCATCGACGGCACGGCCTGCTTCGTCAACGGCATGCTGGCCTGGTGCGTGTCGATCGGCGTGCTGGTCGACGGCAAGCCGGCCATCGGCGCCGTGTACGACCCGAATGCGGACGAGCTGTTCCACGCCTGCCAGGGGCAGGGCGCCTACGTGGCAGCGAAGGCCGGCGAAACGCGGCTGCGCGTCAACGACGTGGTCAGCCTGCAGGGCGGCGTGCTGGGCGTGGGCTTTTCGCACCGCGTGGGCACCGACACCTTTTTACCGTTCCTGCTCGATGTGCTGGAAGAGGGCGGCATGTTCATCCGCAACGGTTCCGGCGCGCTGATGATCGCCTATGTGGCGGCCGGGCGCCTGATCGGCTATTTCGAGCCGCACATCAATTCCTGGGATTGCCTGGCCGGCATCGTGCTCGTCAACGAGGCGGGCGGGCGCTGCAATGATTTCCTGGCCGATAACGGCCTGGAAAAGGGCAATCCCATTCTGGTGGGCGGCCCCCGCCTGTACCCGCAACTGGCGGCGCTGGCCTTGCCGCGCTGTGCCTGAGCACATTTTATTGAAAGGGAGGACAGGCGTCCGGCGAGGGACGCGCGGAGTGGCAACACACTGTTGAGCATCATGAGTAATCCACCACCATAAAAACAAGCAGGAGACAAAATGAAAAACGGGATGAAAAACGAGATGAACACCATGCAGTTGAACAAGATCGCCGCCGTATTCTTGCTGGCCTTGCCAGGCTGCGTGCTGGCCGAATCGAGCGTCGTCGTGTACGGCCGCATCCATGCGGGCTTCGACCGTATCGAAACGTCAAGCTCGGCCACGGCGCCGAATGGCGAATCCATTTCTCGCGTATCGGACAATTCCTCGAAGATCGGCTTCCGGGGAAGGGAGGACTTGGGCAATGGCAACACGGCCTTCTTCCAGATCGAGGGCAATGCCAAGCTGGACGATGGAACGGGTGTCATCAATAGCAAGGATACCTTTGTCGGGCTGGAAAACCCCGCCTATGGCCGCATCGCGCTGGGCCGCTTCGCCACGCCGATTCGCCAGATCAACGGCTACACCAACCGTTTCGTGGGCGAAGGCATCCAGGACGACGCCAACATCTCCCAGCTGGGCGGCGAAGGCTTCAACCGCCGCAGTTCGAACGCCGTCAGCTACCGCACGCCCGTGCTGCAAGGCTTCAGCGCCACGATTTACCGCGCCAGCGAAAACGAGGCATCGAACGGCGACCGCATCTATTCGGGCATCGTGCAATACGTGAACGGCCCCATCAAGGGCGCCGTCGGCTATGAAAAGCACAAGGACTTGCGTCCCGGCTTCAGCGAAAAGATGTTCCGCGCCGTGGGCAATTACAACTTCGGCGGCGGCGACGTGGGCGTGGCCTGGAACCGCATGGTGTATGACGTGGCCGGCGGCGACTTGCAGCGCGACTACTTCACCATCACGGGCGCCTATAAGGCGGGCGGCGGTTCCTTCATCGGCAGGTTCGGCGTGGCAGGCGACGTGTCCGGCAGCGCGCCCAACGGCAGCAACGTGACCATCAAGGCGACCACCCTGGTGCGTGGCGACGACAGCGGCGCCAAGCAGGCCACCCTGGGCTACGAGTATTACTTGTCCAAGCGCAGCACCGTGTACGCCTACTACACGCAAACGAATAACGACAAGAACGCCAACTACACGTTTGGCGGCAATGCCTTCGCCGCCACCAAGAAGGGTGCCAAGCTCAGCGGCGTGATGCTGGGCGCCATCCACTTGTTCTAACCTTTTTTTGCCCGAATTTGCACACGTGTGCATATTCGGGCAACGTACTTCCGACTATCAAGGAGATGGAAATGATTCAAGTGGCATTGTTCGGCGCCGGCCGCATCGGCCGTATTCACGCCGGCAATCTGGTGCGCCAGCCTGGCGTGCGCCTGAAATACGTGGTCGACGTGCATGCGGGCGCGGCGGCGGAAGTGGCGGCCCTGCATGGCGCCAGCGTCGCCAGCGTGGAAGCTGTGCTGGCCGACCCTGAAGTCAAGGCCGTGCTGATCGCGTCGAGTACGGATACGCATGCGGACCTGATCGTGCGCGCGGCCGCCGCCGGCAAGGCCATCTTTTGCGAGAAACCCGTCGACCTGACCCTGGAACGCGCGCGCGCCGCCGCCGCCGCCGTCAAGGAAGCGGGCGTGCTGTGCATGATCGGCTTCCAGCGCCGCTACGACCCCACGTTTGCCGCCGTCAGGCAGCGTATCGCAGCGGGCGAGATCGGCACGCCTGAGTTGCTCATCGTCACCAGCCGCGATCCCGGCCCGCCACCCGTCAGCTACATCCAGGTATCGGGCGGCATCTTCAAGGATATGCTGATCCACGATTTCGACATTTTCCGCTGGATACTCGACGATGAAGCCGTCAGCGTGCACGCCACGGGCAGCTGCCTCGTCGACCCGGCCATCGGTGAAGCGGGCGACCTGGACACGGCCGTCGTCACCATCCGCACGGCCAAGGGACGTTTGTGCCAGATCAATGCCTCGCGCCGCGCCGCCTACGGCTACGACCAACGCTTCGAAGTGCTGGGCAGCGCCGGCATGCTGCAGGCAGGCAACCACAAGCCGACGGAAGTGACGGCCTATGGCTCAGTGAACGTCAGCGTCGACAAGCCGGAAGACTTTTTCCTGGAACGCTACCGCGCCGCCTACGCCAGCGAAATGGCGCACTTTTTCGAGGCATTTGCCCATGGCGCGCCCTTGCGCACCACCGTCCATGATGGCTTGAAGGCACTGGAACTGGCCGAGGCGGCCACCGTGTCATGGCGCGAACAGCGCATCGTGCAATTGTCATAAGGAATGCATGTGATGAAGAATACGACTGAATTTGCCCAGGGCCGCGCGCTGGACGTCATCTGCCTGGGCCGCCTGGCGGTGGACCTGTACGCGCAGCAGATCGGCAGCACCCTGGAAGACGCGACCAGTTTCGCCAAGTACCTGGGCGGCTCGTCGGCGAATATCGCCTTCGGCACGGCCCGCCTGGGCCTCAAGTCCGCCATGCTGTCGAAGGTGGGCGACGACCACATGGGCCGTTTCTTGACGGACACGTTATCGAAAGAGGGCTGCGACGTCAGCCATGTCGGCATCGACCGCGACCGCCTGACGGCGCTGGTGATGCTGGGCATCAAGGATAAAAACACGTTTCCCCTGATTTTCTACCGTGAAAATTGCGCCGACATGGCCATCGAGCCATCCGCCGTCGACGCCGCCTTCATCGCTTCCAGCAAGGCGCTGTTGATCACCGGCACGCATTTTTCGACGGCTGCCATGCACGCCGTCAGCATGCAGGCCCTGAAATTGGCGCGCGCCAACAACGTGCGCACCGTGCTCGACATCGATTACCGGCCCGTGCTGTGGGGTTTGTCAGGCAAGGCGGATGGCGAAACGCGTTTCGTTTCCAACGACGGGGTGACGCGC
>NZ_JAMQGR010000040.1:0-554 GCF_023703445.1 Janthinobacterium kumbetense
TCGTAGTAGAAGAAAACCCGTCAAGCAATTGGCGGGTTTTTTTTCGTCTGGCGATTTACTCTCCAGGTATTACTGAAAATGCAGTCGTCAAGCTATGCTTTATCCCTTATTAAGGCTATTGTCCTCGCTTGGCCGGCGTCGACCTGGTGCAGCTGCTTGTGAGTCCGCTCATTAATAGGCAAGCGTCAATGGCCAGCAGGGCATTCCGAATGGTGTTGCTTGGCCAATTTGATAGCGGTATGACATCGCATAAACAAATTTCACACTTTCTTAGAATAAACCTTGCTGCCTGCGTATAGCTTTGCTATAGTTCGCCTCCCCAATGAGACGCCGCAGTTTGCGAAACAACGGGATCACTGGAAACGGTGAGGGTAGTAAAAAGAAGGTTGACGGATTTAGCGAAATGCTTCATACTCTTTCTTCTTAGCAGCTGACAAACACAACGCTTTGTCGATAGCGCGAAAGCAGTACCGAATACAGTTCTTTAACAATTAACAGTCGATAAGTGTGGGCATTTGATGTAAGTGCAGCGTCAATCTTAGGATTGGCGTAAT
>NZ_JAMQGR010000041.1:0-552 GCF_023703445.1 Janthinobacterium kumbetense
ATAGGGAAGCCGTAGAGAAATCGAGTCCGAATAGGGCGATCAGTCGCTGGGTGTAGACCCGAAACCAAGTGATCTACTCATGGCCAGGATGAAGGTGCGGTAACACGCCCTGGAGGTCCGAACCCACTAATGTTGAAAAATTAGGGGATGAGCTGTGGGTAGGGGTGAAAGGCTAAACAAACTTGGAAATAGCTGGTTCTCTCCGAAAACTATTTAGGTAGTGCCTCAAGTATCACCATCGGGGGTAGAGCACTGTTATGGCTAGGGGGTCATTGCGACTTACCAAACCATTGCAAACTCCGAATACCGATGAGTGCGAGCTTGGGAGACAGACGTCGGGTGCTAACGTCCGGCGTCAAGAGGGAAACAACCCAGACCGCCAGCTAAGGTCCCAAAGATTGGCTAAGTGGAAAACGAAGTGGGAAGGCTAAAACAGTCAGGATGTTGGCTTAGAAGCAGCCATCATTTAAAGAAAGCGTAATAGCTCACTGATCGAGTCGTCCTGCGCGGAAGATGTAACGGGGCTAAGCCAGTCACCGAAGCTGCGGATAT
>NZ_JAMQGR010000042.1:0-486 GCF_023703445.1 Janthinobacterium kumbetense
ACCGCATGGCCTGCATGGCATTGCCGAGGCGGACGAGTTATATGTGCTGGAATCGGAAAAGGGATCCAGGCAGATGACGCGTCCGGCCCGCCGCCGGGGCGGCCATGCCCGCCAGCGCGGCATTTCCGATGAGCAGGTCTGTATCCTGGTGGCGCGCGACCGCACAGGCCAGACCCTCGATTTCATCACGGGCAAAGGGGCGTTGACGAAGGCACAGCTGCACCGCTGTTTATTGCCCGTCATCGATAAGGATGTCCTGCTGGTAACGGATGGCCATGCCGCCTACCGGGCGTTTGCCAGGGAAGCGGGCATCAGCCACCAGGCCGTCAACTTGCGCGCAGGCATCCGTGTGCAGGGCGCCGCGCATGTGCAGAACGTCAATGCGTATCACAGCCGTCTGCGGGACTGGCTGCGGCCCTTTCGCGGCGTGGCGACGCGCTACCTGCCGAATTACCTGGGCTGGCGCTGGATACTCGACGCCAGGCG
>NZ_JAMQGR010000043.1:0-447 GCF_023703445.1 Janthinobacterium kumbetense
TGAGCTACTCCCGCATTGGAGCTTCTATTTTCTGCTACTGCCATTCTTGCTGTACTGCTTCAGCTTTCGCTGGAGCGGGAGAAGAGTCTCGAACTCTCGACCTCAACCTTGGCAAGGTTGCGCTCTACCAACTGAGCTACTCCCGCATACGAACCGCTATTTTACTGCCTTTTGCTACCGTTTACCAGTGCTGCTTTACTGCTGATCCAGTATTCACTGGAGCGGGAGAAGAGTCTCGAACTCTCGACCTCAACCTTGGCAAGGTTGCGCTCTACCAACTGAGCTACTCCCGCAGTGGACAACATTGTATCAGAAGCTCTACTACATCGCCAGTACTACTTTTTACTACATTCGCTGTTTTTACCTATGACACGATCCGGAAAACTGGAGCGGGAGAAGAGTCTCGAACTCTCGACCTCAACCTTGGCAAGGTTGCGCTCTACCAAC
>NZ_JAMQGR010000044.1:0-437 GCF_023703445.1 Janthinobacterium kumbetense
CGGTACGATTTAACGTACGCTTGATTTCGAGTCAAGTACATTCGACCACTCTGCCACCTCTCCGTTTACTGCGGTCTATTCGTTCAAACTGACGTGCCTGTTTGAACGAGGCGCTATTTTAGCATGGGGATTGTTGGGTTGGGTAGGGGTTTTATTGGCGATTTGCAACTGAGGGCTGGTGGCCAAACCAAAAAAACAATCGGGCGATTCGGGGAGCCTCGTGCAAGGCGCGGCTCGCCTTTGTAGACGCCACCTTGGCGCACGCGTGAAAACCAATTTGACGATTCGGGGAGCCTCGCGCGAGTACGCGCTCGTCTTCGAATCCCACGCGCAAGGCGCGCAGGCGCCTTGCTCCTCTTCGCCGCCACAAATAAAAAAAGCTCCCTTGCGGGAGCTTTCTCTATTTGTTCTGGCGGAGAGGGTGGGATTCGAACCCA
>NZ_JAMQGR010000045.1:0-396 GCF_023703445.1 Janthinobacterium kumbetense
CTAGAGTTTGCACGAATCAGTAATGATTCACGCATCAAATGTTCACACTTATCGGCTGTTTAATTAAGAAGAAACAGTAGTCGTAGTAGTTCCGCGTTGGGGCTGTAGCTCAGCTGGTTAGAGCACCGTGTTGATAACGCGGGGGTCGTTGGTTCGAGTCCAACCAGCCCTACCAGTAAAAATTCCCGGGGGATTAGCTCAGCTGGGAGAGCACCTGCTTTGCAAGCAGGGGGTCGTCGGTTCGATCCCGTCATCCTCCACCAAAGTTTTACTCGAAAGTGCAAACGTAAGCCGGTCAAATAGACTCGGGTTTAGGTTTGATCTTTTAGCGATCAAAGCTGTTTCGTTCTTTAACAATCTGGAAGAAGTAAAGATTATTTATTGATCGGTTTGCCG
>NZ_JAMQGR010000046.1:0-340 GCF_023703445.1 Janthinobacterium kumbetense
GCTGACCTCTTGCATGCCATGCAAGCGCTCTCCCAGCTGAGCTATACCCCCCGGGCGCAGAAATAATAAAAGCCGCACTTGGCGACTTTGTTCCACTACTTGCTTTCCATCCAGATTCCGCTTTTTACGATCCTGAACTTACAACAATCAGTACAAACAACTGCCACTACTATACCACAACTACCTGGCGTCCCCAAGGGGATTCGAACCCCTGTACTCACCGTGAAAGGGTGATGTCCTAGGCCTCTAGACGATGGGGACCGCGGAACTTCCAAACAACATCGGCACCACTTCAACGACTAACAAAACCTGACTGCGATTTTGCTGCTGGTGGAGGTAA
>NZ_JAMQGR010000047.1:0-339 GCF_023703445.1 Janthinobacterium kumbetense
CGGCAAACCGATCAATAAATAATCTTTACTTCTTCCAGATTGTTAAAGAACGAAACAGCTTTGATCGCTAAAAGATCAAATCTAAACCTGCGTCTATTTGACTGGCTTACATTTGCACTTTCGGTAAAACGTGGTGGAGGATGACGGGATCGAACCGACGACCCCCTGCTTGCAAAGCAGGTGCTCTCCCAGCTGAGCTAATCCCCCTGAGATTTTACTAATTAGCTGGTAGGGCTGGTTGGACTCGAACCAACGACCCCCGCGTTATCAACACGGTGCTCTAACCAGCTGAGCTACAGCCCCAACGCGGTGCTACTACGACTACTGTTTCTTCTTCAT
>NZ_JAMQGR010000048.1:0-332 GCF_023703445.1 Janthinobacterium kumbetense
GAGGCCTAGGACATCACCCTTTCACGGTGAGTACAGGGGTTCGAATCCCCTTGGGGACGCCAGGATTTAGTTGTAAAGTAAGAGTGCAGTGCTGAATGGGCCTGACAAGTCAGGCTTTTTTTGTTTCTGCAATATTGCTGCAGTACCGGGTCAGGATGCAATTAGTGCATTCAGGACAGATTTCTGTCCCCATCGTCTAGAGGCCTAGGACATCACCCTTTCACGGTGAGTACAGGGGTTCGAATCCCCTTGGGGACGCCAGATTCGCAAGCAGTAACAGGTCGGGATGCGGAATAGTGCATTCAGGACAGATTTTCTGTCCCCATCGTCTA
>NZ_JAMQGR010000049.1:0-329 GCF_023703445.1 Janthinobacterium kumbetense
CGGCAAACCGATCAATAAATAATCTTTACTTCTTCCAGATTGTTAAAGAACATACAGCACTTGGTCTCGAAAAGACCAAACCTAAATCCCGGCGTTGAATTCAACACTGATTTACGTTTGAACTTTTGGTGGAGGATGACGGGATCGAACCGACGACCCCCTGCTTGCAAAGCAGGTGCTCTCCCAGCTGAGCTAATCCCCCAATGGGTAATACAGACTACAGAAACTGGTAGGGCTGGTTGGACTCGAACCAACGACCCCCGCGTTATCAACACGGTGCTCTAACCAGCTGAGCTACAGCCCCAAATGCTGTTCTTTATATTAACAGT
>NZ_JAMQGR010000005.1:0-362629 GCF_023703445.1 Janthinobacterium kumbetense
TCGGGCCGGAAAGGCTCGCTTATCCGTTGCCGGCGCTGCCTGCCAGCGTCTGCAAGGCGTGCCTGCTGGCGGCGTTGCGTAGCGGCAGCCCGTTTGTCGCGCCCACGGCAGCCTAGAAAAGGAATCCTGATGTACTTTGCCATCGATCTTCCTGACCCTGCGGTTCCAGCGCAGATCGCGCAGCAACTGCAAGCCTTGCGTGAGGAAGCGGCGGTGGCGAACGGCGGCCAGCCCTTGCACTTGCTGGCGCTGCTGGACGGCGCCTGCGATGAGGAGTTTTTCACCAAGCGCTACCCGAGCCGCTTGCGGCGCCAGTCGCTGTATGCGCACACCTCGCTGCAAAACTTCAAGAGTGCTGCACCGCATTTAATGGCGGCGCCACAGGCAAGCAGCGAGCAGGCCGAGTGGCTGCAGCGCCTGTTCTCGCTGTGCGCGGGCAAGCCCATGCTCAGCATCATCGCCAGCACGCTCGATATCGACCGGCTGGAGCAGCATCTGCGCCCCTATTTGATTGCCATCACGCCAGACACCGTCGAATGGCCCGTGCGCTGGGCCGATAGCCGCACATTGCCGGCCTTGCTGGCGGCCTTGACGCAAACCCAATATGCGCATTTGCTGAGCCCCATCTACCGCTGGTGGTCGCTGCGGCGCGATGGTTCCCTGATCAGTTGGCAGGGCGAGGCGCTGCCCAGTCCCGTTCCGGCGGAGTTTGACAAATTTCCGCTCAGCGACGCCGCCTTCGCAGCCCTGGTGGATACCGCCGAAGCCGATGCCATCCTGGCCAATCTGCATGATGTGCAGCCGGACCTGTTTCATTCCGGCACCCCGGCCGAGTGCCACGCGCGCGTGGCGCGTCATTTACTAGTGGCAAGCGCCAGCGGCATCGAGGCGGCAGGCCAGCGTCAGCATTTCAGCGCCCTGGCCTTGATGCTGGCCGATGATTTTACCGTGCATCCGGCGATGGCCAGCCTGTTGCGGCGCACGCGCCAAGGTGCGAATTACCTGTCCGAACTCGACACGCTGCCCGACGATTTCTGGCAGGCGCGCTCGGCTGCCTAGCCTTGTTCCCTCAACTGCTCACTTTTATAAAAGGAAAATCATGAAATGGATTATTTATCTTGGCACCGCCTTGCTGCTGAGCGGTTGCGCCCTCAAGACCAGGCAGGTTGAGCAAGTCGGCCCAAGTCCTACCGCGACAGCGCAGGTGGGTATTGTCAACCATACGGGGAAATATATTTATTCCGCATCGGTGGATGGGGCCGGAGGCGCCAACATGGCCAGGTGGGGGGCGGGGGGGGCAGAAATCTGTTGCGCCTCTATCCCGAGAGTGTGGTATCCGGGAATGAAAGTCCTGGTGCGTTGGAATATGCCTGAAGGGCATACCGACGTTATCAAAGAAAAAATGGTGGAAGTGGAAAAATACGATGAAACGGGAAGTATTTATATCCATTTTTTTCCAGACGATGAAGTTCGGGTTGTGGTTTCAATTTATCCCGGATATAGCACTGCTCATCCGATACGCCACTATGGAAAACCGGAAAATATCAATCCTTAGAGGTTTATTTCGATTAATGAAACTCCACTCTTGCACATTTTCCTGGTTTTTCTTAAACCATTTGCGACGCGTGGGAGTTCTATGTTTTCTATTGTCACGTGTGGCAGTAAAATGAAAAATGGCGTGGCATTTTTTATAAGGTGCAAATGATGAAATGGATTATTTATCTTGGTGCGGCCTTGCTGCTGAACGGCTGCGCCTTCAAGGCCCGGCAGGTTGAGGACGTCAATCCAAGTCCTACCGCGACGGCGCAGGTGGGTATTGTCAACCATACGGGGAAGTATATTTATTCCGCATCGGTGGATGGAGCGGGAGGGGGGAATATGGCCAGATGGGGGGCGGGGCTTGCCAATATTTGCTGCACATCCATTCCTCGTGTGTGGTATCCGGGAATGAAAGTCCGGGTGCGTTGGAATATGCCTGAAGGCCATACCGATGTTGTCAAAGAAAAAATGGTAGAAGTGGAAAAATACGATGAACCAGGGGATATCTATATGCATTTCTTCCCCGATGACGAGGTGAGAGTTGTCGTGTCAAATTCTGGAGGGGGGGCAAAAACTCATCCTATTCTTCACTCCGGAAAACCTGCCAATATTCCTTGATATCATGATCAGTGAAACCCCCCATTCCGCGCCGTTTCCAGTCGATTTCTTTCTAAACCCGTCGACGAAAGAACAATCCGAAATTGCCAAGGAGGCATGTGCTAATAAAGATAGCGCGCCGTGTAGTATTCCAGTGAGGGTTGGACTTTTCTTTGATGGAACCAATAATAACCTGGAACGCGATAGGAATGGGGTTAGGACAGGTGTGCTCGATCCAAGAACAAAAAAGCCCATTCCTATAGCTAATGTTGTGGTCGACCCCAATAGTGCCAGCCATAGCAATGTGGCGCGGCTATTTTCGAGTTTTCCATCTGATAAGCGGGGTGCCGGTTATTTTCGATATTATATTCCTGGCGTGGGAACGCCATTTAAGGAAATCGGTGAGTTGACTGAATCGGACGAAGGGAAGGCATTTGCCAAAGGGGGGCAGCCGCGCATTATATGGGGGCTGTTGCAGGTTATAAATTCATTGCATGCAATTATGGATGGAAAAGGAAATCCATTATATAAAGATGATCAAGCCGGCGAGTTCGCACGTACTTATGATAATGCCGTAGGCCACAAAAAGGTACCGCATCCCTTAACTGGCAGGGAACGCTTCATGACACACTCGGACTGGTTCGCTGAGCATATCGAAAAGTTAAAAGCCGCGATCGCGGCACAGCCGAAACCGCATATTCCATCGCTGACCCTGTCCGTATTCGGTTTTTCGCGGGGCGCCGCCGAGGCGGTGGCATTCTGCCAGCTGTTTGCCGATTTGCTCACGCCGGGCAAAGGTGAGGGGCAGGAGTTTGCCGGCATCCCCGTCAGCATCGATTTTCTTGGCGTCTTCGACACGGTGGCAACCGTGGGCAGCTCGGCGTCTGTCGCGAAAACCACGATCGCGCCTGGCGCGATGTTCGATGGCCATTGGGCCTGGGCCAATGAATTGCTCAAGCCGCTGCCTCGCTGCGTTCAGGCAGGCTTGCATTGCATTGCCACGCATGAGCAGCGCATGAATTTCCCCGTTACACGCTTGGAAGGGAAAATCGAGGAAGTGTATTTTCCTGGCGTGCACTCCGACGTGGGAGGCGGCTATGGTCCGGGCGAGCAGGGAAAGGGGCGTGGCGGACAAGCAGCCTTGTTGTCGCAAATCCCGCTCGCGCATATGTTCAAGGAGGCGCGCCTCAAGGGCGTGCCCTTGATACCGTTCAGCAAACTGGAACTTCGCGATCAGGATGATTTCCAGGTCAGTCAAGAGCTTGCCAAGGCATGGGAAGCTTATACCGCCGAGCTTAACAAGCAAGGCGGCTTGCTGAGCAAGCATATGGAGCTGTATTACCGCTGGCGCGCCGTGCGCGTCAAGACCCTGGAAGCCACGGCCAGCTTCAAGGCGGCCAACGCGCAAGAGCGGGAGGATCTGGGTTCCTACAACCGTTTGCTGGCAGGCGATCTGGAAGCGCTGCGCGCACGCAAAGCCTTTCGTCATGGCGATGAGGATAAACCGTTCAGCGCCCGGGATATTGCGCGCATCAATCACTGGCAATACTATCGCGCGCAAAATCATACACCGCTGGATGACTGGGAAGCTTGGGCGCTCGACATATTCGATCACCCAAAACCGCTGCCGCCCGAAGTGATGCGTTTTTTTGACGACTATGTACATGATTCTCTAGCCGGATTTTATATGGCGGGCGAAGTGACGGAATACGATAAACGGGCCAAGATCGCCTCGTTCGCCGATAAACCGCCTGAAGAAGGCTTTTATAAACGCGCGTATGAACTGAGCCGAAAGACCGAAGTTGCGCAATTGAAACAGAAGAATGGCGAAGCATTGACGCCGGAAGAGGACGCACTGGTCAAGGAAGCGCAGTACGGCACCCCCTACCCAATCCGTACGGATGCCGACAGCGCCGACATGCGCAGTGCGGTGATCACCACGCAAACCTATACGCGTCGCGAGGGTGGCGGCTATATCTTGCGCCGTGGCTACTACCCGCAAAGCGGCTTTTTCCGGAAAAGCGTGCACGAGAAGGAACTGCAACGCATGCCGACGGCCGGCATCCAGGCGGAAGAAACACCCGAAAAATTCGTGTGGAGTGAAAACTTAACACAGGATATTGCGCAAGCCAAAGCCGATGAAGAGATTTACCTGGCGCAGCAGCGCTATGCAACGCGAGCAGAGGCGCTCGCATAGGGCGTGAGTTCAGCGCGGCTGGAGCCGAAAGGAAAATCATGAAATGGATTATTTATCTTGGCACTGCTTTGCTGCTGAGCGGCTGTGCGTTCACGGCCAAGCAGGTTGAGGATGCCGGCTCAAGTGCTACCGCGACGGCGCAGGTGGGTATTGTCAACCATACGGGGAAGTATATTTACTCCGCATCGGTGGATGGGGCGGGAGGCGCCAATATGGCCAGATGGGGAGCGGGAGGAGCCGAGGTTTGCTGCGCATCCATCCCGCGGGTATGGTATGCGGGGATGATGGTTCTAGTGCGGTGGGATATGCCGGAAGAGCATACGCATATTGTCAAAGAAAAAATGGTGGAAGTGGAAAAATACGATGAGCCCGGGGATATCTATATGCATTTCTTCCCCGATGACGGGGTGAGAGTGGTTGTGTCAAATGTGGACGGCGATAGTAAAAACCATCCTATTCTTCATTCTGGAAAGCCTGCCAATCTTCCTTGATAGGATGATCGATAAAAATTTCTTTTCTGGACCGATTCCCATCACTTTTTCTTGAGGCATTCAAGCGTGGGCAGTCCCCTATTTTTATTGCCGTATGTGGCAGTGAAGTAGAAAAACCACGTGGCATTTTTTGCAAGGTGAAAATTATGAAATGGATTATTTATCTTGGCACTGCCCTGCTGCTGAGCGGCTGTGCCCTCAAGGCCAGGCAGGTCGAGGAAGCCCGCCCAAGTCCTACCGCGACGGCGCAGGTGGGTATTGTGAACCATACCGGGAATTTTATTTACTCCGCGTCGGTGGATGGAGCCGGAGGCGCGGATATGGCGAGATGGGGGGCGGGAGGAGCAGAAATCTGTTGCGCCTCTATCCCGAGAGTGTGGTATCCCAGAATGATGGTGCGGGTGCGGTGGGATATGCCGGATGGACTACAGCATATTATTAAAGAAAAAATGGTGGAAGTGGAAAAATATGATAGGCCAGGAGATATCTATATGCATTTTTTTGAAAATGACGAGGTGAGAGTGGTTGTGTCAAATGTGGATGGCGATAGTAAAATTCATCCTATTCTTCATTCCGGAAAACCGGCTGATATGCCTTGATGCCTGTCGCGCAAAGCAGAGGCTCCAGCGAGGCTGGAGCCGATGGGGGGATCAGCCGATGAAGGAGTCGAACTGCATGTCGAATTCCTGCAGCGCCTTCTGCGCGTTCTGCATCTTCTTGCGGAACTCCGGCCCCCGTTGCAGGGCCAGGCCCACGGCCAGCACGTCGATCACCACCAGGTAGGCCAGGCGGGCGGAAATCGGGGTGTAGGGGTCGGTGTTGAAGACCAGGTCTATCGGGATCAGCACGGTCGCCAGGTCGGCCAGCGGCGTGCCGGACGGGGCCAGCACGACGACGTCGGCGCCGCCGCGGCGCGCCAGTTTCACGGAGCGGACCAGGGCGGGGCTGTTGCCGCGCTGCGAGATCGCCACCAGGCAGTCGCCGCCGCGCAGCAGGGCTGCGGCGATGCTGTGGATGTTCGGGTCGCTGTAAGCCACCGTCGGCACGCCCGAGCGGAAGAACTTGTGCTGCGCGTCGGCCGCCACGATGCCCGACGTGCCCTGGCCATAGAATTCGATCTTGCTGGCGCGCGACAGGATGTCGAGCGCGCGCTGGATCGCTTCCGGGTTCAGGTTGTTGCGCAGGTCGAGCAGGGTGTTGATCGAGCGGCTGCAGATTTTATTCACCAGGTCGGCCGCCAGGTCGTCCTGCGCCGGCTGCTCGTTCGCGCCCGGCATGGCCAGGGCCAGACCCTGCGCCAGCTTCAGCTTGAATTCATGCCAGCCGTCGTAGCCCAGGGTGCGGCAAAAGCGCACCACGGTCGGTTCCGACACCTGTGCGCTTTTCGCCAGCGCCGTGATGTTCTGGCTGACCGTCTGGTTCGGCTGGTCAAGCACGGCCAGCGCGACCTTCTTCTCCGACTTGGAGAGCGAATCGAGCTGGGTGCGGATGGAGTCAAGCAGCATCAGGGTAATCTTCTGGGTTAGTTTTCGGGAACTCGGGGACTGGCAACGGTGAAGCAGGGAATTCGTGGAGCACCGCTCCACGCCTGCGTAACGGTCTGGCCTTGCAAGGCCAGACTCCTTGCGCTTCCAAACTAGTCTTCAGGAAGCGCCTCTTCACGCCACTGCAAGCCATCGCGGCCGATCAGGGCGCTGGCGGCCGCGGGGCCCCAGGTGCCGGCCGTGTAGGGAATCGGCGCGCTGTCGTTCTGTTCCCAGTTGTCGAGAATCGGCTCGACCCATTCCCAGGCCGCTTCCAGTTCGTCGCCGCGCATGAACAGGGTCAGCTGGCCGCGCAGGACGTCGAGCAGCAGGCGCTCGTAGGCGTCCATGCGCGGGGTCTTGAACGATTCGCGGAAATCGAGTTCCAGTTCCGCCGGTTTCAAGCGCATGCCGTCGCCCGGGGTTTTCGCCATCAGGTTCATGCGCAAGCCTTCGTCCGGCTGCAAGCGGATCACCAGGCAGTTCGGCTGGAAGCTGGACGTCGGCTGGTTGAAGATCGAGTGCGGAATCTGCTTGAAGCGCACGACGATCTCGGCCAGGCTGTCAGCCATGCGCTTGCCCGTGCGCAGGTAGAACGGCACGCCGGCCCAGCGCCAGGTGTCGATTTCCGCCTTCAGCGCAACGAAGGTTTCGGTGCGCGAGTGTTCCGGCGCGTCCGGCTCGTCGCGGTAGCTCGGCACGGTGGCGCCATCGACGTGGCCGGCGCGGTACTGGCCGCGCACGATGTTCTGCGCCAGGGTGGTAGGCGTGAATTTTTTCAGCGAGCGCAGCACTTGCAGTTTTTCATCGCGCACGGCGTCCGGCGCGATCGAGGTCGGCGGTTCCATGGCGACGATGCACAGCAGTTGCAGCAGGTGGTTTTGCAGCATGTCGCGCAGCGCGCCCGAGGTGTCGTAGTAACCCATGCGGTTGCCCACGCCCAGCTTTTCGGCGATGGTGATCTGCACGTCGGAAATCCATTCGCGGCGCCACAGCGGTTCGAACAGGATGTTGCCGAAGCGCAGGGCCAGCAAGTTCTGCACGGTTTCCTTGCCCAGGTAATGGTCGATGCGGTAAATCTGCGATTCCTGGAAGACCTTGCCCACTTCGGCATTGATCTGCTTGGCGCTGGCCAAATCGCGGCCCAGCGGCTTTTCCAGGACCACGCGCGAATTCGGCGTCACCAGGCCGTTGTCTTCCAGGTTGTCGCAGATGAGGGCGAACAAATGCGGCGGCGTCGCCAGGTAGTACACGCGCGTCAGATCGGCATCGCCGCGCAGCGCTTCGACCAGCGGCGCGTACGTGGCCGCATCGCTGGCGTTGAGCGACACATACACGATGCGCGCGCAGAATTTGCTCCAGGTGGCGGCATTCAGGGTGCTGGCCTTGATGTGGGGACGCGAGTTGGTCTCTACCATTTTCAGGAAGGCATCCTGGCCGCTGTCCTGGCGGCCCACACAGATGATGCGCGCCGTCGGCGGCAAATCGTTCGCGACGTCGCGCGCATACATTGCAGGCAACAACTTGCGCATTGCTAAATCGCCGCTGCCGCCAAACAGGACCAGGTCAAAATCGGTAAGTGCCATAAGTGAGTGTCGTCGCAAAAGTAAAAGGGCCGGAGCGGGGAGGAAGCCGACCGGAAGTGCCAGTCTGTCGCTACTATAATCGATGGTGTAAATTTACTACGTAGAACAGGCAATTGCAAGAAATTTTACTACATTCCATCCGCTGCCGTCGCCATTTTGCCCGGTATGCATGCCGGCGATGCCGGCATGGCCATTATATGCCGTTCGCCGGCGCCGGCGCAGCGTCCTGCTTTTCATTGGCTTTTCAAAGCAACCATGGTTGCCAGGGAAATTTTCGATTCCCTCCATCATCATTTGCGCTGTAGCAACAAGCAAATCAAGAAATACTGTCAGGATCGCTGTTGGCAGCGTAAAGTAGCTTTGAAGAAAGTAAAAAACCGTATAATTCAAGCTCGAATCGATAGCAACTATTGGTTGTAAGAAATTGTACGATATACACTGCACCGCTAGCGCCGGCCATGCCCCGAACCCGCCATCCGACGTCCATGCGACGTGCAGTCCGCACTGTCCGCAGCATCAGGGCAGGCGACTTAACTTTACAAGACGGCTCAAGGGGACACAATGAATTCAATGCAGCAAGATGTCGATGAACGCACCAGCCTGACAGGCAATAACAAATTCGAACTGTTCCTGTTCAAGCTGGGCACTAGTGATCACTCGACCAGCCGCGAACTATTCGGCATCAATGTGTTCAAAGTCCGTGAAATCATGGAAATGCCGGCCATCACGGCCGTAGCCGGTTCGCACCCCCACATGTTGGGCGTGGTCAACATCCGTGGCCAGATCGTGCCCGTGATCGACTTGCCGATGGCGGTCGGCTGCAAGAGCAATGGCTTGAAGATCCTGATGGTGACCGAATTTGCCCGCTCGACACAGGCGTTTGCCGTGGAAGAGGTCGATGAAATCGTGCGCCTGGAATGGAATCAGGTGCTGTCGGCCGAATCGAGCGTCGGCGGCGGCCTCGTCACCAGCATCGCGCGCCTCGATGGCGACACGGACAAGACGCGTCTGGCCCAAGTGCTTGACGTGGAACAAATCCTGCGCAACGTGCTGCCGTCGGGTGACCCGGACGTGGACGAGAACAGCATCGGCCCGCAAGTGCGCTTGCCGGCCGGCGCCGTGATCCTCGCGGCCGACGATTCCTCGCTGGCCCGTTCGCTGATCGAGAAGGGCCTCGAAGCGATGGGCGTGCCTTTCATCATGACCAAGACGGGCAAGGAAGCGTGGGAGCGCCTGCAGGCGATCTCGGCCCAGGCCGCCACGGAAGGCAAGACGGCGAAAGACAAGGTTGCGCTGGTGCTGACGGACCTGGAAATGCCGGAAATGGATGGCTTTACCCTGACGCGCAACATCAAGAACGATGGCCGCTTCGCCAACATCCCCGTGGTGATCCACTCGTCGCTGACGGGTTCTACCAACGAAGACCACGTCAAGGGCGTGGGTGCGGATGGTTATGTCGCCAAGTTTGTGGCGGCTGAACTGGCGGAGACGATCCGTAAAGTGCTGGCGCGCTGATTTGCGCGCTCGCATGTGAAAAAGCGCCGGTACCCGCGAGGGTCCGGCGCTTTTTTTATGCGGGCAAACGATTACGCCTGATACAGGTGTTCCGGCTGTCCCGCCACGTCCACGCGCACGGACAGCACGTGGCCGCTCAAAGGGTGGTTGGCAATTTCCTCTGCCGAGCGGTTATGGCTGGCGCTGGTGATGTACAGGGTGCGCAGGTCCGGGCCGCCGAATGTCACCATGGTGGGGCAGCGCACGGGCACGGCGATTTCGCCCAGCAGATGGCCATCGGGGGCGAAGCGCAAGATCTTGCCGCCTTCAAACATGGCCGACCAGTAATTGCCTTCGCTGTCGACGGCCGCGCCATCGGGGCGCCCGCCGTAATCAAAGGCTTTCTTGTCCGTGGAAAAACGCTGGAATGGTTGCGGCGCGGAAATGGCTCCACTCGCCGCGTCGAAATCGAAGCGGTCGATGCGGTGCATGGTGGTATCCGAGTGGTACATGGTGCGCTTGTCCGGGGAAAATCCCAGGCCGTTCGATACGGTCATGCCGCCCGACCAGACCTTGCGCACATTGCCCTTTTCCAGCACGAACATTTCTGCCGCATCGGCGCTGCGCGGCTCGAAAATCGTGCCGACCCAGAAGCGGCCGGCAGGGTCGACCTTGCCATCGTTGAAGCGCGTGGTGGCCATGTCGAACGGCGCCGGGGCGATTTCCGCCAGGCTGCCCGTCTTCGTGTCGAGGTGGGCAAAGCCGCTGCGCAAGGCCACGATCAGGCCGCCGCCCGCGTTGATGGCCAGCGCAGACGGTTCCGTCGGCATGCTCCACTGTTCATGCTTGCCGCTGGCGGGGTGCAGGCGGTGCACGGCGCGGCCATCGATGTCGACCCAGTACAGGGCCGCTTCCTTGCCATGCCATAGCGGGCATTCGCCCACTTGCATGGCTTTGTCGCTGACTACTTTGATTTCGTAAATGTTCATAAACCTCAATTAAGTTAATACGCCGCCTTGGCGGCTTTCGCCAGGGCAATCAAGCCATTGGTCGAGCTGTCGTGATGGTCGGGACGGGCTTCACCCGTCAGTTCGGCCTGGATTTTCTTGGCCAGCACCTTGCCCAGTTCCACGCCCCACTGATCAAAACTGTTGACGTTCCACAAGACGCCCTGCACGAAGGTCTTGTGTTCGTACAGCGCGATCAGGGCGCCCAGGGTGGTCGGGGTCAGCTGGTCCATCAAAATGGTATTGCTGGGGCGGTTGCCGGGGAAAGTCTTGTGCGGCACCAGCGCTTCGATCTCGCTGTCCGGCAAGCCTTGCGCCTGCAAGTCAAGACGCACTTCCTCGCCCGTCTTGCCCGTCATGAAGGCTTCCGACTGGGCGAAGCAGTTCGCCAGCAGGGCGTCGTGATGGCCCGGCAAATCGTGCGTGGCGCGCAGGGCGGCGATGAAGTCGATGGGCGTGATGTCGGTGCCCTGGTGCAGCAGCTGGAAATACGCGTGCTGGGCATTCGTGCCGCAATCGCCCCAGATGACGGGACCGGTCGGTACGTCGACGGGCACGCCATCCTTGGTGACGCGCTTGCCGTTGCTTTCCATGTCCAACTGTTGCAGATAGGCAGCAAAGCGGCTCAAGTCCTGGTGGTAAGGCGCAATGGAAACGGAGCCGCAATCGAGGAACTGGCGGTTCCAGAAGCCCACCATGGCCAGCACCACGGGCATGTTCTGCTCCAGCGGGGCCTGGCGGAAGTGCTGGTCCATCGCATGCGCGCCGGCGAGGAAATCGCTGAAGTATTCAAAGCCGACGGACAGCGCCACGGCCAGGCCGATCGACGACCAGACGGAATAGCGGCCGCCGACCCAGTCCCAGAACGGGAACATGTTGTCCGGCGAAATGCCGAAGTCGACGATGGCTTGCGTGTTGGTCGAGACGGCCACAAAATGCTTGGCCAAGTCGCTTTCTTCGCCTTCGAGCAGGAACCAGGCGCGCGCCGTGTTGGCGTTGAGCATGGTTTCAGCCGTAACAAAAGTTTTCGAGGCGACGATGAACAGCGTCGTTTCCGGATCGACCCTGGACAGGGTCGCTTCCATGTCGTGCCCGTCGACGTTGGAAACAAAGTGCATTTCCAGGCCCGGGTTGGCGTAGGAACGCAGCGCCAGGCACGCCATTTTCGGGCCCAGGTCCGAGCCGCCGATGCCGATGTTGACGATGTCGCAAATCGGCTTGCCCGTGTAGCCGAGCCAGCTGCCATTGCGCACCTTGTCCGTAAACGCCTTGACGCGTTGCAGCACATCTTGCACGTCGGCATCGATATCCTGGCCATCGACCACCAGCTTGGTGCCGCGTGGCGCGCGCAAGGCGGTATGCAGAACGGCCCGATGTTCGGTAAGATTGATTTTCTCGCCAGTGAACATGGCTTCGCGCTGCGCTTCCACGCCGCGCTCGCGGGCCAGGTCCATCAGCAGGCCCATGGCGGTGGCGTCGACCCGGTTCTTCGAGTAATCGAGCAGCAGGCCGGCCGCATCCACCGTCATGCTGGCAAAGCGCGCGGGGTCGGCCGCGAACAACTGGCGCAGATGCACGTCGCGCAGGCTGGCGCTGTGCGCTTGCAGGGACTGGAAACTGGCGGTGGCGGTGATGGCAGGAGTAGGTGCTGGCTGGCGCATGGCGGTCGGCTTGGGTGCTTGTCTCGGTTGAAAGGAGCGCGGCGCGTTCGGGGTGGCGAACTGCGGATCCGGCGTTGATGTGAGAATAATACATCAGAAAAACGTAATTTCACTACAGTTTGTGATGCGAAGCTGATTTTGTTGTGCTTTTTTTAGCGATTGCGCCAGTGGTATACAAGAGAAGAGTTGGCCGGTGCTGATACGCGATATTGCCCGGGTTTGCTTTGATACGCCGCAATCCGTGGCTTATTTGTGTTGTTGGCCCATGCAAGAGTGCTTCTTCTTCGTCGTTTTGTAGTAAAATTTCACGAAATACTCATTTTTAAGGAAATCCATATGGCGCTGCATCCAGTAGTCGAATCCGTAACAGCGCGCATCATCGCGCGCAGCCGGCCATCGCGCGGCGCCTACCTGGCGCATCTGGATGCCGCCCGCATCCAGGGCGTGCAGCGCGGCGCCCTGTCGTGCACCAACCTGGCGCACGGCTTTGCCGCCTTTCCCGCCAACGACAAGCTGTCGCTGAAGGAATACAAGAAGCCGTCCGTGGCGATCGTTTCCTCGTACAACGACATGCTGTCGGCGCACCAGCCGTTTGAAGGCTTCCCGCAGATTATCAAGCAAGCCGTGCGCGAAGTGGGCGCCGTTGCCCAGTTCGCCGGCGGCGTGCCTGCCATGTGCGATGGCGTGACGCAAGGCCAGCCGGGCATGGAACTGTCGCTGTTTTCGCGCGACACCATCGCCATGTCGACGGCCGTGGCGCTGTCGCACAATATGTTCGACTCGGCCCTGTACCTGGGCGTGTGCGACAAGATCGTGCCGGGCCTGCTGATCGGCGCGCTGCACTTCGGCCACTTGCCGGCCGTCTTCGTGCCGGCCGGTCCGATGACCTCCGGTTTGTCGAACCAGGAAAAAGCCAAGGTGCGCCAGCTGTATGCGCAAGGCAAGGCCACGCGTGAAGACTTGCTCGAAGGCGAGTCGAAAGCCTACCACGGCGCCGGCACCTGTACCTTCTACGGTACGGCGAACAGCAACCAGATGCTGATGGAAGTGATGGGCCTGCATTTGCCGGGCGCTGCCTTCATCACGCCGAACACGCCGCTGCGCGATGCGCTGACCGCCGCCGCCGCCCAGCGCGCCGCCGGCATCACGGCGCAAAGCGCCAATTACTTGCCAGTCGGCCATATTGTCGACGAGAAATGTATCGTCAACGCCGTCGTGGGCTTGCTGGCCACGGGCGGTTCGACCAACCATACCTTGCACCTGGTGGCCATCGCCAAGGCGGCCGGCATCGTCATCGACTGGAACGATTTCAACGAACTGTCGGCCATCGTGCCGATGCTCACGCGCATCTACCCGAACGGCGACGCCGACGTGAACCATTTCCACGCGGCCGGCGGCACGGGTTACCTGATCCGCGAACTGCTGGACGCGGGCTTGCTGCACGAAGACGTCAACACCATCCTGGGCCATGGCTTGCGCGCGCACTGCATGGAGCCGTTCCTGGGCGAAGACGGCAAGGTCTTCTGGAAAGATGCACCGGCTGCCAGCGCCGACGAAAATGTGCTGCGTCCGGCTTCGAACCCGTTCGCGCCGGACGGCGGCATGGTATTGGTCGCGGGTAACCTGGGCCGCGCCGTGATGAAGGTGTCGGCCGTCAAGCCGCAGCACCGCACGGTGGAAGCGCCGGCCCTGGTGTTCAATTCGCAGGAAGATTTCATGGCCGCCTACAAGGCGGGATCGCTGGACCGCGACTTCGTCGCCGTGCTGCGCTTCCAGGGACCGCGCGCCAACGGCATGCCGGAATTGCATGCGCTGACGCCGGCGCTGGCCAACCTGCAGGATGCGGGCCGCCACGTGGCGCTGGTCACCGATGGCCGCATGTCGGGCGCGTCGGGCAAGGTGCCGGCTGCCATCCACGTGTCGCCTGAAATCCTCGCCGGCGGCCCGCTGGGTCTGGTGCGCGACGGCGACATCATCCGCCTCGACGCCTTCACGGGCGTGCTCGAAGCGCTGGTGCCGGCCGACGTCTGGCATGCCCGTTCGCTGGTCACGGCCGATTTGTCGCCGAACCACGTCGGCATGGGCCGCGAGCTGTTTTCCATGTTCCGTTCCACCGTCAGCGCGGCGGAAGAGGGTGCTACCACCTTCGGCCTGCCGTCGCCGATTCCCACCACCGTCGCCTTGCACGACGCCGACAATGTCGGTGATACCGTACCGGGTTCCGATGAAGACTTTTTGGCTAGGAAATAAGAGATGACCATGACACTACTGGAAATTATGCGCACCTCGAGCGTGATCCCCGTGATTGCGATCGACGATCCTGAACACGCCGTACCGCTGGCGCGCGCGCTGGTGGCGGGCGGCATCCGCGTGCTGGAAGTGACCCTGCGCACCAAGCACGGCCTGGAAGCGATCCGCGCCATGTCGGAAGTGCCGGGCGCCATCGTCGGCGTGGGCACCCTGACCCGTCCCGAGGAATTCGCGCAGGCACGCGATGCGGGCGCCGTCTTCGGCGTCTCGCCAGGCCTGACGTCCGCGCTGGTGGCGGCGGCGAAAAGCAGCGGCTTGCCCCTGCTGCCAGGCGTGATGACGCCCGGTGAAGTGATGGCGGCGCGCGAAAACGGCTTCCAGCAGCTGAAACTGTTCCCGGCCGTGCCGGCGGGCGGCATCGGCATGCTCAACGCCATCTACGGCCCGCTGCCGGACATCACGTTCTGCCCGACGGGCGGCATCTCGCAAGAGACGGCATCGCAGTTCCTGGCGTGCAAGAACGTCGCCTGCGTGGGCGGCTCGTGGCTGACGCCGAAAGACGCGATCGCGGCCGGCAACTGGGACCGCATCACGGAAATCGCCAAGGCAGCCAGCGGCCTGCGCTCGGTTTAGTCGTACCTGACATAAGCTACTGCGCGTCGCGCTTTGCGGCCTGCGATGCTCACCGTGCTCCAGCACGGTTGCGCTTCTTGGCCACAAATCGCTGCCGCTCGCTACGCTTCTGTCAGGAACTTGACGCTTTGATAATGCGGCATGCTTGCATGCCTGCCGCGCTTTTTCTCCTCTTCTTATGCGCGTCTTGCGCCGTCCCCTCACCATCGGCGAAACCGCCATGGCCCGCAGCGTCTTCCAGGGCGCCATCGACTACGCGCGCGTACGCGTCGTGCGCGGCTCCTTTCTACCATTCGGCTTGCAGGACCAGAACACGGCGATGACGCCGCGCGGCAGCCTGCACTTCATGCCGGTCCAGTACCGCGATGATTTTTCCCGCGAAGGCAATGGCGGCAAGCTGTTCTTCATCCACGAGATGGTGCATGTGTGGCAATACCAGCTCGGCTACAGCGTGCTGCTGCATGGCGTGTTGCTGGCGCTGTGCGGCGGCTATATCGGGCAGCGCGCCTACCGCTACGACGCGCAGGCGGGCGGCGTCCTGTCCGACTTCAACATGGAACAGCAGGGCGACCTCATCGCCCACTACTTCGGCGCGCGCCAGCTGGGCATCCCCGCCTACGTGGCGAAGCTGCCGCAACTGCAGGAGATCCTGCAGGGCTTCCTGCTCGATCCCGCCGACCGCCGCCTGCTGCCACGCTGACGCCGCAGTCACAGTGCAGTGTTCGATGCCAGGCGCGCATCCGGCGCGCGCAGGCTGGCTGCCGCATCCTTGCCCAGCAATAAACGCAGGTCGGCGCCCGTGCCGATGCCGCTGTCATCAGACGCTTGCAGTTGCGGCATGCCGCCCAAGGCGAGGGCGAGGGTGGCGGCCGCCTGCGCATGGCCGGGCCGGTAGACGATGCTGCTGGCCTGGACGCCGTATGGCCGCTGGTTGCCCAGCCGCAGCACGCTGATGCCCATGCCGCCCAGCATGCCGCGCATGCGCGCCGCCATCCCCGTTTCGCCATTGCCGTTGATGACTTCCAGCCGTGGCAGCGGCGCCGCCGGCGCCGCCGTTTTTGCCGGGGCGGGCAAGGCGGCGCGCGCCGCCACGGGAGCATCGCGCCAGCTCAGCGCGAAGATATTCGGCTGCAATTGCGTCAATTGCAAACGGCTGGCAGGCGCCGCTGGCGCCAGGTCGGGCGCGACGGACTGCGTGGCGGCATCGCCCGCATCGGCCACATCGACCGTGCCGATGCTGCGCGCCAGCGCGGCAATGGCCAGGTCCAGGTTGGCGCGCGCCGGCTGCTGGCCGTTGTCGAGCTGCAGCGACTGGCGCAGCACGCTGGCCGCCTGGGCATACTCTCCCTGCAGGTACAGCACGTAGCCGAGGTTGTTGTAGGTCCTGGCCGTCGGCACCTCCTGTGCCAGCGCCTGCAGCATGGTGCGGGCCGTTTCCAGCTGGCCCAGCTGCGCGTGCAGCACGGCGGCGCCATTGCGCGCATCGGCCGAGTCGGGTGTCAGCAGCAGGGCTTCGCGGTACGCCGCCAGCGCCGCGCGCTGATCGCCCAGTTCCTGCAGGCGCTTGCCCAGCTTGCAGAACGCTGTGGTGCGGGTGGCGGCGCTGTCATCGATGCGCGCCTGGGGCGGCGCAGCGTGACTGCCCTGGCTGGCCGGGCCGGGCAGGTGGCCGCAGGCGGGCAGCAGGCCGGCGCAGGCGAGCATGAGCATCAGGGTGGTGTGCTGTGACATGGCGGTTCTCCGGTCAGTTGCCGCTGCCCATGCTGGGCAGGAGTACGCGGTAAATTTGCAGGAAGGCTGGTCCCATCAGGACGACCAGCAGCGACGGGAAGATGAAAAAGATCAGCGGAAACAGCAGCTTGAGGGCGATCTTCGCCGCTTCTTCCTCGGCCATCTGGCGGCGCTTGGTGCGCAGCTGATCTGACTGCACGCGCAGCGAGGCGGCGATGCTGGTGCCGAAGCGCTCGGCCTGGATCAGCATGGCCACCAGCGCGTCGACATCCTCGACGCCCGTGCGCAGCGCCAGGTTGCGCAGCGCCCGCTCCTTGGTGTTGCCGGCGCGTAGTTCCAGCATCACCAGGTGGAGCTCCTCGGCCAGCACGGTGCTTTTCAGCGCGATTTCGGACGCTACCCTGGCCAGCGCCGCATCCATGGCCAGGCCCGCTTCCACGCACACCGTCATCAAGTCCAGCGCATCGGGAAAGCTTTCGAAGATATCGCGCTGGCGCCGCTTGATCATTTGCGCCAGGACAATATTGGGCAGGTAGTAGCCGATGGCGGCGACGATCAGCAGCCAGAACAGCAATGCCTTGCCCGCCATCTGGCTGCCAGAGGCGCTCAGTCCCAGGAACAGCAGCAGGGGCAGGCCGATGGCCAGCATGGTCTTGGCGGAAAAGAACAGGATGGGCGCCGACGCCTGGCGCAAGCCGGCATTCATGAAGCGCCGGCGCATCACGGAGCCTTCCCAGCCCTGGTCGGGAAGCGACAGTTTGGCCAGGGGGCCGCTCAGGCGCACCATGCGCGCCAGCCAGGGGCTGGGCGCCGATGAGGCGCCAGGCGCCGCCGCGCTCTTGCCGGTGGCGTTGTCCATGCGCTGGCGCAAGGGATCGGGTGCAAAGCTGCGCATGGCCACCAGCACGGTGCCGAAGACGGCAATGAAGAGCAGGGCGAGGAAGGCGAAATGGACGGGGTTCATGAGGATTCTCCTTGCGGGCTCAGACACGGATGCGGATGATACTGCGCATGACCAGGACGCCGCACACCATCAGCAGCAGGGCGCCGACGAGCATCTTGCGTCCGCCCGGGTCGACGAACAGCATTTCCAGGAACTGCGGATTGGTCAGGTGGATCATGGCCGCCGCGCCGAAGGGCAGCAGCGACAGGATCCAGGCCGACAGCCGGCCTTCGGCCGACAGCACGCGCACCTGTCCCAGCAGCTTGATGCGCTCGCGGATGATGCGGCTGATGCTGTCGAGCAGTTCGGCCAGGTTGCCGCCCGTTTCGCGCTGGATCAGCACGGCGATGACGAAGTAGCGCAAGTCCGTGCTGGGCACGCGCGTGGCCAGGTTCATCAGGGCATCCTGCATGGCGATGCCGAAATTGACTTCGTCGAAGGTGGCGCGAAATTCCACGGCCAGCGGCGCGTTCATTTCATCGCCGACCATTTTCAGGGCGGTGGGAAAGGCGTGGCCGGCGCGCAGGGCACGCGCCATCAGGTCCAGGGCATCGGGCAATTGCTGCTCGATGCGCTGCAGGCGCTTGGCCTTGGCGCGCAAGACCACCAGCAGCGGCAGCAGGGCCGCGCCGGCCACCAGGGGCAGGCGCAGCAGCCACGGCACGGCGAAGTAGCTGAGCAGCAAAAACGCCGCGCCGGCCGAGGCCAGCATCACGCCGGCGAAGCTGGCCACGCTCCAGCTCAGGCCCGACTGTTCCAGCAGGCGGTCGAGCGCATGCACGCGGGGCACGCTGAGCAGCACGCGCTGCAGGGCCGGGGTGTCGCTCAGCAGGCGCTTCTTGATCATCGAACTGCCCGCGTCGCCATGCGCGCCGGCCGACATGATGCGCAGGCGGCGCGCGACCCGTTCCGCTTCCGGGCCGCGCGACGTGTTCCACGCCAGGTACAGTCCTTCGATCAGCAGCACCACGGCGATGAAGGTGAGGATGGCGAATACGTAATAGAGATAGTCCATGATGCTCCCCTTAATGGTACTGGCGGGCGGGATCGAACAGGGTTTCCGGCAGGCTGATGCCGAAGGCGCGCAGGCGTTCCAGGAAATGCGGCCGCACGCCGCTGGCATGGAAATGCCCCTGCACCGTGCCGTCCTCGCCGATGCCCGTCTGGCGGAAGGTGAAGATTTCCTGCATGGTGATCATCTCGCCTTCCATGCCCGTGATTTCCTGGATCGAAATGATCTTGCGCTTGCCGTCCGTCAGGCGCGCCACCTGCACCACCACGCTGATGGCGGAACTGATCTGCTGGCGCATGGCTTTCACGGGCAGGCCCGCCGAGGCCATGCTGATCATGTTTTCCAGCCGCGTCAGCGCGTCGCGCGGGGTGTTGGCGTGGATGGTGGCCATCGAGCCTTCGTGGCCCGTGTTCATGGCGCCCAGCATGTCGAGCGCCTCGGCGCCGCGCACCTCGCCCAGGATGATGCGGTCGGGACGCATGCGCAGCGCGTTGCGCACCAGCGCCCGCTGCGTCACTTCGCCCTTGCCCTCGATGTTCGCGGGCCGCGTTTCCAGGCGCACCACGTGCGGCTGCTGCATCTGCAGTTCGGCCGCGTCCTCGATGGTGACGATGCGTTCGGCCGTGCTGATGAAGCCGGAAATCGCATTGAGCATGGTGGTCTTGCCGCTGCCCGTGCCGCCCGAGATCAGGATGTTGACCTTGGCCTTGCCCAGTGCCTGCAGGGTGGTGCTCATTTCCTCCGTCAGGCTGTGCTTGAGCATCAGGTCGGCCAGGCGCAGGGGCTGGGCCGAGAAGCGGCGGATCGACATCACGGGGCCGTCGATGGCCAGCGGCGGGATGATGGCGTTGACGCGCGAACCGTCGGGCAGGCGCGCATCGACCATGGGGCTCGATTCATCGATGCGCCGGCCCACGCGCGAGACGATCTTGTCGATGATTTTCATCAGGTGGGCGTCGTCGGTGAAGCAGACGTCGCTCAGCTCCAGGCGGCCATGGCGTTCGACATACACCTGGCGGTAGGTGTTGACGAGGATATCGGACACGCCGGGATCGGCCAGCAGCGGTTCGAGCGGGCCGAAGCCCAGCACCTCATCCTGGATGTCGCGGATCAGCGAGCGCCGTTCCAGCTCGTTGATCACCACATTGTCTTCCGTGAGCACGTCGCTGACGAGGATTTTCAGCTCTTCGCGGATCTGTTCGCGCGACAGGCGCTGCATGCCCTCCAGGTCGACGCGGTCGAGCAGCGCCTGGTGGGTGCGGTGCTTGAGTTGCTGGTAGCTCTGGCTCGATGCGCCCTGGTGCGCGGCATCGTCATTCAGGCTGGCGTCATCCTGGGCATAGCCCAGGCGGTCCCGCAGGGTGAGTTTTTCGGCAGTCATGGTCGGTCTCCGGTAAATAGGGGGTATCAGGCGCGCTGTAGGGAATCAAGCGCGCGCCAGCAGCCGCGAAACCCAGCCTTGCGCGGCGGGCGGGGTTTCGCCGGCCAGGCTGGCGGCCAGTTCCTGCAGGGCGCGCGAGACGGGATTGTGCGATGCCAGCTTGAGGATGGGCACGCCCTGGCTGACGGAGGCCGCCACCGCCTCGTAGTGATTGGGGATGGATTTGTAGACATGCTTGCCGTACGCCGCTTCCAGGTCGGCCACGCGGATGTTGTCGCTGCTGGCATAGCGGTTCAGGATCAGGCGGATCTTGTCTTCGCGGTAGCCCAGGCCGCGGAACACGTCGAGCAGGCGCTTGCCGTCGCGCACATAGGGCAGCGTTGCCTGCAGCACGGGGAAGATCAGGTCGGCCCGGTCCAGCGCGCGCACGCTGACGGGGTCGAGGCCGCGTCCCACGTCGAGCAGGATGTAGTCGTACTGGCTGCGCGCCAGGGTCAGCAGACGGTCGATATGGTCGGCTTCGACATCGGCCGCATGGGCGGGGTCGTCGGCGGCTGCCAGCATGCTGTAGGCGGGCGTGATCTGGATCATGCTGGCGCTGAGCAGCGAGGCGTCGAGGCGCACGATCTGCTGCGACAGCTGCGACAGGGTGGTGGCCGGCTTGTGGTCCGAGACGAACAGGGCGGCGTCGCCGAACTGCAGGTTCAGGTCGAACAGCGCCACCTTGCGCTGCTCGCCGGCGGCCAGCGCGTAGCCGAGGTTGGCGGCGATGAAGGTGGCGCCGCTGCCGCCCTTGCACGAGACGAAGGCCAGTACCTGGCCCTTGCGCGTGACCTGTTTTTGCAGTTTTTCCTCGATGCGGCGCAAGGCGGCGCACAGGGCTGCGTCGTCGTCCGGCTGCAGCACTTCGCGCACGCCGGCGCGCATCGAGCGCAGCAGGAATTGCGGACTTTGCTGCGTACATTGCACGATGATGGCCAGGTTCGGATGGCGCCCGCCCAGCAGTTCCAGCTGTTCCAGCTCCGCTTCGCCCGTCTGCTCCTGCTCCAGCAGCAGCAAGTCCGGCGTGACGCCGTTGTCGAAGACATCCGGTATGCTCGCCAGCAGCGCGACGCGGTCGGCCGCGCTGCGTTCGCGCAGCAGGCGGGTGAGCCGCTTGAGCTGGGCTTCATTTTTCGAGACGATGACGATATTCACGTGGTACTCCTGGTAAAGGCGTTCAGTTGATCTGGAAGCCCAGGCTTTCGGCGTGCATGACCACCACCGAGGCGGGCACGGCGATATTGAGAAAACCGAACAGGCTGACCATCGGCGTATAGCTGACGTTGTCGATCGATACGCGCACGCTGTCGATGCAGCTGGCCGTGCGCGTGTTGTCGCCGCAGGCCGACAGGTTGTCGCCGGGATCGGTGGGCGGCGAGGTCACTTCGGCGCCGCTCTTGTTCAGGTAGCTGATGGTGATGTTGGCGGCCGTCAGTTCCGGGGCGGCCGGCAGGGCCGTGCCGCCGAACAGGGCCAGCGTCTTCACGGCGTCGGTCTGGTCGATCCAGCGCACCACGGCTTCGCGCGCGGCGCGGCGGCTCACTTCCTGCACCGTGTTGTACAGGTACAGCATGCGGCCAAATTCGAGGATGCCGAACAGCAGGGTGAAAAACAGCAGCGCCACCAGGGCGAATTCGACGGCGGCGGCGCCGTGCTGGCGGCCGGCCCGGGGTGCAAGCGGAAGGCGGTGGCGCATGGCGTTCTCCTTACAGCATGTAGCGCATGGTGGTGCGCGGCGACAGCGGCGTGGCATAGCTGCTGGCCGCGCCGATGACGAAGGGCAGGTACTGGCCCACCGACAGCGTGTAGTTGACGACTTCGACGCGGATGCCGCCCGGCGCCGTGCCATCGGTGCAGCTGCTGTCGTTGAAGCTCGCGTCCAGGCAGGTAACCGTCACGTTGGCCGTGGTGAAGCCGCTGATGCCGGCGCTGACGGCCGCATCGACCACCGTTTGCCTGGCCGCCGGCACGCCCTGCGAGGAGATGCTCGCCTTGGCCTTGACGGACATGTTGCGCGCCGCGTCGCGCGTGGCCTTGGTCAGCGCGTCGTAGTACCAGAAGGCGCGGCCGAAGCCGAAGATACCGGCCAGCAGGGTGACCAGCAGGGCCAGCACGATGCCGAATTCGACGGCGGCGCCGCCGCGCTGCCTGAGGGGGGAAAGGGGGATGCGCATGGCCGCCTCACTTGTAGAGTTTGATTTCGGAATTCGGCACGGGCTCGATCAGGCCCGCGAACTCGACGTCGAGGCGCGCACCGCCGCTGAAATCGGCCTTCATCGTCATGAAGAATTTGCCGATGCCCACCGCATCCATGGCGCCGCACGAGGCCGGTCCCACGGGCGCCGTACGGCAGTCGACCAGCACCACGTTGAGGATGCGCCGGTTGTTGCGGCCCGGATGGGCTGCCGAGGGCGCCTGGAACGTGGGGCCGCTGGTCTGGTTGTACGGCGAAGGCGGCGTACTGGCAGGAAAGCTTGCGCCGGGGCTGACGGGGTAGCTGGCCGTGTCGAAGTAGTTCGCCTTGGCCGTGCTGTACATGGGATTGGCATTGGCGTCCGCGACGCTGTAGGCCGTGCCGGCCTTGGCCGGGGTGGCGCCGTTGCTTTGGTAGGCGGGGCCGTAGGACCACAGCACGCCGTAGCCGGCGAACTGCGCCTGGGCCGCCGTCACGGGCGTCGTGAAGGCCGGCGACAGGCGGTAGTTCGGCTTGTTGCCGGACAGGCTGACCGATTGCTGGCTGGGCAAGGTGCTGGCGCCCGGTTCCATCCAGCCGGTGGGCGGCGAGTTGGCGGCGCTGGCGACGCAGGGCGATCCGCCGCCCTTGCATGGATACTCCTTGATGTTGGTATCGGGCGGCGCCGTCGCGGGGTCGCACACGGAAGGCGAGGAATAATCGTCGAAGCGCGAATTGAGGGCGGCTGCGATCTTGCCGGCGCTCAAGCCCGTGTTCGTGTAGACCTTGCCCGAGCCGCTGCTGACGACGGCGCTGCTGCCCGTGCACATGAACGGCGCGGTGGAATTGGCGCTGGCATGCGACGCGTCGCAGGCGCCAGGGGGCGCGTCGACGGGGTTGATCAGGTAGGGATCGGACGAGCCGCCCAGCGGATTGAGACCGAACAGGTTGTAGGTGACGCCGCGGCGAAAGCCGAATTCCAGCAGTTCCGTCAGGCCCGTGCCGGCCGGTGCGGCCGGATACGTGTATTGCGCCGTCTTGTTGGCCGGATCGACGGCGCACACGCCGATCGGCGTGACGTCGTTGACGAAGCGGCCTGCCACCGCCACGCCCGAGGTGCTGGTGCTGGCGATGCCGGCGATGCCCATCAGGTAGGTGGCGAAGGTTTTGCTGCCCGTGTCGACGCGGATGAAGGTCTGGCCCTGGGGGCTGGTACGGGCGCTGGCGCCGGACGACCATGGCCCGTCCGGGCTGGGGCCGAAGCTGATGTTGGCGGCCGTGATGGTCAGGGTGGTGGAAAAATCGTAGCGGTTCTTTTGCGCGATGGCGATGGCTTTCGTCTGCGCGTTGTCGATGCCGGTGGCGCTTTGATCGAGTTCCACGGCGCCTGCCAGCGCCGAGCTGTCGGCGCCGTTCTGCAGCTCCGTCTTGGCGATGTACAGGTGGCCCAGATCCAGCACCAGGCCGCCCATGGCAAACAGCACCACCAGGGTCAGCCCCAGCACGATGGCGATCGCGCCCTGCTGCTTGTCGTGCCTGCGGAATGCGGTGTTCATGGCTGTCTCCTGGTGGCCTTGGGGAAGTGCATCGCGGGACCGGCGCCTACTGGCGTCCGCCCACGCCGATGGTGAACACATTCGGTTGCGGGTCCGGCGCCGCGAACGATTTCTGGTAGCGCTGGTAGGCGCTGGCGCCGGCCTTGCCGTCGATGCCGCTGACGGGGTTGGTATTGCGGTAGGCGTCCGGATACATGATCTGCTGGGCCTTGAGCAGGGCCACCGATTCGCCGAAGTGCGAATCGAGCACGGGCGTGGTGGTGGCGGTGCAGCCGGCCAGCAGGCATACCAGGGCGGCGCAAGGCAGGCAATGAGCGGTTTTCATGGTGTTCTCCTATTTGAGGTCGAAGCCGGCGGCAGGCTGGGGCGCGGCCGCTTGCGGCTGCATGGGGGCTGCTGGCGCTGCGGGGGCGGGCGCAGGGGCGCTGCCTTCCATTTTTCCCTGCATGAACATGTCGCCGCGCGTCGGCTGGATGTAGCCGTCGGTGGGCAGCTTGTAGTCGGCCGGCAGCGGTTTGACCAGGTGCGGCGTGATGATGAAGACCAGTTCCGAACGGTCCGTCTGGAAGTCCGTGCTGCGGAACAGGGCACCCAGCACGGGCACTTCGCCCAGGCCTGGCAAGGCCTTGATATTGCTGGTCACGTTGTTCTTGATCAAGCCGCCGATGGCGAAGCTCTGGCCGTCGAACAGCTGCACCGTGGTGGTGGCGCGCCGCGTCGTAAACGAAGGCAGGACGGCGGTGGCCGAGATGCCGGTGGCGGTGATGCCGATGCCGTCCTTGTTCAGGTCCGACACTTCCGGCGCCACCTTCAGGTTGATGCGTCCCCCTTCGAGCACGGTGGGCGTGAATTTCACGGCCACGCCGAATTCCTTCTCTTCCAGGGTGATGGTGGGCACGCCGCCATTGTTGGTCTGGCTGACGGGGATGAAGATTTTGCCGCCGGCCAGGAAGCTCGCCTCCTGGCCGCTGATGGCCATGATGTTCGGTTCGGCCAGCACCTTGATCAGGCCATCGCGTTTTTGCGCGTCGAGGTTGAAGAAGTTGTTCTTGCTGGCGCCGCTCAAGCCGCTGGGATTGTTGCTGAGCAGGCTGGACAGCAGCGAATACGACCAGCTGCCGATGGTCTTGTTGATGCCCAGGCTGGCGCCCAGCTGGTCGACCAGCACCTTCGACACCTCGGCCACCTTCACTTCCAGCATCACCTGCTGCGGCGCGGCGATCGACAGCAGGTTGATCACGCGCGGCATGCCCGCATCGGGCGCAGGGGCTGGAGCGGCGGCGCCTGCGGCCGGCGCCGCGCCGGAGGTGGCGCCGCCGCTGCGGGTGCTGCGCTGCACATAGGCGTTGGCCAGCGACAGGGCCTGATCGGCCTTGACGACATCGCTGACCATGCCCGACAGGATCAGCGTGTCGCCCGCCACCGTGACGTGGATCTTTTCGTTCGGCAGCAGCTCGGCCATGCGTGCCTGCAGGCTGCTGCTGTCGATGCCGACGGCCAGGTCGATGATGGTGGCGTCATTGCTCTTGTTCCACAGGATCAGGTTGGTGGTGCCGACGGAGCGCCCCAGCAGGTACACCTCGGTGGGGTTGAGCAGGATCACGTCGGCGATGCGCGGATCGCCGACGGACATGCGGCTGGCGGCGAACGGCAGGCGTACCAGGGTCGATTTGCCTTCGGCCAGACTCATTTGCGGCGCCATCTCGGTGCGGCCGGCGCGCGATTCGCTTTGCGGCGGCGTGGACTTGGGACGGACGGCGGCCCGGCTGCTCCTGGCGGCGCCCGTTTCGGCAGCGGCGGCGGTGGCGGCCGTGGCGGCGACTGGCTCGGCGTGCGCCCGGGGCGCCAGGGCGCCGATGGCGGCGATGGCAAGCGCCAGGCGCAGGCCCCGGATGCCGCTTGCTGTGCGATATGTACTCATGGCTAGGCTCCTCTGGTGCAGGTTAGAATTGTTGGGAGCTGCGTTCCAGCCCCTTGATGACATCGACGCGTGGACCGGCCTGTGGCGCAGCTGCTGCGGCAGGACGGCGGCGGGGGAGCGGCTTGGCTTGCACCATGGCGGCGGGGGCTGCCATGGCGACTTTTTCATCGAGCAAACTGGACTTGGTGGCGCCTTCCGTGTTGACGGGCTTGTCCTCGACCTGGTTGCGCAGCACCAGCGACAGGGTGCCTACGCTGCGCGCCAGGTCGAGTTTTTCCGCCTGCTCCGGCGTCAGCTCCAGGGTCACGGCGTTGACCACCTTGGGCTTGGTGTCGTCGCGGCTCGATTCCTGGGCGATGGCCAGCACGAGGATGCGTTCGAGCACGATCTTGGATATGTTCGGATCGCGGTCCGGTGTCTTGCGCGCCCCTTCGCCCTGGGTGTTGACGAGGATGTCGACGAAGTTGCCGGGCAGGGCGAAGCCGGCCACGCCCACCACGTCGTTGACGCGCACGGTCATGGCGCGCTTGCCCTCGGCGACGACGGCCGACAGGCCGCCTTGCGTGCCGGGAGGCGCCAGCTTGCCTTCCATGATCGGTTCGCCGTGCTGGATGCTGGTGCGCGTGACGCGCGTTTCCAGCAGTTTCGGATCGTTGACGGCGCCCGGCGGCAGCGCGTTCGATGGCCAGTCCACCATGCGGACCATGTCGGGCGTGAGGCGCGCACCCAGGCTGATGTCGACCTGGGCCACGGCCACCTTGTTGATGTTGCCCGAGGCTTGGGCATTGATCCAGCGCGCGGCCACGATGACCGCGGCGAACGCCAGGATGACCGCAATGGCCATCATCGTCAGAGCGCGTGCGTTTCTCATTTTGCTTCCCCTTTGTGCTGGACCGCTGCCGGTCCGTTATGTGTGCTTGCAAGGTCGTCATCGCTGCCGAAATAGTTTTTCCATGCCCATAGCAGCACTTCCGGATTCAGCTGCGCCGCGTGGTCTTCATAGCGCGCCTGGTCGCACACCTGCGCCAGGATGTCGCGCGGATAGCAGGCCAGCAAGGGCCGCTGGTACTGGCTGTGCAGGTGCAGCAGGTAGGTGTAGGAGGCTTCGTCGAAATTGATGCCCAGCTGGGCGCAGGTGCTGCGGAACACGGCCAGGTAGTGGTAGGCGCTCAGGGGGCCCACGTGGATCTTGTAGCCGATGCGGCGCAGGAAGGAGTCGTCGGCCAGGTGCTGCGGCGCCAGGTTCGACGAGAACACGACGATGACGTCGAAGGGCACGGGGAATTTGTAGCCCGTGTGCAGCGACAGGTAATCGATATGCCGCGCCATCGGCACGATCCAGCGGTTCATCAGTTCCACGGGCGAGCAGCGCTGGCGGCCCAGGTCGTCGATGATGAAGATGCCGTTGTTGGCCTTCAGGTGCGGCGGCGCCTGGTACAGGCGGTTACCCTGGTCGAATTGCAGGTCCAGCATGTCGAGCGTCAGCTCGCCGCCCGTCAGCACGGCGGGACGCTCGGCGCGTACCCAGCGCGGGTCGGGCGGCACGGAGCCGCCGTGCGACAGGGTGTGCAGCATGGGGTCGAGGAAGGGCAGCACTTCGCCGTCGACCATCACGGCATGGGGCAGGGCGATGGCGCCGCTGAGCAGGCCGTTCAGGCGCTCGGCCAGGTAGCTCTTGCCGCTGCCGGCGGGGCCGTGGAAGAACAGGGCGCGCCCGGAATTCATGGCCGCGCCCAGCTGGTCGAGCACGGCCGAACTGGCCACCACGTCGCGAAATTCGCGCTGCACGTCGTCGCGGGTGACCTGCATGTCCGCCACGCTTTGCGCCAGCACCTGGTTGCTGTAGTCGGCCAGGGTGACGGGGGCGGGACCGCTGTAGGCATTGCGGCGCATGTATTCGGCGGCGCGCAGGCGGCCCTGGTCGCCCAGCAGGTAATACAGGTCGGCGTCGGTGCCGCTGCCGCCGTTGCGGCGTGCCTCGCACAGCTTTTCGGCGCGCATGAAGGTCAGCAGCGGTTCGAGTACGCCGGCGCCCAGTTTCACGTGCGTCGACAGGGCTGGCAGGCCGATCTGGCCGCGCAGGAAGAGTATCTTGACCAGCAGTTCGACCAGGAACAGGAAGGGCAATCCCGTTTCCTCGACCGTGCGTGGCGCGCGCTTGGCCGCCGGCTCGATGCCGCCGCCGTCGCTGCGTTCTGGATAGGTGTCAGGCATGATAATTACTCCTCTTGCTTGGGTGGCCGGTTATCAGAAAATGAAGGGCAGCAGGCGGTACTTCACCTGCCGCATGTAGACGCGGTAGCGCACGTCGGTGGACAGGAAGCGCTCTTCGCGCAGCAAACGCGCCACCAGCATCAGCATGGCCAGCACGTACACGACGCCATTCACGGGCGAGGTATTGGCCAGCAGGTAGCCGCTCAGGGAAATCAGGTAGCTGGCATACAGCGGATGGCGCACCACGCGGTAGGCGCCGCCCGTCTTGATTTCGCGCTGCGCCGCCACCAGGCCGAAGCTGCGGTTCAGCGACAGCAGGCCGGCGATCTGCAGCAGGCTGCCGAGGGCCAGCAGGTAGCGCGCGCCGGGCCAGATGGCCATGTCGGCGGGCGAGAGCAGGAAGGGGGCGAAGGTGGCGCCGATGGCCAGCAGCCAGTCGCCCGCATCGGTGGAGACGCTGACGGGGGCCGAGCGCACGATGAAGAACAGGGCGGCCAGGGTTTCGGCGGCGCAGAACAGCAAATAGCTCCAGTCGCCGCCCTGCAGGAATCCCACCACGTGGGCACTGGCGAAGAAGGTCCACAGGCAAGCCATGGCGATGCTGGTGAACAGGCTGGCGTGGCGCGAGTGGCAGAGGGTGGCGAGGGTGTGCATGGTCGGGTCCTGTGGTGGCTGGTCGTCGGAGCGGCGCGTTTCAGCGCAGGCTCCACAGATGGTGGTATTGCAGGAACACCTGCAGCGCGGTGCCGCTGGCAATGGCGAAGGCGTAGGCCAGCTTGCCGGTGGCTGGCGGCGGCTCGGCGATCGTGGCGGCGCCGCCGGCAAGGCTGTGCAGCAGCGCGCCCAGCATCATGTGATAGGTGTTGCGCAGCACCAGGCGCAGGCGGCGGCCTGCCAGCGCGGCGGCCAAGGCCAGCACGCCGCCGCACAGGAAGGTCAGCAGGGCCGCTTCCAGCACCGCATCGGGACCGAGGAAAGCGCCGCACATGGCCATCAATTTGACGTCGCCGGCGCCGAGGGCGCGCAGCAGGTACATGGGCAGCAGCAGGGCCAGTCCGGCGCCGGCGCCGGCCAGCGCCTGCAGCAGGCCCAGGCCGCCGAAGGAGGCGTCGAACAGGCCGGCGCCGGATGGCACGAAGCTGTTCAGGATCAGCCCCGCCAGCGTGCCCCACAGCACCAGCAGATTGGGGATGCGGCGCGTGCGCAGGTCGTGCCACAGCGCGGCGGCGAGCAGGGTGGCCAGCACGGCCAGGCACAGCAGCATGGGCAGGCGGGCGCTCATGATGTCAGTCCTCCCTTGCTCAGGCAGGGCGCCGTGGCCAGGTTCATGGCAGGGGCTGCGGCCTGGCTGCCCAGCATGCGTCCTACCAGGTGCCACACCAGCGCCGCGCCGGCCGCACCCACATAACCGTCGAGCGCATAGTGCCAGCCCAGGTGGATGGAGCCGAGCAGGATCAGCACGGCGAAGGCGGACAGGGCGAGCCCGGCGGCGCGGCTCACTTTCCAGCCCATGATCGCCATCAGCACGGCCGTGGCCACATGCATGCTGGGCATGGCGGAGATGCCCAGTTCGCCGTTCGTGCCCTTGCTTTGATAGCCTTGCCACAGCATGTCCTGCACTTGCAGGGCCCACACGGGGACGTGCTGGTTGGCGTCATGCAGGTAAGCCATCAGCGGCGCATACGGGTCGCTGGCGTGCAGGTGGCCGTAGTAGCAGGGGCCGACCGAGGCAAACAGCACGGCCAGGATGCTGCCCAGGGCGATCCAGGTCAGCGCAAAGCTGAGCAGGAACTGCATGCGCAGCAGGGGCCGGCGGGTATCGAGGATGAGCCAGTACAGGATGGCGTAGAACAGGAAGAACCAGAAGTGGTAACTGAAGTTGAGCAGGCCCGTGATGAGCGGGTGGCCCAGCAGCGGCTGCAGCCTTTCCCATGGGGCCTTGCCGCCATGCAGCGCCATGTCCCAGGCGGACAGGCTGGCATCCCAGGTGTACGGATGCAGGCGGGGGATGGCGGCCTTGAAGACGGTGAAGCTGGAGGCGAATATGGGGATCAGCAGCATGGCTGGCAGCGCGTGCAGCAGGCGCTCGTTGCTCAGGTAGCGGCGCAGATCGTGGTACAGATAGTGGCACAGGCGGTGCGGGCGTTTCACCACCATGACATGGATGGTGTAGCCGCACAGGATGAAGACGGGGCCCGTGAGGATGGCCACGAGGAAGCCGGCCAGTACGTTGAGGGTGTCCGAGGCGCTGGGCAGGCCGCCGGCCAGCAGTGCCGCGGCGGCGGCATACAGCAGCACGATCAGCAGCAGGGCGCGGTGGGTGCGCAGCGAGGCGCGCAGGGTATTCATGACAGGGCCAGGACCACTTGGTCCTTGACGTAGACAAACAGCAGCTTGACCTGGTCACCGAGCAGGGTGATAGTGATCACCAGCACTGCCGCGATCAGGCCCGCCAGCAGCGCGTACTCGATCGCCGTGACGGCGGACTCGTCGGATAAACGGCTGAAGAGAGTTTTCACGATGGGCCTCTGATAGGTGAGCAGGGGGAAACTTGCCTGTGGCGTTGACCTGGCGGTAACCGGACTGGCGACGTGCCAGCCCGGAGTACCGTGTTCAGGCGGCAGCGGTATTGGCGGAGGTGAGCTTGGTGCCGATGGTGCTGAACGTTTTTTTCAGCTGCGTGCCGACGATGGTGACGGCAGCGATGATCACTACGGCAATCAGGGCAGCGATCAGGCCATACTCGATTGCGGTGACGCCATCTTCTTCGCGGATAAAGTTTTTGATGAGGTTCATGACAACTCCTGGTGGTGGTTAAGGTACAGCGGTGGGTAAAACGGCATGGCAGCGTTGCTTCCTGGCGCACTCATGGACTTTCGCCCAGTGCCAGCAGTCCGATGATGCAGACCACCGCCATGAGGGCCGCCACAAGTGCATAGCGGTAGAACGCAGCCTTTTCCTTGCCCTGTAAATAGGTGATCAGGGCTGTCGGAAGAAACTTGTCAAAGCGCATGCTGTGCTCCGTGTTGTGGTGGGCCGCGCGGTGATTTGCACTCCGGTAAATCCACTATAGAAGTCGGCACCTTGATCTACATCAGAAGAACATCCTTTTATTGCGAGGAGGAACTGCTTGTTTTTTTCGTGACAATTGTCATGGTCGAGTTTGGCGCGCAGGGGCGAAGGGAGGCCGAGCCGGTGGCTGGCGCAGGGAGGTGGCGGGGAAGGGCGTGCGCGGCCGTGCAGTGGCCGTGCAGGAGGGCGGCGTCAGGCGCCGGGCGGCAATTGGCCCAGCTGGTGCTTGGTGGCGTAGGCGTACAGTTCCAGGCGGTTGTACACGCCCAGCTTGCGGTAGATCGACGTCAGGTGATTGCGCAAGGTGTGTTCGGAGATGAACAGCTGGTCCGCCAGCAGCTTGGCCGGCGTGCCGCTGCCGTGCACCAGCGCGGCGATGATCTTTCTTTCCTTGAGGGTCAGGCTGGCGACGGCGATGGCTTGCGCCGACCCGCCGCCGGGCTGGGTCAGCTGCGTCAGCATGCGTCCCAGCATCGCGTGTTCCAGCCACAGTTCGCCCTGGTACACCTTTTCGATGGCTTTCAAGACCATTTCCGCCGGCGCGTCCTTGCTGACGATGCCGCGCGCGCCTTTCAGTACCGTCTGGTCCAGGATGGCCTGGTCGTGGCTGGCCGTCAGCACCAGCACGCGCGTGCTGCCGCACTGCGCCAGCGCGGGCAGGATGGCCAGCGAGCTGATGCCGCCCAGGTCCAGGTCCAGCACGATCACATCCGGTTGCAGCGCCTTCGCCTGCTCCAGCGCCTCGGCGCTGTCGGACGCCGTGGCGACCACGCGCATGCCCGAGTGCTCGCCGCCGATCAGCCGCTCCAGGCCCCACAGCATGGTCTTGTGATCGTCCACCAGCATGACGCTGATGACATGGCCGGCCGGAGGGATGTGGCGTAAGTCATTCATATGGGGATCTCGATCTGCACGGAGGTGTTGCCCAGCATGCCATGCGTGACGCGGGCGGTGCCGCCCAGGGCGGCGGCGCGCTCGGCCAGCGAGTCGGGCAGGAAGTCGGGGACGTGCGCGGCGGCGCATTCGTTGTCGATGCTGATGTGCAGTGCGCCCTGCACGCAGGTCAGCTTGACGGCGCCATGGCGCGCCGACGTATGCTTGCGGATATTGCTCATGCCTTCGTTGACGATCTGGAACACTTCGGCCGCCAGGCGGTCGTTGATGTGCAGGTCGCCTTCGATATGCAGGGCGATGTCGATGCCATAGAATTCGCGGATCTGCGTGGCCTGGCGGCGCAGCGCGACCAGCAGTTCCGGCTCGCTTTGCACTTGCCCGTTCTTGAACGTGCGCGCGTAGCTGCGCAGGTCGGTGATCACCTGGCCCGACATGATGATCAGCTTTTCCAGCTCCGGCAGCAGCGGGTTGCCCGGCGTGGCTTCGTTGCGCAGGGCGGCCAGGCCATGGCGCAAGCCGATATACGGCTGCACGGCCGTGTCATGCAAGTCGCGCGCGATCTTTTCGCGCTCGCGCGAGGCCGCCTGCGACGCCAGGCGGTCGAGCAGATCGATGTTTTCAATGACGGGGAACGCCTGCGCGCCGATATGGCTGAGAAACAGGGCGTCCGTCTTGCTCATGCTGGTGGCGGACACGATGAAGATGCGGCCCTTGCCATTGCGCAAGGGCAGCGGCGCGCTGATGAAGGCGTGCGCTTCGAGCAGTTCGGCCAGGCGGCCGCCTGCCGCGTCGTCGTGCCGCAGCCAGCGCCCGCTGTCGGGCTCGAGCATGCGCGCGCCGCCTGACCATGGCAGCCAGCGGCCGGCGGGCTGGTTGTACAGGGCGATCTTGTCGTACGGGAAAGCGAGCAGGGGACTGGCCGCATCGTCGCTGAGGATCGAACTCGTATGCACGACGCCCGTGCCCGTATGAATCACGCTGCGCAGGGACCAGACCCGCGTGCCCTTGTCCTGCATGATCAGCAGGCAACTGCGGCCGTTGAAATAACTGCGGGTTTTTTCCAGCACCGAGGTGATGGTCTGGTCGACGCCGAAGCGCGGATTGGACAGCTGGCTGACATCGCGCAGCAGCGCCAGGTGGCTGCGCTGGGTGATGGCCGAGCCGCCCCAGTAGGCGATCATGTAGCCGAGCGCCAGCAGGAAGGTGGTGCGCAATAGCAGGCGCGACAGTTCCGCATCCGTTTCGCCGAACAGGGCGGTGGCGGCAAACAGGCCGGCCGAGGCCAGGGTGACGCGCGCACCTTCCTCGAAGCCCCGCTGGAACGACGAGGTCAGGATGGCAAAGAAAAAGAACAGGAAGAATAAATTGTTGTGGCTGCTGGTGGAAAACACGATCAGCGCATACCAGGCCACGTCCAGCCAGTACAGCAAGATATCCTGCGGCAGGCTGAGGCCCAGCAGGGTCAGCAAATAGAGCAGCAGGCTGTGCATGGTGTAGGCGGAAAAGATCAGCCAGGTGATCTTGCTCAGCTTGCCGGCGCTTTCGGGGTCGATGAACAGGGTCAGCAAGGTGGCGCTCGACAGCAGCAGGCGCATGCCGTTCACCATGGTCGTATCCATGCCGGCACCCGGCAAGCCGGATATGAGGGGAGGATCGAGATTCACAAGCGCTCCTGGCCATGTCCCGCATGGGTGGGCCATGCGCAGGGATAGATACCACAGATAAATTCTTGTTATTGTTGCTGCAATCAGTGACGAGTCTACGCACACGCCGTAAAGATGTCTACTGGAATCCTTTGCCCTGCGTTGCTTTTTTTATAGCGACTGCGCCATCACGCGGTTGCGCCCGGCGCCCTTGGCCTGGTACAGGGCGCGGTCGGCGGCGCCGATCAGGGCGGAGATGGCCAGCGGCTGCTGCGGGTACTGCGTGGCGATGCCGATGCTGACCGTGATGTGCTTGACCTCATTGCCCGTCTTGGCATGCGGAATGCGCAGGTCGGCCGCATGCTGGCGGATCGCCTCGGCCATGCGCAGCGCCTGCGCCGCGTCCGTATCGGGCAGGATGGCGGCAAACTCTTCGCCGCCATAGCGGGCCAGCAAGTCGGTGGGGCGCTGCAGCATGGCGGCCAGCTCGGCTGCCACGCGGATCAGGCAATCATCGCCCTGCTGGTGGCCGTAATGGTCGTTGTAATCCTTGAAGTGGTCGATGTCGATCATCAGCAGCGACAGCGGGCTGCTGGTGCGCATGGCGCGCCGCACTTCCTTCTCGATCGCCACGTCGAAGTGGCGGCGGTTGGCGATGCCCGTCAATCCGTCGGAAAAGGTTTGCGAGCGCAAGACCATGGTCTGTTCGCGCAGCAGCTTTTCGCGTCCCACGGCGATGGTGACGTCATTGATCTGGATCAGGCAGTGGCGCGGCGAATCGGGTAAATTGATCGGTGTGACGGCGATGGCTTGCTGCATGCGTTCCTCGGCGTCGTTGCCGCCCGTGGCCGCGCCATGCGTGTACAGCGCAAACGGCGCCTTGTGCAGGGTTTGCGACAGCAGCGACTGGAAATTGTCGCGCAGGGCCTGGGTGATGGCCGAATCGATGCGCTTGTGCCGCATTTCCGGGAAGACGGCGAAGAAATCCTGGCCCAGCACGGCGTCGGCCTGGCGGGCCGAGTGGCGCGCCATCCAGCTGTTCCACAGCACGATGCGGTGCTGTTCATCGAGCACGATGGCGCCCAGGTTCACGGCGCCGAGTATGCTCTCGAGCAGGGCGAGTCGATGCAATGCATCCGGCATGATCGTCACGCCTGTCCCAGGACCTTGGCCAGGTAGCGGCTGACCTGCTGTTTCAGGTCGTGCAGGGCGGACAGGTCGAGCACGAAGGCCACATAGCCATGGATCTGGTGCTTGGACAGCACGAAGTCGATATGCAGCATCAGCACGACGGCTTCGTCATCCTGGCCGCCGAACGAGGACAGGATTTCCGCACTGGTGCCCACGTGGTACAGGGGCAGCGAGCCATGCAGTTCGCTGTCGAACAGGTTGGCCAGGGTGCCGACGCAGGAGTTGAGGATGATGTTGCCGATCTCGCTCATCGCCTCCTGTTCCATCTCCGTCAGTTCCTGCAGCGGCATGGCGTCGCCCACCATCAGGCGCACGATTTCCAGGCTCTTGTCCTCGGGAAACATCAGGATGGCTTCGGTGGCGAAAGCGCCATCGTAATGCTGGCTGACGCCGCAGATGCGTTCGCCATCCTTCTTGCTGCCCAGCAAGGCGGCCGCGTCGGCACGGTTCAGGAAGGTGATCGACGGCACCGACATGGTGACTTCTTCATTCACGATCTCGCTCATGGCCGCCGCCGCATGGCCCACCCCGATGTTGAATATCTCTACCAGGGCATCATTCTCGAGTTCGGAAAGATTGACCATGCTCACAGTCCCAGTGATTCGATCAGCTGGTGGATGCGCGTTTCCGTGATCGGTTTTTCCATGAAGCCGACGCCCAGTTCGCTGGCGCGGTTGCGGGTGGCGTTCTGCACATTGGCCGTGACGAGAATGATGTGCGTCTGCGGACACAGCGCGCGCAATTGTTCCGCCGCCGCGATGCCGCCCATGCCGGGCATGTTGACATCCAGTAGTATCAGCACAGGGGTGGCGGTCTTGACTTTTTCCAGGGCTTCCTCACCCGTCGCCGCCTCAATCACTTGCCAGTCGGCATGTTTGCTGAGGATGAACTGATGCGACATCAAACGTGAAACCCGGCTGTCATCGACAACAAGTACCTGTTTACTGTGATTCATGTGCTATTCCTGAAACGTCATATCGGTCAATCGTGCCATTTTCGCATATTTTAAAGGGCATAGAGTGTAAATGGACGCGCAATTGCCTTAGGGCAAGGTTTTCGCGCTTGCCTGTTGTATCGCGGCGCCTTGTCGGTCATGATGGCCGGCTGGCCGGGCTGGCAATCCGTTAAAATAGCGCCATTCCTCACTTTAGCCTGAATGCCATGACCCAAGACGAATTGAAGCAAGCCGTAGCCCGCGCCGCCATCGACTACGTAGTAAAAGGTGAAATCATCGGCGTCGGCACCGGTTCCACCGCCAATTTCTTCATCGATGAACTGGCCAAGATCAAGGACAGCATCAAAGGCACGGTCGCGTCGTCCGAAGCGACGGCCGCGCGCCTGGCCGGCCATGGCATTCCCGTCTTCGACTTGAACGATGTCGAGTCGATCGCCGTCTACATCGACGGCGCCGATGAAATCACGGCCAGCGGCGCCATGATCAAGGGCGGCGGCGCGGCATTGACGCGTGAAAAGATCGTTGCTTCCGTATCCAAACAGTTCGTCTGCATCGCCGACGGCTCCAAGCTGGTGGAAACCCTGGGCGCCTTCCCGCTGCCGGTGGAAGTGGTGCCGATGGCGCGCGCCGCCGTGTCGCGCCAGCTGGCCGCGCTGGGCGGCACGCCCCGCCTGCGCCTGAAGGCAGGCACTACCGAAGCGTTCATTACGGATAACGGCGGCGAGATCATCGACGTGCTGGGCTTGAAAATTGCCGACCCGGTGGCGCTGGAACAGCAGATCAACCAGATCGTCGGCGTCATCGCTGTCGGCCTGTTCGCCGTGCGCGGCGCCAACGTTTGCCTGCTGGGCATGCCGGAAGGCGTGCGTACCCTGGCGTACTAAGATGATAGCCGGCGTTCGCCGGCATAGATGTGTTAAACGGCGGCCCCTTGCGGGCCGCTTGTCATGTGTGCCTGGCGGTACACGGCCACGGTGCGCAGCAAGCCGCCGAGGAAGATGCCGCTGAAACAGCCGTAGGCGAGACAGACAGGTACGATGAAGCCGCTCGCATGGGCATAGGCGGGGGCGATGGCCAGGGTCACGGCGACCGCATATTTCATGCAGAAAATGCTCATCATCAAGATCATGGGTACCCAGCTGCCGGGGCGCTGCACGCTGCCCCGTTCGGGAATGGCCACGATGGTGTCTGTCTTGGTCAGCGACCATGCCAGCGCCGCGCCGGCCAGCGCGCCGGCGACCCAGGCGAACGGCGCCACGCCGGCCAAGCCGAAACTGCCATGTACGCCGCTCAGCGACAGGGCCAGCATGACCAGGGGAATGATGCACAGCTTGCGCAAGGTCACTTCGCGGGCGCGGCTGGCCAGCACGCCGCGGTAGACGAGAAAGCCCAGGATGGCCCAGACGTAGAGGGGAGTGTGGCTGAAGATTTGCTGCAACATGGTGTCCGCCTTGGTGTGAGGTTGTCGATGGACGTACTGTGCCAGCCGGCGGCGTGGGCGGCGAGCGGCTTGCGACGAAACGGGGAGGCGGTGCCGTGAAACGGCGGGGAAAGGCGTGAAACGAAGGCGTCACTGCCCGTGACGTGGTCACGGGCAAGCGATACAGCTTATTCCGTAGGTGGAACGTAACCCATGGCCGCATCGGCGCCATCGCCGAAGAAATGCTTTTCCATCTGCGTGGCCAGGTATTTGCGGGCGCGCGCGTCGGCCAGGTTCAGGCGGTTTTCATTGACCAGCATGGTCTGGTGCTTGAGCCAGGCAGCCCACGCTTCCTTCGACACGCATTCGTAAATCTTCTTGCCCAGTTCGCCCGGGTACGGCGGGAAATCCAGTCCTTCGGCTTCCTTGTTGAGTTTGATGCAGTGGATCGTGCGGGCCATCTGTGCTCCTGAATCAGTGTAGAGATAAAGCGTGATTATAAGGTACTTTGCGCCTGCCCTCGCGGGGCCGTCGCGGCCTGGCGACACGCCGTTTGCCGCGCCCTTGCGCTGGATCAAATTTGATCTGCGCCGCCCTAGCTAGTAAGATGCCTTATCGCGCCAGCCGCTGGCGGCGCCTCTTCCAACCAAGTAGTAATAATTAACCAATATGGAATCCCTATGACCTCAGTGAAAGTCCATGGCATCGATGTCAGCAATACAGGCAGCTTTGCGCTGTTTGGCGGCATCAACGTGCTCGAATCGCGCGATCTCGCCATGCGCGCTTGCGAAGAATACGTGCGCGTCACGCAAAAACTGGGCATTCCATATGTGTTCAAGGCCAGTTTCGACAAGGCCAACCGTTCATCGATCCATTCCTACCGCGGTCCGGGCCTGGAAGAAGGCATGCGCATCTTCCAGGACGTGAAGGCGGCGTTCGGCGTGCCCGTGATTACCGACGTGCATGAACCATGGCAGGCGCAGCAGGTGGCCGAAGTGGTGGACGTGCTGCAATTGCCCGCCTTCCTCGCGCGCCAGACGGACCTCGTCGTGGCCCTGGCGAAAACCGGTAAAGTGATCAACATCAAGAAGCCGCAATTCCTCAGCCCTGGGCAGATGGCCAATATCGTCGAGAAATTCAAGGAAGCGGGCAACGATCAACTGATCCTTTGCGACCGCGGCACCTGCCTCGGCTACGACAACCTGGTGGTCGACATGCTGGGCTTTGGCGTCATGAAAAAGACGTGCGACGACTTGCCGATCATCTTCGACGTCACGCATGCGCTGCAGCAGCGCGACCCCGGCGGCGCCGCTTCGGGCGGCCGCCGCCAGCAAGTGGCGGACCTGGCCCGCGCCGGCCTGGCCGTCGGCATCGCCGGTCTGTTCCTGGAAGCTCACCCTGATCCGGACAACGCCCGCTGCGACGGCCCCAGCGCCTTGCCGCTGGACCAGCTGGAGCCGTTCCTGGCGCAATTGAAGGCACTGGACGACCTGGTCAAGTCGTTTGCCCCGCTGAACATCAAGTAATGGTGTTTCAGTAAAGGTGTTTCAGTAAAGAAAAAGCCCGGCATGCCGGGCTTTTTCAGTTTTACAGTGTCTTGATCAGCACCTGGGATTTACGTTGCCAGTTATACATATGCTGGCGGTCCTTCGGCAAATCGTCGACCGTGGCCGGCACGAAGCCCCGTTTCTTGAACCAGTGCGAAGTGCGCGTGGTCAGCACGAACAGCTTGTTCAGGCCGGCGGCGCGGGCGCGGTTTTCCATGTGTTTCAGGATGCGCTCGCCATCGCCTTGAGCTTGCACTTCCGGGTTCACCGTCAAACATGCCATTTCTGCCATCTTTTGCGCGGGGAACGGGTACAGGGCGGCGCAGCCGAAGATCACGCCATCATGCTCGATGACGGAGAAATAATCGATTTCGCGCTCGATCAGCTCGCGGCCCCGCTTCACCAAAGTGCCGTCCGCTTCCAGCGGCTCGATCAGTTTGATGATGCCGCCCACGTCTTCGATGGTGGCCTGGCGCAAGCTTTCCAGGTTTTCATGGCTGATCATGGTGCCCACGCCATCATGGGTAAACAATTCCAGCAGGGCGGAACCATCCATCGAGAACGGCACGATGTGCGAGCGCTCGACGCCGTTGTGGCATGCTTTGACGCAATGTTTCAGGTAAAACGCCGTGGCGTCGGGCAGGAAGCCCGCCATCAGCACGGCTTCGGCCTGGTGCGATGACAGTTCGCGGATTTCCACGCCCGTCGCGTCTTCCATCATCGGTGTTTCCGTGATGAAAATCAGCTTGTCCGCGTGCAGGGCGATGGCGGCGCTGCAGGCCACGTCTTCCATGGTCAGGTTGAACGCTTCGCCCGTCGGCGAAAAGCCCAGCGGCGACAGCAGCACCAGGCCGTCCGAACCGAGGATGGAATGGATGGTTTCGGCGTCGACCTTGCGCGTGATGCCCGTCAGTTCCAGATCCACGCCATCGATCACGCCCAGCGGGCGCGCCGTGATGAAGTTGCCGGAAATGATACGGATGGCCGCATGCGACATGGGCGTGTTCGGCAAGCCCTGGCTGAACGCGGCCTCGATATCGAGGCGCAGCTCGCCGGCGGCTTCCTTCGCGCATTCCAGCGCGGCGATGTCCGTGATGCGCACGCCGTTGTGGAAGCGGCCTTCGACGTTACGCAAGGCCAGTTGTTCCGCCACCTGCGGCCGCGAGCCGTAGACGACGGTGACATTGATGTCCAGCGCATGCAGCAGGGACAAATCATGGGCCAGCACCTGCAGCGCCCCGGCGCTGACGAGTTCACCGGGGAAGGCGACCACGAAGGTCTTGCCGCGAAAGGCGTGGATGTAGGGCGCGACTGAGCGCAGCCATTGGACGAATTGGGTAGGGTTTTCCATTAAGCGCATTATAATTCGCTGCGCGATGTGCGCGCTTAAAATACCTGTAAAAAACAATGTCTTCAGCCAGCAATAAGTCTTCCCCTCCTTCCACCGTTGCAAATGTGCCCGCCAGTGGGGATGTTTCCGCGCCTGCGGCCACGCCTGCGCAGGGCCGCCAGCGCCCGCCCGTGAGCCAGCAAAGGCAGCAAGCGCCGCGCGCGGAACAGCAGAAACAGCAACAGCAGCAGCGATCGGGAGAGGGCAAGCCCCAGGCCGCGCGCCCGCCGCGCGAGGGGCAGGAAAGCCGCGAAGCCCGCGATGCGGCCCGCGCCGCGCGCGAGGTGGAAAAGGCTTTCCGCAACCCGCTGCCACCGATCACGTATCCGGAAGACTTGCCCGTCTCGGGCCGGCGCGAAGAAATCGCCAAGGCCTTGACGGAAAACCAGGTGATCATCGTCTCGGGCGAGACGGGTTCCGGCAAGACGACCCAATTGCCGAAGATTTGCCTGGAACTGGGACGCGGACAGAAGGGCTTGATCGGCCACACGCAGCCGCGCCGCATCGCCGCCTCGTCGACTGCCAAGCGCATCGCGCAGGAACTGGGCACGCCGCTGGGCGAAACCGTGGGTTTCAAGGTGCGCTTTGCCGACACCTTGACGAAGGGCGCATCCGTCAAGCTGATGACGGACGGTATCTTGCTGGCCGAGACGCAGACCGACCCGTTGTTGAAAAATTACGACACCATCATCATCGATGAAGCGCACGAACGCAGCCTGAACATCGACTTCCTGCTCGGTTACCTGAAGCAGTTGCTGCCGCGCCGGCCCGATCTGAAGATCATCATCACTTCGGCGACCATCGACGCGGAACGCTTCGCACGCCATTTCGGCACGCCGGAAAAGCCGGCGCCCGTGATCGAAGTGTCGGGCCGTCTGTACCAGGTGGAAGTGCGTTACCGCCCCGTGGAACGGGAGCAAGTGGCCATGCCGGGTGCCGGCGCGGGTAGTAGCGGCGCCGACAAGCCGGGGCAGAGGACGGCTGCCGCGCGCGAAAAGCGCGACTTGATGGACGCCGTCGTCGATGGCGTGGAAGAACTGTGCCGCATCGGTTCGGGCGACGTGCTGGTGTTCTTGCCGGGCGAGCGCGAAATCCGCGACTGCGCCGAAGCGCTGCGCAAGCACCACCCGCCGCACGTGGAAATTTTGCCCCTGTTCGCCCGCCTGTCGGCCGAAGAGCAGGAGCGCGTATTTAAAACCAGCAATGCGCGCCGCATCGTGCTGGCCACCAACGTGGCGGAAACGTCGCTGACGGTGCCCGGCATCCGCTACGTGGTCGACGCGGGCCTGGCGCGGGTGAAGCGCTACAGCTACCGCAACAAGGTCGAGCAGTTGCAGGTCGAGCCGATCGCCCAGTCGGCCGCCAACCAGCGCGCCGGGCGTTGCGGCCGCGTGGCCGACGGCGTCTGCATCCGCCTGTACGAAGAGCAGGATTATCTGCTGCGCCCGAAATTCACGGAGCCGGAAATCCTGCGTTCCTCGCTGGCGGCCGTTATCCTGCGCATGAAGTCATTGCACCTGACGGACGTGGAAACCTTCCCCTTCATCGAGCCGCCGCTGGCGCGCGCGGTGGCCGACGGCTATCAGCTGCTGCAGGAGCTGGGCGCCGTCGATGAAGTCAATAAACTCACGCCGCTGGGCAACAAGCTGGCCAAGCTGCCGCTGGACCCGCGCGTGGGCCGCATGATCCTGGCCGCGCTCGACAACGCCTGCCTGACGGAAGTGCTGATCGTCGCCTCGGCCCTGTCCGTGCAAGACCCGCGCGACCGCCCGATGGAGCACCAGCAGGCGGCCGACGAGGCGCACAAGAAATTTGCCGACGAAAAATCGGAATTCCTCAGCTATCTGAAAATCTGGCGCTGGTTCGAATCGGCCATCGAGCACAAGAAAACCAACCGCCAGCTGCAAGACAATTGCCGCACGAATTTCCTGTCGCAGATGCGCTTGCGCGAATGGCGCGACGTGCACTCGCAGTTGTTGACCATCGTCAAGGAACAGGGCTGGCGCCTGAACGAAGCACCCGCCACCTATGATAATCTGCACATGGCCTTGCTGACTGGCTTGCTGGGCAATATCGGTTTCAAGGGCGAGGACGAGCCGGGCGCGGGCTACCTGGGCGCGCGCGGCATCAAGTTCCATATCTGGCCCGGCTCCTCGCTGCTGAAAAAACCGGGCAAGTGGATCATGGCGGCCGAGCTGGTCGACACGACGCGTTTGTACGCGCGCTGCGTGGCGCAGATCCAGCCCGAATGGCTGGAAAAGGTGGGCGAGCACCTGCTGAAGAAATCGTGGGGCGAGCCGCGCTGGGAAAAACGCTCGGCGCAGGTGACGGCGTCCGAACGGGCGACCCTGTATGGCCTGGTGGTGTACAGCCAGCGCCGCATCAATTACGGCAATTTCAACTTGCCGGAAGCGCGCGAAATCTTCATCCGCGACGCCCTCGTGGGCGGCGACTTCGACACGCGCGCGCCGTTCTTTGCGCACAACCACAAGCTGATCAAGGACATCGAAAACCTCGAGCACAAATCGCGCCGCCTGGACGTGCTGGTCGACGATGAACTGATCGCCGCCTTCTACGACAAATTGCTGCCGGCGGACGTGTGCAATGGCGCCGGTTTCGAGAAATGGCATAAAGAGGCCATACGCGAGAATCCGAAGCTGCTGTACCTGAACCGCGAAGAGCTGATGCGCCACGAGGCGGCCGGCGTGACCACCGACCTGTTCCCGAAAACCATGTCCGTGACGGGCCTGGAAATGGGCCTCACGTATCACTTCGAGCCGGGCAGCGTGCGCGATGGCGTGACGTTGTCGGTACCTCTGTATGCCTTGAACCAGTTGCCGCGCGAACGCTGCGAATGGCTGGTGCCCGGCATGCTGAAGGAAAAAGTGCATCTGCTGCTCAAATCGCTGCCGCAAAAGCTGCGCCGCCACTGCGTGCCGCTGCCCGATTACGCGGCCAAGTTCTGCGAGCGCGTGCATGCAGCGGGCGTGTTCGGCCGCGGCGATCTTGTAGACGCCATCATCCTCGACATCCGCACGCAGATCACGATCAATGTGCTGACGACGGATTTCAAGCCGGAAACTTTGCCTGCCCATCACTTCATGAATTTCAAGGTGATCGACGAGCATGGCCGCCAGCTGGACATGGGCCGCAACCTGGCCACCCTGCAAGCGGAATTCGGCGGCCAGGCGCGCCAGAGTTTCCAGAAACTGGCCGAAGTGTCGGGCGTGTCCGGCACGGGTACGCCGGGTGCCAAGGTGGCGGGCGCGCAAGTGGCGTCGCGGCTGCAGGCGCAAGCGCAGGGTGCCAACGCGGCGCCAGGCAAGGGCGGCGCGCCGGCCAAGGGCGCAGCCGCCGCTGCGGCGCCGGCGTCGGGCAATGCCACCGTCTCGCAGCACATGGGCTTGACGGGCTGGACCTTTGGAGAATTGCCGGAGTTGCTCGAAATCGTGCAAGGCAAGCTGACCCTGATCGGCTTCCCCGCGCTGGTCGACAAGGGCACGCATTGCGACCTGGAAGTATTTGACGATCCGACCGTGGCCGCCCGCACGCACAAGGTGGGGTTGCGCCGATTGTTCGCGCTGCAAATGAAGGAACAGATCAAGTACGTCGAGAAAAGCATTCCCGGCCTGCAGCAGATGGGCATGCAATTCATGGCCCTTGGTTCGCAGGAAGAGTTGCGCGAGCAAATCATCAACAAGGCGCTCGATATTGCTTGCCTGCAAGATCCGCTGCCGCTGGACGCCGCCTCGTTCGCCAAGCGCCAGGCGGAGGGCAAGTCGCGCCTGGTCTTGCTGGTCAATGAAATCGCCCGTTTGCTGTCGCAGGTGCTGACGGAATTCCACGGCTTGCCCAAGCGCCTGCAGAATATTCCTGCAGCGGCGGCCACCGATATCCAGTCGCAGCTGCAGGGACTCGTGCATAAGCGTTTCCTGACGGAAAACGAGTACACGCAGCTGGCGCACTTCCCCCGTTACTTAAAAGCGATCAATGTGCGCCTGGAAAAGCTGCGCGCCGACCCTGCGCGCGACACCAAGTTGATGGCCGAGTGGCAATCGGCGGCCGCGCCGTATTTGCGCCAGGCCAAGGACCGCCAGGCTGGCAAGAACACGGACCCGAAACTGGTCGACTTCCGCTGGATGCTGGAAGAGCTGCGCGTGTCGCTGTTCGCGCAGGAATTGCGCACGCCGATGCCTGTTTCGGCCAAGCGCCTGCAGAAGGTATGGGAGTCGATGCAGCGGTGATAGTACCTCTATAAACCTACTGCGCAACTCACTATTGCGTCGGCGTTGCTCACCGTACTAGAGTACGGTTGCGCTACTCAACGCAATATTGAGCTTGCTCGCTACGGTTTCTAGAGGCACCGTGACACTAACGATGGGCGGCTATAGTCGCTTGTTCGCTAAATTCTGAAGCGTTTTCTGCCGGATTAGCAGAGCCGCCGAGGCGAAGCGCCGCGTACTCTGCGCTACTTAAGACCTTTCTCGTCAACTACGCTTATCCATCTTGTCATCGCCGAGCGCCGAACGCGAGCCCAGGTCGCCCTGGCTGCTGCCCGTGCCGGCGCGGCTGCCGCTCATGGAGGTGCCGGACATGCTGCCTTCGCTGCCCGATTGCAGGCTGGCGCTGCCGCGCAGGTCGCTGCCGGATGGCATGCGGCTGCCTGCCATGGCGCCGCTGCCGTAGCGCGTGCCGCTGCCATAGAAGGCTTCCATCTGCTGGTTCCATGCTTCGCTGCCCATGTCCGGCCAGTTGTTCTTGTCGAAGCCGGGGGCGTCTTTCAGCAGGTCTTTGTCCACGTTGAGCAGGAAGCGCTTGTTGACGGTGTCCAGGGTCAGGCGTTCCCAGGGCACGGCAAACAGCTTGTCGCCCATGCCCAGGATGCCGCCGAAGGACAGCACGGCATAGGCGATCTGGCCCGTGCGCATGTCGAGCATGATTTCCTTGATGTCACCCAGTTCCTCGTCGTTGTGATTGTAGACATCGTCGCCGAGCAGGGTATCTGCCCCCATCAGTGCCGGCCCCGGGCCGTCGTGGTTGCGGTACATGCCCAGGATGTCGCGGTCCAGATAGCTCATGGTGTTCTCTCCTCTGGTGAAGTGCGGATCGAACATCCAGATTAAGCATGCGCACGAGGTCGCGCTTGATCTGCCTCAATCGTGCCAGCGGCACTTTTATCCGTGTGCAAACGTACGGTGTTGTCAGACAATTGCGGTACTCTATGCATTCTACGGAGGAGGCCGCACATGCTGACGATGCAACGATGCAGTGGGATGAACTTGCGGTACGCTCCACCACGCCATGCGCGCCGCTTGCCATGGTAAAGCCCGCCACCAAATGGCTGCGCGGGCTGCTGCGCGCCGGTAAGGCGCAGCAGCGCACGGCCAGCAAGCTGGCCAAGGTGCTGTTCGGCCCCGTGCCGGCCAAGCCCAAGGCCAAAGCCCGCAGCAAGGTCGTGGCCAAGACCACGCAGGCGAGCCACAAGCCGCGCGCCAGGCCCGCCAGCGACGCGCTGCCCGCCCTGGCGCCCTTCGCCACGCCCCTGTCGCCACCGCGCGTGCGCAAGCGAACGGCGCCCCCGCCGGGCAAGTGGCTGGCCGCCCACTATGCGCCGTTGCCGGAACTGGGGCAGTTGCCGGGCCGGCGCCTGCCATATTTCCTGTACCTGCCCGAGAAGGCGCCGAGCGCCGCCATGCGCAGCCGGGGCCGGCCGCTGCTGGTGATGCTGCACGGCTGCGAGCAGAGCGCCACGCAGTTTGCCGAGGGCACGCGCATGAACCGCCTGGCCGAGCGCAAGGGCTATGCCGTGCTGTATCCGCAGCAATCGCTGCGCTCGCATGCGCGCCGCTGCTGGAAGTGGTACGACAAGCTGACGCAGGACGGCGGCGGCGACGTGCGCCTGATCGTCGGCGCCATCGAGCAGGTGGCGGCCCGCTATGCGATCGACCGCGCGCGCATCTATATCTGCGGCATTTCCGCCGGCGCCGGCATGGCGCATATCGTGGCCCTGAACCACCCGCAGCTGTTCGCCGCGCTGGGCCTGCATTCCGGGCCCGTGTTTGGCGCCGGGCATAACCTGATCGGCGCGCTGGGCGTGATGCAGCATGGCGCGGCCGCCCGCGCCGACGCGGCCATCGATGAAGTGCTGGCGCGCCAGCCCGCGTTTCCCCGCCTGCCCACCATCCTGCTGCAAGGGCTGGCTGACAAGGTGGTGCGGCCCATCAACCAGACGCAGCTGGTGCGCCAGAGCGTGCGCGTCAACCGCTTGCCGTTTGACACCGTGGTGACGGCGCAGCGCCTGCCTGGCGGCGCGGCGGGCGGGCGCAATCCGGCCCATGCGTATGCGCTGCACGATTATCAGGTGGGCAAGCAGGTGTTGCTGCGCGTGGCGCAGGTCGAGCACCTCGAGCACGCCTGGAGCGGCGGCGACGCCAGCCTGCCGTTCAACGACAAGGCCAAGCCCGACGCCAGCAAGATGCTGCTCGATTTCTTCGCCAGCCACCGCCGCCGATAAGCCGCCGTGCCGCGCGCCGCAACGGTGCGCAGGCACTGGTACGCATCGTTCTTCCCTTCCTCGCAGGGCCGCTGCCGCGTGCCGGCACGCTGGCCGCGCCCTTTTCAGTGCCGATTTCCAATGCTGCAGCAGCACGGTTTTTCATTAAGTGGTATTGCTGCGGTATTTAAAAATCACAAAAACAGGCGCTAAAAATACTAATTGGTATACAATTGGTACACGTTTTCAGTGAAGTCGTGTCCGCCGTCCCATGCCCCGACAGCCGGTACGCACTGACGGCAGCCACCCACGTTACGGAACGCGCCATGTCCATCAAGTCCAAGCAGTTGCTGTGGTTTTTTGCGTTTTTTCTCGTCTTTGAACTGAATATCTATCTGTCGAACGACATGATCATGCCGGCCATGCTGGGCATCGTCGGCGAGTTCCAGGCGGAGGCGAAATTCGTCCCCTTGTCCCTGAGCCTGTATCTGCTGGGCGGCAGTTCCCTGCAGATATTCCTGGGGCCCCTGGCCGACGCCATCGGCAAGCGCAAGCTCGTGTTGACCGGCAATACCTTGTTCCTGCTGGCCACCTTGGCCGTGCCATTGACCGCTTCGATCGAGCAATTTCTCGTCGCGCGTTTCATCCAGGGCATGGGCTGCTGCTTCATCTTTGTCGGCTATGCCATGATCCATGAACTGTTCGACGACATGGCGGCCGTCAAGCTGAGCAGCATCCTGTCGAGCACCACCATCCTCGCGCCCCTGGCCGGTCCCATCCTCGGCAGCGCCATCATCAGCCGGCTGGACTGGCGCTACGTGTTTTTCCTCTCCGGCCTGCTGGCGCTGCTGTCCTTGCTGGGCCTGTGCAAGACCATGCCGCGCACGCCGGCGCCGGTCGCTCGGCTGGACCTGGGCGCCATCGCGCGCAGCTATGGCGCTATTTTCAGCAATCGGCGCTTCATGTTCGGCATGTTCACGGCCGGGCTGGCCACCGTGCCCCTGACGGCCTGGATCGGCTTTTCGCCCCTCTTCGTGCTGCAGGAAATGGGCGCCTCCTACGCCACGTATATCGCCCTGCAATGCGTGATCTTGTCCGGCTTTGTGCTCAGCAGCATCGCCATCCAGCGCCTGCGCCAGGATTTCCCCCTCGTGTCCCTGTTGCGCCTGGGCGGGCTGATCGCGGCCGCCGGCATGCTGGGCGCCGGCGCGGGCCGCCACCACGTCGACGTGTTTGCGGCCTGCATGTTTGTCTATTCCGTCGGTTTCGGCCTGTTCAACGGCGCCCTGATCCGCAGCGCGCTCACGGCCAGCAGGGAATCGATGACCTTGACGACGGCCGCCATGAGCTTGCTGTACTGCATTTATCTGTCCGCCTGGCTGCAGCTGTACAACGTGCTGTGCCAGCGCTTCGGCTATGCGCTGGAAACGTATGCATTGCTGAATATCCCCGTCATCGTGGTCATCACGGCCTGCCTGCTGCTGTTTACACGGGGCATGGCGGGACGCCGGGAAAGCGAGGTGCTGCTCGCCCGGCACTGATGGCGCAACGATGCGCATGTTGTCGACCTTGTTTTATCTCCTGCGACGTTTATTGACACTCTCCTGCGGAAAATGGTGTGCCCATGAAAATAGATGACCTGGCCTCGAAACACGATCAAGCAAAGATTTTCAACCTGGAATACGAGTTTCGCATCAACCGGCTGAAACTCGATTACATCACCCTGGCCGATGTCAGGCCGGCTGGCAGCGACCTGGAGCAATTGGCCGCGGAGCACCAGGCGGGCATCGCGGCCCTGCGCAGCTTCGTCGCCCTGAACTTCAACCATTTCAATGCGGCAAGCTGTTCCTCGCTCAGCTGCATCCCCACGCGCGCGCTCGGCGAGGACGAGTGCTACCTGCACCGCATCTGGATGGGCGGGCCCCTGCCGGCCATCGCCTGCGAGGCGATCCAGCAGTGGGGCGCGGCGCTCGACGACGTGCGCTGCAACGGCGGCGCGCCGTATGTTTCCATCCTGTGGGTGTGGGATGCGCAGCAGCTGCGCGATGACGAACGCTTCAGCCCCACGGGCGGCGCCGGGCGCTACACGATAGGCCGCTACGACATCGGCGGCACGACCCTGCATATCAATTCGCTGCGCGCGCTGGCGCTGGACTTCGCGCCGGCCCGCTTCGATATCCTCGATACCCTGCATACGCAGCGCTATTTCGCCACCTTGTCCGATTATTTCCGCATCCTCATCATGTGCGAGTACGGCGGCCTGTATATGGATGTGGATACGATCCCGCACAATCCGGCGACGATTTTCCTGATGAAGCCGGAAGTGCCCGATTATTTCCAGCGCAAGGATGATGACAGCGAAGAGCGCCGGCATGTCAGCTGGATGAATTTGTTTCTCGATGAAACGGGCATGCTGATCGCCAAGAAGAACGATGCGGCGCTGCGTGTGATCCAGCGCAATGTGAACCGCGCGTATGCGGGTATCGATGCGCAGATTCCCCGTTCCTGCCCGCAATTCGAGGCGCGGCTGTTTGGCCAGTTTTATGCCGAATGGAAGAAAAACCTGGGCGTGACACTGCTCAGCCATGCCGAGTTTTACCAGCGCTATTGCGTGCTGTATGACGGCGCGCGGGAAGCGGTGGCGGGTGGCATCCGCGGCATGCGCCTGCTGGACGATATCATTACCGACATGCACATCCCCTTGAGCGACGAGGAACGGCGCGCGTATGCGCGCTGCGTGGCGCGGCTCGACGAAATCGGCTGGCAACTCGACGATCCTTTGATCTTGCCCAATATCGTCGACGTGTTCGATATCGAGGAAGTGCCGCGCATGGCGTATGCTGCCCAATTGCGGGCGGATATCGAGCATTTCCACTATTACTCGGTGCTGTCGGACGATCCGCAGCTCGACCGCGTGAATGACGTTTTTTGCCGCTACCTGCTGGCCCATCGTTCGCAGCATATTGCCGCCGGCAATTTCTGGCGCCCCACCGTGGGCCGCCACGGCAGCCGCATGCCGGCCGCCGGCGATGCCGCGCCGTCCGGCGACGAAGTTCAGGCTCAGGCGGGCTTGCTGTCGCATGCGCCGCTCACGCTGGTGCCGGGAGAACTGCTGGGCGACGAGGCGAAGAACCGCATGGCCAAATTGCTGTTTGCCACCAGCTACCTGGAATACTGTTCGTTCGGCAATAAACTCAATCTGCAGTTCGTCGAATTGCAGCGGCGGCAGAACATCGACCCGTATCTGGCGCACATCCACGGCCTGCATGACGAGGACGGGCGTTTCATCGGCTTCTTTACGGCCGCGACGATGGACGAGTTCCAGGCTTGCGGCGCCGTTTCGTATTACCGCGATGACATGAAGGCGCTCGACGATGCGTATGACGCCTTCGTGCTCGCGCATGCGCGCGCCGACGACTGTTTCGTCAGCAGCTTGGCCATCGACGAAAAATACCGGGGCCAGGGTTTATTCAGGCAGATGTTCCACGAAATCCGCGACCTGTCCAGCCGCAAGGGCTGCGCGCGCATCACCTTGACGGTGTGGGAAAAGAGCGAAGCGCTGCAAGTGTATCTGCACAAGGGTTTTCGCAGCGTGGGCACGTTCGACTATGCCTACAGCCTGTTCTATGACCGGCTGCATTTCCTTGTGTATGAAGGAAACTGAGGAAGGTAACTGAGGAGGGAAAACGAGGGAGAACAGGGGCGGCCGGCAGCCGCCCCGTGTAGTGTCTTACAGGGCCAGGAAGGCCAGGCCCGCCACGGCCGTCGGCAGCAGGGCGCCCGCCAGCAGGCCGACGGCGCCGATCGATTCATCCTTGAAGCCGCGGCGCAGCAGGGCCACGCCGGCCGGGTTCGGCGCATTGGCGATGACGGTCAGGCCGCCGCCGGCCACGGCGCCCGCCATCAGCATGTATTTCGCTTCGTCCGTCATGCCGACGATCAGCGAACCGAGGTAGGTGAGGGCCGCATTGTCGGTAATCGCCGTCAAGCCCAGGGCGCCGAAGAACAGGGCCAGCGGTTTCAGGCTCGAAACGATGGGCTGCAGCCACCATTGCTGCATGCCGCCCAGCACCACCAGGCCGCCCAGGAAGAAGCCGACCAGCAAGCCTTCCTTGAGGATCAGCGGGCTTTGATAGCGCTCATACGCCTGCACGAAGCCGAGGAAGAACAGGAACAGGCCGATGAACAGGACCGGATGGTGCGCCAGGGTGACGACGCCGGCCAGCACGATCATGTGCACCAGGCTGACGGCCAGCGGCACTTTCGGCGCTTCCACTTCACCGGCCTTCGGCTTGATGTCGGAGGTGTTGCTGTGCAGATATTTGCGCAGCAATATGCTCACGCCCGTGGCGTTGACCAGCACGGCGATGGCGGCCTTCCAGCCGAAGTGGGTGGCCATGTAGGCGCTGTCCCAGTTCCACGTGGTGGCCACCATCAGCACGGGCGGCGCCGCGTACGAGGTGAGGGTGCCGCCGATGGAAACGTTGACGAAGAGCACGCCTAGCGCACCGTATTTCAGCCATTCAGGGATGCCCGGGCGGAAGATTTGCGGCGCCAGCATCAGCGCGGCCAGGGTCATGGCGGCCGGTTCCGTGATCAGGGAGCCCGTCAGGGGCACGAGCGCCAGGCCCAGCCAGACGAGGGCCAGTTCCGTGCGCAGTGGCATCACGCGCGCCACGCCCTTCAACAGGCGCTGCACGGCGTCGAGCACGGGGCGTGAGGCGGCCACGACCATGACGACAAAGACGAACAGCGGCTCCGTGTAATGGCGCGACTCGGCATACTCGATGGCCGCATCGCCGCCCGAGACAAAGGCCATGATGATGATCAAAATGAAAGCCCAGAAGCCGAACACGACTTCCACTTCGCCCAGCAAGTGCAGCAAGCCCGCATGGCGGGGATGGCGCCGCGATAATGTTTCAAACGACTTGGCGGCGAAGGTGTGGATGAGCGCGAAGCCGAAGACGATGGCGCTGATGAGTTGGATGGTGGTCAAATGCGTTTCCTTATGGACGGAGGAAGCCGCCCGGTGCATTGCCGAGCGGTAAGGAGAGTGCTTATGGTACAGCAATCGATGTGAAAAACGGTGTTTTTCGGACGTCGCGGGACGGCCCCCGGATGGGGATGCGCAGATATGCCTTGCCAAAAGGGGGACTGGATAGTACTGTATATAAATACAGTATTTATCTTCATATTCAATTATGCAACATTCCCAATTGATGGCCTCGCCGGAAGCCTTGCACCCGTCCTTGTGGCGCGCATCGCAGCTGGGGCAGGGCGCCACGCGCTGCCTGGACACGGGCTTTGCCGCCCTGTCCGCGCAACTGCCCGGCGGCGGCTGGCCCTGCGGCAGCCTCATCGATCTGCTGGTGCAGCAGCCGGGCAGCGGCGAAGTGCGGCTGCTGGCGCCCGCGCTGGCGCAGCTGCCGGGCTTGCCCATCGTGCTGCTGCAGCCGCCCCACCCGCCGCAGGCGCTGGCCCTGGCCGCGCAGGGGCTGGCCCCGTCGCAACTGCTGTGGCTCAAGAGTGCCGGCAGCAAGGATGCCCTGTGGGCGGCGGAAAACATCTTGCGCAGCGGCACGTGCGGCGCCTTGCTGTTCTGGCAGCCGCACGTGCGCGCCGACAGCCTGCGCCGCCTGCACCTGGCCGCGCAGTCCGGCAACACCCTGTTCTGCATGCTGCGCCCCTTGCATGGCGCGCAGCATGCGTCGCCGGCGCCGCTGCGCCTGTCCGTGCGCCCGGCCGCCGGCGGCATCGAGATCGGCTTCATCAAGCGCCGGGGACCGCAGCGCGACGCGCCCCTGTTCCTGCCCCTGCAACCTCCTTCATTACTGCTACGCCATGCGACTCTGGATCGGCCTGTACCTGCCCCGGCTCCCGCTCGAAGTGTTTTGCCCGCGCTGGTCGGCTGACCTTCTCGGCGTGGTGCTGGAGCAGGAGCAAGTGATGGCCGTGTCGCCGCTGGCGCGGGCGGCGGGCATCCGGCCGGGCATGCGCCGCGCGGGCGCGCTGATGCTGGCGCCGCAGGCGCGCCTGCACGAGCGCTCTTTGGAACGGGAGGCGCAGGCGCTGCAAGCGGTGGCGCTGGCGCTGCTGCAATATTCGCCGCTGGTGGCGCAGGGCGAGGAAGCGACCCTGCTCGTCGATGCGGGCGCCAGCCTGCGCCTGTTCGGCGGCGTGCGCGCCCTGTGCCGGCAGATTGCGGCCAGCTTGCGCGCGCTGGGCTATACGGCCCAGCTGTCGTGCGCCCCCACGGCGCGCGGCGCCTGGCTGCTGGCGCGCGCCGGGACGCGCCGGGGCCGCGTGCTGGGCATGGAGAGCCTGGTGCGCCGTCTCGACCGCTTGCCATGCGCCTTGCTGCCGCCCGCGCGCCCCTGGCTGGAATGGCTGGACGGCATCGGCTGCCGCACCCTGGGACAGTTGCGCCACTTGCCGCGGCCCGGCTTGCAGCGCCGCTGCGGCGGGGCCTTGCTCGACATGCTCGACGATGCGCATGGCCACGGCACGGAACTGTACCTGTGGCTCGAAGCGCCGCCCACGTTTTGCGCCAGCCTGGAACTGTTCGACCGCGTGGAGCACGCGGAAGCGCTGCTGTTCGGCGCGCGCCGTCTGCTGCAGCAAATGACGGGCTGGTTGTGCGCGCGGCAATTCGCCGTCGAACGCATCCAATTGCTGCTGGCGCACGAGCGGGGCAGGGTGGCGCGCCCGCCCACCGTCATCGACCTGGCCCTGGGCGAGGCCGTCTGGCGCGCCGAGCATTTATTGCGCTTGCTCAAGGAACGCCTGGCGCAGCTGGTGCTGGACGCGCCCGTGATCGGCCTCACCCTGGAAGCGCTGCAGGTGCAGCCGATGGCGCCGCCCAGCGACACACTGTTCCCCGAGCCGGGCGGCACGCCGCAGGAGCGCCAGCGCTTGCTGGAATTGCTGGTGGCGCGCCTGGGCGCCGAGAATGTCTTGCAGGCGGCGCCGCGCGCCGATTACCGGCCCGAGGCGGCCAACCAGTGGCTGCCGCTGCCGGCCAGGCCAGGCGCACAAAACGCGCAGCCGGACTTGCCGCCCGGCTTGTCCGGCATGCCCCGTCCCGGCTGGCTGCTGGCACAGCCCATCGCCCTCCTGATGCGCGAACACCGGCCGTTTTATGGCTCGCCGTTGAAAATGGTGTCCGTCGCCGAACGCATTGAAGCGGGCTGGTGGGGGCAGTCGCAGGCGCGCGATTATTTCATTGCCGAAGGACTCGATCACGCCCATTACTGGGTCTACCGCGAACGCATCGCCGGCAGCGGAGAAGATGCCGCGCCGCGCTGGTTTTTGCATGGTTTGTTTGGCTGAATGCGTTGTCCTGCTGAAACTGTCATGCTTGGCTATACTTGCCTGCTTGTGCCACGTCATACACCTCAAAAGGATTTTCATGTCCCAACTCTCCGACTTCCCCATCACCCAAAAATGGCCTGCCCGGCATCCCGAGCGCTTGCAGCTGTACTCGCTGCCGACGCCGAACGGCATCAAGGTCTCCATCCTGCTGGAAGAGCTGGGCCTGGCGTACGAGCCGCACCTGGTCAGCTTCGAGCAAAACGACCAGCTGTCGCCCGCCTTCCTGTCCCTCAATCCGAACAACAAGATTCCCGCCATCCTCGACCCGGACGGTCCCGATGGCAAGCCGCTGGCCCTGTTCGAGTCGGGCGCCATCCTGCTGTACCTGGCCGAGAAAACGGGCAAGTTCATCCCGCAGGACGCGGGCTTGCGCTATGAAACGATCCAATGGCTGATGTTCCAGATGGGCGGTATCGGCCCCATGTTTGGCCAGGTGGGCTTCTTCCACAAATTCGCCGGCAAGGATTACGAGGACAAGCGTCCGCTGGAACGCTATATCGGCGAAGCGAAGCGCCTGCTGGGCGTGCTCGAGCAGCGCCTGCAGGGCCGCGACTGGATCATGGGGAGCCAGTACACGATTGCCGACATCGCCATCTTCCCGTGGGTGCGCTGCCTGGTGGGATTCTATGGCGCGGGCGACCTCGTCGGCTTTGCCAACTTCCCGAACGTGCAGCGCGCGCTGGACGCCTTCCTGGCCAGGCCAGCCGTTGCCAGGGGCGTGGATATTCCCAAGCGTGATTGAAGCTTGCCAGCCGCCAGCGGCGCCGGCCGGGCGGCGCTACAATGCGCCTTCGGCCGCCCTGCGCGGCAGCTTTGATCTGAGACAATGAAATCCACCCGGCAAGATTTTCCCGGCGCGCATGGCCATGTGCTGGCGGCGCGGCTCGATGCGCCCGACGGCGCCATCCGCGCCTATGCGCTGTTCGCCCACTGTTTTACCTGCGGCAAGGACGTGCTGGCCGCGCGGCGCATCGCGCAAGGCCTCACGGAACACGGCATCGCCGTCTTGCGCTTCGATTTTACGGGGCTGGGCGCCAGCGAAGGCGAGTTCGCCGCCACCAATTTCTCGTCGAACGTGGACGATCTGGTCGCCGCCGCTGATTTCCTACGGGCAAAACATGCCGCGCCGCAATTGCTGATCGGCCATAGCCTGGGCGGCGCGGCCGTGCTGGCCGCCGCGTCGCAAGTGCCGGAAGCCACCGCCATCGCCACCCTGGCCGCGCCCAGCACGCCCGCGTACGTGACGCGCATGTTCAGCGAGCACCTGGAGCAAATCGCCGCCGAAGGCGAAGCGCTGGTGCAGCTGGAAGGGCGGCCCTTCCGCATCCGCCAGCAATTCGTCGACGACGCGGGCAGCCACAGCCTCAAGTCCCACATCACCGGCCTGCGCCGCGCCCTGCTGGTGATGCATGCGCCGAACGACACGACGGTCAGCCTGTCGAACGCGATGGAGATCTTTACGGCCGCCAAGCACCCGAAAAGCTTCGTTTCACTCGACGATGCCGACCATCTGTTGACGGGGCGCGACGACGCGGCCTATGTCGCCAACGTCATCGCCGCCTGGAGCGCGCGTTATCTGAACTAAGCTGAACTAAGCTGTCGCCCATGAAAAACGCCGCGGCAGCAGAAGCTGGCGCGGCGCGGATACTATTGGTACTTTACAACACCTGACAAAATCGTAGCGAGCGGCAGTGATTTGTGGCCGAGAAGCGCAGCCGTGCTAAAGCACGGTGAGCATCGCCGGCCGCAAAGCGCGACGCGCAGTAGATTTGGTCAGGTGTTCTCAGTCTTCGTCAAATTCGGCGGATAGATCCTTCCAGCCCTTGCTCACGGCAAAGGCGGAAAATTCCTCAGGTGCTTCCAGGACGATCAGTTTCTTGTCTTGCAGGCCCAGGTCGCCATGGCCGAAGTCGGGGCCTACGTAGCCAAGGCTGCGCAGGCGGGCCAGGATGTGGCCGACCAGGGTCTTGTCCTTGCAGGCGCCCGCTTCGAGCGGGGCGGCGAAATCGACGTAGACGTCGATGATGCCGTAGCCTTCGTCGAAGATGCGGATGGCCTTGATGTCGTGGGCACGGCCGGAGCCGTCGGTGGCCTTGAAGGGGCCGCTGAGCTGGATGTCGGTGTCATTGTTCATGCCGCCAGCATACACCAAAAGCTGACCCTGCATGAGGGGTGTCATGCAAGCCATCTCTGGATGGGGCATGTAAAAATTTCTTACAAATTCTTTGCCGTCTGGGGCGTTTTTTGCCAATTTCAAGGCCTTGAAAGGGCGTTGGCAGGCCGTATATCGGTAACAGGCGGATGCTCATGGTGAGGTCCGCCCCTCTTATCGCTTTAATGAAAAGGATATTTATCATGCGTACTTTTGACCTTGCTCCCCTGTACCGTTCCGCCATCGGCTTCGACCGCCTGGCACAATTGCTCAACGAACAGCGCGCCGATGCGCAGCCCAGCTACCCGCCCTATAACATCGAACTCGTATCGGAAGACAAGTACCGCATCGTGATGGCATTGGCCGGCTTCTCGCGCGAAGAGATTGACATCATCACGGAACGCGATTCCCTGCACGTCACGGGCCGCAAGCAGAAAGATGGCGTCGAGCGCACGTTCTTGCACCGCGGCATCGCTGCCCGCGATTTCGAACAGCGCTTCCAGCTGGCCAACCACGTGAAGGTGACGGGCGCCACGTTTGAAAACGGCATGCTGACCATCGACCTGGTACGCGAAGTGCCGGAAGCGCTGAAGCCGCGCAAGATCGAGATCGGCACCACCACTGGCGCCACCGTCAGCGCGCTGGAACAGCGCCAGGCAGCCTGAGCTGAGCTGATTTCGGCGCCACGCGCCGGCATCGGCGGGAGGGAATATTCCCTCCCCATGCAGTAAAATACTGGCCGGTCGATCCGGCCAGTGTCACGTCCGGAGCCCGTTCGGGCCGCATTCAGGGCTTCCATTGGTTGCCCATGCCACGCAAGATTAAACCCCGCTTAAAGGCGCAAATGCCTGTTTCCAAATGGAAAAATGTTAAGCACCGCCTAAGACTCGTGGCCCACTATTGCATACATCAAAATCTCATTGAATGAGGAGCAATTCATGGAACAGCAAACGAATACCGCATCGCTGAAAATCAAACGCACCGTAGCCGCGCTGGCCGCGATCGGTGTGCTGGGCGCCGGTGGCGCCATGGTGATGCATCAGAACAATGCCGGCGCGAATGCCACCGCAGGCACTCCCGCCGCACCCGTGGCCGCCGCCGTGGCGCCTGCAGCAAGCGCGCCGCTGGTGGCCTTGCCCGACTTTAGCCAGATCGCCGCGCGCAACAGCCCGGCCGTCGTCAATATCAGCGTCACGGGCAGCACCAAGGTGGCGTACGACCCATCGGCCCAGGCCGGCAATGACGACTTCGGCAACGACCCCTTCCTCGAATTCTTCCGCCGCTTCCAGGGGCCGCAAGGCGGGCAGCGCGGCGGCCGCGACGTGCCTACGCACGGCCTCGGTTCCGGCTTCATCGTCAGCCCCGACGGCATCATCATGACGAATGCCCACGTGGTGCGCGATGCGCGCGAAGTGACCGTCAAGCTGAACGACCGCCGCGAATTCCGCGCCAAGGTGCTGGGCACGGATCCGAAGACCGATATCGCCGTGCTGAAGATCGACGCCAACAACCTGCCCATCGTGCCGCTCGGCCATTCCAGCGACCTGAAAGTGGGCGAATGGGTGCTGGCCATCGGTTCTCCTTATGGCTTCGACAGCACGGTGACGGCTGGCGTCGTCAGCGCCAAGGGCCGTTCCTTGCCGGACGACAGCAATGTGCCGTTCATCCAGACGGACGTGGCGGTGAACCCCGGCAACTCGGGCGGTCCCCTGTTCAACACGCGCGGCGAAGTGGTCGGCATCAATTCGCAGATCTACAGCCAGACGGGCGGCTTCCAGGGCTTGTCGTTCGCCATCCCCATCGACCTGGCCGGCCGCATCAAGGACCAGATCGTTGCAACGGGCAAGGCCAGCCACGCCAAGCTGGGCGTGACGGTGCAGGAAGTGAATCAGGGCTTTGCCGACTCGTTCAAGCTGGCCACGCCGGAAGGCGCGCTGGTCGCCAACGTGGAGCGGGGCAGCCCGGCCGACAAGGCAGGCCTGAAATCGGGCGACGTGGTGCGCAAGGTGAATGGCCAGCGCATCATCGGCTCGGCCGACTTGCCGGCGCTGGTGGGTACGTCCTTGCCAGGCGACAAGATCAACATGGATGTCTGGCGTGACGGCAAGATCGTCAGCCTGACGGCAACCCTGGGCAATGCGGCCGACAAGGTGGCCGAAGTGGCGAAGAGCGACAGCGCCGCCGGCAAGGTAAAGCTGGGCCTGGCCCTGCGTCCGTTACAATCGGATGAAAAACGCGAGGCGGGCATCAGCGCCGGCCTGCTGGTGGAAGACGCGGGCGGCGCCGCCGCGAATGCCGGAGTGCAGCCGGGCGACGTGCTATTGTCGGTGAATGGCCGTCCCGTCAACACGGTCGAGCAGGTGCGCGACGTGGTGGAAAAATCCGCCAAGTCGGTGGCCTTGCTGATACAGCGCGGCCCCGATAAGATCTTCATTCCCGTGCGCCTCGGTTGATCTGGCGCAGGATGCAAGGTCGATAAAACAGTCAAGATGAAGGAGTAGGGCATGCGCTTATTGCTGGTAGAAGACGATACGATGATCGGCGAGGTGGTGCTCGATTTGCTGCGCGCCGAGCATTACGCGGTGGATTGGGTCAAGGATGGCGACATGGCCGATACGGCCCTGCAGACGCAAACCTACGACCTGGTGCTGCTGGACCTGGGCTTGCCCCGCAAGGATGGCCTCGACGTGCTGCGCTCGATGCGCTTGCGCAAGCTCGACACGCCCGTGCTGGTGGCCACGGCGCGCGACGCCATCGAGCAGCGCATCGCGGGTCTCGACGCGGGCGCCGACGATTACGTCTTGAAGCCGTATGACCTCGACGAATTGCTGGCGCGCATACGCGCCCTGCTGCGGCGCGCCTCGGGGCGGCCGGAACCGATCTTCGAACACCAGGGCGTCTCCATCAATCCGCTGACGCGCGAAGTGATCGCCGAGGGCCACCCGGTCAACCTGTCGGCGCGCGAATGGGCCGTGCTGGAAGCCTTGATCGCCCGCCCCGGCATCGTGCTGTCGCGCGCGCAGCTGGAAGAAAAGCTGTACAGCTGGAAGGATGAAGTCAACAGCAATGCCGTGGAAGTGTATATCCATGGCTTGCGCAAGAAACTGGGCAGCGACTTGATCCAGAACGTGCGCGGCCTCGGCTACATGGTGCCCAAGGCATGAGGATGAAGGTCACGGTGACGCATTCGCTGCGCGGCCGCCTGCTGTGGTTTTTGCTGGCGGCCATCATCATGGCGGCCCTGGCGCAAGCTTCGATCGCCTACCGCAGCGCCCTGTACGACGCCGACCAGATCTTCGATTACCACATGCAGCAGATGGCCCTGTCGCTGCGCTCCGGCGCGCCGCTGGCCAACCATGCGCAAGCCTTGCCGGCCGACCCTGTCAACAACGACATGGTGGTGCAGGTGTGGACGCCGGACGGCGTGCAGGTGTTCCGCTCGATCACGCGCGCGGAATTGCCGCAGCGCGCCGTGCTGGGCTTTTCCAACGTGAAAGCCAACGGCACGACGTACCGCATCTTTTCCGTGCAGACCAGTTCCCAGACCGTGCAGATCGCCCAGGATATGGCCGTGCGCAAGCGCATGGCCGGCAGCCTGGCGCTGCGCACGGTGGGGCCCATCGCGCTGATGGCGCCTATTCTGATGCTGGTCGTCTGGTGGGTCGTCAGCGGTTCGCTGGCGCCCGTCTCGCGCGTGCGCAAGCAGGTGGCGGCGCGCCAGGCGGACGATCTGTCTCCCGTCTCGGAAGCGGGCTTGCCAGACGAAGTGCGCCCCCTCGTGCATGAACTGAACCTGCTGTTCGGGCGCGTCAAGACGGCGTTCGACGCGCAGCAGCATTTCGTTGCCGACGCCGCGCATGAATTGCGCACGCCGCTGGCGGCCCTGAAACTGCAGGTATTGAGCCTGGAGCGGGCCGAATCGGAAGAAAAACGCAGCCTGGCCATTTCCCGCGTGAGCGCCGGCATCGAGCGGGCCACGCGCCTGGTCGAGCAGCTGCTGGTGCTGGCGCGCCAGGAAGCGAGCGCTGCCAGCGGCGACCAGCTGCAGGCGGTGGACTTGAACGATGTCGTCAAGCGCGCGCTGGGCGACATGGCCGGCATCGCGCAGGCGCGCAAGATCGACCTGGGCCTGCATCACATGGACCCGGCCAAGGTGGCGGGCCAGGCCGATGCGCTCAACATCATGCTGCGCAACCTGGTCGACAACGCCATCAAGTACACGCCGCAGGGCGGCACGGTCGACATCGACCTGCGCGCCAGTCCCGTCGGCGTGACGTTATCGGTGGAAGACAGCGGCCCCGGCATCCCGCCCGAAGAGCGCGAGCGCGTCTTCAGCCGCTTCTACCGCGTGCCCGGCACGGACGCCAACGGCAGCGGCCTGGGGCTGGCCATCATCAAGGCCATCGCCGAACGCCATGGCGCGCGCCTGGTGCTGGACAAATCCGAGCGCCTGGGCGGCCTGTGCGTGCGCGTGGAATTCCCGCAAGCCGTGAAATGAGCATTTTGACCATGATCTTTGGCATGTTGCATTGACGCGCGCGCCGTGGCCCTATATTGTCTGCGAAACAAGCAGAACCAGACCACGGAGCGCAGCATGCAGAAGATCGGATTTTCAGGAACCCTCGACCCCATCACCAACGGCCATATGTGGGTGATCGGCGAAGCGCGTTCGCTCGCCGACGAGGTGATCGTGTTCCTGTCGCAAAACCCCGCCAAGAAGCCGCAATTTCCCGCCGAAGACCGCAAGCGCATCATCGAGCAGAGCGCGCGCGAGTGCGGCTGGGACAATGTACAGGTGGTCATCGTCAAGGGCGACTACACGGCGCGCGCGGCGAAAAAGCATGGCTGCGACTACCTGATCCGCGGCATCCGCACGACGGCCGATTTCGACTATGAAAACCTGATCCAGCAAACGAATGTGGACGTGCTGCAGGGCGCCAAGACGATCTTCGTCATGCCGCCGCGCGACCTCGGCTCCGTCAGCTCCAGCTTCGTCAAGGCGCTGGAAGGCCCCGTGGGCTGGAACTGGACCATGAAGAAATTCGTCCCCGGCCCGGCCTATCAGGCGTGGATACTCGACTGCCTGCGCAAGGAGTGGGAAGCGCTGTGGAACTATGCGACAGCCTCGCAAGCGGATATCGCGCTGGCGGATCACTGGTTCGTCCACCTGACGGGGCCGCAGGCATATGGCGGCGCGGACCGCCACTATCACAACCTCGACCACCTGGTGCACGGCCTGTCCGAAATCCGCGTGTGGGCCGACAATACCTATGCGCCCAAGCGCGACAGCGCGCTGGTCAAGAAAGCGTTCTGGTTCCACGACGCCGTCTACAGCCACGACGACGATGCCCTGTATTCGAGCGAAGAGGCGAGCGCCCAGCTGTGGCTGGCCAGCGGCCTCGATGCGGGCGATAACCTTGATGTGGCGCAATTGATACGCGTCACCGATCATTTCCAGGGTCCGGGCATCAGCCATCCGCTGAAAGACGCCATGCTCAGCGCCGACCTGGCCATCCTGGGCCAGGATGACGAGGTGTACCAGGCCTACACGCAAGCCATCGGCCGCGAATACGCGCACGTGGACCCCGTGCGCTTCAACGAGCAGCGGGGCCTGGCCCTGCAGCATCTGTGCGCCAAGGCGCAGGCGGGCCAGCTGTTCGGCGATGCATACTTTGCCAACCAGTACAACGAACGGGCCATTGAAAACATGCAGAAGGAAATCGCGGCGCTGGCCGGTTGATTGCGTGCATGATGCCGCGCCGCTGGCTTGCCGGTGGCCTTGAGCTCGGTATCACAGACAACTGGTTTGCCAGGGAGCGCCACCGTCGCCGCAGATGCCGGCAGGTCCGCACGCGCGGGGAATGGCGATGCCGGATTGGCAGACGGGCGCGCCGGTCTGTGCTGCTGGACTCACCGACCCCCAACATTGGCAGCTTGTCAGCATCCATCCTGACGGCAGTTTCTGCGGTATGGGCGGGTAAAATGCAGAGACACCCAACGCGCGGTTGCCGGCATGCGACGACAGCAGCAGTCTGGCCTCGTTTTCCCGGGCATAGGCGGGTGCTTCGACAGGACCGCCATCGGACGAGTTATCCACCCATTGCTTGGCAAAGCCCGTTACGCCCCAATTCTTGTATTGTTGGACATGCAGCATTTCATGCGCCCATAGTGCCGGATCGCGCGCATCGTCATCGCTGCGAAAAATGACGGCATTCAAGACCGTAATCGCGCGCGTGTTGCTGTTAAATTGCATTTGCGCCGCCTGCAGCGTGTTTTGCAAAGCGCTCCACTCGCTGGTCCAGCGGACGGAATCGAGCAGGTCGGGGGTATGCCAGCGCAGCAGGAAAGCCTTGATTTCTGGGGCCATGCTGTTGGCATTGCCGCTGGTGACGACGGCGTTGCGTGCCGATACCATCGCCGTTGCCACCGGCGTGTAGGGAATCTGGCCTGGATTCTGTATCAACTGTATTGCCGTGTCGGGATTTTTTACGACAAATTCGATGATGTCGCCTGTCGTCGGGATACCGGTGGGATTGAGCGGGGCAAGCGGATTCAGAATGGTGCCGATGGGATCTGTCTTGCCACGCTCAGTCACCTTGCCGGGATCGATGGCGGGAGGGAGAATGCAGCCACTTTTAGGAAGGCAGACACATCCGACAAGTGGCGCGCATGCTTCGTATTGACAGTCGGGGCAGCCGGCCGTGGCCGCCGTACCATGGAATAATATGCCTGCCAGCACCAGCCAGCCGGCGGTTGCGCGCGATAGCGTAGCCATGAGATCCCCCCCGATGCAGGTTGCCCTCCGTTTTTGGCATGTCGTGGTGGTGGCAACAGCGATGACGATACGCCGGATTCCGGTGCGCGGCAGGCTATTTCGTCTGAAACAAAGAAGGCTTTGCGCTAGCTCAATTCAGACTATTCACTCAGGAACTTTCAGCTTGAAGCGCATGGACAGCGTGCTCATGCGGCAAACATAGGCGATACGTATTTGCGCGGCATGTTGCAGCGTATCCAGCGCGTACCAGGCGGTCATCCGGCAACTACCGCGCCCGGGCACAGGTATCGCGCCGGGGCGAACCTGTGTCCGGACCCGCAACGCCTGGCCAAACCGACGCGCAGTAGGTTTTGACAGGCGTTCCAGGCGTTACTCCTGCGCATGGGCGCTGGCCCGTCGCCTTAGCTGGCTGTGGCTGCCTTGGCGCGCGCCGCGTGCAATTTCTTGAAGCTGTCGATCAGGCGCTGGTGCCGGTCGAGGCCTTCCAGTTGCATGCTGGTCGGGGTCAGGCCGAAGAAACGCACGCTGCCGTCCACCGAGCCCAGCACCGCATCCATGCGGGCGTCGCCAAACATGCGGCGGAAATTGACGACGTAATCGTCCAGCTCCAGCTCGTCATCGAGTTCCACTTCCAGCACCACGTTCAATGCTTGATAGAACAGTTTGCGCTCGAGCGTGTTGTCGTTGTACTGCAAGAAGGTTTCCACCAGCTCTTTCGCTTCCTCGAATTGCTGCAGGACGAGCTGTATCAGCAGTTTCAATTCCAGCGTCGTCAGCTGGCCCCACACCGTGTTTTCGTCAAACTCGATGCCGATCAGGGTGGCGATGTCGCCGTACTCGTCGAGCTCGCTGTTTTCCAGGCGGTCGAGCAAGTCTTCCAGGCTGGCATCGTCCAGGCGGTGCAGGTTCAGGATGTCGGCGCGGAACAGCAGCGCCTTGTTGGTATTGTCCCAGATCAAATCCTCGACCGGGTACACCTCGGAATAACCGGGCACGAGGATGCGGCAGGCGGTGGCGCCCAGCTGGTCATACTCGGCCGTGTAGACTTCCTTGCCCATGCCGGCGAGGATGCCGAACAGGGTCGCCGCTTCCTCGGCATTCGAGTTTTCGCCGTGGCCGGAAAAATCCCACTCGACAAAATCGTAATCGGCCTTGGCGCTGAAGAAGCGCCACGAGACGATGCCGCTGGAATCGATGAAGTGTTCGACGAAATTGTTCGGCTCGGTGACGGCTTCGCTGGCAAACGTCGGCTGCGGCAAGTCGTTGAGGCCTTCGAAACTGCGGCCCTGCAGCAATTCCGTCAGGCTGCGCTCCAGCGCCACTTCCAGGCTCGGGTGCGCGCCGAACGAGGCAAACACGCCGCCCGTGCGCGGGTTCATCAGGGTGACGCACATCACCGGATACACGCCGCCCAGCGACGCATCTTTCACCAGCACGGGGAAACCCTGTTCTTCCAGGCCGGCGATGCCGGCCAGGATGCCCGGATATTTCGCCAGCACTTCCTGCGGCACGTCGGGCAGGGCGATCTCGCCTTCGATGATTTCGCGCTTGACGGCTCGTTCGAAAATTTCCGACAAGCATTGCACCTGTGCTTCGACGAGGGTGTTGCCGGCGCTCATGCCATTGCTGACGTACAAGTTTTCAATCAGGTTCGATGGGAAATACACGGTCTCGCCATCGGACTGGCGCACATACGGCAGCGAGCAGATGCCGCGCTCCGCGTTGCCGGAGTTGGTGTCGATCAGGTGCGAGCCGCGCAGCTCGCCATCGGCATCGTAGATGTCGCGGCAGTAGGCGTCGAGAATCTCTTTTGGCAGCGCATCCTTGCGGCCCGGCTTGAACCAGCGCTCGTTCGGGTAATGGACAAAATCCGCGTTGGCGATGTCTTCGCCCCAGAACGAACCGGCGTAGAAATGGTTGTTGCTGAGGCGTTCGATATATTCGCCCAGGGCCGACGCCAGCGCGCTTTCCTTGGTCGCGCCCTTGCCGTTGGTGAAACACATGGGCGAATGCGCATCGCGGATGTGCAGCGACCACACGTTGGGAATGATGTTGCGCCACGAAGCGATTTCAATCTTGATGCCCAGGCCCGCCAGCAGGCTGGACATATTGGCGATGGTCTGTTCCAGCGGCAAGTCCTTGCCGACGATATAGGTGCTCGCGCCAGGGGCGGGATTCAGGGCCAGCAAGGCCTGGGCATCGGCGTCCAGGTTCTCCACTTCTTCAATGACGAACTCCGGCCCCGCCTGCACCACTTTTTTTACCGTGCAACGGTCGATCGAGCGCAGGATGCCCTGGCGGTCCTTGTCCGAGATATCGGCCGGCAACTCGACCTGGATCTTGAAAATCTGCTGGTAGCGGTTTTCAGGATCGACGATATTGTTTTGCGACAGGCGGATATTTTCAGTGGAAATATTGCGCGTATCACAATACAACTTCACGAAGTACGCCGCGCACAGTGCCGATGATGCCAAAAAGTAATCGAACGGGCCGGGCGCCGAACCATCGCCTTTATAGCGGATGGGCTGGTCGGCGATGACCGTAAAATCGTCGAACTTGGCTTCGAGACGCAGCTTGTCGAGAAAGTTGACTTTAATTTCCATGAGGTAATCCAATACTGTGCTTATGAGTTAGCCGCTATTATCCGTGCTTTCCGTCGCAGGGCAAAGATTGTTCGCGGCGGCCGTGCTGGCGGGGAGCCGCAAGACCAGGCCGGCAGGGCAGGCAAGGGGCAGGTTCCCCCATGAAGCGGACGGATAAATGTGCGAGGCGATCTGACTGGACATGCGAATAACATTAATGAGACACGGCGAGCCCCGACTCGCCAAAGGGCGCTGGATAGCGCCGCTGCAAATGGGACAGTGGATTAATCTCTACAATCAATCGATCATCAAAGAAGGTGGCATCCCTGCGCAGTGCGCTGCGGCAGCGCTTTCCGCGTCGACCATCGTGGCCAGCACGGCACCGAGGGCATGCTCATCGGCCAGGGCATTGGGCGACTTGCCATTCATGCAAGAGGCGATGTTCTCTGAAGCAGGGTTGCCCTTTGCGCTCTGGAAGGCCCCTTGGCTGCCGGCTGAAGCCTGGGCAGCGATTTTTCGCCTGCTCTGGTTGTTCGGTTATGCGCGCGGATCGGACTCGTTGCAGATAACCCGGCGGCGCGCCAGGGCCGCCGCCGAGCGGCTGGTTGCGCTCGCCGCCAGGGGGCCCGTGCTGCTGGTCGGGCATGGCATCATGAATCGATTGATCGGCAAGGAGTTGCAGGCCTTGGGTTGGCTTGCCCGCAACAGGCAAGGCAGCCGGTACTGGAGTATGGGAGTGTATGAGCTGTGAAAACTTGTGACGAATGCGGCAGCCGATACCGTGACGACGCCGAAGGCATGGCCAGCCTGTGCCCGGAATGCGCCTCGATCATCTATGGCTTGCCACGGTGCGAGCACGTGTTCGAGGCAGGCCGATGCCGGAAATGCCTGTGGGATGGCCGGAAAAGTGACTTTGTGCGAAAACTGGAGCAGCAGGGGCGTTGACGCGATATCCATGTCTGTGGGGGCAGCATCCATCGGCGGTCACCGGTGTTTTCGTGACAATGCATGAGTTTTCCGGATGGATAATTGGCTATCCTCCATGGGGGCTGCCTGCAGCCACTGCTGGACGGTTGACGGCATCTGAATCTCTTGCCGGTGACCGCTCCGTCAATTTCGCTTTGCCTAACTTGATGCAAGGATGAGCTGATGCAATTATCCAATTATCTTTTCTTTACTACCACTTGCGAACAAGCCTTGGCGTTCTACACGCAATGCGGGCTGGGCAAGATAAGCGATGTCTTGCGCTTTGGCGTGGATGGCATGCCGCTCCGTCATGAAGCCATGCGCGGGAAAATCATGCATGCCCGATTTGAAGGACCAGGCGTGTTGTTTTTTGCTTCTGACAATGACGATGCCGAGCCCATGCGCGGGTCTGCACATATTTTGCAAATGCATGACAGGCAGTTAACGAAACAGCTTTTTGACAAGCTGGCGTATCAAGGCGTGGTGACGACACCGCTCGCCATCCAGGTATGGGGCGATTATTACGGTAAATTGACGGACCAGTTCGGGGTGCAGTGGATGCTGAACTGTTCGGCTTAACTAAAAAACAGCGGCTGCCCATGCTGGCGCAGCCGCTGTTTTTATGCGGACGCGGTGATCAGAACTTCACCCACAGCCGCCCGAAGTAGGAGGCGCCGTTCAGGCCGAACTGCACGCTGTCGTATTTGAAGCCGTTGTCCGTCTCGTCCGCGTTTTGCGTGGTGGGCTTGACGTTGAAGATGTTGTTGCCGCCAAAGGTCAGCTTGGTGTTCTTGCTGATGCTGTAAGTGAAGCTCAGGTCGGCGGACGTCTTGGCCGCGTAACGGGCATTCGGCACGCCTTCGGCCGTGCCGCTGAAGGTGCCCAGGGTTTGCGGGCCAAAATAAATGATGCGCAAGTCCGATTCCAGCTTGCCCGTGATGTAGTCGAAGCCCAGGGTGGCTTTCGCGCGCGGACCGCCCTGTTCGATGAACAGGCGTTCGCGCTCGGACAGCAGCACGTCTTCAAAGCCCGTCAGCGAGGCGGGCGTCTTGACCTTCGTCACTTCCGTTTTGCTCAAATTCAAGGCCAGGAAGGTGTTCAGGCGGTTGCCGGCCAATTCTCCCTTGTGCGACGCCGTCAGGTCCAGCCCGCGCGTGCGCGTGTCGATGGAGTTGACGAAGAATTGCGCCTCGCCCACGCCCAGGAGGGCCAGGCGCGCGGCCAGGTCCGGGTAGTTGTCGGCATTGAAGCGGCCCGACAGCACGATGCGGTTCTTGATCTTGATGTTGTACAAGTCGGCCGTCACGGAAATGGCTTGCGTCGGCGTCCAGGTGGTGCCGAAGGTAAAGCTGGTGGATTTTTCCTCTTTCAACTTCGGAATGCCGGCCGCGTTGGCGACGGCGCCGCCGTTCGGCGCCAGCACCACGTCCGTGGGCACGCCGCCGATGAAGTCCGTGAAGGTGGACGAGAAATACACTTGCTGTAACGATGGCGCGCGGAAACCCGTGCTGGCCGAACCGCGCAGCAGCACGTTGGGCGCCACTTTATAGCTGGCGGCCAGCTTGCCCGTCACGGTGGAGCCGAAATCGCTGAATTTCTCATAGCGCAGGGCCGCCTGGGTTTTCAGGCGCTCCGTCCAGTCCAGTTCCACGTCGCCATACGCGGCGATGCTGTGGCGCTTGGCCTTGGTGGCGTCGCCGGGCTGGAAGCCGGGAAAGCCCTGGCTGCCCGCATTGCCGCCCACGCCCACGCCGTCGGCGTCGTTGTAGGAGCCCGGTTCGCCGGCCATGATCTTGTATTCCTCGCTGCGGTATTCGGCGCCGAAGGCCACGTTCATGCCGCGCATCACCGTGTCGTAGTAGCGGCTGAAATCGGCGTTGCTGGTCAGCTGCTGGAACGAGAAGCCGCCCGCATCAAAACGGCTGGGGCTGACGCCCTTGCCGCCGTTCATCAGGTCGAGGTTGGCGATGGAGGCATTCAGCGTGTTGCTGATGTCGTAGCGCATCTTGTTGTAGCCATAGGTTTGCGAAAAATCAGCATGCCATTCGCCGATCTGGCTGCGGTGGCCGATGGTGGCGTACTGGTCGTCGATCTTGCCATTGATGAAAGGCACGAAACCATCCGGGTACATGGCGGCCGAATTGCGCGATGGAATGTCGTCGCTGCCGATGCCGCCCCGGCCGAATGCGGCGCTGGACGCGTCGCGCGTTTGCGCGCCGGCCGTGAAGTACAGCTTGCCCGTGGGGCTGGTGGCGTAGTCGCCATTCACGTACAGGGTCTTGTTCTTGGACTTGGTGTCGCCGATGATGCGCATGCTGTCCGCATCGGCCCGGTTCGAGCGGCCACGGTCCAGGTATTCTCCCGTGATGGCCAGGGTACCCTTGTCGCCCAGCGCGATGCCGCAATAGGCGGAGGTCATGTAATTCTTGCCGTCGCCTGCGGAATACTGGCTGTAGCCGGCCACGGCTTCGCAGCCCAGGCTTTTCTTCAGTTCGATGTCGATCACGCCGGCAATGGCGTCCGAGCCGTACTGGGCGGCGGCGCCGTCGCGCAGCACTTGCACGTTCTTGATCGCCAGCAAGGGAATCGCATTCATGTCCGTGCCCGTGTTGCCGCGGTTGCGCGCGCCGAACAGGTTGACGAGCGCCGTCGTGTGGCGCCGCTTGCCGTTCACCAGCACGAGGGTCTGGTCGGAACCGAGGCCGCGCAGGGCGGCTGAATCGATCAGGTCGGCCCCGTCGGCGCCCGTCTGGCGCGTGGAGTTGAACGAGGGCGAGATGTATTGCAGCGATTGCGCCAGATCAAACTGGCCGCCTTGCTCGGCCACCTTGGAAATGGGAATGATATCGACCGGCACCATGGTATCCGTGGCGGAACTGGCGACCCGGCGCGAGCCGACCACGCTGACCGTTTGCACGGGGCCTTTCGTGGCGGCCGCTTCCGTGTTCTGGGCCATGGCGGCAGGACTGAAAACGGCCAGGGCGGCGCTGCCGTACAGGCTGATGAGGATGGCTTGACGCAAGGTGGTGAGGGTCGGCACGCAGTATCTCCAAGTGGCTGATGAGCAAGATTCGTGACTTGATTCTAGTGCCATCTTTTCAGCATCCACCAGCGATACTTTGTTTTGTTATTACAAATTTGCTGTAACTGTTGTTTCCTGGTTGATTATCTTTTGGCCACTGCCTGGCTTGCCTTGTGCTGGTGCGGCATGCCCCATTCAGGTGCTGCGTTGCACCATGCCGCCCACCCAGATCGCTTGCGTGCTGTATTGCACTTCGATCAGACAGGGTTGCTGCGTCACGTGGCCCTGGTGCAGGCGCAACGACTGCCGCAAGTGCGCTGCCAGCGCGCCCGCCGCCACGCCCGTGGCGCTGTCTTCCAGCGCCGGGTCGAGGTGATTGAAGTTGCGTCCTTCGTACTCGTGCTCGCCCGTGTGGCAATACGCATAGCAGCCGTTGACCTTGTGCAAGGCGCTCCAGTCGGCAATCAGTTCCAGGTTAGGCCGCAGCGCGCGCAGGGTGGTGCGGTCGGCCACTTCCAGCAGCAGCTTCGGGCTGCCGACGGACGCGACCACGGGTGGCGACAGCAAGTGCATGTGCTGGCCCATGAGCTCGGACGGCACATATTTTTCCACCTGGACGGCAGGCGCCGGCTGCGGCGCCAGGCCGATGAACAATCCCTCCGCGCGGCGCACCAGCTGCAAGGCCTGTCCGCGCATGGCGGTGGTGATCGTCAGCGCCGCCGGTGCGCCGGGCGCCGCCAGCAGCACATGCGCGGCCGCCAGGGTGGCGTGCAGGCACAGGGGACTGCGCGTGTGCGGATAAAAATAGTCGAGCACGAGGCATCCCTCCGCGCCGTCCGCTTGCCGGTCGAGGAAGACGCAGGCGCTGACCTGGCGTTCGCGGGCAAAGGCCTGGCGCTGCGTTTCGCTGGCGTAGTCGTTTTCCACGACCAGCGCCGCATTGCCGCCACCGGGGGCGGCGCCGAAACATTTTAATGAGTGGACGATCATGGCGGGCACTGTGCAAGGTAAAACCTCAGCATAACTGAGATGGGCGTTTTCAGATGAGTATAATATACTGTGTTTATATACAGTATTGAGGTAGATCATGGGGAGCGCAGTCTTACCCGAGTATGCTGAGTTGTACTGCCTGAGTAATTTCAGCTTCCTGCATGGGGCCTCGCATGCGGAAGAGCTGGTGGCGCGCTCTGTCCAGCTTGCTTACCGGGCGCTGGCCATTACCGACGAGTGCTCGCTGGCGGGTGTCGTGCGCGCCCATGCGACGGCCAAGCGGGCCGGTTTCCCCCTGATTATCGGCGCGCATTTTCACTTGACGCAGACCGACGGCAGCCCGGGGCCGTCCCTGCTGGCGCTGGTACGCGATGCCGACGGATACGGCAACCTGTCGGAACTGATCACCATGGCGCGCACGCGGGCGGCCAAGGGCCGCTATCTGTTGACGCCCGACGATTTCGCCGCGCCGCCGGCGCAGTTTGCCCATTTGCAAGGGCTGCCCGGCTGTTTGATGATCTTGCTGCCTGGCTATCCGGCCCAGCCCGGGACGCTGCGCGCGCAGGGGGCGTGGATGCTATCCACCTTTGGCGGCGAGCGAAGCTGGATAGGCTTGAACCTGCTGCAGCGGGCGCAGGATGACGCGCACCGCAGCGCCGTGCAGGACGCGGCGCAGGCGCTGGGCTTGTCCGTGGTGGCCGTTGGCCATGTGTGCATGCACGTGCGTTCGCGCAAGCCGCTGCTCGACACCCTGTGCGCGATCCGCGTGGGCAAGCCCGTGGGCGAGTGCGGCTATGCGCTGGCGCAAAACGCGGAGCAGCATCTGCGCGCGCGCTTGCGCCTGGCCAATGTGTATCCGCCGCAGGCGCTGGCGGAAACCCTGCGCATCGCGGACCTGTGCACATTTTCTCTCGACAGCTTGCGCTATGACTATCCCGACGAGCTGGTGCCGCACGGCCACACGCCGGCGACGTATCTGCGCGCAGAAACGTATGCGGGTGCGCGCATCCGTTTTCCGCTGGGCATACCGGCCAACGTGCAGGAGCAGCTCGAACAGGAGCTGGAACTGATCGCGGAGCTGTCGTATGAAGCCTACTTTTTGACCGTGTACGACATCGTGCGCTTTGCCCGCTCGCAAGACATCCTGTGCCAGGGCAGGGGGTCGGCCGCCAATTCGGCCGTCTGCTATTGCCTGCACATTACGGAAGTGGACCCGGCGCGCGGCAATTCGCTGGTCGGGCGTTTCATGTCGCGCGAGCGCAACGAGCCGCCCGACATCGACGTCGACTTCGAGCACCAGCGGCGCGAAGAAGTGATTCAATATATCTACGGCAAATATGGGCGCGAGCGGGCCGCGCTGGCGGCCGTGGTGATCAGCTATCGGCCCAAAAGCGCCTTGCGCGACAGCGGCCGGGCGCTGGGGATCGACCTGGCCATCGTGGAAAAAGTGGCCAAGGCGCACCGCTGGTTCGACGGCAAGCGCGATTTGCTGGAGCGCCTGGCCGAATGCGGGCTGGACCCGGAAGCGGCATTGTCGCAGCAGTGGGCCGGCCTGGCGCAGCAGCTGCTGGGCTTTCCCCGCCATTTGTCGCAGCATCCGGGCGGCTTTGTGATTGCGCAAGGAAAGTTGTCGCGCCTGGTGCCGATTGAAAACGCGGCCATGGCCGAGCGCAGCGTCATCGAGTGGGACAAGAACGACCTGGAAGAACTGGGTTTGATGAAGGTCGACGTGCTGGCGCTGGGCATGCTGTCGGCCCTGCGCCGCGCCCTGGAACTGGTGAGTGCGCGTCGCGGCGAGCCACTCCGCCTGCAGGATATTCCTGCCGAAGACCCGGCCACCTACGACATGATGTGCCAGGCCGACACCATCGGCGTGTTCCAGATCGAGTCGCGCGCGCAGATGAGCATGCTGCCCCGTTTGCGTCCCCGTGCATTCTACGACCTAGTCATCGAGGTGGCGCTCGTGCGCCCCGGCCCCATCCAGGGCGGCATGGTGCATCCGTATCTGCAGCGGCGCCAGAAAAAGGAGCCAATCGATTATCCGAAGGGCCTGGAAAAGGCGCTGGGACGCACCCTGGGCATTCCCATTTTCCAGGAGCAAGTAATGCAGGTGGCCATCATCGCGGCCGGTTTCACGCCTGGCGAAGCGGACCAGTTGCGGCGGGCCATGGCGGCCTGGAAACGCAAGGGCGGCATGAACAATTACCATGACCGCATCGTCAATGCCATGGTGGAGAATGGTTACGGCAAGGAGTTTGCCGAGGCCATCTTCAGCCAGATCGAAGGCTTTGGCGAATACGGTTTTCCCGAGTCGCACGCGGCCAGTTTCGCGCTGCTGACGTACGCCAGTTCCTGGCTGAAATGTCACGAACCGGCCGCCTTTCTGTGCGCCTTGCTCAACAGCCAGCCCATGGGTTTTTACAGCCCCTCGCAACTGGTGCAGGATGCGCGCCGGCATGGCGTGCCAGTGCTGCCCGTCGACGTGACCGTCAGCGCCTGGGAAGCGGCATTGGAAACAGGGCAGGGCCCCGCGCCCGCCGTGCGCCTGGGCTTGAACAGCCTGTTCGGCATGTGCGCCGAGGCGGCCCGGCGCATCGAGGATGCGCGCGCCATCGCCGCCTTCGTCGACGTGGCCGACCTGGCGCGGCGTGGCGGCCTGGATCGTCATGACTTGCAGGTCTTGGCTGCTGGCAACGCGCTGCACGCGCTGGCCGGGCACCGGCGCGCGGCGCTGTGGCAGGCGGCCGGCGCCGTGCCCGACAGGGATTTGCTGCGCGTCACCACGCCAGAGGAAGACTTGCCCGTGCTGGCCGCGCCGACGGAAGGCGAGAGCATCGTCAGCGACTACCGCGCGCAAGGCCTGACCCTGGGCCGCCACCCGCTGGCGCTGCTGCGCAGGCAATTGCTGGAGCAGCGTTTCCTGCCGGCATCCGCGCTGGCCAGCTACACGGATGGCCAGCTGGCGCGCGCCTGCGGCATCGTCACCGTGCGCCAGCGTCCGGGCACGGCCAAGGGCGTCATCTTCATGACCCTGGAAGACGAGACGGGCACGGTCAACATCATCGTCTGGCCCGACCTGGTGGAAAGCCAGCGCCGCGAAGTGCTGAGCGCGCCGCTGCTGGGCGTGTACGGCGTGTGGCAGCGCGAGGGGCTGGTGCGCAACCTGGTGGCCAAGCGCCTGGTCGACATGTCGCATCTGCTGGGGCGTTTGAGGACCAGCAGCCGGGATTTCTGTTGATGCTTGTCAATGTCGGCCAGGCGGTGGCATGATTGTCATATGACTACTTTGCCCGAACCGACATTGCGACCCGCCCTGGTCGCCGACGCGCCCGCCATCGTCGCCCTGATCGACGACCTGATGCCCTTTTTGACCCTGCATCCCGATGGTGTGGGGGCGGAAAAGTTCATCGAACATTGCCGCCAGCCGGCCATTGAAAGTTACCTGTCGCTATCCAACTATCATTACCAGCTGGCGCACATCGATGGCGAACTGGCCGGCGTGGTGGCCATGCGCGACAACACGCACCTGTTTCACATGTTCGTGCCGCGCGCGTTGCACCGGCGCGGCATGGCGCGCCGCCTGTGGCAGGCGGCCCGCGATGCATCCTTGGCCAGGGGGAATGTCACGGCGTTTACCGTCAATTCCTCGGCCTATGCCTTGCCCCTGTACGAAAGCCTGGGCTTTGTCGCCACGGGGCCGAAGGTGGAGACGGGCGGCATCGCCTTCGTGCCGATGCGCATGGAGTTGTAAAAATAACCCAACGGCAAGGGCCGGGGTCAGACCCGGCGGGTCTGACCCCAGTTTTTGCTTGCAGGCTTATGGCGCTTATTTACCAGCGCACGATCTTGCCCGGATTCATGATGTTCTTCGGGTCCAGCGCGTGTTTCAGGGCGCGCATGGTGTCGATGGCGCCTTCGCCATGTTCTTCCACGAGAAAGGCCATCTTGTGCATGCCCACGCCATGTTCTCCCGTGCACGTGCCATCCATGCCGATGGCGCGCGTGACCATGTCGCTGTTGACCTTTTCCGCGCGCGCGATGTCGTTTGGATCGTCCGGGTCGACCAGCATCTGCACGTGGAAGTTGCCGTCGCCCACGTGGCCGATGATGGCGTAGACGAGGCCTTGCGCTTCGCAATCGGCCTGGGTGGCGAGGATGCATTCGGCCAGGCGCGAAATGGGTACGCAGCAATCGGTGGAAATGGCGCGGCTGCCGGGGCGCATCTGCAGCAGGGCGAAGTATGCGTTATGGCGCGCGGCCCACAGGCGCGAGCGGTCTTCGGGGCGGCTGGCCCACTCGAAATCGCTGGCGCCGTGTTCCGCCGTGATGGCTTGCACCAGCTGCGCCTGCTCAGCCACGCTGGCCGGCGTGCCGTGGAATTCAAACAGCAGCAAGGGTTTTTCCGGCAAGGCCATCTTGTCATAGGCGTTGATGGCCTTGACGCCGTTTTCATCGAGAAACTCGACACGCGCCACGGGAATACCCATCTGGATGGTCTGGATCACGGCGCTGACGGCCTCGCCCGTGCCGGGGAACGAGCACACGGCCGCCGAGATCGCTTCCGGCAACGGATACAGTTTCACCGTCACTTCCGTGATGATGCCCAGGGTGCCTTCGCTGCCGACGAACAGGCGCGTCAGGTCGTAGCCGGCCGACGATTTCTTTGCCCTGGTTCCCGTCTTGATGATGCGGCCATCGGCCGTCACCATCGTCAGGGCCAGCACGTTTTCGCGCATGGTGCCGTAGCGCACGGCGTTCGTGCCCGAGGCGCGCGTGGCGGCCATGCCGCCCAGCGAGGCATTGGCGCCCGGGTCGATGGGGAAGAACAGGCCCGTGTCGCGGAGCTCCTCGTTCAGCTGCTTGCGCGTCACGCCCGCCTGCACGGTGGCCGTCAAGTCTTCACTATGCACGGCTACCATTTGGTTCATTTGCGACAGATCAATCGTCACGCCGCCATGCAGGGCAAGCACGTGGCCTTCCAGCGAAGTGCCGCTGCCGTAGGCGATGACGGGCACGTCGTGCGCGCTGCACAGCTTGACGGCGGCCGCCACTTCCTCGGTGGAATGGGCGAAAATGACGGCGTCCGGCAGCATGGGGGGATAGCTCGACTCGTCGCGGCCATGGTGTGCGCGCATGGCTTGCGTCATGGAAAAACGGTCGGCAAAGATCAGGGAAAGTACGGCAGCAAGGGATACGGGCAGCGGTTTTTTCAGTACCGCCAACTGGTCAGTTTGATTCACGCAAGTCCTCCGTTTTTTTTATTCTACTCCGCACCCGGGGATTTCACCGAAGCACCATATTGATTTTTTGCCAGTTGTAAAAAAACCTGCATGGTTTGCCGCGCTTTGGTTGTAAATGAGAATCATTTCTATTAGAATGCCCGCCTATACCTATTTTGCAACAGTTTGACCCGCAGCTCAGACCCCGAAAGGCCATGCCATGAAATTCCCCCTGTCCTTCTCCGCAGTCCTGCCCGCCTGCGTGCTGGCGCTGAGCTCCTGCAGCAGCGTGGCGCCAGCGACTGACGCTGCCACCGGCGCCGCCGCAGCGTCCGCCGCGCAAGACGTGCGCCAACTGGGCGAAATCGTCGACCTGCGCAGCGGTCAGCGCGTGAGCGCCGAACAATTGCTGGCCCAGCTGGCCGCCGCGCCGCGCGTGATCATCGGCGAGCAGCATGACCAGCTCAGCCATCACCAGATCGAGCAATGGCTGCTGCAGCAATTGCAGGGCCAGCGTCCGCAAGGCAGCGTGTTGCTGGAAATGCTGAACCCGGACCAGCAAGCCAAGGTGGACAAGGTCAAGCCGTGGCTGTGGACGGACCCCGTCGTGCGCCCCGAACACGTGGCCGAGCTGCTGGCCTGGCAGCCCAGCTGGAAGTGGGCGCAATATGGCGACCTGGTGATGACCGTGATGCGCGCGCCGTATCCCGTCTGGTCGGCCAACCTGGACCGCAGCGAAATCAAGCAATTGTTTATCGACAAGCCAGCCGTGCAGGGCAAGCATTCGAACCTGGCCAACGATGGCAAGGTGCATGAGAAACTGAAAGACATCATCCGCGTCATGCATGACAACCAGATCGACGAGCCGCGCCTGGCCGCCATGCTGTCGGTGCAGCAGCAGCGCGACCGCCGCATGGCCGAGCGCCTGCTGGCCGCGCCCGCGCCGGCCGTGCTGATCGCCGGCGCCTATCATGCGCACAAGGACCTGGGCGTGCCGCTGCACGTGCAGGACTTGACGGGCGGCCCGGCGCCGCTGGTGCTGGTCCTGGCACAGCAGGGCGCCACGGTGCTGGCGCCGCAGGCGGATTTCGTCTGGTTCACGCCGGTTGTTGCGCCCGCCGTCGCCAGCGCCAAGTAATTTCTTGTATCGCCGCCGGGCGTTCTGCCCGGCACTCTCCCCCAGCAAGCTCCCCCATAGCAGCCAGGTAGTTCGTCCGATTTTTTTTGCATGCGCGTGCGCGCCGTTGGCGCAGCCATGCCTGTTACCTGTCAAAGTTCTCATGCGTATCCCCTTGTTCCGTATCAAAGCCGTCAGCTGCGGTGTCGTTCTTTCCCTGTCGCATGCCACCGCGCAAGCGTCCGCCTTACCCCATGACATGTCGCCGCTGGGCATGTTTTTCGCCGCCGACCAGGTCGTCAAAAGCGTGCTCATCGGTTTGCTGGTCGCCGCGCTGGCCACCTGGGTGGTCTTGCTGGTGAAGGGCGCCAGTTTGCTGCAAGCCCGGCGCGAGGCGGCGCATGCCGTCGCCATGCTGAAGACGGCCACTTCCTTGCCGGACGCGGCCGTCAAAGTGGAGGGCGCAGGCGCCATTTCGCTGGCGCAACAGTTGCTCGCTGATGTACAGCAAGAACTGAGTCTGTCGCACGCCAGCGCGCCAGCGGCGGCCCTGAAGGAGCGGGCCGGCTTTCGCCAGGAACAGTTCATTGCGCAGCAGGTGCGCGCCATGACGCAAGGCATCGGCTTGCTGGCCAGCATAGGCGCCGTGGCGCCGTTCGTCGGCCTGTTCGGCACCGTGTGGGGCATCATGAACAGTTTTATCGGCATCGCCGTCAGCCAGAGCACGAATCTGGCCACCGTGGCGCCGGGCATCGCGGAAGCCTTGCTGGCCACCGCCCTGGGCCTGGTGGCGGCGATCCCCGCCGTCGTCATCTATAACGTCTTGAGCCGTGGCATCAACCAGTACAAGGCGCAGCTGCGCGCCGCTTCCGCGCAAGTGCTGCTGATGCTGAGCCGCGACCTCGACACGCGCCAGCAGGCCTGAGCCATGGCTTCCCTGTTTCCCTCCCCGGACGATGACACGGCCGACATGCCGGAGTTGAGCGAGATCAATGTCACGCCCTTCATCGACGTGATGCTGGTGCTGTTGATCATCTTCATGGTCGTTTCGCCGCTGGCCACCGTCGACTTGAAAATCGACTTGCCGGCCGCCACGGCCAAGCCCGAACCCCGTCCCGAGAAACCGTTGTTCGTGTCGCTGAAGGCGGACCGCAGCCTGTACCTGGGCGAGTCTCCCGTGGCGCGCGAGCAGCTGGGCAGCCTGCTCGACGCGCAAACGGGCGGCGATCGCCAGCGCACCCTGTTTTTCCAGGCCGACAAGCAAGCCGCGTATGAAGATGTGCTGGGCGTGATGGATGTCCTGCGCCAGGCCGGCTACCTGAAAGTGGGCCTGGTCGGCCGGGAGGGCGGGTGAGTCCGCAGTCCGGGCTGGCGCCGCGCCCCCTATTGAGCTGGGGTATTGCCACGTCGCTGGTGGTGGCCGCTGCGCTGGCGCTGCTGCTGTGGGCCGGCTGGCAGCCCGTCACCGTGGTGCCCGCCAATCCGGCGGCCAGCGTGATGGTGGTGTTTGCCGCGCAAGCGATGTCGCCGGAGACGCAGGTGGCGCACGCCCTGGGCGCGCGCCAGTCGGCCGCGTCCAGCGCCGCCCGGCCGCCAAAGAGTGCAATCAAGCAAGAGGCGCTGCCGGTGCTGGCGCGCGCCGCCGCGCCGGAGATCGTCGCGGCGGAAAAAGAGGAAAAGGCGGCGGCCAGTCCGTCGGCGGAGCCGGGCAAGGATGCCGCGAAGGAAGCGTCCGTGCCCGCGCAGGCCAGCAGCAGCGCCACGCCGGCGCCGGCCGCCGTGCGCGGTCCGCAGGCGGCGCCGTTCAACAGCGACACGCCATCGACCAGCGCGGCGCCGGCCAGCTGGCAAAGCCAGGTGCTTGGCCACCTGGCGCACTTCAAGCGCTATCCGGGCGATGCGCGCCAGCGCAAGCGGGCTGGCGCCGCCTGGGTGCGCTTCCAGGTGGACCGCGACGGCAAATTGCTGGCCAGCGAACTGGTCACGTCGTCGGGCACGGTGCTGCTCGACCGCGAAGCCTTGCAAGTGCTGCAGCGCGCGCAGCCGCTGCCGGCGCCGCCCGGGAACGTATTGCGCCAGGGCACGGTGACGGTGACCTTGCCCGTGTCGTTCAAGCTCGACGCCAGCTGAATTTTAAATTTTTCAATAACATAACAAATCGAGGGTGTATGCATATCAAGACAATGACGCAGGCCGTGGGCATCTGCATGGCCTTGCTCGCGCAGCAGGCATGGGCGCAACAGGCGCAAGACAGCGGCAAGGTGGAATTTTCGCCGCTGAATGTATCGGGTGAAACGGTGCCTGCGGAACGGCAGGCGCTGGAAAAACCGGGCGCCGTCAGCGCGCGCGGGGCCGATACGCGCTTGCAGAGCGTCGACCAGATCGTGCGCAGCATGCCGGGCACGTTTACCCAGATCGATCCGGCGCAGGGCGCCGTCAGCGTCAACATCCGCGGCTTGTCGGGCCTGGGGCGCGTCAACATGATGGTCGATGGCGTGAGCCAGAATTACTATGGCAGCGCGCCGTCGTCCGTGTCGCACGGCGGCGTGCCCAGCAGCCAGTTCGGCGCGCTGATCGACCCGAATTTCATCATCGGCGTGGATGTGTCGCGTGGCAATGTCGTCGGCGGCGACGGCGTCAATGCGCTGGCCGGCAGCGCCAATTTCCGCACCATCGGCGTCGATGACGTCGTCTTCGCCGGGGAAAAGACAGGAGCGCGCACGAAGATGTGGACCGGTAATAACGGCGTGGGCCGCAGCGCCATGCTGGCCGTGGCCATGAAAAACCCCGCCTTCGATGGCGGCAGCGTGGGCTTCATGGCCGCCACCAGTGCGAGCGTGATCGGCAACAACTACAAGAATGCGAAGGGCGTCAACAGCGAGGAATTCGGTTTCGGCTACAACCGCTATTACAAGCAAAAGCCCAAGTCGCAATTGCTCAAGCTGGACCTCAAATTGAGTGACTTCCATGCGCTGGAACTGTCGGCGCGCGATTACCGCAGCACGTTTACGCGCCGCGACATCCACAGCGATGACTACTACGTAAAATATCACTACACGCCGTTTTCCGAGTTGATCGACCTCAATGTGGTGGCCAGCAGCAGCCGCGGCAACCAGAAATACATGCCCGAGGCGCTGACCAATTTCATCAACACGAATGCGGCCAACCGCGCCGACGCGGTCGACATCAATAACACCAGCAGCTTCAGGCTGGCTGGCGGCGATGCGCTGGTGACCATCGGCGGCAAGCTGATGCGCAATAAATACAGCAAGCATGTGGAAAGCCTGGTCGACGATCCGGACAACCCGGATGCGAACCAGCAATCGATTGAAAACAATACGTTCGGCCCAGAGGGCGTGCAAAAGATCAACAGCCTGTATGCGGGCCTGCAATACAACCGCGGCATTGTTCAAGTCAATGCGGGCCTCAACTACACGCACTTTGATTTGACGGGCCACAAGCCCGCCTGCGACTTGCGCGTGCAGTGCTTCCCGCAAGGGGCAAGCAATATTGCGTTGAAGGAGCATGGCATCAATCCCTCGCTGCTCGTTTCCGCGCAGGTGACGCCGTGGTTCCAGCCGTTTGCCAGCGCCGAGCGCACCATGCGCGGGCCGAATCCGCAGGAAGTATTTTTCTCGAATGACGGCGGGGCGTCGATGAACCCCTTCCTGAAGGGCGAGCGGGCCAGCACCTACCAGCTGGGTTTCAATTCCAGCCTGCATGGCTTGCTGAGCAAGAACGATGCGCTGAATTTCAAGGCCTTGTATTTCAAGAGCAAGATCGACGGCTATATCACCAGCCAGTCCTTCCTCGTGTGCGACAGCGGGCGCAAGTGCAATATCGCGGAAGTGATCGCCAAGGACTGGCAGAATGTGGATGAATACGTGACCAATATGTATATCTACATCAACTCGGCCACGCCCGTGTATTCGCGCGGCTGGGAACTGGAAGCGCAATATCACCTGGGGCCGGCGTATGCGCGCCTGTCGTACACGCGCGAAACGACGCGCCAGCCCACGTCGATCGCCAGCGCCTGGTTTGGCGCGGCCGACATCAGCGAACTACCCAGCGTGTATTACAACCTCGACGTGGGCACGCGCCTGCTGGACAACAAGCTGGAAGTGGGCGCCATCCTCAAGCACACGGGCTCGAACCGCCGCCTGTCGCCGGACAATGACGCCGATGAAGCGACAGGGGAAGTGCTCAAGGCCGACAATCCGAAGATCCCGGCCGTGATCGACCTGTATGCGAGCTACCAGGTCAGCAAGAACCTGTTCCTGCGCCTGTCCGTGCAAAACGCCATGAACAAGGATTTCTCGGAAGCGCTGAACCGCCTGAACTCGATGCCGTCGCAGTCGCAAGAGAATACGCCGCTGAGCACGGCGCGGGGCAGGACGTATGTGGCAGGGCTGGAGTACCGCTTTTAAAGCAGGCCCAAGCCCCGCTGCCTTGGCTTAATTAATACTCGCGCGGCGTCGTTCCATAATAGCTATGGATCGACGTCGCCCAAGCGCTGTCCGCCATGTTCGGCCAGTTATCCGTGTCGAAGCCGGGCGCGTTTTCGATGCGTTCCTTGTCGACGTTGAGGGTGAAGCGCTTGTTGACGGTGTCGAGCAGCAGCGCTTCCCACGGCACGGCGAACAGCTTTTCGCCGATGGTGAAGACGCCGCCGTGCGACATGACGGCGTAGGCGATCTTGCCGCTGCGCATGTCGAGCATGATTTCCTTGATTTCGCCCAGGTGTTCATCCTTGGCATTGTGCACATGGTCGCCGATCAGGGTGTCGGCGCCCATCAGTTCAGGGCCGGGGCCTTTGTGGCCGCGGTTGACATACATGCCGTAGGCGTCGCGTTCTTCGTAACTCATGATGGACCTCCTGTTGAAAAATCCCAGTCTGCCGCCGGAGCGCGGCAGGGTCTGTTCGCTCGCCCACACAACATATGGAATTGGAAATATTTCAATTATTGTTATTGGGTAATTTTGTTGCGCGTAGACAGCAGGAGGGGGAGGGATAGTCGGTATTTGGCGCAAATTTCCGTGCGCGGGGAGCGACGCAGGCGGGCTTTAGTGTATAATTTCAATTTCCCGCACGTGCCGTTCGGCACCATCTGCAATGACCAAATTTGTCTTCGTCACTGGTGGCGTTGTGTCTTCCCTTGGAAAAGGGATTGCCGCCGCCTCCCTCGCCGCGATCCTCGAATCGCGCGGCCTTAAAGTCACCATGCTCAAGCTCGACCCGTATATCAACGTCGATCCTGGCACGATGAGCCCTATGCAACACGGTGAAGTATTCGTCACCGATGACGGGGCCGAAACCGACCTCGACCTCGGTCACTACGAGCGCTTCATCTCCACCCGCATGAAAAAGGTGAATAACTTCACCACTGGCCAGATCTATGAATCGGTGATCCGCAAGGAACGCCGGGGCGAATATCTGGGCAAGACCGTGCAGGTGATTCCGCATATCACCAATGAAATCCAGGATTACATCCGCCGTGGCGCCGAAGGCTACGACGTGGCCCTGTGCGAAATCGGCGGCACCGTCGGCGATATCGAATCCTTGCCATTCCTGGAAGCGGCACGCCAGCTGAGCCTGCGCGCCGGCCGCAAGAACACGGCCTTCGTCCACCTGACCCTGGTGCCTTACATCGCCTCGGCCGGTGAACTGAAAACCAAGCCGACCCAGCACTCGGTGCAAAAGCTGCGCGAAATCGGCATCTTGCCGAATGCGCTGCTGTGCCGCGCCGACCGCGCCATCCCGGAAGACGAGCGCGCGAAAATCTCGCTGTTCTCGAACATCGAGGAAGACGCCGTCATTTCCGTGTGGGACGTCGACACCATCTACAAAGTGCCGCAAATGCTGCACGACCAGGGCCTCGACAAGATCATCTGCGACGCGCTGGACCTCGATCCTGCGCCGGCCGACCTGTCGATCTGGAGCAAGCTGATCTACACGATGGAGCACCCGAAGGCGGAAGTGACCGTCGGCATGGTCGGCAAGTATGTCGAGCTGACCGAGTCGTACAAGTCGCTGATCGAAGCGCTGCGCCACGCCGGCATCCACACGGAAAGCCGCGTCAACATCGAGTACATCGATTCGGAAGAAATCGAAACGACCGGTTGCGACAACCTGGCCAAGTACGACGCCATCCTGGTACCGGGCGGCTTCGGCAAGCGCGGCGTGGAAGGCAAGATCAAGGCGGCCCAGTTTGCCCGTGAAAACAAGATCCCTTACCTGGGCATCTGCCTGGGCATGCAAGTGGCCCTGATCGAATACGCACGCAACAAGGCTGGCATGCCGAACGCGAATTCGACCGAGTTCGACCTTGATACGGATCAACCTGTTGTTGCACTGATCAATGAGTGGCAAAACCACGATGGTAAAGTCGAGTTGCGCGATGAAAACTCGGACCTGGGCGGTACCATGCGCCTGGGCGCGCAGACCTGCGCCGTCAATCCGGGCACCCTCGCCGCCGAGATCTACGGCAGCGTGGTGACCGAGCGTCACCGTCATCGCTACGAAGCCAATAATCACTACCTGGCCCGTGTCGAGTCGGCTGGCCTGATCGTGTCGGCCCGCACGCCGAGCGAAGATTTGTGCGAAATCATGGAATTGCCGCGCACGGGTGAAAATTCCCACCCTTGGTATATGGGCGTGCAATACCATCCCGAGTTCAAGTCGACGCCACGCACCGGCCATCCGTTGTTTACGTCGTTCATCAAGGCAGCGCTGGCGCACAAAGAAGCCAACGCCGCTGCGGAATAACGCGGTCGATCGCGACAGTATTACCCGTAAGACAGCTCCCGGCCAGATCGTTCCCGCCGGGAGTTTCTTTGCCCCCTTTGTGCAATTGCGCATCAGAACGCAGTGTGCAGCCCCCTGTTAAGCTTAACTTTGGAGAATGACATGAGTGCTATTGTTGATATTATCGGCCGCGAAATCCTGGACTCGCGCGGTAACCCGACCGTCGAATGCGATGTGTTGCTGGAATCGGGCGTGATGGGCCGTGCAGCCGTACCGTCGGGTGCCTCGACCGGTTCGCGCGAAGCCGTGGAATTGCGCGATGGCGACGCCAAGCGCTACTTCGGCAAGGGTGTGCTGCAAGCATGCGAGAACATCAACACCGAAATCTCCGAAGCCATCATGGGCCTGGACGCCAATGAACAGGCTTTCCTGGACCGTACCCTGATCGACCTGGACGGCACGGAAAACAAATCGCGCCTGGGCGCCAACGCCATCCTGGCCGTCTCGATGGCTGTCGCCAAGGCTGCCGCCGAAGAAGCGGGTTTGCCGCTGTACCGCTATTTCGGCGGTTCGGGCGCCATGCAGATGCCAGTGCCGATGATGAACGTCATCAACGGCGGCGCACACGCCGACAACAACCTGGACATCCAGGAATTCATGATCATTCCCGTGGGCGCCCCGTCGTTCAAGGAAGCCGTCCGCTACGGCGCGGAAGTATTCCACACGCTGAAAAAGATCCTGCACAAGAAGGGCCTGAACACCAACGTGGGCGACGAAGGCGGTTTCGCGCCATCGCTGGCCAACCATGAAGAAGCCATCAAGCTGATCATCCAGGCCATCGAAGAAGCGGGCTACGAGCCAGGCACGCAGATCGCCATCGGCCTCGATTGCGCCGCGTCCGAGTTCTACAAGAACGGCAAGTACGAAATGGAAGGCGAAGGCCTGAGCCTGACGGCCACCGAGTTCACCAACCTGCTGGCGACCTGGTGCGACAAGTACCCGATCATCTCGATCGAAGACGCGATGCACGAAGGCGACTGGGACGGCTGGGCGATTCTGACGGCAGAACTGGGCAAGAAAGTGCAACTGGTCGGCGACGACCTGTATGTCACCAACACCAAGATCCTGAAAGAAGGCATCTCGAAAGGCATCGCCAACTCGATCTTGATCAAGATCAACCAGATCGGCACCTTGACGGAAACCTTCGCCGCCATCGAAATGGCCAAGCGCGCCGGCTACACGGCCGTCATTTCGCACCGCTCGGGCGAAACGGAAGACTCGACCATCGCCGATATCGCCGTTGCCACGAACGCCCTGCAGATCAAGACGGGCTCGATGTCGCGTTCGGACCGCATGGCCAAGTACAACCAGCTGCTGCGTATCGAGGAAGACCTGGGCGACATCGCCAGCTACCCTGGCCGCGATGCGTTCTATAATCTGAAGTAAGCTGATGTAAAACCCACTGGCCGGCCGGAGATGTTCCGGCCGGTTTTTTAACTGAATGCCCCATGCGCCTCATTACGCTCGCCCTGGCAGCCCTGCTGCTGTTGATACAATTTCCCCTCTGGCTGGGTAAAGGCGGCTGGCTGCGTGTTGCCGACATGGAAGCCCAAGTGGCGGTGGCCAATAAAAAGAACATGGAATTGAAGGCGCGCAACGCCAAGCTCGAATCCGAAGTGCGCGACCTGAAGGATGGTACGGGCGCCGTCGAAGAGCGTGCCCGCTACGAGCTGGGCATGGTCAAACAGAATGAGATTTTCGTGCAGATCGTGCGCAAGGGCCAGACCCCGCCACTGCTGGAAACACCGGTGGACGCCGCGGCGCCACATTAAGACCGTACTACTTCCCGCTTGCCAGCCTGGACCGATTGCCAGGCTGACATATCACTTTACTTCCTTGTACCTATTACCTTGTACTGCTGCACACGCATGGCGCGGCGTGCTGCTGTCTTGCTGCTTGCTGATCAGAAACGGGCCTTGCCGGTCGTGATCAGGTAAAAATGGATGCCGGTGACCACGACGGCCACACTTACCAGTACGGTTTCGAGAAACATCATAAAATTTCCTTGTTAATATTTAGTTAGGTAAAAAACGTCCAGGGCCTGACGCCCAGCCGAACGTACGGCAAGGCGCGGGCAACGCCGCCCCGGGCTTTTTTTAGCCGCGCGACGCCAGGAAGCGCAGTTCTGCGGCCAGATTCGGCATCAGTTTTTCGTAGCGGTTGGCTTCCGAGTTCAGCAGGGCGAAATCGCGCTTGCTTGGACGCACATAGCGCTGTTCTTCATCGCTGACGCTGCTGGCGATGACTTCCTTCTGTGCCAGTTCGCTGTACGGCTTGGAAGCGAGCAGGGCGCCCAGGAAGGCGCGCGTGGCGCGGCCCAGGTTGCTGAAGTAATTGTCGTTGTCGTTGCTGTAGGTGTTGGTAAAAGTGGACATATGCCCTCCATGAATGGTCTGTTGTTGCATTGCACAATAATGGAGTTTGCGATATGCGTCCAATTTCAAATTCCAATTTCAGAAATTCAAGAAACGAATAATAAGGGCGTAGCCATCGGCCACGCCCTGAAAATGAATTTGTTACGAAATGTTTATCCTGCGGCGATGCGTCCCAAACCCGGATCGTCGCTGAAAAAACCGTCGAGTCCCGTCTCGATATAGCGCCGCATTTCCGCCACGGATCCCGCTTCGTTGCGCGCATTCTCGCCATTGCCGTCGCGGAAGTCGGCCGCCAGGAAGCGGTTTTCCGGACGGAAGGTCCACGTGTGCAGCAGCAAGCCCGCCTGGTGCGCATCGTCGACGATGGAAGAGGGCTTGGCTAGGCGCTGGTCGGCGCCCAGCGGGATGATTCCTCGCGTTGGCGGCGCCACCACGTCCGCGTAGGCGGCGATGTCGCGCAGGCCGGCCGGCGTCGTCATCTGGCCAAACGTCAGCTTGCCGCCCGCCTTGGCCACGTCCATCGGGCGGATATCGCCGCCCACCACCAATTGCATCAGGCGCACGTTGGCGCGCCGTCCCAGCTTCTCGCGCAAGTATTTCAAATTGGCCACTTCGAAGGACTGGATTTCGATGGGCGCGCGGCGCGTGTACTCGTGCGCCAGCAGGGTCGACAGGAAACGGTCTTCCAGCGCCAGGCCCGCATCGCGGAAATACGTGGAGCTTTTCAGCTCCGGCACGAGGCCGATGATGCGTCCGCTGGCGGCTGATTGCGCTGCAACAAAATCGATGATTTCTTCCCAGGTGGGGATCTGGAATTGTCCATCGTACAAGGTGTTGCCGGTGCGTACTTTCGGCAGCCGTTCGATGGCGCGCAGGGTTTTCAATTCCGCCAGCGTGAAGTCGTCGACGAACCAGCCTTCGTGCCATTCGCCGTCGACCATCTTCTTGCCGCGCCGGCTGGCAAACTCGGGACGGCGCGCCACGTCGGTGGTGTCGATCAGGTTGCTTTCGTGGCGGGCCACGAGAATGCCGTCGCGCGTGGCCACCAGGTCCGGCTCGACGTAGTCGGCGCCGTCGAGGATGGCCTTGGCGTAGGACGCCAAGGTATGCTCGGGACGCAGGGCGCTGGCGCCCCGGTGGGCGAAGACAAGCGGACGGCTTGGCTTTGTTTCCAGCAGGCCCGCGGTAAAGCCGGGCGCGGCGGCCAGCGCCAGGCCGCCGACGGCCGCCTGGACGAAGCTGCGGCGCGAAAAATGCCGTTGCGGAAGGATAGGCGTACGCATCAGAAGTCCGCCGTCAAGGTGAGGAAGCCCTGGCGCGGGGCGATGGGGAAGGTGTTGTACGTCTTGTCGGCGGCGCCGACCACCACGTTCAAGGAGCCTTCGCGGTTGGCCAGGTTGCTCACATTCACGCGCCAGCGCGGGTTTTTCAGCCAGCCGGCCATGGCCGGCAGCTTGCCCGACACGCCCAGGCCCATCAGGAAATAGCTGGGGACGGACAGATCGTTGGTGTACGTCGCGTAGCGCTTGCCCACATAGTCTCCCGTCAGTTGCACTTCGATGTCGCCAAACGTGGCGGAAGCAACAAACTTGTTCAGCCATTCAGGCGAGCCCGGCACGTTCTTGCCCGCCGTCAAGACCAGCGCGGCGCCATTGTTGTAATTGTCCGCGTACTGCGAGCGGTTGTACGACAGGGCATTGTAGAACGAGAAATTGTTGCCGAAGTGCACGGTGCCCGCGATATCGATGCCGTCCGTGCGCACGCTGCCCACGTTGGCCAGCACGGGGTTGCCGCCAATGATGGAGGAAATCACGGGCGTTGGGCTGATCTGCAGCAAACGGTTGCTGAAATCGACGTGGTAGACGTTGACCTGGCCATCGATGGCCGTGATGGCGCCCAGGCTCAATGGGTGGCTGCCGCGCACGCCCACTTCATAGGTGAGGGCCGTTTCCGGTTTGGCGTCGCGCTTGAACAAATCAAACGCGGCCTGGCTCGACAAGCTCCAGGGCGACGCGCCGCCGCCGCCATAGGTGACGAACTGGCGCATGTTTTTCTGGATATTGAAGTACAGCTGGTCTTGCGGCGTGAAATCCCAGCGCGCGCCCACTTGCGGCAAGAACCATTTTTTCGTGTTGATGGTGCCGACCGGCAAGGCCGTCGAGCCGCCGGCGATGGCGCCCTTGGCCGGCTGCACGGGGAACTGGCCATCGGCAAATTGCAGGCTGGACTTGAAGCCGGCTTGCAGGGCGATATCGGGGCGGATGCGCCATTCATCCTGCAAGTGCAGCTGCACCACCTTGTTGTCGATCTCGCTGCCGTATTGCGTGATCAAAGGATTGCTGGGGCGGTCGTACGGCGACGTCGGGTTGTTGACGTCCAGCGCATACCAGCGGCGGTAGGCGGACGAGCGGTTCTGTTCCAGCCACAGGCCTGCTTCCAGCTGGTGATTGCCGATTTCCTTGCGCAGGGTGGAAAGGAAGCCGCCCCGCTTGATGTCGTATTCCGTCGTGCGCACGGCGTAGCCCGAGTTGCCGAACACCTGTTTCAGGTTCTGTTTCGGGTAGTACACGCTGAACAGGCCCGGCAAGCCGGCCACGCCGATGGGGCCGGCCACCACGCCCGCGCCGTCATCCTTGTGGTAATACACCTGGTTCGACCACGTCATGCCTTCGGACAAGTTGGCGTCGAACTTGGCGTAGGCCAGGTAATCGGTGCGCTGCGCATCGCTGTAGTAGTTGCGGTAATTGTTGCCGTCCGCGGCAGGCGTGGCGCCCGTCGGGGACAGGTAATTCAGGGCCGCCTTGAAGTCCGGATACAGGAAGGGGCGCGTGTATGGCGCGCTCGTTTCGCCCGCCACGTGCACGGTGCTGTCTTCGTTCGGCTCGATCTTGTCCGAGTAATTGAAGAACAGGGTCAGCTTGCCCGCCTCGCTGCGGTTGACGTATTTTGCGTTGAACTGGTCGCCGCCCTGGCGCGCATCGAAGTCCCAGGCGCGCGCTTCATGGTGCAGGATGGAAAAATAGGCGTTGCTGCCATCGCCGAAGGCGCCCGTGTCATAGCGGGCAAACGTGCGCGACGTGCGGTGGCTGCCCACCGTTTGCTGCACGCTGGCGCCCTGCGTGGCCAGCGGGTCGCTGGAATAGGTTTCGATGGTGCCGCCCAGGTTGCTGGTCGAGGCCGTGGCCAGGTCGCCCGCGCCCGAGGACAGCACGACGCTGCGCACGTTTTCGCTGATCACGGCGCGCTGCGGCGACAGGCCGTTGTAGTTGCCGTATTGCTGGTCGCCCAGCGGCACGCCGTCCATGGTGTAGCCCAGTTGCTGGCCGGAAAAACCATGCACGAACAGCGACAGGTTTTGCTCGTTGTTGCCCCATGGGTCGGCCGTCTGGAAGCTGACGCCAGGCAAGGTTTGCAGGGCCTTTAACGGATTCGTGCCGGGCAGGATTTTCTGGATTTCATTCTTGCTCAGGGCGACGGAAGAGCGCGTCTTGCGCGAGGAAATCTCCACGGTGGCCATCGGGGCATTGTCGTCGGCGGCGGGGACGGCGGCCATGTCGGTGGCGGCGGACGCCACGGCGGCGGCGACGGCCGTTTGCGCCAGGGCCGGCAAGGAGAAGCCAGCGGCGCAAGCGCCCAGCAACACGTGAAAGGAATGGCGGCGCAGGGCCAGCGTCAAGTGGGTATTCATCATCAGCCTGTGGAAAGTATTGGAAGTAATACAAGCTGCGCAGCGTAACGGCGGCGCGTGACGGGCTGATGACGAACTGATGACGGGAAGATGACAGCAGAAACAATTGCGCCGCCTGAGGGGCGGCGCGGGGATTATTACAATTAGTTAATACTTGCCGCGGGGGGAATCAAGACTTCGGCCGGCGCATCCGTGATGAACAGCTGTGCGCAATCGACCTTGTCGAATTCATAGTGCTGGCCGCAGAAATCGCAGTTCACGCCCACCTGACCCACTTCTTCCAGGGTGCTGTTGACTTCTTCCTCGCCCAGCATCTTGAGCATATTGCCCACTTTTTCGCGCGTGCAAGTGCAATGGAAGCTCGGGTGCAGCGGGTCGAAGACGCGGATCGTCTCTTCCCAGAACAGGCGCTGCATCAGGGTATCGATGTCCGTCGACAGGATTTCCGCCTCTTTCAGGGTCGACGCCAGCATCACGGCGCGGTTCCACGTGTCCAGCGCATCTTCTTCCGATACGGGCGTCGCTTCGGCCTTGCCGCCATGGTGGGGCAGCTTTTGCAGCAGCAGGCCGCGCGAGACGCTGTCGTCCGTGGCCAGCCACAGGCGGGTGTCCAGCTGTTCCGAGCGCAACATGTAGTTTTCGATCACGGTGGCCATGTCATCGCCGTCCAGCGGCACGATGCCCTGGTACGGTTGCTGGCCCGGCACCTTGTCGGCCGGGTCCAGGGTGATGATGAAGCGGCCCTTGCCCGTGGCGTTGAGCAATTGCGGCACGGTGGCCACGTCGGGAATGGTGGCGTCCGGGTCCAGCTTGGCCGTGGCGCGCAGGCGCAGGTCGGAGTCGCACTCGACCACCATCAGGCGCACGGGACCGTCGCCATGGATTTGCATGATGATGGAACCGTTGAATTTCAGGTTGGCCGACAGCAGGGCGGCGGCAGCCACCATTTCGCCCAGCACTTTTTTCACGGCCGTCGGGTAGGCGTGGCGCGACACCACTTCCTGCCAGGTGGTCGAAACGTCGATGAACTGGCCGCGCACGGCGGCGTTGTCGAAAATAAATTTTTGCAGGGTATCCTGGCCGCTAACGGCTGCGCTGATTGCGCCCGTGGTTTCAGTCGTCATTCTCTTATCCAATCTTCTTGAGTTGCGTATTAAATAGCTGGCCGCGTTGCACATAGTTCACGGCGTTGCCTTGTAGCCTGGTGATATCGTCTGCCGTCAGGGCACGCACGGCTTTCGCCGGTGAGCCGATGATCAGCATATTGTCGGGAAATTCCTTGCCTTCCGTGACCAGCGCACCCGCGCCGACCAGGCAGTTCTTGCCGATCTTCGCGCCGTTCAGGATCACGGCCTGTATGCCGACCAGGGCGCCATCGCCGATCGTGCAGCCATGCAGCATCGCCTGGTGGCCGATGGTCACGTTCCGGCCGATGTCCAGCGGGTAGCCCGGGTCCGTGTGCAGCACGGCGCCTTCCTGCACATTGCTGTTGGCGCCCACGGTGATGCGTTCGTTGTCGCCGCGGATCGTGGCGCCGAACCATACGGACGTATTCGCTTCCAGGGTCACCTTGCCGATCACGTTGGCCGTGTCGGCAACAAAAGCGGAAGCATCAATCAGCGGCGCATCGGCGCCCAATTGGTAGAGTGTCATCGTTAGCCTGTGGCGGTGGTGGAAGCGCCGGGCACGGCCGGACGCGGAAGTTTTGCGCTATTTTACGCTGTTGCAGGGCAAGTCCGAGCGCCGGCCGCTAATCCGGTATAATTATCGAACGGTCGTACTTTTATGTGCGCCCTATCTACAGACACAGCATGTGGCGCCATCTGCGCCACTTTCAAGGCAGGCATCCGATGAAACCCATGAAACTTTCCCGTTCCGAATTCATCAACATCCGCGGCGCCCGTACGCATGTGCGCCATTGGGGCCGCGAAGGCGCGCCCATCCTGTTCATGGTGCACGGCTGGATGGACGTGGCCGCCTCGTTCCAGTTCGTCGTCGACGAGTTGCAGGGCGACTGGCACGTGATCGCGCCCGACTGGCGCGGCTTTGGCCTGAGCGACTACACGCAATCGGACACCTACTGGTTCCCCGACTACCTGGCGGACCTGGACGCCATGCTGCTGCATTATTCGCCGGATGCGCCCGTCAACCTGCTGGGCCACAGCATGGGCGCCAACGTGGCCGGCCTGTACGCGGGCGTGCGCCCGGAGCGCATCAGCCGCTTCATCAACCTGGAAGGCTTCGGCATGATGGCAACGCAGCCGGAGCAGGCGCCGGGCCGCTACGCCAAGTGGCTGGACGAATTGCGCGAGCCGCCCGCCATGCGCAGCTATCCTTCGCAGCGCGCCGTGGCCGAGCGCCTGCAAAAGACCAATCCGCGCCTGCCGGACGAGCGCGCCGCTTTCCTGGCCGAACACTGGTCGGCGCGCAACGAGGCGGGCGAGTGGGACATCCTGGGCGACCCGCAGCACAAGCGGGTCAATCCCATCCTGTACCAGGTGGAAGAAGTGATGGCGTGCTGGCGCCGCATCACGGCGCCCGTGCTGTGGGTGGAGGCCGATGACACGAATATGTGGCAATGGATGGGGCCAAAGGAACAGGCGCGCATCGAAATCGACCGGCGTTTGGCCTGCATCAAGGATGTGCGCTGCGAGATGATGGCGGATGCGGGCCACATGCTGCATCATGATCAACCGCAGGCACTGGCGCGCCTGGTGGAAGCGTTTTTGGCCTGATGTGTGTCGGGAACGCTGCAGCGCGATTGGCCAAGCAGCGTACAATGAAAACTTCTTCCATGCTGAGCCCGTGCAGGGTATTGTTTTCACATGCTTAAAGTCGACCTGCATTGTCATTCGAATATCTCCGACGGCGTGCTGTCACCGGCCGCCGTGGCCGCTTACGCGCGCAAGGCGGGCGTGGACGTGTGGGCGCTGACGGACCACGATGAAGTGTCCGGCGTCGCCGCCGCGCGCACGGCCGCGCTGGACCTGGGCATGCGCTTCGTGGCCGGCGTGGAAATTTCCATTACGTGGGCCGGCGAAACCGTGCACATCGTCGGCTTGCAAGTCGATGAAAACAATCCGGGTCTCGTGCAGGGCTTGCACCGCACGCGTTCGGGCCGCGACGCGCGGGGCCGCGAAATCGCCCGCCAGCTGGACCTGGCCGGCATCCCCGACGCCTATGAAGGGGCCTTGAAATTCGTCGGCAACCCGGACCTGATGTCGCGCACGCACTTTGCCCGCTACATCGTGGAAACGGGCAAATGCGCGAACATTCCCGACGTGTTCAAGAAATACCTGTCGGAAGGCAAGCCGGGCTACGTCGAGCACCGCTGGGCCACCCTGGCTGAAGCGGTCGGCTGGATCCGCGGCGCGGGCGGCGTGGCCGTCATCGCCCATCCGGGCCGCTACCGCTTCAGCGACATGGCGCAAGGCGTGCTGTTCGATGAATTCAAGCAACTCGGCGGCGTGGCCATCGAGGTCGTCACGGGCAGCCACAGCCCGGACCAGTATCCGGAATACGCGCAGCTGGCCAACGCCTACGGCTTCCTCGCCTCGCGCGGCACGGATTTCCATGCGCCGGGCGAGTCGCGCGTGGATTTTGCCATGTTGCCGCCATTGCCAGCCAACGTCACCCCGATTTGGCACGACTGGTTCTAGGGCGCGGCTGGCCTGCGCCTGCCGCGCGGGCTTGAAAAGTCGCGACTGCATACTTATCTTTTAGTCATTCTTGTTTTCCGGAGCCATCGCCCATGAAACGTATCGTCCTGTTTATTGCAACCAACCTGGCCGTGATGCTGGTGCTGTCGCTCGTGCTCAGTTTGCTGGGCGTGGGCAATCCGGCGCGCGGCAGTACCCTGAACCTGGGCAGCCTGCTCGTGTTTTCGCTGGTGGTGGGCTTCACGGGCTCGATCTTTTCGCTGTTGATCAGCAAACCCATGGCCAAGTGGAGCACGGGTGCGCGCGTGATCGACAATCCGACGTCGTCGACGGAGTTGTGGCTGGTCAATACCGTACGCGCGCTGTCCGAGCGGGCCGGCATCGGCATGCCGGAAGTGGCCGTGTACGAAGGCGACGCGAATGCGTTCGCCACGGGCGCCTTCAAAAATTCGGCGCTGGTGGCCGTGTCCACGGGCTTGCTGCAAAGCATGAACCGCGATGAAGTGGAAGCCGTGCTGGGCCACGAGATCGCCCACGTGGCGAATGGCGACATGGTCACCTTGACCCTGATCCAGGGCGTGGTGAATACCTTCGTCGTCTTCATGGCCCGCGTGGTAGGTTTCTTTGTCGACAATGTCCTGTTGAAAAATAACAACCGCGAAGGCGGCGGACGCGGCATCGGTTACTTTGTGACCGTGATGGTGTGCGAAGTGATCTTCGGCTTGCTCGCTTCCATCATCGTGGCCTGGTTCTCGCGCCAGCGCGAATTCCGCGCCGACGCCGGTTCGGCCAAGCTGCTGGGCAGCCCCACGCCGATGATGCATGCGCTGGCCCGCCTGGGCGGCGTGCCGCCGGGCGAGTTGCCGCAATCGATGCAGGCGCTGGGCATCAGCGGCGGCAATGGCGGCTGGGGCGCGCTGTTCGCCACCCATCCGCCGCTGGAACAACGCATCGCCGCGCTGCGCGGCGTACAATAATGCTAACTTAACAAGCTGGTTCGCCAGAACGCTGACACATGAGTCAATTTTTTCATATTCACCCCGACAATCCGCAATTGCGCCTGATCAAGCAGGCGGCGCAGATCATCCAGTCCGGCGGCGTGGTGGCCTTGCCCACCGATTCCTGCTACGCGCTGGTGTGCCAGCTCGACGACAAGGGCGCCGTCGAGCGCCTGCGCCGCATCCGTGGCGTGGATGAAAAGCACCATTTAACCTTGCTGTGCCGCGACTTGAGCGAACTGGGCGTGTATGCCCGCGTGGACAACCGCCAGTTCCGCCTGCTCAAGGCGGCAACGCCGGGCGCCTACACCTTCATTCTGGAAGCGACGAAGGAAGTGCCGCGCCGCCTCAGCCATCCTTCGCGCAAGACCATCGGCCTGCGCGTGCCGCAGCACCGCATCGTGCAATGCCTGCTGGAAGAGCTGGGGCAGCCGCTGCTGGGCGCGACATTGACCTTGCCGGGCGACGAAGACAGCCTGACGGATGCCGACACGATCCGCGAACGGCTGGAAAAGCTGGTCGACCTGATCGTCGACGGCGGCGTCTGCGCGCATGGCCCCAGCACCGTGATCGATCTGACGGGGCCGGAGCCGGAAGTGGTGCGCGTGGGACGGGGCGACCCGGCCGTGCTGGGCTTGTAGAGGGGCATGGCGCGGCCGTTGCGGCGCAGTTCTTCATCTGTTCTTAATGACAACGTAAGAAAGGGGCCGGGACTGCTCTGGTAGAATCGCGGTCATGAGCGATTTCAATACGATAGTCCAGACCGTTGCGGTCTACCTGGTGCCGGTGCTGTTTGCCATTTCCCTGCATGAGGCGGCGCACGGCTACGCGGCCCGCTATTTCGGCGATCCCACGGCCTCGAACGAGGGCAGGCTGAGCCTCAATCCCGTGCGGCATATCGACCCTTTCGGCACGATCTTGCTGCCCTTGATGCTGTATTTCACGATCCAGGTGCCGTTCGGCTATGCCAAGCCGGTGCCCGTCGATTTCAGCCGCCTGCGCAATCCGAAGAAGCAGATGGCCTGGGTGGCGTTTGCCGGGCCTGGCGCCAATTTCGTCATGGGCCTGGGCTGGATGATCGCCTTCGTCGTGCTCAGCGTCTTGCCGCCGACGGAAATGGGCATGTTTTTCCGCAAGATGGCGGGCGCCGGCGTCAGCGTGAATGCGGCCATGTTCGTCTTTAACCTGATTCCCGTGCCGCCCCTCGATGGCGGACGCATCATGACGGGCTTGCTGCCGATGCAGCTGGCGCGCCCTTACGCCAGCATCGAGCGCTACAGCCTGTATGTCTTCGGCGCCCTGGTGCTGCTGATGTACACGGGCATCTTGAACCGCGCCTTGCTGGCGGCGATCGAATTTGTCATCGGCATTTTTGTCACCCTGGTCACGCCCCTGACGGCGATATTGACTTGATGCCCGCAACTGGATGTACGCACATAATTGATGGAAGTACCGATGCAAGTAACTGAACCAATATTAGAAACCGAAGCGATTTCCGGCTGGCTGCGCCGCTGGGCGCCCCTGATCCCGGGCGGCGAGGTGCTGGACCTGGCCTGCGGCGCAGGCCGCCACGCGCGCCACCTGGTAAGCCTGGGCCACCCCGTGATCGCGCTCGACCATGATCCGGAAATGCTGGAAAAGGCGGCTGGCACGGGCATCACCACTTCGCTGGTGGACCTGGAAGCGCCGGGCGCCGTGTGGCCTTTCGCTCCCGGCCGCTTTGCCGGCATCGTCGTCACCAATTATCTGCACCGGCCGCTGCTGGAAGCCATGGTGGCCAGCCTGGCGCCCGATGGCGTGTTGCTGTATGAAACGTTTGCCGAGGGCAATGAGCAGTTCGGCAAGCCGTCGAATCCGAAATTCCTGCTGAAGGAAGGCGAAATGCTGACCTGGGCGGTGCAGCACGGCTTGCGTGTGGTAGCGTATGAGGATGGGCGCGTGGAACAGCCAAAAGCTGCTCTGGTGCAACGAATTTGCGCCGTCCGGCCGGATTTTCCACGGTTGGCAGCCCTGCTGCCGACGTTTTGAGCGGCCATACTATGTCAGAATGCACCACAGGCGCGAGCTATCCGCTACAATCGTTGTTTTATTTATCGGCGCTATAAACTTACTATGATCAAGGGCAGCATTGTAGCAATCGTCACCCCGATGCACGCAGACGGCAGTCTGGACTTTCCAGGTCTGCGCAAGCTGATCGACTGGCATATCGCCGAGGGTACGGACGGCATCGTCATCGTTGGCACGACGGGCGAATCGGCAACAGTCAGCGTGGAAGAACACTGCGAACTGATCCAGTTGACCGTCGAACATGCCAAGGGACGCATTCCTATCATCGCCGGCGCCGGAGGCAACTCCACGGCCGAGGCCATCAAACTGACGCGCTACGCGAAAGAAGCGGGCGCCGATGCTGTCTTGCAAGTGGTGCCGTACTACAACCGTCCTACCCAGGAAGGCATGTACCAGCACTTCAAGGCCATCGCCGAAGCCGTCGACATTCCCGTCATCCTGTACAACGTGCCTGGCCGTACGGTTGCCGACATGAGCAACGAGACCATCGTGCGCCTGTCCGCCATCCCGAATATCGTCGGCGTGAAAGATGCGACCGGCAATATCGGCCGCGGCATCGACCTGCTGCGCCTGGTTCCAGCGGACTTCGCCGTGTACTCGGGCGACGATCCGACGGCCATGGCGCTGATGTTCTGCGGCGGCCACGGCAACATTTCCGTGACGGCCAACGTTGCGCCACGCGCCATGCACGAACTGTGCGTGGCAGCCATGGCCGGCGAGCGCGCCACGGCGATTGCCATCAATAACAAAGTGTTCCCTTTGCACCAGAAATTGTTTGTCGAGCCCAACCCGGTGCCCGTCAAATGGGCGCTGGCCGAAATGGGCCTGATGCCAGCCGGCATACGCTTGCCACTGGTGCCGCTGGCTGAAAATTGCCATGCCACCGTGCGCGATGCCTTGCGCGACGCTGGCATCCTGTCTTAAGCCGAACTTCAAGCCCGGGCTTGACCAGCCCGGACCTTTCCTGATTCCAGCTGCTACTTAGCTTCTTATCCAGTTACGACATGACTAATTGCAAGAAAACCAAACCGGCGCCTGCCACCATCGCCGTCCGCGGCATCGTCATCGGCGCCGTCGCAGCCAGCCTCGCGGGCTGTGGCATGATCAGTTCGGTAGTCGGCGGCGACAAGGTCGACTACAAGTCGGTCAAGAAAGCCAGCACCCTGGACGTGCCGCCTGACCTGACGCAATTGCAGCAGGACAACCGTTATTCCTTGCCGGATTCGAAAAACGGCGTGGCCACGGCTTCCGGCTACAACGCGCAGCGCAACGCCACGGCCGGCACGCCCGTCATCGTGGGCGCCGACGGCGTGGTGGGTGTCGTGCCCGTCACGGCCGGTGGCGTGAAGGTCGAGCGCGCGGGCAACCAGCGCTGGCTGGTCGTCAAGCAGTCGCCTGAAGTGCTGTGGCCGCAACTCAAGCAATTCTGGGAAGATTCGGGCTTTACCGTCGCCATCGACCAGCCTACGGCTGGCATCATGGAAACCGAATGGAACGAAAACCGCGCCAAGCTGCCGCAGGACTTTATCCGCAACACCATCGGCAAGGCCTTCGATTCGATGTACTCGACTGGTGAAAAAGACAAGTTCCGCACCCGCGTGGAGCGCCTGGCCGATGGTTCGACCGAGATCTACATCAGCCACCGTGGCGTGGAAGAGGTCGTCACGGGCCGCGACAAGGAAACCACCACCTGGACCGCGCGTCCCAACGATCCGGGCCTGGAGGCGCAATTCCTGGCCAAGCTGATGACGCGCCTGGGCGCGGCCAGCGATGAAGCACAAGCGAAGACAGCCGTTGATGGCGCCATCGTGCAGCCGCTGCACGCCAAGCTGGTGGGCGACGCCGCCACGCCGGCGCGCGCCATCGAAGTCGATGAAGGTTTCGACCGCGCCTGGCGCCGTGTCGGCCTGGCGCTGGACCGCGTCGGCTTCACCGTGGAAGACCGCGACCGCACGCAAGGCACGTATTTCGTGCGTTACGTCGATCCGGACGCGGTCAAAAAGGATGGTTTCTTCTCGAAACTGTTCAGCTGGGGTTCGTCGTCCGACAAGGACAAGGAAGCGCAGCGCTACCGCGTCCTGGTCAAGGCCGGCAATGGCTCGACCAGCCTGGTCAGCATTCTCAGCAACGAAGGCCAGCCCGATGTCTCGCCAGTGGCCGAGAAGATCCTGGGCTTGCTGAACGAGCAGTTGAAGTAAGCGGTGCATTTGCGGCGGGTATCACAACCTGCCGCGCAATAAAAAAGGCTGATCCGGGAAACCGGCGCAGCCTTTTTTATTGCCTGCGTCCGGCCTTATATCCTGCGGATAAAACGCCGGACGCAAAAAAGCCGACCCGAGGGTCGGCTTTCTTTAGTGCAGGGTGCTAAATTACTTAGCAGCCGATGCAGCAGCCGAAGCAGCCGAAGCAGCGTCGGTAGCGGCCGAAGCGGCAGCCGAAGCAGCAGCAGCAGCGTCGGTAGCGGCCGAAGCAGCAGCGTCAGCAGCAGCAGCTGGAGCAGCTTCAACTGCTGGTGCTGGTGCTGGGGTTTCAACTACTGGTGCTGGTGCAGGAGCTTCTTCTTTTTTGCTGCAAGCAGCCAGAGCAACAACCATCAGGGAGGCGATCAGCAGGGATTTTTTCATTTGTTTTCCTTAATTATTTCAAAAAATAAATCAATATTGTTGCGATGAATAATTACCGGTAATTATCGCTCGTTAGGTCGTCTTCGAAGGCTTTTCGTACCAGGTGGTGCCTGCCAGACAACGGAAACTTCCTAACCGAATATTATAGCGATTTTTGGTGCGTCGCAATAGGAGCAAGAGGCAAATTCGCAACTATTTTGTGATATCGCAATATTTGCCGAAGCAAATTGCAAGCAAGTGTAAGCGATTTGCGAAAGCGCGACAAAACGATATAAAAATAATATGTTTCATTGCGCTAACGCAGATGCTGTTATTTTACCTACTGTAATACCACTTTGCTACGCCGCCCCCATTCAAGCCAGTTCGAGCCAGCCATCCTGATACCACGTATATAACGCATCCATCACGTCATCGGAAGCCTGGGCCACGGCGGCGCCATCGAGGGCGCGTTCGTTGGCCAGGGTTTCCAGGGCCGCTTTATCGGCCTTGCCAATGGCAAACGATTCGCCATTGATGAAGACATTCTTGCCACGATACAGCATCAGGGTCTTGCGCGACAACACGACACCCTTTTTCTGTGCGGCGTCCGCGAAGCGGCCTACCGTCAGCGGCTTGGACAGCGGCGTGAAAAATACATTGTGCTTCGGTTCCGACAGGTGTTCGCCCAGGAAAATGGTCACGTCTTCTTCCGTGAAGCGCACCTTGTTCATTTCTTCCGCGATGGTGCTGAGCATTTCACGGGGGATTTCCGCCGGTTTGCCCGACGCTTTCAAGTCCGGATCGCTGTAAATGCCCGGCAAGTCGATCGAGTCGGCCATGAATTGCAGGAACGCTTCGCCCAGCTCCTGGAACGTGGGCGAGCGGAAGCCGATCGAATACGTCTGGCAATCGCCGATGGCCACGCCGTCGTGCGCGTAGTGGGGCGGCAGATACAGCATGTCGCCCGGTTCCAGCGTGAATTCTTCATCGGGCGTGAAGTTGCTGAGGATTTTCAGCGGCAAGCCGTCGATCAGGCTCAGGTCTTTCTGTGCGCCGATGCGCCAGTGGCGCTTGCCCTGGCCTTGCAGCAGGAATACGTCATAGGAATCGAAATGCGGGCCCACGCCGCCGCCATCGGTGGCGAAGCTGACCATCAGGTCGTCCAGGCGCGCGTCCGGCAGGAAGCGGAACTGGCGCAGCAGGGCGTCGGCCTTGGCGCTGTGCAGGTTGGCGCCCTGCACCAGCAGGGTCCATTCCTTCTGTTTCAGCGAGGGCAGGCTGGTCAAAGGGCCTTGCTGCATGTTCCAGTGGCCATCCGCATGGCTGACCAGGCGCGATTCGACGTGATCGAGGGTAGCCAGCTCGGCCAGGGCCTTGAAATCGAACAGCGCCTTGAAGCCAGGCACGGCTTGACGGATCAACAAGGGTTTTTTATGCCAGTAGTCGCGCAGGAATTGCGCCGGCGTGATATCGCCGAGGAGAGTTAATGTTTTCATGCGCCCATTATAACAACCGGAAATGCAGGAATGCGCCTGCCGTTGGCGGCGTGAAGGTATAATTTGCCAGCTTATACAATGAAAGGAAGCATAATGAAGATTGCCAAAAATACGGTCGTGACTGTCAACTACAAACTGTCAGACGCGCAAGACAATCTGATCGAAGACGGCCGTCAGCCGATGGTCTACCTGCACGGTGATTATGAAAACACCTTGCCGAAGATCGAAGAAGAGCTCGACGGCAAGGAAGTTGGCTATTCCAACACGATCCAGATCGAACCGGATGATGCTTTCGGTGAATACGATCCAGCCCTGGTGAAGGTCGAGCCGCGCAATCGCCTGCCTGAGCCGCTGGAAGTGGGCATGCAGTTCGAAGGCATGCCGGAAAGCGATTCGCCGGATGAAGAAGCGATGATCTTCACGGTCACCGATATCGCCGACGACAAAGTCGTGCTGGACGGCAACCATCCACTGGCCGGCATCGCGCTGCGCTTCTCGCTGACCGTCGCCGACGTGCGCGAAGCCACCGAAGAAGAAATTGCCCATGGCCACGTGCATGGCGCACACGGCCATGACCATGGCGATGAAGATGATGAAGGCGAAGACGGCGATCACTTCCGTACCCACCCTATTCACTAACACCTGAGCAAACCTGCTGCGCGGCGCGCTTTGCGGCCGGCGATGCTCACCGTACTAGAGTACGGTTGCGCTTCTCGGCCACGCCGCGCCGCTGCTCGCGACGGTTTTCTCAGGCGTCGTGACGTTTGTTGGTCGTGACGCCTGTTGTTGGATAGATAAAGGCTGGCTGCGTGCCGGCCTTTATTTTATCGGCGCAGCGTCGACGCCTTGGCGCGCGCCTGCGCCGATGGGCGGGTAGCGCGTTGACGCACCTCAAAGAATGGGGTCTTGCCGGGCCGGACGGCGATGGCGGACCAGTCGTTGTCGATGCTGACGTGGCCCAGGTTGCCTTTCCAGCTGATTTTCGGCCCGCCTGCCCTGGCTGCGGCCTTTTTACTTTTCCCCTCCTTGCCATCCGCGTCGCCATCGCGCTGCGTATCGACCAATAACACCTTGCCGCTGAACTTCTTGGCCAGGGTGCGGATCTGCTTGCGCGGTCCGGCAAAGCCATCCTGTTTCGAACTGAAGCTGGGCAGCAGCGAATTGTCGTCTTCATCGAGCACGCCCGCGTCGCCATCGGAAAACAGCACGATGCCGTCGAGTTGCTTGCGCTGCGCCATGGCGAACAATCGCTGCAGCCAGGAACGGTTGGCGACCAGGCGGTCTTCGAATTCGCTGTTGCGTCCCGCTTCCGGCAGGAAATGGTTGTTATTCGCGGGCAGATTCACGGTGGCAAACAATACGCCGCCATATTCCCAATGGGCATTTTCCGCATAGCTGCGGAATTTCGCCGTCGATGACAGCCGCGACAGGGTCAGCTTGTGCTGGCCCAGGCTCTGGTCATCGGCGAAATACACGTCGCGCAAGCGGTTCAGGCGTTCGATGGCGTTGACCCTGCCGCGCGAATTGCGGCAGTTGGCCCAGTCGCTGGCCGACAGCGAGACGATCAGCGGCGGGCCGCTGGCGTCGAGCAAGTCCTTGCGCTGGCCATACAGCTTGTCGCTGCACGATTCGCTGGCGGCCTTGATGCCGGTGGCCACGACGAAGGAGGCATTGAAGGCGCTGGTGTCGGCGATGGCTTTTTTCAGGGGGCCGTCGTCCGGCCCCGCGTTGAAGGAATGGCCCAGTACGGCAAACTCGAAGCCGGCCTGGTCGCCCGGGACGGCCAGCGCCGCTTGCCATGGCAGGCTGGCAGCCAGCAAGCCGGCGGCCAGCAGGCGTATCGAGCTGCGCCGGCAGGTCATGCGGCGGCCAGCCGTTTCAGCTGGTACAGCTGTTCCAGTGCGTCGCGCGGCGTGAGCGCATCGGGATCGAGGTCGGCGATGGCGTCGAGCAAGGCTTGCTGCGCCGCGTTCAGCGCGGCCAGCGGCGCCGCCGCTTCCTCTTCTTCCTCTTGCGCATACGGATCGGCGGAGGGCAGCGCGAACAGGTCGCGTTGCGGCGTGGCGTCGAGCGCCTGCGCTTCCAGGCGCGCCAGGTGCTTGCGCGCCGCCTTGATCACGGGCTGCGGCACGCCGGCCAGTTGCGCCACCTGCAAGCCATAGCTTTGCGAGGCGGGACCGGCTTGCACGGCGTGCAGGAAGACGATGCTGTCCTTGTGCTCGACGGCGGACAAATGCACGTTGGCGGCGCTCGGATGACTGTCTGGCAATTGCGTCAGCTCAAAGTAATGTGTGGCAAACAGGGTGAAACTACGGCTGGTGTCGATCAAATGGCGCGCGATGGCCCACGCCAGGGCCAGGCCGTCGAAGGTGGAGGTGCCGCGGCCCACTTCATCCATCAGCACCAAGGAATGCTCGGTGGCGCCGTTCAGGATGGCGGCCGATTCCGTCATTTCCACCATGAAGGTCGAGCGTCCGCCCGCCAGGTCGTCGGTGGCGCCGATGCGCGTGAAGATGCGGTCGATGGGGCCGATGGTGGCGGACGCGGCCGGCACGTAGCTGCCCACGTAGGCCAGCAGGGTGATCAAGGCCACCTGGCGCATGAAGGTCGATTTACCGCCCATGTTCGGGCCGGTGATCAAGAGCAGCCGGCGCTCGTTGACGAAGCGGCAATCGTTGGCGATGAAGCGTTCGATCTGCTTTTCCACCACGGGGTGGCGGCCTTCGACGATGTTGATGCACGGTTCCTCGACCAGTTGCGGCGCGGCCCAGTTGTGCTGCTGCGCATGTTCCGTCAGCGCATTCAGGGTGTCGAGCTGGGCCAGGCCTTGCGCAATCGTCTGCAGGGTGCCGATGTGCGGCGCCAGTTCGGCCAGCAGCAGGTCGTACAGCATCTTTTCGCGCACCAGCGCCTTGTCTTGCGCCGACAGGGCCTTGTCTTCGAACACTTTCAGTTCGGGCGTGATGTAGCGCTCGGCGTTTTTCAGGGTTTGGCGGCGGCGGTAGTCGTCCGGCACCTTGTCCGTCTGGCCGTGCGTGACTTCGATGTAGAAGCCATGCACCTTGTTGTATTCGACGCGCAGGTTGGCGATGCCCGTGCGCGCGCGTTCGCGTGTTTCCAGGTCGAGCAGGAAATGGCCCGCGTTTTCCGACAGCGCGCGCAATTCATCGAGTTCCGCGTCGAAACCGGTGGCAAAGACGCCGCCGTCGCGCACCATGGCGGCCGGTTCCTGCGCCACGGCGCGCACCAGCAAGTCCAGGCAGGCGGTCGGCGTGGCTAGCGCTCCGTGGATGGCGGCCAGCAAACCGCTTTCGCCGCCCTGGCCGGGACCATAACAACGGACCACGTCGCCGCGCAGGGCCGGCAGTTGCAGCAAGCCGTCGCGCAGGGCGGCCAGGTCGCGCGGACGGGCCGACAGCAGGGCGATGCGCGTGGTGATGCGTTCGATGTCGGGCACTTGCGCCAAGGTGGCGGCGAGCGGACCGGCCGCTTCGCTTTGCGCCAGCGCGGCGATCGCTTCATGGCGCGCGCGGGCCACGTTCTGGTCGCGCCGCGCATGGTGCAGCCAGTGGCGCAGCATGCGCGAACCCATGGCCGTGCGGCAATGATCCAGCAAGGAGAACAAGGTCGGCGATTCCTGGCCGCGGATGGTTTCCGTCAATTCCAGGTTGCGGCGCGTGGCCGCATCCAGGCCGATGAATTCGCTTTCCGTTTCCGTGATCAAAGAGCGCACGTGCTGCAAGCCGCGACCCTGCGTCGATTGCGCATAGCGCAGCAGCGCGCCGGCCGCGCCGAACGCGGCGCCGAGGCCATCGGCGCCAAAGCCCGTCAGGGTCGCCACGCCCAATTGGTCGAGCAGGGCCTTGTGGCCGCCCACCACGTCGAAATGCCAGTCCGGCACGCGGTTGATGTGCGTGCCTGCATAGTCGTCGAACAGGTTGCCGTTGTCGCCGCTCAAGATTTCGGCCGGCACGATGCGTTCCAGTTCCTGCTGCAGGCGCACGGCCACGGTGGCGCTGTCGCCGGAAAACTCCATCAGCTTCAAGGCACCGCTGGCCAGCGACAGCCAGGCCAGGCCCGTGGTGACCGTCTTGCGCTGCGTGATGCTGCACATGGCCAGCAGCGGGCGCTCGGCCTTTTCAGGCAGCAAGTCCGCATCCGTCAGGGTGCCGGGCGTGACGACGCGCATGACCTTGCGCTCGACGGGGCCCTTGCTGGTGGCCGGATCGCCGATCTGTTCGCAGATGGCCACCGACTCGCCCAGCTTGACCAGCTTGGCCAGGTAACCATCGAGCGAATGAAACGGCACGCCGCACATCTTGATGGGGTTGCCGCTGGCCACGCCGCGCGCCGTCAGGGTAATGCCCAGCAGGCGCGAGGCTTTTTCCGCGTCCTCGAAAAACAGCTCGTAGAAATCGCCCATGCGGTAGAAAACCAGCATCGTCGGGTGGTTTTCTTTAATACCAAGATATTGTTGCATCATTGGCGTAAGCTTTTCAGCGGAATTCTTCTTTGCCGCGGCGGCGTTGATTTCTTTGGGGACGGTGGTCATGTGTTCTTTGTCGTTGGTCCGGCGGCAGGAAACGCATGCCTGCCGGGCTGTGGGTGGTGCTGTGTGCGTGCCAGGCCGCGCCAGAGGGCGGAGCTTGGGTTCAAGGCCGTCATTTTACCGCTTTCGGCGGGCGGGGCGGCGTATTGCGTGCGGATGTGAAAAAGCCGCGCCGATGGAGGTGGCGCGGCTTGGATATCCGGTAGTACTAACTGTTGGTTGAAAAGTATCTGTTGATGGTGTAAGGATTACGTCTCGACGTTCCCACCCACAGATGCTTCCGGATCAAAACTGAAGACGCGCAATTCCGGCAAGTCTTGCTCACCTCGAATAATGCGCACGGTCAGTACGAACGAAAGTTCCCAGCGGCCCTTGCTCTGACCCACGTCAAGGTTGTGTTTCCATTCCTGGCGGATGCGGCGCAGATCGGGCAGGGCTGGATCAGGCGGCAATACATGAGATTCAAAATCCAGGGGCAGCTGATAGGCGGCGCCGGCGGCTTGCAGGAAGGGCGAAGGCAGCGAATAGCGGGTGGGTACGTCGGGGCCGATCTGGGTCAACTGGGGTACGCTGATCAGGCAGCAATCGACTATTTGGAAGGAGGTAAAGCCACTTGCCTTTGTGCCACAGCAGTTGACTTCCAGGTAGACGTGCTGGCCTTGCTGGAAGTGCACTCCTCCCATGTAGGGGCCATGGCGTGGGTCCGCGCTGCCGTCACAAGAAGTAAACGCATAGTCAAGCTGGTTGGTGATTTGGTCTGCATCAAAATGCACGGATAACTTCATCCAGGGGCTTACAGGCGTCATTTTTTATTGTCTCTTTCCAGGTTGATGAGAAATTGTTGGTAGCGAGCATCTCGCCGTAGTGTCAACAGATCAGGTGCCGATTCGATCAGGTTGATGGGGTAGCCGCGCTCCATCGCCTGTTTCAAAGCCGCCATCGCTTCGTTGCGCTTGCCTAACAGCTCATAGGTCAGCGCCGCCCTGAAATGGATATCGGGCAATGTGGGCGCTAGCCGGATGGCTTGCGTTACATGCCATAGCGCATCGTCTCGCAAGCCCGCATAGGCTGCATACAATGCCAGCCGGGAGTTGACCTTGGGGTCGTCCGGAGAGTGTTGCAGCATGACTTTGATCAAAGTGATGGCACGGCGGTAGGAATCGCGCGACAGTTCTATCTGACCAGGCACCCAGCGTTGGGCGTCCGCCAGATTTGCCCATAGCAGGTAGTTACCAGGGTTCCCTTTGTTTTCTGAGACGGCATTTTTAAAGGACTGGACTGCTCCCAGATAGTCGCCCTTGTTAAACAGGGCATTCCCTAGGTTGGTATACAGTTCCCAGTCGGGATGCACCTGCAATCCTTGCTGCAGGACTTGCAGGGCTTCATTGCCGCGATTCAGGCGTTCAAGCGTAGCGCTAAGCTGGGCATACGCATTGGCCACCTGCGGATCCATTTGTATGGCTTTCCGAAAGAGTTTTTCAGCTTCCGCGTAATTGCCCTGGTTGTAATTCATCCTGCCCAACATCGAAATAAAAAGGCGATCACGGGGATACAGGGCGATGGCCTTGTCAAGCACATCCCTGGCTTGATCAAATTTTTGTGCGTAGATGAGCAGGCGTGCCTTGCCGTACATGCCCAGCGGATTGTTTGGGTCCAGATTCAGTGCCGTAGTAATTTCCTGCATTGCTTGCCGACGGTCGCCATGATGTTCAATAGCCCAGGCTTGCGCCACATGGGCCAAAGCTAATTGGTCGTCTGTAGTCAATGCCTGTTTCGCAGCGACGTCCGCGCGTTGCAGCCAGGTTTCATCCCGGTTGCTGCCTAAATAGCGCAGTGTGAAAACCAGCGACAGGCCAGCATTTGCCGCAGCATGCTCTGGATTATGTTTAAGTACAGTGCTGAAATGTTCAATGGCCTGTGTCTGCGCGTCTTCTCTATCAAACACCCGCAACGCTTCCATCCCCGCCGCCATGCTGGCCATTTCCGAATACGGCGCGGGCGCTTTTTCGCCCGTGACGAACGATTTGACGGCAGGAAGGATATTGGGCAGCTGCCATCCCGCCAGTACGGCCAGCAGCGCCACGCCCGCGCCCCATTTAAGCGTGCGCTTGCGGGGCAGGGGCAGGCGGATGGAGACGCTGGCGGGGGGTTCTTCCTTCGCGGGTATCTCGTCGGCAAGGGGCGTGGCCAGGGTGGGCGGCTCCCCGCGCTGCGCCCCGATCGCCTCGCGCACGTCGCGCATGGTGCGCGGCCGTTCGGCCGGGTCGTGCGCCGTCATCGCGCGCACGAGGGCGTTGATGGCGGGCGGGACGGAGTCGGGCAGGTCGGGCCATGGTTCCGTCGCCTGCATGTGAGCGGCGGCCAGGGCCAGGCCGTTCAGGTGGGCGAAGTGGCGCTGGCCGGCCAGCATTTCGTACAGCATGGCGCCCAAGGCATACACGTCGCCGCGCGTGTCGGGCAGGCGGCCCATCAGGCGTTCGGGCGCCATGTAGGCGATGGTGCCCTGCAAGTCGCACAGGGTGGTCGTTTGCGTGGCTTGCGGGTCGATGTGGCGCGCCAGGCCGAAGTCGAGGATGCGCACCTTGCCGTCCGCCTCCAGCATCAGGTTAGACGGTTTCAGGTCGCCGTGGACCAGGTCCATGGCGTGCGCCTCGTCCATGGCGTCGGCGATCTGGTAGGCGATGTCGAGCGCCCCCTGCAAGTCGGCCTTGCCGCTGTGCATGAACTGCCCCAGGGTCTGGCCTTCGACCAGTTCCATGACGATGGATTGGCTCGTGCCCTGGCCCTCGATGGCGAAGATGCGCACGAAGGCGGCATGCTTGAGCGAAGCGGCCAGGCGCGCTTCATTGATGAGTTTTTCCGGATGCAGCACGTCGGCTTGCGGTTTCAGGCGCTTCAGCGCCACGCTACGGCACAGCTTGGCATCCCAGGCTTCGAATACATGGCCGAAACCGCCTTCGCCCAGCAAGCGGCGCACTTCATAGTGCCCGCTGATCGTGTCGTCTTGCGGCGGGGTCTGACGCAGGGAGTCGAGCAGTTCCATATACCTTGGCTTCAGAGTGCATCAACGTGGGCATCCAGCATCGAGAGGGTCAATGCGATGTTGGAATGCTCAAGATGATTGATTTTGAGTAACTTCCTGATTTAAAACGATTGTTTCGAATAAGTCAATTAATATTGACAAGGAGTGAACAAAAGCTGCTTTACCTGCGCCAGGAAGGCACTCCTTGCTGACGCATGCGCGCAATCTTGTTCAAACTCAATTTTCTTCCCTCCCGCTTCATCAATAATGCAGACGGGGCTATACCGGCATGTGCCGATCAGGCGATGGGGGCGGGCATGGACGAGTTGCTGCAATACTACGAGCGCGAACTGGGCACCTTGCATGCGCACAATCAGGCGTTTGCCCGACGCTATCCGGCCATCGCCGGCGCGCTGGGCATCTTGGGCGGCGACATGGGCGACCCGCACCTGGCGCGCATGCTGCAGGCGTTTGCCATGTTCAACGCGCGCACGGCCAAGCGCCTGGCCGACGGCTTCGGCGCCTTCAGCGAAACCTTGCTGGAAGTGAACTTCCCCCATTATTTGCGCCCGTTTCCCGCCTGCGCCATTGCGCGCATCGATAACGATGCGGCGACGGTGACGGAGCTGGCCACCATTGCGCGCGGCACGGTCATGCATGCTGCCGAGCATCAGGGCGTCACCTGCAAGTTCACCACCACCTACGATGTCGCCGTGGCGCCGCTGCGCCTGTCCGACGTGCGCTTCCAATCCATCGTGGCGGCGCCGCCCGCGGTGCGCCTGACGCCGGATCTCGGGGCGGCGATCAGCATCACGCTCGAAGCGACGGGCGCCACGTCCACGCTGGACGGGCTGGCGCTGCCGATGCTGCGCCTGTTCCTCGACGGCGAACCTGCGTTCTGCGCCACCCTGCGCGACAGCCTGTTCCTGCGCGCCCGCCGCGCCTATGTGGAAGTCGATGGCGCGTGGCAGCCGCTGGATGCGGTGCCTGTGCATCCGGTCGGCTTTGCCGCCGAGGACGCATTGATACCGGCCAGGGCCGCCTCGCATCCCGCTTACCTTCTGCTGGGCGAATGGTTTGCCTTTCCCGATAAATTCAATTTCGTCGACCTTGACCTGGCCGCGCTGCGCCCATTGTTGCCGCCGGCCTGCCGGCGTTGCACCGTGCACTTGCTGCTGGCCGACGTGCAGGCTGACGCGGATATCGCGCGCATCTTGCGGCCCCTGTCCGCAAGGCATCTGGTGCCGGGGTGCACGCCCGTCGTCAACCTGTTCCGCCAGGCCGCCAATCCCATCCGCCTGACGCACGCGAGCGCCGATTATGTGCTGCTGCCCTCGGTCAGGCAGGCGCATTGCTACGACATCCACAGCGTCGACAGTGTGCAGGTTCTCGGTGAAACGGAGCAAGGCGCCGCGCTGGACACGTTTCACCCGTTTTATTCGATGCGCCATGGCGAGGCGGGCGGGCGCCAGGGGCGTTATTGGGTGACGCGGCGCGACGAGGACATGGCGTTGAGCCATCCCGGCTACGACATGCGCATCTCCTTTGTCGACGGCGCCATGCAGCCGCTGCACGACACGACGCAAACGGTGTCCATCATGCTCACCTGCAGCAACCGCGACTTGCCCAGCCGCCTGGTGTTCGGCCATGCCGCGGGCGACTTGCACCATGACGGCGCGGCCAGCGCCTTGCCGGTGCGTCTGCTGCGCAAGCCCGGCGCGCCCTGTCGCTTCCCTGCGGGTGCGGCGTCGCACTGGCGGCTGATCGCGCAATTGTCCCTGAATCATCAGTCGCTGAGCGAGCAGGGCTTGCCGCTCTTCAAGCAGATACTCGAGTTGTACAACTTGCCCGGTTCGGCCAGCGCCGCGCGCCAGATCGCGGGCATGACCGGACTGCGCCAGCGCGCCGCCAGCACCTGGCTGCACGACGAGGCGGGTGGCAGCCTGGTCTTCGGCATCGACGTCCTGCTGTCCGTCGACGAGGAAGCCTTTGTCGGCAGCGGCTTGCATGCGTTTGCCCAGGTCATCGAACGCTTTCTCGGGCTGTACGTGCACCTGGGTTCGTTTACCCGCCTGATCGTCTTGTCGCAGAAGAATGGAAAGGAGTTGCTGTGCTGCCTGCCACGCAATGGAAACCAGACGCTGGCGTAGTCGCGCGCCTGCTGGCCGATCCGTCCGGCACCGGTTTCTTTCAGGCCGTGCGTTTGTTGTGTGCCTGGATGATGCAGCAAGGCATTTCACAGGAGCAAGTGTTTCGCGATTGCCTGCGCCTGCATGGCAGTGCCTCGCTGTCGTTTGCTCCAGGGGAAATCGAACAACTGTGGCTGGAGCCGCAGGCGGACGGCGAGACGCAGGTGCATGTGCAGGCGGCCATGCTGGGTTTTTTGGGCGTGCATGGCAGCTTGCCGCTGCATTACACGGAAACGCTGGTCCGCCATGAGCGGCAGACGGGCGATGGTGCTCCCCGCGACTGGCTCGATGCGCTGTCGCACCGGGCGCTGACCCTGTTTTACCAGGCCTGGGCCCGATATCGCATCGAATGCCAGCAGGACGCCGACGGCGGCGAATTCCTTCCCCTGCAACTGGCGTTGGCGGGCGCCTGGCCTGCCGAGGTGGCCAGGCAGGAAGATGGCTTGCCTGCGCACGTGCTGGCCCATTACGCGGCCTTGCTGCGCCACCGGCCCGTGTCGGCCGACGCGATGCAGGCGGTGCTGGCCGAGTATTTCGGCGTGCCCGTGCGCTTGCAGCGTTTTGTCGGCGCCTGGTTCCGGCGCGCAGCGCAGGAGCGCACCTTGCTGGCCGCCGCCCATGCCCGGCTGGGGCAGGGGGCCATGCTGGGCGAACGCTGCCGGCGCGCCGACTTGCGCGTGCGCCTGGTGCTGGGGCCGCTAAGCCGCCGCGCCTACGAGGATTTCTTGCCCGGCCGGCCAGGCGCGCTGGCCCTGCGCCAGATGCTGGCGCTGTTCGGCTTGCCTGGCGTGAGCTTCGAGATCCGCCTGGTCTTGCGGCGCGAAGACGTGCGTGGCTGCGTCCTGGGCAGGGGCGCCTGCCTGGCGGAGGATGCCTTTCTGGCCGGCAAGTTGTCGGCCCGTGACCGTGATGACATGCATTACGACCTGCGATTTGATGGCTCCGCCTGAGACCGCCGTGAATGATGGACTCCGCTAACTGTTGGAAGGAAGAAAACCATGGAAGACTTCGCGCAATGGCTGGCCGTGGACAAGGTCTTGACTGCAGGCAATCGCGCCTTGCGGCTGCGCCTCGCCTACCCGCAGGGCGTCAATGACGATGTCTTGCTGCCGCAGCGCATCAGCGGCAGCGAGGCCATCTGCGGCGGTCTGGAATACCGCATCCTGTGCGTGGCCACGGAGGCACAGCTGCCGCTGAAGCAGTTCATCGCCGTGCCGGCCGAGCTACAGATCGTGAACGACCAGGGACAGCTACGCAAGGTGTGCGGCATCGTCGCCGAAGCGTGCGCGGGGCAGAGCGATGGCGGCCTGGCCACCTATCAGCTGGTGCTGCGCGACGGCCTGGCCTTGATGGAGAAACGCATCAATACGCGCGTGTTCCGCAACAAGCATGAATTGCAGATCGTGCAGCTTCTGTTTGATGAGTGGCGACAGGGCAATAGCTTGCTCGCGGCCAGCCTGGATCTCGCCATTGACGGGGCGCTGGCGGCGCGCAGCTTGCCCGCGCGCGAATTCACGATGCAGCACAATGAATCCGATGCCGCCTTTATCCGCCGCCTGCTCCGGCGCCGCGGCATCGCCTGGTGCTTCCAGGCGGGAGCGCCGGCCAGTTCGAACGCCGCCACCACGCCCGTGCATACCCTGTTGCTGTTCGACGACGCCAGCCGTCTGGCGCACAACGTGGCCGGCACGGTGCGCTATCACCGCGATGACGCCACCGAGGAAAGGGATGCCGTGACGGCCTGGAGCGCCGTGCGCCGCTTGCAGCCGGGAAAGTCCGAGCGCTACAGCTGGGACGATGGTCACCCGCACAGCCCGCAGTTTATGGCAACGCGGTCGCAGGGCGGCGTGGATCAGGGCAGCAATGGCAATCGCCTCGCAGCCAGTCTCGACGACTATATCGTGGAGCCGCCGCTGGCCGCCGCCAGCAATGACGACTTGCGGCAACTGGGCCAGCTGGCGATGGCGCGTCACGATTTGGACAGCAAGTGTTTCCAGGGAGAAGGCTGCGTGCGCGACTTTTGCGCGGGCCAGTGGTTCAGCCTGGAAGGGCATGCGGACATCGACAGCCACCCGGTGGCCGAGCGCAGTTTCGTCATCACGGCCTTGAGCGTGGCGGCCAGCAATAACTTGCCGACAGGCCTGGATGCCCGTGTCGAGCGCCTGTTTGCGCAGAGCGGCTGGCAGTGTGACGCTGGCCAGCCGCAAGGGGCGGGTGCCGATGGCCGGGCGGTCTTGCGTTACCGCAACCGTTTTACTTGCGTGCGGCGTGGCATTGCCATCGTCCCTGCCTTTGACCCGCGCAGCGATTTTCCCGTCGTGCGCCTGCAAAGCGCGCTGGTCGTGGGGCCTGCCGGCGAAGAGGTGCATTGCGATGCGCTGGGACGGGTCAAGGTGCGTTTTGGCGCCACGCGCGCGCCGGACCATGCACATGCCAACGGCAGCGGCGCGTCCGATACGGAGCGCGATTCGGCCTGGGTGCGCGTGGCATCGAGCTGGACGGGCAATGGACCGGGCAACGGCAGGCAATGCGGCACGCTGACCTTGCCGCGCATCGGCGCGGAAGTGCTGATCGATTTTCTCGGCGGCGACCCGGACCGGCCCATCATCGTCGGCCAGCTGTACAACGCCGTGGGCGCGCCGCCGGGCTTGAGTGCGCGCGGCGCCTTGCCCGGCAACCGCTACCTGTCCGGCATGCGCAGCCGCGAAGTGCGGGGCGGGCGCGGCAATCAGCTGTGTTTTGACGACACGCCGTCGCAGATCAGCGCACAGCTGGCCAGCGACCAGGCGGCCACGCAACTGAACCTCGGCTACCTGACCGAGCCGCGCAGCGACGGCGCAGGGCGGCAGCGCGGCGACGGCTTTGAATTGCGCAGCGACGCCAGCGGCAGCGTGCGCACGGCCCGCTCGCTGCTGATTTCGGCCTGGAAACAGCTGGGCGCCAGCGGCAAGCAGCTCGACAGCAGCGAGCATGCCGCCGTGATGAAGGAATGCCTGGCATTGTTCACGTCCCTGGGCGAGTTTGCCGTCCAGCACCAGGCGCTGGCGCTGGACGCGGCCGGTAGCAAGGCGCTGGGGGCCGCCATTGCCGCCGACCAGCCCGCCGTCAGCATCGCAGCGCCCGAGGGCGTGGCGCTGAGCACGCCCAGGACCATCGCCGGCAATGCGGGCGCGAATATCGACCTGGTGGCACAGCAGCATCTGCAGCTGAGCGCGGCCCAGCGCTGCAACGTCAACGCGGGCAAGGGTATTTCCCTGTTCGCGCACCAGGATGGCATCGTGCAGGTGGCCCACTTCGGCAAGTTCTTGCTGCAAAGCCAGCACGACTTGCTGCAGGCGGACGCCGCCAAGGACATCCGCCTGACGGCGGGCACGCGCCTGGTCGGCGTGGCGCAGGACGAAATCACCTTCATGACGGCGGGCGGCGCCTACCTGAAACTGTCCGGTGGCGCCGTGGAGCTGGGCGGGCCGGGCGCGTTGATGGTGAAGACCGACGGCCACCACTGGAGCGGTCCGGCCAGCATGAAAGGCGAACTGCCCACCTTCGGCGAAGGCGACTTGGGCCGCGTGCCGCGCTTGCTGCGTCCCACCGACGGCTTGCCCGTCGAAGGCGTGGAAGTGCACATCGAGCGCGAAGGCGACAGCCCGTTGACGGGCGTCAGCGATGCCGATGGGCGCGGGCCGAAGGTGGCGACCGACCACCTGCAGCGGCTGAAGGGATTCTTCTTCCGCCGCCGTTCCTGAACCCCGACATCGGAGACACGCCATGCAGTTCGATCCCCACCCGCCGTTGTGCGACGATCCCAAAATCGATATCCTCGGCCAGTTTTCCTGCAACGCCAATTTCCAGAGCAGCGACCGGGACACGCTGCAACAGTTGCCGCTGCCCGGCATCATCATCTTCGTGCACGGCGTCAATTCCGACGGCGAGTGGTACGCGGCCGCGGAAGAAGGCCTGTGCAACGGCCTCAACGAGCGCCTCAAGCGTTCCTGTCATCACCTGCAGCACCGTGGCGTGGAAGGCGGCGAACTGAAGGCGGTCAATTATGGCGCCGAGATCACGGCGGAAGGCTTTCTCCATCCGGAGATGTCGGCCGATACCCTGATCCGCGATGCCGGCACGTTTTCTCCCGTGCTCCGCTTTCGCTGGGGCTACAAGGCTTCCGGCGAAGAACTGCAGAAATACGGCAAGGGCATCTACCTGAACGAACAGGATTACTGGGGCGGCGGCCCATTTGCCAATGGCTGCAGCGCGCTGGCCGACCTGTGGAAGGAGGGGCTGAGCGAGGATTTGTTTTTGTGGAACAAGATCCAGCACATGAATCCCTTTTCGGAGCGGCAAGTGTACAGTTGCCCGCCGCGCCCGTATTTCGTGCTGGCCGCCTATCGCCTGGCCAGGCTGGTCGAAGCCATCCGCCAGCAGCAGGCCGACGTGCCGGTCACCATCGTATGCCACAGCCAGGGCACGATGGTGGCGATGGCAGCCGCCTTTCTCGGCGCCCGCCTGCCCAAGGTGGATGGCGTTCCTTGCGTGGCCGATAACTATGTCATCTGCAATTCGCCGTACAGTTTGGCGAAACGCAATAGCGCCGAGAACTGGGTAGCCGGCAATCTGCGCGCGGCGGATGGCAGCACGGGCCGGGTGACGGTGCAGGCGCGCCTGGATACCTTGAAAAACTTCTTTGCCATCATCCGCCAGCGCGCCACCCTGGGCGAACTGCAGACAGACGAGGAAATCGACCGCTGCATGGCCAACCTGCAGCACGGTTTTTCCGCCGCCAAAGACCGTGAACGATACGGGATTGCCGGCGCCGCGCGCGGCGGCAAGAAGTCATCGTATGGCCGGGTGACCATCTATTGCAATCCGCACGACGTGGTGGTGTCGTCCGTGGCCATCGAGGGCATCGGCTGGCGCGGCCTGTCGGGCTCGCTGGCCAGGGACAGCAAGGACGGCGGCGAGCTGGCCGCCACCGACGCGGCAGGCGTGTGCGTGCAGCGCGTGTTTGCCCAGGGTTTCGAGGTGGGCAAGCAAGGCAGCTATCACTACTGGACCGATCACTGGCGCAAGCCTGCGCCGGGCGGCAACGATTTCTGGTTTCCGGCACAGAAATATGCGTCTTATTCCGTCAAGCAGGGCGTCGAGGCCAGCCAGGAGAGCCGCTTGTCCACCATCCTGACTGTCGGGTTTGCGCCCCTGTTCATCGTGGTCACGGGCCTGGCCCGCAGCCCCTGCAATGCCTCGCCCCACAAGGATTGGAAAATCGAACTGAACGCGCCCGACTTATTGCAGCCCTTCACGCCGCAGTCCCTGCGCTTTGGCCAGACCAGCGAGGAATTCGACGAAGGCTATGATCCGCCCGGCGAATCGCGCCAGGCGGGCAAGCAGCGCGCTGCCGGCGACGATTGTCTTGCCGATCATGCCATCCCGCCCGGCGGCCTGCAGGGGCAGGCGGGAAAAGACGAGGCCAAACGCGTGGACAGCGCGAAGGGCACGGCCGACGACGAGGCGCGCCTGCGATTCGAGCAGCGCGCGGTGATACGCGCCCAGGCTGTACGGGAAGGGAAAAGTCCTGCGGGCAAAAAAGTGCAGCAGGAAATGCCCAACGCCACGCCAGACGCCGACTACCAGCAATGGCGCAGCACGCGCATCGGCGAAATGATGTCCAGCCAGGCGGGCGCCTACGCCACCGACCATTCCTCCATCCTGACCAACCCCATGCACGCGGAGTGGGCGCTTGCGTATGACGTGGCGGTGGGCGTGTGCCGCATCAAGGCTGAGCAGTTGCGCAAGTTGCGGGTGGCGGCGGATTGGAGGTTGTTGGAGGGGTTGGACAAGGATAATCCTGCAAAAGTTTTTAAAGAGTACTTTGCCAAAGCGACACGTAACAAGGTGACTGCCTCGGTGTGGGTAAAAGAAATGCAGGAAGCCAGTCTCCCTGAAAAAATAATCGACAAGCGTGAAAACCCTGCGCGGGATTCCCGGCCTACGTCTGGAGAACTGGCTCACGATTGATGTCATGCGATTTAACGGTTTGTATAGAGCAGATCCTTCTGCAACAGCCTTTTTATAGATGGAGTATTGAGCATGTTCAAAACTATTTTTCTTTATGTGTCCCTGGGATTCCTGGTCGTATTCCTGCTGGCCGCTTGTTCACATTTGCGTTCGTCGCCAGCTACCTTGAGCAGTACTGTTAGCGCTGTACCTGAGGTTAGTCAGCAGCCATACATGGCTCAAGTAGTTGGCTTGCAATGGCTGAATCCCTTGCAGCGGAAGGACTATCCGACGCAATGGCAGTTGCTGTGGATTTTAGGGCTAGTGCAACCAAATCCGAACGACGATATGGTCAGGGAAAAACCCGAGAAATATACCCGGCTGCAAAGTATTGCTTCTATTGCTGTTGGAAATAATGGATCAGAGACATTTGATGGTTATTATGAGAAGTATGTCGAGAAGATGTTTGACTTAATGCACAGTGTTTATTACTCCGACCCAGAGTACTTCTACAACGTTCACTCTGCTGAAAATAAATCGCGCTGGCGCGAGCTTGCAGGCATTCACATTGAGTATGCGCTACCTAAAGGCAAGCTCGACCCAGTGGAAGCAGCCAACTTCGTCCGGGAATATGTTGCTGATACTTTCAGCATCGGCAACGTCCACTCTCCCACCCTTTGGACCCGCTCCACCCCACCCGACGTCCGCGTCACCATGGGCGGCCCCAACGCCGGCTTTACTTCACTTTCCGCCGCGCTCGACTACTTGCAAAGCCACCCGAAAGAAACCGTCTGGGCCATGAACTGGGATGCGCCCAGCCGGCCCCTGGACCGGCAGATCAACGAAAACCTGGTGCTGCTGGTGCTGGCGGGTCCCGATTTTAAAACGGAGCGGGCGCCGCTGGCGTGGCTCGGCTATCCGAGTACGAAACAGGCGGCGGATTTTGACGTCAAAAAGGGCGAACCGCCGCGCCTGGTGCAGGCGTGGACGGCTGCCATCGAAGAGGCCGCCGCGAAGGCCAACCGGCAAGATACGGAGATTGGCTATCTGATCCATGATGCGGGGAATACACACCAGGACTCTTCAGCACGGCTCGGTGCGCTGGCGCAGACGCTCACTCTGCAATTGCCGGAATTCGACCTTCTCAAGCAAAGCTTCAATCTGACTGCCGTGCTGGGCGAAACGGGCGCGGGCACGGCCTTGACGAACGTGGCGCTGGGCATTGCCTATGCGCATCACTTTGGCAAGCCAGTGCTGGTGGCCGGCACCAGCGACCTGTCGGCGCCCGTGGCGCTGGTGGTGGCGCCGCCCGCCGTCGCGCGGCCGATCCGGCCCGACAAGCCGTGGTTCCGCGCGCGTGGCGGCAACCATGCGTATTTGCCGTGGTGGGGCTTGCGCCACGATGCACCCGAGTATTACCAGGGGTTTTCGCAATGAGACGCTTGATACATCCGGGGAGAAGAGCATGCGTGGCGTGATCCGCTTGAACGACCCCACCAGCCATGGCGGCAAGGTGGTGGGCGCATCGCCGAAGAGTACCGTGCTGGGCGTGGCCGTGGCGCGCAAGGGCGATTCTTGCGTCTGCCCGATCAAGGGCCACGTGCGCTGCGTGATCGCCGAGGGCGATCCGCAGGTGCTGATCGACGGCGTGCCCGTGGCGTTCGACGGTCACAAGACCAGCTGCGGCGCCAGCCTGATGTCCACCGTGGGCGACAGCGGGCGCGCTTAGGCCACGCTGGTGTCGATGGCCGTGCCCAGCTTGTCGACGATCTCGTCGACATGGCTGGCGTCGATGATGTAGGGCGGCGCCAGCAGGATGTGGTCGCCGTGCAGGCCGTCGATGGTGCCGCCCATGGGATAGCACATCAGCCCGTTCTGCATGGCGTACGCCTTGATGCGCGCGTGCAGGCGGCGGGCCGGGTCGAACGGCTGCTTGCTGGTGCGGTCCTGCACCAGTTCCAGGCCCAGGAACAGGCCGCGGCCGCGGATGTCGCCCACGTGCGCATGGCCGTCGAAACGCGCATGCAGCCGCTCTTGCAGCAAGGCGCCCATGGCGCGCACATTGGCCAGCAAACCGCGTTCCTCGATCTGCCGCTGCACGGCCAGCGCGGCGGCGCAGGCCGTGGCGTGGCCGATGTAGGTGTGGCCGTGCTGGAAGAAACCCGTGCCGGCGCGAATCGTGTCGCGGATGTCCTGCGACACCATCACGGCGCCGATGGGCTGGTAGCCGGCGCCCAGGCCCTTGGCGATGCAGATCAGGTCGGCCGTGACGCCTTCCTGCTCGCAGGCGAACAGGCTGCCCGTGCGCCCCATGCCGCACATGACTTCGTCGAGGATCAGGAGGATGCCGTGGCGCTGGCAAATGGCGCGCATGCGCTGGAAGTAGCCGGCCACGGCGGGCAGGGCGCCGGCCGTGGCGCCGACGACGGGTTCGGCGATGAAGGCCATGACCTTGTCCGCGCCCAGCGCGGCGATATGCTCTTCCAGCTCCTGGCCCAGGCGCGCCACGTAGTCGCCGTCCGTTTCATGGGCTGCCTGGTCGCGCCAGGCGTAGCACGGAGAAACGTGGGTGACGTCGATCAGCAGCGGCTCGAACTGCTGGCGCCGCCAAGCGTTGCCGCCCGTGGCCAGCGCGCCCAGGGTGTTGCCGTGATAGCTCTGGCGGCGCGCGATGACGTGGCGGCGCTGCGGCTGGCCCCGTTCGACGAAATACTGGCGCGCCATTTTCAGCGCGCTTTCCACCGCTTCCGAACCGCCCGAGACGAAATACACGCTGTCGATGCCGGCAGGGGCGCGGGCGACGAGGAAATCGGCCAGCTGCTCCATCGGCTCGGTGGTAAAGAAAGAGCTGTGCGCGTAGGCCATCGTGGCAACCTGCCGTTGCACGGCGGCGATCACGGCCGCATCCGAATGGCCGAGGCAGGAGACGGCCGCGCCGCCGCAGGCATCGAGGTAGCGCTTGCCGTCCGCATCGATCAGGTAAGGGCCGTCGCCGCCGATGGCGACGGGATAGCTGGCGGTCAAGCTGCGGTGGAAGACATGGCTCATGGCATCGCTTTCTTATCGGCAAGGGGGAGATGGCCGATTATAGGATGCGCCACGTCATATTGCAACGTTTGATGTATTTATCTTTAATTTACATCGTTTGATGTTTTTGCGTAGGCGCCCAGCGCCCGCAATTGCTGTTCCGCCGCGCCGATGGCCGTGACGGCATCGGGCCCCGCGCGCGCCACCAGCAGTTCCACCAGGCTTTCCACGGCCGCGACGCCGGCCACGATGGAGGGGAAGAACGAGGGGCTGTCGACGGCGATGACGATGCTGGCGTCGGCCTGCAGGGCCAGCGGCGACATGGCGCTGTCGCTGATGGCGACCACCCGGCAGCCGGCCTGGCGCGCCGCCTGCGCCACCAGCAGCGCTTCGCTCGAATACGGCGCGAAGCTGATGACGACGACGGCTTCGCCCGCCTGCAGGGCGCGCAAGTCCATTTCCAGGGTGCCGCCCTGGCCGCTCAGCAGCTGCACGCTGGGGCGCAGCAGCCGGTACAGGTAGTGCAGGGTATAGGCGATCGGGTGGGCGGCGCGAAAGCCGGCCACGTGTACGCGGGGCGCCGCCTGCAGCAGATTGGCGGCCGCATCCAGGGCCGCGTGGTTGGTGCTTTCCGTGGCGGCCAGGTTGCGCTGCTGCACCGTGAACACTTCGGTGACCAGGTCGCGCTCTTTTCCCTCTTTGCCGGCCAGCGCGCCGGCTTTTGCCGCGTAGCCGCCTGGTCCCGCGCGCAGGCGTTCGACGAAGATGGCCTTGAGTTCCGGCCAGCCGGCAAAGCCCAGCTGCTGCGCCAGGCGCACGAGGGCGGCCGATTGCACCTGCGCGCGCGCGGCGATGCTGCGCATCGACGAGACGGCCACTTCGTCCGGGTGGTCGGCCAGGTAGCGGGCGCCGGCCTGGAATTGCGGGCTCAGCTGCGCATGGCGCGCCTTGATCAGGTCCATCAGTGCCGCATAGGAATCGTGGGGTGTCGCTGCCTGCATCGCCGTGCCTCAGTTGATAGGTTGCGGCGATGGTACAGGATTCGTCAGCGCGCCGGTAGCGGCGCGCCTTGCACCCGGGCGGCCGTGCGTGGACGCAGGCGGGCAAACAGGTGCGGCCCGGCCGGTTTGCGGCGCGGTCCCGTCGTCAGTACGCGCAGGGCGGTGGGCAGCGGCACGTCGTGGCAGTGCAGGAACAGGGCGGCGGCGCCCGTGCCGGCCATTTCCTGCAAGGCCAGTGCATGCTCGACCAGCGCCGCCGTGCGCATGTCGAGCCGTACCGGGATGTCGGGTTGGAATAACTGTGTGTCGATGGGCCGTGCGTTGCGCATGCTGTCCCCCGCCGGGTTCGCTAGTCAAGCTGCCAGCATAAAAGCGCCCCGGCGCCACCACTTTGCGCCAAATCAATTCCACTGTCGGATAGATTCCACAAGGCAAAAAAAACGCCAACCGTTGCCGGCTGGCGCTGAAAACCCTCGAAGGAAGAAAAAATATGTATTTCAACGACGTTTCGACGCCTGACAAAACCATCGCCGGCCGCAAAGCGCGCCGCGCAGCCAGTTTGGTCAGGCGTTACTGCCGGTGCTAAAAACGTCCAGGGCTAGGCGCCGCGCCGAAGACAGTACGCACAGTACGGCGAGGCGCGGCAACAACGCCCTGGGCGTTTTTAGTAGCTCCAGCGCAAAGACAGGCCTACAACCTTGTCATAGCGCCGCACATCGCGCACATAGTCCGGCGTGTCGTGATAGTCGCGGTAGGTCGAGTCGAGCAGGTTGTTCGCGTCCAGCGTCACCGTGGTATTCGGGTTGAGCTTGTACGAGACCGACGCGTCCAGGGTCTTGGTGGGCGCCACGGTCAGGTGGATGCCCTTGCCGCGGTAGTTGTAGTCGTCGACGTACTTGTCGCGCCAGCTGTAGGCCAGGCGCGCCGACCACGGTCCCTGTTCGTACAGGCCGACGATATTGGCCGACCATCTCGACATGCCCGTGAACGGATGCGCGCTGCCATTCAATTCTTCCAGCTCGCCCGTCATATAGGTGGCGTTCGCCTGCAGGCCCAGGCCGCTCATCCAGCCTGGCAACTTGTCGTAGAACTGCTGGTAAGCCATTTCCACGCCTTGCAGATGGCCCTTCGAGGTGTTGCGCGGACGCGTGATGTCGTACTCGATGCCGTCATACGTTTCCTTGGCCGAACCGGACAGGATGTAATTCTTGAAATTGTGGCGGAATACGGTGGCCGTGACGGAACCCGTCTGCGCGAAATACCATTCCAGCGCCGCATCGAGGTTCTTGCCTTCCACGGGTTTGAGGTCGGGATTGCCGCCGCTGCCCGTCGGACGCACCATTTCCAGGCTCTTGCCCAGGGTCACGCCGGGGTTGAAGTCGGCGAAGTTCGGGCGCTGCACCGCCTTGCCGGCCGTCAGGCGGGCGACCAGGTCCTGGCGCAGCATGGCTTTCAGGGTCAGGCTGGGCAGCACGTCCGTATCGGACGTTTTCACGCGCACGGGCGTGACGATGCCGTCTTGCGAAGAATTGCCTTGCAAGTCCTGCTTGGTCTGCACCACGCGCACGCCCACGGTGCCATCGACCGGCACTTGCGCCAGATCAAAGCCGATGCGCGCCTTGCCGTAGACGGCATTGGTTTTTTCCACATCCTTGAAGTGGGTCATCGGATCGTCCGGGCTGCGTTCGCTGCTGCCCGTAAATAACTGGCGCAAGGTGTCCGTGTTGTTGAGCATGTAGTCGCGGCACGGCGTGAGCCAGCTTTGCAGGCCGAAGTTGCCCGTGTTCTTGTGCGAGGTGCATGCCAGGCCGGGCAGGGCGTCCGCAGTCATGATCGACGTCAGTCCCCCTTGCACGTTCTTTTCGCGGATCGATTCGGCCTTGCGCTTGGCCAGGCGCACGCCGCCCGAGAATTCACGGAAGAAGCCCGTGCTGTCCATGTCGTAGGTGACGTCGCCGCGCCAGTCGGTCGAGCTGCCTTCGTCGTGGCTGTGGTTATCGTAGAAGCCGAGCAGCGTGTAGTTCTTCGGGTCCAGCATGTTGTAGCCGGGGTAGCTGATTTGCGCGCCGCCGTTGACGTTCGTGCTGCCGATCACGCTGGTCGGATGGGCGAGGAAGTCGAGGATGGGAAATTCGCGCTCGAAGTTGCTGACCGTGCGCGCCAGTTCCGTCGTGGCGCGCAGCTGCGGCGTGATGTCCCAGCGCGCGCCGATGGCGCCTTGCGAGCCGATCGAGCGGTCGCGCCGCGCCTGGGTCGAACCGAGCGTGAACGGCGACCAGGGGCCGTCGATCTTGCCCACCGTGGCCGCCTGATTGGTGCCGGGGATCAGGGTGATGTCCGGATTCTGGCCCCAGGGCAGCGAACCGACGAAGAACTGGCTGTCGAACGCGTGCTTGATCAGGGTCGACATGCCTTCCGCATACACTTCCACCTGCGAGTTCGGGCGCCACTGGAAGGCGGCGTTCGCCGCGTAGCGCTTGCGGTCGCCCACGGTGGGGATCATGCCGACGGAATCGGGACCCGTGATGTTGCCCGCGTCGGGGCGCTTGACGGGTTCGGCGTTCCAGATCGTCTCGTCATAGTATTTGCTGCGCTGGTAGGACAGGCCGAGCAGGGCGCCGAATTCGCCGTATGCGGTCTTCCAGCGGTTCGAGACCATGCCGCTGACGTTCGGATCCGTCGAGCCGGACTTGTCGCGGTGCTCGGTGCGCACGTTGCCCGATGCCGTGAAGCCCTTGAAATCGAACGGGCGGTTGGTGCGCACGTCGACCACGCCGGCCGTGCCGCCTTCGACCATGTCCGCGCCCTGCGATTTGTACACGTCCACGCGCTGCAGCATGGCCGTCGGGATGTCGGCCAGGTACAGGCTGCGGCCCACGGAGGTGAACATTTCACGGCCGTTGAGCAGGGTCACCACGCCGGGCAGGCCGCGAATGATGACGGAACCCGCTTCGCCGCCTTCGCGGCGGATTTGCACGCCTGTCACGCGGCCGAGGATTTCGGCCACGTTCTTGTCGGGGAATTTGCCGATTTCATCGGCGACGATGGAGTCGACCACCTGGTCGTTGTTCTTCTTGATCGTTTGCGCGCTCTGTGCCGCCTTGCGCACGCCCGTGACGGCGACGACGGCGATGCCGGCATTGTCGGCTGGCGCCGGTGTTGCCGTTTCCACCGTTGCTACCGTTTCCACGGCGGGCGCCTGTTGCGCCCAGACGGACGCGCTGCTCAGCAGGCCGGCGCCGGCCAGGGCGGCCACCGTGGCCTTCAAGGTCAGCCGTGTGTTTTGCTTGGGCGTGCGGGTGCCCGTTGCCATCGATTGCTTCATCTTGTCTCCACCTGTATTTTAGTTATGTTGAGAACGCCGCGGCAGTCGCCGCCAGAGCTGGAACTTGCTCAGAAACATGGTAGGTGGGAATGACTTTGCCCCACAAATGACTTCTTTTGCGATGTCAATACCAATTCCGGTATCCCTGCTGCATTCATGCGCCCTGGCGGCGCGCCGCGCGTTGTCGCACCTCACGCGGGCGCGTTGCGGACGCTCCACAGCAAGTGTCAGGCGGCGCAGGGCGCGGCGCTGTGCGCCAGCCAGGCCATGAAGTGCGCCTGCGGCATGGGGCGGGCAAAATAGTAGCCCTGTAATTCATCGCAGCCGGCGTGGCGCAGCACGTCCGCATCGGCCGCGCTTTCCACGCCCTCGGCGGTCACCGTCAAGCCGAGGGTATGGCCAAGGCCGATGATGGTTTTCGTCACCGCCAGGTTTTGCGGCGAGCCGTGGATGTCCTGCACGAAGCTCATGTCGATTTTCAGCTTGTCGAGCGGGAAGCGGCACAGGTAGTTCAGGCTCGAATAGCCGGTGCCGAAATCGTCGATCGACAGCGCGAAACCCAGCGCCTTGATGGCGTGCAGGGTGGCGATGGTGTCGTCCACGTTGTCCATCAGGATCGATTCCGTCAGTTCGAATTCGATCTGTCCCGGCGTGACGGGAAACTCGCGCAGCACCTCGCGCAAGGTGGCCACCAGGCCGCCGCTTTTCAGTTGGATGGCCGACAGGTTGATCGACACGGCGATGTCGCCCGCGTCCGCCTCGCGCCAGGCCAGCTGCTGGCGGCACGCCTCGCGGATGACCCACGCGCCGATGGCGACGATCAGGCCCGATTCCTCGGCGGCGGGAATGAAGCTGTCGGGCGCGATCAGGCCGTGCTGCGGGTGCAGCCAGCGGATCAGGCTTTCCACGCCATTCAGGCGGCTGCTTTTCGCATCGATGCGCGGCTGGTAGTACAGCACCAGTTCCTGCCGCTCGATGGCGTGGCGCAGATCGCTTTCCAGGTGCAGCTGCTGCAGCTGCTGTTCCTGCATCTGCGGCGTGAACATGCGCGCGTGATCGCGCCCGCCGCTCTTGGCCTGGTACATGGCCGCATCGGCGTGGCGCATCAGGGTATCCATGTCGCCGCCGTGGTCCGGGTAGATGGCCACGCCCACGCTGCACGAGACATACAGCTCGTTGCCTTCCACCTGGTGCGGCTCGCGCATGGCCGGTATCAGCCGCGTGTCGAGCAGGGCGGCGATGGATGCGGCGTCGCCGACGCCGTTGAGGATGACGACGAATTCATCGCCGCCCAGGCGGCTGACGGTATCGCCTTCGCGCACCAGCTGCAGCAGGCGCTTTGAGACCGATTGCAGCAGCGCGTCGCCCACGTGGTGGCCCAGCGCGTCGTTGACGTGCTTGAAGCGGTCCAGGTCGACGAACAGCACGCCCACCTTTTCGCCGCTGCGGCGCGCCTGCGCGATGGCGGCCGCCAGGCGCACTTTCGACACGTGGCGGTTCGCCAGTCCCGTCAGCGCATCGTGGTGGGCCATGTGCTCGATCTGCCGCTCGCTGGCCTTGCGTTCGCTGATGTCGAGCGAGCTGGCGATGAAATGCGTGGTGACGCCGTCGAGGTCGCGCACGGCGTTCATCACCAGCCAGGCGGGATAGCTTTCCAGCGACTTGCGCTGCACCCGGATTTCGCCCTGCCAGTAACCGCGCCGCGCCAGGGTCTGGCGCAGGCTGTCGAGCTGCTCGGGCGGGTTCTCCGGCGCGAGCAGGAAGGCCGGGCGCTTGCCGATCAGCTCCACCATGTCGTACAGCGAATGGCGGCGGAAGGCCTGGTTGACGGTGATGATGCGCATGCCGGCGTCCATCACGATCAGGCTTTCGGCCGATGCCTCGAATACCTTGGCCCACAGTTCCAGGCGCGACTCCATCAGCTTCATCTTGTTGATCGGCGTGAAGGTCGACAGCACGGCGCGCTGGCCCTGGTAGTCGATCAGGCGCGCGGAAATCAAGGCCCACGTGGGCGTGCCGCCGCCGCTCCAGCACACCTCGAATTCATCGACGGCGCCCAGGTCGCTCAAGCGCTGGAAGAAGCGCGAACGGGCTTGCGGATGCATGCCGCCCACCCACGGGTCCAGTTCCAGGCCGCCCTGCCACGCGTGCGCGGCCTGGTTCGCGTGCAGCACCTGGTGATGCGGGATCGAGGTGACCATCAGCGGGATGGGAATGGCGTCGACCAGCTGGCGCTGCGCATCGGCCGCGCTGGCGCGCGCCACCAGCTCCTGCTGCGCCATGCGCTGGAAGTCGAGCTGCTGCAGCATGGTATTGAAGGCGCGGACCAGGCGGCCCGTTTCATCCTCGCTGTCCCAGATGGCGCGCAGGCTATGGTCGCCCGTTTCGCGCACTTCCTGCGCCACGCGCGCCAGGCGGCGGATGGGCAGGGCGATCTGGCGCGCGACGAAAAACACCAGGCCCAGTATCATCACCAGCAGCAGCACGGCCGTGCCCAGGTGCAGCCACATGCGCGTGAAGAAGCCGTCCACGCGCAGCTGGATCAGACGGTGCAATTGGCCTTCCGCCGCGCGCCAGGCACGCTGCAGGGCCGCGGCGGCCACCGCATCGCGGCGCAGCAGTTCCTGCGTGCCTGCGGGGTTGGCTTGCGCGCCGGCCAGCGCCTGGGTACTGGCGCGTAACTGCGCCACGGCTTGCCGTAGGGCCGCGCGCGAGCCATCCAGGTGCTGGCGCAGCAGCGGCGTGCTGGCCGCGAACGCCTCCGTGTAGTCGCTGCCGATGCCGGCCATGGTGGCGTCCATGCGTCCCTCCAGGATCAGGAACTGGGTCTGCAGGCGCTGGCGCTGCGCGCCTTCGGCCGTCGCCAGTTGCAGTGCCAGGGCGCGCGTGCTGTTGATCACTTCCAGCAGTTCGGGGAAGCGCAGGATCACCAGCGACATCGTGTAGTAGCTGTCCAGGTCCGGGTCGAGGATCAGGTTCGATTGGTTGCCCACGCGCGTGAGCAGTGCGCGCCCGGCCACGAAGGCGGGCGAGGGCGCGATGCCGTCGTCCGGCGCGGCGGGAGTTTCGCCGGCCTGGCGCAGCAGGGCGGCAAATTGCGCATTCAGTTCGGCGCTGCGCATGCCGGCGCCGAAGCGGCTTTCGGCCTGCTCCACGGCCGCTGCCTGCGCGTCCGGCTGCGCCGTGCTGCGCGCCAGGGGCAGCAGTGCATCGCGGATCGTGGCGATATAGTCATTGCCCGCCATCTCCTTGCGCGAGAAATCGATGGCGATGTATTTTTCGTTGATGAGGATGCCGGAAATGAAGATGACGGCGGACAGGTCGAGCAAATAGATCAGCGCCAGTTTGCGCCCCACCGTCAATTTCCCGATCATGCGCGAGATTCTGCCCACCATGCGTGCCCCACCTTCTCGTCAGCCCATTTATGTTTTCTTATGAGCAATTTTCATGCCTGAATTTACAAGCTTGCAAGGGGACTTTTGCACCATGCAGGTGCGCGGCGGGAGACGGCGGACGATAAAAAAAGGGCGGCCCGCAGGCCGCCCTTGTGTGCACTGTTACAGCGCTCAGGCTTCGGCGACGCGCTTGGCAATGTGCGCCAGCGCTTCTTCCACCTGGTCGATCAGGATCAGACACAAATCGCCTTCACCGAGGCGCGCCAGGGCCTTGTCGATGGCGACGAATTCGCCGTTGATTTCATCGATATGGCTGGTGCGCTTGGCGCCGTCCAGGCCCTGGCGCAGCAATGCCACCACTTCGCCGTCGGCGCGGCCGCGCTGGCACTGGTCCTGGTACAGCAGCACGTCGTCAAACGCGGCGCCGAGGATTTCCGTCTGCTGGCGGATGTCTTCGTCGCGGCGGTCGCCGGCGCCGCTGATGACCACCGAGCGGCGCTTGGCCGGCATGCTTTCCACGGCCTGCACCAGCGCCAGGATGGCGTCCGGATTGTGGCCGTAGTCGGCGATCAGGGTGGCTCCACGATAATCGAAGACGTTGAAGCGGCCCGGTGCGTTGTCGGCTTCATTGGCGAAGGTTTTCAGGCCCAGCGCGATGGTTTTCCAGTCCAGGCCCACGGCCCAGGCGGCGGCCAGCGACGCCATGACGTTGTCGACCTGGAAGCCGATGGCGCCGTTGCGCGTGATCGGCACTTGCGACAGGGCGATTTCGTGGCGCTCGTTGCCTTGCGCCGCGACCAGCTTGCCGTCTTCCACGTACACCACGCGGTTGCCTTGCGCGCGGTGCGTGGCCATCACGGGATGCGTCTTGTCGGCGGCGAAGAAGGTCACCGTGCCACTGCAATTCTTGGCCATGCGCGCCACGGCAGGGTCGGTGGCGTTCAGCACGGCCACGCCGCTGTCGGACACGTTTTGCACGATCACGCGTTTCAGGACCGCGAGGTCTTCCACGGTGGTGATGTAGTTCAGGCCCAGGTGGTCGCCCGCGCCGATATTCGTCACCACGGCGACCTGGCAGCGGTCGAAGGCCAGGCCTTCGCGCAGCATGCCGCCGCGCGCCGTCTCGAACACGGCGGCGTCCACGTCCGGGTGCAGCAGCACGTTGCGCGCGCTGCGCGGGCCGCTGCAGTCGCCGCTGTCGATCTGGCGTCCTTCGATGTACACGCCATCCGTGTTCGTCATGCCCGTGCGCAGGCCGGAAGCCGTCAGCAGGTGGGCGATCAGGCGCACAGTGGTGGTCTTGCCGTTGGTGCCGGTGACGGCGACCACGGGAATACGGCCATCGTCGCCTTCGGCGAACATGGCGGCGATGATGGCCTCGCCCACGGGACGCGGCTTGCCGAACGACGGCGCCAGGTGCATGCGCAGGCCCGGTGCGGCGTTCACTTCCACGATGCCGGCGTTCTGCTCTTCCAGCGGTTTCAAAATGCTTTCGGAGACGACGTCCACGCCGCAGATGTCCAGGCCCACCATGTGCGCGGCCGCGACGGCGCGCGCCGCCACTTCCGGGTGCACGTCGACGGTGACGTCGGTGGCCGAGCCGCCCGTCGACAGGTTGGCGTTATTGCGCAAGATCACGCGCTGGCCCACGGGCGGCACGGATTCGGCCACGTAGCCCTGCTTGGCAAGGCTGGCCAGGGCGATGTCGTCGAAGCGGATTTTCGTCAGCGAGGTGGCGTGGCCGCTGCCGCGGCGCGGGTCCAGGTTGACCTGGTCGACCAGTTCGCGCACCGTGTGCTGACCGTCGCCCACCACTTGCGGCGGGTCGCGGCGGGCGGCCGCCACCATCTTGTTGCCGATGACGAGCAAGCGGAAATCGTGGCCCGGCAGGTAGCGCTCGACGAGGATATCGTCGCGGAATTCCTGCGCCGCGAGGAAGCCGGCCGTCAGCTGTTCGCGCGTGGTGACGTTGACGGTGACGCCCTTGCCCTGGTTGCCATCCTTCGGCTTGACGACGACGGGCAGCCCGATCTCGCAGGCGGCGGCCCAGGCGTCGTCCGCGTCGATGGCGACACGGCCGTGCGGCACCGGCACGCCGGCAGAATCGAGCAGTTTTTTCGTCAGTTCCTTGTCTTGCGCGATGGCTTCCGCGATGGCGCTGGTGCCGTCCATTTCGGCGGCCTGGATCTTGCGCTGCTTGCTGCCCCAGCCGAACGTCACCAGGCTGCCTTCGGTCAGGCGGCGGAACGGGATGTTGCGGGCCACGGCGGCGTTGACGATGGCGCCCGTCGAGGGGCCCAGGCGCACGTCTTCATCGAGTTCCTGCAGCTGGTGCAGGGCGCCGGCCAGGTCGAACGGCGCATCGGCCAGGGCGGCCTGGCACAGCTGCTGCGCCAGTTCCAGGGCCAGGCGGCCGACGGCTTCTTCCGAATATTCGACGACGACCTGGAAGATGCCCGTTTCCAGGGTCGGCGTGGTGCGGCTGAAGGTGACGGGGCAGCCGGCTTGCGCCTGCAGGCCCAGCGCCGCCAGTTCCAGCACCTGCGCCATCGGCGCGGCGTTGTAGTTGCCCAGCGGTTGCAGCGGGCTCAGTTGCGGGAAGAGCGCGCGCAGGCGGGCTTCGAAGCCGGGCAGCTGGGCGATGTCGAGTTCCTGCGTGGTGCAGGAAACAATGGCTTCCACGGCGGTGTCGTGGCTCCAGAGGTTAGGGCCCCGCAAGGCCCGTACGCGAGATACTTCCATAATTAAACCGTAATCCTGTTGTGTTCTTGTGGGCCCGGCCATCGTGGCCGGGCTTGAGTGCTGCTTTGCCTGTGCTGTCAGTTCCCGATGCAGCCGGGGGCCGCGTCGAAGGTGCGCAGGCCCGCGCAAATGAGGTCGACGGGCAGGTTCAGGGCCCAGGCGGCGGCCGCCACGGCCAGCACGCTGTCGACATTGCCGGCCGTGGCCGGTTTCAGCAGGTCCAGGCACAGCAAGACCGTTTCGATGCCGCCTTCGGCCAGCACGATGTGGTTGCCGCGCACGAATACGGCGCGCCGGCCGGTGGCCAGTTGCGCCGCGATGGCGACCAGGCTGCCGTCCTGCGCATACAGGATCACGCTGCCGTCGCACAGCTCGGCCAGTTCCAGTACGTGCGCGTTGGCGGCGTTGAGCACGGCCACGCCCGTCGGCACCACCACGTCGACCTGGCTGCGCACGGCCTTGTACAGGCCCGCTTCGTCCAGCACGTCGAAATCCTTGACGCTATCGAGGCTGCCCATGTCCGTGACGACGCCGATCTGGCACTTGTCGTAGGCCAGGCCTTCGGCCAGGATCATGCGCGGATTGCTTTCGAACAGGGCCGTCTGCACGGTGCGGTTGAGCAGCAGGCGCTGGCCCGCGTCCCAGTTCACGCAATCGCTGCTGACGACGCGGCGCTGGTCCAGGTACATGCCTTCGCTGCAGACGGCGCCCGTGTGCAGGCCCGACAGGTTGAGCAGCTTGCACAGCATGCGCACGATCAGGCTGGCGCCGCGCGTGCCCGTCACGCCGATCAGCGGAATGCGGCCCGTTTCCTCGGCGGCGAACAGGTGGTCGACGATGGCCGCGCCGACAGGGCGGGGCTGACCCACTCCCGGCTTGATGTGCGCCAGCAGGCCGGGGCTGGCATTGACTTCGATGATGGCGCCTCGCTGCTCTTCCAGCGGACGCGTGATGTCCGTGGTGACCAGGTCGATGCCGGCGATATCCAGGCCAACCACGCGCGCGGCCAGCAGGGCCGCATGCACGACGGACGGGTGCACGTCGTCCGTGACGTCGATGGCCACGTTGCCGTTCGGCTGGATCAGCACTTTCTGGCCCGCCTGCGGCACGGACAGGGCGGTCATGCCCTGGCGCTGCAGTTCCAGCACGATTTCGCCCGATTCGTGCGGCTTGACGGTACCCAATGGGAAATCTTCGCCTTCGCCGCGGCGCGGGTCGGTATTGATCTGCGTGTTCACCAGTTCCAGCACGGTGGAAACGCCGTCGCCGTCGACCCACAGCGATTCGCCCTTGGCGGCCGCGATCAGCTTGTTGCCGACGACGAGCAGACGGTGTTCATCGCCCGTGATGAAGCTTTCCACCAGCACGGCCGAGCTGTCGCCCTTGCGCGCGGCCAGGTCGTAGGCTGCCTTCACGTCCGCTTCCGTCATCAGGTTGAGCGACACGCCGCGGCCATGGTTGCCGTCATACGGCTTGACGACGACGGGCACGCCGATGTCCTGCGCTTCTTCCCAGGCCGCTTCGGCACTGCGCACCAGGCTGCCCTCGGGGACGCGCACGCCGCACGATTTGAGCAGGAATTTGGTCAGATCCTTGTCGCTGGCGATGCCTTCGGCAATCGCGCTGGTGCGGTCCGTTTCGGCCGTCCAGATGCGGCGCTGCGCGGCGCCGTGGCCCAGCTGCACCAGGTTGCCGTCGTTCAGGCGCAAGGAAGGGATGCGGCGCTCTGTGGCGGCATCGACGATGCTGGCCGTGCTCGGGCCCAGGCAGCGCGAATCGACCATGTCTCGCAGGGGCGCCAGGGCCGCTTCCAGGTCGTAGGCTTCATCGTTGATGGCGGCCATCAGCAGTTCGCGCGCGGCGGCCAGGGCGGCGCGGCCCACGTGCTCCTCGCGCGTGCGGAAGGCCATCTTGTAGACGCCGCGCTGGCTGGTCGAGCGCGTCTGGCCGAAGCCCGTGCGCATGCCTGCCAGGTTTTGCAGCTCCAGCACCACGTGTTCGAGGATGTGGGCCGACCACGTGCCTTCGCGCAGGCGCTCGAAAAAGCCGCCCCGTTCGCCCACGCCGCAGCGGTGCTCGATCATGCCGGGCAGCCACGCCACCAGGCGTTCGTACAGGCCGGGCAGGGTATTGGATGGATAGTCTTCCAGTTCGCCGATGTCGACCCAGGCTTCAATCACCGGGCGGTAAGTCCAGATGTTGGGGCCGCGCAAGTGGGTGACGCGGGCAAATTCGATGTTCTTCTTCTTGATCATGTAAGTGGTTTCTTGATAACAAGCCAGGCGTCTGGGCGCCAGATACTTTATGTTGGCTCTACAGAGTCTTTTCAGGCTCGTGCTTGGTTCTTTATCCCGGGTATGCGCAGTGTGCCACTTTTAGAGGCCTCTTGTCGCGTTTGCTTCTCGTATTCTGCTGGTGTTGTCATTCTAATTGTTACTAATTGTTGCCGTACTTGTTATAAAGATACCGACTCTGGGCTAAGCTGGAGCATTTGCGCAACAGCGGGCTGTTGTATACTTGCTCCGTATCGCGGCCGCGTTGCAAAAGCGCCGCGCCTGCCTGGCGCTTCCTGCGACAGCCGCGCATTTTTTTTGCGCCGTTTTGCCATCATTCCTTACCGGCAGGCATCCATTCGATACAATACAGGAAATTGCCACTGGTGCATCCACCTCGCCATCGCGCAGTACACAAACATTGATCGGGCGTCTGCCCCATCCCCCAAATCCCGCCCTGAAGGGCTTGGCCTCGAGCCGGAGTATGCTTTACGATGACAACTGAACTGAGTGTTCCTGCAACAACTATTCCCCTCACCTCGCTGCCTGAACACTGGCTGGCGGAAGTCGAGAGCAACCTTTCTCCAGGGGAGAACGTTTTAAGTAGCGTTGAGGTTGACCTCGATGCGCGATTACGTTTCACAAAAGGCATAATTGTTGTCACCGAGAAGCGTTTACTGGCCCGTTCGCCGGGCGATACCGCCTGGAAAAGCTGGTCTTTCCGTCCTGGATTGCGCCTGACGCACCATGACCACGCCGGTGTCGGCCACCTGGAACTGTTCGACGACCACGGCCGCCTGGCTTCGTGGCGCTTCACTTTGGGCCAGAACCTGCACGCCATCCGCGTGCTGGAACAGTTCGTCGAGCGCCTCGACAGCCACCTGACGGGCCAGCCCGTGCTGGAAGCGGAGCAGGAAGTGTGTCCTAGCTGCAAGGCCCCGCTGGAGCCGGAGCAGGAGGAATGCCCGATCTGCGCCAAGGTGCTGTACACGCCGCCGTCGACCTGGACCCTGTTCCGCCTGTGGCGCTTCGCCCATCCCTACCGTGGCCAGCTGGCCCTGGGCTTCCTGCTGATGCTGCTGAGTACGGCTGCGCACATGATTCCGCCCTATCTGACGGCGCCGCTGATGGACAATGTGCTGATCCCGTATCAGAACGGCAAGCATATCGACCCGTGGCTGGTGGTGTACTACATGAGCGGCTTGCTCGGTTCGGCCCTGCTGGCCTGGCTGCTGGGCTGGGGCAAGACGTATGTGCTGGCCCTGGTGTCCGAACGCATGGGCGCCGATTTGCGCTCGGCCACGTATGAACATCTGATGAAACTGTCGCTGGAATTCTTTGGCGGCAAGCGCACGGGCGATCTGATGGCGCGCATCGGCAGCGGCAGCGACCGCATCTGCGTCTTCCTGTCGCTGCATTTGCTCGACTTCGCGTCCGACGTGTTGATGATTATCATGACCGGTGTCATTTTGTGGTCGATGAATCCGTGGCTGGCCATCATGACGCTGGCGCCATTGCCCTTCATCGCCTGGATGATCCACCTGGTGCGCGACCGCCTGCGCACGGGCTTTGAAAAGATCGACCGCGTGTGGAGCGAAGTGACCAACGTGCTGGCCGATACGATTCCCGGCATCCGCGTGGTCAAGGCGTTTGCGCAGGAAAAACGCGAAGCGGCCCGCTTCCGCGACGCCAACGCGCATAACCTGGCCGTCAACGACAAGTTGAACAAGGTCTGGTCGCTGTTCTCGCCCACCGTGTCCTTCCTGACGGAGATGGGCTTGCTGGTCATCTGGTGCTTCGGCATCTGGCAGCTGTCGCGCGGCGAAATCACCGTCGGCGTGCTGACCGCCTTCATCGCCTACAGCACGCGTTTCTATGGCCGACTCGATTCCATGAGCCGCATCGTTTCCGTGACGCAGAAATCGGCATCGGCCGCCAAGCGCATCTTCGACATCCTCGACCACGTGTCGAGCGTGCCGGAACCGGCGCAGCCCGTCAAACTGGACAAGATCGAAGGACGCATCGATTTGCGCGAAGTCGGTTTCCGTTATGGCAACCGCGCCGTCAACCGCGGCATCACCCTGAACATCAAGGCGGGCGAGATGATCGGCCTGGTGGGCCACAGCGGTTCGGGCAAGAGCACCCTGGTCAACCTGATCTGCCGTTTCTACGACGTGTCGGAAGGCGCGATTTTGCTCGACGGCGTCGATATCCGCTCGTTCGCCGTGTCCGACTACCGCCGCAATATCGGCCTGGTATTGCAGGAGCCGTTCCTGTTCTTCGGCACCATCGCGGAAAATATCGCCTACGGCAAGCCGCACGCGACGCGCCAGGAAATCATCGCCGCCGCGCGCGCCGCGCATGCGCACGAATTCATCCTGCGCCTGCCGCAAGGCTACGATTCGATGGTGGGCGAGCGTGGCCAGGGCCTGTCCGGCGGCGAACGCCAGCGCATCTCCATCGCCCGCGCGCTGCTGATCGACCCGCGCATCCTGATCATGGATGAAGCGACATCGTCGGTGGACTCGGAAACGGAAAAAGAAATCCAGAAGGCGCTGGACAACCTGGTGCAGGGCCGCACGACGATCGCCATCGCGCACAGGCTGTCGACCCTGCACCGCGCCGACCGCCTGGTGGTGCTGGACCGCGGCCAGGTCGTCGAAGTGGGCAGCCACGATGAATTGATGGCGAAAGAGGGCGCCTATTTCCGCCTCTACGAAGCACAGGCGCGCAACAACGAACTCGCCCTGGATGACAAGGAATAAGCATGGCCAGTACAACTTTTACATTACACCGCGACACCTTCGGCAAGCTGGTGATGACGGACGCGGACGGCCAGGTCTTTGAAGGCGTGGCGCCCGTGCGCGCCTTTCCCATCCAGTCGCCCGACGAAGGCATTTCGCTGGTGCTGGGCAATGGCAAGGAAGTGGCGTGGATCGACCATGTCGACACCTTGCCCGAGCCGGCGCGCAGCCTGCTGCAGGAAGAGCTGGAAGGGCGCGAATTCATGCCCGAAATCGCGCGCGTGAAAAGCGTCTCCAGTTTCGCCACGCCGTGCACCTGGTACGTCGACACGGACCGGGGCGAGACGCAGTTCGTGCTGAAGGGCGAGGAAGACATCCGCCGCATCGGCGCCGCGTCGCTCTTGATCGCCGATAACCACGGCATTCACTTTTTGATCCGCGACATGTTCAATATCGACAAGACGACGCGCAAGATCCTCGACCGCTTCCTGTAAGCGATGCAACAATAAAAAACGGCGCCTTGAAGGCGCCGTTTTTTTTATTGGAAGGCCACTTCCGCAAAGCTGCGCAATTTGCGGCTATGCAGCCGGTCCACGCCCTGGCGGCGCAGCAGTTCCACGGCGCGGATACCGATGCGCAGGTGCTGGTCGACGCGTTCGCGGTAGAAGTGGTTGGCCATGCCGGGCAGCTTGATTTCGCCGTGCAGCGGCTTGTCGCTCACGCACAGCAGGGTGCCGTACGGGACGCGGAAGCGGAAGCCGTTGGCGGCGATCGTCGCGCTTTCCATGTCCAGCGCGATGGCGCGGCTCTGGCTGAAACGGCGCTCCGGCGTACGCTGCGGCAGCAGTTCCCAGTTGCGGTTGTCCGTGCTGGCCACGGTCCCCGTGCGCATGATGTGTTTCAGATCATGCCCTGTCAGCTGGGTGATTTCCGCCACCGCCGTTTGCAGCGCCTGCTGGATTTCCGCCAGGGGCGGGATCGGTACCCACAGCGGCAAGTCTTCGTCGAGCACATGGTCTTCGCGCACGTACGCATGCGCCAGCACGTAGTCGCCCAGGCTTTGCGTGGTGCGCAGGCCGGCGCAATGGCCCAGCATCAGCCAGGCGTGCGGGCGCAGCACGGCGATATGGTCGGTGATTGTCTTCGCATTCGCCGGTCCCACGCCGATATTGACCATGGTGATGCCGCTGCCGTCCGCGCGCAGCAGGTGGTAGGCGGGCATCTGCGGCAGGCGCGGCGGGGCGGCGCCCAGCGCATCCTCGCTTTCCACCGTCTGTCCCACCCGGCGCGTGACCACGTTGCCCGGTTCGACGAAGGCGATGTAGCCGTCGTCGTCCGAGGGCGCGGCGGCGTCGGGCGCGCGGTCCATCAGGGCGTGGCCCAGGCGGATGAATTCGTCGATGTAGAACTGGTAATTGGTAAACAGGACGAAATTCTGGAAATGCTGCGGCGAGGTGCCGCTGTAGTGGCGCAGGCGCTGCAGCGAGTAATCCACGCGCGGCCCCGTGAACAGCGACAGCGGCTGCGCTTCGCCATGCGCCGGTTCGTGCGTGCCGTTGGCGATGCCGTCGTCCATGGCCGACAGGTCGGGCAGGTCGAACAGGTCGCGCATGGCCAGGCGGCGGCCCGCATCCATATTGCCTTCGATATGGTCATGCTCGGCGAACGAGAAATGCACGGGGATGGGCTGGGCGCTCACGCCCACTTCCAGGTGCACCTTCTGGCCGCTGTTATGGTTTTTCAGCAGCAGCGTGAACTGGTCGAGGTAATAGTCGCCGAACAGGTCGGGGCGCGTCAGGGTGGTCTCGAACACGCCGGGGCCGGCGACGAAGCCGTAGGCCAGCGGCGAGTCGGCGCGCGCCACGGTGTCCGTCTGGATGCGCACGAAGGGGTAGCAGGCGCGCACGCGCTCGTGCATGTCTTCGCCGGCGACAAAGCGCTGCAGCGCATCGCGCAAGTGTTCGATGCTGCTGCGGTAAATGGCTTGCACTTGGGCCAAAGCCAGGCGTGGATCATCGAAGCGGGAGGAGGCGATGAAGGGGGGCGTAAGCAAGCGGATTCTCCTTGTAGCGGTTCGTGCATACCATTGTAAGGCAGCAAGGCAAGTCGCGTTGGACGCGTTTTTCAGCGAACGGGGCCGCTTGACGGATTCAAATAGAATCTGTATTCTATTTGAATGGTCAGACTAGCCAAATTCAACGAAAACAACTTCATCGACAGCGCGATTGCCGTCGCCGCCCAGTGCGGCGTGGGCGCCGTCTCGATGGCCGCCATCGCCGTGAAGGCCGGTGCGCCCATCGGCTCCGTGTATCACCGCTTCGATTCGCGCAACGCCATCCTGGCGCGCGCCTGGCTGCGCGTGAAAAGCGACTTCCGCGAGGAAGTGGCCAGCCGCTGGCTGGGCGGCGATACGTGGGCCGGCGTGCACGGCTTGCTGGACTGGTGCCGGCGCAAGCCCGTGTATGCGCGCTTCCTGCTGCAATGCGCGGACAGCCCCGATTTCAGCAGTGGCCTCAGCGAGGAATTGCTGGCCGCCGTCGAAGAGGAGCAGGCGGCACTCGATGCCTGCTTTGTCCGCTGCGCCGAAGCCATGCCCGCCACCACGGAGCTTGACCTGGATCACATGCTGCTCAAATTCGTGCTGATCGACGCCCCCGTGGCCGTCGTCAAGCCTTACCTGACCCAGGAGCGGCCGATCCCCGCCAGCGTCGACGCCATGCTGCGCGCCTCGCACGACGCCGTGCGCGGCTGGGCCGCCCACACCACACACTAACCAAGAAGAAAACCATGCGCTATTCCACCCAGCTTGAACACGGCAAGAAAATCCCCCTGCACGACGAAGAAGGCTTCATCGGCATGCGCGCGGCCGGCGGCATCGCCGCCGACACGCTCGACTACATCGCGCCCTTCGTGAAACCGGGCGTCTCGACGGCCAAGCTTGACGCCCTGTGCGAGGAATTCATGCGCGCCGCCGGCGCCATCCCCGGCACCATCGATTACCACGGCTACAAGCACGCCAGCTGCATCTCCGTCAATCACGTGGTCACGCACGGCATCCCGTCCGAGACCAAGATCCTGAAAGTGGGCGACATCCTCAATATCGACGTGACGCCAAAATTCAACGGCTGGTTCGGCGACACCAGCCGCACCTTCAAGGTGGGCGCCGTCTCCATCCTGGCCAACCGCCTCGTCAACACGGCGTATGAGGCCATGATGGCCGGCATCCGCACCGTGCGTCCAGGCGCCACCCTGGGCGACGTGGGCGCCGCCATCGAGGCGGTGGCCAAGGCGCAGGGCTTTTCCTCCGTGCGCGACTTCTGCGGCCATGGCGTGGGCCAGGTCTTCCACGACACGCCGCAAGTGCTGCACTATGGCCGCGCCGGCACGGGCATCGTGCTGGAACCGGGCATGATCTTCACGATCGAACCGATGCTCAACGTGGGCAGCTACCAGGTCAAGGTCTTGCCCGACAAATGGACGACGGTGACGAAAGACCGTTCGCTGTCGGCGCAGTTCGAGCACTCGCTGGCCGTGACGGAAACGGGTTTCGAGATTTTCACCCTGACCGGCTCGACCGACCCGCTGGTGTAAGCATGGATGACGCGCGCCGGCGGCAGCTCACCGATATCGTCGCCGCGAAAGCGGGCGTGGATGTCGCTTGCGCGGCGCGCCACCTGGCGCTGCATGACGACGACGTGGCGGCCGCGCTGCGCGGCATCGACATCGAACGTTTTACGCTCACGCAGCGCCTGCTGAACAAGTACCGGCGCGATCCGGAAGACGCGCTGCAGCACGTGGCGCTGGCCGTGCTGCAGCACGAAGATATCCGCAGCGACAGCGTGCTGCGCCTGGAGCGCATCGCGGCCCTGGCGCCGCCCGTCGCCGGCGTGGTGATGCTGGCCGAGTGGCTGGCTTACGTGGACTGGGAAGGCTTCGACAGCGCCCTGTACGCGAATATCGATGCGGTGGCGGCGTTCATCGGCGGTGCACTGGACTTGCCCGAGGTGGCCGCCAACCTGCTGCAAGCCCGCGATGCAGACGTGTTTGAATCGCGGCGCCCCGCGCTGGCTGCCGCGGCCCTGCTGTTCATCGAGCGCCACACTACGCAGTTTCCCTGACGGCTGGCGCTTTGCCGCCGGCGGGCGCGCGTCTTACAATGGCGGCAAGCACTGTTGCCCCATTTTGAAGACTTCCGCATGAGCGATTTTCCCGAAGATATCTACACCGAGCCGTCCGCCGACGTGCATACCCTGAACAATCTGGGCCCCCTGACCGGCATGGCCGGCATCTGGACGGGCACGCGCGGCCTTGACGTCAAGCCGAAGGCCGATGGCCCGCGCAAGCAGGCCTTCGTCGAGCGCATCGAGCTGCAACCGATCGACCCCGTCACCAACGGCCCGCAACTGTTCTACGGCCTGCGCTACTACATCCACATCACCAAGCCGGACCAGGTCAAAACGTATCATGAGCAGGTTGGCTACTGGCTGTGGGAGCCGGCCACGGGCGCCGTGATCCAGACCCTGGCCATCCCGCGCGGACAGATCGCCATGGCGTCCGGCACGACGACGGCGGACGCCACCAGTTTCGAACTGGTGGCCAAGCGCGATTCGACGGCCTACGGCATCTGCTCGAACCCCTTCCTCGAACACGCATTCACCACCGTCGAATACCGCATCAAGGTCGATATCCACGCCGATGGCACCTGGGGCTACGACGAGGACACGGTCATGTTGATCCGCGGCAAGGACGAGCCGTTCCACCACACGGACCGCAACCTGCTGACGAAAGTCGGCGAGCCGACGCCGAACCCGATGGCCCTGCAGGCGCTGGCGGCAGCCGCCTAAGGTTTTCCTTGCGCCACCGCCTTGACCGCGCGCTCCTCGCCCATGGCGGCGGCGATCTTCCAGCGCTGCATGGCGCTGGCGCGGTCCGGGCGTTTCAAGCCCGCGCCTTCCCAGTCCATCAGGCCCAGGTTGTAGATGTCGCCCGCGCTGCCCTTGTCGGCGGCCAAGGTGAACCATTTGCGCGCTTCCTTGTGGTTGACGGGAATCTGGTAGCCGCGCACGTGGTACAGGCCCAATAAGTGCATGGCTTGCGCATTGCCCTTGTTCGCGGCCTGTTTCAGCAGGTCCAGGCCGCGCGCCATGTTGCGCGGTTCCTGCCAGCCTTCCGCCAGCATCACGCCCTTCGCCGTCAGCGCATAGCTGTCGTTCTTCACCAGGCCCTTGCCGATCAGGGGCTTGGCGGCCACCTGGCGCGCTTCGCGCTGCTGCGCCGTTGGCGCGGTGATTGGGCCTGGCTTGCCTTCGCCCATCAGCAGCATCCAGCCATACAGGCCATACGCGCCGGCGTCGCCCTTGCCGACCAGGCTTTCCAGCATGGCCAGCGCCTGCGCCTTGTCGCCATTTTCATACAGCTTGACGGCCTTGGCGCTGCTCGCGTCCTGCGGCACGGCGGCCGGCGCATGGGGCGCGACGGGCGCCGACGCCATGGCCGTTTGCGGCGGCGCGGAAACCGGGCGCACGCGCACGGGCAAGCCATAGCTGGCGGCCAGCACGGCCAGGCTGGCGGGGGCGAGGATCAGCACTTGCGCCAGCTGGTTGCGGCGGCCCTTGCCGGCGATGCCCATGGCCCGTTCGGCCTGCCGTTCGCCGCCCAGCGCCTCGCTCAGCACTGCCTTGACCTTGCGGTTGAACAGCCAGTAGCCGGCGCCCGTGACAAGCAGGCCGGCCAGCGCCGCCATGCCGCGCCCGGCGAAGAACCAGGCGGCGATGGCGGCGGCCAGCGCGGCCAGCGCGCTTTTCCACCAGAACTGCTTGGCCAGCCGCGTGTAGACCTGGCGCAGGGCGCCCAGCACGCAGGTGCGCACGTTCTGCGCATAGTCGGCGGAAACGACGTCGACGTGGGCGTGGTCCGCGTCGCCGCTGAGGACGGACTCGATCACGTCCGCATTCAGTTCCGAGGCGGCCACGTCGCGCAGCGGCGTCAATAAACCTTGCACGTGGGCCGAGAACAGGCCGTCGTCGGCGCTGCCGGCCAGCGCATCGCTGAGCGCCTTGAGATCGCCGCGCAGCAGCTTTTCCACGATGTCGTCCAGCGTCAGCCAGCGCAAGTCCGTGCCGTACGCCACCAGGTGATGTTTTTCCGCGTTGCACGATGCGTCCAGGCGCACGATGCGCAGCTTGCCGCCATACAGGGCGTCGACTTCCTGCGGCTGGTCTTCATTGTAAATGCTCACTTTCGCCAGGGCCAGGCTGCTGGAGATGGCTGCCAGTGAGTGCACGCTCTCCTTGTCGCGGATGCGGCGCGCGTCGTCCGGCGCCTGCTTGGGCAGGCTGACGCTGTAGCCGGGCGCCACGTGCACATCGACCCAGGCCGCCTTGCCCACCTTGCCGGAACCGTCGCAGGGGTTGCAGCGCAAGTCGCCCACGCCGCTGCACGTGCGGCACGTGACCTTGCCGCTGGCGCGGCAGGTGCCGCAATTGATGTTGCCGGAACCGTGGCACGTGTTGCAGCTGACCTTGCCGAAGCTGCAATGGTAGCAAGAGCGATATTCGGTGCGGTATTGCGTGCGCGTTTCGCTGTGGTAGCTGGTGTGCGAGCTGCCGTTGCTGTAGGTGGTAGTGGGCACTTGCACCGTGACGTAATCGGTGACTTGCTCGGACACCGTGCCGCTGCCGCTGCAATACGAGCACGACACCTTGCCGCTGCCGTAGCAGCCATAGGCGTCGCAGCTGACGGTGCGCCCGCCGTGGCAGTTCCAGCACGTTTCCGTCGTCGCGCCATAACAGGTGTGGCAGCCGATGCGACCTTTGCCGGAACAGTTGCTGCAGGTATCGAGGTGCCAGTACTTGACGGCGTGCGGCAGGTAGACGCCCGCCTCGACGCCGTTGTAGGCCTGGCCCGCCTGGCGCAAGGCATTGTCGAGCTTGCCCGCCGCGCGGCGCAGCCGCTCCTTTTCCTGCGCGTGAGCGAGTGCTCCCACTTCGTGCGAGCCACAGCGGCAGTCATTGCCCGCCGGCGCGAAATAGCCATTGATGACGCGCTGCTCGAAGCGCGCCTCGAGCGCGTAATTGGCTTGCAGGGAAAAATCCTGCAGCACGTCTTCCTCGGCCAGCGGCGTGATGTCGTGCGGCTCGAAGCGCGTCTTGTCCTGCACCAGAGTGCGCAGCTTGCCCAGCACGGTGGGCACGTCTTCCTTGTCGAGCTTGATGGGCGCTGGCGCCGTCACGGCCGTTGCTGATGCCTGGGGCATGTCCTCGCTGCCTTGGGTATCGGTGGCCGTGTCGGTGCTGGGGTTCATGCGCGTCCTTTTGCTCTCTGGAAAGATGTTTGAATTTTAGCATCCCCATATGACAAGGCGGCTACCCCTGGCCCCTTTTTCAGCGCAGGCCGCGGCGGAACTGGTCCGGCGTGCCGCCGCCTTGACGGCGAAACATGGCGATGAAGGCCGAGGCCGTGCTGTAGCCCAGTTCCAGCGCGATCGCCTGCACGGTTGCTCCCTGTTCCAGCAGGGGCAGGGCGGCCAGGAAGCGCTGGCGCTGGCGCCATTCGCCGAACGGCATGCCCAGTTCGCGCTGGCAACGCCGGGCCAGCGTGCGCTCGGTCACATGCAATTGCGCGGCCCACTCGGCCAGTGAGCGGTTACTGCCGGGATCAAGCTGCAGGGCGGCCAGCAGCGCCGCGATGACGGGTTCGTCGCTGCCGGGCAAATAGTTGCGGCTGCACGGCGCCAGCTGCAATTGATCAACCAGTACTTGCGCCAGGCGCTGGTCGGCGGCCGTGGCGGGCGTGGTGACGCCCCGTTCGGCAAAGTCGCCGAGGATCGCCTTGAGCAGGGGACTCAATACCAGCGCGCACGGCTGCGCCGGCAACTGCGCGCACAGGCTGGCGTCGATGTAGGCGGAGTGAAACACGACATCCTGGCGGATATAGCCGTCGTGCAAGGTGTCGGGCGGTATCCACACGGCGTACTGGGGCGGCGACAGGTAGCGCTGTCCCGCCACCATGATTTCCATCACGCCCGTGGAGCAATACGTGAGCTGGCCCCACGGATGGCTCTGGTAATCGAATTGCTGGTGCGCGTGGTAATCGTCGAGGCGAAAGTACACGGGATAGGGCAGGGCGTCGGAAACGGCGGGAAAGTGCTGGTTGCTGGCCATCGGATCTCCTGTTTTGTCCTGTTCTTTGCATCGTTTGTCCGATATGCATTATATCCATGGAATCGGACCATGCGAAAATGGTGCTCGTTGAATAGTGGAGTTCCTGCATGAAAGCCAAGCATTATCTGTTTCCCGTGATCGCCGTGCTGATCTGGGCCATCAATACCATCGTCAGCAAGATGGCCGTGGGCGTGATCGATCCGGCCGCCATCTCGTTCTACCGCTGGCTGCTGGCCGGCGTGCTGCTGGCGCTGGTGTTCGCGCGTCCAGTGTGGAAGCAGCGGGCCGTGGTGAAACCATATCTTGGGAAACTGTTTGTGCTGGGCATGTTGGGCATGGTCATGTACCAGTGCCTCGCGTACATCGCGGCGCAAACGACGACCGCCACCAATATGGGCATCCTCGCATCGCTGATGCCGCTGCTGGCCGTGGGCCTGTCCGTCTTGCTGTTGAAAGAGGCACCCACCGTGGGCGGCGTGTTTGGCGGCTTCGTGTCCTTGCTGGGACTCGGCTACTTGCTCAGCCATGGCGACCCGGCCGCCCTGATCGCCCATGGCGCGGCCGTGGGCGATGCCCTGATGCTGCTGGCGTGCCTGTCGTATGCGGGCTATGGCGTGCTGCTCAAGCGCTGGAAGATTCCCCTGAACAACTGGCACTCCCTGCTGATCCAGGTGTGGTGCGCCGTGCCCGTGCTGTTCGTGTATTACCTGAGCCAGTCGGCGCCGCCCGTCACCGGTCCCGGCTTGCCGTTGGTGCTGTTTGCCGGCATCCCCGCATCCATCATCGCGCCGTTCTTGTGGATGCACGGCCTGGCCAAGCTGGGCCCGAGCCGCGCCACGACCTTGATGAATCTGCTGCCCGTGTTCACGGTGATCATCGCCATGCTGTTCCTCGGTGAAACCCTGCACAGCTACGATGTGATCGGCGGCGGCGTGACCCTGCTGGGCGTGGTGATGGTGCAGTACCTGAAACGCCCATTGAAGCGCGTACAAGCGTAGTATTTTTGCTATGCTGATGTTTTGCACAAGGAGGCGGCATGCACAGCATCGATACCCTCGATACCCTGTTAAGCGAACTCGAAGCATTCGGTAACACCAATGATGCGGCGCATACGGAGCGTGCCAGCCGCATGCTCAATATCACGCGCGACACGGGCGAATTGCTGGCCGTGCTGGTGCACGCGCGCGGTGCGCGGCGGGTGCTGGAAATCGGCACCTCGAACGGCTATTCCACCCTGTGGCTGGCGCGTGCGGTACAGCCGCTGGGCGGCAGCGTGGTGACGGTGGAAAAGGCGCAGGACAAGTTCGACATGGCGCATGCCAACTTTGTGCGCGCGCAACTGCAAGGCGTGATTGGTCAGTTGCTGGCGGACGCGGGCGACGTGCTGCGCGATGCGGCTGACGGTGCCTACGATTTCATCTTCCTCGATTCCGCGCGCCAGCAATATGAGTCCTGGTGGCCGCAGCTGGACCGCGTGCTGGCGGCCGGCGGCGTGCTGGTGGTCGACAACGCCAGTTCACACTACGCGGACATGGCCGGCTTTGTCGACGCCATCCGCGCCGACAGCCGCTACATGGCATGCCTGGCGACGGTCGGCAAGGGCGAATTCATCGCCGTCAAGGCGGGCAACTGATTATTCGGCGACGATAGTTTCTTCCAGCACGCGCACCAGCGATTCGACGCCTTGCGCGTCGACGTCGTCGAAGCGGCCGGGCAAGGGGCTGTCGAGGTCGAACACGCCGATGATTTGACCCTGCGCAAACACGGGCACCACCAGTTCCGAGCGGGAATTGACGTCGCAGGCGATGTGGCCAGGAAACGCGTGCACATCCTGCACGACGATGGACTTGCCTTCGACCACCGTGGTGCCGCACACGCCGCGGCCCTTCTTGATGCGGATGCAGGCTGGCTTGCCCTGGAATGGACCCAGCACCAGTTCCTCGCCTTTCAGGAAGTAAAAGCCGGCCCAGTTGAGACCCGGCATCGTATTGAAGACCAGCGAACTGAAGTTGGCCGTATTGGCGATGAAATCGCTCTCGCCGGCCAGCAAGCCTTGCAGTTGCGAGCGCAGATCCGCATACATGGCGTGCTTGGCTGCGGGGGTATCGGTGCCGTAGGCGGCGTCGCTGATGGTAAACGTCATGGTCGTGGTGGCGCTGAAAAATGGGGAAGGCGCCATGGTAGCGCGTCTGGCGCATCCGTGCGCGGCCTTCACTTTTTCAAATGTTCTTGCGCCAGCTGGCGCAGCAGGGGCAGGGCCGCATGGCCGTGCTCTTCCCGCCAGGCCAGGCCGATGCCGGCCGCCAATTCCTCGCCTTCCACCAATGGCCGGTAGGCCACGCCAGCCAGGCGCAGCGCGCGGAACGAGTCGGCCAGCAGCGCCATGCCCTTGCCGGCCGCCACGTCGCCGAGCAGCACATGGTGGTCGGGCGCTTCGCGCAGGAAAATCGGCGCGAAACCATGCCGGCGAAATACCTGCTGGCAATGGTCGAAGAAGGCGGGCTGGCGCGCCCGTTCGAACCAGTAGACGGATTCCTGGGCGATGTCAAACAGGCTGAGCTTGCGCTTTTTCGCCAGCCGGTGCCCGGCGGGCAGGGCCAGCATCATGGGTTGGCGCGCCAGCGGCTGCACGGCCAGCTCGAAGGTGGCGCTGGGCAAGGCCAGCAGGGCCGCATCGAGCTGGCCCTTGCGCACGCCGGCCACCAGGCGCGGCGAGGGGGCGGACGTCAGTTCCAGGCAGATACTGCCCAGTTGCCCTTCCAGCGCCGCCAGCAAGGGCCGGAACAGGCCGGCCGCCACGGAACTGGTCAAGCCCAGGCGCAGGCGCGCGGGCGCGCTGTCTTGCCGCAGCGACGTTTGCGCAATATCAAGCAAATTGAGGATGTGCAGCGCCTGCGGCAGCAAGGTATGCCCTGCCTGCGTCAAGGCCACGCCCTGCGTGTCGCGCTCGAACAATCGCGCGCCCAGCCGCTCTTCCAGCGTCTTGATGGCGCGCGACAGGGGCGGCTGGGTCATGTGCAATTGCTCCGCCGCCTGGCGGAAGTTCAGGCAGCGGGCGACGGCGCAAAACAGGGTCAAGGCATGGGTATCGAGGGCTCTCATACCAGAAAGGTATCACGAAATCGCGCATTCCCCCGCCGGCCGGCACGGCCTAGACTGGCTGCATCGAGTCAACACGTGAGGAGAGCAGCATGCAACAACGACGCATCGGCAATAGCGGCTTGACCAGCTCGGCACTGGGCCTGGGCTGCATGGGCATGTCGGAATTTTATGGCGCCACGGACGAGGCGCAATCGCTGGCCACCCTGGAAGCGGCCCTGGCGGCGGGCGTGACCCTGTTCGACACGGCCGACGCCTACGGCTTTGGCCACAACGAGCAATTGCTGGGACGATTTCTGGGCAACCATCGCGGCCAGGCCCTGGTCGCCACCAAGTGCGGCCTGGCGCGCGAGGCCGGCAGCTATGCGCGCCGCGTCGACAATTCCCCCGCCACCATCCGCCAGGCGTGCGAAGCGTCGCTGGCGCGCCTGGGCGTGGACGCCATCGACCTGTTCTACCTGCACCGCCTGAACCTGGAGACGCCGCTGGAGGAATCGATGGGCGCGCTGGCGCAGCTGCGGCAAGAGGGCAAGATCCGCGCCGTGGGTCTGTGCGAAGTGAGCGCCGCCACCTTGCGGCGCGCGGCGGCGCTTTGCCCCGTGGCGGCCGTGCAGAGCGAATACTCGCTGTGGACGCGCGAACCGGAGCAGGGCGTGCTGGCCGCCTGCCGCGACGTGGGCGCCAGCTTCTTTGCCTACAGCCCGCTGGGGCGCGGTTTCCTGACGGGCGCCATCGCCGATGCTGCCAGCCTCGACGCGGGGGATTTTCGCCAGTTCAATCCCCGTTTTTCATCCGACAACCTGGCGCGCAACCAGGCCATCGTCGCGCAGGTGAAGAACCTCGCGCGCGCAAAAGGCTGCACGCCGGCCCAGCTGGCGCTGGCCTGGCTGCTGGCACAAGGCGACGACCTCATTCCCATCCCCGGCACCAAGCGCATCGCGTATTTGCACGACAACCTGGGCGCGCTGGCCGTGCGGCTGGACGGCGCGGAACTGGCGGCGATGAATGCCGCCTTTCCCTTGGGCATGGCGGCGGGCGCGCGTTATACGGAGGAAGGCATGAAGGGCGTGGATGCCTGAAAAAGATGGCGCAGTGTACGCCAGCGTACCTAACTGACACTTTCCTTGCGGGATAATCGCCGGCGATCTGCTAGCATTTGGCAGTGACTGCATGGTGTGTGTTGCACCGTGTTCAACGGTCAGGTATCCGATGAGGTGGATGTTGTTAGATGACGATATTTTCGATATAGAACTGAAATTGTTGCTTGAGGGAATCTTGTTGAGATATCAGCACGATTTCCGCGATTATTCGGTGGCGTCGCTGCGCCGGCGCATGCGCCAGGCCATGGAGCGCTTCGGCTGCGCCAGCCTGTCGCAATTGCAGGACCGCATCTTGCACGAGCCGGCCATGTTCGCGCAGATGCTGCAGTTTTTCACGGTGCAAGTGAGCGAGATGTTCCGCGATCCCGCGTATTTCCGCGCCTTGCGCGAAAAAGTCGTGCCCATCCTGCACACCTATCCGTCCATCAAGATCTGGGTGGCCGGCTGCAGCAGCGGCGAAGAGGTGTGGTCGCTGGCCATCTTGCTGGAAGAGGAAGGCTTGCTTGAACGTAGCATGATTTACGCGACCGACATCAACGTGGAAGCACTGGCCGCCGCCGAAGCGGGCATCTATCCGATCGAGCGCATCGCCCAGTTCAGCGAGAATTACCAGTTGGCGGGCGGCAAGCGCTCGCTGTCCGACTATTACACGGCCGCCTACAAGGGCGCCATCTTTGAGCGGCGCTTGCGGCGCCAGTTCGTCTTCGCCGACCACAGCCTGGCGACGGACAGCGTGTTTTCGGAGGTGCACATGGTTTCCTGCCGTAACGTCATGATCTATTTCAATAAAGACTTGCAAGACCGCAGCCTGGGCCTGTTCCACGAAGCGCTGGTGAACCGGGGCTTCCTGGGCCTGGGCATGAAGGAAAGCCTGCATTTCAGCCGCCATGCGGCCAGCTTCAATGAGCTGAGCCCGGCTGAGCGCATCTTCCAGCGTGCCTGACATGTTGCCGACCTGCGACGTCGCGCCGCCGCCCGCCGGCCTGCGCCTGATCGCCATCGGTGCCTCGGCCGGCGGCGTGGAAGCGCTGGGCATCGTGCTGCGCGCCTTGCCCGCCACCTGCCGCGCGGCCGTGGTCGTGGTGCTGCACCTGGCGCCGGGCCGTTCGAGCCAGTTGCCGCAGTTGTATGCGGAACGTTGCCAGCTGCCCTTGCGCGAAGCGCAGGACAAGGAACCCTTGCAGGGCGGCACCGTGTATTTCGCGCCGCCCGATTACCATTTGCAAGTCGAACCCGATGGCAGCTTTTCCCTGTCGCAAGAAGCGCCCGTGTATTTTTCGCGCCCGTCCATCGATGTCTTGCTGGAAACAGCCGCATACGCCTACCGGCGCGCCATGCTGGCCATCATCCTGACGGGCGCCTCGGCCGACGGCGCGGCGGGCCTGGCGCGCGTGCGGCAGCTGGGTGGTAGTGCCTGGGTGCAAGACCCGCAGCTGGCCAGTTGTGGCATCATGCCGGCCGCTGCGCTCAAGCGGGCTGGCGCCGACCGCGTGCTCGATTTGCCGCAGATGGCTGCCAGCCTGGCCTTGCTCGGCGATGGTGAACACAAGTGAATGGGAATGGTGTAGTGCGTGTAATATATGTGAGAATTGAAACAATGTTTATGTCCATATCGAAACACGATGGCATCTTGCCGTTGCGATGCCTGAAGATGATTCCGTGACCGCCCCTATCCATATCCTCGTCGTTGACGACATCGCGCAAAACCTGGTCGCCGCCGAAGCCGTGCTGGCGCGGCCCGGTATTGTCATCCTGAAGGCCGGCTCGGGCGCCGAGGCGCTGGAATTGCTGTTGACGCATGACGTGGCGCTGGCCCTCATCGACGTGCAGATGCCGCAGATGGATGGTTTCGAGCTGGCAGAGCTGATACGCGGCAGCGAGCGCACGCGCAGCATTCCCTTGATTTTTCTCACGGCCGCGTCGCGCGAACCGAGCTACAGTTTCCGTGGCTACGAGGCAGGCGCCGTCGATTTCCTGTACAAGCCCATCGACGTGAAAGCCTTGCAAAGCAAGGTGGCCGTGCTGGTCCAGCTGTACCAGCAGAAGCGCGAGTTGTCGGCCCAGCTCGACGAACTCAAGCATGCCTTGCACCTGAATGAACTGTTCACGGCCGTGCTGGGCCACGACTTGCGCACGCCCCTGTCGGTGGTGATGAACGGCGCCATGCTGTTGCCGATGATGAGCGACCACCCGAAGGTGATCGTCACGGCGCAGCGCATCGAAAGCAGCGCCAAGCGCATGGCGCGCATGGTCGACCAGTTGCTGGACCTGGCGCGCATCCGTTCCGGCACGATGGAGTTGCGCAGCAGCACGCACGATTACCTGGCGCTGGCGCGTGCCATCGTCGAGGAATTCGAGACGGCCGGCCAGGCGCCCCTTGTCGAACTCAGCAGTGTTGGCGAGTTGCACGGGCAATGCGACGCGGGCTTGCTGTCGCAAGTCATCTCGAATTTGCTATGCAACGCCCTCACGCATGGCGAGGCGGGCGCGCCGGTGCAGCTGACCCTGGACGGACGCGACGCCGACAGCATTGAATTGCGCATCGCCAATCGCGGCGTCATTCCCGCCGCCTTGCTGCCGACCCTGTTCGAGCCGTTCCAGCAGGCAGGCGAAAAGCGCAGGACGGGGCAGGGCCTGGGGCTGGGCTTGTACACGGTGAACATGTTCGTCAAGGCCCATGGCGGCACGGTCGAGCTCAGTTCGACGGACGCGCAGGGCACGCTGGCGACGGTGCGCATCCCGCGCCAGTGCCAGGTGCGCGTGCAAGCGGGATTGGCCACATGAGCGCGCCAGCCTGGCCGCGCGGCGGCGGCAATATGGGCGAACTGGTGCGCCAGCGCGACTGGTCCGCCACCGGCCTGGGCGCCCTCGATGGCTGGCCCGCCAATTTGCGCACCAGCGTCGACATCGTCCTCAATTCGCCGATGGCGATGGTGCTGATGTGGGGCCCGCAGCATGTGATGATTTATAACGACGACTACATCCAGATCGCCGGGGCGCGCCATCCGGCGGCGCTGGGCGGCACGGTGCCGGCCGTCTGGCCCGAAATCTGGGATTGGAACGCGCGCATCCTCGACGCGGGATTGCGCGGCGAGACGCAGGTGCACCGCGAGTGCTGCCTGCCGCTGTTGCGCGGCGGACAGCACGCGGATGTCTGTTTCGACCTGTTTTATACGCCCGTGCATGGCGTTGGCGGCCAGGTCGATGGCGTGCTGTGCACGGCGCTGGAATTGACGGCGCGCATGGAGGAGGGGCGCCAGCTGAAGCTGGCCACGGCTGAACTGGGCGAGCTCAACACCACCTTGCAAGCCGAGAGCGAGGCCGTGCGCGCGGCCAACCGCCGCCTGGGCGAGGAACGCGCGCTGCTGCGCGCCCTGTTCCAGCAGGCGCCCAGCTTCATGGCCATGTTGCGCGGGCCGCAGCACGTGTTCGAATTGGCGAATGAACATTATCTGCGCCTGGTGGGACGCCCCGAACTTGAGCTGCTGGGCAAGACAGTCGAAGTGGCCTTGCCCGAAGTCAAGGCGCAAGGTTTCATCGCGCTGCTCGACCAGGTCTACCGCACGGGCGAACCTTACGAGGGGCGCCAGGTCAAAGTGGATTTGCAGACGGCGGACGGGCAGACGGGCCAGCGCCACATCGATTTCGTCTACCAGCCCATCAAGGATGACGAGGGCGCGGTCACGGGCATTCTCGTCGAAGGCATCGACGTCACCGAGCGCATGGAAGGCGAGGAGCGGTTGCGCCTGGCCCAGCAGGCGGGCGGCATCGGCACCTTTGAATGGTTTCCCGAGACGGGTGCGATGCTGGTGTCGCCCACCTTCCGCCGCCTGTGGGGCATTGCCGACGAGACGGAAGTGACGGAGCGCCTGCTGGTGAGCCTGGTCGATGCGCGCGATCAGCAAAAGGTCGGACCGAGCAAGCTGGATCTGGCGCCCAATCCCCTCGAATACGTGGAATACCGCATCCGCCGTCCCGCCGATGGCGCGCTGCGCTGGATCGCGCGCCAGGGCGAGGTGGTGGCCGGCCGCGTGCCGGGCCAGCGCCGCTACGTGGGCGTGTCGTTCGACGTGACGGAGCGGCGCCAGATCGAGGATGAACTCAATGCCAGCCAGGAGCGCATGGCGGCCATTTTCGGCCAGGCTTCCGTGGGCTTGTCCGAGCTGGGCCTCGATGGCCGTTTCCAGCGTGTCAACGGCGCCCTGTGCCGCATGCTGGGCCGTTCCGCCGAAGAACTGCTGAGCCTGAATATGAACGACATCATGCATCCGGCGGACGTGCCTGGCAACGGCGTGCTGTTCCAGCGCCTGGTGGAAACGGGCGAATCGTTCTCGCTGGAAAAGCGCTACCTGAAGCCAGATGGCTCGCAAGTATGGGTGTCGAGCAATGTCAGCCGCCTGGTCGATGAGCAGGGTCATACGCGTTCCTTGATCGCCGTCAAGACGGACATCACGGACCGGCGCCGCGTGGAAAAAGCGCTGCATGAATTGAACGAAACGCTGGAACACCGGGTCGAACAGGAAGTGAATGAGCGCACCAAGGCCGAAGACGCCTTGCGCCAGGCGCAAAAGATGGAAGCCGTGGGCCAGTTGACGGGCGGCATCGCGCACGATTTCAATAATGTGCTGCAAATCATTTCCGGCAATTTGCATTTGCTGCAGCACCTGGCGGGCACGGATGGCCTCATGCGCCAGCGCCTGGACACGGCGATTGCCGCCGTCGAGCGGGGCGCCAAGCTGTCGTCGCACCTGCTGGCGTTTGCACGGCGCCAGCCCTTGCAACCGGTGGTGGCCGACCTGACGCGCGTGGTGCGCAATATGGATGCGCTGCTGCGGCGCGCCCTGGGCGAAGCGATCGACATCGTGCTGGTGGGCGGCGGCGGACTGTGGAATACCCTGGTCGACCGCAGCCAGATCGAGAACGTCATCCTCAACCTGGCCATCAATGCGCGCGACGCCATGGATGGCGTGGGCAAGCTGACCATCGAACTGGGCAACGTCGTGCTCGACGAACAGTATGTGCACAACCTGGTCGACGTGCCGGCGGGCCAGTACGTGATGCTGTCGGTGACCGATACGGGCCGCGGCATGAGCGGCCCCGTGCTGCAGCGCGCCTTCGAACCGTTCTTCACCACCAAGCCGGAAGGCGCGGGCACGGGCCTGGGCTTGTCGATGGCGTACGGCTTTGTCACGCAAAGTCGCGGCCATATCCGCATCTACAGTGAACCTGGCGTGGGCACGGGAGTCAAAATCTATTTGCCCCGATCCCTGATGGCCGAAGCGGACGAGGAACTGGAGTTGAGCGGCGTCGTCACGGGCGGCACGGAAACGGTGCTGGTGGTGGAAGACGACGTGGGCGTGCGCACCACCGTGGTCGATATGCTGGGCGCGCTCGGTTACAAGGTGCTCAAGGCCGAGGATGGCGAAAGCGCGCTGGCCGTGCTGCACAGCGGTGCGCAGATCGATGTGCTGTTTACGGACGTGATCATGCCCGGTCCCGTCAGCAGCACGGAGATGGCGCGCCAGGCGCGCGAGTTACAGCCCGATATCGCCGTCTTGTTTACCTCCGGCTACGCGCAGGATGTCATCGTGCACGAAGGCCGGCTCGATGCGGGGGTGGAATTGCTCAGCAAGCCATACCGGCGCGAAGAGTTGGCGCGCAAGCTGCGCCATGTGCTGGCCAACCGCCAGCAGCAAATGCGCGCGCGCCAGTTCGAACGGTCCGGCGCGCCCGTGGCCGGCACGCTGGCAAGCGGCAGCACGGCGGCCAGCGTGCTGGGAGGCGGCACGCCGGGGCTGGACTTGACGGGCCATGCCTTGGTGCCGCAGGGGGACATGCCGACTTCGATGAAGATACTCGTGGTGGAAGACAATCTCGATTCCCAGCTGATGGTGTGCGAGCTGGTGGGCATGCTGGGCCACACGGTCAGCGGCGTGTCCGATGGCGAAGCGGCGTGGGAGTTGCTCAACGAGCAAGACTTCGATATCCTGTTTACGGATGTCAGCCTGCCCGGCATGTCCGGCATCGCGCTGGCACGCATGGTGCTGCGCGATAAACCGGACATGCGCATCATCTTTTCCACCGGCTATGGCAAGGAATCGATGGATGAGCTGGGCTTTTCCGCCAGCGTCTTGCGCAAGCCGTATGATTTGATGGAGTTGCAAGCGGCACTCGACCAACCCTGACGGGCATGCGCCGGCACGGCCAGCCTGTCCCACCCTGCAGAGGTAAGGCATGACTCCTGAACTGACGATGCTGGCCTGTACCCTCGTGCTGGCGCTGGTGCAAATTCTGCTGCCCGCACTGTTTCGCACGCGCGAGACGGGCACGGCGTATAACGTGAGCGCGCGCGACGGCGAAGGCCCGCCCGTGGGCAAGATCACGGGCCGCTTGCAGCGGGCCCAGGCGAACCTGTTCGAAACCCTGCCCCTGTTCGCCGCCGCCGTGCTGATCGCCCACGTGACGGCGCAGGAAAGCGCGCTGACCCTGTATGGCGCCGCCCTGTACCTGGCCGCGCGCGCGCTGTACTTGCCCCTGTATGCGTTTGGCGTGCCCGTCGTGCGCACGCTCGTGTGGTGCGTATCGATTGCCGGTTTGCTGATGCTGTTCTGGGCCATCCTTTTCGCTTCCTGAATTCCCCGCCGCTGGCGTCCCGCGGCCGCGTGTCGGAGGCGATGCGCGGCAAGTTCCGATGCCGCCGTTCTCCGGCCGCCCCCGGCGGCTGGCCGCGTGCGCTGCCTCGCTAACTGCTGAGTGTCTGGTACTTTTGGTGGAAAACTGAAAGTAACTGCGCCACCACGGGCGGGACTCATCCTACATGCGCTCTTGGCATCCTCCTATTTCTTGCACCCCATGCGCGCACTAAGATGACGGTTCCCTTGCCATGCGAGGGGAAAGAATTGCATGGTTTGCACTGTTTCTGATTCTATCGATCAAGGAGATCATCATGGCCACATCGAGCGACAATAAACAGCAAGGTAGTAAAACCAGTAGCAGCAGTAGCAGCGGCAGCGGCAACAAGCAAAGCGATACCAGCAAACGGGGTTTCGCTTCCATGGACCCCGCCCAGCAGCGCGAAATCGCCAGCGAAGGGGGACGTGCAGCGCATGAAAAGGGCACGGCGCATGAATTCACGTCGGAAGAGGCGCGCCGCGCAGGCAGCCAAAGCCACAAGAACGATGCCAGCCGGCAAAGCGCCTCCAGCTCCAGCGGCACGCGCGACAATGCCGGCATGAACCAGGAGGGCAACCGAGACAGTGGCAACAAGCAAAGCGGCGGCGCGGGGTCGGGTTCGGGTTCCGCGGGGTCGCGCAACAAGTAGCAGCAAGTGGTAATGAGCGGTAGCGGTGACCATGGCCAGCGGCAGGCACGCCGCTGGCCATGGCCGCATCTGTCCGGTCGCCGCAAAATTTTGATGCAATGCAGCAGGCATGGACTATGATGAAATAGCTGCGCTGGCAAGGTGCAATCGCCTGGCAATCGCCGCGCAGTCAACTCGCATTGATGATCAGGGAGAAGATAATGGGCAACGCGAATACGCCGCAACCGGGCAATAGCCAGGGCGGCACGCCATCCACGGCGGGCAGCAAGCAAAGCACGGCCGACTCGGCCGAAAACTTTGTACTGGTCGATAGCGAGCAAGGCCTCGATATCGGCGACGATCTGTTTTCCATCGGCGAAGTGCGGCGCGCCGACCGCTTGCCGCATCACCAGTCCGGCTCCGCAGGGCAAAGCCGGCAGAGCGCCGACGATGCGCCAGACACCACGGGCAGCACGGGCGTCTGAGCTTCCCTTCCTGACTGTCTGACAATTTCCGCAAGGCCAGCCGCCTGGCGTGTTCGCGCACGGCGGCTGGCCGTTTCCCCTTGCGCGCGGACAATGTCGCCTGCTTGCCGCCGGGGGGGAGACTGGCGACCCGGCTACAGGTCGACCCGTCCGTGTTCGCCCAGATCCTTTGGCTGTTCGCCCGTGATGGCGGCCTTGGCCATTTCATAGAATTGCATCATCTTGCTGGCGCTGCTATCCCAGTATTCGGCTGACTGTATCGTTACCTTGATCAGCGACAGCTTCGGATCGTCGACACCGCCCGGGAACCAGGCTTTTAGCAGCGGGTTCCACAATTCTTCCGCCTTGGCGCGGTCCTTCAGCAACTGCGCGTGACCGCAGACGGACACATACAGGCTGTCGCCCGTATCGGCAAAGCTGACGTTGACTTGCGGATTGTTCAGCAAGTCGCGCGTGTAGGCGGCCTCGTCCGAGACAAAGAACCAGATGTGCCCTTCGCTGTCCACCTGCTGCTGCGTCAGTGGCCGGCTGGTGAGGGTGCGCATGTCATCGCTGGTGGTCAGCATGCCGAATTTGACGTCCTTGATCCTGGCCGCGATGCTGGCCAGTTGTTCGCTGGAATATGCTTGCATGGGTGCTCCCTTGATGGTTGTCCTGAACAACAGCATAGGCGGGCGCGGCAGGCGGCTCTGTACGGCAGCTTACGTAGTGGCGACTGCCTGCCTCGCGCCATGTTTCAAAGCTGTTACAAAACGCTGGCCCGGCGGGGCGCCCGATGTATTGACTTAATAAATGATAATCATTATCATTTGTTTGAAAATGAGGCATGAACTTTGATTGAAGGATGGGAATGAAGCACACTGACTTGTCGCGCCACCTGGCCCGCTCCTTGCCGGGAGCGCTCGATGGGTAATGCGGGCGCAGCAGACAAGGCCAAGAACAACGCCAGCCGCGCCGTCTGGCTGAAGAACTTGCATCAATGGCACTGGATCAGCTCAGCGCTTTGCCTGCTGGGCATGTTTCTGTTCGCCATTACCGGCATCACCTTGAACCACGCCGGCCAGATCGAAGCCAAGCCGGCGGTCACGCGCCAGAAGGCGGCGTTGCCGGCACCCCTCGTCACGCAACTGGCCGCGTATGCCGCCAAGCACGATGGCGCCAATGCGCCCATGCCGGCCGACGCCGAAGCCTGGCTCAAGCAGCAGTGGTCGCTCAATGCGGGCGGCCGTCCCGCCGAATGGTCGATCGACGAAGTCTACCTGCCGCTGCCCAGGGCGGGTGGCGACGCCTGGGTGCGCATCGGCCTGGAAGACGGGGCCGCCGAATACGAATTGACGGACCGGGGCTGGGTGTCCTGGCTCAACGATGTCCACAAGGGCCGCAACACGGGCGTGGCGTGGAGTTGGTTCATCGACATCTTTGCCGGCGCCTGCATCGTGTTTTGCCTGACGGGCTTATTGATTTTGAAGTTCCACGCGGCCAACCGGCCATTTACCTGGCCGATGGTTGGCCTCGGTATCTTGATACCCTGCGCGATCGCCTTGCTGTTTATTCACTGATCGTTTTTACTCTTACTTTTTTACAGGCACACCATGAAATTACGCTACACCCTGGCGCTTGGCCTTCCCCTGATCGGTACGTCGGCGATGGCGGCCGACCTGTCCCTCAAGCTTGAACTCCCGCAATTGAACGTGGCGGAATACCACCGTCCCTACGTGGCGGCATGGCTGGAAACGGCGGACCAGAAGGTGGTTGGCAACCTGGCCGTGCTGTATGACGTGAAAAAGAAAGACAAGGTCGGCGAGAAGTGGCTGAAGGACATGCGCCAATGGTGGCGCAAGAGCGGCCGCGACCTGGCCATGCCGGTTGACGGCGTCAGCGGCGCCACGCGTGCGCCAGGCGAACATACCTTGACCTTCCCAGGCGCCAAGGCCTTGCTCGACAAGTTGCCGGCCGGCGAATACCAGGTGGTGGTGGAAGCGGCGCGCGAAGCGGGCGGACGCGAACTGGTGCGCGTGCCGTTCCAGTGGCCGCTGAAATCGGCCCAGTCCGTGCCTGCCAAAGGCAAGGAAGAACTCGGTAATGTCGTCGTCCAACTCAAACCATAAGGCGCACCCCATGTTCAAGCAATTCAACAAACCCCTGATCGCCCTGGCCCTGGCTGGCCTGGCCATGAACGCCCACGCCCACCGCGGCTGGATGGTGCCATCGAGCACGATGGTGGAAAGCAAGGACGCCTGGGTGACGGTGGATGCCGCCGTTTCCGACGGCCTGTTCGAGATCGACCACCAGCCGCTGCGCCTGGACGCGCTGCAAGTCATCGGCCCGGACGGCGCGAAAGTCGCGCCAGCAAATACGCTGACGGGCCGTTTGCGCAGCGTCTTCGACGTGAAAATGGAAAAGCCGGGCACGTACAAGGCGGCCATCGTGTCGCAAAACGTGATGGGCAGCTACACCGTGAACGGTGAGCAGAAGCGTTTCCGCGGCAACGAGGAAACCTTCAAGAAAGACGTGCCGGCCGACGCGAAAGACGTGAAAATCACGCGCACGGCAGCGCGCCTGGAAACTTTCTTCAGCAATGGCGAAACCAGCACGGAAGTGTTCAAGCCGACGGGCGTGGGCCTGGAATTCGTGCCGGTGACGCACCCGAACGACTTGCGCGCGGGCGAGAAAGCCACCTGGCGTTTCTTGATCGACGGCAAGCCGGCGGCGAACCAGGCGTTCAGCCTGGTGCCAGGCGGCGTGCGCTATCGTGGCGTGCTCGGTGAAATCCGCCAGAGCACGGATGCCAAGGGCGAGATCACGTTCACCGTGCCGGCCGCCGGCATGTATTACCTGAGCAGCACCTGGCCAGCGGCCGCGCCAGCCGTGGCCGGTCAGCCGCCCGTGATGCCGGAGCGCCGCGCCACCTACGCGGCTTCCGTGGAAGTGCTGCCGCAGTAAGCGGCGGCATCTTCGCGAGCGAGAGCGCCGATGCGCCGGGTCCTGCTGCCGCAGCATATTTCCGATCAGGTCGCGCCGCCCGGCGCCGCGATCCGGGACTTGCGCGGCCTGTCGATGGGCACCAGCTGGTCGGTGCGCTTGCTGGAGTCCGCCATGCCGGGACGCGCGGGCAGCGCCGACCTGCAGCAGGGCTTGCAGCAGCAGCTGGATCTTGTTGTAGCGCAAATGAGCCACTGGGACGAGGACTCGGACCTGGGCCGCTTCAACCGTGCCGAGCCCGGCAGCTGGCACAGCCTGCCCGCCGCCTTTTGCGAGGTGCTGGGCTTTGCCATGCACGTGTCGCAGGCGTCCGGCGGCGCGTATGACCCGTGTGCCGGTACCCTCGTCAACCTGTGGGGCTTCGGCCCCCGCAACCGCTACGACGAGCCCGGCTTCCTGCCGCCGAAAGACGATACCGTGGCGCTGCTGCTGGCGCAGCGCCAGCGCCGCCGCCTGGAACTGGACTTGCCGGCCCGCCGCGCGCGCCAGCCGGGCGGCTTGCAGCTGGACTTGTCCGCCGTGGCCAAGGGCTATGGCGTGGACCGCCTGGCCCGCTACCTGGACAGCCAGGGCATCCATCATTACCTGGTCGAAGTGGGTGGCGAGCTGCGCGGCGCCGGCAGCAAGCCCGACGGCCAGCCGTGGTGGGTGATGCTGGAGCAAGTCGATGGCGCCGCCGATAATGCGCAGTATCCGCCGGAAATGCTGCTGGCGCTGCACGGCTTGTCCGTGGCGACGTCGGGCGATTACCGGCGTTTCTTCGAGGATGGCACGGTGCGTTTCTCGCACACCATCGATCCGCGCAGCGGCATGCCGATCGCCAATCAACTCGCTTCCGTCACCGTCGTGCACGCCGAATGCATGGCGGCCGATGCCTGGTCGACGGCCTTGACGGTGCTGGGTCCGGAAGCCGGCATGGCGCTGGCCGAAGAGCAGGGCCTGGCCGCGCGCTTCCTGCAGCGCGACGGCGATGGCTACCATGAAACGCTGAGCAGCCACATGCTGGCCATGCTCGACGAATGAACGATTGATTCCATGATTTTTACGCACGATACGACGCGGCTGGCCTTGCTGGCCGCCCTGTCCCTCAGTTATGCGGGCGTGTGCCTGGCGCCCTGGCTGCGTGCGCGCGCCAGGCGCCGCGCGTCCGACGCCGCGAAGGCGGCGCTGGCCAACAGTCCCGCCTGGCTGGTGGCGTATGCGAGCCAGACGGGCAATGCCGAGGAACTGGCCACGCAAACGGCGCAGAGCCTGCAACTGGCCGGCATTCCCGTGCGCCTGTGCGCGCTGGCCGACCTCACGGCCATTGATCTGCAACAAGCGGAACGGGCCTTGTTTTTGGTTAGCACGTATGGCGAAGGCGATGCGCCCGACAATGCGGCCGCCTTCATGGGCCGTTTGATGACGGGAGAGCTGGCGCTGCCGCAATTGCACTACGCCGTGCTGGCCCTGGGCGACCGCAGCTATGGCCAGTTCTGCGGCTTCGGCCGCGCGCTCGATGCCTGGCTGGCGGAGCAGGGCGCCTCGCGCCTGTTCGAGCGCATCGAAGTCGACCGCAGCGCCAGCGCCACCATCGAGCAATGGTTCCAGCACCTGAGCCACCTGGCCGGCACCAGCGACGCGCCGGACTGGAGCGCGCCCGCATTCGGCGACTGGCGCCTGATGCGTCGGCAGTTGCTCAATCCGGGCAGCGCCGGCGGCCCCATCTATCACGTGGAACTGGCGCCCTTGGCGGGCAGCCTGCCTGACTGGCAGTCGGGCGACCTGGTGCAGGTGGCCGCGCCGCTTGATCCTGCGCAACCGCGCGAATATTCGATCGCCTCGATTCCGCACGACGGCGGCGTGCACTTGCTGGTGCGCCAGCATGTGCATCCCGACGGCAGCCTGGGCCTGGCCTCGGGCTGGCTCACGGCGCAGGCCGCTGTCGGTAACGCGGTGCAACTGCGCTTGCGCCAGCACCGGCGTTTCCGCCTGGAAGACAATGCCCAGCGTCCCCTGATTTTAATTGGCAACGGCAGCGGCATCGCCGGCTTGCGCGGCCATTTGAAAAGCCGCGTGCTGGCAGGGCAGCGGCGCAATTGGCTGATCTTTGGCGAACGCAATGCGGCCCATGATTTCCATTATCGCGAGGAAATTGAGCACTGGCATGCCAGCGGCGACTTGCCGCGCCTGGACCTGGCGTTTTCGCGTGACCAAGCGGAGCGGACCTACGTGCAGGACCGCTTGCGCGGCAATGCCGATGAAATCAAATTGTGGCTGCAGCAGGGCGCGGCCATCTACATTTGCGGCAGCCTGGCCGGCATGGCGGGCGGCGTCGACCAGGCCCTGCAGGAGATGCTGGGACGGCCCGCGCTCGACGCGCTGGCAGCGGAAGGGCGCTACCGGCGCGACGTCTACTGAGTTTTTGACGCCGCCAGCGCGTTCGCGCACACACGGCTATCATGATTGTTTTATCCGCCGAGGAGACACATCATGAGCGACAGTATTTACGACATTCCCTTGCGCCGCATCAATGGCGAACCCACGAGCCTGGACGCCTATCGCGGCAAGGTCGTGCTGGTGGTCAATGTCGCCTCCGCCTGCGGCTTGACGCCGCAGTACGAAGGACTGGAAAAGCTCTACACCGACAAGCAGGCCGAGGGCCTGGTGGTGGCCGGTTTTCCCGCGAATGAATTCGGCGCGCAGGAGCCGGGCAGCAATGCCGAGATCGCCGATTTCTGCCGCGGTACCTTCGGCGTGCAATTTCCCATGTTTGAAAAGATCGTCGTCAAGGGGCCGGGCCAGCATCCGCTGTACCAGCGCCTGGTGCAGGAGCAGCCGCGGGCGCAGGAAAAGCCGGGCAGCGATTTCCGCGCCAAGCTGGCCGGCTACGGCATCACGCAGGAGCAGCCCGGCGACGTGCTGTGGAATTTCGAGAAGTTTTTGATCAGCAAGGACGGCAAGGTGGTGGGGCGTTTCGCGCCCGACACCACGGTCGATGATGCGCTCTTGCGCGAAGCGATCGCGCGCGAGTTGCAGGCCTAGGTTTAGGCCTGGCTCAGTCGGCGGCGTCCAGCGCGGCCGGCTCCATCTCGCCACTGACTTCCTGCAAGCCGCGCGCCAGGCTCGAGATGCTGGGGTTGTCGATGAAGACGCAGCGCTTGCCCGTGCGCTTGCAATAATCCTTCACGCGCCAGTAGGCGCTGTGGCTGATGCAGCCCGTCTGGCAAATCACCAGGTCGGCCGCCGCCAGGCTCGAATCGAGCAGGTTGGCATTGTCTTCCAGGCCGCCGTCGTGGTGGGCGAATTGCGCGCCGACCCGCTCGATCAGGGCGCGGTAGGTGGCGACATTGCCGCTGCGCCCGCCCACGCACAGGACGCTTTGATCGACGAGGCGGATCGGCATTTTCAGCTTGCCGCCCGTCGGCACTTCCAGCTTCGGCGCCGGTGGCGGCACGGCCGTGCCCGGACGAGGCTGGGCTTGCTTCAAATCCGCGATTTGCTGGCGCAATTCCTTTTCGCGCTCATCCATTTGCGCCAGGCGCTCGACCAGGCGCGTGCGCGATTCCAGCGCCGGGATGGCCGCCTGCAATTGCGCCAGTTCCGCGCGCAAGCCGTCGATCACGCTATCCTTGCCGATCGCATCGGCACGCGTGCGCAGCAGCACGGCTTCCTGGCGTTCCAGTTCGCCCGTTTTTTCCATCAGTGCGGCCTGGCTGCGCTGTTGCAGCTTGGCCAGTTCGTGCGTCAGGCGCGCATTTTCTTCCTGCAAGGCCGTAAACTTGCCCATGTCGGCGCGCACGCAGGCGCCGGCCTGGTGCTGGATCATGTGCAAGTCTCTGCACATCTGCTCTTCCAGCTCGGCGTCGCAGCGCGGGTGCGTCAGGCCTGCCCAGAAAGCGCCCGACACGTCGCCGTTGGCGACGGCCGTGCGCCACAGTTCGGCCACTTGCTCCGTCGTCTTGGCGCCGCGAAAACGCAGGATCACGGGGGCGTAGCGGCGTTCGAGTTCCTTTTGCAGCGCTTCGGACAGGCGGTTGCGCGCGCCGCACTCCGTCACGGCGCCCACGTGCACTTCGTAGTCGTCGGCCAGCACGCGCCCGCCCGTCATCTTGCCCACCAGCTTGCGCAAGTATCCCAGGGGCAAGCCCACGCCGACCAGCGGGCAATGACAGGTATGCGACAGTTCCCACAGCCGGCGGCGGCGTGAAGCGAGCGCGGCCGGTTCGGCCCCGCCGCTGGAACAATTGCTGATGACGGGCAGGGACTGGTCTTTGTCACACATGGCGATATCCTGTTGGGCGATGGGGGATGGAAACGAAATTATTGCGGCAGGGGCGAGGCGGGGCGCTTGGCGCTCAGCATGCGTGCCAGGCGCTCAAGCCAGCTGGTCCTGGGTGGCGCGGGCCGGTGCAGCGCCACGAGGGCAGCCCATTGCTGCGACAGTTGCTGGCAGGTCGCTTGCAGCACGGGACCCAGGCCGGGCGAGTTTGACAGCACTTGCAGATGGCGTTCGATGACACCCGCCAGTTTCTCGCAGGGACTGCCCGCATGGTAGTGCGACATCAGGTGCAGCACGGCCGACAGCAGCAGTTCAGGCTGTTGGCCTTGCGGAGGAGGAAACATCGGGGAAGGTCGGTCGTTCGCCATCAAACACTCCTGTGCGGTGGTTTGGCTGGCTGCGCGCACGGGGCGCGACTGGCTGGCGAGTGTGGTGACTGGCTGCCGTGCTGCTTCAGGCAGTCAGGATCAGCTTGTTCAATTGGGTGACGCGCAGGCGATAGATCTTGCCGCTGTGCTCAATCTCCACTTCGCGGCCCTGCTGCAGCAGCGCTTCGCTGGTGATGCGGCGCGCCGGCTGGGCCATGCTGACGGGAGGACGGACGTGGGCGGTAGCGGCATCCTGGATCAAGGCTGGTTTTGAGCTTTGCATGTTGGGCTTTCTTTGTCTCAGTTGAGAATGATTCGTATTTGCATTATTGTTGAATGTGGCCCGAAAAGCAAGGCTTATTTGTGCGGAATCCGCGCTTTTTTACGGTGGGATGGCAGCGTGGGAGCGAGTGCTGCGCAAAGGCGGCCGCTGGCGCGGCGCGGAAGGGGGCGGCAGCAAAAAAGACCCGGCAAGGCAGTGCGCCTTGGCCGGGTCAAGCCTGTGCCAAGCTTGAGGAAATCGGGATGAAGCTAGATGGTGGCCAGCAATTGCGCCGAGGCGCTGGCGGCCGCGGTGGTATCGGCCTTGAGCTTGGCGGCGGCCAGCTGCTTGGCGCGCGAACGCGACGGCGGCAGGCGGCGCAGGGTTTTCAGGGCGTCCGGATCCTTGATGCCGATGGTGCGCTGGTCAACCGTGATCAGGCCGATTTCATTGAAGGCGGACAAGGTGCGGCTGACCGTTTCCAGGGTCAGGCCCAGGTAGCTGCCGATTTCGTGGCGCGTCATGCGCAGGTTGAACAGCTTGCTCGAGTAGCCCATCTGCGCAAAGCGGTCGGCCAGCGAGACGAGGAAGCGCGCCACGCGGGCTTCGGCGCTGAGGGCGCCCAGCATGCCGATCATGGCTTGCTCGCGCACCAGTTCGCGGCTCATCACGCCGTACATGACATTTTCCAGTTCCAGGTGGACACGGCCCAGCGCCGTGAGTTTCTTGAACGGCAGCAGGATCAGGTCGCAGTCGGACAGGGCCACCGCTTCCGAGGAATAGTGGCGCGAGTGGATGCCGTCGACGCCCAGCATGTCGCCCTTCATGGGAAAGCTGAGCACCTGCTCATTGCCGAACTCATCGATGAGCACGGTTTTCAGGAAGCCCGAATTGACGATGTACAGGGTGTCGAACGGCTGGCCGATCGTATGCACGCGCTGGCCCGTCTTGAATTGCACGTGCTGGAACAGCAGTTCGTCGGCGGCGATGGTGCAGGCGCTGGAGATATGCAGCAGGTCGCACACCTCCTTCAGGTTCGACCAGAGCCGGCCCTGGCGCTGGCGTCCCGCTTCCATCGGAGCGGAGGGGGCCAGCGATGGTGAGGCGGCGCGGGTGTCGGGCATTTGCGTGGACAGCATGTTCATCTCCTGGTGACAGGTAGTTCAGAGTTGAATGACGGGGTGCACGGGACGGCGGGCAGGCGTGGGCCGGCGGCGCGCGTTCGGGCAGGTAATGCTCAATTCGCTGAAGACTTGCTGTGTGATGAAATAACTTTCCAGCAACTTGATTACTGGTTTCAGTATGCCAACAAGCGTATGCAATTAATATCAGCAGTGGCTGAATATGGCAGTAGGAGCTGTGGTAGATGAAGTAGGATTGTTCCTACAGTCGACGCGCGGGCGCGCGCCGCCGTATTAGGTCTTGAAGGGGGAGAGCAGGCGGTGCGCCACGGCATACTGGACCATTTCAGACAGCGAACTCATGCCCATCTTTTGCATGATGCGCGTCTTGTGCGTGCTCACCGTCTTGACGCTCAGATGCAGGTTGTTGGCAATTTCCGTGATCGACTTGCCTGCCACCAGCAGGGAAAAGACTTCGAATTCGCGGTCCGACAACTGTTTATGCAGCAAGCTTTCATTCGGCATCATGATGTTGAGCACGAGCTGCTCCGCCACCTCGGCGCTGATGTAGGGACGTCCCGACGCCACCTTGTGGATGGCGCCCACGAGCTGGGTGCCCGCGCTTTCCTTGGTCAGATAGCCTTGCGCGCCGGCGCGGATGGCGCGCACCGCATACTGCTCTTCCTCGTGCATGGTGAGGATCAGGATGGACAGCTTGGGCGCCTCGCTGCGGATTTGCCGGATCAGGTCGACGCCGCTGCGGCCCGGCATCGACAGGTCGAGCAGCAACAGGTCGAAGCCGCCCTGGCGCACATGGTTGAGTACTTCAAAACCGTCGATGGCTTCACCCACGATGTCGATATCCGGCGCGCCGTCAAGGATGCGCTTCAATCCTTCACGCATGATGGTGTGGTCGTCGGCAATCACAATACGTATCATAGGCGGGCAATCTGGTGGCGTGTAATCTGCTCTGTCCGTCACCGGACAATCAAATGTTGAGAAACGAGAAACGTTGTCATTTTAACCGAAGCGGCCGCACTGTGCCTTTTCTTGAGCTGTGCCGGTGCGACGGCCCCCGTGGCCATGTGACCCCTTATTTTGTCGGGGGTTCCTTGATCAGCCTATGTACCAACACGGGCAATTTCGAGTGCGACAGCACCTTGTTGGTCACGCTGCCCAGCAGCAGCTGACCCCAGCCGCTGCGGCCATGCGAACCCATGAAAATCAGGTCGCATTGCTGCAATTGCGCCACTTCCACGATTTTCAGGGCGGGGCTGTCGGAAAAGGCCGTCAATCCCGTCGCTTGCAAGCCCCGCTTGGCAGCCGCGTCGAGCACGGGTTGCCAGTGGTCGGCGCCCGCCTTGCGCATGGCGACGCGGTATTCCTCTTCGCTGGGATAGCTCGGCGGAATGATTTCGATGTACACCGGGTACTGGTACTCGGGCGCCACATACACGGCAAGGATGTCGGCGTGCATTTGTTCGGCAAAGGCAACGCCGGCACAGGCCGTCAAGTTGGAGACGGTGGAGCCGTCCGTGGCGATCAGAATTTTCTTATACATGGCAGGTCCTTTGGCAGTGACTCAGCGCGCGCAACGCCTCTCATTGTAGACGTGGCGGCAGCATTGTATTCATGTAAAGACTTGATAATTATCAATACTACTGCACCTTCAGTATAGACAACATTGGCAGAAAGATCGTGTTTAGCTGCGGCAGGGTCCGCCTGGCGCCGTTGCGCAGGCGCTTGAGAGCAGGATTTCTTGTGTCGCGCGTGGTCTTGCACGCACGCCAATGGTAGTATTTCAAAATACAACAGCAGGAACACTTATTTCCTGGCGGAAAAGCTCTTGCGGACCCGCTTTGCACCAGGAAGCGCGTTTTGAGATTTACCAACAGGGCGGCGCCCTGCTACACTCGCACCATCGCAGCGGTATTGCCTCAAATCATCTTAATCGAGAAATTGTGGGTATCAGTCTGTAAAACGCACAGTTCAGGCGGAATTTTGACAAATTATGGAGAAGCAGGGATATGACCAACGCCGCTGATGATTTCGATGCATTATTCGATGAAGTATCCGCGCAAAGCGCGGCCGCAGCCACGCCGGCACCTGCCGCCGCGCCCGCTCCCGCCGTGATCGCGGATGACGATTTTGACGCGCTGTTCGACTCCGTGTCGGCCAGCGCCGCCGTACCGGCAGCCGCAGCGGCGCCGGTGGCTGCCGCGCCAGCCGCAGCGGAAGCGGCCCCCGTGGCCGGCGCCGACGCGCCTGGCGAAGCGGCCGACCCGGTCGACCAGTCCGACAAGCCGATGTTCGAGCGCCTGGGCGGCATCGTGCGCCTGCTGCACGATTCGCTGCGCGAACTGGGCTACGACAAGGCGTTGACGGAAGCGTCGTCGCAGATCGTCGACGCCCAGGACCGCCTGGAATATGTCGCCACCCTGACGGAACAGGCTGCCAACAAGGTCTTGAACACGCTCGATGAAGGCATGCCGGCGCAGGACGTGCTGTCGAAGAAAGCCAAGGACATGGACGGCCGCTGGACGGCGCTGTTCGACGGCAAGCTGAGCCTGGAAGAATTCAAGGCCCTGGCCGGCGATTCGCGCCAGTTCGCGCAAGCCGTTGCCGAAGCGACGGAAGCGGAGAAAGCACGCTTGCTGGAAATCATGATGGCCCAGGACTTCCAGGACATCACGGGCCAGTTGATCAAAAAAGTGGTCAACATCACCAAGACGGTGGAAAACGAGCTGGCTCAGCTGCTGCGCGACAACGCGCCGGCCGAGGTGCGCGAAAAACTGGCGCAAAAGCCGGTGCCGCTGATGCAGGGCCCGTCCGTGCCGTCGGTGGCGCTGGACCAGGATAATGTAGACGACCTTCTTGCGGATTTGGGATTCTAATGGACGATATGCTCAAGGATTTCGTCGTTGAGGCGATGGATCTTGCGGTTAATGTTGAAGAGCACTTATTGCGCCTCGAGCGTGATCCTGACAACAAGGAAACACTGAATGCCGTGTTTCGTTCCTTCCACACCATCAAGGGTGGCGCCGGTTTCATGGGCCTGCCTGCGCTGGTGGCGGCCTGCCACCTGACGGAAAACCTGTTCGACGCCTTGCGCACGGGCGCCGCGCCCGTGACGCCGATCGCCATCGAGGCGGCGCTGCAAGCGTCCGGTTTCGTGGCCGACCAGCTGACGGAGCTGGCAAATGGCGCCGCGCCGGAAAGCTTGCCGGCCATGCCGGAAGAGCTGGAACACATCCTGACGAACGCCATCGAAGGCAAGGGCATGGACGCGCCTGCGCCTGCCGCCGCCGTGGCGGCGGAAGCGGCCGCGCCTGTTGCCGAGGTCGCTGAAGTGCTTGCGGCCGCGCCTGCCGCTGTCGTGGCCACTGCCAGCGCCGATGGCCTGGACTGGGAAGGCATGTATAACGCCGTCGTGCCCGAGGCCAGCCGCGTGGCTGCCGCACCGGTGTCTGCCGTCGCCGCTGCGCCTGCCGTCGTGGCCGCCGCGCCTGCCGCTGCTGCCGCCGCCAAACCGGCCGCCAAGGCCTGGGATGGCGCCGAACGCCGCGAAGAGCGCCCGGAAGTGCGCCATGCCGCGCCCGTCAAGGAAGACAGCATCCGCGTCGACGCCGTCAAGCTCGACGCCTTGCTGGAAGTGGCCGGCGAATCCGTGCAGGCCGCCAACCAGGCTGCCGTGCTGCTTGAGCGCTTGCTGCAATTCAAATTCGAAGGCCAGGCCGCCACCTTGATGGCGACCCTGGCGGAAACCCTGGAACGCGCTTCGCGTTACTCGACGGAACTGCAGCGGGCCACCCTGGCCACGCGCATGCAGCCCGTCGGCCGCCTGTTCCAGAAATTCCCGCGCCTGGTGCGCGAACTGGCCAAGGATCTGGGCAAGGATGTCGAACTGACCATCGAAGGCGCGGAGACGGAAGTCGACCGCGTGGTGGTCGACAGCCTGTACGATCCGCTCGTGCACATGCTGCGCAACTCGCTCGACCATGGCGTCGAATCACCGGAAGCGCGCCTGGCTGCCGGCAAGCCCGCCAAATCGTATATTTCACTGAAGGCATGGCAGGAAGCCAACAGTGTCATGATCGTGCTGCAGGATGACGGCAAGGGCATGGACCCGGCCTTCCTGCGCAGCAAGGCCCAGCAAAAGGGCTTGATCAGCGAAAACGCGCAATTGAGCAACGACGAATGCTTCCAGCTGGTATTCCTGCCGGGCTTCTCGACCAAGGAAGTCGCCTCCAGCGTCTCAGGGCGCGGCGTGGGCATGGATGTGGTGAAAACGGCCGTGGAGAAAAACCGCGGCGCCATCCACATCGAATCGGCGCTGGGCAAGGGAACGAAGTTCGCCATCCGCCTGCCGATCGAACTGTCGATCGTGCCGACCATGCTCGTGTCGACCTCGGGCGCCGCGCTGGCGTTGCCGATGGCCGTAGTGCAGCGCGTCGTCGAATTGCCGGAAACCTTCATGGAAGTGGGCGGCGCGCCCGTGCTGAAAGACCAGGGCCGTCCATTGCCCGTGCGGTCGCTGGCCGGTTCGCTGGGCTACGAATCGTGCAGCGAACGCGTCGGCATTGTTGTCGCTGCGCCACAGCCGTACATTCTCGCCGTGGAAGCCGTCGATGGCACGGCCGACCTCGTGATCAAGCCGATGACGGCCATCACCGTGGAAGGCATCACGGGCACGGCCCGCTCGGCCGAGGGCGAGCTGGTGCTAGTCGTGGGCCTATCTTTCCTGATGGATGGTTGCAGGGGAAGTGTGCGCATGGCTGCCTAACAACACAGGCCAGTTCACATCCAGCCCGCTGCAGACCTCTGCAGCGGGCTTTTTTTTCGGCTTTTTTCGATTTTTATTCGCCCCGCCGGCATTTTGGCGGATTTTCGTATCAGCAATTTTTTCGTCATATCCGCAAAGCGCGCCAAATTTTGTATCGCCCATCCCACGCTGGGGCGGCTTTTGGTTCTGCATTGCACAATATATGGCATAATCATTGCCGATCCCTCCGATCAGTAGACAGATCACTTAAACACAGGCTGTGGCAACGCTGCATAAATCATGATGAAGACGCTTTACGACAAACTTTGGGAATCCCACGTTGTTCGGGCCGAAGATGATGGCACGACAATTCTGTACATCGACCGGCACCTGCTGCACGAAGTCACCAGCCCGCAAGCCTTCGATGGCCTCAGCGTGGCGGGCCGCCAGCCGTGGCGCATTTCCGCCAACCTGGCCGTGGCCGACCATAACGTGCCCACCACCAGCCGCGTCGACGGCATTGCCGACCCGGTCTCGCGCCTGCAGGTGGAAACCCTGGACAAGAACGCCCGGCACTATGGCTTGACCTACTTCAACATGAACGACAAGCGTCAGGGTATCGTGCATGTGATCGGCCCCGAGCAGGGCGCGACCCTGCCCGGCATGACGGTCGTCTGCGGCGATTCGCACACGTCCACGCACGGCGCGTTCGGCGCGCTGGCGCACGGCATCGGCACGTCCGAAGTGGAACATGTGCTGGCCACGCAAACCTTGTTGCAAAAGAAATCCAAATCCATGCTGGTGCAGGTCGACGGCGCCTTGCCGGCCGGCGTGACGGCGAAAGATATCGTGCTGGCCATCATCGGCAAGATCGGCACGGCCGGCGGCACGGGCTACTGTATCGAGTTCGGCGGCTCGGCCATCCGCGCCCTGTCGATGGAAGGCCGCATGACGGTGTGCAACATGGCCATCGAGGCGGGCGCGCGCGCCGGCATCATCGGCGTGGACGACACCACCATCAATTACGTCAAGGGCCGCCCGTTTTCGCCGGCCGGTCCGCACTGGGAACGCGCCGTGGCCTATTGGCGCACCCTGCATTCCGACCCGGGCGCCCGCTTTGACCTCGTCGTCACCCTGAACGCGCAAGACATCGTGCCGCAGGTGACCTGGGGCACGTCGCCCGAGATGGTGATCGGCGTCGATGGCCGCGTGCCGGACCCCGACCTGGAAAAAGACAGCGTCAAGCGCGATGCGATGGAAAAGGCGCTCGTCTACATGAACCTCAAGCCGAACACGGCCATCGAAGACATCCGCATCGACAAGGTCTTCATCGGTTCCTGCACCAATTCGCGCATCGAGGATTTGCGCGCGGCAGCGGCCGTGGTGCGCGGCAAGTACCGCGCCTCGAACGTCACCCTGGCGCTGGTGGTGCCCGGTTCCGGCCTGGTCAAGGATCAGGCGGAACGCGAGGGACTCGACCGTATCTTCAAGGATGCCGGTTTCGAATGGCGCGAGCCGGGCTGTTCCATGTGCCTGGCCATGAATGCGGACCGTCTGGAGCCGGGCGAGCGCTGCGCGTCCACGTCGAACCGCAACTTCGAAGGCCGGCAAGGGCAGGGCGGGCGTACCCACCTGGTGTCGCCCGCGATGGCGGCCGCGGCAGGTATCGCCGGCCATTTTGTCGACGTGCGGGGCTTGCGATGAATTAGGGGAACTGCGTGGTAACGCAGCCAAATTCCGGGGTCAGACCCGCCGGGTCTGACCCCAGCTTTCAGCTGCTGGTTTACACTAGCGCCATTCATTTCCCTGAAACAAACGAGATCATCATGAAAAAACTCTTCGCCCTCCTCATCGCCACCGTCATCTTGTCTGGCTGCAACACCGTCTCCGGCATCGGCCGCGATGTGCAGAAAGTCGGCCAGGTTGTCACTGGCGCCGGCGGAAAATAAACCGCGACGTGCCGGCGCCCTGCGCCGCGCGTCTTACCGAGTAGAAACAGCATGGATAAATTTACGATTTACGAAGGCCTGGTCGCCCCGCTGGACCGTGCCAACGTCGACACCGACGCGATTATCCCGAAGCAATTCTTGAAATCGATCCACCGCAGCGGCTTCGGCCCCAACCTGTTCGACGAATGGCGCTACCTCGACCATGGCGAACCGGGCCAGGACAATAGCCGCCGCCCGCTGAACCCGGAGTTCGTGCTCAACGAGCCGCGCTACCAGGGTGCCTCGATCTTGCTCACGCGCAAGAATTTCGGCTGCGGTTCCTCGCGCGAACACGCGCCGTGGGCGCTCGATCAATATGGTTTCCGCGCCATTATCGCGCCCTCGTTCGCCGACATTTTCTTCAATAATTGCTACAAGAACGGCTTGCTGCCCATCGTGCTGTCGGAAAGCCAGGTCGAGCACCTGTTCAATGAAGTCAAGGCCTTCCCCGGCTTCAAGCTGGTGGTGGACCTGGAACAGCAATGCGTGCGCACCAGCAATGGTTCCGTATCGTACCCGTTCGAGATCGACGCCTTCCGCAAATATTGCCTGATGAATGGGCTCGACGATATCGGCCTGACCCTGCGCCACGCGGACGATATCCGCGCCTTCGAAGAGCGTCATTTGAACAATCAGCCCTGGCTCGCCAACGTCATCTAATCGATAAAAATATGAAAATTGCAATCTTACCCGGCGACGGCATCGGTCCTGAAATCGTCGCGCAAGCCGTCAAGGTCTTGAATGTGCTGGGCGAATCGTTCGAGCTGGAAAGCGCGCCCGTGGGCGGCGCCGGCTATGCGGCCCATGGCCACCCCTTGCCGGAAGGCACGCTGGCGCTGGCCAAGGCGGCCGATGCCGTGCTGTTTGGCGCCGTGGGCGACTACCAGTACGATAATCTGGAGCGCCAGTTCCGTCCCGAGCAGGCGATTTTGGGCTTGCGCAAGAACCTGGGCCTGTTCGCCAACCTGCGTCCGGCCATTCTGTATCCGGAACTGGCGGGCGCCTCGACCCTGAAGCCGGAAGTGGTGTCCGGCCTGGACATTTTGATCATCCGCGAATTGACGGGCGACATTTATTTCGGCCAGCCCCGCGGCGTGCGCGAGTGCCCGGACGGCCCGTTCAAGGGCCAGCGCGAAGGATTCGACACCATGCGCTATGCGGAAGGCGAAATCCGCCGCATCGCCCACGTGGCTTTCCAGGCGGCGCAAAAGCGCGACAAGCGCCTCACCAGCGTGGACAAGGCGAACGTGCTGGAAACGTTCCAGTTCTGGAAAGACATCGTCATCGACGTGCACAAGGAATATCCGGATGTTGCGCTCGATCATATGTATGTCGATAACGCGGCCATGCAACTGGTGCGGGCGCCGAAGAAATTCGACGTCATGGTGACCGGCAACATGTTCGGCGACATCTTGTCGGACGCGGCCGCCATGTTGACGGGTTCGATCGGCATGCTGCCGTCGGCCTCGCTGGACGCCAACAACAAGGGCTTGTACGAGCCGTCGCACGGTTCGGCGCCCGATATCGCGGGCAAGGGCATCGCCAATCCGCTGGCGACGATCTTGTCGGCCGCCATGATGTTGCGTTATTCGCTGAACCGCGAAGAGCAGGCAAACCGCATCGAGGCAGCCGTGAAGCAGGTGCTGGCGCAGGGCTTGCGCACGGCCGACATCCACGAAGCGGGCACGACTTTGGTCGGTACCGAGGCCATGGGTGATGCAGTTGTAAAAGCACTGGGATAAAATAGTCTAATGACGGCAGTCGCCGTCTCATCTTGAGGAATGGTAATGAAATTAGTTGGCTTGGTAGGTTGGCGCGGTATGGTCGGTTCGGTCCTGATGCAGCGCATGCAGGAAGAGGGCGATTTCGCCCACATCGAACCGGTGTTTTTCACCACCTCGAACACGGGCGGCGCGGCGCCGGCCATGGCGAAGAATGAAACCATCCTCAAGGATGCCAACAACATCGCCGAACTGTCCAAGTGCGACATCATCATTTCCTGCCAGGGCGGCGACTACACGAGCGCTGTCTTCCCGCAGCTGCGCGCAGCGGGCTGGAATGGCTACTGGATCGATGCGGCCTCGACCTTGCGCATGGAAAAGGACGCCGTCATCGTGCTCGATCCCGTCAACCTGCACGTCATCAAGGATGCGCTGGGCAAGGGCGTCAAGAACTACATCGGCGGCAATTGCACCGTGTCGTGCATGATGATGGGCCTGGGCGGCCTGTTCCAGCACGACCTGATCGACTGGATGACGTCGATGACGTACCAGGCGGCATCGGGCGGCGGCGCGCAGCACATGCGCGAACTGCTGACGCAATTCGGCACCATCAACGGTTCCGTCAAGGCGCTGCTGGACAACCCCGCTTCCGCCATCCTGGAAATCGACCGCCAGGTGCTGGCCACCCAGCACGGCTACTCCCCGGATGAAATCAAGCAATTCGGCGCGCCGCTGGCCGGCAACCTGATCCCGTGGATCGACAAGGACCTGGGCAACGGCCAGTCGAAGGAAGAGTGGAAGGCCGGCGCGGAAACCAACAAGATCCTGGGCCGCGGCGTGGACTTTGGCACGAAGGAAATCCCGGTCGACGGCCTGTGCGTGCGCATCGGCGCCATGCGCTGCCATTCGCAAGCCTTGACCATCAAGCTGAAGAAAGACGTGCCGCTCGATGAAATCAACGACATCATCGCCAGCAATAATCAATGGGTCAAGCTGGTTCCGAATACGCGCGAAGCGTCCGTGCGCGACCTGTCGCCGGCCGCCGTCACGGGCAGCCTGACGATTCCCGTCGGCCGCGTGCGCAAGATGAGCATGGGCGGCGAATACCTGTCCGCGTTCACCGTGGGCGACCAATTGCTGTGGGGCGCGGCCGAGCCGCTGCGCCGCATGCTGCGTATTTTGTTGGACGCATAACGGCAATTAATTGCTGATCCAGATCAAGCCGGGGCTGTTTTCCCGGCTTTTTTTTCGTCCTGAGCCCGTCAAGGCTCAACCATGCGGAGCTTGCATAGCTCTGGGCATGATGATATGTTGATACCTCTGGAAAAGTAACAGTTTTCCCATGTCAACTAAGATGCCGCCAACTATGCCTGTACACACTCGTCCCCGGGTCGCCTCCCTTGCCATTAAAACACTCAGCAGCGCTGTCGCCTGTGCGGTGTTATTGTCACCGGCGGTATCCGCAGCCGAGCTGGGCAAGATCACGGTGCTGTCCGCCGCCGGCCAGCCGCTGCGCGCCGAGGTCGAATTATCGGCCGTCAAGCCAGGCGAGGCTTCGAGCCTGCTGGCCAAGCTGGCGCCGCCGGACGCCTACCGCCAGGCCAACGTGGAATTCAATCCCGCCCTGAACGCCTTGACGTTTGCCGTGGAAAACCGCAACGGCAAGTCCTTCATCCGCATCAGCTCGGCGCAACCGGTGGCCGAACCCATGGTCGACCTGCTGCTGGAGCTGAGCAGCAAGAGCGGCCGCCAGGTGCGCGAATATGCGTTCGTGCTCGACACGCCCGAAGCGCGCCAGACGCGCGGCGCGCAAGTGACGGCGCCAGTCGAGCCTGGCAAGGCCAAGCCGGCCGCTGCCGCCGCCGATGCTGCGCCACCAGCCGCGAAAAAGGCGGCAGGCGAATACAAGGTCAAGGCGGGCGACACCCTGAGCCGCATCGCCAGCGAACTGAAGCCATCGGGCGTGTCGCTCGACATGATGCTCGTCGCCCTGTACCGCGCCAATCCCGACGCCTTCAAGGGCGAGAACATGAACCGCATGCAGGCCGGGCGCATCCTGGCCGTGCCGGGTGCGGACACCGTGCGTGCTACCGGCGCGGCCGAAGCGAAGGGCATCGTGACGGCGCACGCCATCGATTTCGACGCCTACCGCAACAAGCTGGCAGGCCAGGTGTCGCAAAGCAAGCCGGCCAAGGCCGCGCAAGCGACGCAAAGCACGGCCGGCAAGATCGGCCCGACCAAGGTGCAGGAAAAACCGACGGCCGTGAGCGAGTCGCAAGACAAGCTGAAGCTGTCGAAAGCGGAGCCGGCGGCCAAGTCGGCCGGCAAGAGCGCCGTCGCCAGCGAAGAAGACAAGATCGCCAAGGCGAAGCAGGTCGATGAAGCGGCCGCCCGCGTCAAGGAACTGGAAAAGAACGTCAGCGACCTGGAAAAGTTGATGGCGGTCAAGAGCAAGGCCATGGTCGACAAGAGCGCCCCGGCGCCCGCCAAGCCGGCCGAGGCCGCTGCCAGCGCAGCGGCAAGCGTATCGGCCAGCGCCGTTGCCAGCGCCGTCGCCAGCGCACCTGCCGAAGCCCAGCCGCCCGTGCCGAAGGCAAAACCGGTGCCGCTGGTGAAAAAGCCATCGCCGCTGGAACCGACCTTCGCCGACAAGATCAGCGACCACCTGGGCGCCATCGGCATCGGTCTGGCCGCGTTGCTGGCCGCCGTGGCCGCGCTGGTGATCGCGCGCCGCCGCAAGGAGACGCCGCCGCCCGCCGAAGATATCGCCCCCGTGTTCGAGCCGGAAGCGCCAGTGGCGCCGCCGGCCGGCCTGGCGCCGGAAGATCAGCAATCCGAAGCGAGCAACCACCTGTTCGGCACGGGCGCCGCCGCTGCCGGCGTGGCCGCTGCAGCGGGCGCCAGCATGCTCGACGCGAATGAAACGGACCCCGTCGCCGAAGCGGACGTGTATATCGCCTACGGCCGCGATGGCCAGGCGGAAGATATCCTCAAGGAAGCCTTGCGCATCCACCCCGAGCGCCATGCCGCCCGCTTGAAGTTGCTGGAAATCTATTCGGCCCGCAACGACGTGCGCGCGTTTGAAGACCAGGCCAGCGAGCTGTACAGCCTGACGCGCGGCCAGGGCGAAGAGTGGCCGCAGGCGGCCGCGCTGGGCCTGGCGCTCGACCCTGCTAATCCCCTGTATGGCGATACGGAAGACGACGCCGTCGTCAGCCTGAGCAAGGCTGCCGGCGACGACTTGCATGGCCAGAGCATGGACTTGCCTGACGATTTGTCTACTCCTGCGCCGCTGGCCGACCTGGCTCCGGCCGAACCGGTGTCTTCCGTGGCGGCCCGCGATGCGCGCGATCCGCTCGATTTCGACCTCGACAGCCTCGATTTCGAACCCGTTTCCACCAGCGACCCGATCGTCATGCCGGGGCCGGACAGCAAGCCTGTTTCTGCCGCGCAGGATGCGCACGATGTGCACTATGACGCCAGCATGGATTTCGGCCTGGACCTGGAGCCGCCAGCCGGTCCCGTGAACGGCGTGGGTGCCGGCTTGACGCCGTTGCCTGATCCGCTGAAGGATGTCGACCTGGCCCATTTCGACCTTGACGAGCCTGTCGCGCCCGCTGCCGCGCCGGTGGCGGCGGCCGAGCCTTCCATCGATAGCCTGTTTGACGATGCGCAAACGCCCGCCACCTTGCCGGAAGCCATACCGCCGGCGCAGGAATTCGACCTGTCCGGCATCGACCTGGACCTCAACGATGGCAAGACGGCCAGCGTGGGCGTCGACGACCCGCTGTCGGCCATCCACATGGAAATGGATACCAAGCTGGACCTGGCGATCGCTTACCAGGAAATCGGCGACAAGGAAGGCGCGCGCGAGCTGATCGATGAAGTCATCAAGGGCGGCAGCGAAGAGCAGGTGAAGAAAGCGAATACCATGAGAGCTTTGCTGAGCTAAGCACCTGATACGACGTCCATGGCTGCGTTGCACGGTCTCGCCGTACTATTCGTACTGTCTTCGACCGCGCGCCTTGCCCTGAACGCCGTCTCAGGCGCTTGTGTGGCCGGAAGGCGGGGCCGCCTTTGCGCCGGTATAATGCTTCGATGCAAAATATTACGACAGCAACGCCATTGAAGCGTATCGTCCTCGGCCTGCAATACGACGGCACGGCCTGGCACGGATACCAGAAGCAGGAAGACGGGCAGACGGTGCAGGACCAGCTGGAAAACGCGCTGGAACAGTTTGCCCGCGTGCGCCTGGCCACCACCTGCGCCGGCCGCACGGATACGGGCGTGCATGCGCTCGAGCAAGTCGTGCATTTCGATACGGAATTGAACCGCGACGTGCACTCGTGGGTGCGCGGCGTCAACGCCTTCCTGCCGAAATCCATCGCCGTGCGCTGGGCCAAGGAACTCGAAGGCGATCCGACGGTCAATGACTTCTTCCACGCCCGTTTCAGCGCGCGCGCACGCACCTATCATTATGTGTTGTACAACAACGCTACCCGTTCGCCGCTGGTGGAAGGCCGTGCCGGTTTCTTTTTCCGTCCGCTGGACGTGGAACTGATGCGCCAGGCCGTGCAGCCGCTGCTGGGCTGGCACGATTTCACGGCCTTCCGTGCCGCGCAATGCCAGGCCAAGTCGCCTGTCAAGCTGATGCATGACATCCGCATCGAGCGGCGCGGCGATTGCGTGATTTTTACGATTACGGCCAATGCCTTCCTGCACCACATGGTGCGCAACCTGGTCGGTTCGCTCGTCTACATCGGCACGGGACGCGAAAAACCGGACTGGCTCGGGCACTTGCTTGAAAGCCGTGACCGTCATGCGGCTGCGCCCACCTTCATGCCGGACGGCCTGTACCTGGCGCAGATCGATTACGATCCGAAATGGGCCTTGCCGCAAGACAGCAGCAGCGCCTTGCCCTGGTTTTGATCTGCATCAATAAAGGATAGCCATGCCTCGCACACGCATCAAGATCTGCGGCCTGACCCGCGCCGAAGACATCCAGGCCGTCGTGGCGGCGGGCGCCGACGCCATCGGCTTCGTGTTTTATCCGAAAAGCCCCCGTTACGTCACGCCGCAGCAGGCAGCCAGCCTGATCGCCGCCATGCCGCCGTACGTGACGACAGTGGGCCTGTTCGTCAATGCCACGCTGGAAGAAGTGCAGGCGACAAAGGCCGTGGCGCCATTGTCCCTGCTGCAATTTCATGGCGATGAGACGCCCGAACACAGCGCGGCGCTGGCTGGCGCCGTGAATACGCCGTTTACGCAAGTGTTCCGCGTCAAACCCGACACCTCCTTTGAAGATTTGCTAGAATACGAACAGCGCTATCGCGCCGCCAGTCCCTTGTTTTCGAGTCTCTTGCTCGATACCTATGTGGATGCCTACGGTGGTGCAGGAAAGGTATTTGATTGGTCCCTCATTCCAAAAGAACTCGCGCCTCGGGTCGTTTTAAGTGGTGGCTTGAGCGTACAAAACGCGACTGACGCAGTGGTGCGCGTGCGCCCTTACGCCGTCGACATCAGCAGTGGTGTCGAAGCGTCCAAGGGCATCAAGGACGCGTCCCGTGTCCGCGCGTTTATCGCCGCGGTGCAGGATGCCGATGCCATCATTGCCAGAGGAAACAACCATGAATGACCACACCACCGCGCCCGGCGCAGCCGCCGCATTGTTCCACGCCGCCGATTACCCGTTTCCCGACCCGCGCGGCCACTTCGGCCCGTACGGCGGTTCCTTCGTTGCCGAAACGCTCACGCATGCGCTGGCCGAGCTGAAGGAAGCCTACGCCCGCTACAGCGTCGATCCCGAATTCCTCGAAGAATTCCGCTACGAGCTGAAGCATTTCGTCGGCCGTCCGTCGCCGATCTACCACGCCAAGCGCTGGTCCGAGATGGCCGGCGGCGCGCAAATCTACTTCAAGCGCGAAGACTTGAACCACACGGGCGCGCACAAGATCAATAACGTCATCGGCCAGGCCCTGCTGGCCAAGCGCATGGGCAAGCCGCGCATCATCGCCGAGACGGGCGCGGGCCAGCATGGCGTGGCCACGGCCACCATCTGCGCCCGCTTCGGCCTCGAATGCGTGGTCTACATGGGCAGCGAAGACGTCAAGCGCCAGGCGCAGAATGTGTACCGCATGAAATTGCTGGGCGCCACCGTCGTGCCCGTCGAATCCGGCTCCAAGACCCTCAAGGATGCGCTGAACGAAGCCATGCGCGACTGGGTCACGAATATCGAAAACACCTTTTATATCATCGGCACCGTGGCCGGCCCCCATCCGTATCCGATGATGGTGCGCGACTTCCAGTCCGTGATCGGCGAGGAATGCCTGGTGCAGATGCCGGAAATGACGGGCCGTCAGCCCGACTACGTGCTGGCCTGCATCGGCGGCGGCTCGAACGCCATGGGCATCTTTTACCCGTATATCGACCAGAAAGACGTGAAACTGATCGGCGTGGAAGCGGCCGGCGAAGGCCTGGACACGGGCAAGCACTCGGCCTCGCTGACGGCCGGTTTCCCGGGCGTGCTGCACGGCAACCGCACCTACCTGCTGCAGGATGAAAACGGCCAGATCATCGAGACGCATTCCGTCTCGGCCGGCCTCGACTATCCCGGCGTAGGCCCGGAACATGCGTGGCTGAAAGATTCGGGCCGCGCGCAGTATGTGTCGATCACGGATGAGGAAGCGCTGCAGGCGTTCCACGATTGTTGCCATATCGAAGGCATCATCCCGGCCCTGGAATCGTCGCATGCGCTGGCCTACGCGGCCAAACTGGCGGCCACCTTGCCGAAAGATAAAATTGTACTGGCCAACCTGTCGGGCCGCGGCGACAAGGACATGCATACCGTGGCGGAACGCATGGGACTCAATTTCAACTAACAGCGTGTCAACGGGGTCAGACCCGCCGGGTCTGACCCCAGCCTTTGCTTTGGGTTGAAATCATTCCATCTATCCATCATTAAGAAAGCTCATCATGTCCCGTATCTCCGCCACCTTTGCCAACTTAAAATCCAACAACAAGACCGCCCTGGTCACCTTCATTACCGCCGGCGACCCCGGCCCCGACGCCACCGTGCCCCTGATGCACGCGCTCGTCGAGGGCGGCGCCGACGTGCTGGAACTGGGCGTGCCGTTTTCCGACCCCATGGCCGAAGGCCCCGTCATCCAGCGTGCCTGCGAACGGGCCTTGAAATTCAATGTCGGCATCCACGACGTGTTCGGCTATGTGCGCCAGTTCCGCGAAACGAACCAGACGACGCCCGTGGTGCTGATGGGCTATGCGAATCCCATCGAGCGCATCGGCAGCGCCGCATTTATTGATGCAGCGCAAGCGGCCGGCGCGGACGGCGCCATCGTCGTCGACTATCCGCCGGAAGAGTGCGAGGAATTCGCGGCCGCCATGCGCGCGGCGGGCCTGGACCTGATCTTCCTGCTGGCGCCTACCTCGACCGAAGAGCGCATCGCGCAAGTGGCCAAGGTTGGCGGCGGCTTCAGCTATTATGTGTCGCTGAAGGGCGTCACGGGTGCCGGCAACATTGATACGGAACAGGTGGCAGAGCGCCTCGCGGCCATCCGCCAGCATGTAAAATTGCCTATCGGCGTGGGCTTCGGCATCCGCGATGGGGCCACGGCCAAGGCCGTTGCCAAGGTGGCCGATGCCGTCGTGATCGGCAGCCGCATCATCCAGGAGATTGAAAATGCCCCGGAAGGCGGCGCCGTCGACGCCGTGCGCAGCTTTACGGCAGGCATCCGCGCCGCACTGGACGCCTGAGCAAGCTTGCCGTTTACGCAATATGCGTTGGCGGCAAAGTTCGACAGCCCGGCGATAAACGGCTACACTTCGGCCACTGATTTGCCTGTTATTGTGCAATAGATAAAATTTTTGGTGGCGCCCTGCGGGACGTCGCCGTTTACCGTCTGCCGGGGGCGTCCACCGACGCTACCCCTACAAGGGCCCAAGGAGAAAATATGAGTTGGTTGGAAAAACTGCTGCCACCGCGCATACAGCGTTCTGATGCTGCCGCGCGCAAGACCATGCCGGAAGGCCTGTGGGTCAAATGCCCGTCGTGCGAAGCCGTGCTGTACCGTACGGACCTGGAATCGAATTTGCACGTGTGCCCGAAATGCGATCACCACATGCGCATCCGGGCGCGTGAGCGCCTCGACAGCCTGCTCGACGCTGGCGGCCGCTATGAAATCGGCCAGGAAATCCTGCCTGTCGATACCTTGAAGTTCAAGGATAGCAAGAAATACCCGGACCGCCTGAAATCCGCCATGGAAGCGACGGGCGAGACGGATGCGATGGTCGTCATGGGCGGCGCCATCATGAGCCTGCCGGTTGTCGTGGCGTGCTTCGAATTCGAATTCATGGGCGGCTCCATGGGCTCCGTCGTGGGCGAGCGCTTCGTGCGCGGCGCGCAAATCGCGCTGGAACAGAAAGTGCCGTTCATTTGCATCACCGCCACCGGTGGCGCGCGCATGCAGGAAGGCTTGCTGTCCCTGATGCAGATGGCGAAAACCACGGCCATGCTGACCAAGCTGTCGGAAAAGAAATTGCCATTCATCAGCGTGCTGACCGACCCGACCATGGGCGGCGTGTCCGCCTCGTTCGCCTTCATGGGCGACGTGGTCATTGCTGAACCGAAAGCGCTGATCGGCTTTGCCGGCCCCCGCGTGATTGAAAACACCGTGCGCGAAAAACTGCCGGAAGGCTTCCAGCGCGCCGAGTTCCTCGTCACCAAGGGCGCCGTCGACATGATCGTCGACCGCCGCAAGATGCGCGAAGAAATCGCCCGTCTGCTGGCCTTGTTGCAAAACCAGGCCGTCGAAGTCTTGGCGTAACGCCAACGTAACAGGCCGGGCGGCGTCCGCAGGACACGCCCGGTTGCCACGCCACACCATCTCCGCGCCTCGCGCACTGTCTCCTCATCAAGAAGTCTCCCATGCACAAGCTCCCCACCACCTTGCCGGACTGGCTCGCCATGCTGGAAACCCGCCATTCGGAAACCCAGATCAATATGGGCCTGGACCGCGTGCAAGCCGTCAAGGCGCGCATGCAGCTGGCGTTTACTTGCCCCGTGATCATGGTGGCGGGCACGAATGGCAAGGGCTCCACCTGCGCCATGCTGGAATCCGTGCTGTTGCGTGCCGGCTACAAAGTGGGGCTGTACATCAAGCCGCACTTTCTCGATTTTAACGAGCGCGCCCGCGTGCTGGGCGAGATGGCCAGCGACGAACAGATCGTCGCCAGCTTCAATGCCGTCGAGGCCGTGCGGGGCGACACGCCGCTCACGTATTTCGAATTCACCACCCTGGCCATCCTGCACCTGCTGTCGCAGGCCAAGCTGGACGTGGCCATCCTGGAAGTGGGTCTGGGCGGGCGCCTCGACGCCGTCAACGTGATCGATGCGGACGTGGCCATCGTCACCAGCGTCGATATCGACCACACGGATTACCTGGGCGATACGCGCGAAGCGATCGGCTTTGAAAAGGCGGGCATCTTCCGCCCAGGCAAGGCAGCCATCTGCAGCGACCCCGTACCGCCCCAGTCGCTGATCGACCATGCCGAGGCCATCGGCGCCGACCTGTGGCTGATGGGCCGCGATTTCAACTATTCGGGCGACAAGCAGCAGTGGAACTACGGCGGGCGCGAGCAGCGCCGCAATTCGCTCGCGTATCCGAGCTTGCGTGGCGCCAACCAGATCCTCAACGCGACGGCCGTGCTGGCCGCGCTGGAAGTGCTGAAGCTGAAACTGCCCGTGGGCGCGCAGGAAGTGCGCACGGGCCTCGTGACGGTGGAGCTGCCGGGCCGCTTCCAGGTCTTGCCTGGCCGCCCCAGCGTGATCCTTGATGTAGCGCATAACCCCCATGCGGCGTCGGCGCTGAACCAGAACCTGGGCAATATGGGTTTCCACCCGTACACCTATGCCGTGTTCGGCTCCATGCTGGACAAGGATATCGATGGCGTATTGGCCGCGATGAGCGAACACGTCGACCACTGGTGCCTGACGGGCTTGCCTTCGCCGCGCGCGGCCACGGCGTCCGAGCTGGCCGCCAAGGTGCAAATCATGTTGGAAGATAAGCCCGACAGCAGCGAGCATACTGTATCTATTTTCGATGATCCGGCACAAGCTTTTGCAAATGCAATGAGCCGGGCCGGTGAGAATGATAGAATTGTGGTCTTTGGTTCTTTCCTCACCGTTGCCGGCGTGATGAAGGCCCGAAAATCCTCACTTCACTGAAACGCACTCGACTGAAAATCACGCATGGGCTTGTTCTCGAAACTGTTTAAAAACAAGCAAGAATCCTCTGGCGAAGACAGCGGCTTTTATGTCCCTGGCGAAGCACAGTCGCCGACCCGCAAACGCGCCGCCAACACCTCCGGTGGCGGCGGATCGCGCCGTGGCGGCAAGGAAGCGCCGGATCCGGTCTTGCCTGAAAAAAAGCGCGCACGCCGCCGCCTGGTCGGGGCCATTGCCCTGGCCCTGGGCGTAGCTGTCGGCTTGCCGATGCTGCTCGACTCCGAGCCGAAGGCGCCGTTCAACGATATCGCCATCGATATTCCGTCGAAGGAAAAGGCCGTAGCGCCTGCACCGGCGCCCGTGCCGGCCGTTCCGGTCCGGGCCGCATCGAATGGCCTGGACCAGTCCGAGGAGATCGTCGACGCGCCGCTGCCGCCTGCGGCCAAGCCGACGCCTGCACCGGCACCCGTGCTGGCCGCCGTCCAGCCTGCGCCGGTCAAGCCAGCCTACGTGGAACCGAAACCCGAGCCCAAGCCGGTCAAGGTGGAGCCAAAACCGGAACCGAAGCACGAAACCAAGCCGGAACCCAAGGCCGAGCCGAAACACGAGTCCAAGCCTGAGCCCAAGCATGAAGTAAAACCGGAAGCCAAGCCTGAGACTAAGCCTGCCAAGCCGGCGCAATCGGCCGACGATGCCGCGCGCGCGCTGGCCATCCTGGAAGGCAAGCCGCAGGACAAGCCGCAAGAGAAGGTGCAGGACAAGGCGCACGACGCCGGCAGCGGCAAGTTCGTGGTGCAGGTGGCGGCGCTGGCGACGCAGGACAAGGTTGACGAATTGCAGGACAAGCTGCGCGAAGCGGGCATCAAGTCGTACACGCAGAAAGTCTCCAGCCCGGCGGGCGAACGCATCCGCGTGCGCGTGGGACCGTTCGGCAGCCGCGAAGACGCCGAAAAGACCCGCGCCAAGCTGCAAAAGCTGGGCCTGGGCGGCAGCCTGGTACCGGCGTGATGTTGCAAGGCTGAACGGGCGTGACGATCTTCGATTACCTGGTGCTGTTCGTGCTGGTGACGTCCGTGCTGATCAGCATGATGCGCGGCCTGGTCAAGGAAATACTGTCATTGGTCAGCTGGGTCGTGGCTTTTGTCATTGCCAATGCCTATGGCGCCACGTTGGCGAAATTCCTGCCGGAAGCCGTGCCGGGCGAAGCCATCCGATTGTTGCTGGCCTTCGTGGTGCTGTTCATCGGTGTGCGCATTTTGATGGGATTGCTGTCCATGACGGTCGACGCGCTGGTCAAGGTGACGGGACTGAGCCTGGCCGACCGCACTCTGGGCAGCCTGTTCGGCGTGGCGCGGGGCCTTGTGATCGTGCTGACCGCCGTCATCTTGTGTGGCATGACGTCCATACCGCAGCAGCCATTCTGGAAAAACGCGCAGCTCAGCCCGCTCGCGGAACAGGGCGCGCGCGCCATCAAGCCTTATCTGCCTGCCGCTTACGCGCAGCATGTGAAATTTTGAATTTTTTTTAAAATCAGTAGCACAGTTTAGGAGCACACCATGTGTGGCATCGTCGGCGTCGTTTCCCATCAACCTGTCAATCAATTGCTCTATGATGCATTGTTGCTCCTGCAACATCGCGGTCAGGACGCGGCAGGGATTGCGACCAATCACAGCAGTATGTTTTCCATGCACAAGGCCAATGGCCTCGTGCGTGACGTCTTCCGTACGCGCAACATGCGTTCGCTGCAAGGCACGACGGGCATCGGCCATTGCCGCTACCCGACGGCCGGTTCGTCGAGCGAAGAGGAAGCACAACCGTTCTATGTGAATGCGCCGTTCGGCATCACCTTGGCGCACAATGGCAACCTGACCAACTGGGAACAGTTGAAGCTGGAAATGTTCAAGAACGACCGCCGCCACATCAATACCGATTCCGATTCGGAAGTGCTGCTCAACGTGCTGGCGCATGAAATCCAGGAAGCGACGACGGGCCTGAACCTGGACCCGGAAGCCATCTTCAAGGCTGTCACCGTGCTGAACCGCCGCGTCAAGGGCGGCTACGCCGCCGTGGCGCAAATCGCCGGCGTGGGCTTGCTGGCCTTCCGCGACCCGCACGGCATCCGTCCGCTGTGCCTGGGCATCAATGAAACGGAGCAAGGTCCCGAATACCTGATCGCTTCCGAATCCGTGGCCCTGGAAGGCATGGGCTTCCGCTTCGTGCGCGATATCGGTCCCGGCGAAGCCGTCTTCATCGATGCTGACAAGCAATTGCACAGCGCCCAGTGCGCCGACAATGCCAGCCTGAACCCGTGCGTATTCGAGTTCGTCTACCTGGCCCGTCCCGATTCCGTCATCGACGGCGCCTCCGTGTACGCCACGCGCCTGAAAATGGGCGAGTACCTGGCCGAAAAGATCCGCGCTGAATTGCCTGGCGTACATATCGACGTGGTCATGCCGATTCCCGATTCCTCGCGTCCGGCCGCCATCCAGCTGGCCATGGCGCTGAACATCGAGTACCGCGAAGGCTTCATCAAGAACCGCTACATCGGCCGCACCTTCATCATGCCGGGCCAGGCGGCGCGCAAGAAATCCGTGCGCCAGAAGCTCAACGCGATCCCGTCCGAATTCAAGGATAAAGTGGTGCTGCTGGTCGACGATTCCATCGTGCGCGGCACCACCAGCCGTGAAATCGTGCAGATGGCGCGCGAAGCGGGCGCGACGAAGGTCATCTTCGCTTCGGCCGCACCACCGGTGATCTACCCGAACGTGTACGGCATCGACATGCCGACGCGCGACGAACTGATCGCCTACGGCCGCACGACGGAAGAAGTGTGCCGCGAAATCACGGCCGACTACCTCGTGTACCAGGATATCGGCGCGCTGAAACAGGCCATCGCCGACGTCAACCCGGCCCTGACCAACTTCGAGGCTTCGTGCTTCGATGGCGTGTACGTGACGGGCGACGTGTCGCAGGAATACCTGGACCGCCTGGAATATGCGCGCCACCATCCGAAGGCGGCAGCGCCCGAAGATACGCCGCGTTCCCAGCTGAACCTGAACCTGGCGACAACAGAAGCATAAGTAAGCTGCCCGGCCGATGCCGGGCATTTTTTTCTCCGCGATCATGAACGATAAAAAAAACTACGGCTTTACCACCACCATCCTGCATAACGACCGCCGCAAGGGCATCGAACATGGCTCCCTGCACAAGCCCGTGCACACTTCCGTTGCCTTTGGTTACGCCGATGCGCGCCAGCTCGCTTCCGTGTTCCAGGGCAAGGAGCCGGGTTTCCGCTATGGCCGCCAGGGCAACCCGACCGTTTCCGCGCTGGAAGACAAGGTCAACAAGATGGAAGACGGCGTGGCGACCCTGTGCTTCGCCACCGGCATGGGCGCCATCGGCGCCGTGGTGCAATCCTTGCTGCGCGCGGGCGACCATGTCGTGTCGTCGGCCTTTTTGTTTGGCAACACCAACAGCCTGTGGCAAACGGTGACGGGGCAGGGCATCGCCGTGTCGTTCGTCGACGCCACCGACGTGGCCAATGTGGCGGCCGCCATCACGCCGGCCACGCGGATTGTTTTCGTGGAAACTATTGCCAATCCGCGCACGCAGATCGCCGACCTGAAGAAGATCGGTGACTTGTGCCGCGAGAAGGGCATCCTGTACATCGTCGACAATACGATGACGACGCCATACCTGTTCCGTCCGAAAGCCGTGGGCGCGGGCCTGGTGGTCAATGCCTTGACGAAATCCATCGGCGGCCACGGCAATGCGCTGGGCGGCAGCTTGACGGATACGGGCGTGTTCGACTGGACGCAGTATCCGAACATTTTCGAGAATTACAAGAAGGCGGCGCCCGCGCAGTGGGGCATCGCGCAAATCCGCGCCAAGGCCTTGCGCGATTTCGGCGCGTCCCTGGGACCGGAAGCGGCGCACCATATCGCTGTCGGCGCGGAAACCATGGCCTTGCGCATGGACCGCACCTGTTCGAACGCGCTGGCGCTGGCCACCATGCTGGAGGCGGACCCGAGAGTGGCGGCCGTGCATTACCCGGGCCTGGCGTCGCACCCGCAGCACGCGCTGGCGACGGACTTGTTCCGCAGCTATGGCTCGCTGTTCAGCTTTGAATTGAAAGATGGCATCGACTGCTTCGATTTCCTTAATCGTCTCAATCTTGCCATTCCCGCCAGTAACCTTGGCGACACGCGCACCCTCGTCATTCCCGTCGCCCACACGATTTTCTATGAGATGGGTGCCGAGCGGCGCGCCAGCATGGGCATCGCCGAGTCGCTGATCCGTGTGTCGGTGGGTATCGAGGATGAGGTGGATCTGCTGGAAGACTTCAAGCACGCATTGGAAGAAGAATAAGGTTTCACTTTTTTGAGAAAAAGATTACATTTAAGTGTAATTAAAGCATATGTGTCTTTTTCTCAATCGGAGAGTGGGAATGAAAAAAATTGTATTTAGTGTTTTTTTATTGTTTTCTTGCGCTGTCTATGCTGATGACCTGACGGATGCGAATAAATTCCTGCAATCCAAGGCTTACCCGCAAGCCTTGGATTTGTACAAGAAACTGGCTCAGGCTGGGAATGCCGAGGCTCAATTTCATTTGGGCGAGATGTATTTGTATGGTGAAGGAGTGGCTGTCGATGCCGCGCAAGCCGGACAATGGTTTGGGCAGGCATCCAAGGCGGGCAACAAGAATGCCGAAGCCGCGCTTGCCCTTATGGCTAACCGTGTCGCGCGAAAAGGTGACATTGATTACTATGTCAACTCATATGCTGGCGAGGATGTTGCCTTGAGTAAGGTCAAGTGCGTTACCCCGGTGATTCCTGCATTCTCCCAAACCAAGCGTCAAATCAGAGATGTGGCCGATAGTGTTGATGCCTGGATGGCGTGCTATAACAGCTTTGTCAGTAATTTGAATGCTTCTTTGCCGCCTGGCAAAGCCATTCCTTCTGATATTGAATCGTTGATGAATGAGCAGGAATTTGAAAAGGCCAAGCTGCGCATGGATGCAGCCTATGCGCGGGTGAGTGCCGAAGGGCGTGAGCTGGCAAAAAATATCTTGGCGCAGCGCGATGAGTGGCACTCCAAAACAGAGGCGTATCTCTTGGCGGAGAATAAAAAAATTCAGACAGAAAATGAAATGAGTGAATTGAATCGCTCACGTACCGCGAACACGCCGCAATGGGTGACCAGTCCTTTGCCAAGCAAATAAGTCAGTCTTGCCGATGTGCTCAATTGGATGGGAATTAAGCGCTCGCAGGTATGCTGCAAGCGCTTTCCCTCTTAATGCCAACTGCGCATGAGTCCGACGGCCAAACCTTCCAATGCAAACTCATCTTCCGGCGACACGGTAATCACCTTGAAGTCCGGATTTTCCGGCAGCAATTCGATGACGGAACCCGTCTTCTTGTAGCGCTTGACGGTGACTTCGTCGCCGATGCGGGCCACGACGATCTGGCCATTCTTGGCGCTGTCGACTTTCTTGACGGCCAATAAATCGCCATCCATGATGCCGGCGTCGCGCATGGACCAGCCGCGCACCTTCAGCAGGAAGTCAGGCTTGGCCGAAAACAGGGCCGGATCGACGTTGTAGCTCGCTTCCAGGTTTTCCTGCGCCAGGATGGGCGAACCGGCCGCTACCCGGCCGATCAGCGGCAGCGACATCAGCAGCGCTGCCGGCACCTTCGATGGCAGCGCTTCGGCGGCGGCGCCGATCAGGCGGATGCCGCGCGAGGTGCCGGGAGAAATCTCGATCGCGCCCTTGCGGGCCAGGGCCTGCAAATGCTCTTCGGCCGCGTTGGCCGATTTGAAACCCAGTTCATTGGCGATTTCGGCACGGGTGGGAGGAAAGCCCGTGTTTTCAATCGCGTCCTTGATCAGGTTCAGGATTTGTTCTTGTCGTGCTGTCAGCTTGATCATGAGCGGTGGGTGCATACTAAAATGCTGTCTATATGAACAGTCTGTATTTTTGTACAGTATCGTTCACTATGCAAGGGGATTTCCGTGTTTTGGGCGAATTTCGCAAGAAATACTTGTCCATGGACGGAAAGCACGGTGGCGCGCGGGCTTTTCGGGCCCATGTGGAAGGAATGATTGAAACGTTTGCAAAAGGCGGTTATAATCTTCGGCTGACCTTCCCACACCCGTCTTGACGCCGGGGTGGGCGATTATCAATCCGACCTGAAGGAGTTTGCATGCGTCATTATGAAATAGTCTTTATCGTCCATCCGGACCAAAGCGAGCAAGTGCCCGCGATGATCGAACGCTACAAAGCCAGCGTAACCACCCGCGGCGGTTCGGTTCACCGCGTGGAAGATTGGGGCCGCCGTCAAATGGCTTACTCGATCCAAAAGCTGCCTAAAGCACACTACATCTGCCTGAACATCGAATGCGACAACGAGACCCTGGTCGAGTTGGAAACAGCATTCAAATTCAATGATGCCGTGTTGCGTCACCTGACCGTTAAAATGAAGAAAGCTGAAACAGCTCCTTCGCCGATGATGAAATCGGTACAACGCGAAGACGCGGCCAAAAGCCACCGCACCGAAGCACCAGCAGCCGCTCCAGCCGCAGCAGCAGCTTAATTTTTGACCAGGATCGTGCGCTGAACCAGCTACAAGTAACCGCCATCATTGCCGAGCGCGAAATATTGCGCTATACCCCGGCAGGGTTGCCGATTGTGAATGCAGTATTGCAACACAGTTCGCAGCAGATGGAAGCAGGAATTGCCCGTTTGACCGAGTTTGATGTTGCCGCGCTAGCCGCTGGCGAAATCTCCGGCCGGTTCAGCCAGGCAAGCTTGGGCGGGGTGTATCAGTTCACGGGTTTCCTGGCCAGAAAGAGCCGCAACAGCAAGAGTTTGGTGTTTCACATCATTGATTTTAGTGCAGTCAATTCTGACTAGCGCATTTTAGATACAGGAGCCTGACATGGCATTCGGTAAAAAGTTCGACAAAAATAAGCTCAAGCTTAAAGAAAAACGCAAACAGCAAAACCCGTTGTTCAAACGCAAGAAGTTCTGCCGCTTCACCGCAGCTCACGTTGAGCAAGTCGACTACAAAGACGTCGACACGCTGAAAGACTTCGTCCAAGAAAACGGCAAGATCATGCCAGCACGCCTGACCGGTACCAAAGCGCACTACCAGCGCCAAGTTGACACCGCAATCAAGCGCGCTCGCTTCCTCGCGCTGCTGCCATACACCGATCTGCACCACGCTTAATCGGTCAGATATTCCTGGAGAAGAACTATGCAAATCATTCTGTTAGAAAAAGTTGTTAACGTCGGTAACCTCGGCGAAGTCGTCAAAGTCAAAGACGGTTACGCACGTAACTTCCTGATCCCGCAACGCCTGGCACGTCGTGCTACGGCAACCGCTGTGGCTGAATTCGAAGTCAAGCGCGCCGAACTGGAAAAAGCTGCTGCCGCTAAACTGGCCGCATCGCAAGCCCAGGGCGAAAAACTGAGCGGCCTGACCGTTCAAGTTGCTCAAAAAGCTGGTGTTGATGGCCGTCTGTTCGGTTCCGTCACCAACTTCGACATCGCTGAAGCGCTGACCAAGCAAGGTTTTGCTGTTGAAAAAGCACAAATCCGTATGCCTACCGGCCCGCTGAAGATCGTTGGCGAGCACAACGTTTCGGTTGCTCTGCATACCGACGTGGTTGTGGAAGTTGTTATCGCTGTCGTTCCAGACGCGAACGCGTAATCGTCTGCGGGCCTGGCCCGCAAGCGTTGCCGCACTATGAAAAGCCGGGTTCGCCCGGCTTTTTTGTGGCCTTTTTTTCGCTCAATTTCAGCCCTTTATTTTTGCCAGCACGCCGAAGCGGGTATAATTCGCGCCATGAACGCCCCCTCTGATCCGCAACTGGATTCCCTCCGTATTCCGCCGCATTCGATCGAAGCAGAACAATCCGTTATCGGTGGTCTGCTGCGCGACAATGCCGCATATGACCGCATCGCCGACTTCATGCATGCGGAGGATTTCTATCGCTATGACCATCGCATCATCTTCGAGCAAATCGTCAAGATGGTTAACGCTTCCAAGCCAGCCGATGTCATTACTGTTTTTGAAACCCTGACCCAGCTCGGCAAGGCCGATGATGTGGGCGGACTCGCTTACCTGAACGCCATGGCGCAAAACACGCCATCGGCCGCGAACATCCGGCGCTACGCCGAGATCGTGCGCGACCGCGGCGTGCTGCGTAAACTCATTACCGTCGCCGACGACATCTCCGGCACGGCCTTCAGCCCGCAGGGCAAGGAAGTCAAGCAGATGCTTGACGAGGCCGAATCGAAGATTTTCGCCATCGCCGAAGAAGGCGCGCGCGGCGCCCAGGGCTGGACCGCCATCCAGCCCCTGCTGACGCAGGTGGTCGAACGCATCGACGAACTGTACAGCCGCGACAACCAGAGTGAAATCACGGGCGTGCCCACCGGTTTCATCGACCTCGACCGCATGACCTCGGGTCTGCAGCCGGGCGACCTGGTGATCGTGGCGGGCCGTCCATCGATGGGCAAGACGGCGTTTTCCGTCAACATCGGCGAAAACGTGGCCATCGACAGCGGCTTGCCCGTGGCCGTGTTCTCGATGGAGATGGGCGGCGCCCAGCTGGCCATGCGTATGCTGGGCTCCGTCGGACAGCTCGACCAGCACCGCCTGCGCACGGGCCGCCTGAACGACGAAGACTGGCCGCGCCTGACGAATGCGATCCAGAAGATGAACGACGCGCAGTTGTACATCGATGAAACGCCGGCCTTGAATTCCATCGAGTTGCGCGCCCGCTCGCGCCGCCTGTCGCGTCAATGCGGCAAGCTGGGCCTGATCATCGTCGATTACTTGCAGCTGATGTCGGCCAATACGCCGGGCGACAACCGGGCCACGGAGATTTCCGAGATTTCACGGGGCTTGAAAGGCCTGGCGAAAGAACTCGGTTGCCCCGTGATTGCGCTGTCCCAGCTGAACCGCTCGCTGGAGCAACGCCCGAACAAACGTCCTGTCATGTCCGACTTGCGCGAATCGGGTGCTATTGAGCAGGATGCCGACGTGATCCTGTTCATTTACCGCGACGAGGTGTATAACCCCGACTCGCCGGACAAGGGAACGGCCGAAATCATCATCGGTAAACAACGTAACGGTCCAATCGGCAGCATCCGCCTCACCTTCATGGGGCAGTACACCAAATTTGGCAATTACAGTGGTGGCCTGGCGCTTTACCAAGGCGACTAACACAGCAGCACTGATATTCCATTGGCCGCCCCTTCATCAAAAGGGGCGGCTTTCTGTAGTAAATAACACGACTCAATGCTTAACGGAGAATGACATGTTTGGACGCTTGATGCCCACTGAGGGCAAGTTTTTTGAATTGTTTAACCAGCACGCGGAATTGTGCGTCAAGGGCGCCAAAGAGATGCTCGGCCTGATGACCAATTTCGATGACCTGGAAAACCGCGTGCATGCGATCGAAAGCATCGAGAAACAGGCGGACAAAGTCACCTACGCCACCGTGGAAATGCTGCACAAGACCTTCATCACGCCGATCGACCGCGATGACATCCATCAGCTGATCACGCGCCAGGACGACATCCTCGACCTGCTGGAAGATGCGGCGCAAACCGTCTCGCTGTACGACCTGAAGGCCGTCACGCCGGAAGCCAAGCGCCTGGCCGAACTGGTACTGGCCTGTACCGAAAAAGTGCGCGACGCCGTCGCCATGCTGCACAACATGGATAACTCGCGCAAGATCGTCGCCATCTGCGAAGAGATCGACCGCCTGGAATCGGACGCCGACCACGTGATGCGCGCCGCCATGTCCAAGCTGTTCCGCGACGAGCCGGACGTGCGCAACCTGATCAAGCTGAAAGCGATCTACGAAATTCTGGAAACCGTGACCGACCGTTGCGAAGATGTGTCCAATATTATCGAAGGCATCATCGTCGAAAACGCGTAAGCGTTGGGCCTGTCCTGAACCAGAATCAGAAAAGAAACTACAATGACCATACAAATCAGCATCTACGTGCTAGGCCTGTTGATCGTCCTCGCACTGCTGTTTGACTTCATGAACGGCTTCCACGATGCCGCCAACGCGATCGCCACGGTGGTCTCGACGGGCGTATTGAAACCGCAGACCGCGGTTGCCATGGCCGCCACGTTCAACTTCGTCGCCATCTTCGTGTTCCACCAGCTGACCGTGGCCGCCACGGTGGGAAAGGGAACCATCGACCCGGCGGTGATCGACCAGTACGTGATCTTCGGCGCGCTGATGGGCGCCATCTTCTGGAATTTGTTTACCTGGTACTACGGGATTCCTTCGTCGTCCTCGCACGCGCTGATCGGCGGCCTGGTGGGCGCCGCCGTCGCCAAGTCCGGCACGGGCGCGCTGGTCGCGGCCGGCCTGTGGAAAACGGTGGCCTTCATCGTGATCGCACCGGTGCTGGGCTTTGTGTTCGGTTCCATCATGATGCTGCTCGTGTCGTGGATCTTCGTGCGTTCGACGCCGCGCAAGGTCGACAAGTGGTTCCGCCGCCTGCAACTGGTATCGGCGGCCGCCTACAGCCTGGGCCACGGCGGCAACGATGCGCAAAAAACCATCGGCATCATCTGGATGCTGCTGATCGCCGCCGGTTACTCGAGCGCGGCCGATGCCATGCCGCCGATGTGGGTCATCATCTCGTGCTACACGGCCATCAGCTTCGGCACCCTGTTCGGTGGCTGGCGCATCGTCAAGACCATGGGTCAGAAGATCACCAAGTTGAAACCGGTCGGCGGCTTCTGCGCCGAAACGGGCGGCGCGATCACCCTGTTCGTCTCGACGGCGCTGGGCATTCCCGTGTCGACCACGCACACCATCACGGGCGCCATCGTCGGCGTCGGCTCGTCGCAAAAAATGTCGGCCGTACGCTGGGGCGTGGCGGGCAATATCGTCTGGGCCTGGATCTTCACGATTCCCGCGTCGGCCTTCGTCGCAGCAGTCGCGTGGTGGATTGGCCACCACATCATGTAATGGATAGCCAACGCCAGTAAAAAGGGAGCCTCGCGGCTCCCTTTTTTTATGCGCCGGCCAGTTCCACCGTCAGCCCTTCGTAGGCGAGGAACACTTGCAGGCCATTGAGGCGGCTGCTGTAGCGCCCCATCACGTCGGCAAACACGGCTTCGAGCTGCTCGTCGCTGCGCGTCGGTTCGTGGTGGGTGCAGTACAGGCGCCGCGCGCCGCAGCGCAGGGCGAGGTCGAAGGCGGCGTCGAAGGTGCCGTGGCCCCAGCCCTGCTTGCCCGGGTATTCCTCGCGCGTGTACGAGCAATCCATGATCAGCGCATCGACGCCGGCGACCAGCGCATCGATGCCGGCCTGGCGCTGCGCATTGCGCGCCGCGCAGGCCGCGTGCTCGGCATGGCCGGGCGGATGCAGGTTGTAGAACGGTTCATGGTCGCCGCTGAAAAACAGCGCGGCGCCGCCGCAGTCGATGCGGTAGCCGAGATTGACGACTGGGTGGTTCATTTCCGCGCCGCGCACGCGCGCGCCCCCCACCTCGACGGCTTCGCCGGGCGCCAGGGTGCGGTACTCGATGCTGGCCGCCATGGCCGCTTCGCTGACAGGAAAATAGCTGCCTTGCAGCTGCACCGCCATCACGTGCTCGATGCCGCGCCCGCTGATGGCGTCAAAGGCGCCATGCAGGCGCATGCGGTTGCCTGCCACGAACAGGGGCGAAAACATGGGCAGGCCGTGGATGTGGTCCCAGTGGCTGTGCGTGATGAAGACGTGCGCGTCGACGGGCTCGCCCGGCGGCAGTTGCTGCGCCAGCGCAAAGATGCCACTGCCCGCATCGAGGATGATCAGGCTATCGTTGTCGGTGCGTACTTCGATGCACGTGGTGTTGCCGCCATAGCGCGCCGTGCGCGGGCCGGGGGAGGGGATGGAGCCGCGCACGCCCCTGAACGTGAATTTCATTCAGTACCTTGTTACGGTGTAATTATTGTTGATTCTATTCTAATTAATGAGATTGGCGGCAACATTTATGTGTGTTGCAATACGGCAAGTTATTTCATTTTGTTGCAACTAAGTAATGTACAGTGCGCAGGGTGGCCGTTACACTGGCGCTTGCCGACTTCCCCTTTTTTTGCTTGCCCATTACCTGATTGCCACCAACATGCCTCAGTTGCACCCTGAGAAAATCGCCCACAGACTGGAGCAATTGACCGAACTCAGTGTCGCGCTTGGCCATGGCCTGGGCGGCGAAGGGCACGATATCGGCGCGCTGTTGCAGCGCATCGTGCTGCTGGCAAAAAGCATGAGCGGCGCCGACGGCGCCACCCTGTACCGGCCCATGGCCGGGGGGCGCCAATTGGCGTTCGATATCAGCGTCAACGACAGCCTGGGCATCGCGCAGGGCGCCGACATGGGCTTGCCTGGCGTGCCCCTGTTCGACACTGCCGGCCAGCCGAACCTGGCGTCGGTGGCCGCGTATGCGGCGAACCTGCGCCGCAGCGTGAACATCGCCGACGTGTACCGCGACGAGGGCTTCAATTTTTCCGGCATGCGCGACTTCGACCGCCACCACGGCTACCACACGCAATCGATCCTGACGGTGCCCATGAGCGACCACGAGGGCGACCTGATCGGCGTACTGCAGCTGGTCAATGCCAAGGATGGCGAGACGGGCCAGGTGCGCGCCTTTTCCTCCACCGACCAGCGCTTCATCGAGGCGCTGGCCGCGCAGGCGGGCGTGGCGCTGACGAATCAGCTGCTCATTTCGCAGCTGGAAGAGCTGCTCGAATCGCTCGTTACCCTGATCAATATCGGCATCGATGAAAAGTCGCCGTACACGGGCCGCCACTGCCAGTTCGTGCCCGAGCTGACGATGCTGCTGGCCGACGCCGCGCACGCCACGCAAACGGGGCCGCTGGCTGATTTCCGGCTCAGCGACAACGAGCGCAAGCAGCTGTGGCTGGCCGGGCTGCTGCATGACTGCGGCAAGATCACCACACCCGTGCACGTGGTCGACAAGGCCACCAAGCTGGAAACCATTTTTGATCGCATCGCCCTGATCGACACGCGCTACGAAGTGCTGCTGCGCGACGCCGAGATCGCGGCCCTGCGCCAGCAGGCGGCACTGCCGCAGCAAAAGGAGGTCATCGCCCGCGCGCTGGCACAGGAGCAGGCGGCGCTGCGCGACGAGCGCGACTTCATCCGGCGCGTCAACATCGGCGGCGAAAGCATGGCGCAGGCCGACCAGGAAAGAGTGCGGCAGATCGCCCGGCGCCGCTGGCGCGCGGCCGACGGCGAACTGCGCGATTTCCTCGACGCCGACGAAACGGAAAACCTGACCATCCGCGCCGGCACCCTGACGGCGACCGAGCGGGCCATCGTCAACAACCATATCAGCGTGTCGATCCGCATGCTCGAAGCGCTGCCGTGGCCCAAGCACCTGCAGAAGGTGCCGGAATACGCGGGCGGCCACCACGAGCGCATGGATGGCAAGGGCTATCCGCGCGGGCTGACGAAAGAGCAGATGTCGGTGCCGGCGCGGCTGATGGCGATTGCCGACATTTTCGAGGCGCTGACTGCGCGCGACCGGCCCTATAAAAAGGGCAAGCCGCTGTCCGAATCCCTGCGCATCCTTGGCAACTTCAGCCTGAACGGCCATATCGACCCGGAGCTGTTCGACGTTTTCATCCGCAGCAAGGTCTATCTGACCTTCGCTGAAAAGCACATGCATCCGAGCCAGATCGATGCCGTCGACGAGGCGGCCATTCCGGGCTATACCCCTTGAAGCTGTCGCTGGCCTTGCGCAAGCATGGGGCGCGGTCGCTGCTGGGCATGCTGCTGACCTTGGCGGCAGCCGTCCTGTGCGTGGCCGGCAACGACACTGTCGCGCGGCTGGACGCCATGCTGGGCGACTGGCGCATGCGTCTTGATGCGCCGCAGCTGGACCTCCGCATCGTCATCGTCGACATCGACGAGCAAAGCCTGGCCCGGGTGGGCCGTTTCCCCTGGAGCCGCGACATCCAGGCGCGCCTGGTGCGCCAGCTCACCGGCCATTACGGCGTGGCCGCGCTGGGCTTCGATATCTCGTTTCCCGAAGCGGACACCAGTTCCGGCTACGCCGTGCTGCAGGGCCTGGCGCGGGGCGAACTGGCGGGCGTGGCCGGCTTGCCGGCGCAGCTGGAAAAACTGCGCCTGGCGATGGATTACGATGGCCTGTTCGCCGAGGCCATGCGCGGCCAGCCCGTGGTGCTGGGCTACAGCGTGTCGGAGCAGCAAAGAAAGGGCGTGCTGCCCAAGCCGGCTTTTACCGTTGCCGATTTGAACGGGCGCAGCGTCACGGCCTACGTGGCGCGCGGCTACGAAGCCAATATCGCGCCCCTGCAGGCGGCCGCGCAGGGCGCCGGCATCTTCACGGCGCTGACCGATGCCGATGGCGTGGTGCGCTCCTCGACCCTGTTGCAGCGCATCGGCGACGGCTACTATCCGTCGCTGTCGCTGGCCACGGTGGCCGTCTACCTGCAGGCGCGCGCCATCGCCCCCCGTTTCACGGGCACGGCCGATACCCTGTCGGCGCGCGAACTGGCCAGCGGCGGACTCGAACACATCATGTTGTTTACGCCGCGCGGCGCGCTGGCGATCCCCGTGGGCGAAGCCTTGACCACTACGGTGCAGTACCGCGGCGCGGGCGGCCCCGATGGCGGCGCCTTCCGTTACGTGTCGGCGTCCGACGTGCTGGCCGGCACGGTGCCGCCCGCGCTGCTCAAGGGCGCCCTCGTGCTGGTGGGGACCACGGCGCCCGGCTTGAACGATATCCGTGCCACGCCCGTGAATGCCGAGTATCCGGGGGTGGAAGTGCACGCCAACCTGATCAAGTCCATGCTCGACGGGCGCTTCAAGGCACGGCCCGACTATGCGCTGGCATTCGAACTGGTGCAGATCGTGCTGTTTGGCCTGCTGCTGGCGGGCGCCTTGGCCGTGCTGCCGCCGGCCGGCGTGATGCTGGCGACCGTGGGCGCGCTGGCGGCCGTCATCGCCATCAATCTGTACCTGTACGCCGTGCACGACCTGGTGCTGGGCGGCGCCGTGCTGCTGTTGCTGATCGTCGCGCTGTTCATCGCCAACCTGGCGTGGGGCTATTTTTTCGAGGTGCGCAAGGGACGAGCGCTGGTGGCCCGTTTCGGCGAATATGTGGCGCCCGAACTGGTCGCCGAAATGGCCGACGATCCGCAGCGCTACACCATGGAGGGCGAGAACCGCGAATTGACGGTGCTGTTTGCCGACGTGCGCGGTTTCACGGCCATTTCCGAGCAGCTGGCGCCGGCCGCGCTGCGCGAATACATCAACGAATACCTGACGGCCATGTCGGAAGATATCCGCGACAGCCATGGCGGCACCCTCGACAAATACATCGGCGACGCCGTGATGGCGTTCTGGGGCGCGCCCGTCGCCTTTGCCGATCACGCCAGCCGGGCCGTGGCCAGCGCCCTGCTGATGCAGGGCAGCGCGGCGCGGCTGAACCAGCAGTTTTGCGCACACGGCTGGCCGGCGCTGCGCATCGGCATCGGCCTCAATACGGGGCCCATGCATGTGGGCGACATGGGTTCGCGCATCCGCCGCGCCTATACCGTCATGGGCGACAGCGTCAACCTGGCCGCGCGCCTGGAAGGCGCCAGCAAGCTGTATGGCGTGGGCATCGTGGTGGGCGAGGCCACGCGCGCGGCCGCCGCCGCATTCCTGTACCGCGAGCTGGATCGGGTCAGAGTGCAGGGCAAGCAGGAAGCGGTGGTCATCTTCGAGCCGCGCGGCCTGCTGGCTGATGCTACGGCCGCGGAACTGGCGCAGCTGGAACGCTGGCACGCGGTGCTGGCCTTGTTGCGCGCGCGCGACTGGGCGGCGGCTGGAGCGCAGCTGGCCCGCTTGCAGGCGGACTTTCCCGATGACGGCTTGTACCGGCTGTACGCGGCGCGCCTGGAGCGCTATCGCAGCCTGCCGCCGCCAGCCGACTGGGATGGCGTGACAGAATTGCACAGTAAATAAGGCTGCCGGCGCGCCGGAAAATGCCCGTTATTGCGGCATTTTTATCACTGTGCGCGCACTGTTTGTTGCGTTGCGATAAAAATCAGGGAGAAATGTTAGAAATTTCTGACTGGAAACAAAAAGCCGTCTAAAATTTGTCTTCAATCCATTGCCGGACACGCTGGCGCCTGCGGGCCGCGCGCTTGTCCGGTTACACAAGAAATCCTTCACATGACATATCGTTTGGTGCACCTGCTTGCGGGTTCCGCGCTGCTGTTCGCCGTCGGCGCCGCCGGCGCTGCCGTTTCCATGGATGACGCTGCTCCTGCCCTGCAGGAAGATGGCGTGCCGCGCTTCGAGATCCGCCGCTTCGACGTCCAGGGCAATACCCTGCTCACGTCGGCGCAGGTGCAAGCCTTGCTGGCGCCCTTTACGGGAGTGCAGCGCGATTTTTCCGACATCGCGCGCGCCGTCGAGGCGCTGGAGGCGGCTTACCGCGAGCGCGGTTACAGCGCCGTCCAGGTGCAACTGCCGGAACAGGAACTGGAACGGGGCGTGGTGCGCCTGAGTGTGCTGCAAACGCCGCTGGGCAAGCTCGCCATCAGCGGCAACACGCATGTCGACGAGACCAACGTGCGGCGCGCCTTGCCGTCCCTGCGCGAAGGCGAGACGCCGAACTTGCCGGCCTTGTCGCAAAGCCTGAAGCTGGCCAACGAAAATCCGGCGCGCAAGATCGAAGTGCGCCTGCAGGCCGACGAGCCGGCGGGCGCCATCGACGCCATCGTCACGGTGGCCGATGAGCAGCCCTGGAAAGCCATGCTCAACGTGGACAATACGGGCAATGCGCAAACGGGCAAGACGCACGTGGGCGTGGTGCTGCAGCATGCCAACCTGTTCGGCCGCGACCATGTGGCCAGCCTGCAATACACGAGCAGCCTGGAAAAGCCGGACAAGGTGGGCGTGTATGGCGCCGGCTACCACTTGCCGCTGTACGCGCTGGGCGACTCGATGGATTTTTTCGCCAGCTATTCGAACGTCGATTCGGGCAGCGTCTCGGCCGGCATCTTCGACCTGGCCGTCAGCGGCCAGGGCAGCATGGCCGGCATCCGCTATAACCAGAATTTTGCCCGCAGCGGCGATTTCGAACCCAAGCTCGTGTACGGCATCGATTACAAGGCGTATCGCAACAGCGTGCAACTGTTCGGCATGGAGCTGGGCGCCGACGTCACCGTGCACCCGCTCAGCGTCAGCTACATCGGCGCCTGGACCTTGCCCACGGGCGAGACCAGCGTGGCCGTCACGTTCGCGCATAACATTCCTGGCGGCAAGCATGGCGCGCAAGCCGATTTCGACCGGGTGCGCGCGCATGCCAAGGCCGCCTACAACACGGTGCGCCTGAGCGCCAGCTCGGGACGCGTGCTGGCCGGCGACTGGCAATGGCGCGCGCTCGTCAATGCGCAAGTCACGCCGGACGCGCTGGTGCCGGGCGAGCAGTTCGGCGCCGGCGGCGCCGCGTCCGTGCGCGGCTTTGCCGAGCGCGAGGTGTCGAATGACTCGGGCGCCAGCCTGAACCTGGAACTGTACACGCCGAACTGGTGCGGCCAGGCGCTCGGTTACCAATGCCGCGCGCTGGCCTTCTATGACACGGCCTGGCTGCGCCGCAACCATGCGCTGCCCGGCGAAAGCGCTTCGCAAGGCATAGCCAGCGGCGGACTCGGCCTGCGTTTGCTGCTGAGCCGCTATGCCAATCTGCAACTCGATTACGCCCATGTCGTCAATGGCGGCGACACGGGACAGCGGGGCGCCAACCGCCTGCATTTCCGCCTCGCCTTGGCCTACTAGTATCAGGATGAACACCATGCAAAACCACGCCCAGCACGCCTCCGTTTTCATCCTGACGCCATCATTTGCTCCACCTTGTGCGCTACCCCTGCGCCGCACGGCGCTGGCGCTGCTGCTGGCCGGCTGCTTCGGCGCGGCGCAGGCCAACCCCGCCTTGCCGCAGGTGGTCCATGGACAGGCGACGTTCAACCAGCAGGGCAATGTGTTCTCGATCACGAACACGCCCAACACCATCATCAACTGGCAGAGTTTTTCCATCCATGCCGGTGAAATCACGCGCTTCATCCAGCAAAACGGCAATAGCGCAGTACTCAACCGCATCACGGGACAAGACCCCAGCAAGATCCTGGGCGCGCTCGAATCGAACGGCAAGGTGTTCCTGATCAATCCGAACGGCATCGTCTTCGGTCAGGGCGCGAAAGTGGACGTGAATGGACTGGTGGCGTCCAGCCTGGGCATGACGAACGAGGATTTCCTGGCCGGCAAGCGCCAGTTCACGGCGGGCGGCGTGGCCGGTGCCGTCGGCAATGCGGGCACCATCAACGCGGGCAAGGGCGGACAAGTGCTGCTGATCGCGCCGAACGTGGAAAACACGGGTCTCATCACGGCGCCGAACGGCGAAGTGATCCTGGCGGCCGGGCGCAGCGTGCAGCTGGCCGACCCCGGCAATCCGCAATTGCGCGTGCTGGTGTCGGCGCCCACCGACCAGGCGCTGAACCTGGGCCAGATCATCGCCCAGGGCGGCAGCATCGGCATGGCCGGCGCGCTGGTCAGCCAGCGCGGCGTGCTTAGCGCGAACAGCGCCGTCGTCGGCGACAACGGCAGGATCGTGCTCAAGGCCAGCGGCAAGGTGCTGCTCGAAGGGGGCAGCGTCACCAGCGCCACGGGCGCGGCAGGTAAAGGCGGCGACATCCAGGTGCTGGGCGAGCAAGTGGGTTTGCTGGGCAATGCGGCAATCGACGCCAGCGGCGCCACGGGCGGCGGCACGGTCCTGCTGGGCGGCGACTACCAGGGCAAGAACGCGGCCGTGCAGAATGCGCGGCAGGTGCTCGTCGGCAAGGACGCCAGCGTCAAGGCCGATGCCATCGACAGCGGCAACGGCGGCAAGGTCATCGCCTGGGGCAATGAATCGGCGCAGGTGCACGGCAGCATTTCCGCGCGCGGCGGCGCGCAAGGCGGCGACGGCGGCTTCGTGGAAACCTCGGGCCATTCCCTGGCCGTGGGCGGCATCCGCGTCGATACGAGCGCACGCCGCGGCAAGCGCGGTACCTGGCTGCTCGACCCCTACGATATCGATGTGGTGCAGGGCGGCGGCGGCAGCCTCGGTGACGTGGACGAGTTTGCCGAAGGTCCGCCCTCCAGCAGCACCAGCATCGGCGCCGACGTGATTTCCAACGCCAACAGCAACGTGACCTTGCAGGCCCAGCACCGCATCAATTTCAGCAGCGCCGTCAATATGCTCCATCCCGGCATCGGCCTGAGCGCCACGGCGGGCGAGACGATCAATGTGTATGCGGCCATCAGCACCAACGGCGGCAATGTGACCTTGTCGGCCAACGACGCCAGCAGCGGCGCCGCGTATGGTTCCAGCGCGAATATCCACCTGAACGCGCCGATCACGACGAACGGCGGCAGCGTGTCGCTGTCCGGCGCCAGCGTGGCGGGCAGCGGCGTGGTCAGCGTCGGCAACGGCAACCTGTCCCTGCGCGCCAATTTCGCGGGCGGCGAAATCAACCTGACGGGCGGCGGCGCGCGTCTGGCCGGCAGCGGCATCGGCGGCCAGACGGTGACCTTGCAGGCCGACAGCATCAGCATCGGCGGCACTCTGGATTTCGGCGGCACCGGCGGGCGCGCCAGCGTGGCGATCAAGCCCCTGAGCAGCTCGCGCCTCATCGACCTGGGCAGCAAGTCCGGCGGCGCCCTGGGCCTGGATGCGGCCGAACTGGCCGGCATCTCGGCATCCTCGCTGACCATCGGCGACGGCAGCAACACGGGCGGCATGCGCATCTCGAATGCGATCAATCTGGCGGGCGACCTGCGCCTCAATTCAGCTTCCCCCATCACGGCCACGGGCGCCGTCACGGTCGGCGGCCTGTTTGCCCTCGACGGCGGCGCGTGGACGCAAAATGCGTCCGGCCTGGCCGCTTTCTCCGCCAGCCGCTTCGCCATCGCGCCGGGCGCCAGCTTCCTGCGCGTGAGCGGCGGCGACGGCAGCACGGCCGCGCCTTACCAGATCGTCGATATCTACGGCTTGCAAGGCATCGGCAGCCTGGGGCTGGGCAACAACTATCGGTTGATGGGCAATATCGACGCCAGCGGCACGACCAGCTGGAACCAGGGCGCCGGTTTTGCACCCATCGCCGGCGGCGATGGCGCAGGGTATGCGGGCATGTTCGACGGCGGCGGTCTTGCCATCAATGGCCTGTACATCAATGCCCTGAACCCGACCGTCAGCTCCGGCGTGGGCCTGTTCGGCAAGGTGCAGGGGGGGACGGTACGCAACCTGGCCCTGCAAAATGGCAGCGTGGCGGGGGTGAACAATGTCGGCGCGCTGGTCGGCCTGAATATCGGCGGGACGCTGGACAGCGTGCGCAGCAGCACCGCGGTCAGCGGCGCCAGCGCCGTCGGCGGTCTGGTCGGCAGCAACGGCGGCACGCTGCGCAATGCCAGCGCCAGCGGCAACGTCGCGGGCATCAATGCGGCCAATGGCGGCAGCATTGGCGGGCTGGTGGGGGCAAACCTGGCCGGCGCCAGTATCGATGCCGCCTACGCCACGGGCGACGTGACGGGAGCGCGCGACAAGGTCGGCGGCCTGGTGGGGAACAATGACGGCGCCATTTCGCAGTCCTACGCCACGGGCGCGGCCCGCGGCGCGGCCAATATCGGTGGCCTGGCGGGACGCAATGGCGGCAGCATCAGCGACGCCTACGCCACCGGCGCCGTCGGCGTGTCGGCCGATGGCGACCAGGCGGTGCCCCGCGCAAACTTGGGCGGGCTGATCGGCTGGAGCGTGGCGGGCAGCAGCGCCAGCCACGTCTACAGCAGCGGCGCCGTGGCCGGCAGCGGCTTTGCGGGCGGTACGGTGGGCGGGCTGGTGGGTCGCGCCGATGTGGGCGCGGGCATCGCGTTCGGTTTCTGGAACTATGAGACGGCCGGCATCCTGATGGACCAGGGCGGCGCCAGTGGCCGCACCACGGCGCAGATGCAGCAGCAGGGCAGCTTCAACGATTTCAATTTCAGCAGCGTCTGGCGCATCTACGATGGCTATACGACGCCGATGCTGAAGGCGCTCCTGAAACCGCTGCAAGTGAATGTCACGGACAATGCCAGTGGCAAGGTCTACGATGGCCAGCTGGCCGCCTTCCTGGGCACGATAGGTTACGTGGGACTGCTCGACGGCGATGCCGGCGTGAATGGCAGCCTCGGTTACGGCAGCAACGCGCGCAATGTGGGTAACTACGGCTTGACGGGGCTGTGGTCGACCAAGTACGACATCACCCTGGGCGGCACGACCACCTATGCCATCACGCCGCGCATCCTGACGGTCGGCATCGGCGGCAATGGCAAGGTGTATGACGGCAACCTTGGCTATGACGGCGCCACCTTCGTGCTGGGCAATGTGGTAACGGGCGACAATATCAGCATCAGCGGCAGCGCCGCCTTCCTCGACAAGAACGCGGGCGGCAGCAAGGCCGTGCACGCCAGCGGCCTGACCCTGGACGGCAATGAGCTGGGCAACTACAGCCTGGCCGCGACAACGGCGGACGGCACGGCGGCCATCACGGCGCGCATCCTGAATTATGGCGTCTCGGGCGCGCAAAGCCGCGTCTACGATGGCACGCTGCAAGCGGCACTGAATGGCTATTTCGAAGGCCTGGTGGCGGGCGACCAGGTCGGCATGGCCGGCTTGCTGGGCAGCTTCCGCGACAAGAATGCCGGTACAGGCAAGGTGGTCGATTACCAGGTGGCGACGGGTCACCTGACGGGCGCCGATGCGGGCAACTATGTGCTCAATGGAAATGCGGGCAGCACGACGGCCGACATCGGCGCACGTGCGCTGAACCTGTCCGGCGTGGTGGGTAACAAGGTCTACGATGGCACGACGGGCGCCAGCCTGGTCCTGGGCGATGACCGTCTCGCCGGCGACAGTTTGACGGCCTCGGCATTGGCCAACTTTGCGGACAAGAACGTGGGCGCGGCCAAGGCGGTGGAGCTCAGTGGCGCGGCGCTGACGGGCGCCGATGCGGGCAATTATTTTATCGTCTTGCCGACAGGCTTGCTGGCCAGCATTACGCCCGCCAGCCTGACCCTGGCCAGCCTGAGCGCGGCCGGCAAGGTGTATGACGGCACCACGAATGCGGCCGTCAGCGCGTCGGCGAACGGCGTGCTGGGCCAGGATGTGGTCAGCGTGGTGGGCGGCAGCGGCAGCTTTGCCGACAAGAACGCGGGTGCGGGCAAGCTGGTGACAGCCAGCGGCTTCCGCCTGGCGGGCGCCGATGCGGGCAATTACACACTGGAAACGACGGGCGGCACGGCGCAGGCAACGATTGCGCAAAAACAATTGTCAACCTGGGTCGGCAGCGGCAGCGGCTTGTGGAGCGACGCCGCCAACTGGGACGGTGGCGTGGTGCCGGAAGGCGCGAACGTGCTGGCTGTCGACTTCAGCAACAGCAAGGGCATCGTCACCTACAGCGCGGCGGCCGGCAGCACCATCTTGAAAAAACTGCATTCGGCGACGGGCTTGCTGTTGACGGGCGGCAGCCTGACGCTCGGTGACAGCGCGCTGGACCTCTCCGTGCTGGGCGGCCTGGCCGGCCTGGAAATCAACGGCGGCAGCTTGCTGCTGAACGGCAGCCTGTCGGCGGACCGTTATGCGCAAGGCGGCGGCATGCTTAGCGGCAACGGTAACTTGCTCGTCGCCAACAGTTTTAATCAGACGGCCGGCGCCATCCGGCTGGCGGGCCAGCTGGCCATCACGCAAGCGGCGGGAGATGTGCGCTTCGCCAGCCTGGCGGCCAACGAGGTGAAACTGAGCGCCCTGAACGGCGCCATCGGCCAGGATGGTGCCTTGCTTGCCGGCAGCCTGGCTGCGCAGGCGCGCGATGGCATCGTGCTGGGCCATGCGGGCAACCAGGTAGGCAGTTTTGCCGCCAGCAATAGCGCAGGGGGCGGCATTGCGCTGAACAATACCTCGGCGCCGGGCACCCTGGTCCTGGGAACCTTGGTCACGGGCGCGGGCAACATTGCCATCGATAACACGGGCGGCGTCATGGCCGGCAACATCAATGCGAATGGCGGCAACGTCAGCGTGACGGCGCACAGCCCCGTCACCGTCAACGGCAAGATCGAGGGCAAGGACATTGCGCTCAATGCCAGCACGGATGTGCTGCTGGGCAATGGCGCGCAGCTGGCAGCGGCGCGCGACATCAGCCTGGCGGCTGGCGGCGACATTCGTATCGAGGGCAATGCCCAGGTTCTCGGCGGCGGCAATTTCAGCGCCAGCGCGGGGGGCAATGTGCGCTTTGCGGACACGGCAAGCTTCGCCTTACCGGCTGCGGCCAGCATGAGCGTGCTGGCGAAAGCGGGCAGCATCACGGGCGACTCGGGCGTGCGCATCAACCGCCAGCGCGCCAACGTCAGCTTGCTGGCGCCGAATGGCGCGGTGAACATGGCGGACGCCATCTTCTTGCCTGCCACGACCGTCGACAAGCCCGCCATCGATGCCAGCGCCAGCGCCGCCATCGATGAAGCCTTGCGTATCATCAAGCAGGCCGACCGTGCCAACGCCCCGCTCGCTTCTGCATCGCCAGCCAAGGATGATGACAAGAAGAAAGACAGCAAGGATGTTGCCGATGCCACAGATAAACCCACAGGATACAAATACGATGATGCCGCAAAAAAAATGTACTGCAATTAAGGCCTTGCTGTGGCTGGCCCTGATGTGCGTGGGCGCGCACGCCTGGGCTGGCCAGGTGGCGGGTACGGTGATGCAGTTGAGCGGTCCGCTGATGGCCAAGAAGGCGGATGGCAAGATGAAAATCCTGGCCATCAAGTCCGAAGTCGAGCAGGGGGACACCTTGCTGACGGAAAAGGAAACCTATGCCTTGATCAAGCTGATCGACAATAGCGAAATCACCCTGAAACCGAATACCAGTTTCGTGATCGAGCAATTCAGCTACACGGCCGAGCAGCCTGACGGCGACCACGCCATCTTCAGCCTGCTCAAGGGCGGCTTGCGTTCCGTCACGGGCTTGCTGGGCAAGCGCAACAAGGAGCGCTTCGAGATGAAGACGCCGGCCGCCACCATCGGCATCCGCGGCACGACGTTTGTCGCCACCTATGTGCCGGCCTCGGCGCAGGCGGTGCCAACGGTGCCGACACCAGGCGGGGGGGCGAGGGCGCCGGGCCTGTATGTCCAGGTGCTCGATGGCTTGATTCACGTGACCAATCCTGCCGGGACGCAGAATTTTGCCGCCGGGCAATTTGGTTTTACGCCCAGCTTCAAGCAGCCGCCCGTGATGCTGCCTGTCAATCCCGGCATCCCGTTCACGCCGCCGCCGGTCTTTTCATCGTCGTCATCGGGCCCGGGCAGCGCGGCAGGCGGCAGCAAGCCGGCCGCAATCGACTGCGTCGTGCGCTAAGCGTCGTCAAACAAGCCCGGCACACCGTGCAAATAGGGCTTGACCTTCCCATCATGGGATAGCAGATCCTGTCCGTATTCGTTACTCTTTCGTACAGGATCTGCCATGCACCAGGCCGCACTCGCTCCCGCCAATTCCAGTACTCCTCCTCCCTCCGCCGCGCATGCGCAGGCGCTGGCCATCGAAGGCATGAGCTGCGCCTCGTGCGTGGGCCGCGTGGAAAAGGCCCTGGCCGCCGTGCCCGGCGTGACCCAGGCCAGCGTCAACCTGGCCACCGAAGTGGCCAAGGTCACGTCTGACACGCCGATTCCCCTGGTCACCTTGCAGGCGGCCGTGGAAAAGGCTGGCTACAGCGTGGCGCAGCGCGAAATCGACCTGAACGTCGCCGGCATGACGTGCGCCTCTTGCGTGGGCAGGGTGGAAAAAGCCTTGCTGAAGGTGTCGGGCGTGCTGGCCGCCAGCGTCAACCTGGCCACGGAAAGCGCGCGCATCAAGGTGACGGGCGAGGCCGATGCGGCCACCCTGATCGCCGCCATCGACAAGGCCGGCTATGAAGCCACCGTGCCCGCCGCCAGCCAGGCCAGCGCGCCCCTTGCCGCGCCGAACCGTGACGGCTTGAAAGTGGCGTTCGCGGCCGTGCTGGCTTTCCCCCTGATGCTGCCCATGCTGCTCGAATGGGCCGGCATCCATCTGATGCTGCCCGGCGCTCTGCAATTCGCGCTGGCGACACCTGTGCAATTCTATTTTGGCGCGCGCTTCTACAGGGCGGGCTGGAAGGCTGCCCGCGCCGGCAGCGGCAATATGGATCTGCTGGTGGCGCTGGGCACGAGCGCCGCGTATGGCTTATCCGTCTACCAGTGGCTGACGGCGGGCGAGATGCTGCCGCACCTGTATTTCGAAGCGTCGGCCGTCGTCATCACCCTGGTGCTGCTGGGCAAATGGCTGGAAAGCCGCGCCAAGCGCCAGACGGCCTCGGCCATTCGCGCGCTGCAAGTCCTGCGTCCGGAATCGGCGCGCGTGCGCCGCGACGGCGTGGAAATCGACTTGCCCGTGGAACAAGTCAAAGTGGGCGACCTGGTGGTCATCCGTCCCGGCGAGCGGGTAGCCGTCGATGGCGTGGTGGTGGAAGGCGCCAGCCAGATCAACGAATCCCTGATCACGGGCGAAAGCTTGCCGGTCGATAAGCATCCGGGCGACAAGGTCACGGGCGGCGCCATCAATGCCGATGGCTTGTTGCTGGTGCGCACGCAAGCCGTGGGCGGCGAGACGACTTTGTCGCGCATCATCCGCCTGGTGGAAGATGCGCAGGCGGCCAAGGCGCCGATCCAGCACCTGGTGGACAAGGTCAGCGCCATCTTTGTTCCCGTGGTGCTGGTGCTGGCGCTGCTGACCATGCTGGGCTGGTGGTTCGCCACGGGCGAGCTGGAAAACGCCATCATCAATGCCGTGGCCGTGCTGGTGATCGCCTGCCCGTGCGCGCTGGGCCTGGCCACGCCGACGGCCATCATGGCCGGCACGGGCGTCGCTGCCCGTTACGGCATCCTGATCAAGGATGCGGAAGCGCTGGAAGTGGCGCACGCCGTCAATACCGTCGTGTTCGACAAGACGGGCACCCTGACGGTGGGTAAACCTGCGCTGGCGGCCCTGCATGCGCATGGCATCGACGATGCCCGGCTGCTGCAACTGGCGGCCAGCATCCAGCGCGGCAGCGAGCACAGCCTGGCGACGGCCGTGCTGGATGCGGCGGCCGCGCGCCACCTCGAACCCTTGCCAGCCACGGGCCTGTCGGCCTTGCCGGGGCGCGGCCTGGCGGCCCAGGTCGATGGCCTGGAACTGAAACTGGGCAGCACGCGGCTGATGCAGGAGTTGCATGTAGACATGACGCCGCTGGCGGAACAGGCATTGTCCCTGGAAGCCACGGGCAACACAATTTCGTGGCTGGCTGCGGGCACGCAATTGCTGGGCCTGTTCGCCTTTTCCGACCAGGTCAAGCCGAACGCGCAGGCGGCCATTGCCCATCTGCACAGCCTGGGCATCCGCACGGTGATGTTGACGGGAGATAACCAGGGCAGCGCGGACGCCGTCGGCAAGCTGCTGGGCATCGATACGGTGGCGGCAAAAATGCTGCCGGCCGATAAAACCGCTAAAATTGTCGCGCTGAAAGGCGAAGGGGCGAAGGTGGCCATGGTAGGCGACGGCATCAACGATGCGCCCGCACTGGCGGCCGCCGACGTGGGCATCGCCATGTCGACAGGCACGGACGTGGCCATGCATGCGGCTGGCATCACGCTGATGCGCGGCGATCCGGCCCTGGTGGCGGACGCCATCGATATCTCGCGCCGCACCTACAGCAAGATACGGCAAAATCTGTTCTGGGCCTTCATTTATAACCTGATCGGCATTCCGCTGGCCGCCTTCGGCTTGCTCAACCCCATGGTGGCGGGCGCGGCGATGGCCTTCAGTTCCGTCAGCGTGATCAGCAATGCCCTGTTGCTGCGCCGCTGGAAAGCCCGCAGTCATACAGGTAGCGTGCATACCAAGGAGCAATAAGGATGAATATCGGCCAGGCGGCAAGCGAGACGGGCGTATCGGCAAAAATGATACGCTATTACGAAAGCATTACCTTACTAAAACCCAGCGCGCGCAGTGACGCCGGTTACCGCATCTACACGCCGAATGATTTGCACGCCTTGCGTTTCATCAAACGCGCGCGGGGCCTGGGTTTTTCGCTGGAACAGATCCGCGAACTGCTGTCGCTGTGGCAAAACGACCAGCGCGCCAGCGCGGACGTGAAAGGCATCGCCCTGGCCCACGTGGCGGACTTGAATCAGCGCATCGCCGAACTGACGGAAATGCGCGATACCCTGGCCCACCTGGCGCAATCGTGCCATGGCGACGACAAGCCCGATTGTCCCATCCTGCAAAGCCTGGGACTGGCCGGCGACCCGGAAGCGAAACCATGTTGCCATTGATGTAAATCAACGGAGGTGTGTATGGTCTATGAACTGTACTACTGGTCCACGATACAGGGACGCGGAGAATTCATCCGCCTGGCGCTGGAAGAGGCGGGCGCCGAGTACCGCGACATCGCCCGCTTGCCCGAACACAAGGGGCAGGGCGTGCCCGCGATGCTGGCCTGCCTCGATGGCGACAGCACGCCCCAGGCCGCCTACGCGCCGCCCGTGCTGCGCGACGGCGACTTGCTGATCGGCCAGACGCCGAATATCCTGTTCTACCTGGGCCGGCGCCTGGGTCTGGCGCCGCGCGCGGAAAGCGGCCGTTTGTGGCTGAACCAGTTGCAACTGACGATGGCCGACTGGCTGACGGAAGTGCACGACACGCACCATCCGCTGTCGATGAATCAATATTACGAAGAGCAAAAGCAGGCGGCCATGCTGCGCAGTGCGGATTTCCGCGCAACACGCTTGCCCAAATTCCTCGATTATTTCACCCAGGTCCTGCTGAATAATCGCAGCCGCGGCCAGTATCTGGTGGGTGCAAGACTCACGTATGGCGACCTGTCGCTGTTCCAGATGCTGGCCGGCTTGCACTATGCGTTTCCGCAAGCCATGGCGCGCCTGGCGCCCGGATATCCTGCCTTGTCTGAGTTGCATGACACCGTGGCGGCGAGGCCGAATATCGCCCGTTACCTGAAGTCGAAGCGCAGGATCCCGTTCAATGAAGAAGGCATCTTCCGCCATTACCCTGAACTGGACGGGTAAACAAAAACAGCCGGCGCATTGGCCGGCTGTCGTGTCCTTGCTGTTTATTGCGCGCTGGTAACGGGGTAGCCCGCCTCCACGATGGCCGCGCTGATGGCGCCCAGTTCGGCCGGTGACTCCACCGTGACGCGCTTGCTGGCCAGGTCGATCTGCACCTGGGCTTGCGGATCGACGCCTTGCACCGCTTTCGTGACCGAGCCGACGCAATGGCCGCAGCTCATGTTTTCAACTTGTAACTGATACATGGCAAGCACTCCTTGAATGATTAAGTGCTGCCACTGTAATCCTTCCCCCGATGGTAAGGTCAAGGGGAAAGCTGGCATGTGGATCAATTCAGCAGGAAATCGACAGCTTGCATGGGCTGCGGCACGTTCTCATCCTGCACGGATTCGCGCAAGCTGATTTCGATGGCGCGGCACATGGCAGACAGCGGTAAATCGTTGGCATCTTCGCCGAACGGTTCCTCGATCTCGTCGCCCAGGGCATCGAGGCCAAAGAAGGTGTAGGCGACGATGGCGACGACGAACGGCGTCATGAAACCGAGCGAATCGACGAGGCCGAAGGGCAGCAGGAAACAGTACAGGTAGGCCGTGCGGTGCAGCAGCAGCGAATACGAGAAGGGAATCGGCGTGCTGCGGATGCGCTCGCACGAGGCGCCGGCCGCTACCATGGCCGAGACCGTGTTATCGATCTGCGTGGCGAGGATGCTGTCGATGCGGCCCTGCGCGATGCAATCGGCCAGGTCGTGACCCATCTGCAGCATCAGGTAGTCGGACGGGTTCGTGGCCTGGCAAGCCGCTTCCCATTCTGCCGGGCGCAGCAGCGGCTGCAAGTCGGCCGGTCCGCGCGTGTCGCGCAGCTGGTGGCGCAGCGCGTGGCAAAAGGCGATGGTGCGGTAAATCATGCGCACGCGCACGTCCTCCAGGCCCAGCCTGGCGTGGGCCGGGATGTCGCCGCGTATCATCGTCTGACACTGGCGCGAGAAATTCCGGCTGCGCAAGACCAGTTCGCCCCAAAGCTTGCGTGCTTCCCAGTAGCGGTCATAGGCGGCCGTGTTGCGAAAGCCCAGGAAGATGGCCAGCGGCAAGCCGATCAGGGTAAACGGGATGGTGGTAAGGATGACCTTGTGGTCGAACAAGGTGCCGTGGCACCACGTGACGAGGGTGGCGATCAGGGTATTGACGATGAGCGTGGTGCGGATGCGCGGCAGGACGGAGCCGCGCACCACGAGGAACAACCGCAGCGCCGAAGGACGCTCGCGCACGATCATGATGGGCTCCCTGTCGGGCGCTGGGCTGGCGGTGAAAGCCGTGCCCTGTTCTTGTTATTGAAAAACCATTGTGTGGAATGGCAGAGTGGCAAATGCCGGGAACAAAAAGCCCGCAGTGTGTGCGGGCTGAGCTGGGTGTGCATGGGACGCAGTGTAGGGGAGACGGCATGAGTATAGGCCGCCGTCCCGCTTCCTGCCAATTCACAGTGATAATGGATATTATTCATTTCATGAATGAATATTTCATTTGTAAGTGAATGTGTGAATCTCAGTTGCCCGCATCCCGCCCTTGCCGCAGCTTCTTGCGGTGTTCCTCTTGCTGTCGTTTCAATGCTGCACTGGCTGCATAGTCGTTGCGGAACCACTTCGGGTTCTTGCTGCGGCCTGGCCATGTGCAATCGGCCAGGTTGGCGATATCGGCGCAGTCGCAGGCACAGTCGCCGCAATCGGGGACAGGCAGATCGCAATACCCTGCCTGCGCCCGATGGCGCGCACTGCGGCCCCTGGCGTGCTGGGTCTGGGACTGGGCCTGGTGCAGGCGGTGGTGTGCGCTGCAGCTGTGCAAGCGGCGCCGCAGCAGGGAAAGTCCCGGCCGCAAGCCATGGCGGGCGATGACCCTGTGGCCATACGCGGAACAGCTGTCGCGCCCCGTGAGCACGCGGTAGGCGCAGGAAAACCCTTTATAGGGCGACAGATAGCGCTGGTAGGCACCGATCGCCCACAGGGCCAGCTGCGTGCCGCAGGTGTCGAATGAGAAAATGCGCTCTCCTTGGCCAGTCGCGTTTATTGGATGGGATAGTGGTGCGAGCATACGACAGGTCTGCAAAAAAGAATAGCGCCAGCGCACTACATCCCCATGCTTTTCCAGCCATGCCAGCCATGCCAGCCGAACGCCACCAGCCACGCCAGCAAGATCGCCAGACCCGGCAGCAACAGCCATTTTGCCGCCGTCTCTTCCCACGCCACAAAAGGTCGTCCACCTCGGGCGATGGCCAGCAGCGCCTGTCCCCCGTTCAAGCCGGCAAACGGCAGCAGGTTGAAGGCGCACAGTTTCAACGAGAACAGGGCGAACACCAGCGCAAAGCCGTGCGTGCGAGCAAAGGTTTCGCCATCACCCAGCAATTCCTGCGCCGTTGACAACGGCGCCAGCGCGCCATGGACGATTTGTCCGAAGGCCGCGACAAAGCGCTCCCAGCCTTGTGGCCCCATGAGCCAGAGCGCCACGGCCAGCAGCACCGCCACGCCGCTCAGGGGCAGCAGCACCTGTTTCCACAGCGGCTGGAAGTTGTAGGCATCGCGGCAGGGATCGTCGTCGTACAGCGTTTCCTCGCGCGTATCTTTCAGCACCACGTTGCCGGCCAGGGGCAGCAGCTTGATGTGGACTTTTCCCCAGGCCAGCAGGGTCGGTCCCACGCCATAACTGATTTGGCGCATGCTGATGCCCAAGGCGCGAGCGCACAGGGCCATGATGGAAATGTGGAGGAACATGAAAAAGATGAAGCAGAGCAGCAACTGCAGGGCGGGATGCATCGGGTGAGGTGTCCTGGTGGAATGGAGCGGTATTAGAACATGTCGCAGGGAAAAGTCGCGCACATGAAAAAAGCCCCGCCTGCATCGCTGCAGCCGGGGCTTTCGAATGACCGGGCAGCTTGCGCCGCCCGCTGGAACTTACAGCACTTCGCTGGCGTGGTCGGCCAGGCGCGAACGCTCGCCGCGCGCCAGGGTGACGTGGCCGCTGTGGGTCCAGCCCTTGAAGCGGTCGACCACGTAGGTCAGGCCGCTCGAGCCTTCCGTCAGGTACGGCGTGTCGATCTGCGCGATGTTGCCCAGGCACAGGATCTTCGTGCCGGGACCGGCGCGCGTGACGAGGGTCTTGACTTGTTTCGGCGTCAAGTTTTGCGCTTCATCAATGATGAGGAACTTGTTGACGAAGGTGCGGCCGCGCATGAAGTTGAGCGACTTGATCTTGATGCGCGAGCGGATCAGGTCTTGCGTTGCCGCACGGCCCCATTCGCCGCCATCGGAGTCGGACTTGTTCAGCACTTCCAGGTTGTCGTCGAAGGCGCCCATCCATGGCGACATCTTTTCCTCTTCCGTGCCTGGCAGAAAACCGATGTCTTCGCCCACCGGCACCGTCACGCGGGTCACGATGATTTCATTGTAGAGTTTGGTTTCCAGCACCTGCGCCAGGCCGGCGGCCAGGGCCAGCAGGGTCTTGCCGGTGCCGGCCTGGCCCAGCAGGGTGACGAAGTCGCATTCTGGATTCATCAGCAAGTTCAGCGCGAAATTCTGCTCGCGGTTGCGCGCCGTCACGCCCCATACATTGTTCTTCGTGTGGCTGAAGTCGCGCAGGGTTTGCAGCACGGCCGTCTTGCCGTTGATCTGTTTCACCTGGCCATAGAACGGCGTTTCGCCGTTTTTCGGTTCCAGGTAGATGAACTGGTTGACCAGCAACGATGGAATGAACGGGCCCGTCACGCGGTAGAAGGTGGAGCTGTAGCCGTTCTTGCTTTCCTGCCACGATTCCATGTCCTTGCCGTGCTTGTTCCAGAAGTCGTCCGGCAATTGCACGATGCCCGAGTACAGCAAGTCCGTGTCTTCCAGCACATGGTCGTTGAAGTAATCTTCGGCTGGCAAGCCCAGGGCGCGCGCCTTGATGCGCATGTTGATGTCCTTCGACACCAGCACGACGGGGCGGCCATCCTGTTCCGACTCGAGCGAGCGCACGACGGCCAGGATCTGGTTGTCGGCCTTGCCTACTGGCAAGCCAGCCGGCAAGTCGGCGCTTTGCAGGCGCGTCTGGAAGAACAGACGGCCCTTGGCATCCTTGTTGCCCAGCTTGGACAGCAGGATGCCGTGCTCGATGGCGTCGTCATCCGTGTTGCTGATCAGGGCGTCCAGGGTGCGGGAGACCTGGCGCGCATTGCGCGCCACTTCCGTCATGCCCTTTTTATGGTTGTCCAGCTCTTCCAGGGTCATCATCGGCAGGTACACATCGTGTTCCTCGAAGCGGAACAGCGACGATGGATCGTGCATCAGCACGTTCGTGTCGAGCACGAACAGCTTGCTGATGCCGCGCTGGTCGGCGGCGCGGCTGGCGGACGACTTGAGCTGGACTTCGACCGCCTTGTGCTTGGCCGGATGTGGCTGCTCGACTTGCTTGACGGATTTCAGCGGCGTGACCTTGCCCTTGGCTGCCGGCTTGGTTTTCGCGGCAGGAGCAGGGGCTGCGGCCACTGGCGCCGGTGCGGGCGCCTGTACTGGCTTGGCGACCATCAGGGCCGCCACTTGCTTGATCTTCGTGGCCGCATTGCGGACTGGCTTGGCAACTTCGGCGATCGCCGCTTCAATGATCGGTGCAGCCACTTTCTTGGCTGCCGGGGTTTTGGTGGCCGGGCGCGCTGCGCCTGCGGTTGGATAATCTTGGGTGGCCAGGATGGTGGCTGGCTTGCTCGGTAATTTTGGCAGTGGCATCAGGATCTCAATCAAAAAATTTCTGGAATGAATCGCCCATGGGCAGCCAGCTTCTGGCGGCACTTCTCATGGGTGGATGCGGGGGGAACAACAATGCTACAGGACGAGTAACTGCCGGAAGGCCGGCAGCATGGCCGGTCATGGACGCCATCGGCGGGCTGCAGGCCCGCCTGGCGGAGTGGATGGAGGCGCTTCGTTGACTCAAAATGGCGATAGGTACCGTGAACTGAACTGCGGTTGAACTAAGCTCGCTGGAAGCCGGCAACGCGCATTGGATCAAAATGGACGATCAATTCAGATGCGCTACGAATTCCAGCACTTCTTCCACGTGAGTTGCGACCTTCACGCCTCTCCATTCTTTCACCAATCGGCCCTGGGCGTCAATCACAAACGTACTGCGCTCGACGCCACGGACCGTCTTGCCGTACATCTGTTTCATCTTCATGACGTTAAACAGCAGGCAAACGGCTTCGTCCGGGTCGGAAATGAGCTCGAATGGCAGCTCCAGCTTGGCTTTGAAGCTTTCGTGCGAACGCAGGGAATCGCGGCTGATGCCGTAGATTTCCACGCCGGCGGCGACGAATTGCGAATACGCATCGCGAAAGGCGATGTTTTCCGTGGTGCAACCAGGGGTGTTGTCCTTCGGATAGAAAAACAGCACCGTGGCCTTGGCCGGGCGGCCCAGCAATTGAAAGGTCTTGCCGCTGGTCATCGCGGCGCTAAAGTCGGGTATGCTAACGAGGGATTGGCTATCAGCCACAGGTTCTCTCCTGAACGGTGATCATCAGCGCTGTTTTTAATCTGGCAACGCATCCAGGTGCAACAATACAGCATTCAGGCCGCTTTGCCCTGCACAATCAGGCGTCCCGAACGGCCTGGCAACTCATCCCAGGTGACGGGACAAACGGGCAAGTCCGTATTTTTTATCTTTTCATAATAATCGCCCATCGAGGCGAACTGGTAGCCCTGGGCTTTCCAGCCAGCCAGCAGTTGTTCGAAAATGGGGGCGAGTTTCTGTCCTTCAAGTTCCGCATGCAAGGTATATACGTGATCGCGCGGATTGTCGGCCGTCAATGACAGGATATGCGCCGCAACATTGCCGGTCGTGATCAGTTTGCCATCGATTTCGCAGCCCAGCAATTCATCCAGGGTGGGCAGGGTGGTGGGCAATTGCACGCATTGCAGGATCGTGTTGCCGTTGCGCACGCGGTGCGGGCCATTGCTTGGATGCACCATGGCGCCGCGCGCGTCGAGCATGGCGCGGCCATCGGAGGCAAAGCGGTAGCCGGCCGTGTCGTGTTCGACAAAGGCGCTGACATTCATTTGCCAGCCGGCCGCGCCGTGCGTGTGCGGCTTTGTTCCAAACACTTGTTCGTAGCGGTTGGCGGCCTTGCGCATCATGTTGATGGTCCAGGCGGCGTTGCGCTTGGCCACGTTGTCTTGCCACAGGGTGTGATCCCAGGTGTGGATGCCGCACTCGAAACCGGCATCGCGCACGGCGCGCAATTGCGCCGCGCATTGCTTGCCGATATCGGGTCCCGGCAGCAAAGTGCCGTACATCAATGTTTTCAAGCCGTAGTGCTCGACCACCGAGGTGCGCGATACCTTGCTGAAAAAGCCGGGTTTCAAGGCGCGCCGCAGGGCCCAGCCCGTGTGGTCGGGGCCCAGCGAGAACAGAAAGGTGGCCTTGGCCTGGTGCGCGGCCAGCATGCGCACCAGATTGCCCATGCCTTCACGGGTGCCGCGATAGGTATCGACGTCGATTTTCAGGGTCAGGAACGGCTTGCTCAACATTAATCCATCAGTGCTTTGGCTTGGGCTACCTGGCTGCGGTAGGCGTCGAAAATGTTGCGCAGGGAATCGGCCATGGTGGTGGTCGGCGCCCAGCCCAGCTCTTCGCAGGTATTCGTGATTTTCGGCACGCGGTTTTGCACGTCCTGGTAGCCGGCGCCGTAGTAGGCACCCGAGGTCGTTTCCACGATTTTCACGTGTTTCGCGCCTTCGGCGTATTCCGGGTATTCGGCGGCCAGGGTCAGCATCATGCCGGCCAGGTCGCGGATCGAATAGTTATTGGTCGGATTGCCAATGTTGTAGATCTTGCCGCTGGCGATGCCGTTCTTGTTGGCGATGATGCGGATCAGCGCATCGATGCCGTCGTCGATGTAGGTGAACGCGCGTTTCTGCGCGCCGCCATCGACCAGCGAGATGTTCTCGCCGCGCACGATGTGGCCGAAGAATTGCGTCACCACGCGCGAGGAACCTTCTTTTGGCGTGTGGATCGAGTCCAGGCCGGCGCCGATCCAGTTGAACGGACGGAACAGGGTGAAGTTCAAGCCTTCCATGCCGTAGCCCCAGATTACGCGGTCCATCAGCTGCTTGGCGTTCGAATAGATCCAGCGCGGCTTGTTGATCGGGCCGCAGATCAGTTCCGAGTTTTCCGGGTCGAATTCCTCGTCATGGCACATGCCATACACTTCCGAGGTCGACGGGAAGACCAGGTGCTTGCCGTACTTGGCGGCCGAGCGCACGATCGGCAGGTTGGCTTCGAAGTCCAGTTCGAAGACGCGCAGCGGCTGCTTGACGTAGGTTGATGGCGTGGCGATGGCGACCAGGGGCAGGATGACGTCGCATTTCTTGACGTGGTATTCGACCCATTCCTTGTTGATCGTGATGTCGCCTTCGAAGAAGTGCATGCGCGACTTGTAGTTGTCATCTTCCAGCAATTCCGTGATGCGGTCCGTGTTCATGTCCATGCCGTAGACATGCCAGTCGGTGGTTTCCAGGATGCGCTTGGACAGGTGGTGGCCGATGAAGCCGTTGACGCCTAAGATGAGGACTTTTTTCATGTGAGATTCTCTTGAGTTAAATCAGTGTGTGCTGACGCGGGTGGTCAGACTTGCTTGCAATTGTTGAGCCGAAATCGGCTCCCCGGCAGCCCTCAGCGCGGAAATGGCCAGCATGCGGCCGTCTCCGCAGACGCCAAAGATGCAATTATCCACTACCGCCAAGCCCGGTGGCAAACTTCCTGCGGAAAGCTTGCTCAAACGGGCTTTTTCGATAATGTAAATGACATCATTGACTTCGGTGAAGGCGCCGGGATAGGGGGGCGCGACGGCACGGTGCAGGTTGTAAACCTGCTGCGCGGGTAACTTCCAGTCTATCCTGCCATCTTCGGGCTTGCGGCCGCCAAAGTAGCCGCCCTGGCGCAAATCGTTGAGCTGGCGCGGCGCCGTGCCGTCCAGCAAGGCCGGCAGCACGTTCCATAGGGTTTGTTCCGCCGCCACGGTGACCTTGCCGAAGACTTCGAAGGCCGTATCGTCGGGCAGGATGGGCACGGCCGTTTGCGCGACGATGGCGCCGGCATCGGGCTTGACCGTCATTTCATGCAGGGTGGCACCCGTTTGCGGGGCGCCATGCAGCACGGCCCAGTTGACGGGCGCGCGGCCGCGGAACGCCGGCAGCAGCGAGCCGTGCATATTGTAGGCGGGCGCGACTTCCAAGATGCTAGCCGGCAACATGTGGCGGTAGTAAAAACTGAACAGCATGTCCGGTGTTGCCGCCTGCACCTGCGCCAGCAACTCGGGCGCGCGGGCGTCCGATGGCGTGATGTACGGGATGCCTTCCGCCTGGCACAGGCTGGCGACGGATTCGAACCACAGGTTTTCCGTGGGGCTGTCTTCGTGCGTGACGACGAGGGCGATGTCGACGCCGCCGGCCAGCAGCACCTTGATGCAGCGCACGCCCACATTGTGGTAGCCGAAGACGACGGCGCGCGGGGCGCCCATCAGCGGCCCACCTGGCGCTTTTCCAGGCGCACGTACGATGGCGCCTCGGCTTCCGCCTGTGTCATGCCGTCCTGCAAGATGGTTTGCACCACGTAGCGGGGACGGGCGCGCACTTGCTGGAAGATGCGTCCCACGTATTCGCCCACCAGGCCGATGCCGAACAGGATCACGCCCATGAAGAAGAAGGCGATGGCGAACAGGGTGAATACGCCCTCGGCTTCCGCGCCCAGCAGGAAGCGGCGTACCAGCAGGAAGACCACCAGCAATGCCGAGCCCAGCGACAGCGCCATGCCCAGCATGGAAAAGATTTGCAGGGGAATCAGCGAAAAGCCCGTGACCAGGTCGAAATTGAGGCGGATCAGGCTGTACAGCGAGTATTTCGATTCGCCGGCCGCCCGCTCCTCGTGTTCGACGATGATTTCCGTCGGCTTGCGGGCAAAGGTGTAGGCCAGTGCCGGCACGAAGGTATTGACTTCGGCGCATTGGTTGACGAGGTCGATCACGTTGCGGCCATACGCGCGCAGCATGTTGCCCTGGTCTGTGATCTTGATATTCGTGATTTTTTCGCGCAGGCGGTTCATCATCTTCGAGGCCAGCGTGCGCCAGGCGGAATCTTGCCGCTTGCGCCGGATTGAGCCCACATAATCGTAGCCTTCGCGCATCTTCGCCACCAGGTTGCCGATTTCCTCGGGCGGATTCTGCAGGTCGGCGTCGAGCGTGATCATGATCTGTCCGCGCGAGGCTTCAAAACCAGCCAGGATGGCCATGTGCTGGCCATAATTGCCGTTGAACAAGATTACGCGCGTGACGTCCGGGCGCTGACGGAATTGTTCCGCCAGGATGGGTACCGAATTGTCGCGGCTGCCATCGTTGATGAAGATGATCTCGTAGCTCGTCTGGAGGGCATCGAGGGCCGGATACAGGCGGGCGAACAGGCTGGCCAGGCCATCCTGTTCGTTGTAGATCGGAATGATAATGGACAGTTCAGGTTTCATCGGCGCGCTGCTCATTTGATGAGAATGGATTTGACGGTGGCGACGGCGCGTTCCACGTCCTGTGTCGTCATGGCGTAGAACATCGGCAAGGTCACGGTCAGGCGGCCGATCTTTTCCGAGACGGGGAACATGCCCTCGGTAAAGCCGCGTTCGCGGTACATGGTAAACAGGTGGATCGGTGCGTAATGATAGCCCGTTCCCACGTTTTGCTGCGCCATTTGCTGCATGAAGGCGGCGCGCGTGCCGGGGCCATTGTCGGGCAGGATGATCTGGAACAAATGCCAGTTGCTGTTTTCAAAGTCCTGCACGGGCAGCTGGGCGCCGCTCAGCGCTTCGAAATCGCTGCCGAACTGCGCGAAATAGTGGCGTGCCAGCGCGCGGCGGTGGGCCGTGATCGCCTCGATATTGGCAAACTGGCCCAGGCCGATGGCGGCCATGATGTCGCTCATGTTGTACTTGCCGCCCAGCACATCGACGTCGATGCCGTCGACGCCGCTGCGCGTCACGCCCTGCAGCCGGTATTTCTCGGCCAGTTTCGCTTCTTCCAGGTTGTTGAGGACGAGGCAGCCGCCTTCGCCCGTGGTGATGTTCTTGTTGGCCTGGAAGCTGAACGAGACGAAGTCGCCAAACGCGCCGATGCGCTTGCCTTTCCAGGTGGAACCGAACGCTTGCGCCGCGTCTTCCACGACCCTTAAGTTGTACTTTTCAGCAATCGCGTATAGGCGGTCCATATCGACGGGCAGGCCGGACAGGTAGACGGGGATGATGGCCTTGGTACGCGGGGTGATGACCGCTTCCAGTTTGTCGAGGTCGATATTCCGCGTAACGGGATCGATGTCGGCGAACACTGGCGTGGCGCCCACTTCGATGATGACGTTGGCCGTCGCGACCCACGACACGGGCGTGGTGATGACTTCGTCGCCGGGGCCGATGCCAGCGATGCGCAGCGCGATTTCCATGGTGCACGTGCCCGAATTGAAGGTGCGCACGGGGCGCCCGCCGAAATACTCGGACAGCTGGGCTTCGAAAGCCTGCACTTTCGGGCCGCTGGTGATCCAGCCCGAGCGCAGCACTTCGCCGACGGCGGCGATGGTCGCTTCATCGATGGTGGGTTTGGAAAAGGGCAAAAAGGGCAGGGTAGAGGTCATGGGGCGCAGTTCTTGGATCTGTATTGTGTCAGGGTATCGGCATCGCCGAGGCTGCCAGTGCCGTCAAAAGGCGCCGGCAGGCATGGCTATTTTATATCGTCAGTATGGCGGCGCAGCCCTTCAGCGGTGAAAAATCCTGCTGATGCGGGGGCGGGGCAAGCTGGCCGGGGGGGGCGCGATCCGTGCTGCCTCGCGCCCCTTTAAATATTTACTTGTTAGCAACGACCATGCGGCGCGCATCTTCGGCAATCACACGCATGGGCACGCCACGGCCCTGCAATTCCTTGTAACGGTACAGGCTGATAATCGCCATGTCGTGCACGCCGGCATTGGCATCGTTCGTCCATTGCGTGATGAAAGGCTCGATGTTCGGGATGGACAGTTCGGGCTGCTGTTTCAGGCCAAACGTAAACTCATCCCAGTAATCGACGAGGATCACGGGCCGCTGCAGGTAATACGTCAGCGATTGTTCGTAGATGCCGACCGAATAGAGCTTGGTATCGGCTGTCAGTTCGGCCTGGATCTGCGGCAGCATGTCGGTGCCTGCGCGGTTCTGGCCATACAGTTCGGAGCCGGCCAGGATGCAGTGCGTGGCCAGGAAGCCGGCGCCGGCGATGGTCAGCACCGTCATGTCGCGGCGCAACTGGCGCGCATGCAGCAAGGCCAGGGCGCCGCCGGCCAGGGCGAAGAAGCCGGCCGCCATCAGCCATGGCTGGTAGCCCTTCAGCGCGACCAGGGCTTCCGCGTCGCGCGCGCTGGCCTTGCTGAAGGCGATCGGTCCGCCGATCAGGATGGCCGCGCCCAGCACGCACAGCAGGCCGGCGGCGAACAGGCGCTGGCGGCGCGAGGCCGATTCCAGGTACAGCGCCACCAGCAGGGCCAGCGCCGGGAAGATGGGCACGATGTAGCCAGGCAGCTTCGAAGTCGAATAGCTGAAGAAGAAGAAAATGAAGACGGCCCAGACGAGCAGCATCAAGCGGGGCTGGAAGGCGCCTTCCTGGCGCTTGAAGGCGGCGGCCAGGCTTTGCGGCAGCACGCCTATCCATGGCAGGATGCCGGGAATGAGCAGCACCAGGAAGTAATACCAGGCGCCTTCGCGCTTGTGGCCCTTCATCAGGAAGCGCTGGAAATGCTCGTGGATGAAGAAGAAATGCGGTTGTTCCGGATTGCGCAGGGCGACCAGCACGAACCACGGCGTGGCGATGGCAAAGAACAGCAGCAAGCCCTTGACCAGGTGCAGCCGCGTCCAGATGCGCCAGTCGCGCGCGCACAGCGAATACAGCACCAGCACGGCGCCCGGCAGCACGATGCCGATCAAGCCCTTGGCCAGCACGGCCAGCGCCATGGCGGCCCAGCAGGCCAGCATCCAGTTGCGCCGCTCGATTTCCGTGGCGTCGTCGCGCTGGGCGATCAGCAGGCTGCCCAGGGTGAGGGTCATCATGCCCGACAGGCCCATGTCCAGCGAATTGATCTGGCCGGAAGCGAGCCAGAACAGGCTCGACGCCAGCACCAGGCCCGCATACAGGCCCACGCGCGGGCCGAACACTTTCTTGCCCGCGTAAGCCGTCATGCATACGCCGATGATGCCGCACAGGCCAGTCCACAGGCGCGCCTGCCATTCGCCCAGGCCGAAGGCGGCGAAGGTCAGCGCATTCATCCAGGTTTGCAGCGGCGGCTTTTCAAAGTACTTGATGCCGTTCAGGCGCGTGGTGATCCAGTCGCCCGTGACGAACATTTCGCGCGCCATCTCGGCGTAGCGGCCCTCGTCGGGCGGTACCAGGGTGCGCACGCCCAGCGCATACAGGGTGACGACGATGAAGATGCCCAGCAGGGACCACATCAGCACCCGCGACGAGTGCAGTTCGTTGACATTGATTTTCATGCGGGCGTGCCTGCGGCCGGGGCCAGGATCAGGGCCAGCGTGACCTTGCGGCCTTCGCCCATGAGGATATTGTAGGTGCGGCAGGCAGCCTGGCTATCCATGCATTCGACGCCGATGCGGCGCATGGTCAGCGCGGCCGTCAGCTTCGGATGCACGAAACGCTGGCGTTCGCCCGTGCCGAGGATGACCACGTCGGGCGCATCGGCCAGGATCTGCGCGAAATGCGCCTCGTTCAGTTGCTCGAAACTGTCCACTTCCCACGCCCGCGGAGGCATTTCCGGCATGACGATCAGGCTGTAGTTGTAGGGCTGGGCATTGATCTCCACGCCGTTTTCGTCATAGCCGGTGACAGTCTGGTATTGTTGGGTGCTGCTGGCATGGAGTTTCATGGCGATATCGGGGGCTGGTCGTGTCGGTTGATCGGTGCGCGCGCGGCCAAACTGCGTGCCGCGGCCAAGGGCGTAAGCATGCCATAAATGACAGAAAAGAGCGACTGAAAAGCAATATCCTTTCCAAATTGCAATCTTCGGCGCCACAGAGGGACTGCCTGCTTGCGCCATGGTAATGCTGCCAGATTAAGGGAAGATGAAGATGGCGCGTGCCCGATTGCCGTCCGGAGGCGCCGGCGTGGCAGAATCGGCGTCAAATGCCGGGTTGGCCATGTTTAATTTGATAAAATGGCCTGTTTTCGGCGAGAATGGTTGTTTTCGCCTTGCAGTCTTTCGCATCGCAGTTTCACGGGTTCATAGTTCTGGCGCGGCTATCATGCTGCAAGTTCTGCTTACCGCGCCGCATCACGACAGGGATTTATTTTGCGACCGATTCAGAAATCGAATAAATTGGCGGATGTCTGCTATGACATCCGCGGCCCGGTCCTGGAAAAATCCAGGCAAATGGAAGAAGAAGGCCACAAGATCACCAAGCTCAATATCGGCAACCTGGCCGTATTCGGCTTCGATCCGCCGGACGAGATCGTGCGCGACATGATGCTCAACCTGCAAAATGCCGCCGGCTATACGGATTCGAAGGGCATGTTCGCGCCGCGCAAAGCCGTCATGCACTATACGCAGGGCAAGAACATCGCCGGCGTGACCATCGATGACATTTATTTGGGCAATGGCGCTTCCGAACTGATCGTCATGTCGATGAACGCCCTGCTCAACAGCGGCGACGAAGTGCTGGTGCCGGCGCCCGATTACCCGCTGTGGACGGCCGCCGTCAGCCTGTCGGGCGGCAATCCCGTGCATTATGTGTGCGACGAGCAGAACGAGTGGTATCCCGACATCGAGGACATGCGCCGCAAGATCACGCCGCACACCAAGGCTATCGTCGTCATCAACCCGAACAATCCCACGGGCGCGCTGTACCCGGTTTCCGTGCTGCTGCAGATCGTCGAACTGGCGCGCCAGCACCAACTGATCATTTTCGCCGACGAGATCTACGACAAGGTGCTGTACGACGAAGCCGAGCACGTGTCGATCGCCTCGCTGGCCGACGACGTGCTGTTCATCACCATGAACGGCTTGTCGAAGAATTACCGCTCCTGCGGCTACCGTTCCGGCTGGATGGTGGTCTCGGGCGAAAAGCGCCACGCAAAAGATTATATCGAGGGCCTCAACATGCTGGCCTCGATGCGGCTATGCGCCAACGCGCCGGGGCAGTTTGCCATCCAGACGGCGTTAGGCGGCTACCAGAGCATACAAGACCTGGTGGGGCCCGGCGGGCGCCTGTTGAAACAGCGCGACCTGGCGCACAAGCTGCTGACCGATATTCCGGGCGTCACCTGTGTCAAGCCAAAGGCCGCGCTGTACATGTTCCCGCGCCTGGACCCGGAGATCTACCCGATCGCCGACGACCAGCAGTTTGCCTATGAATTACTGGCCGAAGCGAAGGTCCTGATCGTGCAGGGCACGGGCTTCAACTGGATCGCGCCCGACCATTTCCGCGTCGTCTTCCTGCCCAACTCCGATGACCTGACCGAGGCCATGGGTCGCATTGCGCGCTTCCTCGAAGGTTACCGCAAGCGCCATAGCCGGGGCTGAGCCAGACAGTAGCAATACCGATCAACCTGGCGCCGCCCAAGGGGGCGCCACTTATGAGCAGTCAAGCACACTATGAAATCCATCAAGATCGGCCTGCTGGGCCTGGGCAATGTCGGTTACGGCACGTTCAGCGTCCTGAAACGCAACCAGGAAGAAATCAAGCGCCGCGCGGGCCGCGGCATTGAAGTCGTCGCCGTCGCCGTGCGCGACGTGGCGCGCGCCGAAGCGCTCGTCGCCGGCGGCTGCAAGGTCGTCAATGACCCTTACCTGATCGTTAACGATCCCGAGATCGACATCGTCGTCGAACTGATCGGCGGCTACGACCTGTCGAAGACCCTGGTGATGCAGGCGATTGCCAACGGCAAGCACGTGGTCACGGCCAACAAGGCCCTGCTGGCCGTGCACGGCAATGAAATCTTCGCCGCCGCCCAGGACAAGGGCGTGATGGTGGCCTTCGAAGCGGCCGTCGCCGGCGGCATCCCCATCATCAAGGCGCTGCGCGAAGGCTTGACGGCCAACCGCATCGAATGGATCGCCGGCATCATCAACGGCACCACCAATTTCATCCTGTCCGAGATGCGCGACAAGGGCCTCGATTTCGCCACCGTGCTGAAACAGGCGCAGGAACTGGGCTACGCGGAAGCCGACCCCACCTTCGACATTGAAGGCGTCGACGCCGCGCACAAGGCCACCATCATGTCGGCCATCGCCTTCGGCATCCCGGTGCAGTTCGACAAGGCCTACGTGGAAGGCATCAGCAACCTCAATGCCGTCGACATCCGCTACGCCGAGCAGCTGGGCTACCGCATCAAGCTGCTGGGCATCACCAAGCGCGCCACCGTCAACGGCGTGGAGGGCATCGAGCTGCGCGTGCATCCGACCCTGATCCCGGCCAAGCGCCTGATCGCCAACGTGGAAGGCGCCATGAACGCGGTGCTGGTGCATGGCGACGCCGTCGGCGCCAGCCTGTACTCGGGCCGCGGCGCGGGCGCCGAGCCGACCGCGTCGTCGGTGATCGCCGACCTGGTTGACATCACCCGCCTGGCCACGGCCGACCCGGAACACCGCGTGCCGCACCTGGCGTTCCAGCCGAACGCGATGACCGATATCGCCATCTTGCCGATGTCGGAAATCACCACCAGCTACTACCTGCGCATGCACGTGGCCGACCAGCCGGGCGTGCTGGCCGACCTGACGCGCATCCTGGCCGAACGCAGCATCTCGATCGACGCCATGCTGCAAAAAGAGCCGGCCGAAGGCGAGACGCATACGGACATCATCATGCTGACGCACCAGACGCAGGAAAAGAATGTCACGGCCGCCATCGAGAAGATGGAAGCATTAAATAGCGTGGTGGGCACGGTCACCAAGATCCGCCTGGAAAACCTCAGCTGAGCGTTTTTAGCGATCCATGCAAAACGGCGCCCGCGGGCGCCGTTTTTTCATCCGATGACTGTCTTAATGCTGCGGTACGTCGGGAGCGCCGACGGGTCCCACGTCCATGCCGTCATAGCTGGCCAGCTGGTTTTCCTGGGCAAACGCCATCAGTTCGCCATTGCGCGCGTGCAGGCTGTCGACGCCATGCACTTCGGCCTTTTCCACGTGCAGCACCCACACGGGTGGCGCCGCCGGATCGTCGAGTTCCGGCTGGTACAGTTCCACCGGGCGGTAGCCCTGCAGCGCCAGCACGGTGGCGGCCTGCTCCAGCGGTTCGGAAGTGGGGTTGGTGAAGTAATAGCCCCACAGCAGCGGCTGGGACAGGTCCCAGGGCGCGTTCTCGGCGATGTTGGCGAACAGTTCGCTTACGTCTTCTTTGGTCATCATGGCGGAATCTTTCAGTCAATTTCAGGGCGAGATCTTAACATCGGCGCCCGTGGCGCGCCATGCGCCCATAAAAAAACCGGCTGTGCAGCCGGTTTCTTATCAGCCGTTACAACGGCTGGATGCTGATGCGCGCGAGCGCGAATCAGAACTTGTAGCGCAGGCCGATCGACAGCAGGTCGGCTTTCAGCTTGGCACCATCGCCGTTTGCTACCTTGCCGAAGTTTTCGTATTCCGCAACCAGCGACAGTTTTTTGTCGAAGTGGTAAGCGGCACCGATGCCAAAGATGGCGGAGGTCTTGTTGGTCGAGTCGTTAACGTTCTCACCAACGACACTGACTTTGGTGCGGTTTTGCGATACGCCAGCCTTGGCGAACAGCGAGAACTGTTCGTTCAGTGGCAGGGTGCCGGTGGCGGCAACGTAGAATGCGTGGCTTTTCACGTCCAGTTTATCGCCGTCGAAGGTTGTCGTCAGTTTGCCAAAGTCGACGTAGCCGGCTTCCGCGCCGAAGTTTTGCGTGAGGTCGTAGCCTGCGTAGGCTTTGTAGCCGGTATTGCTTTTCTTGACCGAAGGGGTGTCACCCGACAGTTTCAATTCCGAACGGCCGACGTTGGCGCCAGCATAGAAACCTTCAGCTTGAGCGAACAATGGGAATGCCAGGGCGGCGCCTACGACTGCTGCAAACAATTGCTTTTTCATATTGATCCTAGGTAATTAATGCGGAGAGACTGTCTCGCCGCTTAATGGGAGCCGAATTGTATAGGGATGAATATGTTTATGTAAGGCAATTATTTAAAAAATATTAGAAATAAGCTACGTGTTGTTTTTGGGCAACGCTTCGTGTCGAATGACTATCTATGCAGGCTATCATGCGGCCACGCCGAAATGCACGCTGACTTTCAATCCGTGGCCATTTTCCGCCGTCGCCAGTTCCAGGCGCGCGCCGTGCAGGGCGGCGATGTCGCGCACGATGGCCAAACCTAGCCCCGCGCCGCCAGGATTGCTCTCGAGCGCCGTGCCGACGCGGTAGAACGGCGTGAATACGCGTTCGCGCTCGGCCGGCGGGATGCCCTTGCCGCTGTCTTCCACCTCCAGCACGGCGCCGTGTTCGTGGCCGTTCCCCGTTTGCGCCGCGCGCACGCGCAGGATCACGCTGCCGCCCTGCGGCGTGTAGCGCAGGGCGTTGTCGACCAGGTTGGCCACCAGTTCATGCAGCAGCAGGGCCTGGCCATGCACGGGCGCTTCGTCGGGCGCTTCCAGAGACAGGTCGATTTGCCTGCCGACGGCGGCCATGGCCATTTCCAGTCCCACCTGCTGCGCCACGTCGCGCAAGGGGACGGTGTCCATCGCCAGGCTGTCGCCGCCATGCTCGATGCGCGCCAGGGTCAGGAGCCGGTTGGCCAGCAGCACGGTCGAATCGGTGGTGGCGGCGATCGAGCGCACGATGTCGCGCAGGGCGGCGATGTCCGGCGGCCCGCCCGCCTGGCGGTCGCATTCGCGCATGGCCAGTTCGGCCTGGGTTTTCAGCACCGTCAGCGGCGTGCGCAACTGGTGCGAGGCGTCGGCGATGAAGCGGCGCTGGCTGGCGATCAGCTGCTGCAGGCGCGACATGGAGCCGTTCATGGCGCTCACCAGAGGGCGCATTTCCTTGTGCACCAGTGTGGGGTCGACGTCGGACAGGTCGGACAGGGTGCGCGTCTCGACCTCCGTTTTCAAGCGCATCAGCGGGCGTAGCACCAGGCGCACGGCAAACCACACGAGGGCGCCCATCACCAGTATCATCGCCGCCTGCCAGCTCAGGGTATCGAACAGGATCTGGTTCGACAGGCCGCGCCGCGCGTCCAGCGTTTCGGCCACCTGGATCAGGGCGATGCCGCGCATCGAGTCGTCGTACACGGGTTGCAGCAGGGCGGCAATGCGGATCGGCTTGCCGTGGTAGTCGGCGTGGTAGAAGCGCACCAGGGCGGGATAATTCTGTGAGCGCGGCACGTTTTTCGGCACGGGCGGCAAGTCGCCATAGCCCGACACCAGTTCGCCATTGATGCCCGTCACCTTGTAGTAGATGCGGCCCAGGGTGTCGGTTTCGAAGCTGTCGAGCGCCACGTAGGGCACTTCGGCCACCACCTTGCCGCCCACGATGGAGACGCGCTCGGCCAGCGCCCGCGTCGACGCCAGCAAGGAGCGGTCGTAGGCCATGTCGGCCGCGTCGAGCGCGTTGCGGTAGACAAAGACGGCATCGAGCAGCACCAGCATCACCAGGGGGATGAGCAGCCAGCGCAGCAGCTGGCTGCGCAGGCTGCCCAGCGGCCGGCCCTGCGCCCAGCGCCGGCGCAAGCGTTCGAGCATGGGTGGGCGTGGGGCGCGCACGGTCATTTCGGCGCGGCCGGCGCCATGGCGCTGCGCGGCTGCAGCAGGTAGCCGATGCCGCGCAGGGTGGTGATGACGGCGCCGTCGGGCGAGCCGCTTTCCACGCCGCTTTCCAGCTTCTTGCGCACGCGGTGGATATACAGTTCGATGGCGTCCAGGTTGGCGTCGTCGGCCAGCGCAAAGACTTCGTCGAACAGTTTTTCCTTCGACACGGCGCGTCCCGAGCGCGTGATCAGCGCTTCGAGCACCGCGTGTTCGCGCGGCGTCAGGGGAAACGGGGCGCCGGCATAGCTGAACATGCGCGTGACGGTGTCGAAACTGAGGGCACCGCACGCATGCACGAGGGCTTCGTTGCCCTGGCTGCGGCGCAGCAGGGCTTTCACGCGCGCTTCCAGTTCGGCCAGCTCGAACGGCTTGGCCATGTAGTCGTCGGCGCCCAGGTTCAGGCCCTGCACTTTTTCATCCAGGCCTCCACGCGCCGTGAGTATCATGACGGGAGTCTTGCCGCGCGTGCCGCCGCGCGCGCGCAGGCGGCGCAGCACGTCCAGGCCGTCCATCTTCGGCAGGGTCAGGTCGAGCAGCACCAGCGAGTATTCCTGCGTGTGCAGCAGGGCGTCGGCATCGGCGCCGTTGTGGGCGGTCTCCACCGTCAGGTGCGCGTCGCGCAGGGCCTTTGCCAGCCAGTGCGACAGCTCCAGATGGTCTTCCACTAATAATATGCGCATGGTCTCCGCCATTCGTTGAAATGGATGCAGTGTAAGCCTGCCGGCGCCGCGCCGACAGGGGCGGCAATGAATATGTTTGTCCCCTTTGTGGCTGGCTGGCGACACCTGTCAGTCTGAAAGCGAATTGAAAGGATCGCGCTCATATAGTGTGATCCTGATTCATGAAATTGATCAGGCATATCACTAATAACTATATCTAAGGGAGATACTCTACATGAAGAAGACCGCATATTCGCTGGCCGCACTGGCTGTCCTGGCCGCCGCTGGCAGCGCCCAGGCACAATCGAACGTCACGCTGTACGGCCGCCTGGACGCCGGCGTCAGCACCACCAGCAACGCCGGTCCGAACAAGAGCTCGATGACGCAAGTGAGCTCGGGTGGCATGAACACCTCGCGCTGGGGCATCCTGGGCAGCGAAGACCTGGGCGGCGGCCTGAAAGCTGTCTTCAACCTGGAAGGCGGCATCCTGGTCGACACGGGCGCGGCCGACGGCGCGCTGTTCAAGCGCCAGGCCAATGTGGGCCTGGAAGGCGCGTTTGGCCGCGTCGTGCTGGGCCGTTCGTTCACCACCGTGTATGACTTCGTGCTGCCGTTCGATCCGATGGCCTATGCGCCGTTCTATTCGTGGGCCACTTCGGCCAACGCGACGGGCCCGAGCAAATACGGCATGACGACGGCCTTCGACAACATGGTCAAATACTCGGGCAAGACGGGCGACTTCAGCTACGGCGCATCGTACGGCTTCGGCGAGCAGTCGACGGGCAACTCGGACAGCGCCAAGCTGTCGACGGCCGTCACCTACAAGACTGGTCCTGTCAGCCTGCTGGCCACGTATGAGCAGGTGAACGGCAATGCCATCGCCGGCGGCGCGCGCGACAAGACCACCGTCTACCACCTGGGCGCCATGTATGACGACGGCCCGTGGAAAGTGCAGGCGGCGGCGCGCGACTACAAGCTCGATCCGGCTGCCTCCGGCAAGGCCGACGTACGCGGCACCCTGTACTGGGGCGGCGTCAGCTACAAGACCACGCCGGTGATCACCCTGACGGGCGTGATCTACTACCAGGACGTGAAAAACGTGGCCGCCAACCTCAATGCCGATCCGATCATGTACGTGGCGCGCGTGCGCTATGCCCTGTCCAAGCGCACCGACCTGTACGTGGCCGGCGCCTACGCCAAGGCCAAGCACAACCAGCTGGTCAGCCTGTCGCGTGACGATGCTGGTTTCGGCGACACGCAGCGCGGCCTGATCGCCGGCATCCAGCACCGCTTCTAAGGCATGACGATGCTGCGCTCCCTGTTCCTGTCCTTGCTGTGCCTGCTGCCCGCCCTCGCGGGGGCGCAGGCGTCGGCGCCGGCCGAGTGCGTGGTGCCGTCCAAGCCGGGCGGCGCCATGGACCTGACCTGCAAGCTGGCGAAAAAAGGCCTGGCGCAGGAGGGCGCGGCAGCCGCCATGGCGCCGATGCGCATCAGTTATCTGCCCGGCGGCATCGGCGCCGTGGCCTGGCACTCGATGGGTTCGCAGCGCCGCCGCGCGGAGCCGAACACCCTGGTGGCCTTTTCGGGCGGTTCGCTGCTCAATCTGGCGCAGGGCAAGTTCGGCAATGCCAAGGCGGGCGACGTGCGCTGGGTGGCGGCGCTGGGCGCCGACTACGGCATGATCGCCGTGCGCAGCGATTCGCCCTACAAGACGCTGGGCGACCTGATCGCGGCATTGCGGCAGCATCCGGACAAGGTGCTGATCGGCGTCTCCGGCACCATCGGCAGCCAGGACTGGCTGAAGATGGCGCTGGTGGCGCGCCACGCCGGCATCGATCCGAAAGTGCTGCGTTTTGTCGCGCTCGAAGGCGGCGGCGAAGTGTTTACGGCGATGCAGGCCGATTATGTGCAGGTGGTTTCGGGCGACACGTCTGAAGCCACCCTGAACGCCAGCGCCAACCATGCGCGCGTGCTGGCCGTGCTGTCGGAGAAGCGCCTGCCCGGCGTGCTGGCAGGCGTGCCGACGGCGCGCGAGCAAGGCGTCGACGTGGTCTGGCCCATCATCCGCGGCGTGTGGATGGGGCCCCAGGTGCCGGAGGCGGACTACCAGCGCTGGGTGGCCACCTTTGACCGCGTCATGGCCACGCCGCAGTTCGCGGAATGGCGCGCGCAGGCCGGCCTGTATCCATTCGCCCTGACGGGGCCGAAGCTGACGGCGTATGTCAGGAAGGCGGTCGACGAGTATGCCAGGCAGGCAAATGAGCTTGGCCTGATGCGCTGACCGACATCCCATTAAATAAAAAACCTATTCATAGACGGAGACAACCCCATGCAAACCAAGACCCTGCTTCAAGCCGCCCTTGCCACCGCGTTTGCCAGCCTGGCCGGCGCCGCTTTCGCCCAGGTACCGGCAGGTTATCCGGCCGACTACCAGAAGATCATCGACGCGGCCAAGAAGGAAGGCAAGGTGGTGATCTACAGCGCCACCGACAGCAAGGCCGCCGCGCCGCTGATCAAGGATTTCAGCGCCCTGTATCCCGGTATCTCGGTCGAATACAACGACATGAATTCCACCGAAGTGTATAACCGCTTCATTTCCGAAGTGGCCGCCGGCGGCAACACGGCCGACGTGATGTGGTCTTCGGCGATGGACTTGCAGATGCGCCTGGCCTCCGATGGCTACGCCCTGAAATACAAGTCGGTCGAAGCGGCCAAGATCCCCGGCTGGGCCATGTGGGACGACCAGGCCTACGGCACCACGTTCGAGCCGGCCGCCATCGTCTATAACAAGCGTTTGCTCGACCCGAAGGAAGTGCCGAAGAACCACGACGACTTCGTCAAGCTGATCGCCACGCCGAAGTTCAAGGACAAGGTCACCACCTACGACATCGAAAAATCGGGCGTGGGATTCATGTTCATGGCGCAGGATGCCAAGGAATATCCGCAATTCCTGGCGCTGCAAAACGCGTTCGGCACGGCCAAGGTGCGCGTGCAGTCGTCGACGGGCACCATGATGGAGCGTATCTCGTCCGGTGAAAACCTGATCGGCTACAACGTGCTGGGCTCTTACGCGCTGGTGCGCGCCAAGACCGACCCGTCGATCGGCGTGGTGCTGCCCAAGGATTACACCCTGATCCTGTCGCGCGTGCAGTTCATCAACAAGAACGCGAAGAACGTCAACGCCAGCAAGCTGTGGCTCGATTACATCCTGTCGCACCGCGGCCAGACCATCATCGCCAACGGCGCCAAGCTGTTCGCCATCCGCGCCGACGTCACGGGCGAGACCACCTCGGCGGAACTGATCAAGGAAATCGGTACGGCCAACGTCAAGCCGATTCCCGTGCATCCGATCATCCTGCAATTCCTGGGGCCAGCCAAGCGCATGGCCTTCCTGAAGCAATGGAAAGAAACAGCCGGCAAAAAATAACGCCGACTTAGCCGCCCGCGAGCCTGGCTTGCGGGCGCACGCCGTACCCTTCATTCATTGGATTCATCATGCAAACTGCTATCTTGCCGCTGCCTGCACGGTCGCGCTCTCCCTTGTCGCGCCTGAACTGGCCGCGCGGCGTGGTCGTGGCGATTACCCTGGTCGCCATTTTCCTGCCGCTGTTCCTGATTTTTTACCAGAGCTTTTTGAACGCGCCCTTCTTCATGCCGGTGCGCGAATTCGGCTTTGATTCCTACCGTTTCATCTTCGATGATCCCGATTTCGCCATGGCCTTCAAGAATGGCCTGATGCTGGCCTTCGGCCTGACCGTCATCGCCGTGCCGCTGGGCGGCATGCTGGCCTTCCTGATGGTGCGCACGGATTTGCCGGGCCGCGGCTGGGTGGCGCCCATGCTGCTGGTGCCGATCTTTGTCTCGCCGATGGTGATGGGCTTTGGCTACGTCGTCTCGATGGGACCCGTGGGCTTCTATTCGATCTGGGCCAAGGAGCTGCTGGGCTTCGTGCCCTGGAATATCTATTCCTTCACCAGCATCGTCATCATCGCCGGCCTGACGCACGTGCCGCACGTCTACCTGTATGCCTCGTCGGCCCTGAAAAGCCTGGGCTCGGACGTGGAAGAAGCGGCCCGCGTGGCCGGCGCTTCGCCGATCCAGGTGATGCTCAATGTGTCGCTGCCGATGATCATGCCGGCGCTGGCGTATGCGGGCGTGCTGGTGTTCTTCCTCGGCTTCGAGGTATTCGGCCTGGTGCTGGTGCTCGGTGATCCGGAAGGCCATCTGGTGCTGCCGACCTATCTGTACAAGCTGACGAACAAGCTCGGCACGCCGTCGTACCACCTGATGGCTGCCGTCGCCGTGTGCCTGGTGATGGTGACCATGCCGCTGGTGATGATACAGCGCTGGCTGCTGAAATCGGCCAACAAGTACGTGTCGATCAAGGGCAAGGGCGCGCGCAGCAAGGCCATGCCGCTGGGCCGCTGGAAGTGGCTGGCGTTTGCCTTGCTGGCCGGCTGGCTGATCTTCACCATCATCCTGCCGCTGACGGGCATCGTGCTGCGCTCCTTCGTGCAGTACTGGGGCGAGGGCGTGCACCTGGCCGACGTGCTGACCCTGCAGCATTTCCGCGACATTTTCGACCAGCCTTCGCTGGTGCGCGGCATCGTCAACACCATCCTGATCGGCGTCGTCGGCGGCGCGCTGGCCGTGGGCTGTTACAGCTTCATCGCGCTTGCCATGCACCGCAAGCAGGACGGCATCACGCGCCTGCTCGATTACAGCGTGCTGGTGCCGCGCGCCGTGCCGGGCCTCTTGGCCGGCCTGTCGTTCCTGTGGGTGTTCCTGTTCGTGCCGGCCTGGCTCGACGGCATATTGAAAGGCATGGACAACGGCGTGGCCCTGTGGCTCAGCGGCCATGTGATCCCCGTGCTGCGCGAAGTGCGCTCGACGATCTTCGCCCTGTGGCTCGCGTATTCGGTGGTGTGGATGGCTTACGGCATGCGCCTCATTTCGACGGCGTTGCTGCAGGTGGGGCCGGAGCTGGAAGAGGCGGCGCGCGCCGTCGGCGCCAGCCGCGGCCAGGTGACGCGCGACGTGACCCTGCCGCTGATCAAATACGGCTTGCTGGGCGCCTGGCTGATGGTGTTCCTGATTTTCGAGCGCGAATATTCGACGGGCGTGTACCTGCTCTCGCCGGGCACGGAAGTGATCGGCGCCATGCTGGTGTCGCTGTGGGCGGGCGGCTCGACCGACCTGGTGGCGGCGCTGTCCTTCATCAATATCACCCTGGTGGCCATCGGCCTGGGCATCGCGCTGCGCTTTGGCGTGAAGTTACATAACTGAGCTGCATAACTAAGAATAGACTGAGACCACATCATGAATGAATTGACCGTCAATGAGCTGTACCTGGACTACGGCACCGGCGCTGCCGCCAACCAGATCCTGAAAGGTGTCTCGATGCACCTGCAAAAAGGCGAAGTGGTCGCCCTGCTGGGACCTTCGGGCAGCGGCAAGACCACCTTGCTGCGCGCCGTCGCCGGGCTGGAAAGCCCGAAGGCGGGCACCATCCAGATCGGCGAGCGCAATGTCTTCGACGGTGCGAAGCATTTCGAGATGCCGGCCGAGCATCGCAACCTGGGACTGGTGTTCCAGTCGTACGCGCTGTGGCCGCACAAGACCGTGTTCGACAACGTCGCCTACGGCCTCAAATTGCGCAAGATGGGCAGCACGGAAATCGCCGCGCGCATCAAGGAAGTGCTGACGCAGCTGGGACTCGGACATCTGGGCGAGCGCTATCCGCACCAGCTGTCCGGCGGCCAGCAGCAGCGCGTGGCGATCGCCCGCGCGCTGGTGTACAACCCGCCCGTGATCCTGCTCGATGAACCGCTGTCGAACCTGGACGCCAAGCTGCGCGAGGAAGCGCGCGCCTTCCTGCGCGAACTGATCGTGCGCCTGGGCCTGTCGGCCCTGATGGTGACGCATGACCAGGGCGAGGCGATGGCCATTTCCGACCGTATCCTGCTGCTCAATAACGGCAAGATCGAGCAGCAGGGTACGCCGCAAAGCATGTATGAAACGCCCGATACCCTGTTCACGGCCGAATTCATGGGCAGTAACAACCGCCTGCCCGGCAAGGTCGTGCAGCGCGAAGGCAAGCAGGTGCGCCTGCTGGTCGATGGCGCGTCCATGCAGGGCGTGGCGCGCGGCGCCAACGCGGGCACGGAAGTGACGACCATGATCCGCGTCGAGGAAGTGAAGATCAGCGCCACGCAGGTCGACAACGCCATCGAACTGCCGCTGCTGACCTGCATGTATCTGGGCGACCGCTGGGAGTGTCTGTTCGAGCGCGGCGGCGCCGAGAACATCAGCCTGCGCGCATATTCTCGCCACAAGCTCGAGGCGGGCAAGTACTGGCTGCACATGCCGGCCGATAAGCTCTGGGTGTTTTAACGGTGCCGTGGTGGCCGCGCTGGCGCGCAGTCGGCGCAGCGCTGGCCACGGGTTTGCTGGGCGCCGCCATCTGCCTGTGGCTGCACACGCCGCTGCCGTGGATGATCGGCCCCCTGTTTGCCACGGCCGCGCTGCGCCTGGCGGGGCGCGAACTGGCTTGCCCCGTGCGCGTGCGGGAAGCGGGACAGTGGGCCATCGGCACGGCCTTGGGTCTGTATTTTACGGCGCCCGTGCTGGCCGTGCTCACCGTCTATACGCCATGGATCGCCGGCGCCGTGCTGTTCGCGCTGGCGCTGGGCGCGTCCGGCGCCATGCTGCTGCGTCGCCTCTCCGGCGTCGACCATGCCACCGCCTTCTTTGCCATGGCCGTGGGTGGCGCATCCGAGATGGCGGTGCAGAGCGAGCGCCATGGCGCCGACGTGGGCAAGGTGGCCGCCGCGCACAGCCTGCGCATGATGCTGGTGGTGGCGACGATTCCGTTCGGCGTGCGCTACTGGGGCAGCCATGGCCTGGCAGAAGGGCATGAGACTTTCGTGCCCGGCGCCGCGCTGGTCGACTATGGCGGGCTGGCGCTGCTGGTCGGCATCACGGTGCTGGCGGCCCTCGCATTAAAACGGGGCCGGCTGCCCAACGCCTGGGTCATCGGCCCGCTGCTGGCCGCGCTGCTGCTGACGGCCTGCGGCATCCATCTGTCGCGCCTGCCCGAATGGATGATACGCGCGGGCCAGCTGTTCATCGGCATCGCCCTGGGCACGCGCTTCACTCCCGCCTTCCTGCATGCTGCTCCCCGCTACCTGGCCGGCGTGGCTCTGTGCAGTTTCCTGATGCTGCTGCTGGCGGCCGCCTTCGGACTGGGCCTGTCGCACTGGCTGGGCATCCACCCCGGCACGGCCATCCTGGCCACCTCGCCCGGCGGCATCGCGGAAATGTCGCTGACGGCCAAGGCCCTGCATCTGGGCGTGCCCATCGTCACGGCTTTCCACGTGGCGCGCATGGTGGTGCTGGTATTGCTGATCGGACCGCTGTTTCGCCTGCTGCCGCGTCCTTAATTTCCCCGCACGACGATTTCCTGCACCTGCGGTTCGCGCTGGCGCATGAAGCGCACGATGGAGTCCACCGTGACGACGTCGATCTGGCGCGTCATGCGGCGCTCGAACGGGTGATCGTCGAAGGCGATATTGGCGCGGAACATGCGCGCGCCCAGGCGCGTGGCGGCCGGAATGCTGAGCGTTTGCGGCGCGTAGCTGGCGCTGCGCAGCCAGCTTTGCGCTTCGGCGCGCGTTTCGATCTTGCCCGGCTCATTGCTGGCGGCGGCCAGGGTTTCCAGCACCCACTGGTTCGAGTTCTGGTACTTGGTGGAAAACGGGTAGGCCAGCATATTGTAGTGTGCCTCATGCAGGCGCTTGGGCGTGTTCGACGTCAGCAGTCGCACCAGCTGCTGCTGCGTATCCTGGCCGGGAATCAGGATCAGGCTTTCATACATGAATACGTCATCCATGAAGAAATTGCCCAAGCCTTCGTTGTACAGCGACGATTGCGCCGTGCCGCATTCATTGAGTTCATGCACCACCAGCCAGCGGCCCTTCGGGTGGTCGCGCCAGGCCAGCGCCATGTGCGAATAGCGCAAATTGTACTTCGACAGGTCTTGCCCGGCGCGTGCCACCAGCGCCACTTGCGCGCCCGAACCATCGAGCGCCTGCAGGGTCTTTTGCGCCAGGTCCATCGATTTGACGAGGGTGGTCGCATCCGTTGGCTTTTCCTCGCACGAGCGTCCCGCATGGGCGGCGCCGGCCAGGGCCAGGCTGATGATCATGACAGTCAGGCGTTTCATGGGTTCACGCTTTCGAATGGTGGAGGATGGCATTGCCGGCCGCATCCGGCACATAGGCGATGGCCTTGCCCGACAGTACCAGCATGTGGCCCGTCGAGACGGCAACCACCTGGATGGCCGTGCCGGCCGCCAGCGACAGGCCTTGCGCGGCTTTCTGGCTCAGTTTGACGGAGGCCGTGGCCGCCTGCGAGGCGCCCCTGGCTGCGCTCTTCAGTACGAGGACGCTGCCGTCGGCCACGTCTTCCACCTTGTCGATGACGATTTCACCGGCGGCGGCCAGCACCGACATGGAGCCGACGAGCACGATGGCCGATGCCATGCTGGCGTTGTCGGATGCGTTGGTGGTGTCGGAATTGGCGGCCTGGGCCAGCGGCGCCATGGTGGCGGCGCACAGCAGGGCGGTGGCGAGCAGATGTTTCATGGGATTTCCGTTCTTCATTGGTGGTTACACTTTGGAGTGGTGCAGCAGCGCCTTGCCCAGTTCGTTCGGGATAAAGGCGATGGCCTTGCCGGAAAGAACCAGCATGTGGCCGGTGGACAGCGCCACCACGTTGACCACGGTGCCGGCCGCCAGCGACAGGCCCTTGGCCGCTTGCGTGCTCATCTGGATGGAAGCGCCGCCCGCTTCGGACGCGCCTTTCAGCACGATGACGATGCCTTCGCCCACCGTTTCCACGCTGGCGACCACCACCTGGCCGGAGGCGACCAGCATCGACATGGAGCCGGCGACGACGATGGCGGAACCCTGGCTGAGGTTTTGCGAGCCTTTCGACAGGTTCTCCGAGGCGGCGGCGTGGACCAGGCCGGGAGCGGCCACGGAGAGCGTCAACAGCGACAGGGACAGGCAGAGGGGCAGCAGGCGTTTCATGTGTTTCTCCTTCAAGTGTGCCAAGTGGCAACGCCATCATTGTAGACTGTGGGCAATTGGTCAATGAAAACGCTACTCGTAGCGGGCAGGCATACCGCAGGTAGCGTATTGCGCTACTTTTTTGCCGCCAGAACCGATGCCATTTTTATAAAGGAAATGCATGCCGCAAACCCACGCCTTGATCGAAGCCTTGAAACGCCTGTTGAAAGCGCGCGCCGTCACGTATGCCGAGCTGGCCCAGCGCATCGGTGTATCCGAAGCCAGCGTCAAGCGGATGTTTTCGCAGAAGCAATTTACCTTGCAACGCCTGGACCAGATCCTGGTGGCCATCGGCAGCGATTTCCAGCAGCTGGCGCTGGCCGTGCAGTCTGCCCAGGCCGCGCCCACCCTGATCACGGGACTGACATATGCGCAGGAAAAGGAAATCATCGAGGACACCCGGCTGTTCGTGGTGGCCGTGTCTGCCCTGAACCTGCTGCCGCTGGAACAGATCGTCGCCATCTACGACATCAGCGAGGCGCAAGCCGTGAAATACCTGCTGCGCCTCGATAAGATCGGTTTTCTGGAACTGCTGCCGAATAACCGGGTCAAACTGCTGGTGGCGCGCACGTTTGCGTGGATACCGAACGGGCCCATCCACACGTATTTCAAAAAGGAAGCCTATGGTGACTATTTGAATTCCCAATTCGATGGCGAGACGGAATTGTTGCGCTTGGTGAACGTGATGCTGTCGAAAAAATCCACGGCAGCCTTGCTGGAACGCCTGAAGCAAGTGGCGGTGGAATTCTCGCAGCAACACCAGGAAGACGCGCGCCTGCCCGGCGATGAGCGCCTGGCCATCAGCTTCATGCTGGCGGCGCGTCCCTGGATGCCGCAGACGTTCAAGGCGTTGCTGCGGCAGTGAGAGTGCAAGCCGGTCGATAAGCAAGCCTGCTAGCCTGTAAGCAAGCTAGCTAGCCAGCCAGCCGCCAGCCGCCAGCAAGCCAGCAAGCAGTGAAGCCAGCAGGTCAGCAAGTCAGTACGCCACAATAAAGCCATTCGTGGTGCCAGGCCTTCCTGGCCGCTAGTTTGGCCGCTGGCCGCGCCTGTTTGCGCCATCCTCCATTGCTTGCCGGCCCACTGCTTGCGGGCTCATTTATTGCTGGCCCGTTTGCTGTTGGCCCGATTTCTGCAGCTCCGTTTGTTCCTGTTGTTCCTGTTTCATTTGCGTCAGCAAGCGCCAGGCAAAGAAGCCCAGCACGCCCACGCCCAGCAGCAGTGCGCCCCACAGCGCGGCCAGGCGCCACGGTGCCCCGTCTTTTGTGGCGCGTGCGGGTGCCGCCGCGCCCCCGTTGGGGTGGAGCGGGCCGGCGCTGGCCGTCTTGAGCGCCAGCAATTCGTCCGTCTTGAAGCCGGGCGCCACCTGCGACAGCGGTTGCGCGACGGCGGCGGCGTTGCTGTTGCCGAATGCCAGTTGATAAGGCGGCTTGCCGCTGGCCAGGAAAACGACGGTGGCCGGTGTCCAGCCCAGGCGCAGGGCGGGCGCATCGCTGGCGTCGAGCTGGAGTTCCGTGGCCGTCTGCAGCACCCATTCGCCCGTTTGCGTCACGGGCATGGCCAGGTCGCCCGAGATCCTCTCCTTGCCATCGAGGCCGATGCGGTAAAACGTCGTGCTCAGCAGGGGATCGAAATACGCGCCTTGCGCGGGACGCGCCTGGTGGCGCAGGTGCAGCCGGTGCCGGGGAACATAGCTGTTCTGGCGATACACGCCCAGGGTCACGGGCAGCACCACATTGTTGCGCGTCAATTGCAGGGCGATGCTGTCGGCGGGAATGGCGAGGGGCGTGGCGTAGCGCCATTCATTCGCCTGCTTGCCGGGCAAGCCTTGCAGCACGATGGAGGCGCGCGCTGGGGCGATCTCTGTTTCGCTGACGGCTTGCGCCGTGATTGCCGCAAAGGCCAGCGGTTCGCCCGCTTGCCAGCTCAGGCGCGCATAGCGGAAGGCGCGCGGCGCAAAGGCGATGCTGTCGTTGGCCAGGGTTTGCGTGTCGCTGTTGCTGAGCCAATTCAGGGTGGTGGTGCCGATGGCGTCCCATTGCTTCAGGTCATCGCTTACTTCCAGCAGCACTTGCGCACTGTAATTGTCCGTGCGGGTAGGCGGCGTGAAGCGCAAGGCGGCGATGCGCTTGTCTTGCGTCTGCTTGCCCAGGTCGAGGATCAGCGCCTGCAGCATCGCCGTGGTCGCCGCCGTGCCGGCGCGCGTGCTGACCGACAGCAAACGGCCATCGTCCGCCGTGCGGATATCGATGCCTTGCAAGCCATCGCCAGTTGCCGGCGCGCCCGTCACGGGGAAAATGCGGGCAGGAATGGCAGTCCGTTGCGTGGCCGATTGCGCGGGCGGCGCGCCGATGGCGTAGGCCAGGCGCTTGCCGTCGGCGTCGAACAGGCGCAGGTCGGCCAGGCTGGCCGAGCTGGCGTGCAGGTAGACGTCCCTGGGCAATATCAGCTGGACGATGCCGGCGCCGGCCGGCACCTGCACGGGCATGCTCCACGCATAGTCCTGTGGCCGGTCCTGGCCAGGCGCGGCCAGCGCGGCGCCTGCCACCAGCAGGCTGCAGCAGATCAATGAGGGCTTCATGCGGCTCCTTGTTGCGGTTCGGCTGAAGCGGGCGCGGCAGCCTTGGGAAACGGCGCCAGGTAGCCGATCAAGACCATCAGCAAGCCGACGCCCACGAAGGAGACGATGCGCTCGATGCCGCCCACGTTCGACAGGTCGATCAGGAACAGTTTCAGGACGACCAGACCCAGCAGCACGGCGCCCAGGCTCCATTGCTGGCGCCGCTGCTGGCGCGCCGCGTGGCGCATCAGCAGCAGGGCCGTCACGCTCCACACCAGCGACAGCATCGCTTGCACGAACTGCGAGGCCAGCATGGCGTCAAAGGTGTAGGGCACGCCCAGGTACTGCGACACCGTGCGCAGCAGCATCAGGTTGAACCAGCCATACAGCAGGCACGCGGCCACGACGGGCAGGCGCGTCTGCCACACGGCGGGCAGCGGCAACTGGCCCGCCGGCAGCAAGCGGTAGCTGGCAATGGCCAGCAGGACGGCAAAACCCGTGCTCAGGTCCAGCGGATTGAGCAATGGCAAGTACGGCAGCGGTGCCATGGCGCCGTCGTCGAAAATGTTCCATGCGGCGATCAGCAGCAGCGACCATGCCGCCGCCAGCGGTATCAGATAACGCTGGTACCACGCCGCAATCGGCGCCACCGGCCAGGCGCCAGCGCGGCAGCGGCGGATCAGCCAGGCCAGCACCAGCATCATGGCCCAGGCCGGCAAGTAGCGGGCCCAGGCAGGGCTGACGCTGCCTTCATGCTGTGCCAGCCAGGCGCTGACCTGGATGGCGCCAAGCGGCCACAGCATCAACCATGGCGCGGCCGTGCGCAGCGTATGCAGCAGGCGCAGCGCACGCACGTCGAGTTGCCAGCCCGCTTGCGGCCAGGCCAGCAGCAGGTATTCTGCTGCCGCCAGGGCGCTGGCCAAAGCCAGCCAGCTCAAGCCGGTCGGCAGGTAATCGCGCAGGTACAGCGCCAGCAGCAGGTTGGCGCTCCACAAGCCCAGGCCAATCCAGGCGGCCACGCTGATCCAGCGCAGCTGCGGCCAAACCAGGCGCCGCGCCAGGAGGGCGAACGCGGGCGTCGTGACGCAGACGGCGATCAGGTACAGCGCCAGCCAGTGTTCGCCCGCGTGCGCTTGCAGCTCCAGGTTGCCGTCGATCAGGCGCAGCAGCCAGCTGGTGAAGGGCACGAGGATGGCGGCAAACCACAGCAAGCCGCTCCAGGCCAGCAGGGGGCGCGCCACCAGGGCCAGCAGCTCGTCGCCGCCGCGCGCGCGCAGCGCAAGGAAACGGGCGCTGGCAAAGGCGGCGGCGCCCAGCAGCAGGGCGCTGAGGAAGGAGCCGCCGAACAGGTTGGCCGGATGCTGGTCCCAGGCCCAGCTGGCGCGGCTGAGCAAGATCATGCCGGCCAGGACCTGCACGGCCAGCAGCAGGGCACGCGGCGCATGCCATTGCTCGCGCCGCGCCAGCACCGCCAGCAGGGCTGCCACTGCCAGCGCGCTGACGGTGAGCAGGTTCAGTTGCGTTGCGGCATCCGTGCGCAGCAGGATTTCGCTCCAGATGCCGCCCAGCAGCCAGACTGTGGCGGCCGTCAGGAACAGCACGGACAGGCTGCTCATGAACTCCGGATGCAAGTGGCTGCCGTGGCGGCGGAAGTTGAAGGCCATCACCAGCGCGGCGGCGGCCAGCAGCACGCAGCCGAGCCAGATGTTGGCGTCCAGGGCCGCTGCCGTATCGAGTTCCAGCATGGCGCCGAGGAAGGCAAGCCAGGCGGCCCCCTGCACCAGCAAGCCAAAGGCCCAGGCCAGCGTCTGGCGCTGGCGCAAGCCGACCCAGACGATGCCCGCGCCTTCCAGCGCCCAGGCGGCGGACGTCCAGCGGCCGTCGAGGGCGAACGGGATGGCCAGGGTGCCAAACACGATGCCCAGCGCGAGGAAGGCTTCGGCCAGCAGTTTGAAACCTGCGCGGCGCCACAGCGCCACGGCCAGTCCCGTGTAGCACAGGCCGGCAAGCAGCGCGGAGAACGCCAGGCCAAAGTCAAAGTGCCGCACCAGGCCGTACTGCAGGCCCATGGCCGCCAGCGGCGTGCCGAAGACGAGGGTGCCATCCACGTAGTGCTTGAGGCGCGGCGCCTGGCGCGCGCAGTAGGCGATGGCGATGCCGATATAGAACAGCACGAACAGGATCAAGAACAGTTGCGTCGACAGGTAGTGTTCGGGCGAGTAGCGCAGCAGGCCCCAGGTGATGGCGACGACAAAGGTAAAGCCAAAGCTCAGTACATTCAGCACGCGCCAGGCGCGTTTCAGGGCGATGGCAAAGACGCCCGCATTGAGCAGCGCGTAATAGCTGAACAGGCCGATATGGTTGCCGCTGCCAGTAGATACCAGCAGGGGCACGGCAAAGCCGCCGACGATGCCGAACACGGCCAGCCAGACGGCGTTTTGCAGCACGGCCAGCAGACACGTGAACGCCGTCAGCACGAACAGCACGGCAAACGCCAGGCCGGCCGGGATCAGTTCATACAGGCGGAAGGCGCCAAACGTGACCAGCATCAATATCGCCAGCGCCGTGCCCTGCAGCGGCAGGCTGATGCCGGGACGGCTGAGGCGGATGCGCCAGGCCCAGGCCAGCAGGGCAATATCGGCCAGCGCGATGCCGGCCAGGCGCAGCTCGATGGGCAGCGTGACCTGGGCCGACACGTATTTGAGCAGGAAGCTGACGCCGAGGAAGAGGATCAGCAAGCCCAGCTTGGCGACCAGGTTGCCCGTGAATAGCCAGTTTTTCGCCTTGGCAACGAGGCCGTCCGGGTGCGCGATCCAGGACGGGGTATTCGGGACGGCAGGGGCGGGCTTGGCGGGGGGCGGCGGAGCCGGTTTCGGCGCCACGGGGGCTTCTGCTGCGGAGGCTGCTGCCGGCACTGCTGCCGGCGCGACCTGCGCCACCTCGGCCACCTTGATCGCGGCCGCTTGCGGCATGGGGGCGGGTGTCGGCAAAGGCGTCGGCGCCGCCACCGGTGCCGCGCTGGCGGGCACGGCGGGTGCAACGGGCACGACGGGCGTAGCCGCAGGCGCTTCGCCCTGGCCTTCCAGCGTCCGCAGGCGCTGCTGGATGCCGTCGACTTCCTTGCGCAGGCGCGCCGTCAGCAATTCCAGATCCGCCACCTTGCGGCGGTACTGCAGCACCAGCACGAAGGCGGTAATCAGCAAGCCAAGGATGAACAGCGTGATCAATCCAAACATGGGGCAGCTTTCCTGAAAGGGCAGGGCGAAGGCGCCCGATGTATGCGCACATTACCTTATTATCAAGAAACAAGCGATTTCTGTTGTGTCAGGGCAAGTGCCAGGAAGCGCGTGCGGCGGCAAGGCAAGCATGGGGCCGGAGCGGGCTTTTCATATTGATGCCAAGCAAGATGTCGACATTCAGATTGTCGTGCGCAAGATAGTGCTGTATTTTAGCAATTCCTTAATTGCCAGTTCCCCATGCCATGAGTCAAAGCAGCCAGTTTTCCTTATTGTCGCAGCGCCGTTTCGGGCCCTTCTTCTGGACCCAGTTCTTTGGCGCCTTCAACGACAATCTGTTCAAGACGGCCTTGATGGTGATCCTCGCCTACGATGCGCTGAGCTGGACCACGCTCGATCCGTCCACCATCACCAACCTGATTCCCGGCCTGTTCATCCTGCCCTACGTCGTGTTTTCAGCCACGGCGGGCCAGCTGGCCGACAAGTTCGAAAAGGCGGGCCTGGCCCGTTTCGTGAAATGGATGGAACTGGCCATCATGGCCGTGGCCGCCGCGGGCTGGATGACGCATACCCTGTGGCTGCTGGTGGCCGCCGTCGTGGGCATGGGCGTGCATTCGACCCTGTTCGGCCCCGTCAAGTATGCCTACCTGCCGCAGCAGCTCAAACCCGAGGAACTGGTCGGCGGCAATGGCCTGATCGAGATGGGCACCTTTGTCGGCATTTTATTGGGCGAAATCCTCGGCGCCGTGTTGATCGTGCACAAGCCGCTGGGCGTGGAACTGGTGGCGGGCGCGACGATTGCCGTGGCCGTCTTCGGCCTCATCGCCAGCTACCGCGTGCCGCGCACGCCGGCGCCCGAGCCGGACTTGAAGGTGAGCCTGAATTTCGTCGCCGAATCGTTCCGCAACCTGAATTTTTCGCGCAAGAACCGTCCCGTCTTCCTGGCCATGCTGGGCAACTCCTGGTTCTGGTTCTACGGCGCCCTGATCCTGGCGCAGTTCCCCGTGTATTCGAAGGATTTCCTGCATGGCGACCACAGCGTGTTCGTGCTGCTGCTGACCGTGTTTTCCGTCGGCATCGGCACGGGCTCCTTGCTGTGCGAGCGCCTGTCCGGCCACAAGATCGAAATCGGCCTGGTGCCGTTCGGTTCCATCGGCCTGTCGCTGTTCGGCATCGACCTGTATTTCGCCAGCAATGCGTATGCGAATACGCAAGTGGTCGATGCGCTGGCGTTCGTCAGCCAGGCCGGCGTGCCGCGTATCTTGCTCGACATCGTCATGATCGGCGTCTTCGGCGGCTTCTTCATCGTGCCCCTGTTCGCGCTGATCCAGACGCGCTGCGACCCGAAACACATTTCGCGCACGATCGCCGGCATGAATATCCTGAACGCCCTGTTCATGGTGGCGGCGGCCGGCGTGGCCATCGTGCTGCTGGGACAAGGCTTTACGATCCCGCAGCTGTTCCTCGTCACCGCCATTCTGAATGCGCTGGTGGCCGCCTACATCTTCTCGCTGGTGCCGGAATTCCTCATGCGTTTCCTCGCGTGGATACTGATACAGACCGTGCACCGCGTGAAAGTCGTCGATGGCGAGCGCATCCCGACGGAAGGGGCGGCCGTGCTGGTGTGCAACCACGTCAGCTATGTGGACGCCATCGTCATCATGGCGGCCAGCCCCCGTCCCATCCGCTTCGTCATGGACCACCGCATCTTCAAGATGCCGCTGATGGGCTGGATTTTCCGCACGGCCAAGGCGATTCCCATCGCGCCGGCCAAGGAGGATCCTTTCCTCATGGAAAAGGCCTTCATCGACATCGCGCAGGCGCTGCACGAGGGCGAGCTGGTGTGTATCTTTCCGGAAGGCAAGCTGACGCGCACGGGGCAGATCAGCGAATTCAAGGGCGGCATCGCGAAAATCGTCGAGCGCAGCAAGGTGCCCGTGATTCCGCTGGCGCTGCGCGGCTTGTGGGGGCATCTGTTGAGCCATCGCAATGGCCATTTGTTCGAGCGCGCCTTCAAGGCGGGCTTGCGCTCGCGCCTGTCGCTGGCCGTGGGCATGCCCGTGGCGCCCGAGGCCGCCACGCCGGAACTGTTGCAGCAAAAGGTGCAGGAATTGCGCGGCAAGTGGAAATAAACGCTATTTTGTCCGCGTAGCTGCTCCCGTCCGCCGCGCCAGGCGCTGTTCCAGCAGGGCGGCGATGGCGGCGAAGTCCACCGGTTTCGTCAGGTGATGGTCGAAACCGGCTTGTTCCGTGCGTGAGCGCGCCTCTCCCCAGCCCGTCAGGGCGATCAGCAGCACTTCGCGCCCCTGCGCACGCTGGCGTATCTGGCGCGCCGCCTCATAACCATCCATGTCCGGCATACCCAGGTCCATCACGACCAGTTGCGGCCATGCCATGTCGACGGCCGCCAGGGCTTGCGCGCCGCCATACGCGACACTGGCGGCATAGCCCTCGAGCTGGAACAGGCTTTGCAAGGCATCGGCCGCATCGAGGTTGTCGTCCACCACCAGCACTTGCACGGGTTGGCCAGCGCCGGCGGGCGACTCGCTGCGGGCGGCCGCCGGCGTGGCCGGGGCGGCTGCCTGGGCGTCGCCGGCGCTGGCGGGCAAGGTGACGATGAAGCGGCTGCCGCGGCCGGGGCCGTCGCTGTACGCTTCGATGTTGCCGCCATGCATCTCGGTAAATTGGCGCGCCAGGCTCAGGCCGATGCCCAGGCCGCTGGCCATCTGGCCTTCTACCGTGCGCCCCTGTTCAAACATGGAAAAGATGCGCGGGATGGCGTCCGGCTCGATGCCGATGCCATTGTCTTCGACCGTCACCTGCAGCAAGCCTTGCGCCAGGCGCGCCGTCATGTGGATGTGGCCGCCCTCCGGCGTGAACTTCACGGCATTCGACACGATATTGGCAAAGATCTGCACCACCCTGGCATAGTCGGCGTGCAAGGTCACGGCATGCGGCGGCAACGTCTGCGTGATGCTGATGTGCCGGCTGTCGGCCGCGGGCTGGCACAGTTCGATCACATGGTCGAGTACTTGCTGTAAATCAATGTTTTCTCGCTGCAGCAGTACCTTGCCGCTGGTGATGCGCGCCACGTTGAGCAAGTCATCCACCAGCCGCGTCAGGTGCGTTACCTGGCGCTCGATCACGCCGCTGACCTTGCTGACCTGCTCCGATGCGGGATACAGGTGCTTGAGCAGGGCCACCGAGGTCTTGATGGGCGCCAGCGGATTGCGCAGTTCATGCCCGAGGCTGGCAAGGAATTCGTCCTTGCGCCGCTGCGTCTCGCGCACCTGGTACTGGCGCTGGCGTGCGCGCAGCATGGCGTGGGCCGAGGTGATCAGGGTCAATATGTGTACGGGGCGTTCCAGCAGGGTCAGGTTGCCCAGGGTGGCGACGGCTTGCCGCAAAGGCAGGGAATCGAGGCCCGCGTGCGTCAGCAGGATGATGGGCAAATCGGACCAGTCCGGTTGCTGGCGGGCGTAGGCGTCGAGCACGGCGTACACGCCGGCAGGCAAGGATTCGTCCACCGTCAGCACGCCGCCGGCGCCCAGCGCCAGCTGCTCGGCCAGTTCGCCGGCGGAGCGGCAGGCGTGGCTGGCGATGGCCTCGCCGGCGAGCACCCTGGCGGCCAGGGCGGCGTCCTGGCCGCCAGGCGCGTAGATCAGGATACGCTGCTCCATGGCAACTCCTAGGGGAAGGGCGTGCCGCCGATGGTGGGCAAGCCCGACAGGATGCCGTGAAAGCCGGCCAGGGCCGGGCCGATGCGGATGCCCTGCGGGCTGATCTCGAAGCGGCGGATGCTGCGCTCGTGCGCGCTGCCGCGCTTCTTGAAGACGGAAATGGCTTGCCGCACCTCGCCTTCCGTTTCGTAATAGCGCAGCATGATGACGCCGTCGGCCAGGTAGCTGGCATCGGCCGAGGTCGTCATCGAGGTGCCCAGCATGTTTTGCTGCACGCCGACGAGCAGGGTGGCCACGCCCCGCTGGCCCAGGTAATTGAGCAGTTCATGCAGATAGGTGCTCTGGAAGCGCTCGTCGGGCACGGCATGCATGTAGCCGTTCAGGCTATCGATGACGATGACCTGGGCGCCCCGTTCTGCCGCGTCGACCACGGCCTGGGCGAATTCTCCCGGTGTCAGCTCGGCCGGATCGACTTGCTGCACACTCAACAGGCCGGAATCGAGCGCCGGCTGCAGGCGCATGCCCACGTTGTCGGCCCGGTTCAGCAGCTTGCTGCGCGCTTCCTCGAACAGGAACATGGCGCACGGTTCGCCGCGCGTTATGGCCGCGTGCACGAATTGCGCCGCCAGGGTGGACTTGCCGCTGCCGGTCGGGCCGGAAATGAGCGTGCTCATGCCTTCTTCCAGGCCGCCCCCTGTCATGGTGTCGAGTTCGGGCACGCCGCTCGACAGGCGCCGATGGTCGCCGTCGCGGCGCGTGTCGGCCGCCACCAGGCGGGGAAAGACGACCAGACCGTCATGGGCAATCTTGTAGTCGTGCGTGCCGCTGCGAAACGGCACACCCCGGTATTTCACCACCCGCACGCGGCGCCGGTCATTGCCGTAGGCCTGGTTTTGCAGCTCCAGCGAAATCACGCAGTGGGCCACGCTACGCACTTGCAAGCCGTCGTCCAGCGCGGAACGGTCGTCGATCAGCAGGGTGGTGCAGTGCCGGCTGGCCAGGTATTGTTTCAACGCGACGACCTGGCGCCGGTAGCGCAGGGGGTTTTCCGCCAGCAACTGCAGTTCGGACAGCGAATCGAGCACGAGGCGGACAGGGCGGTGCTTTTCGATGGCGGCGAGGATGCGCTGGTTGGTCGAGGCCAGTTCGATTTCCGACGGGTGGAAGATGGTGTACTGGCGCTCGGGGTGGAGGATGTCGTCGCCGGGCGCCACTTCTTCGATGGCGATGCCGGCCAGGTCCCAGCCATGCGACAGGGCCGCACCGCGCAGCTCGATCGCGGATTCCGCCAGGGCGATATACAGCACGGGCACGCCGCTGCGCGCGCCTTCGGCCAGGAATTGCAGCGCCAGGGTGGTCTTGCCCGTGCCCGGTTCGCCTTCGACCAGGTACAGGCGGTCGGCCAGCAAGCCGCCCGTGAGTATGGTGTCGAGGCCGGCAACGCCCGTCGACAGCAGCGGCGGCGCGTCCGGGCCGCTCGCGCCATCGTGCTGCCCTGTGTTTCGCGCCTGTGCCGTCATCGTTGCGCCCCCGCTTTGCCACGCCGTGATCACTATACTAGCGCGTCCGGCGCGGCATGTCTTTTCGATACCATTGGTAAATATTCATCGTGGCCGGGCGGGGGCGAGCAAGGCAGTGTTGCGTACGCGATCACGGTCTCAGCAAAAAACGCATTACCCTGCTACAGTAATCATTCAATCCAACTTTCCCGCTTTGCCGTTTTGCCGCCGCCGGCCCGCTTCCCGTTCGAATTGGCTGGCGTGCCGACGCTGTTGCTGCCTTCATTTCATTGCCTCATTGATAATTTAATTCGCTTGATAGTTACTATGTTTCAATTGTAACGATGCTTGACGATTTTAGAATGATCGTTCATTCTTTGATCTGCGTTAATAAATTTAGTCATTTCTAACGACACTAGCCAGCTTCTTTTTCAGAAAGTCCAAGATGCAACCAACATTTTCCTTGACGTCGCCGCGTACGAGCGGCGCTATTGCCGTTCTGTGCGCCACTGTAATCATGGCCGGCTGCAGTAAAAAACAGGAAGCACCTCACGCGCAGCAAGCGCCACAGGTGGTCGTGTTTACTGTTAATCCGGCCGCGTTGCCGATGAGCGCCGAATTGCCCGGCCGTACGAATGCCTACCAGGTCGCCGATGTGCGTCCGCAAGTCGGCGGCTTGATCCAGAAGCGCCTGTTCGTCGAAGGCAGCGATGTGAAAGCGGGCACGGCCCTGTATCAGATCGACCCCGCCACCTACCAGGCTGCCTATAATTCAGCCAAGGCCGCGCTGTCGAAAGCCAAGGCCAACCTGCTGACGGCCGGTCCGAAAGCCTCGCGCTACAAGGAACTGGTCGCCATCGAAGGCGTGAGCCGCCAGGAATACGACGATGCCGTCGCTGCGTTCGAGCAAGCCAAGGCAGACGTCGAGTCCGCCACCGCGGCGCTGGAAACGGCGAACATCAACCTGAAATACAGCACCGTGACGGCGCCGATCAGCGGCCGCACCAGCCGCTCGACCGTGACGGCCGGCGCGCTGGTCACGGCAGGCCAGGCCGACGCGCTGACCACCGTGCAGCAACTCGATCCCATCTATGTCGACGTGACCCAGTCGAGCACCGACCTGCTGCGCCTGAAGCGCCAGATGGCCGACGGCTCGCTGAAAAAAGTGGGCGAAGGCCAGGCCAAGGTCGACCTGATCTTGCCGGATGGCAGCAAGTACAGCGAACCGGGCAAGCTGCAGTTCGCTGGCGTGACGGTCGATCCGACCACCGGCAACGTGATCTTGCGCGCGCTGTTCCCGAACCCGAAAGGCGAATTGCTGCCAGGCATGTACGTACGTGCCCAGCTGGAAACGGGCGTCGATGAAAAAGCCATCACCGTGCCGCAAGTGGGCGTGACGCGCAACCAGAAGGGCCAGGCAACCGCCTTGATCCTGAACAAGGAAAACAAGGTCGAGCAACGCGTTCTGACCACCAGCGGCACCGTCGGCACCAACTGGCTGGTGACGTCCGGCCTGGCCGCAGGCGATCGCGTGATCGTGGAAGGCTTGCAAAAAGTCAAGCCAGGCGCACCAGCCGTTGCCGTGCCGGCCAAGGCCGCTGATGCGCCTGCCGCTGCCGCCTCTGCCGCAGCATCGGCTGCCAGCGCCCACTAATTCAGGAGAATATTAATGGCCCGTTTTTTCATTGACCGCCCGATTTTTGCCTGGGTGGTCGCGATCGTCATCATGCTTGCCGGCGTGATTTCGATCCTCAGCCTGCCGATCGCGCAGTACCCGAGCATTGCTCCGCCGTCGATTTCGATCAGCGGCTCCTATCCTGGCGCCTCCGCCAAGACCGTGGAAGACGCCGTTACCCAGGTCATCGAACAAAAGATGAAGGGTATCGACGGCTTGCGCTACATGGCCTCGTCGAGCGATGCCACTGGCGGCATCAGCATCACGCTGACGTTTACCAGCGGCACCAATCCCGACATCGCCCAGGTGCAGGTACAGAACAAGCTGCAGCTGGCCACGCCACTGCTGCCGACGGCTGTCACGCAGCAAGGCTTGGTCGTGTCGAAAGCGACGAAGAACTTCCTGATGGTGTTCGGCTTCATTTCCGAAAACGGCAAGATGGACCAGACCGACTTGAGCGACTATGTGGCCGCCAACGTCGTCGATCCGCTCAGCCGCGTGCCCGGCGTGGGCGATGTGACACTGTTCGGTTCGCAGTACGCCATGCGTATCTGGCTCAATCCGGCCAAGCTGCAAAGCTTTAACCTGACCCCGGCGGACGTGATCACGGCCGTGCAGGCGCAGAATGCGGAAGTGTCGGCCGGTGAGCTGGGCGGCACGCCGTCCATCAAGGGCCAGCAGCTGAACGCGACCGTGTCGGCGCAAAGCCGTCTGCAAACGGTGGAGCAGTTCGGTGCCATCTTGCTGAAAACCACGACCAACGGCGCCATGGTGTACCTGAAGGACGTGGCCAGCATGGAACTGGGTCGCGAGAACTACAATACCGTGGCCCGCTACAACGGCCATGCGGCAACCGGCGTGGCGATCAAGCTGGCGACGGGCGCCAACGCGCTCGATACGGCCAATGCGGCGAAAGCCATGCTGGGCAACCTGAGCAAGCAATTCCCAGAAGGCATGAGCTACCAGGTGGCGTTCGACACGACCCCGTTCGTGAAACTGTCCATCGAAGAAGTGGTCAAGACCCTGGTCGAAGCAGTGATCCTGGTCTTCCTGGTGATGTATCTGTTCCTGCAGAACTTCCGCGCCACCCTGATCCCGACCATGGCCGTGCCGGTCGTGCTGCTGGGTACCTTCGGTATCCTGAACGCGTTTGGCTATTCGATCAATACGCTGACCATGTTCGCCATGGTGCTGGCCATCGGTTTGCTGGTCGACGATGCCATCGTGGTGGTGGAAAACGTCGAGCGCGTGATGAGCGAAGAGGGCTTGTCGCCGCTGGAAGCGACGCGCAAGTCCATGACGCAGATCACGGGCGCGCTGGTCGGTATCGCCATGGTGCTGTCGGCCGTGTTCGTGCCGATGGCCTTCTTCGGCGGTTCGACGGGCGTGATTTACCGCCAGTTCTCGATCACGATCGTCTCGTCGATGGTGCTGTCCGTCGTCGTCGCGCTGGTGTTTACGCCAGCCTTGTGCGCCACCCTGCTCAAACCGGTCGAAAAAGGCCATCACGCGACGAACAAGGGCTTCTTCGGCTGGTTCAACCGCAGCTTCGATAGCAGCAGCAACAAGTACCAGGGCCTGGTCGGCAGCATGATCCGCCACCGCGCCCGTTCGATGCTGTTGTATGTGCTGTTGCTGGCCGGCCTAGTGTTCATCTTCATGCGCCTGCCGACCTCCTTCCTGCCGGAAGAAGACCAGGGCATCCTGTTTACGCAGATTCAATTGCCGACGGGCGCCACGCAAGAGCGCACCCTGAAAGTGATCGAACAGGTCGAAGACCACTTCATGAACAGCGAGAAAGACAACGTCGCTTCCGTGTTTGCCGTCGCCGGTTTCAGCTTCGGCGGTAACGGCCAGAATACGGGTATCGCCTTCGTGCGCCTGAAAGACTGGTCGCTGCGCAAGGACGTGGCGCAAAAAGCGCCGGCCGTGGCCGGTCGCGCCATGGGCAAGTTGTTGCAGATCAAGGATGCGATGGTGTTTACGTTTGCACCGCCTGCTGTGCTGGAACTGGGTAACGCCACCGGTTTCGACATGCAGCTGCAGGATATCGGCGGTGTCGGCCATGACGCCCTGATGGCGGCGCGTAACCAGTTGCTGGGCATGGCGTCGCAGAATCCGGCCATGGTGGGCGTGCGCCCGAACGGCCAGGAAGATACGCCGCAGTACAAGATCGACATCGACCAGCAGAAAGCTACCGCGCTGGGCCTGCAGATCTCGGAAATCAACCGCGTGCTGAGCGTTGGCTGGGGTAGTTCGTATGTGAACGACTTCCTCGACCGTGGCCGCGTGAAGAAAGTGTTCATCCAGGGTGACGCCAGTTCGCGCATGCTGCCGGAAGACTTGAACAAGTGGTTCGTGCGCAATACCGCTGGCCAGATGGTGCCGTTCTCGGCCTTCGCTACCGGCAAGTGGATTTACGCGTCGCCACGCCTGGAACGCTACAACGGCTTGCCGTCGGTAGAGATCCTGGGTACGCCGGCGCCGGGCCAAAGCACGGGCGCCGCCATGAATGCGATGGAAGAAATGGTCGCCAAGCTGCCGCCAGGCATCGGTTTCAGCTGGACCGGCGTGTCGCTGGAAGAGCGCGAATCCGGTTCGCAGACGCCGCAGCTGTACGCGCTGTCGCTGCTGATCGTGTTCCTGTGCCTGGCCGCGCTGTATGAAAGCTGGTCGATTCCATTCTCCGTGCTGCTGGTGGTACCGCTGGGCGTGATTGGCGCCGTGCTGGGCACCTGGTTCTTCGGCCTGTCGAATGACGTGTACTTCCAGGTGGGCTTGCTCACGGTGGTGGGCCTGTCGGCGAAGAATGCGATTCTGATCGTCGAATTCGCCAAGGAAATGCAGGAATCGGGCATGTCGCTGCTGGACGCGACCTTGCATGCGGTGCGTCTGCGTCTGCGTCCGATTCTGATGACCTCGATTGCCTTCGGCCTGGGCGTGTTGCCACTGGCTATTTCCAGCGGCGCCGGTTCCGGCAGCCAGAACGCCATCGGTATCGGCGTGCTGGGCGGTATGTTGACGGCCACGTTCCTCGGTATCTTCTTCGTGCCGGTGTTCTTTGTGCTGGTGCGCGGCTTCTTCTCGAAGCCGGACGCGCCCGCCACGCCGGCGACGCCTGGCTCGCCAGCCGTCACGCTTTCTAAGGATGCGCATTAATATGAAAAAAACGCTACTCTCCATGGCGGCACTGGCCTTGCTGGCCGGTTGCAGCCTGGCTCCCACGTATGAGCGTCCGGCAGCGCCGGCGCCCACGGCGTGGCCGACGGGCCCTTCCTACAAGGCCGACACGGCCGCCGCCGACGCCAAGCCGGTGGCGGACGTCGCCTGGCGCGAGTTCTTTGCCGATGCGCGCCTGCGCCAGGTACTGGAACTGGCGCTGGCCAACAACCGCGACCTGCGCGTCTCGATCCTCAACATCGAGAAGGCGCGCGCCACCTACGGCATCGAACGCGCCGCGCTGATCCCGACCCTGTCGGCGTCCGGCGGCCAGACGGCCAGCCGCGTGCCGAAGAACGCCAGCGCCAACGGCGAAGCGTCCATCAACCGCCAGTACACGGCGAACCTGGGCGTGTCGGCTTACGAGCTGGACTTCTTCGGCCGCGTGCGCAGCCTGTCCGACAGTGCGCTGGAGCAATACCTGGGCACGGAAGAAGCCCGCCGCGCACAGCAGATCAGCCTGGTGGCCGAAGTGGCCAGCACCTATCTGAACCTGGTGGCGGACCAGCAGCGCCTGCGCGTGGCGCAGGACACCCTGAAGAGCCAGCAGTCGTCGTATGACCTGGCCGTGCGCCGCTTCAGTGCCGGTGCGACTTCCGGCCTGGACAAGTACGATGCCCAGACCAGCGTCGAGTCGGCCCGTTCCGACGTGGCCGTTTACACGAGCCAGGTTGCGCTGGATCAAAACGCGCTCGTCCTGCTGGTGGGCGGCCCCGTGCCGGCCGACCTGCTGCCGCAAGGCGAGTTCGGCGCCGTGACGGCCCTGGCGGACATTCCGTCCGGCGTGCCGTCGGACGTGCTGCAACGCCGTCCCGACGTGCTGGCGGCGGAGCGCACCTTGCGCGCTGCCAACGCGAACATCGGCGCGGCGCGCGCGGCGTTCTTCCCGCGCATTTCGCTGACGGCCACGGCCGGCTCGCTGAGCGACAACCTGTCGGGCCTGTTCAAGGCGGGCAGCGGCACGTGGAGTTTCATTCCGCAGATCAGCTTGCCGATCTTCGATGGCGGCGTGAACCGCGCCAACCTCGATATCGCCAAGGTGCAGCGTGAAATCTCCGTGGCGCAATACGAAAAGGCGATCCAGGTCGCCTTCCGCGAAGTGTCCGATGCGCTGGCCCAGCGCGGCACCATCGACGAGCGCCTGCAATCGCAGGTCTCGTTGGTCGAGGCGTCGACGAAGAGCTACACCATCCACGACGCGCGCTACAAGCAGGGCGCCGAGTCCTACCTGAACGCCCTGGTGGCCCAGCGCGCGCTGTACACGGCGCAGCAAAGCCTGATCACGGCGCGCCTGGCCAAATCGACCAACCTGGTGACCTTGTACAAGGTGCTGGGCGGCGGTTGGCAGCCTGAGCAGACAGCCGTCGCGGCGGCTGGCGGCGTCCAATAATCACGGGGACGCCGACGCCGGCCTTGCCCGCAAGGGCAGGGCCGGCGCGCTACTGGAAAATCATGAACCAAGTTGAAAAGAAGCATCCGGATCCCGAGCGCGCCAACACGCGGCGCAAGCAGGTGCTCGATGCGGCCGAAAGCTGTTTCAGCCGCCGCGGCTTCCACGGCGCCAGCATGGCCGAGATCTCGAAAGCGGCCGGCATGAGCGCGGGCCATATCTATAATTATTTTGACAGCAAGGATGCGATCATCGCCGCCTTCGTCATGCAGAATACGGAGCGGGTGTCGAACCTGATGCAGGACCTGGCGCAGCGCGAAGACCCGCTGCAGGCCGTGATCGACAATGCGGGCGAGCATGTGCTCGAAGCGCTGGACCCGACAACGTGGATGATGCCGCTGGAAATTTTCGCCGAAGCATCGCGCAATCCGGTGATCGCCGACATGCTGCAATGCTCGGACCAGCGCTCGCGCCAGTTGTTTCTCTCTATCATCCGCGATGCGCGCATCAAGCGCGGCTTGCCGGCCGATGAAGAGATGCTGGAAGGCCGCCTGAATGCCCTCGTCGCCATGTACCAAGGCTTGCCCGTGCGCTTCATTCACAATCCGGACGTGAAAGTCGAGCCGCTGATCGCCGGCTTCCGCATTGTCCTGACGGCGCTGCTGCTGAACGAATAGGCCGCTTGCCAGGGCCATGCAAAAAAGTTTGCGCAGTTCGATATGAATCATGCGCAAAGCATGGCAAAAACCTAAAAGCCTCTGCTATAATTCCCACCTCGTCGGGGCGTAGCGCAGCCTGGTAGCGTACATGCATGGGGTGCATGGGGTCGGAAGTTCGAATCTTCTCGCCCCGACCATTAGATTCAAGGAGTTACAGCGCAAGCTGTATAGAAACCCAGTACTGTATATTATACGTTTGTATAATATCGGTGCTGGGTTTTTCCGTTTACATCACGTATGATTTTCGTTGCCGTATGCCGATGTCCGCTATCGGCCTATTGTGTTGAAAAACGCAGGTACGTTGACATTCAGATAGAAATTTTACCCGCCTAGACTGGCCGGAACCGCTGCTATTGAACGCGTGCCGACTGCTTGGATGTCTGAGACATCCCGAACTTGTTGCCGCTCGACTTCTTCAACACAATTGGCCAAGAGCGGACGGATGAAGGACAATGAAACCGCGTCGAGTAGAGATAGGCATGGTAAAAATAAACACAACAGGAACGATCATAAATTCTGAGCACCCAACTCATCAGGTTCGAGTTGAGTATGATCCGGAAAAAACAGGAGGCTATTTCATCTTTGAATGGTGGGGTGGTCGTGGTGGTCCAAATCCCAATAGTGCTTTTGATTCATGGGTGGAGACTTTGAGTGACGTGTCTCAGTTTATTGCCGAGACTGGATGGGAAATCCGTTGGCAATAAATATAAGGCTGAAACCGGCCAGGAGCAGTCATAGAGTTAGATCGACCTCATGAGAAAAGCACGTGATTTTACGGCTAGGCCCGCTACTCACCACCGTGGCGCTGCCATTGACGGTGGTGTTGACCTGATCCGGCAAGAGCAGCAATTTGCGTGCTTCGCCGGTTTTCCTGCGGGACTCTTCAGTGGCTGAGATGGAAATGCCGATGTGGCCTGTGTATGCCTGGAAGCCCTTAACGACGGTTTCGTAGCACAGCGCGAGTTCCTTGCTGACCGGCACGTAATGCATCGCCGCCAGCATGGGCGCTTCCACGGCCCGTATCCAGCAGAGCACCTCGTGGCTGTCGCTGATCTACTTCCGTCACGTGTGAAAAATGCACACGGGACCTGACCGCGGGCCGGAATGTGCGAGTTGCGATATGGTAATAAAATGTATTTCAGACTGATTTCTTGTAATTCATTGAATTTTAATTTCATTGTATGAATTATTGCTTTCAAATAGTGGGATTTTATTTTGTTTGGAACTGATATGAAAAATAAAGGTATTAAAAGGGGATCCTTGATAACGTTTTGTGGTTTTTTAATTGCTGGATCAATGGTGCTGATGAGTTTTGAATCGAGAAATTATTTTTTTGATTTATTTGCAAAGCTTGGTTTTGTGGTATTTTTTTTCGGAATGATTGTTTCTATCTACGACTTCCTCAAAAGTAAGTAACTTATGGCTGTGTCGATGAAATGGAACCTTATGGTTGATGCGCGAAATTGCGCCATATCATCAGATAAAGTTATGTTGTTGATAGTGGAGGCGATTTTCGAGCTACGCTAGACTACTGATATGGAATGAATATTCTGACGACTTGAAAACTGGAGTCTGCCAGTCATTTCAAGGAGCGATGAGCCACTGGCATCATCCGGCAGTGAGCATGGGATGGGAAGCTGCGAGAAAAAACGGGGGCGAAAATGTATGATTTTTGCAGAAAAAACACCGCGACATGCGGGCTTGAATACCTGTTGGAACGTACTGTATATTATATGCCCCACTCTCTATATAGCGTCCATGCGGGTTACGGCTTGGTGTCGTCGTGTAGGGTGCATGGGGTCGGAAGTTCGAATCTTCTCGCCCCGACCATTGGATTCAAGGACTTAGGCCACTCTTCGGAGTGGCCTTTTTCTTTTTGTGCGCCGTCGCCATGACAGCATGCATCATCTGCTGTGCCTTTCATCTCCCGTTTCCACCCTCCTGTTCCCCGATTTTCGTCCCCTGTCGCGTAGTCAACCTGGCAATACGGCTTTGGCCTATGATGTGCTGGCACATGCACGTGTGAAGTTTCCCTTCATTCATCAACCATGAGGTGTCCATGATTCGCTATGTCCTGCCTGTCCTGTTGTTCGCCAGCGCACTGCCGGCGCACGCCCAAGCTCCTGTCAATGACACGCCGCTGATCGAGCGGGCCAAGCTGTTTGGCAATCCCAGCAAGTCCGGCGGGCGCATCAGCCCGGATGGCAAGTGGCTGTCGTGGATCGCGCCGCGCGACGGCGTGCTCAATGTGTGGGTGGCGCCGGCCAGCAATCCGGCGCAGGCGCGCCCGCTGACGGAAGAAAAGGTGCGTCCCATCCGCAGCAGCTTCTGGTCGCCCGATTCGAACACCCTGCTGTTCATCCAGGACAAGGGCGGCGATGAAAACTTCCTGCTGTACGGCGTGAATGTCGTGAGCGGCAAGCAGGTCAGTTACACGCCGTTCGAGAAGACCCGCGTGCGCGTGATCCAGATCAGCAGCAAGGTAAAGGACCGTATCTTGATCGGCATCAATAACCGCGATGCGCGCTGGCACGACGTGTACAGCCTGGACCTGGCCAGCGGCAAGCTGACCCTGGTGCTGCAGAACGATGGCTATGGCGGCTATGTGGCCGATGAGCTGCTCAACGTGCGCATCGCCAGCAAGGCGCGCGCCGATGGCGGCATGCAGTACTTCCGCATCACGGACGGCAAGGCCGAGAGCACGCCGCTGGCCGAGGTCGGCCTGGAAGATGCGCAGACGACGTCGCCGCTGGGCTTTACGGTCGACGGCAAGACCTTGTACTGGACCGATTCGCGCGGCCGCAATACTTCGGCGCTGCTGGCGCAGGACGTGGCCAGCGGCAAGACCACGGTGGTGGCGCAAGACCCGCGCGCCGACATTTCCGACGCCCTGTACGACACGCGCACTGGCAGGGTGCAGGCGTATTCCGTCGACTATCTGCAGCACGAATACCTGCCGCTGACGGATGACCTGAAGGCCGACCTGGCCTTCCTGAAGAAGCATGCCAAGGGCCAGTTCAACGTGACGTCGCGCACGGACGCCGATGACAAATGGCTGGTGGGCGTCGATGCCGTCACGGCGCCGGCATCGAGCTGGTTGTACGAGCGCAAGAGCAAAAAGCTCACGCAGCTGTACGTGACGCGGCCCGAGCTGGAAGGCGCGCCATTGGTGCCCATGTATCCGCAGCAAATCAAGGCGCGCGACGGCCTGACCCTGGTGTCCTATCTGACCTTGCCTCAGGCATCGAAGGCGGGTGCCGGCGGCGTGCCGTCGCAGGCGGTGCCGATGGTCCTGCTGGTGCATGGCGGCCCGTGGGCGCGCGATACCTATGGCTATAACAGCTACCATCAATGGCTGGCCAACCGCGGCTATGCGGTGTTGTCCGTGAATTACCGGGGCTCGACGGGCTTCGGCAAGCAATTCATCTCGGCCGGCGACCTGCAGTGGGGCCGCAAGATGCATGACGACTTGCTCGACGCCGTGCAATGGGCGGTGAAGAGCGGCGTGACGACGGCCGACAAGGTGGCCATCATGGGCGGCTCGTATGGCGGCTACGCCACCCTGGCCGGCATGGCGTTTACGCCGACGACGTTTGCCTGCGGCGTCGACATCGTCGGCCCGTCGAACCTGTTCACCCTGCTGCAAACCATTCCGCCGTACTGGGAAGCGGGCAAGCAGCAGTTCTACAAGCGCATGGGCGACCCGACCACGGAAGAGGGCAAGGCGCTGCTGAAGGAACGCTCGCCGCTGAACTTTGCGCAGAACATCCAGCGTCCGCTGCTGATCGGCCAGGGCGCGAACGACCCGCGCGTCAACGTGGCTGAATCGGACCAGATCGTGGCGGCCATGGCGGCAAAGAATATTCCCGTCACCTACGTGCTGTTCCCCGACGAAGGCCATGGCTTTGCCCGGCCCGTGAACAACATCGCCTTCAATGCGGTGACGGAAAACTTCCTGGGTCAATGCCTGGCGGGCCGCGCCGAGCCGATCGGCGCCACGCTGAAGGCGTCCACCGCGCAGGTCAAGCACGGCGCCGGGTTTGCGCCGGGGCTGGAAGAGGCGATGCGGTAGGCGGAGAAAGCCGCGAGGCAGGCACTGCACAGGCGGCCGGGGCGGATGTCCTTGGCCGCCTGTGTGCCGCCGAGTGCGGTGGTGACGGCGTTCATGTCAAAAACTGTGTAAAAGCGGCAATGCTTCCATTAGAATAAATCATTGCTTCAATTACACAGCCCATGAAATGGAATGCCTGCAATGATGAATGTATTGACCCTGGAACACTTTGCCGCGCGCGTCAACGACACGTTTATCTCGGTCGGCGACGGGAATGCCGCTTTCATCCTGAAGGAGGCGCGCCCGTTGCCGTCGGCCACGCTGGAAGGCCTGTTGCGGGCGCCGTTCAGCTTGTTATTCCATAACAGTTCCCCCATCCTCTTCAGCCAGAAAATCTTTCAGCTGCAGCATGATGCATTTGGCGAGGTGGGTATCTTCCTGGTGCCGGTGGCGCGTGACAACCACGGCTTTCTGTATCAGGCCGTGTTCAACTGAGAATGCCGCTGATGCGGGGCAGGCAGGGCCAGGCGGGGGAGCCCGATGGCGCCGCCTGCCCTGGGCATTCAAGCCTCAATCAAACGCGGGAAACTCGCCCTGCAGGGCGATGCAGAAATTTACCGCCAGCAGGGGCTGGCGATTTTCATGCGCCTGGCCGCCACCCGCGCTGCCGATGGTCAGTGGCGACAAGGTGACGTTCGGTGTTGCCGCGGGCACGAACGCGTTCGTGCCCGTGATGCTGGTCAGGCCATCGCCATTTTGCGGCACGTTGCGCTGCAGGGTGGCATTGGTCTGGCGGCTCAAGGTCAGTTGATGGGTGTGGTTGGGAATCTCCGTGAGATTCAGCTGGACGGTATTGCTGCCGAACGTTTCGCCCATTACACGCTGCGTCAAGCCTGGCCCCTGGCCCTGGCTGCAGGGCGCGCGTCCTGTGAAGTTGGGCAACTGGAAGGTGTTGACGCCATCGCCGCCATATTGCGTGCCGATTAATGAAAACAGGGCGCTGAATTGCCTGATCTGCAGGGTGGCGCCATTACAGCTTGCCCACCCAGCAGGGGTGAAATTGAAGCCAAAGACTTGTATTTCGCCAAGATATGGTGATGTCACGGTAGGTTCTCCTGATCGATTTTATGGGCTGCGCTTGCGTGCTGGCTGTTATTGTTGGGATGGGTAAATACCTGCCCATGCGATGCAAAACGAGGCGGTCAGGGTAGGCATGGTGTTGTCATGCGGCAAGCTGCTGCCGGCAGTCCCCGTTGCTGCAGGCGCCATGTCATAGGTCGTGAGGCCAGCCAGGCTGCTCGTGTACATCTTGTCGTTATTGACCGGTGCCGCCAGCTGTGCGCTGGTGCCTGGCGTGTTGACCGTCGCCAGTGTGCTGATCGCACTGAAGACGTGCGTATGCGCAGGCATCTGGGTCGGCAGCAAGGTCACCGTTTCGCTGCCCCCCTTCTGCCCCATGACCCGGGGTGTCAGGCTAGGGCCGGTGCCCTGATGCAAAGGCACCTGGCCGCGCAGGTCGGGTACACCGAATGTATTGACGCCGTCGCCGCCATAGGTGGTGCCCAGCAGGGTATATAGCACCTCGTTATTGGCGATGGACTTCAGGCTGCCGTCGCAGGCAAACCAGCCTTGCGGTATGCGGGGAAAGGAAAACAGGCGGATCTCGCCGACATAAGGTGTAGTCATGACTTTGCTCCGTGGGAAGTGGCTGGCATGTTAGTTGCGCGATGGGAAGACGCCGTTCAGGGCGATATTGAAATTGAGTACCTGGAAGGGCTGCATATTGTTATGCGGCAGGCTGCCGCCTGTCTGGGCCAGGACCAGGTTGTTCAAGGGCACTTGCGGGCCTGCCGTGCCATAGATGGCTTCCGTGCCGCTGCCGCCATACAGGGTGTTGGTCGGATTCTTGGTGGTGCCTGGCGTGGTCAGCGCATTGGCCGCGTGCGTATGCGGTGGAATCTGACTCAGTGTCAAAGTGATAGCTTCCGCGCCGTTACGGGCGCCGACCTGGTAGGGGACGGGTTGCCAGGAAGCGTCCACCGAACTGCCCGAGCCGACAGGGGTGCTGCCTTGTAAATTTGGCAATGCAAAGTTGGTCGTGCCGTTCCCCCCGTAAAAGGTACCCAACAGGGCAAACAGTGCCTGATTCTGCGTAATTGGCAGCAATTGCCCGTTACATGCTGCAAATCCACGCGGTGCAAACGCAAATCCGCTCATCATGATTTGTCCCAAATACACTTCAGCCATCATCGTTCTCCCGCTGTTGGAATGCTATTGAATGTTAAAAAAATAATATTTTCCATTTGCAATCAATATTGTTTTTTGAAAAACCCTTTTTGTTATAGTTACTTTATTGAAAACTCGAGGTAGCATACGTTGTCGTATGGCAAGCGTCAACATCTGTTGGCTCTATGGAAGAGCCCTGAATAGGGATCGCTTGCAGCCTGAATCCATGGTTCTTTTTGACTAAAAAACTCTGTATTGGAGAAATCATGTTGCGTATTTGCAACGATATCGTCGCCCGTCCGGCACTTTTTTTGTTCCTTGCTTTTGTCGCAGGAACTCGAGGGCCTGCAGCGGCTCGCCGGGTAGGCCTGGCATCAGCGTTTGGCCGTTTTCTGCATTGCTGCGTTGCGCTGTGCCTGCTGATGCTGGCGCTTGGCGCTGGCCCGGCGCAGGCAGCCAACGGCGATCCGAGCACGAAATGTATTCCCAATCAGAGGAGTTTTACCGTCGCATCAGGCGACTCCTATGTCATCGATTTGTCGCTGTGTAGCTCATTTGGCCTGACGGACAATGGCGCGACTGCCTTGCACGGCACGATTACTGGTCTCGTCAATAACGGTACCGGTATTGCGACCTATATCAATAATGGCGACGGGGCGCTGTCCGACAGCTTTGTCCTGTGGGATGAAGACAGCAAGGCGGTGACTTTTACGGTGACCGTCCTGCCCCCTGCGGCAGCCTTCACCGTGACACCTGGCAGCATATCGGCGCCCGTGATCGGCGTGGCGTACAGCCAGGCGATGTCGTCGACCGGCGGTGTCGCGCCTTACAACTACGCGCTGGTGTCTGGTGCTTTGCCACCTGGCATCACTGTGTCGTCCAGCGGCGTGATTTCCGGCACCGTGACGGCGACCGGTGCCTATGTGTTCGGCATCAAGGTGACCGACTCGACCTCAGGCACGCCGCTGACCGTCACCAAGAATTACTCCGTGTCGATCGCCGTGCCCACCCTGTCCATCACGCCCACGGTGCTGGCGGCAGGCGGATTGTCGGTGCCCTACAGCCAGCAGATGTCGACCGCGAACGGCACCGGGCCCTTTGCGTATGTGGTGGAATCGGGCAGCCTGCCGGCGGGCCTCACCCTGTCGGGCAGCGGCTTGCTCTCGGGCACGCCCGGTGCTTTGGGCACCTACAACTTTGTGATGAAATCGACGGACAGCACGGGCGGCAATGGACCATACAACACGTCCAGAAGCTATTCCCTGGTGATCAATGCCCAGCCGCCGCCTGCCGTCACAGGTGTGTCGCCTGCGCTCGGTCCGGTTAGCGGCGGCACCGCCGTCACCATTACCGGTACCGGCTTTACCGGCGCAACGGCGCTCAAATTCGGCAGCAACAATGGCCTCAGCGTTACCGTGCTCAATTCCACGACCATCACCGCCACGTCGCCAGCCGGCACCGGCGTCGTGAACGTATTCGTCACTACGCCAGGCGGCACCAACGCCGCCGATCCGTCAAACCAGTTCACCTATGTTCCGGCACCAGCGATCACCAGTATTTCGCCGACGGCGGGCCCAGGCGGTGGCGGCACCACGGTCACCATCAACGGCTCGAACTTTACCGGCGCGACGGCGGTGACCTTCGGCGCGACGGCGGCGACCGGCTACACGGTCAACAGCGCCACGCAGATCACGGCGACGGCGCCAGCCGGTACGGGCACGGTGGATGTGCGCGTCACGACGCCCGGCGGCACCAGCGCCACCAGCGCGAACGACCAGTACACCTTTGTGGCATTGCCGACAGTGACGAGCATTTCGCCCACTGCGGGGCCGGCAGGCGGCGGCGCCACGGTCGTCATCAGTGGCACGAACTTTTCCACCACGACGGCGGTGACCTTCGGCGCCACGGCGGCGACCGGCTTTACGGTCAACAGCGCCACGCAGATCACGGCGACGGCGCCAGCCGGCACGGGCACGGTGGACGTGCGCGTCACGACGGTCGGCGGTACCAGCGCCACCAGCGCTGCGGACCAATTCACCTACGTGGCAGCACCGGTGGTGAGCAGCATTTCGCCCACGGCCGGTCCCATCGTGGGGGGGAGCACGGTCACCATCAGCGGCACGAATTTCAGTGGCGCGACGGCGGTGAGATTCGGCGCTACTGCCGCCATCGGCTTTACGGTCAACAGCGCCACGCAGATCACGGCGACGGCGCCAGCCGGCACGGGCACGGTGGATGTGCGCGTGACCACGTCGGGCGGCACCAGCGCCAGCAGCGCGGCCGATCAATTTACCTACGTGGCGGTGCCGACGGTGACGAGCCTGTCGCCTACTGCTGGCCCCATCGCAGGCGGCAGCACGGTCACCGTCAGCGGCACGAATTTCAGTGGCGCGACGGCGGTGACGTTCGGTGGCACGGCAGCCATCGGCTTTACCGTCAACAGCACCACGCAGATCACGGCGACGGCGCCAGCCGGTTCCGGCACGGTGGATGTGCGCATCACCACCATCGGCGGCACGAGCGCCACCAGCGCGGCGGACCAATTTACGTACGTGGCAGTACCGGTGGTGAGCAGCATTTCGCCCACGGCCGGCCCGGCTGCCGGCGGCACCACGGTCACCATCAGTGGCACGAATTTCAGTGGCGCGACGGCGGTGACCTTCGGCGCCACGGCAGCGACGGGCTTTACGGTCAATAGCGCCACGCAGATCACGGCGACGGCGCCAGCCGGCGCGGGCACGGTGGACGTGCGCATCACCACCATCGGCGGCACGAGCGCCACCAGCGCGGCGGACCAATTTACGTACGTGGCGGCACCGGTGGTGAGCAGCATTTCGCCCACCTCCGGCCCGGCTGCTGGCGGCACCACGGTCACCATCAGCGGCACGAATCTCAGTGGCGCGACGGCGGTGACGTTCGGTGGAGCGTCCGCCTCCGGCTTTACCGTCAACAGCGCCACGCAGATCACGGCGACGGCGCCAGCCGGCACGGGCACGGTGGACGTACGCATCACCACCACCGGTGGCACGAGCGCCACCAGCGTGAATGACCAGTTCACGTATGTGGGCGCACCGGTGGTGAGCAGCATTTCGCCCACGGCCGGTCCCGCCGTGGGGGGGAGCACGGTCACCATCAGCGGCACGAATTTCAGTGGCGCGACGGCGGTGACGTTCGGCGGCACGGCAGCGGCGGGCTTTACGGTCAACAGCGCCACGCAGATCACGGCGACGGCGCCAGCCGGCACGGGCACGGTGGACGTGCGCGTCACCACCATCGGCGGCACGAGCGCCACCAGCGCGGCGGACCAATTTACGTACGTGGCAGCACCGGCGGTGAGCAGCATTTCGCCCACCTCCGGCCCGGTCACTGGCGGCACCACGGTCACTGTCAGCGGCACGAATTTCAGTGGCGCGACGGCGGTGACGTTCGGCGGCACGGCAGCGGTGGGCTTTACGGTCAACAGCGCCACGCAGATCACGGCGACGGCGCCAGCCGGCACGGGCACGGTGGACGTGCGCATCACCACCACCGGTGGCACCAGCGCCACCAGCGCGAACGACCAGTTCACGTATGTGGGGGCGCCGGTGGTGAGCGGTATTTCCCCGTCCTCCGGTCCAACGACGGGCGGCAGCAGTGTCGTTATCAGCGGCGCGGGCCTTGGCGGCGCGACGGCAGTGACGTTTGGCGGTGCGGCGGCGACGAGTTTCACCGTCAATAGCGCCACGCAGATCACGGCCACGGCGCCAGCTGGTGCCGGCACGGTGGACGTGCGCGTCACCACTGTCGGTGGCACGAGCGCCACCAGCGCGTCGGACCAGTTCACCTACGTGGTGGCGCCGGCAGTCAGCGGCATTTCACCTGCCTTCGGCCCCATCGCCGGCGGCACCAGCGTGGTCATCACCGGTACCGGCTTTACAGGTGCCACGGCAGTGCGATTCGGCGGCAGCAATGCCGGCAGTTTTGTTGTCAACGGCGCCACGCAGATCACGGCCACGAGTCCATCGGGCAGCCTGGGCGTGGTGGACGTGAAGGTGACCACGGTTGGCGGCACCAGCGCCAGCGGCGCGGCGGACCAATTTACGTATATCCCGACCGGTGTCATCACGTTTGCGACACCGACCGCGGCATCCGTTCCATTGGGCAACAACTTTAGCAATGCGGCGACCTCCAGCCTGACGGGCGGCAGTTATGGCGCCTTGAGCTATGCCAGCTCGAACGCGGGCGTGGCGACTGTCAGCGGCACCGGCGTCATCACTCCGGTCAGCGCCGGCACCAGCATCATCACCGCGACGCAAGCCCCGGTCGCCGGGGTCAATGCCCAGGCAACGCAAACGTATACCTTGACCGTGACCTCGGCCATCGGCGTCACCCCGGCCAGCTTGTCGGGGGCAACCGTTGCCACCGCGTACAGCCAGCAACTGACGGCCAGCGGCGGTGTCGGTCCGTACACGTTCGCGATAACGGGCAGCCTGCCTGCCGGCATGAGCTCGAACGCCAGCGGCGTCTTGAGCGGCACGCCCACGGCGGCTGGCGATTTTGCGCTGGTGGTGCAAGTGACGGATTCGCGTCAATTCACGGGGACGAAGAGCTACACGCTGTCCGTCGCTTCGGCGGTACTGGCGCTGAACCCGGCCAGCTTGCCCAATCCGACGGCGGAAGCGGCCTACAGCACGACCCTGACGGGGACGGGCGGCACGGCGCCGTACAGCTATGCCGTGGTGGGCACCTTGCCCGTGGGCCTGAGCCTGAATACGGCTACGGGCGTGCTGTCCGGCACGACGAATGCGGCGGGCAGTTTCCCGTTCAGCATCAAGGTCACCGACAGCAGCACGGGCGTGGGGGCACCATTCAGCCTCAGCAAAAACTACACGCTGACGGTAGCTGCGCCCACCCTGACCCTGACGCCGGCCAGTTTGGCGGCGATCCGCGCGGGCGACGCGTATAGCCAGCCATTCACGGCGGCCGGCGGTGTTGCGCCTTACGTGTACTCCCTGAGCAGCGGCGCTTTGCCGACCGGCCTGGCGCTCGACGCGGCGACCGGCATCGTCAGCGGCACGCCGACGGTGGCGGGCAGCTTCGCCTTCACCTTGCAGGCGAAGGACGCGCACCAGTTCACGGTGCAGCAAGCGCTGACCCTGCAGGTGAACCAGGCGCCGCCACCGGTGCCTAATGAAACGGCGACCACCTCGGCCAACCAGGAAGTGAGCCTGACCATCGCTTCCACGGATGGCAGCCCAATCACGGACGTGACCATCGTCACGCCGCCGCAGCACGGGCGCGTTACGGTGGTCTCGAGCGGTGCCTCGGCGCGCATGGCGCGCGCCGTCGCCGGTGCGAGTTTCAAGGTGACGTATGTGCCGAATGCCAACTACTTCGGTCCGGACAGCTTCAGCTACACGGCGACGGGTCCAGGCGGCACCTCCGCGCCGGCCACGGTCAGCGTGACGGTGGCGCCGCAACCGGTGCCGGTGCCTGTCGCCAAGACGGCGACGGTATTGGCCGGCACGCCGGTGACCCTGCAGGTGACGCAGGGCGCCACCGGCGGCCCGTTCACGGCCGTGGCCATCACCACGCAGCCAGCCAGCGGCACGGCAGTCGTCAATGGCATGGACATCGTCTACACGCCAGGCATCAACACCAGCGGCGACATCAGCATCGGCTACACCGTGTCGAACGTGTTCGGCACCTCGGCGCCGGTGAAAGCGACCATCAGCGTCAATCCGATGCCGCAGGTGGCCAGCCAGAGCGCCACGGTGGTGGCGGGCCTGACGGTGACGGTCGACCTGACGGCGGGCGCCACGGGCGGCCCGTTCACGGCGGCCAATGTGCTGAGCGTGGCGCCGGCCGAGGCTGGCAAGGTGGTGGTGCGCGACGTGGGCACGGCCGGCAAGCCGTCGTACCAGCTGAGCTTTGCGGCTTCGGGCAAGTTTGCCGGCGCGGCCGTCGTCAGCTATACCCTGAGCAATGCCTTTGCCACCTCGAAGCCGGGCGTGGTCAACGTCACCGTGACGGCGCGGCGCGATCCGTCGCTCGATCCGGAAGTGATCGGCTTGCAAGCGGCGCAAGCGGATGCGGCGCGGCGCTTCGCCACGGCGCAGCTGTCGAACTTCACGCAGCGCCTGGAAAGCCTGCATGGCGATGGCTGGGGACGGTCGAACTTTGGCCTGAGCCTGACGCCGCCGAACGACAGCGGCAATCCGACGGCGGCGCTGGCGCGCTGGCAAGAGCAGGAAGCGGACCGCGTGTTCGGCACGGCCGTAAAACCGTTCATGCGCAAGGCGTCCCTGCGCCAGCCCGATGCCGGTTTCAGCAGCGATAAGCCAGTGGGCGGCACGGATGTCAGCCAGGCAACGAATGGCTTGCCGGACATGCCGCAGAAGCCGGACACGCAGAAGCAGGCGTTGTCGCTGTGGCTCGGTGGCGCGGTCGATTTCGGCCAGCACTATGTGAATGGCCGCGACACGGGCTTCCGCTTCCGCACGAATGGCGTGAGCGTGGGCGGCGATTACCGCTTGAGCGACCTGGCGACCCTGGGCGTGGGCGCCGGTTTCAGCCATGACCGCAGCGACGTGGGCCAGAACGGCAGCCGCAGCACGGCCGACAGCGCCGTGGCGGCCGTGTATGGCAGCCTGCGTCCGAGCAAGGGCGTCTTCCTCGACGGCGTGCTCGGCTACGGCACCCTGCAATACGACGCGTCGCGCTACTTGACCGATGGCAGCGGTTTCGCCACGGGCGAACGCGACGGTAAGCAAGTGTTCGGTGCGTTGGTGGGCGGTATCGAGATGCGCCAGGAAACCTGGATGTGGTCGCCGTATGGCCGCGTGGAACTGATGTCGGCCAAGCTCGATCCGTACACGGAGAAGGCGGCGGGCATCAACGCCCTGAGCTACTTCAAGCAGACGGTGCGTTCGCGCATCGGCGCGCTGGGCGTGCGGGCCGAGGGTATCTATGTCGGTGGTCTGGGCACGTGGTTCCCGCGTGCGCGGCTCGAGTACCGCCACCAGTTCCAGGGCGCCGATGATGCGCGCCTGGCGTATGCCGACCTGGTGGCCGACGGTCCCGTGTACGTGATCCGCACAGTGCCGCAGCAGACGGGCAACTGGACGGCGGGCCTGGGCGTCAAGCTGCTGTTGTCGAACGGCATGACCATCACGCTGGACTACAACAGCAATCTGAATATCGATAGCGGACGTACCCAGTCGGTGATGTTCGGTATCGCCATGCCGCTCAAGTAATCAGTCAGCCTTCAGGCTAGCCCTGATCGCCGGCCCGGAGTCCATCCGGTCCGGCGATTTTTTTTGTCACAGCGACCAAGGATGGTCTTCTGCGCCGGCGACGATGCCGCCCAGCACGGACTGGTCGCGTTCCGCGTGGCTCTGGCGCAGGTACACGGGCAGGTCGGCAGCCAGGCGGGCGAAACGGGCATCGCGGCACAGGGGGCCAGCGCCCAGCGCCCGCGTGGCCAGGTGCAAGACCAGGGTGGCGGCATCTTCCGTTGCCAGGCGCAGGCGCAGGGCCAGTCCCATGGCGTCGCGTTGCGGGTGCAGGTCGATGTCGGCGGCGCCTTCGCGCAGCAGGGCGCCGGTGGCGCGCAAGACGCAATCGATTTGTCCCAGCTGCGCCAGGCGGACGGGGTCGGGCGCGGCGTGTTGCGCGCGCGCATGCAGGTGGCTGGCGACGGCGCAGGCCGCGCCATACCAGGCGGCCGCGATGCCCGCGCTGCCATGCCAGTAGCCGGGCCGCTGCAGATAGGCGCCTGGCGCGCCCACGGGAAAGGCGCGCGCGGCAGAAAAGGTCACGTCGACGCTGGCGCAGGCATGCATGCCGACGGCTTGCCAGCCTTCGTCCGTGACGTGCACGCCGGGCTGCGACAGGGTCACCGAGGCCAGGCAAGCCCGGCCAGCGTCGTTCCAGCAGCTGACCAAAGCATGGCTGAGGCCCTTCGCCCCGGCACACCAGGCCTTGCGTCCGTCGAGCACATGGCGGCCCTCGGCCGTCTGCCGCAAGCGGACGCGCGCGCCCGGCAGGTCCGCGCACCAGACGCCCCAGCTGCTGCCGGCCGGCACGGCGGAGCCGCCGATTTCCGCCAGGATGGCGAGCGCATCGGTATGGCCTTCATACAGCTTGAGCAGGGAGAGGTCGACGGCGGCGATGGCGGCCAGCATTTGCCAGCGCTGCAGGGTGGCGCCGTGGCCGGGCAGGGGCAGCTGGTCCAGTCCCGCGTCGCGCAAGCGCCGCAAGCCTTCGATGGGGTGGAAAGCGCTGTCCTGAGGCTGCAGCAGGGCGTCCAGTGCAGCGTGGGAGGGCAGGGGAAAGGCATGGTGTGACATGGCAAGCTCCTGTTTTTCTACAGGATAGCTTTTTATTTTTGCAATGTCTGTTTGATTTTACACAGATACCCGCTCACGCTAGCGAGTCCATGAAGCGGCGGGCGAGAAGATGCACCGTGGCAACTGCAGGGCCGGGCGGCCCCGCAGCTGATCACGCGCTTATTTTTTCACGTAGTGCACGTCCAGGACATACACGCCCTTTTCCGGGTCCAGCACCACCGAGTACAGGTCGTTGCCGCGCAAGGACAGGCCGCCGGGGACGCTCAGCGCCGCGTGCATGCCCTCATCCCACATGCACGATTCGCCATTGTCCACCTTGACGCACCATTGCTGTTTGCCATCGCGCAATACATATTGCACGGTGGCGCCGCTGCGCTGGAAGGTATAGGCCGGCACCGACGAGGTGAACTTGTCGACGCGCAAGTTCGTTGCCGCGGCATTTTCCGCCAGCTTGATCGGCATGTCGGCTGTACCGTCCGGCTTGCCGGTGATTTTCGCGCTCATGCCGTCCGTCGCGACCACGGGGCCGGTGCAATCGGCCTTGAAGTAGGTTTCGCCGGTCGGCGTCAGTTCCAACGAACCGCTGCCGTCGCTCTTGAGCGCGACGACGAGCACTTGCCGGTCGTGATCGTCACACGCCGATTGCCACGTGCCAAGATATGCGGCCAGTGGCGAGGTGGAACCGGAATCGCCGGCAAGCTGCTGCGCCGAACTACCCCCACCGCCGCCACCGCAGCCGGTCAGGAGTGCCGCGGTCGAGCCGACCAATACTGCCAATATTTTTTTCATTCAGAGTCCTTTTTATCCGGCAGCGGTGCGTGCCGTCAACGCGGCCTGATTATAGGATTATTAATAGGAAGGAATTCTCACCGAATCTATCGCTGACTTGATTTGGATCATGTCGCGGCAATCCGCTGAAATGGTTTGCGGGAATGAAGGGAGGATGTGGTGTAACTGGTGCGCATTGCGCCGCTCACGCGACGCAATGGCTGATTACTGACTGATTTATTGTTTTACATAGTGCATATCGAGCACATAAGCACCGTCTTTCTGCATCACGGTAAACAATTCGTTACCGCGCAAATAAAAGCCGCCGTTGCCACTTACTGCCTGTTGTATGCCGGTATCCGGGATGTCCGTGGTGTCGCCACTGCCATCGGTGATGCGCCAATTGGGTTTGCCATTGACCAGCACCGTGGTGACGGCCGGGCCCGTAATCTGGATGGTGTGGGCTGGCAGCGACGATACGACCTTGTCGATGCGGATGTCCGTGGCAGGGCTGTCCGCCGTCAGCTTGAGCTGGATATTGCCTGCGCCATCCGGCGTCGCGGTAATCTTTTCACTCGTGGTTTCCGTAAATTGCACAGGGCCGCTGCAATCGGCAGTGCTGAAGGTTTCATCGTAGGTCGATATTTCCAGGGCGCCGCTGCCATCGTTCTTGAGGGCGACGACGAGGCGCTGGCGGAAAGAGTCGTTACATGCGGGAGTCCAGGTGCCAACATAGGCGGCCAGTGCGGGAGGAGGCGGAGGTGCGACCACCACTGGAGGGGGCGCTACCACCACTGGCGGGACCGCTACGTCTGCATTGCCGTTAGCACTACCATTAGCGCTACTGTTTCCGCCGCCACCGCAACCAGTCAATACCACTGTGCCCGATACCATTAATAAAGCCAATACTTTTTTCATCCGTGATTCCTGTAAATCTTCAACCGGCTGGAAGCGTGCCGTATACGCGGCGATATTATAAAGTACATGCGTATCTTATTTTTGTGAAATTTGAAATTGGCCGCAATGCCGGTATTGAAAATGGTCATCGGATAAATTCCGGCAGGAGCGGTAGAACATTCTCCTGGTGCTGATGCGGCGGGAAATAAAGGAAGGTAATCTCACGTGCGGCCATTCAATGGCGCCGAGGAGAAACAGGCGGGTGCCACGCCGAATCCGGCGCGAGGCAGGTATTGAGTTGGCCGTTTATAAAATTCGTGCCGGCGCCTGAATCTGGCGCCGGCGGCCGCCGGAAAGGTCCGGCTTAAAACTCTTCCCAGTCATCGCCTGCCGGCGCCTTGGCTGGCGCATGCTGTGCTGCTTGCGGCTTGGCAACACTCAGGCGTTTGGCTGGCGCGGCGGTCTTGGGCGTCACGGCGCGCGGCGCTGCTGGCGCTGCAGCTGGCGTTGCCTGGCGCGCCTGCTCGCCCAGCTTGAACACGCTGACCACCTCGGCCAGATGGCTGGCCTGGTCTTGCAGGCTTTCGGCGGCCGCCGCCGCCTCCTCGACGAGGGCCGCGTTTTGCTGCGTCACGCCATCCATCTGCGCCAGCGCCTGGTTGACCTGGGCGATGCCGTCGCTTTGCTCGGTGGTGGCGACGCTGATGTCGGCCATGATGGCGGTGACCTTGCGCACGCTGTCGACCACTTGCTCCATGGTGGCGCCCGCTTCATCGACGAGCTTGCTGCCGGCGGCCACCTTGCCCACGGAATCGTCGATCAGCAGCTTGATTTCCTTGGCCGCCGCGGCGGAGCGCTGCGCCAGGTTGCGCACTTCCGTGGCGACGACGGCGAAACCGCGCCCCTGTTCGCCCGCGCGCGCCGCTTCCACGGCCGCGTTCAGCGCCAGGATATTCGTCTGGAAAGCGATGCCGTCGATGACGCTGATGATGTCGACGATCTTGTTCGACGAGTCATTGATCGACGTCATGGTTTCTATGACTTTGCCGACCACTTCGCCGCTCTTCTGTGCCACACTCGATGCGGAAGCAGCCAGTTGATTCGCCTGGCGCGCATGGTCGGCATTTTCCTTGACGGTGCCCGTCAGTTCTTCCACGGAGGCAGCTGTTTCTTCCAGCGAGCTGGCTTGCTGTTCCGTGCGGGCCGACAGATCGTTATTGCCTTGCGCAATTTCCGCGCTGGCGCGCGCCACGTTGTCGGCACTGGCTTGCACTTGCAGCAGCACGGCGTGGATCTTTTCCACGAAGGCGTTGAAACCCTTGCCGATGACGGCCAGCTCGTCGGTGCCCTTGACTTCCAGCTTGACGCGCAGGTCGGCGTCGCCGCTGGACAGGTCCGTCATGGTGCGGCCCAGAGTGCGCAGCGGGCGCGTCAGCTGGTTGACGACGAGAATCAGAATGCCGGCCGTGGCTGCCGCGCACAGCAGGGCAACGATCAGCGTGTAGACCATCAGGTCGCGCGCCGAGGCGGTGGCCACGCTTTTCGGGAAATTCAGTTCCACGCTCCACGGCGCGATGTCGGGGTGGATCTGCAGCGGCTGCAGCAAGTGGATGTAGCCCTTGTCGTCCTCGTATTCATACGCCTGGCCCTGGCGTACCTTTTCCAGGCCGGCGGCGGGCACGTCGTCCGCCTTCTTGCCCAGCCGTGCAGGTTCGGGGTGGCTGGCGTACAGGCCGCCGTTCGAGATCAGGGCCAGCTTGCCGCCCTCGATCACTTTCAGGTCGGCGAGGATTTTCGCCAGGCGCGTGAGCATGAAGTCGGCGCTGGCCGTGCCCTTGAAGCTGCCGTCGATCATGATGGGCGCCACCAGCGAAGCCATCAGCACATCCTTGCCGTCGACGGGGTAGATATACGGTTCCGTAAAGTAAGTCTTTCCGGTGCGCTTGGGCACGTCGTACCAGTCGTTGGCGCCCGCTTTCGGGTCGAAGACGATGGGTTCGACTTGCAGCTTGCCGCCGGCGCCCCGTGTCCAGTAGGGCATGAAGCGGCCGCTGGCGTCGTAGTTCGGTTTCTGGTTGGCAAACTCCGCATCCTTGCCGTCGAGTGCGTTCGGCTCCCACGTCACGGCCGAGCCCAGCAAGTCTTCCGAGCTGGTCAACGTCGCCTTGGTCAGTTCATTGATCTGGTCGCGCTGCAGGGGCAAATTCGCGCCCTTGGTGCCGCGCATGGCGCCGGCCAGGCTGCTGACGCTCGACAGGTTGCTGGCGATGCGGGCCTGCAGCGCACCGGCCACTTCGCGTGCCGAGGTGCGCGCCAGTTCCAAAGCAGCCGCCTCGGCGCTGGCGCTGCTCTTGTAGCCGATCACGGCCGCCGTGACGCCGAGGCTGAGGATGGCGAGCGCGGTGGCGGCGACGCAGATTTTACTGTTCAGTGATAGTTGCATGAGGCTGTTCCTTGATGGGGAGGGGTATCGGTGTCTCGGGCGTCGCGGGTAGCGCGCCTAGAAAGTCTTGCTGACGGCCAGCACGAAGGTGGCCGCGGCCGGGTTCGAGGTGTCGAACCGGCCGGCCGCATTCGGGATGCCCAGCGTGTAATGGTCGTAGGCGTCGGTGGCGCCCCAGGCGCGCGTCACGGCGCCACTCAGGCTCCAGCCGCCGTCGAAGGCCCGCGTGACGCCCACCTTGGCATCGCGCCAGTTCCACATGGCATTGCCCGTGCCCGCCACGCGGCCATTGCCGGCGTGCAGGTTCAAGGTCCAGGCATTGCCCAGGTCGACATTCGCGCCCACGTCCAGGTAGCCCGTGCCGCGCGCATGCGTGATGCCGAAGAAGTCGCGCGTGACGGTATGGTTGTATTTGGCGTACAGCATGCGGTAGGTCAGGCCCAGCGACAGTTCGCCGTAGTCGTACTTGACACCCGTGGCGCGGTACACGGCGCCCGGATACTTGTAGTAATACGCGAGCACGCTGTAGCCCAGCTCGCCCACCGTGCCGCCGTAGCCGCCGTACAGGTCCCATTCGACGCTTGCATCCTGGATATAGCGGTCGCTGACGGTGGAAGCCCAGGTGCCCAGCGACCAGCCGCTCGGGTGCGCGTAGTCGACGCCCGCCTGCAGGGCCGGCTTGCCCCAGGTCTGGCGGAAGCCGCGCGAAATGTATTGCGAAGTGAGGCTGGCATTGGCGCTGAAGGTGGCGCCAGTGCTGTCCGTGGTCTGGGCCTGCACAGGCAGCGCGGCCGCCAGCAGGAAGGCGCAGCCCAGCAAGGATGATCCGGGGAAATGGTGGTGCGATGGCATGGCAGTCAGCTCCGTATTTGCCGGCAGCGGCCGTCCAGGCGCGTTGCCCTGATGGTTGCAATAAAAATGCGGAATGGACTTTTGTGAAGGCAAGGCGAGGCCGTTTGCATGCTTGCCTGAACATGCACACATTCTCACCAAACGTAACTGAAAGGATAGGGGCTAGGGCTAGTGGAAGTCAATAAAGTTGCGCTACGGAAATCGTAAGTTGTTGTTTCCTGGCACTTTTTCATGCTCCTGTCACATTTCCGGCCTGCCCCGGCTGGCGGCCTGTTGCAAGCCGGCCAGCAAGCCTGGCAGGGCTGCATGCAAGGCTTGCAGGCTGTCGGCGTCCAGCCCGGCCTGCATTTCCACCCGGCCCGAGGGCTGGCCCCAGACGACCTGTGCGCTGAGCCGGGCGCCGGCGTCGAGTCCCGTGACGCTGACCAGCAACGCGACTTCTTCCGGGGCATCCTCGGGCACGTCCGCGAGCAGGCAGGAAATGCCGAAATGATAATCCTGGAAGGCGCTCGCCGTCCCACTGGAAAAGGCGAAGACGGAGGCGAGCACCTGCGGCGCGGCGGCCGCAAGTGACGGCAGGGCGGCGCGAAACAGGGGCAGCAAGTCGTTTTCCAGCTGCAGTACCAGCGGATGAGTGTGGCTAAGGACGGTCATGGGCGGACGAAAGGAGTGGCGGCGCGCGATGGTAGCAGTTTTTGCGGCCGCCATGCTCCTGTACTGGTCCTACCAGTGGCCTCAATCGTCATCGCTGGTGACGCGCGTGCGCACGAAATCGATGTGGCCTTGCATGGCCGTGCGCGCCTCTTCGGGCTGGCTGGCGCAGATGGCCTCGCACAGGGTGCGGTGCTGCGACAGCAGTTGCAGCGAAGTGGCCTCGTCCTGCTGGCGCAAGCCCGTGCCATTGATGGTGATGTGTTCGCGCAGCATGCCGATGATGCTGGTGTGCAAGTGCAGAAACATGGTGTTGTGCGACGCTTGCGCGATGACTTCATGCAGGCGCGCATCGGCCTGCGCCTCGCCGTGCTTGTCGTCGCTGGCGCGCGCCTGTTCCAGTTCGGCCAGCAGGGCCATGATTTGCGCGCGCTCGTCCACGCTGGCCCGCTGCGCCGCAAAGTAGGCCGTCGCCCCTTCCAGCACGCGGCGAAATTCCAGGATGTCGTCGCGCAGGGCGGGGTGGTCGGCCACCAGCTGGCTCCACGGCGACGCCATGCCCGTGCGCAGCTGATCCGTCACGAACACGCCCGCGCCGCGCCGGCTGCGCACCAGTCCCCGCGCCGCCAGCCGTTGCACCGCTTCGCGCACGGTGTTGCGCGAGACGGCATATTGCTGCGCCAGCAGGCGTTCGGCCGGCAACTGCGCGCCCGCCGGCAAGCTGCCGTCCAGCAGGGCGGTTTCCAGCCTGCGCATCACCATCTCGACCCTGCCCCGCGTTTGCATGCCTGTCGCCATCGATGTCTTCCGGTGTTGTTTTAAAGTGGTCCGAGCAATTTGAAGTGGCTTGCGGAAGCTGGAATTATGCGTGAACCAGTCATTCTTAACAACACACAGCGGCGCCGCAGCAACACACAGAGCGCCGGGGAGACACACTCATGCAGCCAGATCCGCGCCAGCCACGCCGCTATCCACCCGCACCGCTCCAGGTGTACCTGTTCGCCACCTGCCTGGTCGACCTGTTCGTGCCGCAGGCGGGGCTCGACGCGGTGCGCCTGCTGGAGCGGGAAGGTTTGCTGGTGCATTATCCGCGCGGCCAGAGCTGCTGCGGCCAGCCCGCCTACAGCAGCGGCAACCCGGAACAGGCGCGCGCCGTGGCCCGCGCCCAGCTCGACCTGTTCGCGCAGCCATGGCCCGTGATCGTGCCGTCCGGCTCCTGCGCCGGCATGATGCGCCACCACTGGCCGCAGTTGTTCCAGGACGACCCCGTCGCCGGTCCCAGGGCGGCCGAACTTGCCGAACGCGTGTATGAACTGAGCGAATTTCTCGTCTGCGTGCTGCAACTCGACCTGGCGGGCCTGGCCGGCGCAGGACAGGCGCAGGAAAGCGTGGTACTGCACACCTCGTGCGGCGCGCGCCGCGAAATGGGCACGCGGGTGCACGGCGTGGCCCTGGTCGACGCCTTACCCGGCGTGACGCGCATCGAACACCAGCGCGAATCGGAATGCTGCGGCTTCGGCGGCACGTTTTCACTGAAGCACCCGGACATTTCCGGCGCCATGGTCAGCGACAAGATCGCCTCGGCCTGCGCCACGGGCTGCGACCGGCTCGTCTCGGCCGACTGCGGCTGCCTGCTCAATATCGGCCACGCCGCGCAGCACCAGGGCGCGCCGCTGCCCGTCGAACACCTGGCCAGCTTTTTGTGGCGCCGCACGGGAGGCGAAGCATGAGCGCCGCCTTGAGCGCCCGCGAACGCATGCTGGGACGCTTGCGCGCCGCCGCGCCGTCCACGCCCGAGGCGGTGGACGTCATCGATACGGCCATCGACCAGCACTACCTGGCGCGCCGCGCACAAGCGCCGCTGTCGCCACGGGGCAGGACCGCCGCCATGCAGGCAGCCCTGCAGGCCGCGCATGCCGATGTCGATTGCGTGCGCGGCGACGCCTGGCCCGCCCTGCTGGCGCAGCGCCTCGGTGCGCATGGCGTGCGCCGCCTGCTGATGGATGCCGATAGCAGGGAGGGACTGGCCTTGCGGGCCGCCTTGCCGGACGGCGTCGAGGTGCTCTCTTTCGAGCGTCCGCTGGCGCAGTGGAAGGGCGAGTTGTTCGACACCGTCGACGCGGGTTTTACCGTCGCCCGTTCCGGCATCGCCGCCACGGGCACGCTGGTCATCGCGCCCGACGCGGCCACGCCGCGCACGGTGTCGCTGGCGCCGCCGCTGCACATTTGCCTCGTGTATGCGAGCACCCTGCATGCGGACTTGCATGCGGCGGCGCGCGCCGAGCGCTGGGTGGACGGCATGCCATCGAACCTGGTGCTGGTGTCGGGTCCCTCGAAAACGTCCGACATCCAGCAAACCCTCGCCTATGGCGCGCATGGCCCGCGCTGGCTGTGGGTGCTGATCGTCGATGACTTGCCAGCCCGTGAAGGAGGCCAGCCATGAACGCCAAGCCACTGCAATTCGTCAAACCGGCGGACTTCCATGCGCGCGCCCGCGCCGCGCTGGACGACCCGAAGCTACGCCAGAGCTTTCGCGGCGCCATGGATTTTTTGCAGGACAAGCGCACGGCGCAGTTCCCCGACGGCGACGAGCTGGAACGCTTGCGCGACCTAGGCGAAGCCGTGCGCCGGCACGCGCTGGCGCGCCTGCCCGACTTGCTGGTGCAGTTGGAAGACAGGCTGACGGCGGCCGGCGTGCAGGTGCACTGGGCCGAGGATGGCGAGCAGGCCAACGCCATCATCCACGCCATCGCGCAAAAGGCCAAGGCGATGCGCTTCATCAAGGGCAAGTCGATGGCCAGCGAGGAAATCGAGCTCAATCACTATCTGGAAGCGCGCGGCATGACCTGCCTGGAGTCGGACATGGGCGAGTACATCGTGCAGCTGGCCGGCGAAAAGCCGTCGCACATCGTCATGCCCGCGATTCACAAGACGAAGGCCGATATCGCCGGCCTGTTCGCCGAGCACATTCCCGACGCGCCCTACACGGAAGACGTCGACAGCCTGATCCGGACGGGGCGGCGCGCGCTGCGCCAGGCCTTCGTCGAGGCCGATATCGGGCTGTCGGGCGTGAACTTCGCGGCGGCCGACACGGGCACCCTGTGGCTGGTGGAAAACGAGGGCAATGGCCGCCTGACGACGTCCGTGCCGGACGTGCACATCGCCATCATGGGCATGGAAAAGGTGGTGGCCAAGCTCGAACATATCGTGCCGCTGGCCAGCTTGCTGACGCGTTCGGCCACGGGGCAGGCCATCACCACGTATTTCAACCTGATTTCCGGCCCGCGCCGCGCCGGTGAACAGGATGGACCGCGCGAAGTGCACCTGGTCTTGCTCGACAACGGCCGCAGCCAGGCCTACGCCGACGAGCAGCTGCGCGCCACCCTGCAATGCATACGCTGCGGCGCCTGCATGAACCACTGCCCCGTCTACACGCGCATCGGCGGCCACGCCTACGGCACCACGTATCCGGGGCCGATCGGCAAGATCATCTCGCCCCACTTGCTGGGACTGGCTGCGACGGCCGACCTGGCCACCGCGTCGAGCCTGTGCGGCGCCTGCGGCGAAGTGTGCCCCGTGCGCATCCCGATCCCGCAACTGCTGGTGCGCCTGCGCACGGAGGCCAATCGCAATCCCGGCGAGCAGGTGGCGCATCCGCTGCGCGGTCAGGGGGCCAAGTTCAGCCGCGGCGAAAGCCTGGTCTGGCGTTTCTGGAGCGGCGCCTTCGCACGCCCGATCAGTTATCGCCTGTTCCGCTGGGCCGCCACCCGGCTGCGCGCACTGACGCCGGGCAAGCAGCTGGGCTGGACGCAGCATCGCAAGCCGTTGACGCCGGCGCCGCGCAGCCTGGCCGACCTGCTCAACGCGCGCGGGCAGGAGGAATAGCCCGGCCTGGCAGCACCGAAGCACCGCAAAAAACACGCTACACACAATTACATCAAAAGCCGTTTTTTCAATCAACCCGCATCCACCGGAGGAGACCCGACATGCAAACCTGGACCCAACTTTATACACCGCTCGGCAGCCTGTGGCTGTCGTCCCTGGCGGCAGCCATTCCCATCATTTTCTTCTTCATCGCCCTGGCCGCGCTGCGCATCAAGGGCCATGTGGCGGCCGCCGTCACCCTGGCGCTGGCGCTGGCGGTGGCGATTTTTGCGTACGGCATGCCCGTGCCGCAGGCGCTGGCGGCGGCCGGCTATGGTTTTGCGTATGGTTTGTGGCCGATCGCCTGGATCATCGTCACGGCCGTCTTCCTGTACAAGATCGTCGTGAAAACGGGGCAGATCGAGATCATCCGCGCCTCGGTGCTGTCGGTCACGGACGACCAGCGCCTGCAGGTGCTGTTGATCGGCTTTGCCTTCGGCGCCTTCCTGGAAGGGGCGGCCGGTTTCGGCGCGCCCGTGGCGATCACCTCGGCCCTGCTGGTGGGCCTGGGCTTCAATCCGCTGTATGCGGCGGGCCTGTGCCTGATCGCCAATACGGCGCCCGTGGCCTTTGGCGCCATGGGCATCCCCATCATCGTGGCGGGCCAGGTGACGGGCATCGACCCGTTCCTGATCGGCGCGATGGCGGGCCGCCAGTTGCCGCTGCTGTCGCTGGCCGTGCCTTTCTGGCTGGTCTTCATGATGGATGGCGTGCGCGGCGTGCGCGAAGTGTGGCCGGCCGCCCTGGTAACGGGCGCCAGCTTTGCCGTCACCCAGTATTTCACGTCGAACCATATCGGGCCGGAGCTGCCGGACATCACCTCGGCCCTCGTCAGCCTGGTGTCGCTGACCCTGTTCCTGAAAGTGTGGCAGCCGAAGAATGCCAAGGTGGTCAACGCCGTCGGTGGCGGCGCCGCCGCGCTGTCCGGTTTTGGCGGCGGGGCAGGCAATGCGGACTTGCGCGGCAGCGGCAGCCGCGCCGCCTCGCCCTACACCTTGGCGCAGACGGCGCGCGCCTGGGCGCCGTTCGGCCTGCTGACGGCCATCGTCACCGTATGGAGCCTGCCCGGCTTTAAGTCCCTGTTCGCCGCCGGCGGGGCGTTATCCAGCCTGGTCGTCAAGATCCACGTGCCTTACCTCGATAAACTGGTGATCAAGACGATGCCCATCGTGGCGGAGCCGAAAGCGTATGACGCCGTCTTCAAGCTTGACCTGCTGTCGGCCGTGGGCACGGCGATCTTGCTGACGGCCGTGCTGTCGATGTGGATGCTGCGCATGAAGCCGCGCGATGGCATCAAGGCCTTCGTCGAAACGCTCGTGGAATTGCGCCGCCCCGTGCTGTCGATCGGCCTGGTGCTGGCGTTTGCCTTCGTGGCCAACTATTCGGGCATGTCGTCCACCCTGGCCCTGCTGCTGGCCGGCAGCGGCGCCGCCTTCCCGTTCTTCTCGCCGTTTCTGGGCTGGCTGGGGGTGTTCCTGACGGGGTCCGATACGTCGTCGAATGCCTTGTTCTGCTCCCTGCAAAACACGACGGCGCACCAGATCGGCGTGTCCGACACCTTGCTGGTGGCGGCCAATACGACGGGCGGCGTGACGGGCAAGATGATCTCGCCCCAGTCGATCGCCGTCGCCTGCGCCGCGACTGGCCTGGTGGGCAAGGAATCGGACCTGTTCCGCTTTACCTTGAAGCACAGTCTGCTGTTTGCCGTCGTCATCGGCGTCATCACCATGCTGCAGGCGTATGTGTTCACGGGCATGATCCCACACTGAGCGATCCGTAGAAGTACGTAGTAAAACTAGATGAATTGATAGTAAAACGTGCAGATGGTCATGAAAATGACCTGATGCACTGCAGCATATAGAGCAGGGCCCGGTGCAATGCCGGGTCCGCGGCGATGCCCTCCGCATCGAGACCCGACCCCAGCAGGGGCAGGCTGATGCAGGCTTCGTCGATCAGGCGCGCCGACATGGTGCTTACCGTTTCGCGCAACGCCGCCTGCGCATGCGTGGCGCGCGGCGAGGCGTTCAGCAGCACCAGCGGCTTGTCGATGAACGACTCATTTCCCACCATCCAGTCCAGCGCGTTCTTCATGGGGCCGCTCACGCCGTGCGCGTATTCGGGGCTGGCCAGCAGCAGCACGTCGGCCGCCAGGATGGCGTCGCGCAAGCCCGTCACGGCCGGCAGGCTGTCGGCGTCGAGGTCGGGATTGAACAACGGCAGGTCGCCGAGTCCCTGATAGATGCGAATGTCGAATGGCGCTGGGGCAAGCTGGGCGATGGCGCGCAGCAGGGCGGTGTTCAGCGAGGCGGCGCGCAGGCTGCCGGCGATGGCGAGAATGGTGATGGGCGTTTGCATCCCGCCTGTATAGCCCATCCTGTGCTCAAGCGCAAGGCGAGCAGGATGGCGCTATCGTTGTTGCAACAGCCGATGATGGGCTGCGTGCTGCAGTACTAATTAACGGCTCAGGCCGCTCATCCAGGTGGGCTGTGGGTTGGCACGCGCCAGTTCGCGCATGCGGTATTCCAGATCGTAGCGGTCGGTCGATTCAGCCAGGTAGGCTTCTTCATAAGCGCGTTCGCGGCGGTCGCTGCTTTGGTTCAGCCAGGCACCGACGCGCTTGGCGGCGTGGACCAGGGTGGCGACGATATTGCTGTTTTGCGTGGTGTGGTAAGTAAATGCGGTAGACATGGCAGACTCCTTGAGTGGCGTGCCGCGTTGTGCTGCACTGCAATATAAGTATAGCGATTCCAAGTTATAAGGCTACTTTTGATTTCAAATGTCAGCTATTCATTTTTTAAATAACAGGCGGGAAAGCTGCGCAATACGGGGCTTTAAGGCATAATGCCGGCGCAGGATCGTAGTTTTACTACAAGACGTTTTTGTCCTGGATGTTGTTTTCAGACGCAGCCCGCAGGCATGCCGCGCCCACAAGACATCGTTCTGACGAGAAACGGTCGGCCGCACGCGCGAGATGCCATGCCTGCCCCGTATCGCTGATGGCAGTCATGGCCCACGCTGATATCTGCGTGGCGCTTGCGCGTCCTGGTGCTGCCCGGGTGGAAACGCTTCCATGCCTGGCGCGATCAACTTGGAATTGAAAAATGGAGAAGGTATGGAATATGTAAAGCAAGGCCAGGGCGTACCGTCCGCACGGGCCGGCACGCAAAACAATACAGGCGCCCTGATCATTGTCACGGTGCTGTTTTTCATGTGGGGATTGCTGACCTCGCTCAATGATGTGCTGATTCCCCATCTGCGCTCGATCTACACCTTGACGTATGTCCAGGCGATGCTGGTGCAGTTCTGCTTCTTCGGCGCCTACGCCATCGTTTCGCTGCCGGCCGGCATGCTGATCAAGAAAATCGGCTACCAGCGCGGCGTCGTCGCCGGTTTGCTGATCGCGGCCGCCGGCTGCGCCATGTTTTACCCGGCGTCCACCGGCAGCTATGCGCTGTTCCTCTTGTCCTTCTTCATCCTGGCGGCCGGCATCACCGTGCTGCAGGTGGCGGCCAATCCGTACGTGACGGAACTGGGCGACCCGCAGACGGCGTCGAGCCGCCTGACCCTGACGCAGGCGTTCAACGCGCTGGGCACCACCGTGGCGCCTGCGCTGGGCGGCATGCTGATTTTGTCGGGCACCGTGCTGACGGTGCAGCAGTTCGACCTGCTGCCGGCGGCCGAGCAACTGGCTTACCGCGCCAAGGAAGCCGCTTCCGTGCAAGGCCCGTACCTGGTGCTGGCCGCCACCCTGGTAATCCTGGCCGTGCTGTTCGCGCTGGCAAAATTGCCAAGGATTTCGCATGCCGACGATGCGGCCGCCGTGGCGCAGGATGGCCACAAGGTCTCGATCTGGTCGCACCGCCACCTGGTGCTGGGCGCGCTGGCCATCTTCCTGTATGTGGGCGGTGAGGTGAGCATCGGCAGCTTCCTGATCAACTTCCTGGGCGAGAGCCATATCGCTGGCCTCAGCCACGCCGACGCCGCGTATTTCGTCAGTTATTACTGGGGTGGCGCCATGCTGGGCCGCTTCGTCGGCTTTGCCGTGATGCGCTATGTCAGCCCGGGCAAGACCCTGGCCTTCAACGCCGCCGTCGTCATCGCGCTGATCCTCGTCGCCGTGTTCTCCAGTGGTCACACGGCCATGTGGGCATTGATCGCCGTGGGCCTGTTCAACTCCATCATGTTCCCGACCATCTTCAGCATGGCGCTGAACAAGCTGGGCGCGCAAACGGGTCAAGGTTCGGGCATCCTGTGCATGGCCATCGTCGGCGGCGCCATCGTGCCGTTCATCCAGGGCTTCCTGGCCGACCACATCAATTTGCAGCTGTCCTTCCTCGTGCCGGCCCTGTGCTACACCTTCATTCTGTACTTCGGCTGGAAGTACGCCAGCATGTACAAGGACGACGCCGCCAAATAAGCAAGGTGGCGCGATCAATCAAAAGGGTGGCCTCGGCCACCCTTTTTTTACGTCAGTGCGCGAACGGCGTGCCCAGCACGTCCTGGCACACTTCGAGCCAGGCGCGCGCCGCGTGCGACAGGTAGCGCCCGCTCCAGATATGCGCCACCTGCCACGCCACCTCCGGCTCGATGATGCGCACCGCTTCCAACGGTTCGCCTGCCAGGCGGTGGATGAACGGCTCGGGCAGCAGGGCCACGCCCAGGCCGGCCGAGGCCATCGCCACCAGCCAGTCCCATTGCCCGCTCTGGGCCGCAATCGTCGGCGTGAAGCCCGCTTGCGCGAAATGCTGGCGCAGGCTGCGCGTGAGCGCGAAATCATCCTTTAATAACACCAGCGGCAAGTCGGCCAGCGCCTTGAAGGGCAGTGTCGTGCGCTGCTTCTGGAATGTGCCCGGCTCGGCCAGGGCCCAGATCGGGTAATTGGCCACTTCCACGGCCACGAGGTCGAGTTCCGGGTCGGCCGGCAGCACCGTCATGCCGATTTCCAGCTCGCCCCCCGCCACCTTGCGCTCGATCTGCTGGCCCGTGTCTTCCTGCAGGGTCAGGCTGATGTGCGGATACCGCGCGCGGAAGGCTTTCAATACGGGCGTGAACAGTACGTTGATCATGGGCGGGATGCCGACCGTCAGGCTGCCGCGCTGCAAGGCCTGGGTGTCGCGCACCTCCAGCGTCAGCTGGCGCATATTGGCCAGCATTTCCTGGCCGTGCTGGTAGACGATGCGGCCCGTGTCCGTCAGGATCAGCTTGCGCCCGTCGCGCACGAGCAATTGTGCGCCCACCTCGTCTTCCAGCTGGCGCACCATCTTGCTGATGGTGGACTGGGTCAGGTGCAGCGATTCCGCCGCCTGCGTGAAGCTCGACAGGCGCACGGTTTCGACGAAATAGCGCAGGGAACGGATATCCAAGAGGGGCTCGGCGTTGGCAGGGCATGAAAATATCGACTGGATGTGACGAAATTAATTCATGCCATGCATGTAAGCGGGATTTTATACTGAATCCACTTATGGGGTTGGTGTATGACAGCCATCCAGTTTGAGAATATTAAGAATATCAGGAGCATCACGATGTACGAGGACCGTATCCGCCACCCAGGCTTGCTCAGCAAAATCATGAGCGCCGATGAGGCAGCCAAATTGTTCCACAACGGCATGCGTGTCGGCATGAGCGGCTTTACCCGTGCCGGCGACGCCAAGGCTCTGCCGCGCGCGCTGGCCGAACGCGCCCTGCAAGACCCGTTGAGCCTGACCCTGATCACGGGCGCTTCGCTGGGCAATGGCAGCGACGGCCTGATGGCCGAAGCGGGCGTGCTGGCGCGCCGCATGCCGTTCCAGGTCGATCCTGTGCTGCGCGGCAAGATCAACAACGGTGAAGTCATGTTCATCGACCAGCATCTGTCGGAAACGGCCGAGCAGCTGCGCTCGGGCAACCTGGCGGCCGTCGATATCGCCGTCATCGAGGCCACCGCCATCACGGCGGCCGGCGCCATCATCCCGACCATGTCGGTGGGCAACTCCGCCGCGTTCGCCCAGCAGGCCACCCAAGTCATCATTGAAATCAACCTGTCCACGCCGCTGGCGCTGGAAGGCTTGCACGACATTTACATTCCGCAAACCCTGCCGGGGCGCGAACCGATACCCCTCACGCGCGTGGACCAGCGCCTGGGCAGCACGGCCATCGCCATCGACCCGGCCCGCATCGCCGCCATCGTCATCACGGACAGTCCCGACAGCCCGTCGAACGCCTTGCCGCCCGATGCGGAAACGCAGGCGATCGCCGGCCACGTGATCGCCTTCCTGCAAGGCGAAGTGGCGGCCGGGCGCATGGGGCCGGAATTGCTGCCCCTGCAGGCAGGCATCGGCACCATCGCCAACGCCGTGCTGCATGGCCTGATCGGCTCGCCTTTCCGCAATATGACGATGTATTCGGAAGTGCTGCAGGACAGCGCCATCGAGTTGCTCGACTCGGGCCAGCTGGCGTTTGCCTCGGCCTCGTCGATCACCCTGTCGGCCGCCGTGCATCAAAAGCTGATGGACAATATCGACCATTACCGGTCAAAAATCGTGCTGCGCCCGCAAGAGATCAGCAACCACCCGGAAATCGTGCGCCGCCTGGGCATCATCGCCCTGAACACGGCGCTCGAGTTCGATATCTACGGCAACGTCAATTCCACGCATGTATGCGGTACGCACATGATGAACGGCATCGGCGGCTCGGGCGACTTTGCGCGCAATGGGCAAGTGTCGATGTTCGTGTCGAAATCGGCGGCCAAGGGCGGGCGCATTTCCAGCGTCGTGCCGATGGTCTCGCATGTCGACCATACGGAGCATGACGTCGACGTGCTGGTGACGGAGTGGGGCTACGCGGACTTGCGCGGCCTGGCGCCGCGCGAACGGGCGCCGCTGATCATCGAACGCTGCACGCACCCAGACTACCGCGCGCAACTGCGTGCCTATTACGACGCGGCATGTCAGCGCGGCGGCCACACGCCGCACATGCTGGAGCAGGCGCTGTCGTGGCACACGCGCTACCAGGAAACACAGAGCATGCTGGCAGCGTAGCAGACTTCGCTAACCTCAAGACAGGCAGGGCAGGGCGGTGCATACCGCGCCTGCCTTTTTCTATTGTTCAGTACATATGCAGCGCCTTGGCGCCCAGGCCCAGCAGGGCAAACGTGGTGGTGGCCTGTATGCCCATGAACCACAGGAAGTGGGTGTGCATGTGCTTGCGGATGTCGCCCAGTTCCGTGCGCAAGGCGTGGCAGTCGCCGCGCAAGTCGCCGCGAAACTGCGTCAGGTCGGCGCGCAGCAGCTGCGATTCGCTGCGCAGCTCCGTGCGTACATTGTCGAGGCCGTCGCCAAGACGCTGTTCCAGGGTCTTGAACCATAGCCGGTCATGTTCCCGGTCCGTTTCCAGTTTTGTCAGGCGCGCTTCCATGCGTACAGCATTGTGCGCGCCTTGCTGTTTGTCAAGCCGGTCCGTGGCATAGGCTTCGTTCATCTCGCCCTCCTTCGCGCGAGCCGCGCTGCACCAGCGCAGGCGGCTTCACTCCACTGTCCGCCTTTTCTGCTGGCGCAGTTTGCGCTGGATCAAACGTCAGGAAGCCGGTGCAAAGCGCAGACGGATGCCTGCCGTGACGACGGCCAGCAAGTCGTCGATATGCGCGTTCATTTCCGGGTGCGGCGTCCACGGGTCGCCCGCATCCATGACGATGCGCAGCGACACGAGGCCGTGCAGCGATTGCCAGAAGACTTGCGTCATCGTGTGCAGCGCCGGCTCGTCCTGGCGCACCTGGCCCGCTTGCGCCAGTTCGGTAAACAGGTGCAGCGCGTAGGCGTACGGATCCTGCTCGATATTGCCGTGCTCGACCTCGACGGCGTCGATTTCCGCATGCGGACGCAATTCCATGAAGATCAGCGAATACTCGTCCGGATGCTGGAAGCCGTATTCGATGTAGGCGCGGCCGACCAGGGCGATGCGCTGCCACGGATCATCGCTGCTGGCGCACGCCGTGCGCATGGCGCGCACCAGCTCCAGTAAATCCTTGTCCATGGCCTGAGCGATCAGGGTGGCCTTGTCGCGAAACAGGGCGTACACGACGGTGGTGGAAAAACCGGCCGCCTCGGCTACCTTGCGGATGGAGACGGCGCGCGCGCCGCCCTTTTTGATGAGATCTTTGACGACGTCGATGATGTGCTCGCGCCGCGCCTGAGCCTCGCGTAACTTTCTTTCCTGGATGTTAGTTAACTTCTTGTCCACGACTCTTTCCTGGCGACTCTATGAAAGCAAGAATTATAGGGGGGCGACCGGGCGCCAATGTGTCAGCCGCTGTTACAAAGCAGTTTTTTGTCCGGTAGATGCAACAGCAGACCGATTTTTCGCGCTTTTGCCCGGCACTTTTCCATCGATGCCCCGGATTGGTGCATAAAACTCCGGGCCAGGCTTTGCGAACGGTGCCAAAGGGCGGAAAATAGCGGGATAGCTTACACTGCGTTTTTTAGCGCAACGGCGCCAGCCCACGAGGCAACGCCGGAACACTTACATTCGGACGGGATCATTACATGACCATTAAAATCAGCCAGAACTTCGACTCGGGCGCCATCGACGTGGTGAGCGCCACCAGTGCCGGTGCCATCGACCTGAACTTGCGCAAGGATAGCCACGCCGACATCCACCAGTGGTTCCACTTCCGCCTGCAGGGCGCGCGCGGCCAGGCATGCACGATGCGTTTCCTGAACGCGGGCCAGGCCACCTATCCGGCCGGCTATGAAGACTACCAGGCCGTGGCCAGCTACGACAGCGAAAACTGGTTCCGCGTGCCGACCTCGTTCGATGGCCAAGTCATGACGATTTCGCACACGCCGGAACTCGACAGCGTGTACTACGCGTATTTCGAGCCGTATTCGTGGGAACGCCATCTGCGCCTGCTGGGCGAAGTGGCCGAGCATCCGCTGGCGCGCGTGTCCGACCTGGGCAGCACGGTCGACGGCCGCGACATGAACATGGTGACCATCGGCAATCCGCAGGCGGAAAAGAAAATCTGGGTCATCGCGCGCCAGCATCCGGGCGAATCGATGGCCGAATGGTTCGTCGAAGGCTTGATCGACTCGCTGCTCGACGACGCCAACCCGATCGCGCGCAAGCTCTTGCAGCGCGCCGTGTTCCACATCGTGCCGAACATGAACCCGGACGGCTCCATCCGCGGCAACCTGCGCACGAATGCGGCAGGCGCCAACCTGAACCGTGAATGGATGACGCCATCGCTGGAGTCCAGCCCGGAAGTGCTGTGCGTGAAAAACAAGATACACGAAACGGGCGTCGACATGTTCTTCGACATCCACGGCGATGAAGCGCTGCCGTACAACTTTGTGGCCGGCAATGAAATGCTGGAAAACTTCACGCCGGCGCAAGCGGCGCACCAGAAAGCCTTTATCGAGCGCTACAAGCAGGCCAGCCCCGACTTCCAGGATAAATTCGGCTATGCGGCCAGCAAGTACAAGTCGGACATGCTGACCCTGGCATCGAAGTACGTCGGCCACCACTTCGGCTGCCTGGCGCTGACCCTGGAAATGCCGTTCAAGGAAAACGCCGACTTGCCGGATCCGGCCGTCGGCTGGAACGGTGCGCGCAGCGCGGCCCTGGGTGCGGCCATGCTGCAGCCTATCCTGCTGTCGCTGGATTGAACGGCGTTGTTCATGGGTATCGAGATCGAGCGTAAATTTCTGCTTGCCGGCGACGCCTGGCGGGGCCTGGGCCAGTCGGTCCTGCTGCGCCAGGGGTATTTGTCGTCCGCGCGCGAGCGCGTGGTGCGCGTGCGCATTGAGGGCGAGCAGGCGATGCTGACCATCAAGGGAGCGAACGTGGGCGCGACGCGCGGCGAGTGGGAGTATCCGATTCCGCTGGCCGACGCGGCCGAACTGCTCGACAGCCTGTGCGAACAGCCGCTGATCGAAAAGGTTCGCCACCGCATCGAACACGCGGGCATGATGTGGGAAGTCGACGAGTTCCTGGGCGCCAATGCGGGCCTGGTGGTGGCGGAGATCGAACTGGCCTCGGAAGACCAGCCGTTCGAGAAGCCCGACTGGATCGGCGCGGAAGTGTCGGGCGATGCGCGCTACTACAACGCCAACCTGATCCGCCATCCGTTTTCACAGTGGTAATGTTGGCCATAGAAACTGGAAAATCACGGCATTCATCGTCAGATTGAATGCCGCGTGCGCCGCCATCGCTGGCCATAGCGAAGCATGGCGGCGCCGTAACCATGCGAACAGGCAAGCTGTCGCAAACATCAGCGTCACCCACACCGCCGCCGAGGCCGCATTCAGCGACAGGCCGGCAGCCGTCATGCTCAAGCCATGATGGCACAGGTGTGCCAGGCCGAACAGTCCTGCTTCCACGCAGGTGCTGCTGCGCACGGACAGTTTTTCCTCCAGCGCCTTTTGCAGCACGCCCCGAAAGAAGATTTCCTCGCCGATAGGGCTGAAGATGCAAGCCGGCACGGTGATCATCAGGTGCAGCATCCAGATGCTTAGCCCCGCCGTGGGCGCCGTGCGGCGAAAGCTGGCCGCTATGCTGACAAACCAGTTGTCCGGCGTGGCGCCATACAGCAGCATGCCCAGGGCAAAGCACAGGAGCGCGGCTGCCGCGCCGCAGATCAAGGCCAGCGCATACGGCGCCTTGCCGGAGGGCGCTTGCAGGCCGATGTTGCGGCGTCCATGCGGCGACAGCAAGATCCATGGCAAGGCCGCCATCACGCAAAAACTCAGCGGCAGCATCCAGAACAAACCCAACGGACCCAGCGTGCCCATGACGCGCATGGCGATGAATGCGCTCGCCAGTAACATTGCCAGCATGGGAAACGATAGCGCCAGCAATGCTGGCCGCAGGGGAGAGAGCGAGACTGGGCTGGAAGGCATCGGCGGTCGGGGCGAAAAAAAGGCCGGAAGAAAACTTCCGGCCCCATGCTGCATCAATTAATGAAAATGCTCGGTACCTTGCGGCGTATCTTCCGGCATTTCCGCATGCGCCAGCTCGCCCACCGGGTCGGCAAACAGGGGCGCGCCGCAATCGTCGCAGTATTCGCCGACAAAACGTTCCGCGTGGCGTTTGATCTGCGTCACGCCGGCGGCGTTCAGATGCTCGATAATTTCATCGACGGGCGTCTTTTGCTTGTCCAGCGCGGCGATGCCGACCTGGATCAGGCCTTCGATCGGCGTGCCATCCTCGTCTTCCTGGCCGTACAAAGGCCAGACGATGCCGTAGATGACATCCGGCGCCTGGCGCAGGGTGAAGGCGATGCGGTACTCGTCCACCTGGCCATCGGCCGCTTCCTCGCCGAAACCGGCGATGACGGCGCGCAGTTCCGACGGCTCGATGGCCAGCGTGTGCGTCAGGTAGTGCACGGCGGCGCGCACGGAGACGGGGCGTATCAGCTTGTCCGCTTCGCGGCAGGCCACGTAGTACGCTTCCGGCAGCAGCAGTTCCAGGCCGCAGCCCGGCAGCAGGCGGGCAATCGTCGGCGTCGCCTGCGTGCGCCATTGTTCCAGGGCGGCGCTGCGCTCCTTGATGAAGTCGGGCTGGCCGGCCGGCGTCTGCCAGCGGAACAGGGGAGCGCCGCTTGGGGCCACCACGGCCACCAGCAGGTAGCGCGTATCGGCCAGGAAGGGCGCCGTTTCCGCCTCTTTTCCTGATGGCTTGACGGCCGTGCCTTTCAGGGCGGCCAGTGCCAGCTTCTGCGTCTTGGCATAGGTTTCGACGTGGCTGCGCGGCAACTGGTCGATCGAATACAGGGTCGGCGCCATGGCCATCTTCGTGCCGTCGGCCAGCAGGTGGGCGGCGAAATGCGCGGACAATACGCCGTGCGCGTCGCCGGCCATGGGGCCGGAGGCGATGGAAAAGCGCGTCCACGCGAGGATGGGCACGGCGACCAGCAGGGCGTCGTAGCGCACGTCTTCATGCGTGACGACGGTCGATTCGCTGACGGCTTCAACGCAGTCCATCAGCACGTCGTAGGCGTTCAAGTCTTCCTTGAACAGGCTGCCCAGGGTGTTGTCGATGGTGTCCTGGTGGCCGGTTTTGAGTAATTTCTGGAGCTGCGTATCCAGGCTGTGTTCCCAGGACCGCTCTTCGAGACGGCTGGCTGCCTGTACGATCGCCTGGGCAAAGGTGACCAGGCGCTGGCTGTCGGCAGTCAGTTTATGGGATGAATCTTTGGAAGGACGACGCATAGCGGGATAAGAGTCTCGGAAGGTGAAAAAAATGGATCAGTCAAACAATGATAAACCCTTATAACCGTATTGTAGAGGATTCAGCCGCACGCAATACGTAAGCTGTCCTTAGATCATGCCAATAGTCTGAATTTCAAGGAAAAACGGGGTGCCGGGACGAAAAAAAGCGCCGGTCGGAACCGGCGCTTTTATCTTACCTCACAGCTGGGCTGATTACTCGGCCAGCAGTTGACGCAGCACGAATGGCAGGATACCGCCATGCTTGTAGTAGTCGACTTCGATCGGCGTATCGATGCGCAGCAGGACTTTGACTTCCTGGCTGGAGCCGTCGGCGCGGTGGATCACCAGGGTAGCCAGTTGCTGCGGCTTGATTTCGCCTTCGAGGCCTTTCAGGTCGAAGGTTTCCTTGCCGGTGATGCCCAGGGTTTGCACGCTGTCGTCGCCGATGAATTGCAGCGGCAGCACGCCCATGCCCACCAGGTTCGAGCGGTGAATACGCTCGAACGAACGGGTGATCACGGCTTTCACGCCCAGCAGCTGGGTGCCCTTGGCTGCCCAGTCGCGCGACGAGCCCGTGCCGTACTCTTCGCCGCCGAAGACCATGGTTGGCGTGCCTTCAGCAACATATTTCATCGCTGCGTCGTAGATCGACATTTCTTCGCCGGAAGGCTGGTGGATCGTGATGCCGCCTTCGACTGCTGAACCGTCCGCTTTCGCAGGGATCATACGGTTCTTGATGCGCACGTTGGCGAACGTGCCGCGCATCATGATTTCATGGTTGCCGCGACGCGAGCCGTAGGAGTTGAAGTCCGCTTTCAGGACGCCGTTTTCCTTCAGCCACTTGCCTGCAGGACCGTTTTCCTGGATCGAGCCGGCTGGCGAGATGTGGTCGGTGGTGATGGAATCGCCGAACACGCCCAGTGCGCGCGCGCCTTCGATGCCGGTGGCCACTGCCGCTGGCGTCATCGAGAAGTTGTCGAAGAACGGTGGTTCCGCGATGTAGGTCGATTTCGGCCAGTTGTAGACTTGACCGGACACGGTGGTGACTTTCTCCCACAGCTTGCCTGGCGCGCCCTTGACGTCCGCGTAGTTGTCCTTGAACACTTTGGCGTTCATGGCGAACTTCATCATGGCCGAGACTTCAGCCGAGGTCGGCCAGATGTCGCCCAGGTAGATGTCCTTGCCGCCCTTGCCCTTGCCGACCGGTTCCGTCATCAGGTCGCGCGTCATGTTGCCGGCGATGGCGTAAGCGACGACCAGCGGTGGCGAAGCGAGGAAGTTCGAGCGGATGTTCGGGTGAATACGCGCTTCGAAGTTACGGTTGCCCGACAACACGGCCGATGCGACGATGTCGTGCGTGGCGATGGCGGCGTTCAGCTCGGGCGTCAGGTCGCCCGCATTGCCGATACAGGTGGTGCAGCCGTAGGCGGTCACGCCGAAGCCCAGTTTTTCCAGGTATGGCAGCAGGCCGGCAGCCGTCAGGTACTCGGTCACGACGCGCGAGCCAGGGGCCAGCGATGTCTTGATGTGCGGAGCGACTTTCAGGCCGGCTTCCACGGCTTTCTTGGCCAGCAGGCCGGCAGCCAGCATCACGCTCGGATTCGAGGTGTTGGTGCACGAGGTGATCGCGGCGATCAGCACGTCGCCGTTCGACACTTTTACGCCGTTCGTCGTTTCGTACACGGCAGCCAGGTCGGCCGGGTTCTTGTTGAAGCCGTTTTCCGTCGTTGGCTTGGCGAACAGCTCGGCGAAGTTCGCCTTGACGTTGCCGATTTCGATACGGTCTTGCGGGCGTTTCGGGCCGGCCAGCGACGGAGCGACCGACGCCAGGTTCAGTTCCACCACGCGGGTGTAGTCGATGTCGCCCGCTTTTGGCACGCCGAACAGGTTTTGCGCCTTGAAGTAGCCTTCGAACGCGGCGATTTCAGCCTTGCTGCGGCCGGTGCCCTTGAAGTAATCGATGGTGGCTTCGTCGACCGGGAAGAAGCCCATGGTCGCGCCGTATTCCGGGGCCATGTTGGCGATCGTCGCGCGGTCGGTCAGGGTCAGCGATTCCGTGCCTTCGCCGAAGAATTCGACGAACTTGCCGACGACTTTTTCTTTGCGCAGCAATTCGGTGATGGTCAGTACCAGGTCGGTGGCGGTGCAGCCTTCGCGCAGCGCGCCCGACAGGTTCACGCCGATGACGTCAGGCGTCAGGAAGTAGACCGGTTGGCCCAGCATGCCGGCTTCCGCCTCGATGCCGCCCACGCCCCAGCCGACCACGCCGATGCCGTTGATCATGGTGGTGTGCGAGTCGGTGCCGACCAGGGTGTCAGGGTAGTACACGTCGCCGGCTTTCTTGCCTGCGTGGTGCACGCCGCGTGCCAGGTATTCCAGGTTGACCTGGTGGACGATGCCGAAGCCTGGTGGCACGACGCCGAAGGTGTCGAAGGCTTGCATGCCCCATTTCATGAACTGGTAACGCTCGTTGTTACGCGAGAATTCCAGCTTCATGTTCAGGTCCAGCGCTTTCTTTTCGCGGTAGTGATCGATGGTCACCGAGTGGTCGACCACCAGGTCGACCGGCACCAGCGGTTCGATTTTCTTCGCGTTGATGCCCATCTTGGCGGCCACGTTGCGCATCGCTGCCAGGTCGGCCAGCAGGGGCACGCCGGTGAAGTCTTGCAGCACGACGCGCGCCACTACGAACGGGATCTCGTCGGTACGCTCGGCGGTCGGGCCCCAGCTCGCCAATTGCTTGACGTGTTCTTCGGTGACTTTTTTGCCGTCGCAGTTGCGCAATACCGATTCGAGCACGATACGAATCGACACTGGCAGGCGGGAGACATTGATGCCCAGGCTTTTTTCCAGCGCAGGCAGGGAGTACAGCTTGCCCTTCTTGCTATCCGAAATATTAAAGTCCTTGAGCGTGTTCAGAGTGTTGCGGGACATGACCTCTCCTTGTTGGGTATCGTCTATTTATTGATTATTCAAATTACAAAACATGACTGAGCCCCCGAAGAGGCCCTTGCTGCTCACATCAGCCGCCGGTCGCCGGCAGCACGCCCAGCGATGGCGCGGCTTCCACCACTGCCGCTGGCTTGGCTTGCTCCGCATCCTTGCATTCATTGGCCAGCTGGCGGCCCTGCTTGGAATCGAGCAGCATGCCTTTGGCCGGGATGCCGATCCAGACGAGACCATATAAACGGTTCTCGAAGCGGTTGGCGCCGGTGGTGGTGCCCACGCGGCTCAGGCGGTGCAGGCGCTTCTTCCAGCGCAGGGCGATGTGTTTGTCGTCAGTCGCATTGGTGTAGATGGTAATTTTATTACCAAGTTCGCAATTGAAATCGGTGGAAGCGGAACCGGCGGTATCCGGCTCATCGGATTCTTCCTTATCGACCACCGACATGGCGAGCGGATGCGCTTCCTTGGCGGCAGCTTTGGCCTTGGTGGCCTTGGCTTTCGGCTTGGCCTTGACGGCCTTGGCTTTTGCCGGCTCCTTGGTATCCGTGGCGGCGAAGCTGGCCGGCGCCAGCGTGAGGGTCATGGCGCCCAGCGCGACGCTGCAGGCAATTGCTAATTTGGAGAGGGACATCGTGTAATTCCTGTCAGTTTTCAGTGGTGCTGGAAGAGGGGGCGTTGAGTAATGCAGCGGCCGCCTCGGGCAGGCCGAGGCCTGCCAGTTTGGCGCGTTGCAAAACGGTCCAATAATATCGGTAGCTGGCGCGGTCGTGCAAGCGGCCATTTTGCGTAATCGGTCCCCAGTTGGCGCGCAGCGCTTCATTGAGGATATTGCTGGCTTCGTTGACTTCGGACAGGCGCGGCGTGAAGGCCTTGATGATGGGCTTGATCTGGTCCGGGTGGATGCTCCACATGCGCGTGTAGCCGAACTCGGCTGTCGCGCGCTGGGCGTCATTCGCCACCACGGCCGAATCGCGCACGTCCGTCGTCACGTTATGCGACGGCACCTTGCCGTGCGCGTGGCAGGCGGCGGCCACTTCCAGCTTGGCGCGCACCACCAGCGGATGCGTGAACTGGCCTGGCGTGCGCATGGCGGCGGCGGGAATGGCGCCGTAGTGGGCCGAAACGAAATCCATGATGCCGAAGGACAGGCATTCGACCTGGGGCAGGGCGGCGATGGCATAGGCGTCGCGCAGCGCGCCATGCGTCTCGATCAGGATATGCACGGGCAGGTTGTCGCGGCCGGCGCGGCGCGCGTGCAGGTTGATCAGGTCGATGGCCAGCATGGCATCCTGCACGCCGCCCACCTTCGGCACGGCGATATAGGCCAGGCGGGACGCGGCGCCGCAGATGATTTCCACGTCGCGCGCGAAAAACGGGCTGTCGACGTCGTGCACGCGCACGCCGATGCGGTTGAACTGGTTCTCGTCGCTGGCCAGCAGGCCGGCGATCATGTGGGCGTGGGATTCTTCGTTGCCGGCGCTGGCGCCGTCTTCGCAGTCGAACGTGATGTCGAACAGGGGGCCAAGCTCTTGTTGCAAAGCAATCGATTTACGCATCAGCTTTTCAGAGCCGGCGTAGTGGTCGCAAGCGGCGAGCAACAGCGGCTGGCGTTTGCCTTGGAATAAAACCTCGGAAGGGTGCATGCTTAAGGCATTTCTGCAGGTAAAAACTACTTGAGAAAACAGCCGCGCCGCGAATGTCGCGGGCGGCCTTCTTGGCGGGCGGCGCTCAGGCCGCGCCGCCAATACTGGATTTACGCCAGCAGGTGTTTCACGCCTTCGCGCTCTTCGGTCAGTTCTTTCAGGGTCAGGTTGATGCGCTCTTGCGAGAATGCATCGATTTCCAGACCTTGAACGATGGTGTACTCACCGTTGTCGGTGGTGACCGGGAAGCCGAACACGGTGCCTTCAGGAATGCCATACGAGCCATCCGAAGGAACGCCCATGGTGGTCCACTTGCCGGCGGTGCCCAGCATCCAGTCATGGATGTGGTCGATGGCGGCGTTCGCTGCCGACGCTGCCGACGACAGGCCACGCGCATCGATGATGGCCGCGCCGCGCTTGCCGACGGTTGGCAGGAAGGTGTTGGCGTTCCATTCCTGGTCGTTGATCAGGTCCTTGACGGCCTTGCCGTTTACGGTGGCGAAGCGGTAGTCGGCGTACATCGTTGGCGAGTGGTTGCCCCACACGGTCAGCTTTTCGATGTCTTTCACGGCGGTGCCGGTCTTGGCAGCGACTTGCGACAGCGCGCGGTTGTGGTCCAGGCGCAGCATGGCGGTGAAGTTTTTCGCCGGCAGCGACGGCGCCGATTTCATGGCGATGTAGGCGTTGGTGTTGGCAGGGTTGCCGACCACCAGTACTTTGACGTTGCGCGAAGCGACGGCGTCGAGCGCCTTGCCTTGCACGGTGAAGATCTGGGCGTTCGCTTCCAGCAGGTCCTTGCGTTCCATGCCTGGGCCGCGTGGACGCGCGCCAACCAGTACGGCCACGTCGACATCCTTGAAGGCGGTCAGCGGATCGGAGTGGGCGGTCATTTCCGTCAGCAGCGGGAACGCGCAGTCGTCGATTTCCATCATCACGCCCTTGAGCGCCTTCTGGGCTTTTTCGTCCGGGATTTCAAGCAGTTGCAAGATGACAGGCTGGTCTTTGCCGAGCATGTCGCCATTGGCGATGCGGAACAACAGGGCGTAGCCGATCTGGCCGGCGGCGCCGGTCACTGCAACACGCATTGGGGTTTTAGCCATGATGAATCTCCAAAAATGGGAAAGAAAACGGGCTTGAAGCTGGGCTTACGCTTATCCGGAAAAACTATAATGATACCAAAACCGGCCCGCGCCACCGAATTGCTGGTGTACGCTGCCGTCACGCTTGTGCTGCACGAGGCCAGAGTGGCTGGCCGACAACATAAAACGCTGGCTCACAAGTTTTATCGAGGGCAGTTTAGGCCTCCGATCTCTATCTGTCAATCATATCTTATGTCTTATATAAGACAGATAACTGCGTGTGTTTTACTGGACGCGGGCAGTGATTTGTGTTGAAATGTCGGACTATGAATTCCGCCTCGTCCAATCTGACCAACAATGCCACTGCTGCAAGCGGGGCGGTCAGTCCGACCGCGGGCACCCCGGCCACGCCTGTTGCCGCAGCGGCCAGCACCGCCGCCGCCCCTGTCGCCAGCGTCAATACCACTGCCACCACCGCCGTGCCAGCGCCTGCCGCGAATGCCTCGCCTACCTTCAGTCCCCTGTACCAGCAGATCAAGGCGCTCATCACGCAGAGCCTGCAATCGGGCGAATGGAAACCGGGCGAACTGATTCCCAGCGAAGTCGAGCTGGCGGGGCGTTTCAAGGTCAGCCAGGGCACGGTGCGCAAGGCCATCGATGAACTGGCCGCCGAGAATCTCGTCATGCGCCGCCAGGGCAAGGGCACCTTCGTGTCCACCCACCATGAGGCGCGCGCACATTTCCGCTTCCTGCGTCTGGTGCCGGACGAAGGCGTGCCGCATTATCCTGAAAGCAAGTTTATTGAGGTCAAGCGCGTGCGCGCGCCGGCCGACGTGGCGCGCCTGATGGACCTGAAGTCCGGCGACGCCGTCATCTTCATCAAGCGCGTGCAGTATTTCGACGGCGTGCCGACCATCGTCGAGGAATTGTGGCTGCCCGGCCTGATCTTCAAGGGTTTGACGGCCGAGCGCCTGGTGGAATACAAGGGCCCCATGTATGGCCTGTTCGAAACGGAATTTGGCACGCGCATGATCCGCGCGTCCGAACAGATCCGCGCCGTGTGCGCCGACGCGGGCGCCGCGCAATTGTTAAATATCGACCTCGGCACGCCCTTGCTCAGTTCCGAGCGCGTGTCGTTTACCTACGGCGACAAGCCGGTCGAACTGCGCCGGGGCTTGTACCTGACCAGTCGTCATCATTATCAGAATGAACTCAGTTGAAGCGGCGGGGCGCCCGTGGGCGTCCGAACAAGCAGCAAGGCTGAAGTGCATCGCTTGCAAGATGCCTGCCGCAAGGCGGGCAACGGAGACAACGGAAAGCGCAGCGACAGCATGGCCCGCCCCGGCGGGCCGTGTTTTGCCGGCGATTCTGTAATTAAATTACGTGAACTACGGAAAGTAGCGCGGTATTTTGTAGTAAAAAACCATTTTGGTTATATGTAACAATAGATATTGGTATGGGTTGCGAAAATCGGCGAAAATCGCGGCTTCAATATTTAGTTGAAATTCAAAGGGGAGGTTTTTGTTATGTCTGAAGCCGTAAGAGAAGTACCAAAAAAAGAACGGCCGCAATTCCGTAACATTCATGTTACCGAATTGTCGAACTACCGCATGGCTGTCGGCGCCATCGTCTCGATCCTGCATCGCATCAGCGGTTTCATCATTTTCGCCTTGCTGCCGTGCATCCTGTACATGCTGGAACTGAGCCTGCGTTCCGAAATGTCGTATGCCTACTTCCAGGGCATCGCCTCGCACTGGTTCGTCAAGCTGATCACCCTGGGTCTGGTCTGGGCCTTCCTGCACCACTTCTGCGCCGGCATCCGCCACCTGTTCATGGATGTGCACGTTGCCATCGAAAAAGATTCGGCACGCAAGACCGCGTCCTCCGTGCTGGTCGTGAGCCTGGTGCTGACGGCTTTGGTCGCTTTGAAACTGTTTGGAGTATTTTAAACATGGCAGACAATAATATCGGACCGAAACGCCTCGTCGTCGGTGCCCATTACGGCTTGCGCGACTGGCTGGCGCAACGCGTTACCGCCATCGTCATGGTGGCCTATGTTGCCATCCTGCTTATTTCTTTCCTGACCGGCAGCAACTTCAGCTATGAAGGCTGGGCTGGTCTGTTCGCGCAGCAGTGGTTTAAATTGTTCAGCCTGGTGACCTTCGTCGCCCTGTTCTACCACGCATGGGTCGGCGTACGCGACATCTGGATGGACTACGTGAAAAGCGCTGGCCTCCGTCTGACCCTGCAAATTGCCACCATGCTGTGGTTGATCGCTTGTGCCGGCTGGACGGTACAGATACTCTGGAGTGTGTAATCGTGGCAGCATATAAATCTGCAATCCCTACCCGCCGCTTTGATGCGGTAATCGTTGGCGCCGGCGGTTCCGGCATGCGCGCGTCGTTGCAACTGGCTGAAGCCGGTCTGAACGTCGCAGTTCTGTCGAAAGTTTTCCCGACCCGCTCGCACACCGTTGCGGCGCAGGGCGGTATCGGCGCGTCGCTCGGCAACATGGCCGAAGACAACTGGTTCTGGCACATGTTCGACACCGTCAAGGGTGGCGACTATCTGGGCGACCAGGATGCCATCGAATTCATGTGCCGCGAAGCACCGAAAGTCGTGTACGAGCTGGAACACTTCGGCATGCCATTCGACCGCAACCCTGACGGCACCATCTACCAGCGTCCATTTGGCGGCCACACGGCCCACTTCGGCGAAAAGCCGGTGCAGCGCGCTTGCGCGGCAGCCGACCGTACCGGTCACGCCCTGTTGCACACCCTGTACCAGCGCAACGTGCGCGCCCGTACGCACTTCTTCGTCGAATGGATGGCGCTCGACCTGATCCGTGACGCCGAAGGCGACGTGATCGGTGTTGTCGCGCTGGAAATGGAAACCGGCGAATGCATGATCCTGGAAGCAAAAACGACGGTCATGGCAACGGGCGGCGCAGGCCGCATCTTCGCCGCGTCGACCAACGCCTTCATCAACACCGGCGACGGCATGGGCATGGCGGCACGCGCCGGCCTGCCGCTGCAGGACATGGAATTCTGGCAGTTCCACCCGACCGGCGTGGCCGGCGCGGGCGTATTGATCACCGAAGGCGTGCGCGGCGAAGGCGGCATCCTGATCAATAGCGAAGGTGAACGCTTCATGGAGCGCTATGCGCCGACCCTGAAGGATCTGGCGCCGCGCGACTTCGTCTCGCGTTCGATGGACCAGGAAATCAAGGAAGGCCGCGGCTGCGGTCCGAACAAGGACCACGTGATGCTGGACCTGCGCCATATCGGCGCCGACACCATCGCCAAGCGCCTGCCGTCGATCCTGGAAATCGGCCACAAGTTCGCCAACGTCGACGCCACCAAGGAACCGATTCCTGTCGTGCCGACGATTCACTATCAGATGGGCGGCATCCCGACGAACATCCACGGCCAGGTCGTCACCCCGACCGGCCCGGATAATTCGGCCAAGGTTGTCAACGGTCTGTACGCGATCGGCGAATGTGCCTGCGTCTCCGTGCACGGCGCCAACCGCCTGGGCACGAACTCGCTGCTCGACCTGGTGGTCTTCGGCCGCGCGGCCGGCAACCACATCGTCAACAGCGGCCTGAAAGCCAAGGAAAACAAGCCTTTGCCAGCCGACGCTGCCGATTTCGCCATGGGCCGCCTGGCGCGCCTGGAAAACTCGACCGGCACGGAAACCGTGCAGGGCGTGGCGAACGACATCCGCGCAACGATGCAGAAGTACTGTGGCGTGTTCCGTACCGACGAGATGCTGAACAAGGGCGTCGAAGAAATCATGAAGCTTGACGAGCGCCGCAAGCACGTCTCCTTCAAGGATAAATCGATGGTCTTCAACACGGCCCGCGTGGAAGCGCTGGAGCTGGACAACCTGATCGAAACGGCGAAAGCGACCATCGTTTCGGCAGCAGCCCGCAAGGAATCGCGCGGCGCCCACGCCCAGGACGACCATCCGCAACGTGACGACGACAACTGGATGAAGCACACTCTGTGGTATTCGGAAGGCAACCGACTGGAATACAAGCCAGTCGTGACCAAGCCGCTGACGGTTGATACCTTCAAACCGAAACCACGTACTTTCTAAGGCTATACCATGGCACGCACTCTCAAATTCAAAATCTACCGCTACGATCCTGACCAGGATGCCAAGCCGTACATGCAAGACCTGACGGTCGAACTGAAAGACACCGACAAGATGCTGCTCGACGCACTGCAGCGCATCAAGGCGGACGTCGATGACTCGCTGGCCCTGCGCCGCTCGTGCCGCGAAGGCGTGTGCGGTTCGGACGCGATGAACATCAACGGCAAGAACGGCCTGGCATGCACGACCAACCTGAACGAACTGTCGGAGCCTATCGTGCTGCGTCCGTTGCCAGGTCTGCCAGTCATCCGCGACCTGATCGTCGACATGACGCAATTCTTCAAGCAGTACGATTCAATCAAGCCTTTCCTGATCAACGATTCGATCCCGCCTGAAAAAGAGCGCCTGCAGTCGCCGGAACAGCGCGAAGAACTCGATGGCCTGTACGAGTGCATCCTGTGCGCATGCTGCTCCACGTCGTGCCCATCGTTCTGGTGGAATCCGGACAAATTCGTCGGCCCGGCCGGCCTGCTGCAAGCCTACCGCTTCATCGCCGACTCGCGCGACGAAGCCACCGGCGCGCGTCTGGACAACCTGGAAGACCCGTACCGCCTGTTCCGCTGCCATTCGATCATGAACTGCGTCGACGTCTGCCCGAAAGGGTTGAACCCGAACAAGGCGATCGGCAAGATCAAGGAATTGATGGTCCGCCGCGCGATCTGATCCTCCTGATCGCGTCCGCCGGGCGCCGTTTGCGGGAAGAGGGTATCCTCTCTTGCCTGCAGGCGGCGCCTGCAAAGCAGCACCGTGCCGCAAGGCACACGTAAAGTGGTAAACCAAATGACAGAATCAATTTTGTCCTCGCATCAGGCCGACCCGGCCAACCGCGCCCGCCTGCGCTGGCGTTCACGCCGTGGCCTGCTGGAAAACGACATTATCCTGACCCGTTTTCTCGATGCGTATGAAACCGAATTGACCGATGAAGAAGTTGACGCGCTGACGCGTTTGCTGGATTTATCGGACAATGCGTTAATGGATCTGGTACTGGCCCGTAAAGAGCCGGAAGGCGAAGTCGATCTGCCGCATGTGCGCGCACTGCTGCAACGACTGCGCATTGCCTAGACGCCTGGGCGATATATTGCAAACGGTGCGAGTGGCGCGCTGTAGCACTGCCGAATTGCGGTGCGAATTGCAGCCAGAATTTTTGATTTTAATTTCGACTCACTCCCGAGAAGGAAGAGCCCATGAATATCTCTGACACAAAAGCTACCCTGTCGTTCTCCGATGGCAGCCCATCGCTTGAATTTCCAATCTACAAAGGCACGGTTGGCCCGGATGTCATCGACATCCGCAAACTGTACGCCGGTAGCGGCAAGTTCACCTACGACCCAGGCTTTATGTCGACGGCCGCCTGCAACTCGTCGATCACCTACATCGACGGCGACAAGGGCGAGCTTCTGTACCGTGGTTACCCGATCGAACAGTTGGCCGTCAACGCCGACTTCATGGAATCGTGCTACCTGCTGCTGAACGGCGAACTGCCGAACGCAGCGCAAAAAGCCAAGTTCGTCGACACCGTCACCAAGCACACGATGGTGCACGAACAGATGCAATTCTTCTTCCGTGGCTTCCGCCGCGACGCGCATCCGATGTCGGTCCTGGTGGGCACCGTCGGCGCGCTGGCATCGTTCTACCATGACTCGCTGGACATCAACGACCCGCGTCACCGCGAAGTGTCGGCCATCCGCCTGATCGCCAAGATGCCTACCCTGGTCGCCATGACCTACAAGTACTCGGTCGGCCAGCCGTTCGTGTACCCACGCAACGACCTGTCGTACAGCGCCAACTTCATGCACATGATGTTCGCCAACCCGTGCGAAGAGTACAAGGTCAACGACGTGCTGGTGCGCGCCCTGGACCGCATCCTGATCCTGCACGCGGACCACGAGCAAAATGCATCGACTTCGACCGTCCGTCTGGCTGGTTCGTCGGGCGCCAACCCGTTCGCCTGTATCGCTGCCGGTATCGCCTGCCTGTGGGGCCCTGCCCACGGCGGCGCCAACGAAGCGGCACTGAACATGCTGAAGGAAATCGGCACCGTCGAGAACATCCCTGCCTTCATCGCGCAAGTTAAGGACAAGAACTCCGGCGTCAAGCTGATGGGCTTTGGCCACCGCGTGTACAAGAACTTCGATCCACGCGCCAAGCTGATGCGTGAAACCTGCTACGAAGTGCTGCAAGAGCTGGGTCTGCAAGACGACCCGCTGTTCAAGCTGGCGATGGAACTGGAAAAGATTGCACTGAACGACGAATACTTCGTTTCGCGCAAACTGTACCCGAACGTCGACTTCTACTCGGGCATCGTGCAATCGGCGCTGGGCATCCCTGTCTCGCTGTTCACCGGTATCTTCGCTATGGCCCGTACGATCGGCTGGATCGCCCAGTGGAACGAAATGATCGCCGACCCAGAGCAAAAAATCGGCCGTCCGCGCCAGCTGTTCGTCGGTTCGACCACGCGCGAAGTGCTGCCACTGGACAAGCGCGCTTAAGTTACCGCGTATTGTTCTTGCCGGGCCTTGCGGCCCGGCGCAAAAAAGCGAGCCTCGCGGCTCGCTTTTTTTATGCCTGTCCGCACCGCCGGCCGCAAGCCGGGCTGGTATGCTCAGGCCTGGCTTCAACAGAAAACATAACGCGATGAATGACGAAACATGCGCCCCCAGCGGCGTGGCCCTAGGGGATACGGCATTTGGCTATACCTTGTCGCTGATCGGCGGCAAGTACAAGATGCTGATCCTGTACGCGCTCGCGGAAAACACGGTGCTGCGGCATAACGAACTCAAGCGGCATCTCGGCGGCATCGCCTTCAAGACCCTCAGCGTGGTCTTGAAGGAACTCGAAGCCGATGCGCTGATCGTGCGCAAGGAATATCCGCAAGTACCGCCCAAGGTGGAATATTCCCTCTCAAGCAAGGGTGCCTCGCTGATCCCCGTGCTGCATACCTTGTGCGAATGGGGTGAGCGGCACCAGCCTGCCTGATCCGGATATGCCTGGCAAAGGGGATTTCTGCAGTCAAGTAACTTACTTTTTATACTGTATGGGTAGTCAATGTGCGTACTTGTGAAAAGTACTCGCCATGGTTATGCTGTTTTTGCCCTTGCGGGCGCGCGGCCATGTGCTGCGCGCCTTGGGGCAGGGTACCGGCTTGCCTGCTTTTCTGTGCATGCGCGTCCGGTGCATCCATCCCATATTCAGGAAAGCAGCATGAAGAAAACCCTCGTTATCGTCTTCCATCCCTCGATCGACACATCGGTCGCCAACAAGTGCTGGCTGCAGGAGCTGGCGCAGCATCCTGAGCGCTACACCCTCCACGATGTGCACCGGGCTTATCCGGATGGAAATATCGATGTGGCGCGCGAGCAGGCGCTGGTGGAGGCGCACGCCAATGTGGTCTTGCAGTTCCCCGTGTACTGGTTCAACTGTCCGCCCTTGCTGAAGCGGTGGCTCGATGACGTGCTGGCGTATGGCTGGGCCTACGGCACGGGCGGCGACGCCTTCAAGGGCCGCAAGGTGGCGCTGGCCGTCACGGCAGGCATCCGCCAGGAAGACTTCACGCCGGAAGGCAAGTGGAAGGTCACCCTGGCGCAGCTGCTGGCGCCGTTCGATGTCACCCTGGCGTATATCGGCGCCGACAACCGCCGCTTCTTTGCCTTCTATGGTGCGGAAGACGGGCCGAAGGAAACGGGTTATGCCGGGCGGCTGGCGCGCAGCGCGCAAGAGTATGAACGCTTCCTGGCCGCCTTGTAAGAGCGCTGGTCCAGCCTCAGTTCAAGGCCGCTTCCAGCTGGTGCAGGGCGACCTGCCGGCCTTCCAGCTGCAGGCTGTCGCCCTCATAGGGCTGCGGCAGGACGATGCGGTGCGGCGCATTGTGCTTGAGGATGCCGCCCCAGTGGGCGACCCTGGCGCCGGCCTGGCGGCGTATCGCCTCGACCGTGGCGCCGCTGGCGAGGATATGGGCCTGCGGAAAGGCTTGCTGCAGCACGCCCAGGCCGAAATAGGCTTGCGGCTCGGCCGCGCTGATATAGATGGTGGTCAGGCGCTTGCCGCTGGCGGCGATGGTGTGCGCTAACTGCGCCGCATCGTCGCGCAGAAACTGGGTATTGACGAGGATGGCGTCCGCCACGCCGCTCAGCAGCAGCGAGGTGGACGGTGCGCGGCCCAGCACATCCAGTTGGAAGGTTTCCAGCATGCGGAAGGGGAGGGCGGCGCGTGCAAGCATATTATTCTTTCAATATTAGATACTCTCTCGCATATTATCCTTTCGACCAGGCACGGGAAATAGGGTAGATTGCAATACTTAGTTGCATGAATCGAACGAATCAATGGAGAGTCGCAGATGGACCGCATCACCGCCGCACAAGTGTTTGTCGCCATCGCCGAGCGTGGCAGCATGGTGGCTGCCAGCGACGCGCTCGACATGTCGCGCGCCATGGTGACGCGCTACCTGGCCGAGATGGAGCAGTGGGCGGGGGCGCGCTTGCTGCATCGCACCACGCGCCGTTTGAGCCTGACGGATGCGGGCGAGGCCACCCTGGCGCGCTGCCGGCAGATGCTGGAAGTGGCCGGCGCCATGGCCGTCACCTCGCCCGAGGGCCTCGACACGCCGCACGGCTTGCTGCGCATCACCTGCTCGCAATCGCTGGCGCAGACGGCGCTGGCCGGCGCAGTGACCGCTTACCTGCGGCGCTACCCGCGCGCCGCCGTCGACCTGCAGATGGAGAACCGCGCCGTCAATCTGGTGGAGCAGCGCATCGACCTGGCGATCCGCATCACGAACGCGCTCGAGCCGAACCTGATCGCGCGTCAGCTGGCCAGCTGCGCCTCGGTGGTGTGCGCCGCACCATCGTATCTGGCCGCGCACGGCACGCCGCGCCGGGCGGAAGACCTGGCCCTGCACAACTGCCTGACGTACACGTATTTCGGCAAGAGCCTGTGGCAGTTCACGCACGACGGGGAAGCGCTCACTGTCCCCGTGAGCGGCCGCCTGTCGGCGAATGAGTCGCTGGTCCTGCTGGTGGCGACGGTGGCGGGGGCGGGCATCGCCATGCAGCCGCGCTATTCGGCCGCGCCGCTGATCGCCAGCGGGCAGCTGGTGGAGCTCCTGCCCGCGTACCAGCCGCAGGACATGGGCATCTACGGCATCTACACCTCGCGGCAGCACATGTCGCCCCTGCTGCGCACCATGCTCGACTTCCTGGTGGACTGGTTTGCCGGCGATCCCGATTGGCTGGCGGCCATCGCGGCCGCGCCTTTGCCGGGCAGACCAGTTGGACGCAAGCGGCACGCCGGCAGGGCTGCCGATGTGCTGTAAGCGCAACAGTGACAGGCTTGCAAGCCCGGGAAAATCAACAACACAGCTTACATTTGCTTGCCAAATAAAATTCAACTAGCGGTTGTTGCGTTACAATACCGCGTGCTATTCTAAATGACGGTATGCAGAATGCTGGTGCAATAAAAAAGCCCTTCCCCACAACTTGATGTGCAATCCGCTAACCGGTCAGGCCGTGTCGCGGAAGGTTAGATTAACCCGCTAATTCCTCGCGAAGCGCGAAGAAAGGTGAGCAATATATGCAGCAATTAACGACCAACTCCTACCTGTTCGGTGGGAATGCTCCGTACGTGGAAGACCTGTACGAGGCGTATCTGAACAACCCAGGCTCGGTACCCGATAACTGGCGTTCCTACTTCGACGCAATGCAGCACGTGCCTGCCGTCGATGGCACCAACAAGCCTGACGTGGCGCATGCCTCCGTCGTCGCCTCGTTCGCCGAGCGCGCAAAAGCTGGTCCTATCCGCACCGTGACCGCTTCCTTCGATGCTGAAATGGGCCGCAAGCGCGTCGCCGCCACGCAACTGATCGCCGCTTATCGCTATCTCGGTTCGCACTGGGCCAACCTGGATCCGCTGCAACGCCAGGAACGTCCGATGATCCCGGAACTGGAGCCGAGCTTCTACGGTTTCACCGATGCGGACATGGACACCGTGTTCAACATCAGCAATACCTATTTTGGCCCCGAGACCGCCACCCTGCGCGATCTGCTGAACTATCTGCGCGATACCTACACGCGTTCGATCGGCGCCGAATTCATGTACATCTCCGACCCGGCCGAAAAGCGCTGGCTGCAGGAGAAACTGGAAGCGATCCGCTCCACCCCGAATTTCACCCCAGAGAAAAAAATCCACATCCTCGACCGCCTGACCGCGGCTGAAGGCCTGGAACGCTATCTGCACACCCGCTACGTGGGCCAGAAGCGCTTCTCCCTGGAAGGCGGCGAAACCTTCATCGCCTCGATGGATGAAACCATCCAGCGCGCCGGCGAAAAAGGCGTGCAGGAAATCGTGATCGGCATGGCCCACCGCGGCCGCCTGAACGTGCTGGTGAACACCCTGGGCAAGGCGCCGCAGGAACTGTTCGAAGAATTCGAAGGCAAGCATGGCGACGACCTGCCTGCCGGCGACGTGAAGTACCATCAAGGCTTCTCGTCGGACATCTCCACCGCAGGCGGCCCGGTCCACCTGTCGCTGGCGTTCAACCCGTCGCACCTGGAAATCGTCAACCCTGTGGTCGAAGGTTCCGTCAAGGCCCGCATGGATCGCCGCGGCGACGCGCAAGGCGCCCAAGTGCTGCCTATCCTGGTGCACGGCGATGCCGCTTTCGCCGGCCAGGGCGTGGTCATGGAAACGCTGAATCTGGCGCAAACCCGTGGCTACCATACCGGCGGCACGGTGCATATCGTGATCAACAACCAGATCGGTTTCACCACCTCGGATCCGCGCGATGCCCGCTCGACCCTGTACTGCTCGGACGTCGTCAAGATGATCGAAGCACCGGTCCTGCACATCAATGCCGATGATCCGGAAGCCGTGGTGCTGGCGACGCAGATCGCGCTCGACTACCGCATGGAATTCAAGAAGGACATCGTCCTCGACATCATCTGCTACCGCAAGCTTGGCCACAACGAGCAAGATACGCCGGCACTGACGCAGCCACTGATGTACAAGAAGATCGGCCAGCATCCAGGCACCCGCAAGCTGTACGCGGACAAGCTGGTAGCGCAAGGCGTGATTCCTGCCGATGGCGGCGACAAGATGGTGGCCGCTTTCCGCGACGCCATGGACGCCGGCAAGCACACCGTCGATCCGGTCATCTCGAACTTCAAGAACAAGTACGCCGTCGACTGGCTGCCGTTCCTGAACAAGAAATGGACCGATTCGGCCGACACCGCCGTGCCGATGACGGAACTGAAACGCCTGGCTACCCGCATCACCACCGTGCCGGAAGACTTCAAGGTTCACTCGCTGGTTGAAAAAGTACTGGGCGACCGCGGCACCATGGGCCGTGGCGAAATGAACCTCGACTGGGGCATGGGCGAACACCTGGCCTACGCTTCGCTGGTATCGTCCGGCTACGCCATCCGCCTGACGGGCCAGGACGCCGGCCGCGGCACCTTCGTGCACCGCCACGCCGTCCTGCATGACCAAAACCGCGAGCGTTGGGATGCAGGTACCTACATTCCGCTGCAAAACGTGTCGGACAACCAGGCGCCGTTCACCGTCATCGACTCGGTGCTGTCCGAAGAAGCCGTATTGGCCTTCGAATACGGCTACTCGACCGCTGAACCGAACACCCTGACGATCTGGGAAGCCCAGTTCGGCGACTTCGCCAACGGCGCGCAAGTGGTGATCGACCAATTCATCAGCTCCGGCGAAGTGAAGTGGGGCCGCGCTTCGGGCCTGGTCATGATGCTGCCGCACGGTTACGAAGGCCAGGGTCCTGAGCACTCGTCCGCGCGTCCGGAACGCTTCCTGCAGCTGTGCGCAGACAACAACATGCAAGTGGTGCAGCCGACGACGGCTTCGCAGATCTTCCATTTGCTGCGCCGCCAGATGGTGCGCCAGTTCCGCAAGCCGCTGGTCATCCTGACGCCGAAGTCGCTGTTGCGCAACAAGGATGCCGGTTCGCCGCTGACCGACCTGGCCAAGGGCGGTTTCCAGACCGTCATCGGCGAAGTCGACGACAAAATCGACGCCAAGAAAGTCAAGCGCGTGGTCGCCTGCTCGGGCAAGGTCTACTACGACCTGGTCAACGCACGCAAGACACGCGGCCAGACCGACACGGCCATCGTGCGCCTGGAACAGCTGTATCCGTTCCCGCACAAGTCGTTCGCTGCCGAACTGAAGAAGTTCCCGAACCTGGTCGAAGTCGTCTGGGCGCAGGACGAGCCGCAAAACCAGGGCGCCTGGTTCCAGATCCAGCACAACATCTTCGAAGGCCTGGAATCGGGTCAGCGTCTGGCTTACGCCGGCCGTCCTGCTTCGGCGTCGCCTGCTGTCGGTTACTATGACAAGCACTACGCCCAGCAAAAAGATCTGCTGGAAACGGCATTCTCGAAGCTGAAGGGTTTTATCCTGACCAAGTAAGTGGCAGGATAGCGGGTGCCATGCGCATGCATGGCGCCTGTTCGCATACATCGTGACGGAGCGCCGCCCTTGCTACGCAGGGGCGGCGCCGCAATAACAAAATAAACGGAGTTTTACATGGCACAAATCGAAGTCAAAGTTCCCCAGTTGTCGGAATCGGTTGCAGAAGCGACCCTGCTGGCATGGCACAAGAAAGTCGGCGAAGCAGTTGCGCGCGACGAAAACATGATCGATATCGAAACCGATAAAGTGGTGCTGGAACTGCCGGCGCCAGCTGCTGGCGTGATCGTTCAAATTATCAAGGCTGACGGCGCTACCGTCGTCGCCGGCGAAGTCATCGCCATCATCGACACCGACGGCTCGGCCAAGGTCAGCCCGATGGAAGTGTCGGCCGTGCCTGCACCAGCCCTGGCTGCTGCCGCACAAGAGGCCGCTACCGCGTCCGCGCCAGCCGCTGCGACCAAAGGCGATGTCGCCATGCCTGCCGCCGCCAAGATCCTGTCCGAAAAAGGCCTGTCCGCTGGCGACGTCGCCGGTTCGGGCAAAGACGGCCGCGTGACCAAGGGCGACGCCCTGGCCGCTTCCGCCAAGCCAGCTGTCGCGCCACTGGCGCCAGCCGCTGCCAAGCCAGCGCTGCAACAAGTTGCCACGCCGTCGGCCGCCAGCCTGGGCGACCGCCCTGAAGAGCGCGTGCCGATGAGCCGCCTGCGCGCACGTATCGCCGAGCGCCTGCTGCAATCGCAATCGACGAACGCCATCCTGACCACGTTCAATGAAGTGAACATGCAGCCGGTCATCGACCTGCGCAACAAGTACAAGGACAAGTTCGAGAAAGAGCACGGCGTCAAGCTGGGCTTCATGTCCTTCTTCGTCAAGGCCGCCGTCGCTGCCCTGAAAAAGTACCCGATCATCAATGCTTCCGTTGACGGCAACGACATCGTTTACCACGGCTACTTCGACATCGGCATCGCTGTCGGTTCGCCACGCGGCCTGGTCGTGCCTATCATCCGCAATGCGGACCAGTTGTCGATCGCCGACATCGAGAAAAAAATCGGTGAATTCGGCGCGAAAGCCAAGGAAGGCAAGCTGACCCTGGACGACCTGACGGGCGGCACGTTCTCGATCTCGAACGGCGGCACCTTCGGCTCCATGCTGTCGACCCCGATCATCAACCCGCCGCAATCGGCCATCCTGGGCGTGCATGCGACCAAGGACCGCGCAGTTGTCGAAAACGGCCAGATCGTGGTGCGTCCGATGAACTACCTGGCCATGTCCTACGACCACCGCATCATCGACGGCCGCGAAGCCGTCCTGGGCCTGGTGGCGATGAAAGAAGCGCTGGAAGATCCTGCACGCCTGCTGCTGGACCTGTAAGCACTGTAGTCCCCCGGCGTAGCCGCCGGGGCAATGTAGCTGATACCCCTTGCCAGAAGACGCAGCTGGCTGATCTCAATGAAAGAGGATTCCCATGAACGTCTCTGAAGAAATCAAGCGTCTGCACGAGTTGCACCTGGCAGGTGCCCTGAGCGACGCGGAATTCGCGCAAGCGAAAGCCAAGCTCCTGAGCAATATCAACCTGGACAAGCCGGACAACGCGTCCGGCGCCGCCTCCGGCCCCGCGAACGACCTGGTGCAGGAATTCAACCGCCTGCGCCGGTCGCGCAACGACCGCTGGCTCGGCGGCGTCTGCGGCGGCCTGGGTCGCGCTTCCGGCATGGAAGCGTGGATCTGGCGTCTCGTCTTCGTCCTGTTTACATTGACCTTCGGCTTCGGCGTGGTGATTTACCTTCTATTGTGGATTTTCGTACCAGACGAAGAGATTGGAATAACAAAACATGAGTACTAAACAATTTGACGTAGTTGTCATCGGTGCGGGCCCTGGCGGCTACATCGCCGCCATCCGCGCAGCGCAGCTGGGCTTTTCCGTCGCTTGCGTCGACGAGTGGTCGAACGCCAAGGGCGGCGCCGCGCCAGGCGGTACCTGCACCAACGTCGGCTGCATCCCGTCGAAAGCGCTGCTGCAATCGTCCGAGCATTTCGAACACGCGGGCCACAGCTTCGCCGAGCACGGCATCGACGTCGCCGGCCTGAAGCTGAACCTGGGCCAGATGCTCAAGCGCAAAGACACCGTCGTCAAGCAAAACAACGACGGCATCCTGTACCTGTTCAAGAAGAACAAGATCGCCTTCTTCCACGGCCGCGCCGCTTTCGCTGCCGCCGCCGCTGGCACGTATGACATCAGCGTGACGGGCGAAGCCAACGAAACCCTGACGGCCAAGCACGTGGTCATCGCCACGGGTTCGAACGCGCGCGAACTGCCGGGCGCACCTTTCGACGAGAAATTGATCCTGTCGAACACGGGCGCACTGGCCATCGACGCGGTACCAGCCAAGCTGGGCGTCATCGGCGCCGGCGTGATCGGCCTGGAAATGGGCAGCGTCTGGCGCCGCCTGGGTTCCGACGTCACCGTGCTGGAAGGCCTGCCGGTCTTCCTGGGCGCTGTCGACGAGCAGATCGCCAAGGAAGCGTCGAAGCTGTTCACCAAGCAAGGCTTGAAGATCAACCTCGGTTGCAAGATCGGTGCGATCACGCCAGGCAAGAAAGACGTCACCGTGGAATTCGTGGACGCCAAGGGCGAAGCGCAAAAAGCCGTGTTCGACAAGCTGATCATCTCGATCGGCCGTACGCCGAACACGAATGGCCTGGGTGCCGACAAGGTCGGCCTGCAGCTGGACGAGCGCGGCTTCATCGCCGTCGACGGCGACTGCAAGACCAACCTGCCGAACGTGTGGGCAGTGGGCGACGTCGTGCGCGGCCCGATGCTGGCGCACAAGGCGGAAGAAGAAGGCGTTGCCGTGGCCGAGCGTATCGCCGGCCAGCACGGTCACACCAACTTCAACACGATTCCCTGGGTGATCTACACCTCGCCGGAAATCGCGTGGGTCGGCAAGACCGAGCAAACCCTGAAGGCCGAAGGCATCGCCTACAAGGCCGGTACCTTCCCGTTCATGGCCAACGGCCGTGCGCGCGCGCTGGGCGACACCTCGGGCATGGTGAAATTCCTGGCCGATGCGACGACCGATGAAATCCTCGGCGTGCACATCGTCGGCCCGATGGCCTCCGAACTGATTTCCGAAGCCGTCGTGGCGATGGAATTCAAGGCTTCGGCCGAAGACATCGCGCGCATTTGCCACGCTCACCCATCCCTGTCGGAAGCGACCAAGGAAGCGGCACTGGCGGTTGACAAGCGTACGTTGAACTTTTAATTGTAGTTAGTCCTACGGGGGCGCTCGCGGATTTTTTCCGCCGGCGCCCCTGTGCGTTAAAGCGAATCCCATGAACGTAGAAGAGTTTTACCAGCACGCGCTGCAGAAGCGTGATTTCAAGGCCGATGCCGCCCAGCGGCGCGCGGTCGACCGCCTGCAGCTGTGCTATGACGAGTGGGTGGCCTACAAGGGCCAGCGCTCGAGCACCTTCAAGCGCCTGCTGAACCGTCCTGCCGTGCCGAAAGGCGTGTACATGTGGGGTGGGGTGGGGCGCGGCAAATCGTTCCTGATGGACAGTTTTTACTCGGTCGTGCCCCTGGTACGCAAGACGCGCCTGCACTTCCACGAATTCATGCGCGGCGTGCATCAGCAGCTCGATGAATTGAAAGGCGTGGCCGACCCGCTCGACGAGGTGGCCAAGCGCATCGCCAAGAAATACCGTTTGATCTGTTTCGATGAATTCCACGTCTCCGACATCGCCGACGCGATGATCCTGTACAACCTGCTGTCGGCCCTGTTCGCCAACGGCGTGTCCTTCATCATGACTTCGAATTACGACCCGGACCTGCTGTATCCGGACGGCCTGCACCGCGACCGCATGCTGCCGACCATCGCGCTGCTCAAGGAGAAGCTCGACGTGATGAACGTCGACGCGGGCGTCGATTACCGCGGCCGCGCGCTGGAACAGGTAGAAAGTTACTACACGCCGCTGGGCGCCGAGACCGACAAGGCTTTGCGCGACGCTTACACGCGCATCGCCGAGACGGCAGACGAAGACGCGCGCATCCGCATCGAGAGCCGCGAAATCCATTGCCTGCGCCGCGCCGGCGGCATCATCTGGTTCGATTTCGCCACCCTGTGCGGCGGTCCCCGCTCGCAAAATGATTACCTGGAAATCGCCAGCCGCTTCCATACGGTGATATTGTCCGGCATACCGGCCATGTCGGCGGCGCAGTCGTCCGAAGCGCGCCGCTTTACCTGGCTGATCGACGTGTTTTATGACCAGAAGGTCAAGCTGATCATGTCGGCCGAAGTGGCGCCTGATGAGCTGTACACGAACGGCATGCTGGCCAACGAGTTTCACCGCACCGTTTCGCGTATCATCGAGATGCAATCGCGCGAATACATGGAAAAAGAACAGCGCGGCGCGGCCGACGCGATCGTTTGAGGCAGGGATAAGGAACATGATGGCAAATACACTATACAAGCTGGGTGCGGCGCTGGGCCTGGTCCTGGCGTTGTCCGCCTGCGCGCACCAGGGTGCCGCGGCGTTGGATGAGGTCGGCGCGCCGCAGGTGCCCGCCACCTTGTCGGTGGACGAGGCGGACGCCAAGCTGAAGCTGGTCGCCAGCGAGCGCGCGGCAGCGGAAAACGAGTTTGCCACGCGCGAACTGGAGTGCTACGACAAGTTTTTCGTGAATAACTGCCTGGACAAGGCCAAGGAAAAGCGCCGCCTGATCCTCGTGCGCCTGCGCGCCGTCGAAGCGGAAGCGAATTACTTCAAGCGCGCCGAGTCCGTGCGTCTGCGCGATATCGACCTGGCCCGGACGCAGGAAAGTGCGCGCCTGGACGCCGAACAGCGTGCCGCGGCCTTGCCCAAGCCCGTGAAAGTGGTCGCGCCCGAGCCGGCGCCGCCCAAGCCGGAAGGCAAGAGCGTGGCCGAGCGCGAGGCTGAGCACGCGGCGAAGGTGGCGAAACAGGCCGCCGCCGACGCTGCCGAGGCCCCGCGCCGCGCCGCCCGCGAAGCAGCCTATTCGAAAAAACAGGCTGACGCCGTGGCGCGCCAGAAACGGGTGGCGCAACGCCTGGCCGAGCGCCAGGCCGAGGCGCAGGCCAAGGCTGCCAAGGCGGCGGCCGCCGCTGCCAGCACGCCGGCCGTTGCTGTACCTGTGCCTGTGCCGCCGGCCAAATAACGCTGCCGCGCAGGGGGCAGGCCGGAAAGGGCGTGCCCTAAGCCGCGCGGCAGGTTAAACTACGCCCACTGGCTGCCTGCGTACGCTGCGCGCGCCGGTTTCCCAACACCGTTACCAACACTGCCTGGAACGCAACACATGAGCGATGCACAGCAAATAGAGCGGCGCCTGATTGAACTCAACGTGGAACACCGCGACCTCGATGCCGTCATCGAGTTGCTGATACTCGATGGCCACCATGACGAGCTGCAACTGCGCCGCCTGAAAAAACGCAAATTGCAATTGAAGGATCACATCACCTTGCTGAAAATGCAGTTGGTGCCCGACGTTCCCGCCTGAGGGGCGCCAGTAGCGTCCAGTCCAGCCTTCACCTAAGTATATTTTGACCGATCACAATTTATTGCCCGCAAGCCCAGATGGCCAGCCTGCCGATCTGCCAGCCAGTCTGCCCGCCGAGCTCCAGGCGCCGCCTGGCAAGCACGATGCCGACATCGAGCGCCTGTTTGGCGCCGGCGGCCCGCTCGGTCCGGCCGTGGGCAGCTACAAGCCGCGCCGCTCGCAAACGGAAATGGCGAAAGCCATCGCCAGCGCCATCGACAGCCAGACGACCCTGATCGCCGAGGCGGGCACGGGCACGGGCAAGACCTTCGCCTACCTGGTGCCGGCCCTGATGTGGGGCGGCAAGACCATTGTGTCCACCGGTACCAAAAACTTGCAGGATCAGCTATTCCTGCGCGATATCCCCACCGTGCGCGCCGCGCTGCAGGCGCCCGTGTCCGTCGCCTTGCTGAAGGGGCGCTCGAACTACGTCTGCCACTATCACCTGGAACGCACCCTGCAAAACGGGCGCATGACGTCGCGCGACGACGTGGGCCACCTGCGCGAAATTTCGCGCTTCATCAAGATGACCAGCTCGGGCGACAAGGCCGAGCTGACCAAGGTGCCGGAAAACGCCATGATCTGGAATCTGGTGACGTCCACGCGCGACACCTGCATGGGCGCCGAGTGCCAGTATTACCAGGATTGCTTCGTCATGAAGGCCCGCAAGGAAGCCCAGCAGGCCGACGTGGTGGTGGTCAACCATCACTTGTTCTTTGCCGACGTGGCCCTGAAGGATACGGGCGTGGCGGAATTGCTGCCCTCGGCCAACACCATCATCTTCGATGAGGCGCACCAGCTGCCCGATACCGCCACTTTATTTTTTGGCAATACGGTGTCGACGTCGCAAATCCTGGAACTGTGCCGCGACGTGCTGGCCGAGGGCCTCGCGCATGCGCGCGGCATCGACTGGGCCAAGACCGTCACGGTGGTGGAAAAGGCGGCGCGCGACCTGCGCCTGACCTTCCCGCAGGATATCGTGCGCCTGTCCTTGCCGCAGATCGCCCCGTCGAGCGACTTTTTCCCCGCGCTCGACACCCTCAAGGATGAGCTCGACGGCATGGTCGCCGTGCTGGAAACCCAGGCGGAACGGGCGGAAACGCTGGAGCAGTGCCGCGTGCGCGGCGTCGAACTGGCGCAGCAGCTGAGCGGCTGGAAGTTCGATCCGAAGGCCAAGGTTGCGGCCGGCGAAGAAGCCGTATTCTGGGTGGAAGCGTTTTCCAGCTCCTTGCAATTACATAAAACACCATTGTCGATCGCGCCCATCTTCAACAACCAGCGCGAAGGCACGCCGCGCAGCTGGATTTTCACGTCCGCCACCCTGGCCGTGAAAAACGACTTCAAGCATTTTTCTGAACAGATGGGCTTGACGGGCGAACCGTCGCATACGTGGCCGTCGCCGTTCGACTATGGCCAGCAAGGTTTGCTGTTCGTCCCGCAAAACCTGCCGCAACCGAACTCGCTGGGCTACACGGACGCCGTCATCGACTGCGCCTTGCCCATCATCGAGGCGGCGGGCGGGCGCACTTTCTTCCTGTGCACCACCTTGCGCGCCGTCAAGCGCGCGGCCGAGCGCCTGGCCGACGAATTCAAGCAGCGGGGCCTGAACTTCCCCCTGTTCGTGCAGGGAGAAAAGGGCCGTACGGAATTGCTGGACCAGTTCCGCGCGGCCGGCAATGGCGTGCTGATCGGCAGCCAGAGTTTCTGGGAAGGCGTCGACGTGCGCGGCGACGCGCTGTCCCTGGTGATCATCGACAAGCTGCCGTTCGCGCCGCCCGACGATCCCGTGCTGGCGGCGCGCATCGAAGTGATGGAAAAGCAGGGCAAGAACGGCTTCATGCACCATTCGCTGCCGGAAGCCATCATCAACCTGAAGCAGGGCGCGGGCCGCCTGATCCGTGACGAGGGCGACCGGGGCGTGCTGATGATCTGCGATCCGCGCCTCATTTCCAAGCCGTACGGCAAGCGTATCTGGCAAAGTCTGCCGCCGTTCAAGCGCACGCGCGACACCGCCGAAGTGGTGGAGTTCTTCCGCAACCTGCCCGCCAGGGGCGCCTAAGTCCTCGCTTAAGTCCTGCCTGCCGGCGCCATCCGCGCGCCGGCGTATTTCCCTTTGTTATCAATCACATGGCGTTTTTCGCGCGGCGCCCGCTTGCGCGCCCGGCATGCCAGAAATCGGCGCGATCGTGCCAGTTTCTGGCATTTTTCCTCATGTCCAGGACGCCAGACACATCTTTGCGCCAGCGCAAACAGGCTTGTTGCCGAGCGGTCTACAGTGAGCTCATGCCTTGCAGGGTCAAGGCGCGGCGATGGCAGGGCCGCACGGGGAACAGGGGGATGCCATGGAGATCCGCTACGGCTGTTTCTTGAGCTACGCGCACGGCCAATATGCGTTCATGAACAAGTTCAAGAATGACCTCATCGAGGCGTTGGCTTGCTATCTGGAACCGCACCTGGACCGCGAGGAAGTCCTGTTCATCGATAGCGAGCAACTGGGGGGCGGCGACGATATCGACTTGCGCGTGGCGCGCGCCATGTGCCAGAGCGTGTGCATGATCGTGCTGTACACGCCGAAATATGAAGCGCACGGCTACACGCGGCGCGAATTTGCCGCCATGCAACTGATCGAGCAGGAGCGGCGCGCCTGGTACGACTTGCCCAGCCACCTGATCATTCCCATCATCATGACGCGCCATCCGGACGGCTTGCCGCCGCAAATCACGGAATCGGGCCTGTACGTGGACTTTTCCGGCTATACCCTGGCCAGCGGCGACCTGAAATCGAATCCGCAATACCTGCCCGACATCGAACGCATCGTGCAGCGCATCGCCACGCATTACCACTTGCTCAAGCGGTCAACACCGCCCGGCCACGATTGCAGCCGTTTCGTGTTGCCCGCTATTCCGCCGGAATGGCGCGCCATTCCGCCTCCCCACTTTCCACGTTAATCACGTAAAAGGTCCTGTCATGGAATGCCAACGCCTCTCCCTGCCGCCTTTGAGCGCCCCTGGCGAAGTCGTCACCTTCTACTCCTACAAGGGCGGTACCGGCCGCACCATGGCCCTGTCGAACATTGCCGTGCTGCTGGCGCGCCGCGAAAACGCCAGCGTGCCCGTGCTGATGCTGGACTGGGACATGGAAGCGCCGGGCCTGCACCATTATTTCGAACAGCACGAGGAGCGACCGGGCGTGCTCGAGTTCTTCGAGGCGTGCCGCCAGCAGCTCGAACGCATCAGCCTGGAAACGGCGGGTGCGCGCGCCGGTGCGCAGGCCAGGGGGCGGGAAGATGGGGGGCGCGAGGACGCGGCGCTGGCCCAGCGCGTGCTCGACGCCATCGACTGGCAGCAGTACGTGGTGCGCGTCGATCAGGGCAGTCCGCTGTACCTGATGCGCGCGGGGCGCTTCGACGCCAGCTACAGCGAGCGCCTGGCGCAGATGCGCTGGGATCAGCTGTTCGACAGCTGCCCGGCCCTGTTCCGCTGCTTCGCCGATACCCTGGCCCAGCATTTCCGTTACGTGCTGGTCGATTCGCGCACGGGCCGCACGGACAGCGCGGGCATCTGCACCACCTTGCTGCCGAAAAAGCTGGTGGTGGTCTTCACGCCGAACCGGCAAAGCCTGGAAGGCGTCGACGCGCTTGTCACGCGGGCCATCGAATACCGCCGCAGCCATGAAGACGAACAGCGCCCGCTGCTCGTGTACCCCTTGCCCTCGCGCATAGAAATGGGCGACGGGGCGCAGCGCGCCGAGTGGCGCCGCGGCGATGTGCACAAGGGCATCGCCGGTTTCCAGCCCATGTTCGAGCGCCTGCTGCGCACTTCCTACGGCTTGCCGCAGATCGCCCTCGACAGTTATTTCGACGAAGTCCAGCTGCAGCAGACGAAAACCTTTGCCTACGGCGAGCAATTGGCCGTGCGCATCGATCAGGGCGGCGACCGCTTTTCCCTCACGCGCACCTTCGAAGCCTTTTTGCACTGGCTGACGGGCGGCTACTTCCCATGGCAATCGAGCCGTGAAATCGCCTTGCTGGGCGCCATCAGCGAAGCGCGCCAGGCCTTGCAGGCCGAACCGGGCCGCGCCGTGGCCCTGCCGCTGGCGCGCGACCTGGCGCGCCTGGGCGAGCTGTACCGCAAGGATGGGCGCAGCGGGCAGGCGCTTGATGCCTTCCGTCAAAGCGTCGAGATCCGCGTGCGCCTGCTGGGCGAGGAACATCCCGACAGCCTGGCGTGCAAGAGCGGCATGGCGCGCCTGTTGCGCCAGCTGGGCAAGCTCGAGGAAGCACGCTTCCTGGAAGAGGACGTGCTCGACGTGCGCGAACGGGTGCTGGGCAGCGAACATCCCGATACCCTGGCCGCCCGGGCCTGCCTGGCGAAAACCCTGTTGCTGCAGGGTGAACTGGCGGCGGCGCTGCTGCTGCAGGATGCGGTGCTGGCAAGCTACGCGCGCCAGCTGGGCGGCGAGCATCCGCTGACCCTGGAAGCGATGGATGGCCGCGCCGCCACCTTGCTGCGCATGGGCCGGCTGGCGCAGGCGCAGCAAGTGCTGGCCACGGTGGTGGCGGCGCGCGAGCGCCTGTTTGGCGCCGAGCATGGCGATACCTTGCGCAGCAAGCTGGCCCTGGCGCAGGCGCTGGGGCGCGAAGGCGACCTGGAAGGGGCGCGGCGCCTGTTCGCTGCCGTGCTGCAGGCGCAGGAGCGGCGCCTGGGCAGCGACCATGCGGCCACCCTGGCCACGCGCGATTTGCTGGCCGACATCGTCGCCGGGCAGGGCGACTGGGCCGGCGCGCGCCAGTTGCATGAAGACCAGGTGGCGGCGCGCGAGCGCACGCACGGGCTCGATCATCCGGAAACCCTGATGAGCCAGCGCAAGCTGGCCGAGGCGCTGCTGCGGCGCGGTGAACTCGATGCGGCGCGCAGCGTGCAGGAGCAGGTGCTGGAAGTGCATGCGCGCCTGCTGGGCGAAGACCACCTCGATACCTTGCACAGCAAGACGCAACTGGCCGGCACCTTGCAGCAGCAGGGCGACAGCGCGGCGGCGCGCCTGCTGGAAGACGCCGTCCTCAGCGGCAGTGACCGGCTCTTGAACGCACCCGTCACGGGACATGCGGACAGCGTGCTGGACGGCGCGCGGCATTTGCAGGAAACCATCCTGGCCGGCCGCGCCAACGGGCACGAAGGGGCCGAGCCGGAGACCCTGGCCAGCATGATTTCTATGCTGCAAGGCATGATCGAGCGCGAACAGTATGCGCAGGCGGGCGAACTGGCCGAACAGTTGAAGTCTTGCCTGCTGCGTCCGGGCGTGCCGGGCAAGCTGCGCAGGCGCGGCATGGCGCAGCTGAAAAGGATGTACAAATTGCAAGGCGATTTGAATGCCTTGCTGGCCTTGCAGGAGGATGAAGTGCAGGCGCTGGAAGGGGCGCTGTCCGAGGCGCGCATCGAGCAGCGCTGATGCGGCGCGCTATGTCCGCGCGGCGGCACAAATAATGCTGTCTATCGGCGTGCGGTACGCGCAGTGTTGGCATTGCTTCAGGTAAAATCTCGTTATGAGAATTCTTATCAGTAACGACGACGGCTACCTGGCGCCTGGCCTGGCGGCCCTGGCCGACGCGCTCGCCCCCATTGCCGACATCGTCGTGGTGGCGCCCGACAGCAACCGTTCGGGCGCTTCCAATTCGCTGTCCCTGGACCGGCCCTTGTCTGTGCACAAGGCCGCCAATGGCTTTTATTTTGTCAACGGCACGCCCACCGACTGCGTGCACGTGGCGCTGACGGGCATGCTGATCGAGCGCCCCGATTTGGTGGTCTCCGGCATCAACAACGGTCCCAACATGGGCGACGACACCCTGTATTCGGGCACCGTGGCCGCCGCCACGGAAGGCTATCTGTTCGGCATTCCCGCCATCGCCTTTTCCCAGTCGCAGTTTGGCTGGGCCAACCTGGACGCGGCCGCCCGCGTGGCGAGGGAAATCGTCGAGCGCCAGTTTGACGCCCTGCAGAAACCGTATCTGCTGAACGTGAATATCCCGGCGATTCCTTACGAGCAAATGCAAGGCGTGGTGGCCACGCGCCTGGGCAAGCGCCATTCGGCCGAACCCGTGATCCGCGCGCTCGACCCCCGCGGCCGTGAAATCTTCTGGATCGGCCCCGCCGGCGCCGCCAAGGAGGGGGGGCCGGGCACGGACTTCCATGCTGTTGAACATGGGCAAGTATCGATCACGCCGCTGCAGGTCGACCTGACCCATACCACCCAACTCGATGCACTGGCAAAAGGCCTGGCATGACCGCTCACGATGACCGATAACCATGACCGATAAGCCGCGCACCTTCCCCCTGTCCCTCGATTCGCTGGCCGGCAAGCCCGCCAGGCAGGGCGGGGGGCAGTCGCTGGCCCAGTCCAGGATCGCCACGCCGCAGACGGCCACGCAGAATGCGGCGCAGAGCGCGGCGCGCGGCGGGGCGCCGCACCATGGCGCTGTGCCTATCGCCCCGTCGCGGGCCCAGGCCATCGCCAATGAGCGGGCGCAGCCGGTGGCGGTGTCGCCGCCGCGGCAAAATCCGCTCGTTTCGGAGGCCGTGCGCCGTGCCATGGTGGCGCGCATCGCGAAACAGGGCGTCAAGGACCAGGTGGTGCTGGACGCCATGCAAGCCGTGCCGCGCCACATGTTCATGGACGAGGCGCTGGCGTCGCAGGCGTATATCGACGCCTCCCTGCCCATCGGCCACCACCAGACCATCTCGCAGCCGTACATCGTGGCGCGCATGATCGAAGTGATGCGCCAGGGCGGGGCGTTGCAGCGCGTGCTGGAAATCGGCACGGGCTGCGGTTACCAGGCGGCGGTGCTGTCGCTGGTGGCGAAAGAGGTGTATTCGATCGAGCGCATCCGGCCCCTGCACGAGCTGGCGAAGGCGAATTTGCGCCCGCTGCGCGTGTCGAATCTGCGCTTGCAGTACGGAGATGGTATGCTTGGCCTGCCGCAGGCGGCGCCCTTCGACGGGATCATCCTTGCCGCAGCCGGCCTGGAAGTCCCGCAAGCCCTGCTGGAACAGCTGGCGCCCGGCGGGCGTCTGGTTGCGCCGGTGGGGGCTAAATTGCAACACTTACAACTCATTACCCGGGTGGGGAAAATGGAATGGACTAGCCAAACCCTGGAAGATTGCCATTTCGTACCTTTGCGCCCGGGCACCATATGATCCCCGGATCAGCTAGCAAGCAGGACATATAAATACATGCGAATGATTAAGAAAAGTAACATACTTCTATGTAGCATCACTTTGGCCGCGCTGTTGAGCGGTTGCGGCACGACGGGCGTCCAGGCGCCCGTCGTCGAGCGCCACCCCTCGAGCAGCAGCGCCGCCGCCAGCGATCCGCGCGACCGCGACCCGGCCTATTACACGGTCAAGCGTGGCGACACCCTGTTGCGCATCGCCCTCGAGCACGGGCAGAATTACCGCGACCTGGTGGCCTGGAATGACTTGAGCAACCCGAACGACATCAAGGTCGACCAGGTGCTGCGCGTGTTGCCGCCGAATGGCGACACGGGCGGCGCGCAAACGTCGGCCATCGTCATGCCGCCAGCGACGGAAGTCAAGCCGGCCGCGCCTGTCGTACCGAAGAAAACGGGTCCGCGCGGCGAGAAGCGCGCGTATTCCGACGCCACCCTGGCCGAATTGCGCGCCGATGGCGGCACGGGCGACGCCAAGCCTGCGCCAGCCCCGGCGGCAACCGTCGCCGCCGCACCGGCCGCCGCCGCGGCAGCCCCTGCGGCATCGGCGCCTGGCGACGACAAGATCAGCTGGATGTGGCCGTCCGAAGGCAAGGTCATCGGCACTTTCGACGAAGGCAAGAACAAGGGCGTCGATATCGCCGGCAAGGCGGGCCAGCAAGTGGTGGCCGCCGGCGCGGGAAAAGTCATGTATGCCGGGAGCGGAATCCGTGGTTATGGTAATCTTGTCATCGTGAAGCACAGTAATAGTTTATTGTCGGCGTATGCGCATAACCGCAGCATCCTGGTGAAGGAAGGGCAGAACGTCAACAAAGGCCAGGCCATCGCCGAAATGGGCGATTCCGATGCCGACCGCGTGAAGCTGCACTTTGAAATTCGCCAGCAGGGCAAGCCTGTCGACCCTTCGAAATTCCTGCCTAACCGTTAGGTAAAGCAATGACACACGCGCCGCACGACCAGCTGGACGATGACCCGGAACTGCCGGAAGACGGGGCAGACGAAGTCGTGACGGACGATGCCGGCGAACTTGACGGCATCGACGCCGTCGACGCGGGCGAGGGCGGCGAGGTGGCCAGCGTCAGCGTGCTGGTCGAAAGTGTCGATGAATTGAAAAAAGTGCTGGCGGCCGAGTTGTCGACCGATACCACCCAGCACTATCTGAACCAGATCGGCACGCGGCCCCTGCTGACGGCGGCGCAAGAGGTGCATTACGCCACCCTCGCCAAGCAGGGCAATTTCGAAGCCCGGCAAACCATGATCGAGCACAACCTGCGCCTGGTCGTGTCGATCGCCAAGCATTACATCAACCGCGGCGTGGTCTTGCTCGACATGATAGAGGAAGGCAACATCGGCCTGATGCGGGCCATCGACAAGTTCGAGCCAGAGCGCGGTTTCCGTTTCTCTACCTACGCCACCTGGTGGATACGCCAGAGCATCGAGCGCGCCATCATGAACCAGGCGCGCACGGTGCGCCTGCCCGTGCACATGGTGCGCGAACTGAATCAAATTCTGCGCGGCAAGTACCACCTGGAAGCCCAGCACCACGATGGCAAGGATGCCACCGCGGAAGACATCGCCCACCTGGTGGGCCGTCCCGTGGAAGAGGTGCAGGATATCCTGGCCCTGTCCGAGCACGCCACGTCGCTCGACGCGCCGCTCGACAACGACCCGCAATCGTCGCTGATGGACATGTTGCCCGGCGCCAGCGAAGACAGCCCCGACGCGCGCGCGGAACACCATGAAATGACGGTGCTGGTGCGCGACTGGCTGACCAAGCTGCCCGACAAGCAGCGCGTGGTCATCATGCGCCGCTTCGGCCTCGACAACGACGACCCTGCCACCCTGGAAACCCTGGCCGAGGAAATGGGCGTGACGCGCGAGCGGGTGCGCCAGATCCAGCAGGAAGCCTTGATCAAGCTCAAACGGGCCATGGCCGCACGCGGCGTCGTGCGCGACTCCTTACTGTAGCAAGTCTGATAAAACGCCCATGGCGGCGTTGCATGGCCTCGCCGTACTGGCGTACTGTCTTCGGCCACGCGCCTTGCCCAGCGCATTTTCTCAGGCTTGCTGCCCGGTGAGGGCTTGAGCGGCTTTTGCCTGTCGCGATCTGCTATCATACGCCCCGCTCGCGGCGCCTGACCTTTCCCCCATTCTTTCAAGTTCCAGCGCGGCCCTGCGTCCTGGCCCACTCTTACCTATTGATCGCTATGCAAGAAAATATCATCGAAATCAAATCGCTCGACATGGACGCCCGTGGCGTTGGCCATATTGAGAACGAAGACGGCTCGCCGGGCAAGGTCGTGTTTGTCGAAGGCGCGTTGCCGGGCGAGCGCGTCAGCTTTGTGACGTTCAAGAAAAAGAAGAACTGGGAAATGGCCCGCATGACGGCACTGCACCGCGAATCGTCGATGCGCGTGACGCCCAAATGCAAGCATTTCGACAATTGCGGCGGCTGCTCGATGCAGCACCTGGAGCCGTCGGCGCAGGTGGCGATCAAGCAGCGCGTGCTGGAAGACAACTTGTGGCATATCGGCAAAGTGCGTCCGCAAAGCATCATGCGCCCCATGTATGGCCCGACGTGGGGTTACCGCTACCGCGCGCGCCTGTCCGTGCGCCACGTCAAGAAGAAAGACGCCGTGCTGGTGGGCTTCCATGAAAAGAAATCGGCGTTCGTGGCCGACATGGATAGCTGTGAAATCTTGCCGCCGCACATCTCCGCCATGCTGCTGCCGCTGCGTGGATTGATTGCTTCGCTGTCCATCTTCGACCAGATGCCGCAGATCGAGCTGGCCGTGGGCGAAGACGTCACCGCCATGGTCTTGCGCATCATGGCGCCCTTGACGGCGGATGACGAAACGAAATTGAAGGCCTTTGCCGACGAATACGGCGTGCAATGGTGGCTGCAGGTGAAAGGCCCGGAAACGGCCGTGCCGTTCTATCCGCTGGACAAGCAATTGCACTACCTGCTGCCGGAATTCGGCGTCAAGATGCCGTTCAAGCCCGTCGATTTTACCCAGGTGAACCACCACATCAACCGCGTGCTGGTGTCGAAAGCCTTGCGCCTGCTGGAAGTGCAGCCGACGGACCGCGTGGCCGACCTGTTCTGCGGCCTGGGCAATTTCACCTTGCCGCTGGCCACGCAAGGCAGCGAAGTGGTGGGCATCGAAGGCAGCACCACCCTGACGGAGCGGGCGCTGGAAAACGCGCTGGCCAATGGCCTGGCGGAAAAAACCTCGTTCTCCACGCGCAACCTGTTCGAAGTGACGACGGACGACCTGATCGCGCTGGGCAAGTTCGACCGCATCCTCGTCGACCCGCCGCGCGATGGCGCCATGGCCCTGTGCCAGGCGCTGGTCGGCCTGTCGCAAGTGCGTCCGGATCTGCTGCCGAAACGCATCGTGTATGTGTCGTGCAGCCCGTCCACCCTGGCGCGCGACGCCGGCATCCTGGCGCTGGAAGCCGGTTATGTGCTGAGCAAGGCGGGCGTGGTGAACATGTTCCCGCATACTTCGCACGTGGAATCGATGGCGGTGTTTGATTTGATCTGAGGGCACACCTGATAAAACGTCCATAGCTGCGTTGCCTTGCCTAGCCGTACTATTCGTACTGTCTTCGGCAAGGCGCCTTGCTCTGAACGTTTTTCAGGCGCACCGAGGCTATTCAGGGCGCTTGCACAAATTCTGCCTTTTCTCCTGACTCCACAGCAATACCACTTACAGCGTGTTATAAAACTGGTCTGTCTTTTCCTGATCCAGCGTCTTTTTTCATCCTTCCTCTGCCGTTTTTTTGCTTGTCCAGTAGGACAACGCGCCGTCCGTCTCCGCCGTGATGCTTTCTGCGTAAAGTGGTATTGCCCACTTTGAGGCCACTTCAAAACCACTTGACCGCCTATTTTTTCAGCAGCATGCTGTTCTTGCAACTGCAAAAAACAAAATCACAGGGTAGCTTTTTCATTGAAGCAGAGTGGTATTTCCGCAAACCTGAACAGGAGACAACGTGGAAAATTTAATACTCAAGAAAACGATCAGGAACATGATGGTATGTCTGGCCAGCGGTGGCGTGCTGGCGGCCTGCGGCGGCGGCGGTGACGCCGGCGCGCCGGCCGGTTCGCAATTGCTGGCGGCCAGCACGGTGGTCGCGTGCGTGCCGTGGCAAGAGGGCGGCACGTATAACGCGGGCACGGTGGTCACCTACCTGGGCGCCAACTACACGGCCCTGGTGACGCAGACCGATCACGTCGGCTCGGGTTGGAACCCCGTTTCCACGCCGAGCCTGTGGAGCGCCGGCGGCACGTGCGATGGCGGCACCACGCCAACTCCTACGCCGACACCGACCCCGACGCCCACGCCCACGCCGACACCGGCGCCTACGCCGAATCCGACGCCCACCCCGACGCCAACGCCAACCGGCGGCACGTGCGCGCTGGCGTGGGTGGCCGGCACGGCTTACAGCGCGGGCGCCACCGTCAGCTATGCGGGCACGAATTACCGCGCCAATTACTGGACGCAGGGCGACAACCCGTCGACCAGCAGCGGCGCCGCCGGCACGGGCAAGCCATGGACCAGCCTGGAGATCTGCAGCACCACGCCGACACCAACGCCTACCCCGACGCCGACGCCGACACCGACCCCGACGCCGACGCCGACGCCAACGCCAACGCCGACGCCGACGCCAACGGGCCGCGAAGTCGGTTCCTATTTCGCCCAATGGGGCGTGTATGGCCGCGACTATGAAGTGGCAAACGTGCATACCAGCGGCGTGGCCGACAAGTTGACCTTCATCAACTACGCTTTCGGCAATATCTATCCGAAAAACGGCGGCTATGAATGCGCCATGATCACCAAGACGGAGCCGGGCGCGACGAATCCGAATTCGCCGGATGCGGGCACGGGCGGCGATGCCGAGGCCGACTACATCCGCACGCCGAAGCGCACCGTCGATGGCCAGGCCATCCCGTGGGATGCACCGTTGTCGGGCAACTTCCTGCAGTTGAGAAAGCTCAAGGCGGCGCACCCGAACTTGAAACTGTTCATCTCGCTGGGCGGCTGGAGCTGGTCGAAGAACTTCTCCGTCGGTTCCGCCACGGATGCGCTGCGCAAGCAGATGGTGCGCTCGTGCATCGACATCTACATCAAGGGCAACCTGCCGGTGCAGGGCGGCCGTGGCGGCGTGGGCGCGGCGGCGAATATCTTTGACGGCATCGACATCGACTGGGAATATCCGGTCGGCGGCGGCCAGCCGTACAACACGGTCAGCCCCAACGACAAGCGCAATTTCACCTTGCTGATGGCGGAATTCCGCGCCCAGCTCGATGCGCTCGGCGCCGCCAACGGCAAGCGTTACCTGTTGACGGCCGCTGTCGGTGCCGGCAAGGACAAGATCGACAACACGGAACCGGCCCTGTACTCGCAGTACATGGATTGGATCAACCTGATGACCTACGACTTCCACGGCGGCTGGGAAAACAGTACCAACTTCAACGCCCAGCTGTTTGCCGACCCTGCCGATCCGTCGACAGGCATGGCGCGCGAATACGTGGGCGACAAGGCGGTGCAGTACATGATTGCCGCCGGCGTGCCGCGCGACAAGCTGCTGCTGGGCATACCGTTCTATGGCCGCGGCTGGACGGGCGTGGCGCCGGGACCGAATGGCGATGGCCTGTACCAGGCGGCCACGGGCACGGCGCCAGGCACCTACGAGTCGGGCATCGAGGACTATAAAATCCTCGTCGCCAAGGCCGGCACGCGCTACTACCATCCCGTGACCAAGCAGCTGTACCTGTACACGGGGGCGGGCGGCCAGTGGTGGAGCTATGACGATCCGACCGTCATCGGCACCAAGGTGAAATACGTCAAGGACCAGGGCTTGCGCGGCGCGTTCTCGTGGGAACTCGATGGCGACGCGAATGGCGTGCTGGCAACCGAGGTGTGGAAAGTGCGGTAATGTTGATGTAGCGTAAGACGCGGCCGGATAGCCATGCTGTCCGGCCGCTTATTCATATAAAAACACGGGAGGCGGGCGATGGCGGCGGTATCGACATTCGGAGTCAAGCAGAAGCAGCAACAGGAGCAGCAGCAGGAGCAGGAGCTGAGCCGCGAGTGGCGCAGCTGGATCGCGGAAAACCTCATGCTGGGCAGCCATCCGTCGGCGCTGATGCCGGTGCTGCAGCAGGCCGGCATCGCGGAGGCCCTGGCGCGCCGCGAAGTGGAGCTGGCGCTGCAGAGTCCCTACCTGGCCGGCGCCGTGCGCCTGTCGAACCGCCTGGCCAAGCGCGACTGGGTGATCGACATCCAGCGCAAGCTGAACCACCTGCGCACCCCCGAGATTCCCCGCCGCGACAAGCTGTCCGCGCAGGAATTCCTGGACGAATACTATTCCACCAACCAGCCCGTCATCATCACGGGCATGATGGATGACTGGCCCGCCATAGCGAAATGGAGTCCCGCGTATTTCCGCGAGTATTACGCGCAGCGCGAAGTGGAAGTGCAGTTCGGCCGCGAAGCGGATGCCCAATATGAAATGAACAGCGTGGCGCACAAGCGCAAGATGGCGTTCGGCGAGTACGCCAGCCTGGTCGAGAGCAGCGGTGCGACCAACGATTTCTACATGACGGCGAATAACAATTCGCAGAACCGCCAAGCCTTGCGCGAGCTGTGGGACGATATCGGCCAGCTTCCCGAATACCTGCGCCAGGATGGCGGCCCCACGGGATTTCTATGGTTTGGTCCGGCCGGCACGGTGACGCCATTCCACCACGACCTGACGAACAACTTCATGGCCCAGGTCAAGGGGCGCAAGCGCCTGCGCATCATGGCCGCCTGCGAGGTGGCGCGCGTGTACAACCAGCGCCACTGCTTTACGCCCGTCGACGGGCGCGATATCGACCTGCGGCGCTATCCGCTGATGGCCGACGTGCAGGTGCGCGAATGCGTGCTGGCGCCGGGCGAGATCCTGTTCCTGCCCGTCGGCTGCTGGCATTTCGTCGAAGCGCTCGACGTATCGATGACGGTGGCGTTTACCAATTTCAGATGGGATAACGATTTTTACAGCAAGTACCCATCGAATCACGACTTTTGATCGTGGCGCCGCATGGCGCGAACCTGCCGCGAACAGCCGCCTTACGGGCGGCTTTTTGCACGTTACGGGGCCATACTTGTATAAAATATTTCCATAAAATAATTGATTCAAATCATTTTGCAGCAATTATTTTGATATGAATGACCATGATGTTTCATTATCCAGATGGCGATGGCGGGCGGATAATTTTATGGCTGGCGCTGCGCCGGGCCGCTGATGGGGTTTGCCGGCGCGCGCCAGCACCGACAACCATCTGGAGGCGGCAGGGCATGAACACGCAGCACACGACACAAGCAGCAATGCAGTTGCAGCAAACACCGAAAATCACCGTGGACACGCGGCTGACGCGCGAAGCGGCCGAATTGCTGGCGAAGGCCGACATCCATTTGAATGGCCGCGCCGCCTGGGACATGCAGCTGCGCAAGCCGGGCGTGCCGGAGCGCGCCTTCGCCAGCGGCAACCTGGGCCTGGGCGAAGCGTACATGGACGGCGACTGGGATGCGCAGCAGCTCGATGAATTCTTTTGCCATTTGCTGCGCGCCAGGGTGGCCGATGATGTGCGCCCCATGCGCCTGGCCTTCCACGCCCTGTACGCGCGCCTGTTCAACTTGCAGACGGAGCGCCGCGCCTGGATGGTGGGCAAGGAGCACTATGACCTGGGCAATGCCTTCTATGCGGCCATGCTCGATCCGCGCATGACTTATACGTGCGGCTACTGGAAGGATGCGGGCAACCTGGCCGAGGCGCAGGAAGCGAAGCTCGATTTGATCTGCCGCAAGCTCGGGCTGGAACCCGGCATGCGCGTGCTCGACATCGGCTGCGGCTGGGGCAGTTTCATGCGCTATGCGGCGGAAAAATACCAGGTGCAGTGCGTGGGCGTGACGATCTCGAAAGAGCAGGCCGCGTATGCACGCGGCATGCCGGGCGGCGAGCGCCTGGACTTCCGCCTGCAGGATTACCGCGATACCGATGAAAAATTCGACCGCATCGTCAGCATCGGCATGTTCGAACACGTGGGCCACAAGAACCACCGCACCTTCATGGAAGTGGCGCACCGCTGCCTGGAAGACGATGGCCTGTTCCTGCTGCACACGATCGGCAAGAACAAGCGCCATTCCACGTGCGACCCGTGGATCGACAAATACATCTTCCCGAACGGCGACTTGCCGTCGCTGGGTCAGATCGGCGACGCCATGGACGATTTATTTGTGGCCGAAGACTTGCACAACTTCGGCGCCGACTATGACAAGACCCTGATGGCCTGGCATGCGAATTTCGAGCAGGCGTGGCCGCGCTTTGCTGCCCAGCTGGGCGAGCGCTTCCACCGCATGTGGTCATACTATCTGCTGTCCTGCGCGGGCGCCTTCCGCGCGCGCGATTTGCAGCTGTGGCAATGGGTCTTGTCGAAGCAGGGCGTGCTCGGTGGCTATGAGCGTGTCAGTTGAGATGCGCGGCAACTGATATGATGGATTGATGGATATCAATCAAGCGCGTACCTTCCTGGAAGTGGCTTCCTGCGGCAGCTTCATCATGGCCGCCGAACGCATGCACGTGACGCAGACGGCCGTCAGCGCCCGCATCCGTACCCTGGAGCAGCAGTTGGGGCGCCAATTGTTCGTGCGCAACAAGGCGGGCGCGCGCCTGACGCCGGCCGGCGAGCGCTTCATGCGCCACGCGGCCACCATGGTGCAGGTGTGGGAGCGGGCGCGCCACCAGGTGGCCTTGCCGCCGGGGCGCGACGACGCCGTCAGCATCGGCTGCGAGCTGAGCTTGTGGCAGCCGCTGCTCGGCGACTGGCTGATACGCATGAGCCGCGACTGCCCCGAGATCGCCTTGCGCGCGGAAGTCGACAGTCCCGCGCGCCTGCTCGACGCCGTGCACGACGGCTCGCTCGACTTGGCCGTGCTGTACAACCCGCCCCAGCGTCCGGGCCTGGCCAGCGAATTGCTGGCCGAGGAAAAGCTGGTGATGGTGACCACGCGCGATGACGGCCAGATGCAGGCCGATACGTATGTGTACGTGGACTGGGGCCCCAGTTTCGCCGCCAATCACCAGGCCGCGTATCCGGAGCTGAGCAGCCCGCCCATCTCGATCTCGCTGGGGCCGCTGGCGCTCGTCTACCTGCTGGACGTGGGCGGCGCCAGTTACTTCCGTATCGGCAGCGCGCAACCCTATCTCGATGCGGGCCTCCTGTTCCGCGTGCGCGACGCGCCCGAATTCTCGCATTCCGCCTACGCCGTGTATGCGGCACAGCGCGACAACCCGACCCTGGACCGCGCCCGCGCCTGCCTGCTGGAGGTGGCGGAAAGGGGTAAATAGATGCGACAGACGTAAAAAAGCCGACCCGAGGGTCGGCTTTTATTTTCATGCGTATAAGCGCAATGCTTAGTCGCGGCTGCCGCCTGCAAATCCTAACAACGACAACAGGCTGGTGAAGATGTTGTACACGTCCAGATAGATGCGCAGGGTGGCCGAGATGTAGTTGGTCTCGCCGCCGTTGATGATTTGCTGCACGTCATACAGGATGTAAGCCGAGAAGATGGCGATGGCGACCATGGAGATCACGATCGACAGTGCCGACAGGCCCAGGAAGATGTTCGCCACCGATGCCAGGATCAGCACGATCACGCCGGCGAACAGCCACTTGCCCATGGCCGAGAAGTCGCGCTTCGAGACCGTGGCGATGGTCGCCATCACGGCCAGGATGGTGGCCGTACCGCCGAATGCCGTCATGATCAGCATGCCGCCGTTCGAATAGCCCAGGGTGCGCGTCAGGATGGGCGTGAGCATCAGGCCCATGAAGAAGGTAAAGCCCAGCAGGACGGCGACGCCCAGGCCCGAGTTCTTGGTCTTTTCAATCGCGTACATGAAGCCGAATGCGACGGCCATGAAGATGATGAAACCCATGCCGCCGGTCAGCATCGGCAAATGCATCTGCACGCCGATGAAGGCGCCCAGCACGGTCGGGATCATGGACAGTGCCAGCAGCCAGTAAGTGTTTCGCAAGACCTGATGGCGGACTTGCTGCATGCCCCCCGACAGGTCAAAGGTGCGTTGCATGTTCTGATTCATAGTGCCTCCGTGTTGTCAATTCAAATTACTGCTTTGCCCAAGGATAGCATGAGGGCCGGAATTTGCCAAAAAAGCAGCTTAAGATTTCATTAAACGGGGGCAGGGCGGCAAGATGCCCCCTGCCTGTCTGGGTGATATGGGGTGGAGTATGGTAAAATCAAAGGTTGATTGAGTTATCAATTTACCGTTTTAAACCTTACTTTTTATTGGAGTTTTCACACATGGCAATCGAACGCACCCTGTCGATCATCAAACCAGACGCAGTTGCAAAAAACGTAATCGGTCAAATCTACTCCCGTTTTGAAAACGCTGGCCTGAAAATCGTTGCAGCACGCATGACCCAACTGTCGCGCGAACAAGCTGAAGGCTTCTACGCAGCGCACAAAGAACGCGGCTTCTTCAAGGATCTGGTCGACTTCATGGTTTCCGGTCCAGTCATGATCCAAGCCCTGGAAGGCGAAAACGCCGTTCTGGCCCACCGTGACCTGATGGGCGCGACCGATCCGAAGAAAGCAGAAAAAGGCACGATCCGCGCCGATTTCGCCGATTCGATCGACGCTAACGCCGTACACGGTTCCGACGCTGTCGAAGCTGCTAAAGTGGAAATCGCTTACTTCTTCCCAGAACTGAAGGCTTAATTGCCTTAGATAACGTTATTTCCTGGCGTTATCTGTGAAATAACTTATCACCCCCTGTTCCCGCTGCGCTGTGGAGTTTTCGCTCCGGATGCGCGCGGGGACGGATTTTTAGAATAGACATGATCATGAATACGACGACCCTCACCAACTTGCTGGACCTTGATCCCGCGCAACTCATCGCCTACTGCGCCGAGTTGGGAGAGAAACCGTTTCGTGCGAAACAATTGCAACGTTGGATACACCAGTTCGGCGCTTCCGATTTCGACGCCATGACGGACCTGGCCAAGTCGCTGCGCGACAAGCTGGCCACGCGTGCCGAAGTGCGCGCCCCGGCCATCATCAGCGACCATACGTCGACGGATGGCACGCGCAAGTGGCTGGTTGACGTAGGCAATGGCAATGCCGTGGAAACCGTGTTCATTCCGGAAGAAAACCGCGGCACCCTGTGCATCTCGACCCAGGCCGGCTGCGCCGTGAACTGCCGTTTCTGCTCGACGGGCAAGCAAGGCTTCAACCGCAACCTCAGCGTTGGCGAAATCATCGGCCAGCTGTGGATGGCCGAATTCGAATTGCGCCGCACCAAGGGCATCGAACCGGGCCCGAAAGGCGAGCGCCAGATCACCAACGTGGTGATGATGGGCATGGGCGAGCCCCTGCTGAACTTTGAGCCGACCGTCACGGCCTTGAAATTGATGCTCGACGACAACGCTTACGGCCTGTCGCGCCGCCGCGTGACCCTGTCGACGTCGGGCGTGGTGCCGATGATGGACAAGCTGTCGCAGGAAGTGCCGGTGGCCCTGGCCGTCTCGCTGCACGCCTCGAACGATGCCTTGCGCGACGGTTTGATTCCACTGAACAAGAAATACCCGCTGAAGGAATTGATGGCGGCCTGCAAGCGCTACCTGGAATTCGCCCCGCGCGATTTCATCACGTTCGAATACTGCATGCTGGACGGCGTCAACGACAGCGACGAGCACGCGCGCGAACTGCTGGCGCTGGTGCAAGACCGCGAGTTCGGCGTGAACTGCAAGTTCAACCTGATCCCGTTCAATCCCTTCCCCGAGTCGGGCCTGTTCCGCTCGAAAAACCCGCGCATCAAGGCCTTTGCCCAGGTGCTGATGGATGGCGGCATCATCACCACCGTGCGCAAGACGCGCGGCGACGATATCGATGCGGCCTGCGGCCAGCTGGCCGGCGAAGTCAAGGACCGCACGCGGGTGCAGGAGCGCATGGAAAAGATGACTGAGTATCAACAAAAATTTGGCGCCAATTTCGGCAAGATCGTGGAAATCCGCTCCTGATGAGGGAAGGCATGGCTTACCAACGCTCGCTCGCTGTGGCCGCTGTTTGCCTGGCCGTGCTGCTGGTCGGCTGTGCTTCCGCTCCCGTCGATGCGGGCGCCGCCTTGCGCCAGGAGGCGCTGGCGAGTACGCAGGAGCGTGCCGCGCTGCGCTTGCAGCTGGCCAGCGCGTATTATGCGCAAGGCCAGCTCGACGTGGCCCTGGCGGAAGCGGAACAAGCCGTGCAACTGGCGCCGGACGATGCGCAAGCCTATGGCGTGCGCGCCCTGATCCTCGCGGCCCAGCGGCAAACTGTGCCTGCTGAGAAAGATTTCCTTTACGCTTTGCGCCTTGCGCCCCACAATCCTGAGTTGAGCAATAATTACGGCCTGTTTTTGTGCCAGACGGGACGCGCCGCGCAATCGCTGGCGTATTTCGATGCGGCCTTGGCCGATGCGGCGTATGTGTCGCCGGAAAAAGCGCTCAACAATGGGGGGGCTTGCAGCCTGGCCCTGAACGATTACCCGCGTGCGGGCGCATATTTGATGCGCGCCGTGCGCATCGCACCGGACGTGGCAGTGACGAACGCCGGCCTGGTGCGCGTGTATTACCAACAGCAAGACTACCGGCAAGCGGCTTATTATTTGCAGCGGCTCGGCAGGATAGCAACAATGGAGAGCCAGACGGCCGATGTGCTGTGGCTCGGGATCAAGGTGCAGCATAAGCTCGGGGATGCGGGTGCGGAAGCTGGCCTGGGGGCGCATTTGCGCAACCACCATTCCAGCTCCCCCGAATATGCTGCTTATCAAAATGGGGCGTTTGATGAGTGAGACAGGGATACCAATGAATTCAGAGTGGGCAGAAACGCCTCAGCAGCAGCCCCAGGGCAATCTTGCGTTGGCAGGCGCACAGTTGAAGGCGCAGCGCGAAGCGCTGGGCTGGCCGGTGGAACAGGTGGCCGACCAGCTCAAGCTGGCGCCGCGCCAGGTGATCGCGCTGGAAGAGGGCGACATGGCGGCTTTGCCGAACGTGGCCGTGGTGCGCGGTTTCGTGCGCGCCTACGCCAAGGTGGTGCGCCTCGACGCGGCGCCGCTGGTGGCCATGATCGAAGTCCATCCGGCGCCGGCGCAAGATCCGGCCGCACCCGTGCGGCGCGAGATTTCCGCCACGTTTTCCGAATCGCGCTTCCCGTCGATGACGCAGCGTTCGTCGAACCAGACTCCCCTCTGGATCGCCGGCGCCGTGGCTGTCGTCGTGGCGGCCGCCTTTGGCGCCTATAAACTCGGCTATGTGCCGGCCAGCCTGCTGTCCGCGCATGTCGAGAAAGAAGCGGCGCATGCGGAAGTGGGCCCCGTGGAAACGACCCTGATCAAGCCGGGCCAGGATTTGACGCCCGTGCAGTCGCCGTCCGTGCCCCTGATTTCCGTGCCGCCGCCGCCAGGCAACGATACGCAGACGGGCGCACCGGCCTCCGCCATCGCTTCGGCGCCGGCCGCCGCCGTGCTGCCAGCAGCTGCGCCGGCAACGACGCCAGCCGTGACGCCAGCGGCCACGGCCGCCGTCACGCCGCCGGCGGCTGCCGTGGGCGCGAATGCGCTGGTGCTGAAGGTGGAGCAAGATTCCTGGGTGGAAATTCGCCGTCCCGGCACCTCGCCGCTGATTTCGCGCATGGTCAAGGCGGGCAGCACGGAAACGTTCGATATCACGGGTCCGGCCACCCTGGTGGTGGGCAAGCCTGGTGTCGTGCAGGCAACTTTGCGCGGCGCCAAGCTTGACTTGCCGACCGTTGCCGGCGGCACGATTTCCCGTGTCAGCATCAAATAATTGCAGTAATCGTTCACGCAAACTCAGAAGATAATATTATGGCTACCTCGAAAACAGCGATCGGCTCCGGTCCATCCGGCCGGCGCGACAGCCGCAAGGTGTTGATCGCGCACGGCCAGCGCCAGATCTGGGTGGGCGGCGACGCCCCCGTGGTGGTGCAGTCGATGACGAACACGGATACGGCCGACGCCATCGGCACGGCGATCCAGATCAAGGAACTGGCGCGTGCCGGTTCGGAACTGGTGCGCCTGACGGTGGACCGTCCGGAAGCGGCCGCGGCCGTGCCCTACATCCGCGAGCAGCTCGACAAGATGGATATCGACGTGCCGCTGGTGGGCGATTTTCACTATAACGGCCATACCCTGCTCAACGATTACCCCGATTGCGCGCGCGCGCTGTCGAAGTACCGCATCAATCCGGGCAACGTGGGCAAGGGCGCCAAGCGCGACACGCAATTCGCGCAAATGATCGAAGCGGCTTGCCGTTACGACAAGCCGGTGCGCATCGGCGTGAACTGGGGCAGCCTGGACCAGGCCTTGCTTGCGCGCATCATGGATGAAAACGCGGGCCGTGCCGAACCGTGGCCGGCGCAAGCCGTCATGTATGAGGCACTGGTGACGTCGGCCATTGAAAACGCCGTGCGCGCCGAAGAGCTGGGCCTGGCGCGCGACAAGATCATCCTGTCCTGTAAAGTGTCTGGCGTGCAGGACCTGATCGCCGTGTACCGCGAACTGGCGCAGCGCTGCGACTATCCGCTGCACCTGGGCTTGACGGAAGCGGGCATGGGCAGCAAGGGCATCGTCGCCTCGACGGCGGCCCTGGCCGTGCTGTTGCAAGAGGGCATCGGCGACACCATCCGCATTTCGCTCACCCCGGAACCGGGCGGCGACCGCACGCGTGAAGTCATCGTCGGCCAGGAAATCCTGCAAACCATGGGCTTGCGCAAGTTCGCGCCCATGGTGATCGCCTGTCCCGGTTGCGGTCGCACGACGTCGACCACCTTCCAGGAGCTGGCCGACAACATCCAGACGTATCTGCGCGAGCAGATGCCGGAGTGGAAAAAGTCGTATCCGGGCGTGGAAGCGATGAACGTGGCCGTCATGGGCTGCATCGTCAACGGTCCCGGCGAATCGAAGCATGCGAACATCGGCATCAGCCTGCCCGGCACGGGCGAGTCGCCGGCCGCGCCCGTGTTTGTCGACGGCGAAAAAGTCGTCACCCTGCGCGGCGAACGCATCGTCGAGGAATTCCAGGACATCGTCTTGAATTATGTAAAGAGTCACTATGGCGTAGCTGGGGTTTCGAGCGACATGTCGCTCGCCAGCGTAGCGGTATAGGCTTGCAAGCCTATACTCCTCAATAAGCCCAAAATTGAACAGCAATCGTAGCTAATAAAGTAGATACCATGTCAGAAAATAAAAAAGCCGATAAGATCACCGCAGTCAAAGGCATGAACGATATCCTGCCCGCCGACGCCCCGCTGTGGGAATTGTTTGAAAACACGGCGCAATCCGTGCTGCAAAGTTATGGCTTCCAGCAAATTCGCACGCCGATCGTGGAAGAAACGAAATTGTTCGCGCGCGCCATCGGCGCCGTGACCGATATTGTTGAAAAGGAAATGTATTCGTTCACCGATTCGATGAACGGCGACAACCTGACCCTGCGCCCTGAAGGCACGGCCGGCGTGGTGCGCGCCGTGGTCGAGCACAACCTGGTCTACGAAGGCCCGAAACGCCTGTGGTACAAGGGCCAGATGTTCCGCCACGAGCGCCCGCAAAAAGGCCGCTACCGCCAGTTCCACCAGTTCGGCGTGGAAGCCATCGGTTTTACGGGCCCGGATATCGACGCGGAAATCATCATGCTGTCGCGCCGCCTGTGGGATGACCTGGGCCTGGAAGGCATCCGCCTGGAACTGAATTCGATCGGCGACGCGGCCGAGCGCCTGCGCCACCGCGCCGACCTGATCGCCTACCTGGAAAGCCACAGCGAGCTGCTCGACGAAGAAGCCAAGCGCCGCCTGCACAGCAATCCGTTGCGCATCCTCGACACCAAGAACCCTGCCATGCAGGACCTGGTCAACGGTGCGCCGAAGCTGCTGGACTACCTGGGCGAGGAATCGCTGGCCCACTTCCACGGCGTGCAGAAGATCTTGAACCACAACAACATTCCGTTCACCATCAATCCACGCCTGGTGCGCGGCCTCGATTACTACAACCGCACCGTGTTCGAGTGGGTCAGCGACAAGCTGGGCGCGCAAGGCACGGTCTGCGCCGGTGGCCGCTATGATGGCATGGTGGAAATGTTCGGCGGCAAATCGACGCCCGCCGTCGGTTTCGGCATGGGCGTGGAACGCCTGGTGCTGCTGATGAAGGATGCAGCCGAGCCGGAAGCCCCGGCCCAGTGCGACGTCTACCTGGTGCATCAGGGCGAGCAGGCGGGCTTGCAAGCCTTCGTGCTGGCCGAGCGGATTCGCGATGCGGGCCTGGACGTTGTGCTACATTGCGCAGCGAGCAACGGCGGCGGCAGCTTCAAGACGCAAATGAAAAAGGCCGATGCCAGCGGCGCGGCGTTTGCCGTGATCATGGGCGACGATGAAATCGCCAATAACGTCGCGACGGTGAAAGCCATGCGCGAAGCCGATGCCGGCGCGCAGCAGAACACGGTGCCGTTCGACGATGTCGTCGACTACGTGGTGGACCAGATCATCGGCGACCACGATTGCGGCCATGACCACGGTCCTGGCGGCCACGTGCATCATCACCATTGATTTGACGCAATACCGTTCTACCCTCGATCAACTACTCATTAAAACTGACGACCCATGGCATACGATCACGAAGAACAAGAACAACTGGCAACCCTCAAGGCCTGGTGGCAGCGCAATGGCAATCTGACCTCCTGGGTCCTGATCGTGGCGCTGGCAGGCTACAGCGGCTGGGCTGGCTGGCAGTACTACCAGCGCACGCAGGCTGCGCAAGCGGGCCAGCTGTACGACGAACTGCAGAACGCCATCGCCGCCAAGGACACGGCCAAGGTGATGCGCGCGGCCGGCGACATGCAATCGCGCTTCAGCGGCACGGCGTATGCACAGATGAGCGCCCTGTCCGCGGCCAAGGTAGCGTTCGACGCGAATGACCTGAAAACGGCCAAGACCCAGCTGCAATGGGTGGCCGAGCATGGCACGGAAGAGTACAAATCCATCGCCAAGCTGCGCCTGGCCGGCGTCTTGCTGGACGAAAAAGCCTACGATGAAGCGCTGAAAGTGCTGGCGACGGCTTCCGTGGCGCAATTTGCCGGCGCCGTGGCCGACCGCAAGGGCGACGTGCTGGTGGCGCAAAACAAGCTGGCCGAGGCACGCACGGCCTACCTGGCCGCGCTGGCAGCGACGGACAAGAACAATCCAGGCCGTCAATTGATCCAGGTCAAACTGGAAGCGATCGGCGGTACGGTACCGGAAGACAAGGCCAAGGCTGACAAGGCTGCCGCCTGACAGGAACACTGATGGCGTGGCCGCGCGGCGTTATACGTCGCCGGTCTTGCCCTTACAAGTACAAGAAAAAGGTTGGATAACACTTATGCGTGTCACTGAAAAGCTGGTAGCTGCAAGTCTGTTGGCCCTGATGGCCGGTTGCTCGTCCTGGAACCCGTTCGCCTCGAAAGATCCGAAAGTCGAACCGGCCAAGCTGGTCGAGTTAAAATCGAGCATCGCCGTGCGCGACGCCTGGAAGTATTCGATCGGCAAGGCCGGCGTGTACGCGTTTACGCCTGCGCTGGCCGGTAACAGCCTGTACGTGGTCAATGCCGATGGCGCGCTGGCGCGCCTGGATGCGGCCAGCGGCCGTGAAACGTGGCGCATCAAGGCCGGCAGCGACATCACCTCGAGCGCCGGCAGCGATGGCGCGCTTGTGGCCGTGGGCGCCGCCAAGGGCGCCGTACTGGCGTTCGACGCCGATGGCAAGCAACTGTGGAAGGCGCAGGCGTCCAGCGAAGTATTGACGGCGCCCGTCGTGGGGCAGGGCGTGGTCGTGGTGCGCAGCGTGGACAACCGCATCGTCGGCTTCGACGCCAAGACGGGCGAGCGCAAGTGGACGGTGCAGCGCGCCACGCCGGCCTTGACCTTGCGCAATGCGCCGGGCATGGTGCTGGGCGGCGCGAATATCTACGTGGCCCAGCCGGGCGGCAAGCTGCTGGCACTGACGGCGGCTACTGGTGTGGTACGCTGGGAGATCGTCGTCAGCGAACCGCGCGGCGCTACCGAACTGGAGCGCGTCTCCGACATCGCCGGCACGCCGGTGGCGTTCGAAGGCGAAGTGTGCGTCGTCACGTACCAGGGCAAGGCAGGCTGCTTCGATGCCGCCACGGGCGTGCCGCGCTGGACCAAGCCGATCTCGTCCGATGTGGGCGTGGCCATCGACCAGCGTTTCATGTTTGTTGCCGATGACCAGGGCGCCGTGGTGGCGTTCAGCCGCGAAGGCGGCCAGAGCGCCTGGAAGAATGAGGCGCTGGCGCGCCGCCGCCTGTCGACGCCGGCCTCCTACGGCCGCAGCGTCGCCGTCGGCGACTATCAAGGTTATATCCACTTCCTGTCACGGGAAGATGGCGCATTAATAGGTCGTGTCAGCACCGACGGTAGCCCGATTGTTTCGGCTCCCGTTGTTGCCGGTTCGAATTTGATTTTTCAAACCCAATCAGGGACAGTGACCGCTCTCGCGGTCGAGTAATACAATGAAGCCGGTAATTGCACTAGTAGGTCGACCCAATGTTGGGAAATCGACTTTATTCAATCGTCTGACCCGCTCGCGTGATGCGCTGGTGGCGGATTTGCCTGGGTTGACGCGCGATCGTCACTATGGCGAAGGCCGTGTCGGCGAACGTCCCTTCCTGGTCATCGATACGGGGGGGTTCGAACCCGTCGCCAAGGAAGGCATCATGCACCAGATGGCACTGCAGACCAAGCAGGCCGTGGCCGAGGCCGACGTGGTGGTGTTCATCGTGGACGGCCGTCAGGGCCTGACCCCGCATGACAAGACCATCGTCGACTTCCTGCGCAAGAGCGGCCGCCCGGTCTTGCTGGTGGTCAACAAAAGCGAAGGCATGCGCTACACGGCCGTCGTGTCCGAATTCTATGAATTGGGCATGGGCGATCCGTATGCGATCTCGTCGGCGCACGGCGACGGCGTCAACGACCTCGTCGAAGTGATGCTGGACCTGGCGTTCGCGCAGCGTCCGGATGAGCCTGAAGAGCTGGACAAGACCGACCGCGGCATCAAGATCGCCCTCGTCGGCCGTCCGAACGTGGGCAAGTCGACCTTGATCAACACCCTGCTGGGCGAAGAGCGCGTGATCGCCTTCGACATGCCGGGCACGACGCGCGACTCGATCGAAATCCCGTTCGAGCGCGACGGCCAGCAATACACCCTGATCGACACGGCCGGTATCCGCCGCCGCGGCAAGGTGTTTGAAGCGATCGAGAAATTCTCGGTGGTGAAAACCCTGCAGTCGATTTCCGAAGCCAACGTGGTCGTGCTGATGCTTGACGCGCAGCAAGATATTTCCGAACAGGATGCGCATATCGCCGGCTTTATCCTGGAATCGGGCCGCGCGCTGGTCGTGGCCGTGAATAAATGGGATGGCTTGCAATCGCACCAGCGCGACGAAATCAAGATCGATATCGACCGCAAGCTCGATTTCCTGTCGTTCGCGCAAATGCATTTCATTTCCGCGCTGAAGGGCACCAACATCGGTCCGCTGATGAAATCGCTCAACGCCGCGTATGCAGCCGCCATGTGCGACCTGTCGACGCCGAAGCTGACGCGCGCCCTGATCGAGGCCGTGGAGAAGCAGGAACCGCGCCGCAAGGGTTCGATTCGTCCGAAGCTGCGTTATGCCCACCAGGGCGGCATGAACCCGCCTGTGATCGTCATTCACGGCAATGCGCTCGACGCCGTCGGCGATCCTTACAAACGCTATCTGGAAAAACATTTCCGCGATACGTTTGCGCTGGTCGGCACGCCGCTGCGTATCGAATTGCGCACGGGTAAAAACCCGTTCGCACGCACGCCAAGCAAGTAAAATTAAGTGCATATTAAGGCGCCGCGGAGATAATGCGGCGCCGACAGCCAATTCAATGGCTTTTGCACGGAAATAATAAAGTGTTAATGCGCCATGCGCGACAGCGATCGCGAAAACAGGTTACAGTAGCTATGACGCATCTTTCTTTCTTTGAAAGGTGTGAGAGCACTTGAAATCAAGCGAGTCGCCTCCAATTCTTACACAACAACATAAACAACGGAGCTGTTATGAGCAACAAAGGGCAACTGTTACAAGACCCATTCCTCAATGCATTACGCAAAGAGCATGTTCCTGTCTCGATCTACCTGGTCAATGGCATTAAATTGCAGGGCCATATCGAATCGTTCGATCAATATGTCGTATTGCTGCGCAATACCGTGACACAGATGGTGTACAAGCATGCCATCTCGACAGTGGTGCCGGCCCGTGCCGTCAATCTCAATATTGAATCTGAAGCGGAGTAAAGCGTTGAGCTTGACGGCCCAGCGCCTTTCACCCTCCATCGCCCCCGTCCGCGCCAGCGGCGCTGATGCGTTTGCATCGGCGTCGGCGTCCGCCACAACTCATCAGTTGCCATCATGCGCGCGGCACTAGTCGGGGTTGACTTCGGTCACAGCGACTTCGCCGCCAGCATGGAGGAACTCATGCTGTTGTCGCGTTCGGCTGGCGCCGACCCGATTTCCACCATCACGGCCAAGCGTTCCAGTCCGGATTCCGCGTATTTCGTCGGCAGCGGCAAGGCCGATGAAATTGGCGACGTCGTCGTCAACGATGGCCTGGAAATCGTCATCTTCAACCACGCCCTCTCGCCAGCACAGCAGCGCAATCTGGAAAAGCGCCTGAATGTGCGCGTGCTCGACCGTACCAGCCTGATCCTCGACATCTTCGCGCAGCGCGCCAAGAGCCACGAGGGCAAGCTGCAAGTCGAACTGGCCCAGCTGCAGCATCTGGCCACGCGCCTGATCCGCGGCTGGACCCACCTTGAGCGGCAAAAGGGCGGTATCGGCTTGCGCGGTCCCGGCGAGACGCAGCTCGAGACCGACCGCCGGCTGATCGGCGACCGCGTCAAGGCCTTGCGCGCGCGCCTGGAAAAGCTGCACAAGCAGCGCGAAACGCAGCGCCGCGCGCGCGGCCGCAATCACACATTTTCCGTGTCCCTGGTCGGCTATACCAATGCCGGCAAGTCGACGCTGTTCAATGCCGTGACCAAGGCCGGCGTGTATGTCGCCGACCAGTTGTTCGCCACCCTCGACACCACCTCGCGCCGGGTTTACCTGGGCCAGGACGTGGGCAACGTGGTGATCTCCGACACGGTCGGCTTCGTGCGCGAATTGCCGCATCAGCTGGTGGCGGCCTTCCGCGCCACGCTCGAAGAAACCATCCATGCCGATTTGCTGCTGCACGTCGTCGACGCCGCGTCGCCGGTGCGCATGGAGCAGATCGAGCAGGTCAACCTGGTCTTGAAAGAGATCGGCGCCGATCATATTCCGCAAATCCTCGTGTGGAACAAGATCGATGCGGCCGGGCTGGAGCCTTCGGTGGAGCGCGATGAATATGCTACGATCAGTCGCGTGTTCGTCAGTGCGCAGAAGGGCAGCGGTCTCGACCTGCTGCGCGATGCGATAGTCGAGATGGCCAGGAAGGCGCCCGGTTCGGCCCACCTGTACCAGAACGATGAAGCACTGCAGGAAGATCAGTTTGACGGTCAGTACGACCAGCACGATGGCGCCGCCCCGGACCAGGACGAAGAGCCTGGCGAGGACGATAGGATTTCCACCCACTCCCAAGTCGGAACACGATAGTTATGCTTGTCTCCCTACTCAAAAAAACAGGCTTGAAGTTGTCCCTGAACGATCCCCGCTGGGGCAATCGCAAGGACGACGGCAAGAAAGCCCAAGAAGGCAAAAAGCCCGGCGAAGGTCCGCCGGACCTCGATCAGTTGTGGCGCGATTTCAATCAGCGCCTGAACGCCTTTTTCGGACAGAAGAACCGTCCCGACAACGGCGGCAATAACAACGGCGGCGGCGGTGGTCCGCGTCCCGACATGAAGGGCGCCGGCATCACCGCCGGCGTGGTCGGCGTGATCGCCGTCTTCATCTGGCTCGCCAGCGGCGCCTTCATCGTGCAAGAGGGCCAGAACGGCGTCGTGCTCACGTTCGGCAAATACAGCCACACCACGCCGGCCGGTTTCAACTGGCGCTGGCCGTACCCGTTCCAGACTGACGAAACCGTCAACGTGTCGCAGGTGCGCACGGTGGAAGTGGGTTACCGCCAGTCGCTGCGCAACAAGCAGGCCAGCGAATCGCTGATGCTGACGGACGATGAAAACATCATCGACATCCAGTTCGCGGTGCAATACACCTTGAAAGACCCCGTCGCGTGGCTGTTCAACACGCGCGACCAGGAAGACACCCTGCGCCAGGTCGCCGAAACGGCGATCCGCGAAGTGGTCGGTCGCAGCAAGATGGACTTCGTGCTGTACGAAGGCCGCGAAAAGGTGGCTTACGATACGCAGCAGCTGATGCAGCAGATCCTCGACCGCTACAAGGTCGGCGCCGTCATCACCAACGTGACGATGCAGGCCGTGCAGCCGCCGGAGCAGGTGCAAGCCGCCTTCGACGATGCCGTCAAGGCAGGCCAGGACCGCGAACGCCAGAAGAATGAAGGCCAGGCTTACGCCAACGACGTCATTCCAAAAGCGCGCGGCGCCGCATTCCGCCTGATGGAGGAAGCTGCCGCGTACAGCGCGATGGTGACCGAGAACGCCGCCGGTAATGCCTCGCGCTTCAAGCAGGTGCTGGTCGAGTACCAGAAGGCGCCGGTCGTCACGCGCGACCGCATGTACCTCGAGACGATGCAGCAAGTGTTCAGCAGTGCCAGCAAGGTCATGGTCGACGCGAAGACGGGCAGCAATCTGCTGTACCTGCCGCTCGACAAGCTGATCGCCCAGACGGCTGCCACCGATGCCGCTGCTGCCGCCGCTCGTGCTGCCGCGACACCCGCAGCCAACACCGTTTTGCCACAGGAAGCCATGCCGACAGTAGAAGTCAATACGCGCCGCGACAGCCGCTCTTCGCGTGAACGGGAGAGCCGCTAATGAACCGTATCGTAGCCGCCCTGATCGCGGGCTTTATCGCGATCATGCTCTTGTCCTCGACCGTGTTCGTGGTCGACCAGCGTAAGTATGCGGTCGTCTTCGCCCTCGGCGAAGTCAAGGAAGTCATCAGCACGCCGGGCCTGTATTTCAAGCTGCCGCCGCCGTTCCAGAACGTGCTGTACCTGGACAAGCGCATCCTGACCCTGGATACGCCGGAGCCGGAACGCTTCATCACGGCCGAGAAGAAGAACATCCTCGTCGACGCGTATGTGAAATGGCGCATCGCCGATCCGCGCCTGTATTTCCGCAGCTTTGGCGGCGATGAAAAGCCGGCCCGCAACCGCATGTCGCAAATCGTCAAGGCGGCGCTGAACGATGAAATCACCAAGCGCACCGTGCGCGAAGTGATCTCGGGCCAGCGCGGCAAGGTGATGGAAGCGATCCTGGCGAAGGTTTCGGCGGAAGCCAAGGCCATCGGCGTGGAAATCGTCGACGTGCGCCTGAAACGCGTCGACTACGTCGAGCAGATCAACAACTCCGTGTACGAGCGCATGAAGTCCGAGCGCGTGCGCGTGGCCAATGAGCTGCGTTCGACCGGTTCGGCCGACTCCGAAAAAATCCGCGCCGACGCCGACAAGCAGCGCACGGTGATCCTGGCCGAAGCGTATCGCGAAGCCGAGAAGATCCGCGGCGAGGGCGATGCCAAGGCGTCGCAGATCTATGCGGAAGCGTTTGGCAAGAATCCGGAGTTCTACAAGTTCTACCGTAGCCTGGAAGCCTACCGCGCCACGTTCAAGGACAAGGGCGACGTGATGGTGGTCGATCCGAGTTCGGAATTCTTCAAGTACTTCAAGGGTGGCGGCGCAGCCGGTCCGGCCAAGAAGTAAGGCAGCATCCAGACTGTTCCCGGCCGCAAGGTCGGGTGCGGCAGCAGCGGGGCCGGCATGAATGCCGGCCCCGTTTTTTTGTGCCCGCCACGCTGTTGCGGGAAGGCGTAAAATGCGGTGTTTTTAGGGCTGTGCGGCAGCGTTTCGGACAACTTATCCCTAAAGGCCCGTGTTTTCGCGTAAAATATCAGGTTCGGCCTCTTGCCTGGCGCGCCCGCCGCTGCCTCGCATGATGCATTTTTTCAACTTTCTTCCGTATCTCGCTCCCTCATGCCGAATTGGCTTTTGCCCGAAAATATTGCCGATGTTCTGCCGTCGGAAGCGCGCAAGATCGAAGAGCTGCGCCGCCTCATGCTGGACAATTTCCGTCTGTACGGATATGAACTGGTCATGCCGCCGCTGCTCGAGTATCTGGAATCGCTGATGACTGGCGCTGGCAAGGATACCGACCTGCGCACGTTCAAACTGGTCGACCAGCTGTCGGGCCGCATGCTCGGCCTGCGCGCCGACATGACGACGCAAGTGGCGCGCATCGACGCCCACCTGCTCAACCGTGCCACCGTCACCCGCCTGTGCTACGCCGGCAGCGTGCTGCATACCCGTCCGTCGGGCCTGCACGCCACCCGCGAACCGCTGCAGATCGGCGCCGAGATCTATGGCCACGCGGGCCTGGAAGCGGATGCCGAGATCCAGGAACTGGCGCTCGCTTCGCTGGCACTGGCCGGTTTCGACGCGGTCCGCCTGGATTTGTCGCACGTCGGCCTGTTGCGCGCTATCATTGCGCAAGACGCCGCTGCCGTGCGCGACGAGGCTGCGCTGTACACCCTGCTGCGCGCGAAAGATGCGCCGGGCTTGCGCGCCCTGACGGCCGGCTACGACGCCGTGACGCGCGATGCGCTGCTGGCCCTGCCGAACCTGTATGGCGATATCGACGTGCTGGCGCGTGCGCGCGAAGTGCTGCCGCCGCTGCCGGGCGTGCTCAAGGCGCTGGCCGAACTGGCCGCGCTGGCCGGTTCCGCCCTGGGCCGCGCCGAAGTGGCGATCGACCTGGCCGACCTGCGCGGCTACCAATATGAAAGCGGCGCGATGTTTGCGCTGTATGTACCTGGCTTGCCGAACGCGGTTGCGCGCGGCGGCCGTTATGACCACGTCGGCGAAGCGTTCGGCCGGGCTCGTCCCGCGACCGGCTTCTCGCTCGATTTGCGCGAACTGGCGCGCCTGTTGCCGACTGCGGAACGGAAGCATTCGATCCGCGCGCCGTGGGGCAGCGCGCCAGAATTGAAGGAAAAAATCGCCGAGTTGCGCAAGGCGGGCGAGGTCGTGATCCAGAGTATGCCGGGTCACAGTAATGAACAAGACGAGTTCGAGTGCGATCGCGTGCTGGTACTTGCCGATAATGGTAGTAGCTGGATTCTTAAAAACTTAGGTTGAGTGATGTCAAAGAAAATTATGGCAAAGAACGTTGTTGTCATCGGCACCCAATGGGGCGATGAAGGTAAAGGCAAGATCGTCGATTGGTTGACCGATCACGCCCAGGGTGTGGTGCGCTTCCAGGGCGGCCACAATGCAGGCCACACGCTGGTCATCGGCGGCGTGAAAACCGCGCTGCAGCTGATCCCGTCGGGCATCATGCGCCCAGGCGTCGCCTGCTACATCGGTAACGGCGTGGTCGTTTCCGTGCCGGACGTGCTGCGCGAAATCGACAAGCTGGAAGCCGTCGGCGTCGAAGTCGCCTCGCGCCTGAAAGTGTCGGACGCCGCGCCGGTGATCCTGCCTTACCACTCGGCACTCGACCTGGCCCGCGAAGCGGCGCGCGGCGCGGCCAAGATCGGCACCACGGGCAAGGGCATCGGCCCGGCCTACGAAGACAAGGTGGCGCGCCGCGCCATCCGCGTCGCCGACTTGCTGAACGAAACCCGTTTCGCCGAAAAACTGGCGGAAAACCTCGATTACCACAACTTCGTGCTGGAGCACTACCTGAAGGCTCCGCGCATCGATTATCAGAAGACCCTCGACGACGCGCTGGCCTATGTGCCGCGTCTGCGTCCGATGGTCACCGACGTGTCGAGCGCGCTGTACAAGGCGCACAAGGCCGGCGCGAACCTGCTGTTCGAAGGCGCGCAGGGTTCCCTGCTCGACGTCGACCACGGCACCTATCCGTTCGTCACCTCGTCGAACTGCGTGGCCGGCAATGCCGCCGCCGGTTCGGGCGTCGGTCCTGGCATGCTGCACTACATCATGGGCATCACCAAGGCTTACACGACGCGCGTCGGTTCCGGCCCGTTCCCTTCGGAACTGCCAACGGATGCAGGCGTCGGCCACCACCTGGCGCAAGTCGGCCATGAATTCGGCACCGTGACGGGCCGCGCCCGTCGCTGCGGCTGGTTCGACGCCGCCTTGCTGCGCCGCTCCGTGCAGATCAACGGCGTGACGGGCATGTGCCTGACCAAGCTGGACGTGCTGGACGGTATCGAAACCTTGAAACTGTGCACCGGCTACACCATCGACGGCGTGGCCACGGACATCTTCCCATCGGGCGCCGAAGAAGCCGCCCGTTGCGTACCCGTGTACGAAGAGATGCCAGGCTGGACGGAAAGCACGGTCGGCGCGAAATCGCTGGCGGCCCTGCCGGCAACGGCCCGCGCTTACATCAAGCGCATCGAAGAACTGGTCGGCGTACCGGTGGACATGGTTTCGACCGGTCCGGATCGTGAAGAAACGATCGTGCTGCGCCACCCATTCGAGTAAGCTGCTGGACACAATCCGCCGCAAGGCGGATTTTTTTAATCACGCTAATAATAAGATTCCACTATCATGACTACCCCACAATCGAACGATCAACATCTCTGGGTCAACTGGGAAGAATACCACCGCCTGATCGAGCGCCTGGCGCTCAAGGTCTACGAATCGGGCTGGAAATTCGACCAGGTATTGTGCCTGGCGCGCGGCGGCGTGCGTCCCGGCGACGTGTTCTCGCGCATTTTTGATTTGCCGCTGGCCATCCTGTCGACCAGCTCCTACCGCGAAGACGCGGGCACGGTGCGCGGCGACCTCGATATCGCCAAGTACATGACCATGACCAAGGGCCCGCTGGCTGGCCGCATCCTGCTGGTCGACGACCTGGCCGATTCCGGCGTCACCCTGGACAAGGTCACGCGTCACCTGAAGGAAAACTTCCCTGACGTGACCGAAGTCAAATCGGCCGTGATCTGGCTGAAAGGCTGCTCCGTCGTGCGTCCCGACTACTTCCTGGACGAACTGCCGCACAATCCGTGGATCCACCAGCCGTTCGAAGACTACGACGGCCTGCGCCCGCACCAGCTGGCGGCGTGGATCAAGAAGGGCGAAGCAGGCAAGTAATTTTGCGTGCACTCTTGCTAAAAAAAGACGATCGTGTATCGTCTTTTTTTTCGTCCAAGGAAATGCCATGACCATCTTGCACACGGCGCGCCTGCGCCTCGAACCCGTCACCGAGAAGCATTACGACGCCATGCACGCCATGAACTCGGATACCGAAGTGATGACTTATCTCAATGCGGGCCAGCCGGAGACGGAGGAACATACACGTGCCGCCGTTGCCCGCATCATGGGGCGCTGGGTCGAGTGGGGCTATTCGTGGTGGGCCTTGATCCGCACCGAAGACGAGGTGCTGGTGGGGCTGGCCTGCCTGCAGCATATCGGCGGCGACAAGGCGCAGCCGCACGAAATCGGCTGGCGCCTGGCGCGGGCCGGCTGGGGCAAGGGCTACGCCAGCGAGGCGGCCAACGCCATCGTCGCGCATGCCTTCGACGTCGTCGGCGCGCCCGAAGTGGTGGCCGTGGCCCACCCGGACAATGCCGCCTCGATCAAGGTCATGACGCGCCTGGGCATGCAGTACGTGGGCATGGAGCGCCATTACGACCTCGATAGCGTCGTGTACCGGCTGGTGCGCCCATGACGGCAAGGCCGAAGCCCCTGAAGCTGGGCTGCAGCTACGGCGTGCGCTTTTCGCCCGAAGGCACGCGCCTGGCTGTGCTGGGACGCGACCTGGTCCTGTGGGACGTGGCGGCGCGCCAGAAGCTGTGGCGCGGCAAATTCATCGCGCATATGTCGGACATGGCCTTTTCGCCCGACGGCAGCCGGCTGGCCATCAAGAGCACGACGGGCCAGATGGTTGTGGTGGATGCCCTCGCTGGCCAGTTGCTGCTGAACTTACAGAACAAGAAGGAGGGCGAAGGCTGCGGTCCCGCGTGGTCGCCTTGCGGGCAGTATCTTGCCGACGGCGGCTGGGATGGCCGCCTGCGGGTGCGCGACGCGCAAACGGGCGAGGTGCTCTTCACGCAGGCGCACCCGGGCGAGATGCTGCGCGGCATGTGGGCCATCTATGACGGGCGGCGTTTGCTGCTCCTGCATGGCGTCAAATCGGTGGAAGAGGGGCAAGTGCAGCCGCCCGACTATTGCAGCGTGTGGGACTGGCCGCTGCAGGCGGGCGCCGGCCGCGTGGTGCTGTCGCTGCCGAAGCTGGCGTCGTGCACGCCGTCGCCCGATGGCACACTCCTGGCCGTGCTGCATTACGCTGACGGCCAAGAGTGTCTGTCCGTGCATGCGCTGGACGATGGCCGCCGGCTGGCCACGGTGGCCGTGGAGGCGGGCGGCGGCACGGGCGACGCCTTGCGCTGGCTGCCCGACGGCGGCGCGCTGGGCCGCATCGGCAAGGGCAAGCTGCTGTTCTACGGCTGGCCGGGACTCGGCGTGCTTGCCGAACACGCCATTGCCTATCCCTGCGCACTGGACTTCTTGCCTGGCACGCCACTGGCCGCCATCGGCTCCTGGGAGTCCGGCATGCTGACGGATCTGAATCTTCACAAGGAAACCGCATGATTACCTGTTACCTGCGTTACATCATCGACCCGTATAAATTGCGGGAATTCGAAGCCTACGGCAAACTGTGGATACCGCTCGTCGAACGCTTCGGCGGCCAGCACCACGGCTATTTTTTGCCGTCCGAAGGCGCCAGCGACGTGGCGCTGGCCATGTTTTCGTTCCCCAGCCTGGCCCTGTACGAGCAATACCGCAGCGACTCGATGCAGGACGCCGAATGCCAGGCCGCCTTCCGCTATGCGGAAGAGACGCGTTGCATCGTCAGCTACGAGCGCAGTTTTTTCCGTCCCGTGTTTGCCTGAACAGGGTCAGTCGCGCTGCGGTGCGCCCAAGGGGAAGAGGTGGCGGTACGGACGTGCCTCCTCCACCGCGCGGGCGAACGAAGGACGGGCCAGCAGGCGCGCGCGGTAGGCGCGCAGCAGGGGCAGCGTTGCGGGAATCGGCTGCGTCCAGTCCGCGTAGAACAACGCGGGGGCGGCGGCGCAGTCGGCCAGGCTGAAGTGGTCGCCGGCGGCCCACGTCCTGCCGGCCAGGTGCTCTTCCAGCCAGGCGTAGGCCAGCTCCAGCTTTTCGCCGGCAAACGCGCGGCCTTCGCGGGTCTTTGCCGGGTCGCCAGTCAGGGCGGCGCCGACGGCATGCTGCACCGGTGTCATGACGTGCAGGTCGAAGTAGCGGTCGAGAAAACGCACGTCCAGCGCCTGCATCGGGTCGTCCGGCAGCAGGCGCAGCGGACCGGGATGGGCCAGTTGCAGGTATTCGATGATGATGCTGGTCTCGGCGACGTTGCGCTCGCCGTCCACCAGCAGCGGAAACTTGCGCAGTGGCCAGCGTTCCAGCCACTCCTGAAGGTGCTGGGGCATGTCCGGCGCCAGGCAGCGGAAGGCGAACGGGATGGCGTTCTCGTACAGCGCGATGAGTACCTTCTGCGTGTACGAGGAAAAGGGATGGCCGTAGAGGATCAGCGACACGGTGGGAACTCCTGTCATTGTGAAAGGTTGGCAACACGCGCGTGTGCCAACGATAGTGCAATGACAGGATCAATGCAAGCGGTACGCGCCATTCCCGCTTGTCGCCGTGGCGCGCCCGCCTAGCCGAGGTTCGCCAGGTAGCGCAATCCCGTGATGCTGGGGAAGAAGCAATACACGCCGCCACGCGTGATCACGCTGCGCGAGAAATGCTGCAGTTCGGTATTGCCGCTTCCCTTCGCGCCCACGCCGGGCAAGGTGAAGGAACTGTCGGCCGGGTCGTTGATGCCCAGGAACACGTCCTGGCCGCTGATGTTGAACGTGGCATCGCCCGCCTCGGGACCGGCCGGGCCGACGGCCGATTTGACGAAGGCATCGTCATTGTTCCATTGCTTCATCAGGAATTCGAACTGATTGCGCAGGCTGGCATTGATGAAATAGCCGACCAGGCCGCGCTGCGCTGCGATGGGCGCTGCCGGATCATATTCGCTGCCGTAGGGCATGGCGCGCCGCACGATGCGGTGGTGGCGGGCGGAGGCGCCCACGACGGCTTCGTCGCGCGGATTATTGCGCCGGATGTGCGCGCCGATCGGGCATTTCAGGCCCAGCGTGTCATCGAGGTCCGGCTGCCCATCGACATAGTGAAAGCGGTTCAGGCTGGCGTCCGGCAGCACGGGCCCGGCCTCGTCCGGCCTGAGCACGAGCGGATTGCCGTTGCGCCAGCGCCCGCACATCTTGGCGGCCACCATTTCGGTCGTGAGCCCGGAACTGGCCGCGCCCTGGCTCAGGATGCTGTCGAACAGGGCCACGTCCTGCTCCAGGATGCGGAAGGCGGCATAACTGCCATTGGTGGACAGTTGCGGCGGCTGCACCGCGTAGGTGCCGCCGTTTTCATTCGGATAGCCGAGCAGGAATTCCCCCGTCTTCACGCTGTTGAGCGGATCAGGGTCGTGCTCACGCTTGCGCTGCGGGGCGCCATCGACGTCCGGCTGGGCGATGCTGTCGCGGTAGCCGAAATGCACGCGGTTGTCTGGCAGGGCCACGCCGTCGTGCGCATACAGTTCGCGCCAGCCGGCGGCAAAGGCGCGGCGTAGTGTGGCCGAGGTCGCCTGCAGCACTTCCGTCGATTCGCTGACCCACAGGCTCAGCAGCGCATGCACCTGGCCATGCCGGGTTGCCGGCCCCAGGTTGCCGAGCCAGTGCTCGGGGGCGCTGTCGCCCACGTCGCCCACGGCATTGACGCTGGCCGGATCGGCCGCGCCCCGTTGAAATGCCTGGTCAAAGGTGGCCAGGTCGGTCGCGGCAATGCCCAGCGCCGACAGGCCGGGCGCGGTAAAGCTGAGATTCAGGAAGCAGGGCGGCTTGGGGTGGATGTGCCGCGCCGTGGTAATGGACGGCAAGCCGTCGCTGCCGTCGAGCAGGGCCGCGATGGTGCGCCGTGCCTGCGCCGCATCCGTGATGCTGAAGATGAAATGGCGCGCCAGGTTGACGCGGTAGCCGCGCAGGATCGTGCCTTGCACGTCGTCGTAATCGATGGTGGAATCGGCCATGCTGTCTCCGGGGGCTGGGGTTGTGGCTGGCAGGGTGGTGGGGCCGCTTGCGCAGCCCCGGCGTGGCTTTCGGCTCAGGTTCGGAATGCGGCGATGATTTTCTGGACGGTCTGCGGATAGGCGCTGTACAGGCCGTTATTGGGCACGTGCTGCGCGGCGTCGTTGGCCGTGATGAAGGCTTCAAATGCAGCCACATGGTTGGCAACGGGAATCAGCGCCTTGCCGCCCACGACAAATTGCAGCAGCGCGTCGAATACCTCGCCCAGTTCGCCCACGAAATCTTCGATGTAGTCGTTGAAGTTGCCGTCATACTCGGTGATCACGCCGATGACCAGGCTATCGGAAGTGCCCGCCGATTGAATGTTGGGCAGCAGATTGGGCTGGGAGCGGTCAAGCAGGGTGAATCGGGCAAAGTGCACGGTACCGATAGTGGTAAGGGCGGCATTGATCTTCGGTTGGTATTCCAGCAATGTTGCGGCGATGGCGGTCGGATTGGTGCCTGGCAGCGCCGGCATCATTAAGCACAGTGGATTTGCCATGGGAGGCTCCTCATTACGTGGTTGTCGGGACGACCGACACTACGCCGCGGCACCTGCTGCGTCAAAAACTATATTTTTGCATCTGTTGCTAAATACACACTGTTGCATCATGGTAAATGATGGGAAATGCGGTCTCATGTGGATAGTTGCCGAGGCTGGCCAGCGCTGGCGGGCACTCTGCCGCCAGGCTGTTCCTGCCTGTTTCAGGAAGCGCAAGTGGCGCCGCCGGCAAGCCGGCTTCCGTCGCCATTATTTTTGCAGGATGGGGTGCTGACGCTCCCGATTGCCACGCTTCAATCCTCGGCCTGGAATTCGCTGGCCGAGACGAACAGATCCCACGAGGCGATGAACAGGGCCGCCACCACGGGACCGATGACAAAGCCGTTCAGGCCGAACAGGGCCATGCCGCCCACGGTCGACAGCAGCACCACGTAGTCGGGCATCTTGGTGTCCTTGCCCACCAAAACGGGGCGCAGCACGTTGTCGACCAGGCCGATGACGAAGACGCCGAAGGCGGCCAGGCCTGCGCCTTGCCAGATGGCGCCCGTGGCCAGGAAGTAGACGGCCACGGGCGCCCAGACGAGGGCGGCGCCGACGGCCGGCAGCAGCGACAGGAAGGCCATCAGCACGGCCCACAGCAGGGGCGCGGGCACGTCGAGGAACCAGAATGCCAGGCCGCCGAGGGCGCCCTGGGCGATCGCCACGAGGATGTTGCCCTTCACCGTGGCGCGGATCACCGTGGTGAAATTGGTGAACAGGCGTTGCTTGTATTTGCGGCTCAGCGGCACGGCACCCTTGATGCGGGCCGACAGGGCCGAGCCATCGCGCATCAGGAAAAACAGCAGGTACAGCATGATGCACAGGCTGGTGAGGAATTCGAAGGTGTACAGGCCCACATTGATGGCTTTCACCGCCACCACCTGGCTCACCTGCGTGGCGCCCTCTGCCAGCTTGTCCTGCAGGCTGGCCAGGCTGGTCAGGTTGAAGCGGTCGAGCAAGTTGATCAGCCATTGCGGCAGCACCGCCATGATCTTATCGAAGAACATGGCGACCGTGATTTCCCCCGAACGTACCATTTCCACGACGCTGGCCGCCTGGTTCACCAGCGACACGGAAATGAGCGACAGCGGCAGGATCACGATGACGATGATCAGCAGCAAGGTGAGCAGCGACGCCACGCCGGCGCGGCCCCGGGTTTTTCGCAGCAGCCAGCGGTACACGGGCGCGAACAGGATCGCCAGGACGACGCCCCAGAAGATGGCGCCCGCATAGGGCGCCAGTATCCAGCCGAAGCCGATGGTGACGACGCTCAGGAGGAGCAGGAACACTTTCTGGTGCAGCGTGAGGGTAGGCATGGGCGGTGGCACAATGATCGGGGTTGAGTTGCCCCATCATAAGCGAGGCGTGCTGCGGCGCGCCATACAATTGTCATGCTGCGTGCGCGAACGCACCTGGCGCCGCGGGCTGGCAACGCGGTGGCGGCAATTCCAGTAAGCTGTCGTTCCAGGCGTTCCATCCCGGGCGTCTTGACTTCCTTTGACTGCAGGAGCGCGCGTGCTTGACCCCATTCACTTTTATGAACCCGCACAGGGCCATGGCTTGCCGCATGACCCGTTCAACGCCATCGTGGGGCCGCGGCCCATCGGCTGGATCGCCTCGCGCAGCGGCGAGGGCGTGCTCAACCTGGCGCCGTACAGCTTTTTTAACGCCTTCAATTACCATCCGCCGTTGATCGGATTTTCCAGCATTGGCCGCAAGGATACCTTGCGCAATATCGAACAAACGGGCGAATTCGTGTGGAACCTGGCGACGCGTCCGCTGGCCGAGGCGATGAATGCCAGCTGTGCGCCGGCGCCGCCCGAAGTCGACGAATTCGCGCTGGCCGGCCTGACGCCGGCCGCCTCGCGCCTCGTCAACGTGCCGCGCGTGGCCGAAAGCCCCGTGTCCTTCGAATGCCGGCGCACGCAGATCATCGAACTGCAGGGCATCAAGGGTGACGGTGTCGGCAGCTGGCTGGTGCTGGGGGAAGTGGTGGGCGTGCACATCGCGCGCCACCTGTTGACCGATGGCGTGTACGACACGGCCGCCGCCGCGCCGATATTGCGCGGCGGCGGTCCGGCCGATTATTTCGAGATCGGACCGGACAGCCTGTTCCACATGCGCCGGCCCGGTTATCCCTGAAGGAGCGAGGCGGGGCGCTATTGTGGCATGACGCAATGGCATGCGCGACCGGCCAGCCCCCATGCCTGGCGTGACATTTACTTGCCCAGGATCGACGCCACGTTGTCGGTGCCCGGTGCGCCGAACAGTTGCTGCTTGAGGATGTGCAGCTGGTCGCGCACCTGCGCCGCCTTTTCGAATTCCAGGTTCTTGGCGTGGTCGACCATCAGTTTTTCCAGGCGCTTGATTTCCTTGCTGACCTGTTTTTCGCTCATGGCTTCGAACTTCGCCGCTTCCTGCGCCACTTGCAGGGTTTCGCGCGCTTCCTGCGGGCTGTAGACGCCGTCGATCATTTCGCGGATCGATTTCTTCACGCCGATCGGGATGATGTTGTTGGCCGTATTGAAGGCGATCTGCTTGGCGCGGCGGCGCTCCGTTTCGTCGATGGCGCGGCGCATGGAATCCGTGATGCGGTCGCCATACAAAATCGCCGTGCCGTTCAGGTTACGCGCGGCGCGGCCGATGGTCTGGATCAGGCTGCGCTCGGAGCGCAAGAAGCCTTCCTTGTCCGCGTCGAGGATGGCCACCAGCGACACTTCCGGCAAGTCCAGGCCTTCGCGCAGCAGGTTGATCCCCACCAGCACGTCGAAGGTGCCCAGGCGCAGGTCGCGCAGGATTTCCACGCGTTCCACCGTCTCGATGTCGCTGTGCAGGTAGCGCACCTTGATGCCATGGTCGCCCAGGTATTCCGTCAACTGCTCCGACATGCGTTTGGTCAAGGTCGTCACCAGCACGCGCTCGTCCTTCTTGATGCGCTCGACGATTTCCGACATCAGGTCGTCCACCTGGCTGCTGGCGGGGCGCACGATGATCTGCGGGTCGACCAGGCCGGTCGGACGCACCACCTGCTCGACCACCTGGTCGGAATGCGTCTTTTCGTATTCGGCCGGGGTGGCCGAGACGAACACGGTCTGGCGCATCTTCTGCTCGAATTCCTCGAATTTCAAGGGCCGGTTATCCAGCGCGGACGGCAGGCGGAAGCCGTAGTCGACCAGGTTGGTCTTGCGCGAGCGGTCGCCGTTGTACATGGCGCTCAGCTGGCCCGTCAGCACGTGCGACTCGTCGAGGAACATCAAGGCGTCGGGCGGCAGGTAGTCGACCAGGGTAGGCGGCGGTTCGCCCGGCAGCGCGCCGCTCAAATGGCGCGAATAGTTCTCGATACCCTTCGTAAAACCGATTTCCGCCATCATTTCCAGGTCGAAGCGCGTGCGCTGTTCCAGCCGCTGCTCTTCGATCAGTTTATTTTCCTTGCGGAAAAATTCGAGGCGCTCGCGCAGCTCGTCCTTGATGGTTTCCACGGCGCGCAGCACGGTGGAGCGGGGCGTCACATAGTGCGAACCCGGATACACGGTGAAGCGGGGGATCTTTTGCCGTACGCGGCCCGTCAGCGGGTCGAACAGCTGGATCGATTCGATCTCGTCGTCGAACATTTCCAGGCGCACGGCCAGTTCCGCATGCTCGGCGGGGAAGATGTCGATGGTGTCGCCGCGCACGCGGAAGGTGCCGCGGCCGAAATCGACTTCGTTGCGCGTGTACTGCATCTGGATCAGGCGCGCGATGACGTCGCGCTGCGCGACCCTGTCCTTGACGCGCAGGGTCAATATCATCTGGTGGTATTCGTTCGGATTGCCGATGCCGTAGATGGCCGAGACGGTGGCGACGATGATGACGTCGCGCCGTTCCATCAGCGACTTGGTGCACGACAGGCGCATCTGCTCGATATGTTCGTTGATCGACGAATCCTTCTCGATGAACAGGTCGCGCTGCGGCACGTAGGCTTCCGGCTGGTAGTAATCGTAGTAACTGACGAAGTATTCGACCGCGTTTTGCGGGAAAAAGTCGCGGAACTCGCTGTACAGCTGCGCCGCCAGCGTCTTGTTCGGCGCGAAGACGATGGCGGGCCGGCCCATGCGCGCGATGACGTTGGCCATGGTATAGGTCTTGCCTGAACCGGTCACGCCCAGCAAGGTCTGGAAGGCCAGTCCGTCGGCAATCCCCTCGGATAATTGGGCGATCGCCGTGGGCTGATCGCCGGCCGGAGGGAAGGGCTGGTGCAGCTTGAAGGGGGAGTCCGGGAAAGAGATAATTGCGCTTTCCGCCTCGCTGGCGGTAGATAATTCGGGCATGTGAATCAGACCTTTGTTAGAATAGTGCTCTGCTGGCGGCCCTGGCGTTGTATTTTGGGGCGCTGTCTACAACTCCGCTGTGAACCTGCTTCCAATCGAATCCAATCTTATCATGACGAACCCAACTGTTTCTGCCAGTCTGTTTAGCGCCATCGAGATGGCCCCACGCGACCCGATCCTGGGCATCACCGAAGCATTTAACGCGGACCAGAATCCCGCCAAAATCAATCTGGGCGTCGGCGTCTATTATGACGACAACGGCAAAGTGCCTCTGTTAGCTTGCGTACGCAAGGCAGAAGCCATCCTGATCGAACAGGCCGCCCCACGCACCTATCTGCCGATCGAAGGCCTCGCCGCCTACGACAAGGCTGTGCAAGAACTCGTATTTGGCGCCGATAGCGCCGTAATTCAAGAGCGCCGCGCCGTGACCGTGCAAGCCATCGGCGGCACGGGCGCGTTGAAGATCGGTGCCGACTTCCTGCAGCGCTTCGCGCCGGGTGCCCAGGTCTACATCAGCGACCCAAGCTGGGAAAACCACCGCGCGCTGTTCGAGAACGCCGGTTTCGTCGTGAATAACTACACTTACTACGATGCCGTCACCCATGGCGTGAACTTCGACGGCATGCTGGCCAGCCTGAACGCCATGCCAGCCGGTTCCATCGTCGTGCTGCACGCCTGCTGCCACAACCCGACCGGCGCCGACCTGAGCGTGGCCCAGTGGGATCAGATCATCAGCGTGGTGACCTCGCGCGGCCTGGTGCCGTTCCTGGACATGGCCTATCAAGGCTTCGCCAACGGCATCGCCGAAGACGGCGCCGTGGTGCGCCGCTTCGCCGACGCGGGCGGCCCGCTGCTGGTATCGAACTCGTTCTCGAAATCGTTCTCGCTGTACGGCGAGCGCGTGGGCGCCCTGAGCGTCGTCGCCGCCAGCGCCGACGAAGCGGCCCGCCTGCTGTCGCAGCTGAAGCGCGTCGTGCGCACCAACTACTCGAACCCGCCAGTACACGGCGGCAAGGTGGTCGCCACCGTTCTGGCCACGCCGGAACTGCGCCAGCTGTGGGAAGAGGAACTGGCCGGCATGCGCGTGCGCATCCGCGAAATGCGCAATGCCTTCGTGGAAAAGCTGAAAGCCAAGGCGCCAGGCCACGACTTCGAATTCGTGCGCCAGCAAATCGGCATGTTCTCGTACTCCGGTCTCACCAAGGAGCAGGTGGCGTCGCTGCGCGAGCAATCGATCTACGCCGTCGACACGGGCCGTATCTGCGTGGCAGCATTGAATTCGCGCAATATCGACATCGTTATTGACGCGATCGCCAAAGTGCTTTAAGATCTTGCTTCTTCGGCGCTGCATGCAAGTGCGGCGCTGATGGTGGTAGAAAGTCGGCGATGGCCGTGTTTGTGAAGATACAGTATCAGTCTTGCAAATATGGAACAAGCGACATATAATATTGCCTCTTTTCCCTGATAGCTCAGTTGGTAGAGCGACGGACTGTTAATCCGCAGGTCCCTGGTTCGAGTCCAGGTCGGGGAGCCAGAATTCGGAAGGCCACGTTGAAAAACGTGGCCTTTTTTGTTTTTGCGCCGCCGGTGCGCAGCTTGGGGCAGGATAAGATTTTCCCTATGGAAATCTGGACAGCGCCAAGTTTGGCCTATATAATACGGCCTCTTTTCCCTGATAGCTCAGTTGGTAGAGCGACGGACTGTTAATCCGCAGGTCCCTGG